>JAJCZJ010000104.1 GCA_029262455.1 Deltaproteobacteria bacterium | reverse complement strand
TGTGGCGCCGCCTTGCCGGGTATGATTAGAGCGGGAGGGAGAGGCGCCGCCGAGCCGCGTCAGCATAGAGCGGGAGGGAGAGGCGCCGCCGAGCTGCGTACAACTCCAGCAGGTGGCTGCTGCAACACGCCTCGGCCCCGGAACGGCTAGGCGACCCCTCGCCCATCCCCCTCTCTTCGCGCCGAGGGCAAACTCAAAGTGACCCACTGCTCGCCCCCGTGCGCTCTGGCGCCGGGCGCCGCATTCTGGTCAGGTATAACCCGTGAGAACCAGAAGCCGGAATCGATGGGTGCTGCTGTTAGCAATGCTGTTGGCGGGTGGCTGCAAAGCCGGGTCGGACACCGCGCAGGGTGTGGCCGAAAGGTTTCTCGACCAGCACTATGTGCGGATGAATCTGCCTGGCGCGGTCGAGTACTGCACAGGTCTAGCGAAGCATAAGGTCGAAGAGGAGATCCGCCTCGTCGGCGAACAGGAGGTCGACGCCTCGACCAGGCAGCCTGGCGTTTCGTACACGCTGGCCGAAGAAGTCCCAGAGGGCGAGGGCCGCGTCTCCTTCGTTTACGACGGAACGATCCGGCTCGGGGGTGGCGATCGTTTTACAATGCGCTGGCTGGTCAACACCCGACGCGAAGGCGACGAATGGAAGGTTTCCAACTTCAAGGAAATGCCCGGCAAGCCCGAGTCCTAGTGCTAAGCTGATGCGGCTAGTCAACGACAAGCTCTTCCGCGAGCGACCCGATGGCGCTGTGCGGCTGATCGGCGGCTACTGCGCGGGTTGCGAACGCGTCCATTTCCCGCAGGGCGATACTTGCCCGTATTGCTCGCTCTCAGAATGCACTGAGTCGGAGCTGGGTCCGCGCGCGACGCTGTGGTTGTTCACCTCCGTGCTGCGCCCGCCGCCCGGGTATCGGGGCCAAGTTCCGTTCGGTTTCGGCATCGTCGAGCTGGAACAGGGCTTGCGCGTCGTGACTCGACTCACCGAGCCCGATCTGGCCAAGCTTCACCGCGGCATGACGATGAAACTTGTCATCAGCCCGCTACACACAGCCGAGGATGGCGAGCGAGTGACGACCTACGCCTTCGCACCTGAGCCGACGGTATGAGTGTCGAGGTTTCGATCGCCGGAGTAGGGATGCACCCTTTCGGCCGCTTCGACGACAAGAGCGTCGTCGACCTCGGTGTTCACGCACTTCGGCAAGCGCTCGAGGACGCCGGCATAGAGCGCGGCGGGTTCCAAGCCGCCTATTGCGGCACGGTCTACTCAGGGGTGGCGGCGGGTCACAAAGTTCTCACGGCAATGGGCATGACCGGAATGCCGATCGTCAACGTCGAAGCGGGCTGCGCCAGCGGCGCCGCGGCGCTCGATCTCGGCGTCGGCGCAATTCGGTCGGGGCGCTACGACACCGTGCTGGTCTTCGGCATGGAAAAGATGCCGCGCGGAATCATCCGCTCGAGCTTCTTCGAACCGTGGCGCGAGGAAGCGGGACTGGCGGTAACACCGGCGTACTTCGCACTGCGCGCGCAACGCCTGATGCTGGAGTCTGGAGTCACGCGGCGCATGCTCGCCGAAGTGTCGGTCAAGAATCACGCCAACGGCGTGCACAATCCGGACGCGATGTTCCGCAAACAGTTCACGGTTGAACAGGTCCTCGATTCGAAGATGGTATGCGATCCACTGACACTGTTCATGCTGTGCTCACCAAACGAAGGCGCGGCGGCGATCGTATTGCGACGCGGCGCCAGTGGGACGACCATCGCAGCATCGGCCTTGCGCTCGCATCTCCCTGGTTCGGTTCTCGGCGAACACACCCCGCTCGCCGGCTTGATCGACGACACAGCGCCGCCGCCGACGACGTTGGCCGCAACCGCAGCGTTCGAGGAAGCTGGCATCGGCCCAGAGGACATCCACGTCTGCGAAGTCCAAGACACCGACAGCGCGCGCGAGCTCAACTCGTACGAAGAACTCGGGTTGTGCGGAGCGGGCGAGGCAGGAGCGTTCTTCGCGTCCGGCCATACCCAGATGACCGGTCGTCTTCCCGTGAACCCGAGTGGCGGCTTGCTTTCGAAAGGTGAACCCCTAGGGGCGTCGGGACTCGGGCAAGTCATCGAACTTCACCGGCACTTGCGCGGTGAAGCGGGACCGCGGCAGGTCCAGGGCGCCAAAGTGGGGTTGGCGCATACCGTTGGCCGTGGCGCGAATGCTTCGGTCGTGATTCTGAAGCAGTGATCCGTTCGAGGTCTGCTGATACTGACCTGCCCACCAAGTTCGCCTCAGAATCATGAGAGTTCTACCTGTTATCGGATCGTTTCCAATCGGGGCGGAAGGAGCCGTAAACGACTGCAGCCCTGATTGGAAACGCGCGAACTCAGCTAGGGCGATCTGCCTCAGCGGCCGGATGCCATGTCTCTTCACCCCACCAACCGAAGAGCCACAAGAATGTGTATCGCGTCTTCGCTCGATGACCTGCTCGAGTCGCGATAAGCTCCGTTTGATTTCGAAACGCGCCCCAAAGATTCGAGTCAAAGTCGTGCCGAGTTAAGAGTTGCTGGTTCTCGTCATACTGACTCACACTTCCATTGACGAAGCCGAACAGCGGCAAGCACGTCTCGATATCAGCCTCGATGAATGCAGCGGGCGTGTCTTCTTCATCGACTTTGGCGAAGACGTGCAAGCGTGAATGAAGGAGAGGATCGAAGCCGACATCATATAACTCCTCGCCTCCTGCATCCCCATCTACCTTGAGCCGATCGAGGTCATCCACAAGTCGCGTGATACGTGACGGCCCATTGGGCACGGCCGCGAAGTCGTAGTTATGGGTAGCGCACCCCGTCATCACAAAGCCCACAATCAACGATGCGGTCCAATTACAAACAGTACTCATGGGATTTCCTTTCAACGAGTGCTTCTTGTTTCCAAGATCACTTACGGCGAATCAGATGCTCCGCTACGGCCAGGTGTACGATCCGCGCACACGATGGGATACTTTCGTCGAGGGTTTGCGGGAGCTCGCCGAAGCCGAAGTAGAGGACGAACGGGGCACTGATGAATAGCAGCGCAACGGCAAAGGCACGGATCATCCAGTCCTGATGCGCCGAAATGTCACGTCTCTGACCTCGACATTCACGAGTCTCCGACCTCGAAGGACTACACCTTCCTCGCGACGATGAACCGGTTGCGCGGCGACGGGTACAGGCCGGTCTCGACGAGCTCGAAGCCCGCATCCGAGATCGCCGCTTCCAATTCGGCGGTGGTCAACAAGTTCACGTAGGGCGCGAAGCCAGCCAGGCGCAAGAAGAACAGAGGTACGGCCCACAACCGGGTCCGATTCGCAATGCAGGCGCTCTTGGAAATGAACAACCCTCCCGGCTTGAGTGCGTCGCGCAGGTTGCGAACCACGGCTGGGAGGTCCTTTACGAGATGGAGAATATTGAACGCGAGGACCGCGTCGAAGGACTCCGGTTCGAGCGTCTGATCCGGTAGGGCCGCCCGTACGAAGGTCACGTTCTCGACCTCCTGATCCCGCGCCTTGCGCTTTCCAATGTCGATCATGTTGGCGGAGATGTCGGCAGCGGTGATGTGCGAGACGCGATCGGCCAACAACAGCGCTGTCGATCCGGTCCCGCAGCCGACCTCAAGGATACTGTCCTGCTCCGACAAGTGCGCCTTGGTACGGTCCATGGTCTTCAGGTATGCGTCCATGTCCTTGATTGGCGACGCCGCATACTTCTCGGCGATCTTGTCCCAGAACGCTGACTCCTCGCTCATGATGTCTCCTCGAGATGAGGTGTATGCGGTGGGTAACTTCTCTGCGACTTCCTTCATTGGGATCTGCTTGTAGTTTTGGTGTCAATGGTTTCGGTTTCGTGCGAATGCGGTTTTCGGCCGGTACACGGCACGCTGAATTGCCGGCAGACCGAAGTGTCTTCGAAGCTGAACTGCTTTACGTGTTGCAACCCGCTGTCGCGCAGCAAGCGTACGGCTTGCCATGGCGCTACCGGATGGGTCCGCCACTTCAAATGAATCATCATGCCGAGAAACGAGCGACGGGTAAGGCTGGCGATGAACAAGCCGCCGGGTTTGAGAACCCGCACCATTTCATTGAGTGCGATACTCGGATCGACGATGTGTTCGAGTACGTGCGCTGTCATCACGATATCGAAGGAGTCGTCGTTGTAGGGCAGCCTGCAAACGTCTCCCCGACGCAGCGTTGCGTTCACTCCGCTTGCGTGCAGGCTTGCACCGGCATGCTCGAGCATAGGTGGTGAGATATCGATGCCGTCGAGTGAGAAGGGGGCGGGCGATACGCGGGCCAGCGCGGCCGACAGAGCGCCGGTTCCGATACCGCAGTCCAAAACACGTGTGTTGGCAGCGATCACGTCTGAACCCTCGTGACACAGTACCCGCCGTAGCATGGTTGCGTAGGCGTCCGGGAACCCGAGTCGATCGAGAGTTTTGCTCCATTCTGGAGCGGAGTGGTCATAGCGGCGGGTCAGCTCGGGTACGCTGAGCGGCCGGCGCTCGAGGGAGATTTGCCAAGAGCCAAACCACCTGGCGAATACAGGGATCGTCTCGTCGGCATAGTGTGAAATGGGTGCAAGCGATAGGGTCATGTGGGGTTTCCTTTCGGCATCTTGTGTATCCATGCGCAAGCGGGAGGTAAATTGCCAAAATTGGTACTCTTGATATGCGAAAATGCATGGAGACCAGAAAATGGCAGACCGTTTCGTTTGACTGGAATCAGGCCCGCGCTTTTTTGGTGACGGCGGAAGAGGGCTCACTATCCGCCGCCGGCCGTGCCCTAGGACTGACCCAACCTACGTTGGGGCGCCAGGTTGCAGGGCTCGAGTCGGAGTTGGGCGTCACGTTGTTTGAACGGGTCGGGCGGTCTTTGTCGCTGACGCAGGCGGGCCTCGAGCTGCTAGATCACGTCAAGACCATGGGCGAGGCGGCGGAATGCATCTCGCTGGCGGCGTCCGGTCAATCCCAGACCATCGAAGGGAAGGTTTGCATAACCGCCAGCGACCTTTTTTCCGCCTATCTACTACCGCCGGTGCTGAAGCATCTGCGTTCGGTGGCCCCCGCTATCGAGGTCGAGGTGGTCGCCTCCAATCAGATCCGCGATCTCAAACGCCGCGAAGCCGACATCGCCATTCGCAACGTTCGCCCTGAGCAGCCGGATCTCATCGCCAAGCAAGTGCGCGACAGTACGGCCCATCTCTATGGCGCCCCCGAGTACTTCGAGCGCCACGGCCGACCCTCGTCGGTAGCTCAATTGGCCGATTCCGTGTTTGTCGCCGGCGGTCAGCGCGATCGCTACCTCGCCGCCGTTCAAGCATCGGGCCTGCCGTTGACTAGATCCAATCTCAAGTATGCATCCGAGAGCGGCATCACCGCGTGGGAGATGGTCAAGCAAGGTCTCGGCATGACCGTGATGTTCAAAGAGATCGGCGATCTCACACCGGAAGTCGAGAAGGTCCTACCGGATTTCGGCCCGGTTCCGGTTCCCCTCTGGCTCGTCACCCACCGCGAGCTCCGCACGAGCCGCCGCATCCGCGTCGTATTCGACGTTCTAGCTGAGGCACTGGCGTGAGTCGGCAGTGTCTCGACCATGAGTGCCCGCTCCCCACGAAGCATCTTCAAGACCAATGCGTGGCGGGGAGAAGAGGGAGGAGAAGAGTGACACTTTCACCCTGGACATTCGGTTCCACGAAAATAGGGGGATTAGCGCGCGATGAAGAGTCGACGGAGAAGATAGGTGACACCCACTCTTGAACATCGCCGAAAAGGCCCAAAATCAATAACTTATCAAGTCGCGACGAGTGGATGTCCTTTTTCTTCTCTCGTGGATGGTGACTCAGATCACGAAGTGAGGTTATTGAGGTCCTCCCCGCGGTATAGGGTCACTTTGAACTGAAGCCGGCGGAGCAGCCGGATGCCGGGAGGGAGAGGCGCCGCCGAGCCGCGTCAGCATAGAGCGGGAGGGAGAGGCGCCGCCGAGCCGCGTCAGCATAGAGCGGGAGGGAGAGGCGCCGCCGAGCCGTGTCGGTTCAGCTTGTGCTGTCCCTACCGAGCACATAAAGCTCGCCCTGAAACAGCCAGTCGTCGGCGTTTTCACAGAGCCCCGCGCGAACGGGATTGTTCCTGACGTACTCCCACTTGGACTCGTAGCTTTCGTTCGTACGGAGACGTGAGTCCCAACATCCGGGTTGCCAAATGCCTCGGGCCATCTCGCACGACTTGGTGAGCTCTGACTTCCAGTAGTGGACCCAGCCGGACAAGGGTACTGAGGACCGGCTCGCGGGCGTGGAGAACAAATGAACGTGGTCCGGCATCAGGACGTATCTCCCAACGAGCCACGATGGTTTGTCCGACCAGACTTGCACGAGTTCGTGGTGGATGACTCGGTTTGCCAACACTGATGCCCGGCCTTTCGTGCAGACGGTGACGAAGACGAGGTTGTCCCTGTCCCTATCGACGAGAGGTGGGTGCCATTGCGCCGGCCGCTTGCGATGGGGGAGTGGCATCTGTTCGAGGGTAGCAATGGCAACGGGGCTGCGCATGGAATGCGGAAATGGTCGCCAACATTGACAGGGAGGGTGCCGGCTGCTGGTGACGCGGCTCGGCGGCGCCTCTCCCTCCCGGTGGTTGGGGGTAGGGCTGCTGCTGACGCGGCTCGGCGGCGCCTCTCCCTCCCGGGGGTTGCGGGTAGGGTTGCGGGGGATTGCGGCTCGGCGGCGCCTCTCCCTCCCGGGGGTTGGGGGTAGGGTTCCGGGTGACGCGGCTCGGCGGCGCCTCTCCATCCCCGTGGTTGGGGGTAGGGTTCCGGGTGATTGCGGCTCGGCGGCGCCTCTCCCTCCCGGTGGTTGGGGGTAGGGTTCCGGTGGGCCGACGATCGCGGCATTAGCGCTGCGCTCGCATCTGCCCCGCGATCGGCGATATGGGCTGGTTGGTGCGGAGCTGCCCTACCGATCATGACCGAGCCGACCCCGACTATTAGTGCAACCCGAGCTGCAGCGTTGGTCTGTATTCTCGTCGCGCTCGCCTCATTGGGCTGCCAGCGTGCCCCGCAGCAGCCGGCGCCGACGATCCTGCTGTTCGTCGCCGATACCGCGCGCCAGGACGCGGTGTCGGCTTACGGTAAGGCTACAGAAAGCACTCCGACGATCGATCGGTTGGCAAAGTCCGGGTTGCTGTACCGCCGAGCCTACACCAACGCTCCGTGGACGCTGCCGTCGCACGCCTCGATGTTTTCCGGATTGTTTCCGAGCGAACACTCAGTCGGAATGACCCGCACGCTGGCGAGTGACTCGCTCGACATGTTGGCTGAACGGTTGCAGCGGGCCGGCGTTCAAACTCTGGGGATGAGTGAGAACGACTGGATCTCAGACACCTTCAACATGACCCAGGGCTTCGATCACTTTGTGACGGTCAAGCATCGACAGAGTCTCGCTGTTTTTGGCCGCGGGATGACCGAGCTTCTGAAACTCCGCGACCCGACGCGGCCGGCGTTCGTGTTCGTCAATGTGATGGATGCGCACGGTCCGTTTCGCTACCAGCCGGGGAACCCTTTCCTGCCATCGGATTTTTCGCCGCAACGAGCCAGGGCTGCGGCGGACAAGTACAGTCGATCGATGTGCTCTGCGGAGGACCTGTCCGACGTGCTGGCGACAGTCCGCGCCCTCTATCTCGACGGGGCGCGGCGCGCAGATGAAAAGCTCGGTTGGTTGGTCGACGAGCTGCAAGCCTCTGAAAAGCGGCGTTTGATCACGATTGCTACCTCCGACCATGGCCACCATTTCGGGGAGAATCAGATCATCGGCCACCAGTACAGCGTGCGGGAGGAGTTGTTGCTTGTGCCGCTGGTCGTTCACGGCTTGCCCGATACCGCGCCAACGACCATCGACACACCCGTGCAGCACGTCGACCTGATGCCGAGTATCCTCGGTTGGGCCGGTGTGGCGATGGACGAGCGCCTTGCTCGGCGCCGCCTTCCGGTCGCGAACACTGGAGGAGTGCGGCCGTCGATCCTGGCGGAGTTTTCCGACACGGCAGAGAATGTCAAAGGCGCAAAGGCCGGAATGCTGCGTTTGCTCGGACTCGCACGAAAGAGGTGCCTCCCAGAGCACCGCGTCTTCGGCAACATGCGAGCGCTCATCCAGTACCCGTTCAAATTGATCGACTACGAGCGATACTCGAGCGAGTTGTACGAGTTGAGTTCTTCGACCGACACACGTCGTGACATCCAAGCCTCAAAACCCGAAATCGCCGCCCGGCTCGACACTGCTTTGGAGGAACTCGTCTCGTCGTTTGAGCCGCCGCCCGGCGACCCGGTCGAGGTGCCTCCAGTGCCGAGCGAAGTTCTCGAACGACTGCGCGCCCTTGGCTACGACCTGGGTGAGGAAAACGGAAAAGGCGAGCTCCAGTAATCGAGTCGGCCGAACTCCGACCATAGGAAGAATTTACCCCCGAAACAGTGATGGTCGCGCGGTGTATCGTCCCGGCGGTGGCGTGCTGTTTGCGGATGCTACGAGCGAAACGTGAGGCAAACGCCATCGCTGCCCAAAGAGCTGAGCCTACCAATGCCTGCGAAGCGATCTCACCAATCACGAATCACCGGCACCTCGAGGATCAGCATTGTCGGACAAGCCGATGACCGTGTACAGAGGTCAGTTGGAAGTCGAAGTTTCCAAACTGTTGTGCAGCCGATCAATCGCTACGTCGGCCGCCTCGGACCGCGATGACGCGATGGTCGGATGTCTTCCTTTCTTCCGTTTCGAGAATGAATCCCCAGTTGGCGACCGCAATCGCTTCGGTCGAGTCTTCCGGATTCGTCGTCGAGGTCCAGAAAGTTTCGGAACCCCACAACTCAGAGAACGCACAATTCGAGGTAATCGCGTCGAACGATGGAGACGGGCATATTCCCATGTTGCAGACGAAGTCACAGTTGAAATCGAACTCGGGATAGCTCTTGATCTCTCCGGGGTTTTTGAAGTTGATCAGAGACAGCATCTCGTTCGGAGTCGGGAACCGCCAGTCACTGTGTCCTCCAAACGAAGCCCCATTGAGCGTAGCGAGGTGAACCGAGACGACTTCCTGGAAGGTGTACCCAGTGATGATGTCGTTAACGCTATCGTCGTTGTAGGACTTGTTCTCCCAAGTCAGGCCGGTGTTCAGATCGCTCGTGGTACCGTTGCCGTTGTTTTGAAAGCGTGGCGCCGCGGACACCGTTCCGGCAATCAGCCCAGCGTCGGCAATTGCGATGTCGCCGAGGCCCTGGAGATCGGCGCCGGCCGGGCAGGCTCCGGCGGCCTTCGCTTCGATCTTCGCCCATTTGGCGGCGAACTTGGCGTCGCACTTGGTGAAGTCCGCCGTCGCGGCGGTCTTGATTGCCTTGGCTGCCGCCTTCACGCGGCAGAACACGTACTTGCCGGCAACCTTCATTTTCTGCGCAGAGCACTTCTCCGCATCCGTCAGGGCCGCGGCCGTGGTTACCGAGGTAGCCAACAAGGCGAGCGCTCCAGCACCGATGAGAAACGACCGTGCGATATCGCGCGTGATCTCCATGATACCTCCTTCCATCTCAAGGACGCGGGTCCGAGAGTAGGCGCCCGCCCAGGTTGCATTGCCACTAGCCCACACGCACACAAGGAGTGAAAGCGGTCAACCGAAATATTGTGTATGCAGATCGCGTATTGTCGCCCAACCGTCTCGGATGCCGCACGATTGGATGTTTCGCGTCTTATCCATGAGGAATACCCCGGGAGGAATACCCCGGCCACATCGCCGCAAGGCGAGCCCCCGTCAGAGGAGCCGATGGAACCGTTGGCGTCCAACAATCACAAGGCTCAAGGTAGCTGCCACCAGCCCGAGCCAGCTGACCGCTGGGGCAGGCGTAGTGCCCTCGATGACGGGTACGCTGACTTCGGTTTCCACAATGTCGCCTTGCGTGTCCTCAAAGGTCACACGGTTGATGAGCTCGCCGCCGGCTCTGTCTGCGATATCGATTGCGAACTCGACACTCCGAGTGTCTCCGGGAGCAACGTCACCGACTGGGAGGTCGCAGGGCGTTCCCGCGGGGCTGCCGTCGGCGCAGAGCCAGCCGGCTGTGCTGGCGCTCGCGTTGAAGGTGGCTCCGGCTGGGACGGTCTCGCGCAGAACCGCGGCTAGCGCCGTAGCGGGGCCGTTGTTGGAGTAGCTGAGAGTGTACACGACGGTGCTGCCGACGACCGCGATGCGGGGATCGGCTTCTTTGGTGAGATCGATATCCGGTATCGGGGCGCAGTTGTCCGGCTGGCCGCTGAAGTTGCTGAAGTCGATCGGGCCATTGGCGGTGTCGCCGGAACCCGAACCGCCACCGCTTGGGCCATCGGGTGAGCCCCACCAGTTTCCCATGGCGTCCACGGATCCGCTCGGGAAGATGGCGTTGATCCCTTGGTTGTTGCCGGCGATGGTGTTCATGGTTGCGCTGACCTGCGAGCCATCGGCTCCCCTGGCGTCGATCCCGTCGTCGTTGCCGGAGAACCGGTTGCAGCGGATGGTAGCGCCGGATGGGTCGGTATCGTCGAAGCCGATGATCACTCCGCAGTTGTTGTTCTCGAAGATATTCCCTTCGATGAGCGCCGAGCTTCCAGGAGCAGAGAGGGTCGTGATGAGAATGCCGCCGGAGCGCGAACCGTCGACGGCGATTCCGAGATTGTTGGAAACGAAGTTGTCGAGTGCGTCGACGGTGGCTCCATTGCCAATGTCGAGCATGTAGTCCAAGTGATCGCCGGTTCCCTTGCCGGTGTACGTGTTCCGTTGAAACGTTGATGTACTGACGCCGACACCAAAGTAGAGGACGCCGACTCGTTCGATCGCAGTGAAGACCGAATCGCTGATGTCGACCGCGCCGCCGAAGGCGACCACTGCATTGCCGGCATACTGTGAGAACCTCATCTGGGTGAAGGCGACGCGTTCGATCGTGCCAGAGCCTCGGTGCCGAATGCCCTGACGAATCAGGAAACCCGATCCGTCGAGCGTCATGTCGGCGAGATGGAACACAATGGCCGGTTGGACGAGGAACCATCCGCGCCCGTCACCGGTGTTGGTCGTGTCGGCTGATGGCGTCACAATCGTCGCGCCGATGCCGGCCCCTCGAAGGCTCAGGTCGCGGTCGATCAAGATCTGGGGGCCCTCGACGTAGCTACCAGCCGCCACCTCGATCTCGTCACCGCCGACCGCTTGGCCGATGGCATGCTGGATCGATGCGCATGGACTGGCCTGGACCAGGCAAGTGTTGGCGCCGTCCGTACCGCCGACTGCGACAAAGCGCGTCGCGGCCACAGCGGGTACCGCCGCGGCCACAGTCACCAAGATGACCAAGGCCCTCAATTTCAAATTCCCCATCCCACACCTCCTCGCATTCCGAGCGATATTGCGGGTGGGGCAGAGATGACACAAGGCGAGCCTGCATCGTCGGCATCGGGTTGGCTTCAGCCTACCAATGCCTGCGAAGCGATCTCACCAATCACCAATCACGAGTCACCAAACACCCTCCACCGTAAAACATTGTAAACTCTTGAACATCCCCGCTCGAGACGCGTCGGAGTGTGGCACTATGACTTTCATGAGCCACACTGACCCAAGACCGTTTCAGATCGGCGCACTGTCGTTTCTGTTGATCTACGGGCTGGCGGCAGTCGACCTCGATGTATCGGTTGCCAACGCCGTTGCGATTCTAGTTGCGGGGTTGGCGACACAGTGGGTTGCCTCGGTCACTCGCGGGGCGGTGTTCGATCCGCTCAGCCCGCTGATCACCTGCCTCTCGCTAATCTTGCTCCTGCGCGCCGATCGTCCCGAGCTCGCGGCCTTGGCCGCTGTGATTGCGATCGGCAGCAAGTTCTTGATTCGCTGGCGCGGGCGTCACATCTTCAACCCCGCCAATATCGGGATCGTCGCCACGGCGTTGCTGGTGCCGGGAGTTTGGGTGTCGGCTGGGCAATGGGGCAGCGCCGCTCTGTTCGGTTTTGCCATCCTTTGCATCGGCACGGTGGTCGTCACCAAGGCGGTGCGCGCCGACATCACAGCGGCGTTTTTGATGGCCTACGGCGGCATGTTGACGGGACGGGCCTATTGGCTCGGCGATCCGCTTTCGATTCCGCTGCACCACATGCAGAGCGGAGCGCTGCTGATCTTTGCGTTCTTCATGATCTCCGATCCGAAGAGCTCTCCGGCCACCCGCCGTGGTCGCGTTTTGTTCGCGACGATTGTCGCGGCCGGGGCGATGTTTGTTCACTTTTACTTGTATCGGCCGAACGGCTTGATCTGGTCGTTGGTTTGCTGTGCTCCGCTCGTCCCGCTGATCGATGCGGGCGCGTCGAGCGCGTTCAGTGGTCCTATTGCTGGACGCTTTTTCCGTCGGGTCGCGCCTCCGGGCTGGGGCTTGGCACCGTATCTTGGCGGGCGCGGCACAGTCCGCACCGGGCGTGTGAATTGATGCGCGGCCCGGAGCTCCCATAGGAGACTGGTTATGAATCGAAAGCTTCCATTTGCGTGTGTCGCGATCTTGCTTGGCCTGTCGTCGTCGGCTTTGGCGTTCTGCGGGTTTTACGTTGCCAAAGCCGACACCGGCCTTTTCAACGACGCGTCGAAGGTCGTGATCGCGCGACATGATGACAAGACGGTGCTGACGATGGTCAACGACTACCGCGGCGATCCAACCGAGTTTGCGATGGTCGTACCGGTTCCGACCTTCATCGAGCGCGGCCAGATCCACGTAGGCAACAAGGCGACCGTCGAACATCTCGATGCGTACACGTCGCCGCGGCTGGTCGAGTACTTCGATCCAGATCCATGCCAGCGACGGTTCGAAATGAGCGATCGTTTGCGGTTACTGGGTTACGCGGGGCGCGAAGCCGAAGCCAAGAAGAAGGGGTCGGCGCGTTCCCTCGGGGTGACGATTGAAGCCGAGTATACCGTTGGCGAGTACGACATCCTGATTCTGTCGGCCAAGGAGAGCGACGGCTTGGAGACTTGGCTGCGGACCAGCGGCTACCGGGTTCCCGAGGGTGCTTCCAAGGTTCTCGGTTCATACATCAAGCAGAAGATGAGGTTTTTCGTCGCCAAGGTGAACCTCGAAGAAAAGGCCAAGCTCGGCGGCACTTTCTTGCGCCCGCTGCAGGTCGCGTATGAGACACCGAAGTTCATGCTGCCGATTCGATTGGGAACGGTAAACGCCGATGGACCCCAAGAGTTGTTTGTCTTTGTTCTGACGAAGAAGGGGCGGGTCGAGACGACAAACTACCGGACCGTGCGTTTGCCGACCGGGCAGAGTGTGCCGCTCTTCGTGAAGTCGGAGTTCGGTGACTTCTATCGCGACTTGTTTTCGGAGCAGGTGAAGAAGAACGACATGAAGGTCGTGTTCCTCGAGTACGCCTGGAACATGAGCTGGTGCGACCCATGCGCAGCCGATCCACTGTCCGCTGCTGAGCTGAGTGAGCTCGGCGTGTTTTGGTCTGGCGCGGATTCGAACCGTGGCGGTGGGGCTCAGCAGGTCTACGTCACTCGCCTGCACGTGCGCTACGACGCCGACCATTTCCCCGATGATCTGGTATTTCAGGAAACCGGTGACACCGGGAACTTCCAGGGCCGCTACGTGCTGCAGCATCCGTTCAAGGGAGAAGCTAAGTGCGATCAGGCAAAACAGTACTGGCGTGGCGTAGGGGAGAGGCAGGAGAAGGAAGCGATGACCCTGGCGTCGCTGACTGGCTGGGACATGGTCGACATTCGCAAGAAGATTGAGTTTGTGTCGGCGGAGGGGCCACCCCCGCCGAAGTGGTGGGATGGGCTGTGGTCGGAGTGATGCGTCCTCTGTGTGGACGAGATTGTGAAGGGGTAGGGCATGGCGTACCCCCTGATCGCGTTGGTACGCGGCTCGGCAGGAGCCTCTCCCTCCATGGGAGGCACAACTGGTTTTTCAATACTGTAAGGAGAGTCCCAATGAAGCGATTCATTCCGATTGCAGCTGCACTGACGCTGCTTGCTCACACTTCGTCGGCGTTGGCGTTTTGCGGATTCTATGTGGCCAAGGCGGACACGGAGTTGTTCAACGACGCGTCGAAGGTCGTGATCACTCGCAACGACGACAAGACGGTTTTGACGATGGTCAACGACTACCGCGGTGATCCGACGGAGTTCGCCATGGTGGTGCCGGTACCGACATTTATCGAACGCGGCCAGATCCACGTAGGCAACAAGGCGACCGTCGAACATCTCGACGCCTATACGGCTCCGCGATTGGTCGAATACTTCGATCCGGACCCGTGCAATCTCCGGGTCTACGAATCGCTGGCGATGCAGGGGGGCTCGGCGCCGAGCACGTTTGCCGACAGTGACGGCGGCGCCCGGGCCAAATCACTGGGTGTCACCATCGAGGCCGAGTACACGGTTGGCGAGTACGACATCGTCATCTTATCGGCGAAGCAGAGCGACGGCCTGGAGACCTGGCTAGTCGAAAGTGGCTACCGGATTCCGAAGGGCGCCTCGAAGGTTCTCGGCTCCTACATCAAGCAACAGATGAGGTTTTTCGTCGCCAAGGTGAACCTCGAAGAACAGGCCAAGCTCGGCGCCACTTTCTTGCGCCCGCTGCAGGTGGCGTACGAGACGCCGAAGTTCATGCTGCCGATTCGCTTGGGCACGGTGAATGCCGACGGACCGCAAGAGCTCTTTGTCTTCGTGCTGACGCAGAAGGGACGCGTCGAAACCACGAACTACCGCACCGTGCGTCTGCCTACGGGTCAGGACGTACCGCTCTTCGTGAAGGACGAATTCGGCGACTTCTACAAAGGGCTCTTCGCCGCGCAGGTAAAGAAGCACGACATGAAGGCGGTGTTCCTCGAGTACGCATGGAACATGGGCTGGTGCGACCCGTGCGCGGCCGACCCGTTGTCGCACGACGAGTTGCGCGAGCTCGGGGTCTTCTGGCTCGGCCAGCAGGGCGGTGGCGGTGGACCGATCCCGCGCGGCCGCGTCGCGCAACCGGGGCCGCAGCAGGTCTATGTAACGCGCCTCCATGTCCGCTATGACGCCGACCATTTCCCGGACGACCTGGTGTTTCAGGAGACCGGCGACACCAGCAACTTCCAGGGCCGTTACGTACTGCGTCACCCGTGGAAGGGCGAAGCGAAGTGCGAGCAGGCGACGTCCTACTGGCAAAACGTGCGCAAGCGCCAGGAGACCGAGGCGACGACGTTGGCCTCGCTGACCGGATGGGATGTCGGCGACATTCGCAAGAAGATCAACTTCGTGTCGGCCGAGAGTCCGCCGGTGCAGAAATGGTGGGAAAACATTTGGCCGGGCCAGTGAGAGCGGGGGATTGAAGGCAGTTTCATGGAAGGAGAGGCTCCCGCCGAGCCGCAATGCAAGACGTCGCGAAGCCGGTGCCTTTGCCCGTGCCTTTGCCTACGAGCGCAGCGAGTTCAAGCTGACAGCGGTTCTGAATTGCAGCGCGGCTCGGCAGGAGCCTCTCCCGCCATGGGGAGGTTGTGTGTTTGAGGTTGGTTGGCGAAGCAGTGTTCTGAATCGAAGCGCGGCTCGGCAGGAGCCTCTCCCGCCATGGGGAGGTTCTGTTGAGCGGGCCTACGAGCGCCGCGAGTTCACCGCCCGGTGAAAACCGGATCCCGTTTCTCCATGATCGCCTGAATGCCTTCCTTGGCATCGTCGGTACCAAAGGTGATGTTCTGCTGAAATCCCTCGAGGTCGAGCGACTCGTCCAGGCTTTGGTTGATCCCGAGGTAGAGCGCGCGCTTGGTCATGCGGACCGCGATAGGCCCGGCGGTTGCGATCTCGGTGGCGAGTTGTTGCGTGGCCGCGCCGAGATCGTCGGGCTGGACGACGCGATTGACGATGCCGAGTCGGGCCGCCTCGTCGGCGTCGAAGACGCGCCCGGTGAAGAGCAACTCGGCGGCGACGGCCGTGCCGACCAGGCGGGGCAGGGAGTAGGTCGCACCCATGCCGGGGTGGATGCCGAGACGAGTGAAGGTCATGCCCATTTTGGCGCCGCGCGCCGCGATGCGCATGTCGCAGCCGAGAGCGAAACACAACCCGGCGCCGATTGCGTGGCCGTTGATCGCAGCGATCGTCGGGACTTCAATTTTTCGGATGGAAAGAAATCGGCCGTAGAAGTCTTTCGGCGATCCCTTCAGGCTCGGCCCCTCGTCGTCGGAAAGGCCGGCGTCGCGGGCCAGCATCGCGAGATTGCCGCCAGCGCTAAACGATCGGCCGGCGCCTGTCACGACGACGACGCGAACGTCCGGGTTGGCGCGCAACTGCTCGACGGCCGCAACCATCTCCTCGCCCATGTCGGGAGTCATCGCGTTGCGGGACTCGGGATCATTGAGGAGTAGGGTGGCGACTCCCGCGTCGTCGACGGTCACTTGTAGTTTTTCGAGTGTAGTTTCGATGGTCGTTTCGATGGACATGGATGCTCTCCCACTTGGCGTCGTTGGGAGGAATAGAACACGGATCGTTGCCCATATGCACGTGGGGAGCTGACCGTCGCAGCGCGACCCAACGGCGCGTCGCTGATCCCCTTGCTGCTGAAGGAGCTACCACGTATGTCATATTGGTTTGGTTCCTGACGCACGCGCAAGATTGAAAGGAAAGGTTTAACTATGGCTCGCAAGAAACTAGCCATGATTGGTGCTGGGGCGATCGGCGGCACTCTGGCCCACCTGTCCCTTCTGAAGGGCTTGGGCGACGTCGTCCTCTATGATGTCGTCGACGGTCTGCCGCAGGGCAAAGCTTTGGATCTCCTCGAGTCGGGCCCGATCGAAGGGTTCGATTATCAGGTGAGCGGCACCAACGAGATGAAGGACATCCAGGGCGCTGATGTCTGCATCGTGACGGCGGGATTGGCGCGCAAGCCGGGTATGTCGCGCGACGATTTGCTCAGCACGAACGTGAAGATCATGAAGGAGATCGCCACCGGCATTAAGGCGAATGCTCCGGATAGTTTTGTGATCGTCATCACCAATCCGCTCGACGCCATGGTTACGACCATGAAGAAGGTGACCGGCTTCGCCAAGAATATGGTCGTCGGCCAGGCCGGCGTGCTCGACTCGGCGCGCTACCGGACGTTCGTAGCGATGGAGCTCGGTGTATCGGTGCAGAGTATCTCGGCCATCGTTCTCGGTGGTCACGGCGACGACATGGTCCCGGTCCGCAGCCTCTGTCACGTTGGCGGGGTGCCGATCGACAAGTTGATTCCCAAGGATCGGCTCGAGGCGATCGAGGAGCGGACGCGCAAAGGTGGCGGCGAGGTCGTGAACCTGCTGAAGACCGGATCGGCTTTTTACGCGCCAGCTTCGGCGGCGATCCAGATGGCTTCTGCGTACCTGCACGACAAGAAGCAGATTCTACCGTGCGCGGCGTTGCTCGAGGGCGAGTACGGTGTTGATGGCTTCTACGTAGGCGTGCCGGTGCAGATCGGTGCGGGCGGGGTCGAACGCGTGGTCCAGGTCGATCTGACCGACGGCGAGCGAGCGATGCTCGACGAGTCGGTGTCGCACGTGCGGGAGTTGGTCGCGGCTGCCGAGAAGTTTCTTTCCGCGTAGGCGCGGCGGCGAACGGAGTATAGATGAATATACACGAGTTTCAGGGCAAAGCACTTCTCAAGAAATACGGCGTGGCAGTCCCAGATGGCCGTGAAGTCACGAGTCCCGAGGACGCGGCGGCGGCATGCCGCGAGTTTGGCGGTGTCTGTGTCGTCAAGGCGCAGATCCACGCCGGCGGACGCGGAAAGGCGGGCGGCGTCAAGGTCTGCAAGAGCCCCGAGGAAGCGCAGGCGTTTGCCCAAGAGCTTCTCGGCAAGACGCTGGTAACCCATCAAACCGGGCCGGAGGGGCGGGTCGTAAAACGTCTGCTGGCGGAAGCCGCGAGCGACATCGATCGAGAGTTCTATGTCGGCATCGTGCTGGAGCGGGCGACGAGCCGCATCAATATGATGGCGTCGTCCGAAGGCGGGATGGAGATCGAGGAAGTCGCAGAGCGCTCTCCTGAGAAGATTCTCAAGGTGTCGATCGACCCGGCTGTAGGGCTGCAGCCGTTTCAGGCGCGGCAGTTGGCTTTCGGGATCGGGATTCCGAAAGCGTCGATCGGCAAGGCCGTGAAGTTCATGATGGCGTTGTACAAGGCCTACGAGGACAGCGATGGGTCGATCGCCGAGATCAATCCACTGGTCCTGACGAAGCAGGGCGACGTCATCGCCCTCGACGCCAAGATCGGATTCGATTCCAACGCGCTGTATCGCCAGAAGGAGATCCTCGAACTGCGCGACCTCAATGAAGAGGACGACAAAGAGGTTCAGGCTTCGAAGTACGACCTGAGCTACATCGCGCTCGATGGGAACATCGGATGTATGGTGAACGGCGCCGGCCTGGCCATGGCGACGATGGATATCATCAAGCACTTTGGCGGCGAGCCGGCCAACTTCTTGGACGTCGGTGGTGGTGCAACCACCGAGAAGGTGACCGAGGCGTTCAAGATCATTCTCTCAGACGCGAACGTCAAAGGCGTATTGGTCAACATTTTCGGCGGCATCATGAAGTGTGACGTCATCGCCAACGGCGTGGTCGAAGCAGCGAAACAGGTGAAGTTGCAACACCCGCTCGTCGTTCGCCTCGAAGGCACCAATGTAGAGATCGGCAAAAAGATCTTGGAGACCTCAGGACTCAATATCGAATCCGCCTCGAGCATGTCCGATGCGGCTGAGCGGATCGTCAAGGCGGTCAACGGTTAATCATTTAGCACCCGTCAGGTGGTGAATCGAAAGTCACCTAAAGCCTGTGGATACCGTTGGGGGATGCCAACGATATCCACAGGTGCCGCAATCTCAGGGGTTTAGGGGCGGTTTGTTGGCCAATCAGATAGTTGCTGTCTGTGTCACGCTGTCAAATAACCTCACCACTGTCTGGCTTTTTAGGGCTTGCGGGCAGCTCGTCGTCAACGGCAAATCTGAACGATTGTGCCCTTTCGCCGAAGCGCCGTATTTGGACTCAATCCACAGGTTATCCACAGGGCGCCACCGCCGATTGGTCTAGCAAGACGATTTCGGACGGCAGGACGTCTTTGTTGGCCAATGATTCTGGCTGCTAGATGTCTCTGACAACCGACACACTCGGGGCGTCGCGCGAGGTGTCGAGTAGAACGCCTCCGCGGTAGAGGTCTGCTTGCAGGACCACGTCGTTCTGCCGCGGTAGCAGCGTCAAAGAAGCACTGATTTGGTCTTGCGGGCGGTTCAAGTAGAACGTCGACGGGGTTCGGCAGTTGATTTGTTCGGTCGGTTCGATCTGGAGGCAACTCGTGAGGAAACTGGCCGCGAAGTCGCCAAAGCTCCCCTCAAAAGAAGCGCCGGCGTCGCGGACTGCGTTGCCGTCCTCGCGCAGTTGTTGGCATAGGAAGTCTGGAGGGATCACGGCCCCGATCGCCAGGGAACAGACTTCCACCCGAAACTCTTGTCCAGGCGGCGTCATCACGAAGTCGCCGTTGTCCTCGACGGAACTTTCTCTCGCGTCTGGAAAGTTGCTGAAGGATCTGCACTCGCCGGCTGGAATCGACAGGGTGTCGAGCGTGCCGAAGCCGAACAAGCGTCTGACTGTGAGTTCGCTGCCATCGTCGGCAAGATTCCTGATCACGATACGCGAGGGCTGTTGCTCGTTCTCGACGACGAAGAAGTGGGGTGCTCGGAACGTGCCAGTCAAAGTGTGAGTCGCGTCATTGGACTGGATTCCGAAGCCTTGACTTGGGATTTGTCTGGGCACGCCTTCGCGGCTGGGCGCCGTACAGTCGCTGTTACCCTCCTGGTCGACGATTTCGAATTCTGCGTTCGTCGGACCTTGGACGAAATAGAGGATTTCGACCGGACGTCGGTCAGCTTCCGTACCGCCACAGGATAGGCTCATTAGCGAGAGAAGACCGGCGAGTGCGAGTGTCTTATTGTATCGTGAGTGTCGCGTCAGCATGGGGCCATCTCTCGCAGGCCGGTCCGGTTGAATCAATCGGGTCGCCGTTGTCGCCGGGGCGCGATAGGTGCCATTCGTTTTGCAAACCTTGTAAGGTCTTGCCCATGACGCGGCAGCGCTTTGCAGAGATCGTCGAAGAGGCGGTTGCCGAGATCCCGAGTGAGTTGCGGCAGTACTTGGACAACGTATCGATCGAAGTGCTGGATGCGCCCACCGCGGAAGACCTCCGCGATCTCGGCCTAAGGCCGAGTCGTGATACGATTTTCGGACTCTTCGACGGCGTGCCAATCGGCCTGCGCGACTCGGAGATGCTGACCGACGCAATGCCCGACCGTATTGTCATTTACTATCGCCCCTTGGTGAGAACGTTTCGGACACCTTGGTCGATCCGGCGCCAAGTGCGTCGCACTGTCGTCCATGAGATCGCCCACTTCTTTGGTCTCGATGAAGATGAAGTGGCGGCGGAAGGCTACGAATGAGTCTGAGCCCCGTTGCGCCGACAGAGCAACTAGAGCTGCGATTCAACGATATTGAGGTTTCGATTCTGCGCATCCCCGACCTTGCGCCGCACGTGGATTGCGATGCGTTGCTGGGGGCGGGGGAGGTTATTGAACCTCCGTATTGGATGCACTTGTGGCCAGCGGCGATGGCGTTGTCGCGATTGCTGGTCGAGCGCGATCTTGCAGGCCCGGATGCGCGAATGTTCGAGCTCGGCTGCGGACTCGGGCTGCCCTCGCTCGTCGGCGCACATTGCGGCGCTCGCGTCGTTGCGTCGGATTGGCAATGGGATCCGCTCGTGCTGTTGCGTCGCAGTGCCGCGCTCAATGGAGTTGACGTTGGAACGGTGCAGATGGATTGGCGAACCGTTGCGATGAAGGGGGTGTTCGACCTTGTGGTTGGAGCCGATGTTGCTTACGACGCCGCGGAAGAGGATGCATTGGTGGTCGCACTGGCGGCGTGTGTGCGCGAAGGTGGCCGGATCGTGATGGCGGATTCGGTGAATACCTATCGCGAAGGATTTGTCGGGAAGTTGGAGGCGGCGGGTTTTCGGGTGCGGCGCAGTCAACGCGAAGAGCAAGAGGATGGACGTTCCGTTTGGGTGCGTTGCCTCGAAGGAGAAGCAACGTGAATCAATCAGGTAAGCGCCGTGGCCCAGCCTGTGGCTACCTAGTCTTCGATATCGAAACGGAGATCGACAAGGAATTGGTGGCGGCAACCCTGGTGCCCAACGCCGGTAGTCCACAACTCGCGTACGAGCAATTGCGCGAAGAACACGATGGCGGGTTCCTGCCGCTGACGGTCCACCGCCCAGTTTCGGTGGTGTTGGGTTGGGTGAGCCCGGGGCGTGTCTTGGAACGCGTCGAAGTGTTGCGCGTAGACGAGATCGGCGAGCTCGAGCTGGTTCGCGCGTTTTGGCACGACGTCCAGCGTTTTGATGGGACGATGGTAACCTTCAGCGGGCGCATCTTCGATTGGCCGGTGATGGAGCTGCGGGCCATGAAGTACCGGGTCTCTTTGCCGTGGTATTTTTCGCCCAAGTCGGGATTGCGCGGTCGCGCCGAGAGGCATTGGGACTTGTACGATATCTTGTCGAACCGCGGCGCGGCTCGGTTGCGCGGAGGCCTCGACCTGTTGGCCAAGTTGGTCGGCCTACCGGGCAAGGGCGCTGTGTCGGGTGCTGACGTCCAGGGGCTCTGGGAACAGGGCCAATACGACATTGTCCACCGCTACTGCAGACGTGACGTGATCCAAACCTATTTTCTATTCCTGCACACCGAGCTGCTGCGCGGTCAGATCGATGCGGCGGAGTTTGCGCGCATCGAGGACGCGACCAAGGTTTTTCGACAGGAGCTGGACGCGACGTGAGACCTGGAGCTGGACGCGATATGACACCACGAGCGGGACGCGACGTGACCGAAGAAGTCGAAAAGTTCGAGCTCGTATGTGAGTACGAGCCCAGTGGTGACCAGCCGACGGCAATCGATGCTCTGACGGATGGCCTTGCTGCGGGGCAACCGCATCAGGTCTTGTTGGGGGTGACGGGTTCGGGAAAGACGTTCACCGTGGCCAACGTCATCACCCGGCTGAATCGGCCGACGCTGGTCATGGCACCGAACAAGACCTTGGCGGCGCAGCTCTATAGCGAGCTGAAGGTGCTGTTCCCAAACAACGCCGTGCGCTATTTCGTCAGCTACTACGACTACTACCAACCGGAGGCCTACGTTCCGAGCAGCGATACCTTCATCGAGAAGGATTCGTCGATCAACGACGAGATCGATAAGATGCGCCACTCGGCGACGAAGGCTCTGCTCGAGCGAAACGACGTCATCATCGTTTCTAGCGTGTCGTGCATCTACGGCCTTGGATCACCGGAGGCGTACTTTGCGCTGTTGCTTTTTCTGGAAGTCGGTGAGCATGCCGACCGCGACCAAGTGCTGCGAAAGCTCGTCGACATTCAGTACGAACGCAACGACTACGACTTCCATCGCGGTACGTTTCGCGTGCGCGGCGACGTTGTCGAAATCTTTCCGGCGTCTGAAGAGGCGCGGGCGTTGCGGGTCGAGTTCTTTGGCGATGAGGTCGAGCGCATTACCGAGGTCGACCCATTGCGCGGCAAAAAGCTGCGCGAGCTCGAACGGGTAGCGATCTATCCGGCAAGTCACTACGTAACGCAGCCGGAGCAGCGCAAGCGCGCGATCGGGGCGATTCGAGAAGAGCTTCGCGTGCATTTAGATCAGTTGCGCTCGGAATCGAAACTGCTCGAGTGTCAGCGTCTCGAGCAACGCACGATGTACGACCTCGAGTTGCTCGAGGAGATGGGCTTTTGCCCGGGGATCGAGAACTACTCACGCCACCTCACAGGTCGCAACGAAGGCGACCCGCCGCTCACCTTGATCAATTACTTCCCAGAAAATTTTCTGACCATCATCGACGAGAGCCACGTCACGGTGCCGCAGATCGGCGGCATGTATCGCGGCGACCGATCTCGCAAGAGCACGCTGGTCGAGTTTGGCTTTCGCCTCCCGTCGGCGCTCGACAACCGCCCCCTGAGCTTCGATGAATTCGAATCGCTCACCGGGCAAACGATTTACGTTTCTGCGACACCGGGAGACTACGAGGTAACCAAATCCGAGGGCAGGGTCGTTCAGCAGCTGATTCGCCCGACCGGACTGATCGACCCGGAGATCATCGTTCGCCCGGCCGGGCAGCAGGTCGATGACCTGCTCGACGAGGTGCGGATACGGGCCGAAGCCAAGGAAAGAGTGTTGGCGACGACTCTCACGAAGAAAATGGCCGAGGACCTGACCGAGTACTATACCGAGCTCGGAGTACGCGTGCGTTACCTCCATTCCGATATCGACACGATTGAGCGCGTCGAAATCATCCGAGATCTGCGGCGCGGCGCCTTTGACGTCCTCGTGGGAATCAATCTCTTGCGCGAGGGGCTCGACCTGCCGGAAGTGTCGCTCGTAGCTATCCTCGATGCGGATAAGGAAGGCTTCTTGCGGTCGGAGCGTTCGCTAATTCAAACGATCGGGCGTGCGGCGCGGAACGTGAACGGCAAGGTTTTGCTCTATGCCGACAAAATCACCGGCTCAATGCGGGCGGCGATCGACGAGACGGCGCGGCGGCGAGTTGTGCAGCAGGAATACAACTCCTCCCACGGCATTACACCGCAATCGATCATCAAGGCGATCTCGGACTCCCTAGTCCCGGGCCAGAGCGACTATGTCGATATGGAAGAGATTGCTGATCCGGCAGGGGAATACATCGCCGTGCAGGATATACCGGCGAAAGTCACGGAACTACGCAAGGCGATGCGTAAGGCCGCAGCGGACTTAGAGTTCGAACGAGCCGCAGATCTCCGCGACGAGATCCGGCGACTTCAGGAGCACGAGTTGGCGATGCGCTAGAAGTCGGCACACCCCTTTTTGGGCTTGTACCATGAGTACAGGCCCGGCAAGTCGGCGGGATCTCCATAGCTGGCGCAGACAAACTCATTGACAAACCCCCGCGGCGCCGTTTTAGTGTAATTTCATAATGAGCATTATTCTGGACCAGTTGTCCAAATTGGATTTGTCTCCGGGGGAATTAATGGGGAACCACATACACGATCGTGCGAAATGCCATAGGTGGAGGACCGCTGCGCTGGCGCTGTTGGCCGGCGTGATCGCTCTGAGTTCCAGTCCGGCAAGTGCGCACCCGACCAGCGGAGACTTGAACGGCTCCTGCTCGATCCAGGTCAACCGTTCGCGCCTGACCATGAGTGTTCGTGTGACGAACTCGTCGGAACAGTCCGTGCTCAACCTGGAGCCGGGTGACTTGCGTGGTTCGGGAGTTGGGGATGCTTCGGTCTTCATTCAAACCAACCCGCGGCTCATCCGTGAATTACTACCGGGAAAAACCACGACCTTCATCTGGAAGGGCGAGATCTTCGGCAACGGCTTTGTCGACATTTCCGCTGTGATCGCCGGTCGTTGGGAAGACGGCGATGAGGCGACTCCAGGGGTCATCAACTGCAGCCGTCTCACAGTCGGTGATCCGCGCGACCTGACACCGCCGCCGACGAACACCCCACAAATCCGAGACACCTTCGCTCCCGGTCCGACAGATACGCCGCGTCGGGATGCACCGACGCGCACGCGACCGCCGACCAATACTCCTCGACCCGAGCGGACACGTCCGCCGACCAATACGCCGCGTCCACCGCGGACGCGCGCACCCACAAACACGCCGCGACCGCAGCGTACGCGTGCACCCACGAACACCCAGAGGCCTACCCGTACGCGGGCAGCGGCCGATACACCACGTCCAACCAGGACGCCAAATGTCCGGCCGACTTTGAGGCCGACCCGCACGCAACCGGCTGCGGCGCGCGCAACTTCGACGCCGCGCGTGCGTCCGACGCGTACGCCGATCGTTGGTCGTGCGACACGTACACCGATACAGCCGCGTGCGACGCGCACCCCGGTCGGTGCAGGAAGCCGTCCGACGCGTACGCCGATCATTCTCCGTCCAACGCGAACACCGCGTGGGGTGATTCAGCCGACGGTACCACGCCCAGGCCAGGAGCCGGGGCCCCAAGGTCGCCTCCATGCGGACTGCAGTATCCGGCAGACCAACGATCAAATCGCCGTGACCATGATCATTACCAACACTACGACGGTCACGGTTGAAAACATCACCGCGAGTCGATTGGGGTTGGCGCCGGAGGGCGGTGCATTGTTTTTCGATCCGACCGGCCCGAGTCCGAGAACCCATCGAGTACTGCAAGCGGGCAACGCCGTTTCCTTCGAGTGGGGTGGGCGCATGACCGACGTCGGAGCGATTGGCTTTTCGGTTTCCGCTTCCGCGAGTGGACCGAACGGCGAGGACGTAGGTACGGGGATTGTCGACTGTGGTGTCGGCACCGGTCCGAATGGTGATTTCGACAACTCTCGCTTCACTGGCTCCTGTGGTGTCCGGCCCGGTGTGGACGGCAAGATCACAATTACGGTCAACAACCGTAGCAGCGACCCTCTCAACGAGGTCGTTCCGTTCTTTGACGGAGTCAGCAGTAACGGTACCGCACAGTCCAACAACTTGAGAGGTCCGGCGCCGCGCCGTTTGCGTCGGCTTGCGTCCGGCCAGACGCAGAGTTTTATTTACGAGGCAGACATCGTTGGCAACGGGCGAATTGCGTTCACGTTCCACGTCAATGCAATCCTCGAAAACGGCGAGCGGGTTTCGACCCAACCGCTTCTCTGCGACAGCGAACTCTCGACAGGTGGGGCCTTGCCCGATCTCTCGGTCGACGAGCTCGACCTACGCGGCTCGTGGATCGTAGAGGACAAGTTCTTTGCGCAAGACAATTGCGCGGTGCAGGAGGGGTGCGTCAATGCTCCGGGAATGCGCAAGCTACTCAAGTTCAACAGCACCACGCCGAACCATGGCCCGGGGGATCTCTTCCTCGGAGATCCGCGCAGCAACCCCGAGATGGTGTTCTCGCAGTGCCACAACCACTACCATTTCGAGGACTATGCCGATTACCGGCTCTTTGACATGCAGGGGAACATCGTCGCTCGAGGCCACAAGCAGGCCTTCTGCCTCGTCGACCTGTGGCGCCCACCGGGTTCAACTGGTCCGCGCGAGCCGAATTTCCCTGACTGCGGATTCCAGGGCATCAGCGCCGGCTGGGCCGATGTCTATCACCGCGACCTCGACTGTCAGTGGATCGATGTCACTGGGGTCCCAAATGGTCGTTACATCTTGGAAGTTCACGTCAACCCGGCGCGAGTTCTCCAAGAGGTGACATTTTCCAACAATACGGCGCGAGCTGAGGTCTGCATCGGCATCCCGCGCAGCGAATGTCAGTGATGAGAAAAATTGCAAAATCGAAAATAATTCCCGCCTGTATTGGAATTCTCCTTGACTACCAACGGAGATTTCCAGTACTTTGCGACCATCGTTCTTATTTTCAGGAACTGGGGGACTAGTGAACCATCTAAAAAACATCGAGAATTCAAGCACTTCGGGGAACACTCGGTGCGATTTTGGTTCGCTGGCACAGGGAGGACAGACCAAATGATGAGGTCAAGATTGGCTCAACTTGCGGTGATTGGGGCCGTTATCACCGTTTTTTCGGTGACGACGGCGACAGCCCAGGGGGTTTTCAACACCCGCAAGCCGACCAACACTCCGCGGCAGACTCGGACTCCGGACATCAACGACGTTCGGACACGTAAGCCTACGAGTACTTCGCGGCCGACGAGCACGCCGATCATTCAGGAGAACCGTACGCGCAAGCCTACGAATACTCCCCGTTCGACGAGCACGCCGATCATTCAGGAGAACCGTACGCGTAAGCCTACGAATACTCCGCGTTCGACGAGCACGCCGATCATTCAGGAGAACCGTACGCGCAAGCCTACGAATACTCCGCGTTCGACGAGCACGCCGATTGTGATCGAGGATCGGACGCGCAAACCGACGAAGACCCTGCGCCCAACGCGCACCCCGGTCGAAGTTGAAGATCGTACGCGCAAACCGACGAAGACCATCCGTCCGACTCGCACGCCGATCGAAGTTGAAGATCGCACGCGCAAGCCGACGAAGACTGTCCGTCCGACGCGCACCCCGGTCGAAGTTGAAGATCGTACGCGCAAACCGACGAAGACTGACCGTCCGACTCGCACCCCGATTGAAGTTGGCGTCCGCACGCGGAAGCCGACGAAGACTTCCCGTCCGACTCGCACCCCAATCGAAGTTGATGATCGGACGCGCAAACCGACGAAGACCACACGTCCGACTCGCACCCCGATCGTAGTCGAGGAGCGCGAGCGCAAGCCTACCAAGACGGCTCGCCCAACTCGCACCCCGATCTCGGTAGAGGATCGTACGCGCAAACCGACGAAGACCACACGTCCGACTCGTACCCCGATTGAAGTTGAAGATCGGACGCGCAAGCCGACGAAGACTGTCCGTCCGACTCGCACCCCGATCGAGATTGGCAATCGCACGCGTAAACCCACCAAGACGGCTCGTCCGACTCGTACCCCGATCGAAGTTCAAGATCGCACGCGTAAGCCGACCAAGACCACACGCCCGACTCGCACCCCGATCGTAGTCGAGGAGCGTGAGCGCAAGCCGACCAAAACGGCTCGCCCAACTCGCACGCCGATTTCGGTGGATGACCGCACCCGTAAGCCGACGAAGACAGCTCGTCCGACCCGCACGCAGGGTACGGTCGATGCCCGAACCCGTAAGCCTACGAAGACAGCTCGCCCAACTCGCACTCCGGGTGAAGTCGATGCTCGAACCCGTAAGCCGACGAAGACCGCGCGTCCGACGCGTACACCGGTCGAAGTGAACGACAGAACACGCAAGCCTACGAAGACCGCGCGTCCGACTCGTACACCGATTCCGCCAGATCCTAACGGTGAGTTTAACCCAGGCGCGATCACCGCGAGTTGTAGACTCGGAAACAAGGGTGGACCGAGTGGCAAGGGCGATCTGATTCGCGTCCGCCTCATGGTACTGAACCACTCCGGTAGCACGTTGCCGAACGTAGCTCCGGGAGAGCTTGACCTTGGCGGTGCGGAAGTTGTGTTCGACACAACCCCGGCAGGTGCAGGTAGCCTCGTCAACACCAGGGCCAAGTTCTTCGATTGGTCTTTCGACCTGAACGGTTCGGTTACGGTATCGGCGACCGCCAGTGCCACTGGCCCGAACGGGGAAGAAATCAGCATCGGTCCTGTCGATTGCGGCACGATCGCAGGTGGCGGCAACTAATCGCTGACACCTAGTAATCTCGAGAAGAGGGTTAGGCCTAGCGGTCTAGCCCTCTTTTTGTTTGTGGGTGGTCATTTCCGTTGCATTCACGTCGCGGCGCGCTGTAAATGGTCTGCCTTGATCTCAGATCGCAGGCAGGTGGGTGCGGAAGGCAGGCTCAATGTTTAGACAGTTGGTTATTCTCTTAGGTTTCTTGGTGGTAGCGGCCAGTGCGCCGGTCGGTGCGCAAACGCCAACGCCCACGCCCGGTGGAGACTGCTGTACGATCCACGACGGACCCAGTTGCGATGTCTCCGCTTGTGCGGACTGTGTTTGTAATGTGCTGGACGAGCCCCTGTGCTGCCTCGACGGAAGTCCGGACGGCTGGAGCCTCATTTGTGTTGGCCTCGCGTCGAGTGAAGAGTGCTCGACTGATTGTTCCTGTGGTGTGGATCCGACACCGGTGCCGACGCCGGGCGGCGACTGTTGTAGCGCGCATGGCGGTAGCAGTTGTGACGAACCGTCTTGTTCGACGTGTGTCTGCGCCGCGGACGACGCGTGTTGTTCTGGCCCCTGGGATGCGACGTGTGTATCGATCGCCCGCACGGAGGACGAGTGTGCGTCGGAGTGTACGACGTGTACGCCGCTGCCGACGGAACCTCCGGATGCAACCCCAACCCCAGGCGTCTGCTGCGACGGGCGTGATGAGACCGACGTCAATCCCGGGTGTGACGAGAGCCGGTGCGAAGCGTGTGTTTGTGAAGTGGACGGGGTCTGTTGTCTGGACAACTGGGATCCGAGTTGTGCGGTGATCGCCGACGAGGAATGTGCCTTGGACTGTTTCTGTCCAGACGATGGGGCGTGTTGCGACGCGCACGGTGGGATAGGTTGCGACGACGCGCAATGTCAGGACTGTGTGATCGCGATCGACAGCGACTGCGGTGACGAGTGGGATACTAGTTGCGCTGGAGAGGCTGCCGTTGAGTGTGCGATCGATTGCCCGTGCGGCGACTGCTGCGCGGAACAGGTGCCGGACTCGGGGATCGTTGGTTGCGGTGACAAGGTTTGCCAGGACTGTGTCTGTGATATTGACATGGAATGCTGCACGCTTGAGTGGGACGCTCAGTGCGACGAGATTTCGCGGGACGAGTGCTCAATCGCATGTCCGTGTAACGAATGCTGTGAGCCGCAGGTCGAGGGTTCTGATGTCGTCGGGTGCGGCGACAAGCCCTGTCAGGATTGTGTATGTGCGCTCGACCGAGAGTGTTGCGAACTGGAGTGGGACGGAATCTGCGCGGCGATCGTTGAGACTGAGTGCAACCGCCGCTGTGAGTGCGCGGGCGAGAGCAACTGTTGCGAAGCGCGGCCTGACGATCAGGGCTGCGATGATACGGTGTGTGAATCCTGTGTCTGCGGAGTCGACGATTTCTGTTGCCTGGACACATGGGATGGGACCTGTACGGCAATCGTCGGAGACGAATGTGCATCGGCGTGTCCGTGCGGCGGTTCGAGCGGCTGCCCAGCCGACTGTGACGGCAATGGAGAAGTTCGCGTAAACGAGGTGATCCAGTGCGTGAACATTGCGTTGGGGCGAGTCGGGGTATCCAGCTGTGCCGCCTGTGACGTGAACGCGGACGGCAGCGTTCGCGTCAACGAGCTGATCCAAGGCGTCAATGTCTTGCTGACGGGTTGCCCAACGGCGGCTCTAGGCTTTACTTGGCTGCCGGAGTAGGTCGCGCGAAGAGCGACCTTCTGGATAGTCCCAGAGCGCTTCGCGGTCCAAGGCGGTGCGCGCCGCGTCCGTCAGTGATTGATCCGGCACGAGAAGGGGAAGTCGGAGATGAAACGCGCGGCGTCGCGCGTTTCGGGGCAGCGCGTAGCCCTTGGTTTTGGCGCGCCTATCCTATGGAACCGGCGCGCCGAAGGCGCGCTATGGTTGCTGCGCGTCTTGAATCGCCTGGGGGGACGGAACCTGTCCCTCGCGTCGCATCTTGAAGATCAGGTCGGCGACGCGTGTGGCGACTTCGAGTTTCGCAGCGAGCTCGACATTGCGTTCGTGTTCAGAATCCAAGCTGGACTGCAGGGCGATGTTTTCGGCCGCGAGATTCTCCACCTTGTCTGTTAAGTCAGGAGTCGCTGCTCCCTGCATCGAAGCGAGGGTGGTACGGAGTTCTTCCTCGCGGCGGCGGCTGCCCTCCAGGTCTTGCTGAATCGCCGCGATAAGTCGGCGTTGATCTTCTTGCAACTCGATCATTTCTGCCGTTTCGGCTGCGGCGCCTGGCACCGCAGCCTGTTCTTCGAGCTGTACCCGGAGCTCGGCGAAGCGTCGTTCCAGGTCATCGCGCTCTCGCTTCTCGTCGCCGAGCTGTTGCGAGAGGCGGTCGATCTCGGACTGGGCTTCCTTGAGAGCGGTCTGGCTATCATTGGTTTCGTACGGGCTCGCTGAGGTCTCTTCGCGCATTCTCGCGAGCTGGTCTTCGGCGCTCACTCGGCGCGTGCGCTCGGTCTCCAGCTCTGCCTCGAGCACTGCGATCTGTGGCGCCGCGGACGGATCCCCGCTAGCGCGGGCCGCTGCGAGAGCGGCCTCAGTGGCTGCTTTCGCTTCATTGAGATCCTCGCGCAAGGTGGCGCTCTCGGCCTTGGCCTGTTCGAGCTGGGTACTGAGCTCGCGTTCGCGGCCTTCGAGCGCGGCAACACGTCGCGTCGCCGCGGTTTCCGAGGAGCGATCGGCCAGCTGCGTCTCGAGCTCGCGGATGCGACTCTCGGCACGGCTTAGCTGCATGCGAATTGATCGAACGCGGCCCCGGCCCAAGCCACCTCGTAAAACCGGCCCCGAACCCGCTGATCGCTCCGCCACAGTACAACCAGTGGAAAGCATCAGGGGGAGTACCAGAGTTGAAATCAGTACAACCACTCCGCGTGTCTTCATCAGCAACAACCCCAACGTTTTCCGGGAGGTTAGCCGCAAACATGCGACTTGTCCACGAGAAATATTCCCCAAAATCGACGATTCGCTGCGGCGTTCCGCCGCCTGCGAAAGCGTGTTAGGAAGCCGATCATGTGCACCTTAGCGCTCTACACCCGTGTCGCGGCTTCAATCCCGCTCCTGGTGGCGGCGAATCGGGATGAATTCCTCGAACGCCCGACGGCTCCTCCGCGCGTCTTGTCGACCGATCCCTGGGTCGTCGCCGGGCAGGATCTCGAAGCTGGAGGCACGTGGCTAGGGCTGAACGAGCACGGAATCGTCATCGGACTGTTGAACCGGCGCACCTCCACGCCGCCAGATCCCTCGAAGGCCTCGCGCGGCATTCTTTGCCTGCAGGCGCTACAGTGTCGCAGTATCGAGGAGGTCGCTGCGATGCTGCGAAGCGAGAAAGGCGACGAATACAACCGCTTCACCCTACTAGCAGCGTCGGTTGAGAGGGCGATCGTGGGCATACCGGGCGCTGAACACATCGAGACCCTAGAGCTGGATGCCGGCGTGCACCTGATCACCAATTTGGAGGTCAACGATCCGACCTGTCCGCGGATCGCTCGATCGCATCAGCTTTTCGAAGCCGTAGACCTGGCTGGGGCGACGTCGGCCGATCCGCCGCTGGCTCAGTTGCAGCGCATCTTGGCCGATCACACGACGCAATTGGATCCGCGTTCGATCGAAGAGGAAAACGGACTTTGCATCCACTTTGGGCCATACGGCACACGATCTTCGGCTGTCATTTGTACGGAAGGATCCGGCCGCAGCGGCTATTGGCATGCCGAGGGGCCACCGTGTGAAACGCCCCTGGCGCCAGTGGTGCTGCCGACCTCGGAGTAGGGTGACTCGAGTCCTTTGCCACAGATGTGTTTCTGAGGTTTCGAATCACCCCCGATACCGGGTATAGCTGGCGTTTCAACCACAAGGGGAACGGGGACGGAATGTTTAGTAGCATCGAAGATGTGACCGAACGCTTGGGGCAGAATCAGTACATCTGCAGCAGGCGCATCGCGACCGTGGTGTACCTGGCCACAGCGTTGGAGAAGCCGATCTTGGTTGAAGGGCCGGCGGGTGTCGGTAAGACCGAGCTCGCCAAAGTTGTGTCGAAGGCTCTCGGACTCGAGCTGATCCGACTGCAGTGTTACGAGGGGCTCGACGAAGCCAAAGCACTATACGAATGGGAATACGCTAAGCAGCTGCTCTATACCCAAATTCTCAAGGACAAGATCGGCGAGATTATCGAGGGCACAGACACGCTAAACGATGCGGTCGCGCGCATCGCCGAGCAGGACAATGTGTTCTTTTCTGACACCTTCATCTTGCCGCGCCCGTTGCTGCAGTCGATCAAAGCCGCCGAGCGTTGCGTTCTGTTGATCGACGAGGTCGACAAGTCGGACTCAGAGTTCGAGGCGTTCCTACTCGAAGTCTTGAGTGACTTCACTGTCAGCGTTCCCGAGATCGGCACCTTGCAGGCGATCAACATTCCAATCGTCGTTCTGACCAGTAACAACGCGCGAGAGATGTCCGACGCTCTGAAGCGACGCTGCTTGCACCTGTATATCGATTTCCCTTCCGCAGAGCAGGAGCTCGAAATCGTTCGCCTCAAGGTGCCGGGAATTCGCGAAGAGCTGGCCTCGCAAGTGGTTGCCACCGTGCACAAGATCCGCGAGCTCGACCTCAAGAAGTCTCCGAGCATTTCGGAAACTTTGGACTGGGCGCGGACTCTGGCGGTTCTCAACGCAGAGGAACTCGACCAAGAAATCGTCAACGACACGCTGAACGTCATCCTCAAGTACGAAGGCGATATTCGCAAGGCAGAAGCCGAGCTGAAGGATTTCCTGCGTGGCACACCCGCGGACGAACCCGAGGCGCCCGATGAGGCGGTGAAGAAGGACATCCTGCACTAGCGATGGATCAGAAGATTGTCGACTTCACGGCGCTGCTGCGCGCCAACGGCCTGCGTATTTCCATGGCCGAGCATCTCGACGCCTTCGATGCGATGAAGCAAGTCGGGCTCGGCGACCGTCTGCAGCTCAAGGACACACTGCGGGCGACCCTGATTAAACGCGGTGTCGATCAACGCACCTTCGACGAACTCTTCGATCTGTACTTCTCCGAATTGGGGGACACGGTTCAGAAAGCGAGTGGGGCGCTGGGCCAGAGCCTCGAGCTCAGCGAAGCCGATCTGCAGAAGCTCCTCGACCAACTGCAGGATCTCCTCGGTGGCATGAACGAGCAGCTGTCGGACCTCGCCCAGGCCTTGCTGCAGGACGACAGCGGTCGCCTCGAGCAGATGTTGCGCGAAGGACTAAATCAGGCGGGTGCGCAAGGTATCGAGCGAGTCTACCAAGAAGGGCGGTATACACACGGAGTTGCCGAGGCCATGGGCCTCGATGGGCTGGGTGAGGAACTGCAGAATCTGCGCGACACGCTGGACGAGATGGACTTGCCTCCGGAGTTGCGCGATTTGATCGACAAGCTCTTCGAGCAACGCATGAAGGATTTGCGCGACATGATCCGCCGCGCCGTGCGCATGGAGCTGGAGAAACAGGATCATACACAACGCGAACGCGATCGTGTCGCAACTCTTTCAGAGAAGAGCTTTTACTACCTCTCCGAAGATGAAATGCGACGTATGAAAGAGGCCGTCGCTCATCTCGCGCAGCGGCTCAAGAACATCGTCGCGGTCCGTCGCAAGCGCGCCAAGCGCGGCAAGTTCGACGTCAAGGCAACGTTGCGAAAGAATCTCCAGTACGGGGGTATCCCGTTTCACATCCACTTCGATCGCCGCGTGCGCGAGCGTCCGCAGGTGGTGGTGTTGTGTGACGTATCCGACTCAGTCCGCAATGTGTCGCGCTTCATGCTGCAGTTCGTATACTCGCTGCAGGATCTGTATTCGCGCGTGCGTTCTTTCATCTTCGTCAGTGACCTCGGCGAAATCACGCAGCTCTTCGAGAGCAACGAAACCCAGGAGGCACTGACGCAGGCCCTGACGGGGAACGTAATCAATGTCTATGCGCACTCCGACTTCGGCACCGCTTTTCGGCAGTTTCACAGTGACTACCTCACAGCAGTGAACAGTCGCACGACGGTGATTATTCTCGGCGACGCGCGCAACAACTACAATCTGCCGCACGAATGGGTTCTTCGCGACATACAGCAACGCGCCAAGCAAGTGATCTGGCTCAACCCAGAAAGTAAGCTGACGTGGGGCTTCGGCGACAGCGAGATGGACCGCTACCTGCCGTTCTGCGACGTCGTAGAAGAGTGCCGCAATCTCAACCAACTCTACCGCGTAGTCGATCATCTGGTGACCTAATCGACCGCCCGTACCCGTACCCACGACGCAGTACCCCGATTAGCGATTGACCGTATACCATGTTTCTGGGCACAATCGATTCATGGGCCAGGACGAATCGATCGAGATGAATGTCGGCGGACTGACGCTCGATCCGGCAACCAAAAGCCCGATTGTCGTGCTTCGCGACGTTGCGAATACGGTCAATCTTCCGATTTGGATTGGCCTACTGGAGGCGACAGCGATTGCCACCGAGCTAGAGGGAATCGAAATGGCGCGGCCGATGACGCATGACCTACTGCGCGATTTGATCGGTGAGCTCGGCGGCGAAGTCGAGCGTGTCGAGATCAGTGACCTCAAGGACAATACGTACTACGCTCGGATTCATATTCGTTCAGACGGCGGCTCGCGGATCATCGACTCGCGGCCGAGCGATGCAATTTCTCTGGCACTGCGAGTCAAGACTCCAATCTTTGTAGCGCGCAAAGTGTTGAAGGCCTCGGAGGTCGTCGCTCCGTCGACGGAGGAAGAAAAAGGCGCGGAGCCAGACTTGTCGAGCGTTTCGCGTGACAAGTGGTCGGATATACTGGAGAAGATGTCTCCAGACGACTTCAAGTATAAGATGTAAATCTAGCACCCTGTGGCCGGACTCGTTCTGCGACCGCAGGGGGAGGGGGAGAGATCCGTGTCAAAGGACCGAATGGACCGCAAGGAATTGCGGCAACCGGATCAGTTCATCACCGGCACCACGAGTGCTGTCGAGTGGGCCCGGAAGCACGGCAAAACCGTGGCGATGGGTGTCGGAGCCGCCGTGGCGATCTTGCTCGGCATCGGGTTTTTCAACTCGTACCAAGCGGCGCAGAAGCGGGAGTCCAACGCCGATCTCGCCAGCGCATTGGCGTCATTTCGCGCCGGCGACTTCGAAGCGGCCAAAACCCAGCTCGAGGCCGTGTCCACTCAATGGTCGGATCTATCGATTGGGCCGCTGGCCGCGGTACTGGCTGGAAGCAGTGCTTTACGCTCTGGTGACGCCGACGAGGCCCTCGAAGCACTCGGCGGAGTGCCCACGGCAGACTTGCCACCGTACCTAAAGCAGCAGCGCGACTTCGTCCTCGGTGCCGCTAGCGAGGCCAAGGGTGACTGGGCCGCTGCAATCGAGAAGTACGCCGCCGCCGCTGCGGCGGATGGTCCGTACACGGGCGACGCGCTCGTCGCTCAAGCCCGTTCGAAAGCCGAGGCTGGCGACTCCGGCGCCGCCGCAATCATCTACAAGAAGGTTTTGGACGAGTTTCCGAAACGCTTCGACCGCGACCTCATCAGCGCCCAAGCCGGCTGAGGTCGATCCCGGCGGCAGTGCCCACCGGGCGGCATAAGCCCATCCACCCATGACTTTCCTCACCGGAATCGGCCAACCTCAATGTCTGATAAGATATATTATGTAAAGTCGGAGCTTGCCGGCGGTTGGCGGGGATCTTCCCTCCTGCCGGCACTTCTGTTGTCGCTTCTTGTGAGTTCGCCTGGCTCAGCGGTTGAGAGCGATTGCGGTGGCGACTACGACAACGACGGCCGCGTCGCGGTGTCTGAGTTGGTGCGTGGTGTGCGCCACTTGCTCGACGGGTGTCCCACGGCACCTGCCATTTGTAGCGCTGATCTGAATTGTAATGGATCGGTTGAAGTTTCGGAGTTGGTCACGAGCGTCCGTCACGCATTGGATGGATGCCCAGTCGTGTTCGACGGTGCTGTCGTCTCGGTCGCATGGCTGCGGCAGCGGCTCGGCAATGAGGATGTGCAGCTCGTCGATGCGCGGGTCAATCGCTTCGATGGCGGACACATCCCGGGTGCGATTCCCTTGAGTCCGTATGCTTTGGCTACGACGGTCGACGGCGTCGCTGCGCAGATCGTCGATACCGAGACGGCCACCGAAGTTCTCGGCGGTATCGGTCTCAGAGAATCGGCGACGGTTGTGGTCTACGGGGTCGCGCCTGAATTCGACCCGGCACGCGTCGTTTGGGCTCTCGAGTACTTCGGTCACGCGGATGTGCGCTACCTCGACGGTGGGTTTTCGGCGTGGGTGGATGGCGGAGCGCCGGTCGCCGAAGGGCCTCCCCTACCCGACTTCAGCACCATTTATCTCGTTGATGCGGTTCGGGACGAGATTCGGGTTACGGGTGATTGGATTCTCGAGCGGCTTGGCGAGCCGCCGTATGAGGATGTTCCAATTCAAATCGTGGACGCTCGTTCCCCAATTGAGTTCTCGGAGGGGATTATCCCGACAGCGGTACATCGTCAGTGGTCGATCAACCTAAACGACGGAGTCCTGTTGGCTATCGACGACCTCGAGAAGCTGTACACCGACTTGGACAAGACCAAAACCACGGTGGTCTACTGTTTGGCAGGTTGGCGAGCATCGGTGGCTTGGTTGGTGCTACAGCACCTAGGGTTCGAAGACGTGCGGGTTTACGACGGTTCTTGGTTCGAATGGGGCGATGAGACGCGCGGATTCCCGATCGAGGTCCCGGACACGGTGTAGCGCGAACCTCGTAGGTTAGGCTTTAGCCTGACAATCGTCGGCAATCGGCACCGACGTGGTTGCCCACGTGGTAGGCTAAAGCCAACCCTACGAGTTCGTCGGCAATCGGCACCGACGTGGTTCCCCACGTGGTCGGCTAAAGCCAACCCTACATCGGCAATCGGCACCGAAGCGGGTGGTAAGTTCAGGGCACTCGTAAGAAGAAAGCGGGCCAGATCGGTCAGGTTTGCGGAGTTTTTCCGTTTACTCTAAAAGAACGAAAGCATATTACTGGTTCAATAGGAGTTCGGCATGTCCATGCGATCTAATGTAAGAGTGCAGTTGGTGGCGCGCACTCTCCGAACACTTCGGCGACTACTGTTCCCGTTGGTGTTGGTATGGCTTGCCGCAGCATCCTCAGCGACCGCACAGGAGATCGTGCGGATCGGGATTGATACTTTAGATCCGCCGGGAATCGGTTGTGACTTCGACGCGGCGCTGTTCAACGTGCCCGAGGTCGACTTCGTCCTCGAAACGACCATCGACTCCTCGATCCAACCGCCGGTTGTCCTGACGACCGTCCTGCTCGACTGCGATCCCGGCCTCAATACCTTTGATAGTCCGACTCCGTTGACGCCGTGTACGATCGGCAGTGGCAGCGGTATCGGTAGCTCCGATGCGGTCGAGTGCCGGCTACCTGTTGGCTTGTTGGGTAACCCGACTCGTGTGCGCCTCTCCTATGCGACGATGTCGTCCGGCGGCTCAGCCGACCGACTGATCACTCGAGACGGTACGGCCGGCGGGGTCGACATTGTCGTCTTGCTTGCGCGCGACGTCCCTGCCCCTACGCTCGCCCCTTGGGCGATCGGCTTAGCGATCGTTTTGCTTTTGGTCCTCAGCGCGCTTCAGCATCGGCGCGGCTGGAATACGGCTGGTTCGGCAATGGTTGTGCTGCTCGCGTTGGCCACCGCCGGAATCGCTTGGGCGACAGTATCCGGTACGCCACAGGCGATCGATGACCCGGCCGATTCTGTACCGCCCGATCCAATGGCGGAGATCATTGCCGGCTTCGCCGATCCCGACAACGGAGACCTGTGCCTACGCGTCGATATCGAGGACCTCGAAATCGTCTTGCCGACGGACACTCCGAGCGAGACGCCCACCGAGACGCCTACCGACACTCCGAGCGAGACGCCGACGGAGACGCCGACCGACACGCCGAGCGAGACACCGACGGAGACGCCTACTGAAACGCCGAGCGAGACACCCACCGAGACGCCGAGCGAGACACCTTCGGAGACACCCACCGAGACGCCGACCGAGACACCTTCGGAGACGCCGACGGAGACGCCCACCGAGACACCTTCGGAGACGCCGACGGTGACCCCGAGCTTTACGCCTAGCCACACCCCCTCGTTTACGCCCATCCCGCCGCCGGTCGCAGTCGGCGATGCCTACGGTTCGACTGGTAACGTTGGCATCAGCGTACCAGCGGGGGGCGTACTGGCGAATGACACGTTGAATGGGGGGACCATCACCGCTTTCGACGCTGCTAGTACCCAAGGTGGGGACGTGTCGGTGAACACCGCCACCGGCGCCTTCACCTACGATCCGCCCGCTGGTTTCGAGGGCGGCAACGATACCTTCACCTATACGCTGATGAACGGCGGAGGCTCTTCGGTGGGTACCGTGACGATTACTGTCGCCGACATCCTCTGGTTCATCGACAACAGTCAGGGGGCCGGCGATGGCCGCCTCAATTCGCCGTTCAATACGCTTGCGGCGTTCGAAGCCGTCAACGGCGGCGGCGGCGCGGCGCATCCCGCGGCCGGCGAACCGATTTTCATCTACGAGACGGGGAGCGGCGCCTACACCGGTGGGGTTACCCTGGAGAACACCCAGGCTTTGATCGGCCAGGGCACTAGCGCGACGCTGGCCTCGATCACCGGCATCACACTTCCGACACACAGCAACGCCCTGCCGACGACGGCTGGTTCTCAACCGGTCCTGACCAATGCTGTTGGCAACGCGATCAATCTAGCAACCGACAATCTCGTCCGCGGGCTCGATATCGGCGCGACGGGTGATACGGGGATCGACGGCACGCAAGTTGGCACGCTCTTCGTCAGCGAAGTGGGCATCTCGGGGACCGGCGGAGGCGTCGACCTCAATTCGACCACCATGGCCGCGATCAATGTAACGCTGGACAGCCTCAGCACCAGCAGCGCGAACGTCGAAGGCATTCACCTCGACGGCGTCAGTGGCTCGTTCTCGATCACCGCGACGAACGGGACGATCAGCAATCCAGCAGGAAGTCGCGCCATCGATATCGATGGAAATCCGAGTGTGGCGCTGAATGTGACGTTGGAAAGCGTATCCGCCTCCGGGGCTTTCAGTAACGGTATTGTGCTGACAGATACGACCGGAAGCTTCACCATCACCGGCGGCGGAACGCCGAGCCCGGGCACCGGCGGAACCCTCGCCGGTGCCACCGGCGACGGCATCAGCCTGACTCGCGCCGCCGGCGTCAGCCTCAACGGCATGATCATCAGTGACGCCGGTACGCACGGCATCGACATCGACACCGTCGCCGGTCTGACTGTTACGCAGACCGACATCACCGGCGCCGGCGATGCCAACAACGAGAGTGCCATCTTCGCGCGAGAGCTTACAGGAACCGTGTTGCTCGAAGACGTAGAGCTCTCCGGTATGGTCGAAGACGGAATCGATCTCGAGAACAACTCAGGCACCCTGACCTCCATGACACTTCGGCGAGTCGTCATCTCGGACAACAACGACACCAATCTTGGCGAGAACGGCATGACTGTCCGCTCGGCCGGCACCGCTTCGATGACCCTCGTCGTTGAAGACAGCACCTTCGACACACTCGAAAGCGCCGCAATCAACATCGCCTCGATCGGAAGTGCGTCGGCATCCTACGATCTGACCGTACGTCGCTCTACCATGGACGGAGCCCCGACCGGTGATACCGAGGGTGTCAACGGCTTGCTGATCCAGTCGACGCGAACCGGCGGGAACACCGGCACGACCGCCACCTTCCTCATCGAGGACAACAACTCCGGTAACACCGGGGGATTCACCGACCATGCTGGTAACGCGATTGTACTGAAGGTGGACTCGAACGGTCTCATGACCGGAAGTGTCATCAGCAACGATGTCATCGTCACCGAGACCGGTGTCGGCGTCGATTTGTTGCCGGACGGCCTGTCGGGTGCGACCCCCGTCACGTCACGCTTGCAGACGACCCTGAACTCCAACACCATTATGGGCACCCTGCTCACCGGCATCTTCGGCACGGTCACCGATGGCAACAGTACGTCGCTAGACGTGGCTCTCGCTTGCAACCTCGTCACGGCGCCCACCGGATCGTTTTTCCACCCCGGCATTCAAATCGACACCGTCGACGCCGCGACGTCCGCTTGTGTGGACCTCGCCACCTCGACCGGCGCAGGCCTCAACGTTGCGACGGGTAAGGACAGCGGCGGCTTCCCGATCGGAATCGAGCTCCTGGAATCGAACGGAACGTTCAGCCTCGAGGGTATGGGGTCGAACATGACCAGCGCCGGCACAACGACATTCATCGACGCCAACAACACCAGCCTCACGTTCACGCAAGCCTTCAGCTCGGTTGACAACAGCTTCACCAACGCCGCTTGCACCACGCCGGCAATTTCACCCGCATGTGGCCCTTGAGTTTAGTTTCAGAAGTTCCGAATTGGGCGTTCTTACGTGAGAGCGACCGAGCGAATTGCTAAAAAGATAAGGCAAACATCTTGACGTCAAGGGCGGCTTAGTGCTCTTTTCGCGCTGCGGCAAAACGAGTTTCAAGTAGACAACCATCCCACAGCCAAAACCTTCGGGGGGTATCAACATGGCAGATGGGCCGATCGGACTATTGCAACGGGTGTGTGGTGCGATTTTCGTGTCCCTTGCCTTCTACGTTGCGCACGTCGATCACGTCTTCGGTGCAACGTTCACCGTCACCAAGGCCGGTGACACGGCCGACGGCACCTGCGACGCCGACTGCTCGCTGCGCGAGGCGGTGATCGCCGCCAACGCCGGTGAGGATATCATCGAGTTGCCTACCGGAGTCTACCGGCCCGTTTGCCTTCGGCAGCATACAGCTCGATGGCTACGGGCTGTTGAACATGTCCGGCGGTACCTTCGCAATCGAGGGTCTGACCGGCGATCCGAAGACCTTCATAGAGAGCAACCACACGGGAACGGCATCGGTAATGGGTCCCTACACCGCAGATCCTTGCGATACTCCTTAGCGATGACTGACATGATACAGACCGAGTTTATTGACCGCCGGGAAGGCGATCGAAGGGAGTACAGGTAGATGTCCGAGCCGTTTTTAGCCGAGATCCGCATCGTCGCGTTCAATTTCGCCCCACGGGGGTGGGCGCTGTGCGATGGGCAAGTCCTACCGATCAACCAGAACCAGTCACTCTACTCGTTGCTCGGAACCACCTTCGGCGGCGACGGTGTGACCAGCTTTGCGCTGCCCGACCTGCGGGGACGGACGGCGATCCACTTCGACGCGAGCTTTCCCCTAGGGAACAAGGCCGGCGAGCAGACCCACGCTCTCAGCGTTGCCGAGCTGCCGAGCCATCAGCATCCAATGCAGGTCTCGGCCGATGATGCGACGACGGCGTTAAGCCCGGGAGGTAATGTGTTGGCGCGTTCCCTGGTCGCCTCGTATGCCGATGCCACTGGTTCCGTGACCAACCTGGTCGACCCGGGCTTGCTGCCGGCCAGCATCAAGAATGCGGGTGGAGGACAGGGGCACGAAAACCACATGCCGTATCTTGCGCTGAACTTTGCAATCGCGATCACGGGCCTGTTCCCGTCGCGCAACTGACGGAGAGGACACGATGTCAGAGCCATATACAGGAGAGATTCGAATGTTCGCCGGCCCTTTTGCGCCGCAGGGCTGGGCGCTTTGCGATGGGCAACTGTTGGCGGTGTCGCAAAACGACGCATTGTTTTCGCTACTGGGAACGATCTACGGCGGCGATGGTCGCACGACCTTTGGTCTGCCCGATTTGCGCGGACGAATTCCCGTCCACGCCGGTGCCGGTCCTGGGCTGGCGGCGGTGGCTCTCGGCGCAAGAGCCGGCCAAGAGACTGTGACGGTCACGGAGAATCAGATGCCCGTGCACACGCACGGGGCGGTGGCGACCAGCAATCCTGCCTCCGATCGCAGCGGCGCCGGCGCGCTCCTATCGCAATCGACGGTGCGCAACTTCATCAGCAATCCACCGCCCATTCCACCGCCCGTGGACATGAATGCCGCTGCGATTGGCATGGTCGGAGGGGGCCAATCGCACAACAACCTACAACCCTTCTTGGCAGTCAACTTTATCATCGCCCTTTTTGGGATCTATCCGGCGCGGAACTAGTGCAGACGATTCGCCGCCAATTCTCTGAACGGTCGAGGCTACGCCGCATTCAAGCCAAGGGAGTCTAATCATGTCCGAACCATTCATCGCGGAGATCAGGATATTTGCCGGAAACTTTGCCCCCCGTAGCTGGGCGTTTTGTAACGGTCAGCTCTTGCCGATTGCTCAGAACACCGCTCTCTTTTCGATCATTGGCACGATCTATGGCGGTGATGGGCGCACGACCACCGCTCTGCCGAACATGCAGGGTCGTACACCGATGCACCCCGGCCGAGGTCCAGGGCTGAGCGCCCGAAGCCTCGGCGAGAATGGAGGCGCGACGACGGTCACCCTCAATCAAACACAGATGCCAACCCATACCCACATCGTCGAAGGCTCGGCGCGTCAAGCGACCCAAGACGATCCTGGCGCGACTCAGCTGTTGGCCGTTCCGGTCGGAAACTCGCTTTATGCACCACCGAACAACTTGGGTAGCCTTCGCGCCGAAGCTCTCAAAGCCGAGGGCGGTGGCCAAGCCCATCCCAACATGCAGCCGTATCTGGCGCTCAACTTCATCATCGCCTTGCAAGGAGTATATCCTAGTCGAAGTTGACCGGGCGGGATCTCACCGATTCCCTCGTGGCACCTAGAATCTGGCTAAGGAGAGTTATGAACAAACCTACGTCGGGCGCAGACCGCCAATCTGGTTTCTCTCCACTAGACCGCCGTGAGTTTCTTATCGGCGGAAGCGTGTCGCTGGCGGCATTGATGCTCCTCCCCGGGGCGGCGGCAGCTCGATCAGACGTACTCCGGATCGGCTTTATTGCCGGCAGCGGACAAGCTCGGTCTCTAGACTACGTGGACGCGTTGCAGATTCTCGAGGGCTGTTTCGGGCACTGCTCTCCGGCTCGGCATTTGCCAGTAGGGGGCAATGACCTGGGTTCGAGTGAAGTTCGCCTGTCGATCATCGGTCTCGTGCCCCAAACCAACCCACCGGTCTTTCTCAGCCTCCCTTCCATTGAGCTGGACATCCCGATGGGAGCAGAGGCAACTCGTTTCCGCGCTTGGGGCTCTCAGTCCGAACCTGTCCCGCAGTGCAGCCGCGCGACCTCGGTTGTGTTACCTCTCGACGACCTCGGGGGCGTTACCCTCGAACTCGTGGTCGAGTCCAGGCGTCGTTCTGCACACCTGAGTCTCAGCGGCGCCGGTGGGTATGTGCTGCAGCGCGGGATCTATGCGATCTCTCTCGATGATTCTGCGCCGAACCTGGCGATGGGAACGCCGCCCCTGGTCTTGACCGTCGACGCGATCAGCTGAAGCGCTCATGCTGGCGGCCGTCACCTCGAGACCGATTGAGCCAACCGATCTCGAGTTCCTTTACCAGGTGTACGCCAGCACTCGGCAAGAGGAGCTAGCCCCTGTTCCTTGGACTGAGGAAGAGAAGGAAAGCTTCCTGCGTATGCAGTTCAACGCCCAACACCAGCACTACCAGGACAACTACGGTGCTGCCCAGTTTTGCATTCTGGAGCGATCAGGGAGCAGGATCGGACGTCTCTATGTCGATCGGCGTGACGATGAAATCCGCTTGATCGATATCGCCTTACTGCCGGAGTACCGCAAGTCGGGCATCGGTCGGGCACTTATCGAAGAGATCCTCGCCGAAGCTGCAACCGCCGCCAAGCCAGTGCGAATCCACGTCGAGCAGATGAACCCGGCGCTCCGACTGTACAAGAGGCTGGGCTTCCGACACATCGAGGAGAACGGTGTCTACTACCTGATGGAGTGGTCCCCGGTGCCCGTGCCCGACTAGCTGAAAACTGCTTCGTAACGCATCCCGTCTTCGTCGGGGCCGACCGGCACGATGAAGATCGGGAGCGCGCCGGTTTTCGGATGCTTCAGATGGTAGATCGCTTGCGGCAGCAGGATGTCTTTGTCGCCCCGGAAGAGTATCGAAAAGGGTTTGCGCCCCTCAGGCGCCTCCGGTGTTCCCTGTTCTTCCACCTCGATGAGCTTCATTTCGAGGGGGTTCCCATCCTCCACTTCAATCCGGAAGATTTCGCCGAGGAGTGGGTTGAGCGTCTCGTACGTCGCGTTCGCGACGTCGACTTCGGTATCGCTCCCCCGCGTGTCGCCGTCCACCTTGTCCGCACTCATAGCGGTCGACACATACGACAGGATAGACGTTCACTCAACTGCGCTAGCTTTTCTCCATCGGGTCGTAGAGCTTCCGGTGGTCTTCGATCACAAAGCGGTCGGTCATGCCGGCGATGTAGTCGGAGATGACCCTGGCCAAAGGCTCACCGTTGTCGTGCCTGCCAAGGATATGCGGCGGTAGCTGGCGCGGTTCGGCCATGTACGCGTTGAACAGCTCACTCATGATGCGACGCGCTTTCTCCGCCATGCGGACGACGCGGTAGTCGCGGTACATGTTCTTCATCAGAAAACTCTTGAGTTCCTGGCGCTGCTCTTCGACCTCGGCGCTAAACGCCACCAGCGGTGTGCCCAACTGATGCACCGACTCCGGTGATTCGATCGATCCTTCGGCAATGCGATTCTCGATCGTCTCGACCAGATCCGTCACCATGCGATCGATAATTCTTCGTATGGCCTGATAGCGCCAGATGCGGGCCGAAGTGCTGGGGTACTCTGTGCGAATCGCCGTGTAGGCCTCGCGCCACAGCGAGACGGTGTCGAGCTCGGCCAGGCTCAATAAACCGGACTTGAGTCCGTCGTCGATGTCGTGACTGTTGTAGGCGATCTCGTCGGTGTAATCGACGAGCTGGGCTTCGAGGCAGGGGGCCCTGCCCGGCTCGAACGCTTGCGCCAGCGGCTTGTCGTACGGCGGCGTGTGCTTGACGATACCCTCACGTACCTCCCAGGTGAGATTGAGGCCGTTGAAATCCGGATACCTCTCCTCGAGTTCGTCGACCAAACGCAGAGAGTGAGCGTTGTGCTCGAAGCCTCCGTGATCGCGCATGAGGTCGTCGAGTACGTGCTCTCCAGCGTGGCCGAACGGTGTATGACCGAGGTCGTGGGCCAGCGCCACCGCCTCTGCTAGATCGACGTTGAGCCGCAGGCAGCGCGCCACGGTCCTGGTGATTTGTGCCGCTTCCATCGTGTGGGTGAGCCGCGTCCGGTAGTAGTCGCCCTCGTGATTCACGAAAACCTGGGTTTTGTACTCCAGCCGCCGAAACGCGGTGCTGTGAATGATCCGATCGCGGTCGCGCTGAAATGGCAGCCGGAAGTCGTGTTCCTGCTCTGCGTGGACGCGGCCGCGCGTGGCACGGCTGCGGGTCGCGTAGGGAGCTAGTGAAGCCTCTTCGATTTCGGCCAAGTCAATGCGCTGTTGCATGATGAGTCACCTTACACCACGTGTGACTCAGGAGCACGCGCCGCGTGTTTTCGCGGCCCGTGCGCGCGATTTGGAATCGGTAATTTTGAGCCGCCCCGACACCGTCACGGTGACGAATCGCACATCGGATTGCCCATCTTTCGCCCACGTTCAGCTCCCTTTGCCCGGGTGGCATGACGGTTGCGTTTCATCCGGTCGCCATGTCGAGATTTTCTTACCAGACGAAAGTGACTTTAATCTGTCTACTTGTGGCTGTCACCAGCCTCGCCGCGCCGGTTGCAGCTGAGCATGCGACGCGCCGTGCGCATCGCGTGCGCGGCCAGCTCATCATACGACCCAAGGCCGGCGCGTCTCCTCGCGCCATCGCTCGAGCGGTGAACCGGGCCGGCGCGGTGGTACGGCGCCGGATGGCGGCGAACGGCGGACGAGTCGTGTCGGTGCCCCGCTTTTTGACGGCGCACGCCGAGTCTGAGTTGAGACGATCGGGTCTGTTTAGGAGCGTCGAACGCGACTATCTGGCGGGCGTCGCGGCGATCCCCAACGATCCGAACTATGGGGCGCAATGGGGTCTGCCACGCACGGGTGTCCCTGCCGCCTGGGACCTTTCGCTCGGGAGTTCATCCGCAACGATTGCGGTTCTGGATACCGGCGTGGACTTTACTCACATCGACCTGGCTGGGCAGTTGTTGGCCGGCCGCGACGTAATCAATGACGACCTCGACCCTAGCGATGACCACGGCCACGGTACGCGCATGTCCGGAATCGCCGCCGCCGCATGGAACAACGCCGAAGGTATCGCCGGTATTGCTCCGAACTCGCCCCTATTACCGGTGAAGGTATTGGGTGCAGACGGCCTCGGTCCCTATAGCGCGATCGCTGAGGGAATCACGTGGGCGGCCGATCAGGGAGCCCGCGTGATCAGCCTTTCTCTCTCGGGGTCAGTTCCTTCGCAGGCTCTGCAAGACGCCGTAAACTACGCAACTGCCAGTGGTGCCGTGTGCGTCGCGTCGGCAGGCAACGACGGTTGGTCGCAACCGGTCTATCCGGCCGCGACCAACGGAGCGGTCGCCGTCGCGGCGATTGACGAGTTTGATCAACGACCTTGGTTCTCGAACTACGGCGCATGGATTAGTCATGCTTCCCCAGGCGTCGGCATCCTTACCACCGACATGGGTGGTGGCTACGCGCCTTCCACCGGAACTTCACCAGCGGCTGCTTTCAGTGCCGGCGTTTTCGGCCTCCTCTTCGGTTTGGAACCTACCCTGACTCCGGCCCAAGCGATCGCGCGCCTCGAACAAGGCGCGTTCGATCTGGGCGACCAAGGTTGGGACCCATATCACGGCTGGGGCGGTGTAGACGCTCTCGCAACACTCGTTCCGGGTGAACCGGGCGCAACGCCGCCGGACGATACCGATCCAGTCGTAGAGCTGTTGTCGCCGAGCGCGGGATCATTGGTCTCCGGGAACTTCAGTGTCGAAGTGTCGGCGAATGACAACGTGGGTGTCAGCAGAGTCGAACTCTTTCTCGACAACCGCAAGCACGCCAGCGAGACGTCACCGCCCTACTCTTTCGTCATTGACAGTGCCTCGATCGAACCCGGCAAGCACAAGTTGCGAGCCTATGCCTTCGACGCCGCGGGCAACAAGGACCAAACAAAGAACATCAAGATCCTGACCACCCCGGGCGTCGGACTGCTCGTGAAGAATGCCAAGGTCGTAGGGTCCGGTGTGCGTATTACGGCGAGCTTCGTTCTGCCGGAAGAGGTCGTATTCGATCCGCAGAACGACTCGATCCAGGTCCATCTAGAGGGCGCCAGCGGGGCCGTCTTGTCGGCGCTTGCGACACCCGCTGACATATCGAGCAATGGGGCAAAAACCTCGGCCACGGTAGATCCGTTGTTCCCCTCGGGCGGCAGCGTGAAGTTCAAGACCAAGGTAAAGGGCGCTTCGCCGATCTATACATTAAAGGTGAAGGCCAAAGGTCTCGATCCAATGCCACCGGTCGACGACATTCTGAACCTCGAGGTGACCGTCGGAACACACATCTTGTCGCAAGCCCTGAACTTCAGACCGAAGGGCGTGCAACGACTCGTCTATCCGTAAACGATTAGAGCGAAGCGCGGAGTGCCCGTAGGTCAGGCTTCAGCCTGACAAGACACCAGGAGCGCCTAGGTCGCTTCCCCCCGTAGGTCAGGCTTCAGCCTGACAAGACACCAGGAGCGCCTAGGTCGCTTCCCCCGTAGGTCAGGCTTCAGCCTGACAAGACACCAGGAGCGCCTAGGTCGCTTCCCCCGTAGGCCAGGCTTCAGCCTGACAATCGGCCGTAGAGGGCTGCGACCCGGACTGCCTGCCGTGGCGATCAGCCTCAAGTCGGAGACGACCAGCGAGGCAAATAGCCCGCAAAGGGGACTTTCTGCTGCGTCAGAGGGCTGATTCGGCCCAAATGCGCACATTTTTTCTTTTTCCTTGCGCGTCCGACATGGCACCTGCATCATCAAACATTGGGTACCCCGGGATGATGACGTATTGTGGTTGTACAAAGGTCGTACGACCTGCCGCGTCCGAGCACAAATTCATACTGTGATCGGATACCGAGGCGGGGCACTTCCGGGAAGAATACGGTCAAGCTTAGATATGAAGACAAGACGCCCAAATTTGATTTCTCAGAACACAAGCAGAGGGACACTCTGATGCCTGACGTGTCGAGTATGTTCGAGGTCGCGGCTTTATTTGCCCTGGCCCTGGCCGTTTGCTGGCCAGCCATTCGCTCGCGCCTGCCGCAACGCAGTCAGTCTGTCGAGGCGGATACCGCCACGCACGGGGCCCGCTTCGAGCCGCGCGGCAGTCACCTCGAAGAGATCGACGAGCGGCCGACACATCCGTTGGTCGCGGCACCGCTCCCAGATGCGATCTACGACGACGAGGAAGAGTACCCGACATCCGTTCGCCCGGCTTCTGCCATCGATCTTCCTGGCGAGGGTGTCCTGCCGCTGGCCGAAGCGCTGTTGCGGGGCGAACATGTCGAAGTTGCGAATGGGGCGAGTCACCAACCTGTACTAGCGCATCCGAATGGCGGATCGCGCCAAATCGACGATGTGGCTCCACAGTCGGATGCGCCGCGCGAGCCGTTCAAGGTGTTGCTCGTCGATGGCCGGGAGAAGTTCCGGACATCAATGCTGCTCAAGCTCGCTCGCACTGGCAACAGAGTCTTCCCAGTCGCCAAGGGCCGCGAGGCTTTGGATGTCTTCACCCGCGAGAAAAGCGATCTGGTCCTGATCAGCCGTGACGCGCTGACGGAAGTTGGATCGGACTTCGTGCACCGAGTGCACGCCACCTCCCCACATGTCCCAATTTTGGTCCATGGCGGAAAGCCCGGAGCCGGCGATCTCGGACCGCTGAAGAACGGTGTCGATATTACGGCGCTGTCGCGCGTCGGAGACGACACCGAGATGATCGCCGAGATGGTCAATTGTTCGCTGACCGCCTCGCAGAGCATGCGTAACGTCCGCGACGACCAGGACGTGCGCGCCAAGATTCTCTCGGAGTTGTGCTTCAACCTGCGCTCCTCGCTCGACGTGATTTCAGGTTACACAGACATTCTGAGTGACGAACCCGATCTCTCCCGCTTCCGCGACCTTCTCGACCGAATGCGGCAATCGACCAACGCTGCATCGGTTCAGATGCAGGGATACGTCGATGTCGCCCTGGACATCCCGGAGAACGTTCGCCAGGAGCGCGTCGATCTCTCGACTCTGTCCGACCGCATCGAGCGCCTCGTAAGCCGCCAAATCGGAACCCACCCTCTCCGCTTGACGACCACCGGCCCAATCGAAGGCAGCGCCCTCTTCACTGACGGAGAGAAGCTGCTGTCAATTCTGTCTCACGTCGTGACCGACGCGATCAAGTTCACGCCGACCGGTGAGATCAATATCGCGGTCAAGTCGACCGCCGACCACACCGATTTCGTCGTAACCGATGCGGGCCCGGGAATCTCCGCCGATGTGCCGATGCCGTTCGCGCCGATGGCGGCGCCTCCCACAGGTGGTGATGGTGCCTCAGCCTCGGGCGTCGGACTGGCAATCGCCGAGCGCCTGAGTCGCTCAATCGGCGCTACTCTAAAGGGCACCTGCGGAGAAGGTGGAGCCGCGGCCTTTACGATCAGCATCCCGAGCAAGCTGATGACCCCGAGTACCGAAGCCGCATCGCGGATGGTGCACTAAACCAAGGCGAGCTGGCCGGTGTCGTCGTGTCTGATTGAGACACTGCGAGATTCTAACCGGAGAAAGTGGCCGAGAGACTAGGGGCGCGACGCTGCTACCTACTCTGGTCTCGCCACGATCATTCTCTCCGAGCGTCCTTGGCCGGAGCTGAGGGTCTCTTCGCTGATGACTGAGACACCGGCTTGCTCGAGAGTGACGCCAAAGTCGTTTCGGTAGGTAACGTTGCCGAAATCAATCGTCGTGAGGTAGCGGAGCAGCGGCTTGATGCGCTCGGCAAACGCGGATCTTCGATCCTGGAAGGTTTGGGTGAAGTAGAACGCGCCCTCGTCCGTCAGCTGCGGTGTCAGGTGGCGCAGGGCCGCCGCGGCATCGGGCAGCAGCATGAAGCTGGCGCTGAAGTAGATGGCATCGTAGGGGCCGCCGTTGTGGTCGTAGACGGACTCTACCTCAGCGCTGACGTGGGTTCTCAGGTCCGCCGATTTGATCGCTGCGCGGCACGCCTCAATATAGCTGGTGTCGATGTCGATGCCGTGGATCGTCAGGTTTCGCTCTCGCACCAGCGCTGCATTGGCGAGCAGTGCCCTGCCCGTGCCAATGCCGACATCCAACACGCGTGAACCCGCGGCGAGTTTCTCCAGAACCGCGCGGTACCACGCCGACGTCATGCGCGAGATGACGACGTCGTATATCTTGGCCCTCACCGGCTTTTTGGCCTCACTCGACTATTCGAACTCCTCGGCGTGGATGTCCCACCAGACTTCGCACTGCGCGCGCCGGAAGGCGGTGAGGACTTCGTTGTCGACGTCGAAGTTGATCCGCTGATCGACGGCGTCGCTGTAGATGGGCCACGCCAGCGCGCCATCGCCGTTCGGGTTGCCGGTGCGCGCGAAGCGCGTCCAATAGCCCTGCATCGACTCGGAAATGGTCGCATCGTCTTCGTCCCCGGCCTCGTTCGAGCTTCCGAAGACGAATGCGATCTCGGCGCCGTGCGTGGCTCCGAGCTGCGGTAGTACGTCGACCAGCACCGCGCGCGAGAAGTTATACATATAGACATCGGCACCCCCTACGGCAGCGCGCCTGGCCGTATCGTAGGTTCCGCAGACTAGGCCGTTGTCGCCGAATGCGCGGATGAGAGCGTCGTTGGGGCTGGCGAAATCGCTAAGCGGGTAGACCGCGGCAATATCCTGTGCACGGTCGCCGTAGTCTGCCTCGAGGGCATCGAGGAACTCGTCCTCACTTTCAATCGGCGGAGTTCCAATCGCGAATAAGGTTCCCTCGTCAGAATTCGAGCCGAGGATGTAGGGGACCTTCGAAAACTCACCCGAATCGAAAAGGGCTCTCGGTTGGTCTGGGATGAAGCCGCCATCTACGGTCGGTCCGAACCCACCGGACGCCGCGAGAAGGTCAGCGACGCTGGCGTCGCGCAGGCAGGCTAGCGCGTCGTTGGCTGTGTCGCAGCCGAGGCTCTCGGCCAAGTTGTCGGACTGCGCCAGGGCCTCTTGGTTTGTCGTGTTGCGCGTCGTGCATCCACCGCTCTGGCTGATGGCGCGGTGAAAAAGGCCGCGGCTGAGCGGCGAAGCGACTTGGTAGCACGTGTCGAAGGCACCGGCGCTCTCGCCGAAAACCGTGACGTTGTTGGGGTCGCCGCCAAACACCTCAATGTTGTCGCGTACCCATTCAAGGGCGGCGCGCTGGTCGAGGAGCCCCTGATTTCCGGAATAGGGATAATTCGCGTCCTCGGCCGCAAGCCCATCGTGGTTGAGGAAACCGAAGATGTTGAGGCGATAGTTGGTGGAAACGATAACCACTCCGCGCGATTCGGCTAGGTCACGTCCATCGTAGAAGAGTCCACCGACGCCGAGCGGTACCTGGTCGGCCGTAGAGCCGCTAGTATTGCCGCCACCGTGGATCCAAAACATGACTGGCAGAGGTTCACTGGGCGCTGGGTCGGGTGCCCAGACGTTTAGGTAGAGACAGTCCTCGATGTCGCTTGCTGGCGTCGTGAGCCCCGCTTCCTGTGCGCAGGGTTCGCTCAACTGGGTTGCCTGTAGAACGCCGGCCCAGGGAGCGACCGGCTGTGGCGGTCGCCAGCGCAGATTTCCGACAGGCGGTGCAGCGAACGGGATGCCGAGAAAACGCCTGGATCCTCCGTCGGTCTCTCCCTGCAGCATGCCGTCGGCGATTTCGACCAACGTCCCCTGCTGAATGAGATTTGCTGCGCCGCCGCCGTCGTCGGATGAGCAGCCGGACAGTGCGAGCAGCGCAGTCGTGACAACTACGGAAAAGATCGATGAGCATCTGAGCATTGGCGTTTCCTCCAGAGCGGTGAATTATCAGAGCGACGGCAAAATCCAAAGGGTGGCGGAAAGTCGCAATTGCGCCGACCGGGGTATGATCAACGTGCCGACGCGGCTCGCCGGTCCTATATTTGTGCCGGCGCTCTGCATTCGGTACTCAGACAGTGCCAAGGATTCAATATCTTGGGCGGTGCAATGTCGAAGACTCCTCACATATTGTCGATTGATCTCGGTACCAGCGGGCCGAAGGTCGCGCTGGTCTCGAGCGATGGTTCGATCGCGGCCGCAACCAGTCGTCGTATTGCCACGGTGCAGACCCCGGACGGCGGCGCCGAACAAGATCCGCACGAGATCTGGGCGACGGTGAGCGACGCCTGCCGCGAGGTAGTAAGCCGCGGTGAAGTCAGCGCTGATCGCATTGTCGGTATCAGTCTCGTCAGTCAGTACTTCTCCGTCGTGCCGGTCGACGCCAATGGCCTCCCGGTCGGGAATCTACTGCTGTGGATGGATACCCGCGGAGCACCCTACGCACTGGAGCTTCTAGGCAAGGACGACGCCTTCGCGCAGTGGATCGAGCGTCACGGAATGATCCCCCTGCCCTCCGGCGCCGATTCCCTTTCGAAGATGCTGTGGCTGCAGCGCGAGCGGCCTGAGATCTACGAGCGCACGCACAAGTTCCTCGAGCCGATGGACTACCTGGCAGCGCGTTTCAGCGGTCGCTGCACGGCAAATGCGTGTACTGCCTACGCACTATTGTTGGCATCGCACCGCCACCCCAACGAAGCTGCCTGGGATGAAACCCTGATCGGGCTTTCCGGTATTGATCCTGCGAAGTTGCCCGAAATGGTCGCGATAGGAGCGGACCTCGGTCCGATACGGCCAGATGTCGCAGAAGAACTCGGTCTCTCAGCGACGACCCGTGTCTATTCCGGAATCAACGACACTCAAGCTGTATCGTTGGGCGCCGGTACCGGAACCCGTGGTGTTGGTGGGGTGAACATCGGTACCACCGGGCAAGTGTTGGCTCACACCGATGAGCGCCGCAGCGACTTCGACAACGGCATTGTGAGTGCGTCGAGTCCGGTGCCGAACCGCTACATGGTCCTGGCGGAGAACGGCCTCGCCGGCGGCGCGCTCGACCACTTGGTTCGCAACATCTTCTGCACCACGGATTCGTTTGCCAGCCACGAGATGTCCGACCCCTTTGCGGGCCTCGACGCGTCGATTTCGGGGTCTGTCGCCGGTTCGCGGGGACTCCTCTTTCTGCCGTGGATGACTGGGGCGGCGGCCCCAGAATCCGAGTCGTCAATGCGCGGTGGCTTCCTCAACTTCTCCCTGCAGACGACGCGCGCCGATATGCTGCGATCGGTCCTGGAGGGAATTGCCTTCGGCTTCCGCTGGCTGCTGCCGGCGGTCGAAGAGCTTGCGGGCGCCGAATTCGAATCGCTGCGCTTCGCTGGCGGTGGCGCTGTGTCACCGGAGTGGGCCCAGATCATCGCAAGCGTCACCGGCCGCCCAGTCAATCAGCTTGCCGATCCGCGCCACGTGATCAATCGAGCCTCGGCGTACACAGCCTTCTGTGCTCGCGGCGAAGCCGCGATCGGAGATTTGGAAAGATTCTGTCCTGCCCGCCAGGTATTCGAACCAAATCGCGATAATACAGGGGTTTACGACCGAATGTTCGAGCAGTTTGTGAAATCCTTCGAACAAACGCGCCCGATATTCTCGGCGCTCAACGGGTGAGTGAAATGGACCGAGCCGAAATTGAGCGTCAACTGGCCGTGGCCATCGACATCGTCGAGGAAGCCGGAGCCATTGCTCTGCGGTACTTCCGCCAGCCTCTCGAGGTCGACAACAAGGCTGGCGACGTTGCCTTTGATCCGGTCACGGCGGCAGATCGAGAAGTCGAGGCCCAGGTGCGGGCGCGCCTGGCCGAACACTTCCCCGATCACGGCATTCTCGGTGAGGAAGAAGGATTTACTGCAGGATCGAACGACGCCTGCTGGGTCCTCGATCCGATCGACGGCACGCGGGCCTTCATGAGCGGCATGCCGATCTGGGGGATGTTGCTCGGCTTGACGGTCGCCGGTCGTCCGGTCGCCGGCCTGATGCATCAGCCGTACATCGGCGAAACCTTTGCCGGCCTCAGCGATGCGGGTTCATGGTTTCAACGCGGTGCGGATCGCCGCGAGTTGCAGACGCGTGCGACAGACAAAATTGAGGACGCGGTGCTGTATTGCACCGACCCCGGACTTTTTCTCGAGACCGACACGATGGCCGCCTTCGATCGGGTCGCCTCTACTTGCAAGCTGAGGCGCTTTGGCAGTGATTGCTACGGCTACTGCCTGGTTGCGATGGGCCAGGCGGATCTGGTGATCGAAGATCTTCTGCAGCCCTACGACATCGTTCCATTGATCCCCATCATCGAGGGAGCCGGCGGCATTGTGACCAGCCGCGACGGCGGCAGTCCCAATGACGGCGGCTTTGTCGTCGCCGCTGCGAACCGCGAGCTGCACGCTCGAACTCTCGATCGATTGTCACGTCAGTAGTTCGCACTCCAACAAGCGAAGGAAGCGCAAACATGGCCAACAAGAGCTCGTTCTATCCCTACGCAGATCGCTACCCAGTCAATCGTCGGATGCCGGACAAAGGACGGCCGCGTGCAGAGGTGCTGGCGGAGCTGCGCCAGATGTCGGAAGAAGAAGACGGCTTCTGGCGCACCGGTCGGGTGTCCGGGACGATGTACTGTGGTGACCTCGAACACTACGCGTATATGACCGAGGCGTTCGGCATGTACTCGCACGTCAACGCACTGCAGCGCGACATCTGCCCGAGTGCGACTCGCTTCGAAGGCGAGATCTTGGCCATGACGCTGGATATGTTGCACGCCGATGCGGCGCGTCCGGACTCGGAGCCGGTCGGCTCGGTGACCTCGGGGGGGACCGAGAGTATCCTGACCGCGATCCTCGCCTACCGCGAGCAAGCGCGCGAAGAACGCGGTATCGCCAACCCGCAGGTGATTCTACCTGAAACAGGACACTCGGCGTTTCGCAAAGCGTGCCATTTGTTCGGACTCGAAGAAGTTGTGGCACCAGTGGATCCCAAGACCACCCAGGTCGATCTGGACTTCGTACGCGACAATATCAACGACAGGACAGCCGTCATTGTCGGTTCAGCGTGCAACTATGGCTACGGTACGATCGATCCCATCGAGGAGCTTTCCGGCCTCGCCCTCGATCGCGGCGTCGGCCTCCATGTCGATGGCTGTCTCGGTGGATTCATTTTGCCCTGGGGTGAAGAGCTGGGCTTTCCGATCTCCCCGTTCGACTTTCGCCTGCCCGGCGTCACGAGTATCTCGGCCGACACACACAAGTACGGCTACGGGCCCAAGGGTTCATCGACCCTGTCGTACCGAGACAAGAAACTGCGCCAACATGTGTACTTCATGAACCAGGAATGGTCCGGTGGGAAGTACTTCTCGCCGGGCATGGCCGGGAGCCGCTCCGGTGGAATGTTGGCTGCAACCTGGGCTTCCATGGTTCACCTCGGCCGAGAGGGGTATCTGCGGTACGCCAAGAAGATCTTCGATACTTCGTACGCGATGCAGGATGCGGTGCTGAGCCACTCGGAATTGGAGATCATCGGCAAGCCGACGTTTTGCTTTTCTTTCAATTCGCCCGAATTCAACATCTATCACATCAACGATTTCATGCGGCTGCGCGGCTGGCGCTTCAACGGCCAACAGTTCCCGGATGCGATCCATATGTGTACGACCCGTCCGCAAACCCAGGACGGCGTCGTCGAGGCGTTCGTCACCGACCTGGCCGAGGCAGTCGCCTACGCCAAAAATCCACCCCAACCGGAGGCGAAGAGCCAGTCGATCTACGGCAGTCTGCCGCCCGAAGCGCAAGGGTTCGTCCACGATGTTCTCATCGACATGATGGACGCGCAGCAAGCGGTGCCGGAGGATTGAGCGGCTGGGGAGCGGATCGGGTTGTTGAACTAAGCCGCAGATGAACGCCGGTGAACGCCGGTTTGGCCACGGGTGAACACGGATGCCCCGCCAATACGCGTGCTGCGGGAAACCCGAAAGCCTTCCCCTCTCCCTCCGGAGGCTGTCGACTCATGCAGCGACACTAGTATTCCGGGAAACCCGAAAGCCTTCCCCTCTAATGCCAACTTCCTTCTTGCCCTTGCGCCGCAGTGCTTTTGCGCCCACGTCCAAGGCTGTAATCACACCGGCAGCCAGTTCTTGCTCAGCCACAAATTGAAGAACTCGCGCCGGCTGCGCGGCCCCTGGTGTACCTCGAGAGGATGCAGCGCCGACGGCGAGATCTGCCGTGCCATCTGCCAGTCGCGTCGCAGTTGGGCGAGATTGTCGTTCGGGATCGCGCAGCGCGCAGCGGCTGCGTCGACGCCGTATAGCGCCGCCGCGTTGAGCCCGAGGATCTTGGCTTTGATCTCATCGGTGAGATCCGGGTAGTCGTTGGCCTCGGCGATCTCAGGGACCATGCGGAAGGCGCGGAAGCCCTCGATCAGCCCTTGTGGCGATCCACCCCAAATCGCGTCTGTTCCCCAGAGGATGCGGTCCTCACCTACGTACTTGAGCAGCTTGCCAAAAATGTGTGTGCCTTGAATCGGGTCGCCAATCGCTCGCGCGCCCGGGCCTCCGAGCTCGGCGTAGACATTCTCATTGTTTGCCGCGGTGATACCGTTGACCATCAAGGAGTGGATCAGACTGTTGATACCCGGTGGATCGTCGGTCGGTTCCCATTCATCCGGATTATAAGCGCCCTCTTCGACCGAAGGTGCGCCGAATCCGCCGTTTCCGTGATTCATCGACGAATGATAGATGACGAAACGAGCTTGCGGGAATTGCTTGGCAACGACCCCCACATCGCTAGCGGTCGTGAAGGCAGGATTGAAGCTCGGTAAGGGGACCCCCTTGTGTGCGTTGATGATCGGACGGTTCAACTCGATCGCCTTGGCAATCATCGCCTGCCCAACGTCGCTGGTGAGTAGCCAACCCTCACCGACAATTTGGTTTGCGATAATCGGTAGGGCCAGATCTTCAAAGCGCAGATTCTGGATCTGTTCGATGGGTAGCGCCCCGAACGGCGTATAGCATTTCCAAGCGTCGATCCCGAATTCGTTGACCGCTGTTTCCATGCCGCGCAATTGCTCATCGATAAAGGATTGTTGCTCTCCAGCACTGAGCCAGCTCGGCGGGTTGGGAAAGACGGCCGCGTGAGAAAGGCAGCGCTGCGAACCAGCGCGGTCGTTGACTGCAGCTTTCGTGCTCGCCATCGCTGCCGTCGGCAAGAAGTCTCCGCAGATGCCGAGGTCGACCGAATACCCGATGCGGTCCGATTGTTCGCAGGTGATCGCCGGAAACGTGGAGAGTACAGCCAGGGTGGTATCGCTGCGGCGAAACATCAAGTCGATGTAGTCTTCCAGGCCGAGGCACGGACTCGAGTTTGATGTGCCGGCGCACAGGTTCGGCAAGCCATTAGCTTCCACTCCCACCTGTGGATCCAGCCACGAAGGGAAGCGGTCGGAGGTCGCGGCTGAGCACACTCCGTCCTGCGTCGAGCCCTCGAACGACGAACAAAAGAAGGTGTAGTAGAGCTTGTTCGTTTCCGTCCAATCGCCGAATACCGGACTCCGCCACTCCATGCTTTGGTCGATATGGTGTGACTGTACGTCCATGATGAACTCATCACCGCCGAGGAGTTCTCGAGCTCCCTCTTGATCACATTGAACCGCGGCAACGTCGTCGTCCCCGCCGCATCCGTGAACGACATTGATGGCCGCGAGCATCGTCGCCATGCCGGCGGCAGATCCGAGGAAGCTGCGGCGATCGAGACCGGTGCGCTTGGCGTTGGCCTCGGCCTTCTCGAGGGTCAGCTTCTCGATCAACCGATCCTTCTCGGTCGGCGCCTCGAGAAACTCGCCGTTCGAGCGAACTCCGAGATTGAGCGGTGTTTGTGGCTTGCCTAAACGATCTGACATCTTGCCCCCATCTATTGGCAATACGCTTATCGGTCCGCAACGCCGGGGTGCAAGCGAATCGGCAGGTTATGGCGGCGGCTGTGCTCCCGCGTTGAACGCTACGCGGCTCGGGCAGAACCTCGCCTTCCATTTTTCTCGATGCATTTTCCTGGGTTCATCCGCGTTCATCGGCGTTCACCGGTGTTCATCGGCGGTTCGAAAAACCGGGTGAGAAGAATCGCCACCGGCGATCAAGAACGCGAGCAGATCGAGAAGCTCATCTTCGTTGAGGTCGTCGACCAGTCCGCTCGGCATCATCGACGTTGTGGAGACGCGAATCTCCGCAACCTCGCCGGGCCGCAGGGTGCGCACGGCGCCGGTGCGGAAGTCGGTTCGGACACGAACACCGCCGCCGTAGATCGGAATTTGTGCCGGTAGGGTGTCGTAGATTTGTCCGTGAATGACCGTCTTGTCTTCTAGCTGAATCTCCGTGCTTGCATAGTGGGCCGGGATGAAGCAATCGGGCTCGATGATTGCCTCGACCAGGTCTTTCGCTCCGAAGCGGCTGCCAACCGTCGATAGGTCCGGGCCCAGGGAGCCGCCGCGGCCGTCAAAACGATGGCAGGTCCAGCACTCCGTCGCGACGAACATCGCCCTGCCCTGCGCGAAATCTCGTCCGCGCAGGGGCTGCTCGACAAGGGCTGCGGCGTCGCCGACCGTCCATGTGCGCCCTGGCCCGGTCGGCGCGATTTCCTCGATCACAGCCGTCGGAGGGATCTTGGTTGCCTTGCGCTTCATTCGTCTGCGGTCTTTGCGCGGGATCGCACTCATCGCCTGCTCCTTGATCGCATCGAGCGACGTCGCGTAGCAGTTCCCGCCCGGATACGTTTCCGCGCGCTCGAACCAACTCAAGTAGCGAACGCGGTCGTCTTCGCTCCATCCTTCGCGCACCTGAGAGAGGACGTATGCAAAATGGATCTGTTCCTCCTGCGTCGGCGAGTTGAGCATCAGCTTCAGGGTCTTGGGCAATGCCGTCCGCATCCCGAGGAACGTAACGACCTCTGCGGTGATACGATTCGCGGCGTACGACGACGCTGGGTACATTCGATCGAGCAGGGCTTCGAGCTCGCGCACGAGGGAATCTTGTGGCCTACCGTGTCGAATGAGCCATAGCTGAACGGCCCGCAACCAATTCCGCTGTATTGATGATGGTTGGGAGCTCGGCTCGAGATCAAAGAGCGCTGCGAGAGAAGGATCGCGATCGGCGATGCTACCGACTCGCGCGAGCGCTATCTGCGCCTGGATGAGTGCCTCCGGATCGGCCAGCGTGAGAGCTTGGCTTCTCCAACTCGGAACCGGCGCGTGTTCGAGTGCGACCCGCGCCGCAAATCGAATATTGCGATCATGGTGTCGCAAGCTGTCCCATATCTGCTCGTCTGGCGTTGCTGCGCTGGCATGATGTCTCATTTCCAGGTTGTGCCGCAGTTCAACCAACGGGCCGGGATGACTAAGTCTCTGTCTACCGGGAGGTTCGGGCGAAGTATGACGCAAGCGATAGAGAACCGAATGGGCACCGCGTCCGCCGGTCGTGATGTACATTGCTCCGTCCGATGGGAGGGTGACGAGATCGGTGACCGGCAACGGCTCGCCGCTGGCGATGACCTCGAACCGAGCCGTGTAACTCGCCCCTTTGGCTTCGAGGTGAGCGGCATAGATCCGACCGTGTGACCAATCACCGAGGATCAGCGCGTCTTTGTATTTCCCGGGAAAGTGCGTGTCGTAAGCGAAGTCGATACCTGTTGGTGACGAGGTGCCGATGTTCGCCACCGCGCCCAGGCTATCGGGGTACCAGTCTGGCCACTTCGTCGAGGCTTTGCGCCAGCCGTACTCGCCGCCGCTGACGATATGAAGAATCCGCGTCGGTCGATACCAAGGCAGGCCGGTGTCCCATTCCATGTCGGCGTCAAAGACGAAGAGCTCCCCGTCTCGGTTGAAAGCCAGATCGTACGGATTGCGTAGTCCCGCGGCGAGGAGCTCCCACTCCTCACCGTCCGGGTCGAGGCGCGCGATCCAGCCGCCTGGCGGGTCGTGTTCGACTACCGAAAAACAGGACAGTGGCGGCAGCATTTGGTCGGTCTGCGGACTCACCGCAATCCTCGAGCGCGCGAACGCCGTCGGCCGGGTCGCATTGCCGGCGACGAAATACAGATCCTCGCCGCTCGGCCCGACCACCAAGTGGTGCGGTCCGTGTTCGCTGAAACCCTCGATGGCGCGGAGCTTCTCGACGCTTTCGTACGACCCGTCGCGATCATCGTCCCGCAACCGATAGAGGCCGTTGTCGCCACCCGAGCGAAGGAACCCTGCGTTAACAACGACATACAGACTGTCGAAGGCGCGGACCATGCCGTGAGCGGTACCGAGTTCGAGATCCAGCTCGGTCACCGTCACCTCGGAATCCCCTGTCGGAGCCAATGCAATCCGATAGAAACGACCGTTTTCGGAAGACGCGACGAGCGTGTTGTCCGATTCCACAGCGATGCTGACCCAAGAACCCTGTTGGTCGCGCGGAACTCGGTAGACCTCTTCCAGAACGAAGCCCGGTGCGCTGCCCAAAGCCCAGTGCTCGATGCCGGGGTGATAGAGAAAGCCGCATCCGCCGAGAAGCATGCTGAAGACCGCGGCCAGTCGGAGGCGTGTGGTCGACCGACGGACGACCGGCCACTCGCGCAAAGATTGGTCAACGCGACGGGGTTCCAGACGGCCCCAGTCTTTGGTGCGCAATGAATCTCCGGGCGAGGCCGACATTGCTTCAACCGGCTATCATTGTCGCGATAGGTTCGTCTAACTCACGGTCCTTCCTGAGCTGTCGGTTTCGGAGTGGGCCAGACCAACCGTGTACCGGGAGGGAGAGGCGCCGCCGAGCCGCG
>JAJCZJ010000103.1 GCA_029262455.1 Deltaproteobacteria bacterium | reverse complement strand
CGCGGTGATCGCTTCGCAACAGGCGAGCGTCCTGCACGAGAAGCCGTTGATCGATGGCTATCGGATGCGTGTGAGGATCCCAGCCATCTATGAATCGGTCCGAGCGTTGGCCAACACTCTGCCGGACCGGCGTGCGCTTGCGTTGCTGCAGCGCACGACGGGATTGCGATATGTCGTCGTTCACCTCGATCGGGTTCCCGCAAGTTGGCGGCAAAAGTGGCGCTCGGTGGAGGGCATGTCGCGCGTTGGATTCTTTGGCTACGATCTCTTATTCGAAGTCACGGATCAAATCGAGGCGGACCTTGCCGCGGACCTGGTGGCCTTGCCTCGCCTCGCAGGTCGGACCCTGCTCGGCGGCGCGACTGCCCTCATCGCCGAGGGCGCTAGGACAGCGGGACTGCAGTTTACGACATTGCCGCCGAGTGCAGTTGATTCCGGTGGGAATTTGCGCGCCGAGGTGCTGGTCGAGAATCAGTCGGACTCGCTATGGCCCGGGCTCACGACGGATAGGGATCGCCGGCTGTACGTTGGGTATCGCTGGACGGACCCTGCGGGCGAGTTGGTGGCGCAAGCTATGCGAGCGGAAGCCCTGCCTTTCGATCTGGCACCGGGAGAATCGGTTGTGGTACCGGTGTGCGTCCGTGTTCCTGCTGGTCGTGGGGATTTCGCCTTGAATTTTGGCGTCACGCAGGATGGCGGATGGTTCACGGGAAATTCCGACTTCGCCCGGGTTCGGTTGCTGCAATAGTATGCAAAGGCATGGGCTGATATCGGTTTCGGCGTTGTAGAATCATGGCTCTCACTAGAATCTTGAATCTCTGTTGGTGCGGCCTGCTGCTGTCCGCGAGTCTCGGCAAGGTGGCGGCCGATGCAGCTGAGCACCCTGATGGCATGTTGGTGTTATCGACTTCCTCAGGTGTCGTCGCGACGACCAAGGTTCGCCTCGGCGGCGCGACCCGCGATGCTGTCGGGAGTGCCGAGGAGTTTGTCGCTAAGTGCCCGAGTGAAGCTGGAGCTCTGGTCTTCAGCATTGGCCTAGCGCCCAAGGAGCCGACGGGTACTCTGTCCTTCGAGGTCATCTTGGCAGCTGGAGATGACAGGAGGATTTTGGTCCGCGACGAGCCTCGGTCCGATGTCGCCGGGTGGTCGGATCATCGGATCGAGATTCCGAACGTGGCGAGCCAGCCGTGCAAGCTGCGTTTTCGCGCGACGCCGGTCGAGGGATCTGCGCCCGTGTCCGGTTACTGGGGCAGCGTCCGCTACCGGCCGGCTCCGGAGCCTGGTGTGAATCGCCCCAACATCATCCTGATTTCGCTGGACACTCTAGGTGCTCAATACCTCGAGTCCTTTGGCCGTGATGAGACATCGAGTCGGAACATCGATCGCTTTCTAGAGCGTTCGTTCTCGTTCCGACGCGCCTATGCGACGTACCCAAACACTCTAGTATCGCATGCCTCCTTGTTTAGCGGTCTCTATCCGAGCTCGCACGGTGTGTACGGCAGTGTACGCGACGCGCGCGTCGAAGTTGACTTGCTTTCGACTTTTACCCGGCGGCGCGGATACGTGAACGTCGCGTTCACTGAAAACGCGTTTGTAAGCTCCGATTTCGGCTTCGATCAAGATTTCGATTGGTACGACAACGGCCCGGACGTTGGCTCGTTCTTGGGCGATGCGGCGGATACCTTCGGCAAGGCTGGGGATTGGCTCGAGCGATTCGGTGCGGATGGGCCGTTCATGCTCTTCGTTCACACCTACGAAGTGCACACACCTTACGTCGTTCGCGATGATTCGAGTCGGGTGATCGCGGATCGGATCCAGCCCGCCGGGGAGAAACTTGAACAGCGACAGCTAGCCGCGGATATCGAACATCTGCATAATGCCGGGTTCCGCCGTCTCAGCAACGATCAGGTGAAGCGGCGCGAGGCGGTCTATATCGGCGAGATCGACTATCTCGATCGGACGTTCGGCAAATTCATTGATCGGATCGAGCGACTGCCGTTTTCTGCCCAGACGCTGATCGTGGTTTTTGCCGACCATGGTGACGAGTTCGATCCGCAGGGCGCGATTGGACACGGCGAGACCCTCAACGACGTCGTCTTACACGTGCCGCTGGCCTTTCATTGGCCGGGCCTGGTGTCGCCTGGTGTCTACGGGCCACCGGTATCGTTGGTGGACGTCCTACCAACCGTATTGGATCTGGTGGACATGTCCGAAAATGTGTCCTTCGACGGGCGAACGTTGGCCCCGCTGGTGACGGGTGAGTCGTCCGTACTGCCCGACCGGCCGGTGTTTGCCGAGCTGCAGCGAGCTGCCGGTTCTTGTGTCGCCTTGCGACTGCCCGAGCGATGCTTGGTCGGGCGTTTTGTGGTGCACACCGCCGGTCAGCGATTCGAGTCCTCGATGATTCCTCACCAGACTTCGATGCGGAATGTGCCCGGTGTCGAACCGGAGCTGACCAGCGAAGGTTTCGAGCGGCTACTTGCCGCGTATGTCACAGGCGCGCCGTGGAACTCCGAAGTGCCTTGGCGACCCCGGGCCATAGCGGTCGAAAAGGCTCCCGCGCAGGCGATCGACGACGTCACCCGAGAGCGGCTGGAAGCCTTGGGATATGACTTTTGATTCGGTCGGCTGAGCAGAGCCCCGGTCTCGGCGAGCCGACCGACACAGCGCCGGGGGAAGGACGATCGCTGCGGAGATTTGCGGCCCTGGGTTGCGAATTCCTGGCGGTGACCGGCGGGTTTGCCTTCGCCACCTTCCTGGCCCTGTATCCGGTGTTTCGCCATCTGGATGCCATTTATCGGCCCGATTCGTTTCTCGGTCGACCGGTAGCGCGCTGGGTGATGTGGGTCATGGCGTGGGACCTCGAGGCGCTCTCGCGCGGTCCGAGTGGGTTGTTTGATGCCAACGTCTTTCATCCGGTGCCCTCGGCTCTGGCCTTTGGCGACCCAATGCTCGGCCTGTTGCCGTTGTTCGCGCCGATCTATTGGGTCACCGGTGATTTGGTTGCGTCGTATCAGGTCGCATTGCTGGCGACGATCTCACTTTGTGGCGCATGCATGTACGCACTCGTGCGGCACTGGGGATGCAGCCGACTTGCAGCTGTCTTGGCCGGGCTTGTTTACGCTCTTTGTCCGGTCCGTCTCGAGGTGCTTGCTGAGTTGCCGCTCGCAACTGGGCAGTATCTGCCTCTGTTGCTCCTCCTGTCTGATCGGGTTGTTCGATCGCCGAGTGCTGCGCGCGTCGCGGCTCTATTTTCGCTTGCCGCGTGGCAGGTTCTCTGCGGATTGGAACTCGCCTATTTGGCTGTTGCAGTCGGCCTTTCCTACCTCGTCGGGCTCCGATTGTCGGGGCACGGGTCGCGGCTAGGCTGGATCGCTGCGCTCTTGGCTTTGGTGAGTGCTTTCGCCGTGTGCCTCTTGGTTTACCGCCCGTACTGGGATCTGGTCGGAGCCGGCCTATTGGTCGAACAGGGTGGGGCGGGGCTGTTGGCGGTGAGCGGAGTGGGGTGGCGTGACTACTTTGTACCGCCGTATCTGGCTGACGCTTTGCCTGGAGCGAGTGGGCACTACGTGGGGTTGGTTGCGCTAGTGCTCGCTGTGATCGGGGTTGCATCCTCGTGGTGGCGAGCCGGCCGGCGTCCGGCAGTATTCGGTCTCGGCATTGTGTTTTTCCTCAGCTGCGCGATGAGTTTGGGGACTGGGGCTGAGTCCCCGTACAAGGTTCTGGCTGGGGTTGTGCCGGGGCTGGCTCAGTTGGGGCCGTCGCCCGGCCGCTACACGCTCGGTCTCATGCTGGCGATCGGCGGGCTTGTGGGGATGGGGGCCGACGCACTCGCGACGGCCTTGCGTAGTCGTGGGGCCCGTCGCGGTGCGATCGCGCTCTGCGGCGTGTTGCTGATCCTCGATTTCCAGCTGCCCGAACGACGATATTCAACTGAGCGGGTCGGGCTGACAGCGGCTGCGATGCCATTGTACGAATCGTTGGCGGGTATGCCCGACGGCGCCGTTTTGGAACTGCCGACGAAAACGTGCGCCGTGGATCCGGGTGAGCGGGGAATCGATCGTCAGTTGGCGAGTACCGTTCACTGGAAGCCCTTGCTCGATGGCTACGGCTACCGCGGTCGCGCCCCGGTCACAGCCGAACTAGTCCAATCGTTGGCGGCTGCGCTGCCGGATGCGCGCGCTTTGGATGTGCTTCAACGAGCTACTGGCGTGCGCTATGTCGTTGTCCACCTGGCCGACGCAGCGGGGCGTTGGCGGCATCGCTGGCGATCTCCACAGGGTCTGGGGCGCATTGGTTTCTTCGGCCAAGATGCACTCTTCGAGGTTACGGAGCCGAAGCGGCCGGACCTCCAAGAGGCTCTTTTGTCGGTCGGGCGTGAGCAGACGCTACTGGGCAATCGTTTGGATGCAGTACCGACGGTGGCGGGTTCGGCCCAGATCGAATTCACGGACTTGCCGGCGCGACGCGCTGTCGCTGGACAACGCCTGCCGGCTGAGCTTCGGGTGACAAACCGCTCGTCCGAGACCTGGCCGGCCTTGACGCTCGATCGAGAGCGCAAGGTGTACGTGTCGTATTTGTGGACCGACTCTGCCGGCGGGTTGGTCGGTGGCGATGCGCGATCACAGGCGCTGGCCTTTGATCTGCGACCCGGCGAGTCGGTCGTGATTCCGGTCTGTGTCGCGGTGCCCGAACAGGCAGGCGAGCTGGATCTCGCCTTCGGGCTTTCTCAGACGAACTTGTGGTTCGAGGATTTGTCGGAACGGATTCGGGTTGCGGTTCGGCGCTAGCCGCCCGTCAGAACCCGATCAAGTCGCGCGATCGGCGTGGCGCCAAGCGGCGTGTGACTTCGATGGTGGCAAGAGAACCGATCATCCCAGCCGCCCACATTGTTGCGGTGCTCGAGACCAGTGCGACGTGGCGGTCAGCACCGAACCCAGCAGAGACCGCGTACACGAAAAACAGGTGCAGCAGGTAGATGGCATAGGTCCGGTCACTGAGGGCGGCGACCCACGGACGAATCTGCGAGATCGAAGAGCAGAAAGTGTACAGCGCGGTCAGGTTCGAGCCGACCAGGAACATGCTCGACAAGCGGCTGAGGCGTGACGGGAGGGCCTGGGTGAGGTCCAGAGCGAGCCAGACCAACGCCAGAGCGGCGCACCCCGCGTAGACCGCACTACTGTTTGACCGCAGGAATGCCTGCACTCGGGTTTTGTACGCGGCGGTGGCCCAACCCATCATGAACCAGCACGAGAAAAGCAGGGGGAGGCGCAGGGTCCACAACGTCGGTTTCGCGGCCTCCTTGAAGAACAGAAACGGGATGATGGCGGCGATCACACTAGCGACAAGAATCGGTACCGTCATGGCCCTCGGCAGGCGCGATAGGATCCAGGTCGCAAGTACGAATTCGGTGAGTAGGAACACGTAGTAGAAGGGCCCGAAGGTGTTGCCGATGAGCAGCCCGACAAGGAACGAGCTCGACGATCGGAATTGCGGAAAACTCGTCACGAAGACATTCGCTGCCAACGAGACGACCAAATATGGAACGAGAATTCGCCGCAGTCGCTTGGCGAGAATGGCCGATGTGATGGGCTCGGTTGAGTAGTAGAGAAACCCCGAGACCGCGAGAAAGGCTGGGACGGCGAATCGTGCCGCTTCCGACAACAGGCGTTCGGCGTACGTGAATCCAGGGTCCCAGGATGCGCGCAGTGAGTGGATAAAGACGACGGTTAGGATCGCCGCCGCCTTCATTGCGTCGATTTCGGGCAGCCGTTTAGAATCGCGCATGGGGGCGGGCCCGCTTCGAGCCGGGGTTGGTTATCGCGAACAGAGTGCGACGAGGTCGAGTGCGCTGTCGAGGTTTTCGTCGCTGACGAAAAAGTCGCCAGGGACGATGGGATCCTCGCCGGCTGCGTTCTTGGCTTGTGATCTTACGAGTTTGGCGAGGTTTGCAAAGGCGAAGTTAATGATTCCCTGCGGCAAGAGGTTGCGCAGACCGAGCGGGTCCAAGCGCAAGATACGCTCCACCGATTGTTGTCGCGCCTTGTCGAACTTGGTGACCTTGTCGTTGCCGCACATGCCTTGCAGCTCGACCGTTCCAAAGACACTCTCCAGTAGGCGGCGCAGTTCGTCGCTCGTGTATTCGCGGACGTGGTACGGATTCTCAGAAAACGACATCAATCGGTTCGGGGTCGTCAGCAGCAAGTGTCCGTCGGCGCCGAGCCGTGCCTTCAGAGCTTCCAGGAAGGCGCGGTCGTCCTCGATGTGCTCTAGCACCTGGAAATTGAGAACGAGATCGAAGGTGTCGTCGAAGCCGACGGGATTGGTCAAGTCAATGTGCTCGAAGCGAAGATTCGGCTTAGTCCAAGTCTTCTTGCAAAATTGGATCGCGGCTTCGGAGTAGTCGACGCCGGTCACGTGGCCGGCGACGTCGTGCAGCGATTGCGTGTTGTAGCCTTCGCCACAGCCTGCATCGAGGACGCGTTTGCCCTGCGCCAAGGTTCGCGCGTATGCGTACGCGGCGAGGTGCCGGGATTCGTCGTAGTCGAAATTCTCGCCGTGGCCGGGGCGTTCGCCGGTGTACTGCGGAGAGTCACTATCAGTTTGAGGGGCCGTGGCGGTCATTGAAACTGGAAGGCTACGGAAATGTCAGACGTTGATCAAGATCGAGGTCGTAGTTGCGCCTGGACCGAAGATTCATCGGCTGGGAAGGTAGCCTGGCGGAAGATCTTTGAGTCCTTGGTAGAGGGCGGCGGCTAGGATGCGGTGGCCTTCGGGATTCGGATGTGAATCGGCGATTGAAACCCAGAGTGACCTATCGGTCCTCCCCAGGTGGGCATCGAAGGACTGGATCGTCGGAAGCCCGAGCCGGACCGCGGCTTCCTCTACTTTGTTGTAAATGCTGTGGTACGGGTGGAAGACGTTCAGAAACGTAAGCGAAGTGTGCAGAAAAACTACAACCGGTGCGTTGTGCCGGCGACCGAGATTCTTGATGCCCTCGAGCGCGGACTCGAAGTCGCTCCATGCCTTGGGGTTTTGTTCATAGTTGAACCGGACCTCTTCCAGGTACGTCCCCGTTGGCGGCCTGAGTGTGTCCCAGAGCGTCAACATGCGTGGCCAATATCTACGTAGGATGATCGAGCGGGACCGAGCCTGGCTTCGGTAGCGTTCGGCTTGCTGTTGCAGGAAATCGTTGGAGATACGCTTCTCGTACGAAGGGCCTTCGATATCGTTGCTGGTCCAGCCGTAGATGATGAGGTCGGGGTTGCACAGGGGTAACAGCCGCGTTGCGCGTTTGCGGATCTGCTTCGTGTTCAGACCTGCGAGACCGAGGTTGAGAACCTCGAAGCGCTGAGCCCATTCGCCTTGGTTCAACAGCCTTGCGAGTTCTACGGAGTAGGTCTCGTCGTTAGACACACCAGCGCCCATGGTCACGGAATCACCAATGATCGCGACGCGGAACGTACCGGGCGGCGCTGTGCGCGGGATATCCGGTCCGCGGATACCGATACTGTTGTTGCGAAAATAGGCGCCGTTTCTTAGGCGGCCCTCGATGTTTCGTGTTGCGAGAACGGGCACGCTGATCTTGAGTTTCGGCAGATCTCGATGCTTGTCGTAGACAATTCTGTGGCGGGGCTCTTTTTTCTGCGGTGTCACTCGGAGAAAAGCCTCGCCGATCGCAAAGGCCAATAAGATACCGAAAATCGGTAAGGCGACCAATCCGATTGACCGTAACCAAAGCCGTTGCGGTTCTCGTTTAGGCGGCGTGCGCGTGGCCTGTTTCATCGTCGGGGCAGGTATCCTTTTGGCAAGTCCCTTAGGCCATTCAGAAGGGCTGTGGCAAAGATCTCATGGCCAAGAGGGTTTGGGTGCGGATCGAATTGTGAAACCCAAAGGGAGGCCCCATCGTAACCGGTCACGGCGTCGATCGATTGGATTGTCGGCGCTCCGAGTTGGGTCGCAGCAGTCGCGACCTTATCGTAGATAGCGTGGTACGGGTGAAGGATGTTCAGAAAAGAGAGCTGTGCGTGGAGGAAGACTACAACGGGAGCGTTGTGATCTTCGCCGAAGTGGACAATGTCCGCTAGGGCGGTGGCGAAGTCCTTCCAGGCTCGATCGTTGCTCAGGTAATTGAATCGGATCTCCTCTAGATAGGTGCCTCGCGGGGCGGTGAGTCGATCCCAGAGGACGATGGCACGCGGCCAGAGTGCGCGAAGAAGGTATGATCTCGATTGCGCGTGGGATTGACGGCGCTTGTGCATCGCTTTTCTGGTCGCTTTGGACGATCGGTGCTGGTAGGCCGGTCCTTCGATGTCGTTGGCGGTCCAGCCGTAGATGAGGAGGTCCGGCGCGAACGGTGGGATGAAGCGCGATCCTTGTTGTACGACCTGTCGTGCGCTGAGGCCCGCTAGTCCGAAATTCAAGACTTCGAAGCGCGTTGAGTCGGATCCCTCGTTCAGCATCCGAGCGAGGTGGACGGAATAGGTCTCGTCGTTTGAAACGCCGGAGCCCATGGTGACCGAGTCGCCGAGAATGGCGATGCGGAATACCCCGGGGCCGGCCCTTGGCGAGGTCTCGGGTCCACGAAAACCGGCGCTGTTTGTTCTAAAGTAGGCGTTGCTCGGCAGGAGGCCTTCGGTGTTGGGTGCACCCAGGATGAACACGCTTTGCTTGAGGCGTGGAAGGTTGCGATGCTCGGCTGCTACGACTTGTGGTTTTGGTCTTTGCGCAGGCGGTGCCAACCGAAAAAAGATCTCTCCTAGTGCAACGGCGGCTAGGATGCCGAAGACGGTCAAGAGCCCGAGTGCGAAGAATCCCCCGGGCGGGGCGGGCCCGGAGTTAGCTGCCATCTCTTGTTCCGCGGTCATTTGGCATCATTCGAACGATTGGTAAGCTGGCCATGCGGTAGTGGGCGCACTGCGCTGTGGAACGCCAACACGTTCTGGCCGGTTTGGCAGGTCGTTTCAAGCTCGTATACCGTTGGAGCTGGTTGCGGTCCATGTGGCCGCGCCCTATGAAGTTCCGGCTGAGGAAACGAATGCGTAGAGTCGCGGTAATAGTGATGGGAATGCTCGTCGGTGTAGTCGCGATCACCGGGGTGATGGCCGCGGTGGTCCGCGATCCAACTGACGTAGGAGAGGCGGCTTACTCAGTTCGTACGTCGTATTACAAGCGTTACAGGCGCCGCTTCCCCGATCGTCCGCTGGTTGCTTGGTTTGGAGATTCGACGATCTACCAAAAGTTGGATCCTTACCCGGCCCGCCTTCAGCGTCGGGTCCTGGGTGGCCTGCGGATCGAAAGCTGGAATCTCTCTCACCCGGGGTTCGATCAGTATGTCCATTACATGTTGATGGCGCGAGTCCTGGATTACGACCCGGCGGCGGTGTTCATCGTCGCCAATCCGCGTCTTCTGAATACGGAAGGCTCGGGAGTTGGCCTCCTTCAACTGTCCACAATGTTGCCGCGTTCGGAGCTCAGTCGTGCGCTGCGGTTGCCGTGGCATGCGCGTGCGATCACCCTACCGCGTTTGCTATTGGCGAGAGCGCTACAGTTTTCTCCTATCGAGTCGACGACGTATTTTCTCGAGGGCGTACGCGCCAAGTTTCGCGAGTTTCTGTACCGCACGACTCCGGACATTGAGCCATTTCATTCGGTCGGGCACACGGTCAAGGCGTTTGATATTCCGTTGTCGGCGAACAGCCCGAGCGTGCAGATGTTGGCGGCTGCGGTCTCAGTGGCGGCGCGCCGGGGGGTGCCGTGCACGGTCGTCGTGTCACCTGTGCCGGTGGGGGTGTTGCGGCGCTGGGGGCACTATGGCCCGAGGTTCCGCAAGCGGATCGACTTGATTCGCACGGAAGTCGAACGAGCAGGTGGCGAATTGTTGGATCTACACAATGCCCTCGTTGCGGAAGAGTTCAAAGACTGGGCGGGACACTACATTCCGGCGGGCGCCGCACGCATCGCTGACCTACTCGCGCCGGATGTCGAGCGAAGAGTGAGAGAAGGGCTGCGCCGGAAGCCGAAGAGCTAGCCCGGATGGTTTGAGTTCCAAAGAAAAGAAACCGCAGATGAACGCGGATAAACCCAGCCTGGCCGATGGCTGGAACCAAACCGCTGATGAACGCAGGTGAACGCGGATGAGGCTAGGGCGGGTGCTCGCTGCGCTCGTTATTGACGTCGGTGGAAGTGCGTCGAGATAAGTGGAGGGCGAAGCTCCGCCCGAGCCGCGTAGCGGATCCTGGTTTCTCGGATCGACTCTGCCCTTTTTGGTATTGCTTCCGTATGCGATGGGCGCTTCGTTGCCGAAGGGACGGGGCCGGCATGCTCGAATCTGCGGCCGCTTGCCTGAATCTTCTGAGTTTTCGAGACCAGAACTGGTCAGCGGTCGTCGGTGCGCTGGCCTTCTTGCGCTCCGAGCAGACCTAGTTGCCGGAGCCCCTTGGCTAAAGCGTCGGCGAGGATTTCGTGTCCGAGGTTGTTCGGGTGGGTGTCGATCTCGGATACCCAAAGATCTTCGGCGCGGTAGCCATAGTAAGCCGGGAGTGAAGCGATGGGCGAGATTCCGGTTTTTTCCGCGGCGTTCGAGACCTTGGTGTATAGCGGGCGCAGAGGGTGGAATCGGTTCAGGTACATCAGAATCGTGTGGACGAAGAGGACGGTTGGGGCGTTGATCTCGTCCCCGAGCCCGGCGATGCGCACGAAAGAATTTTCGAGGTCTTGCCATGCCGCCGGGTTGTTGAAGTAGTTGTCCATCAGGTCGTAGAGGTACGTTCCAGGGACGGGGTCGAGCAGTTCACGCAGCGCCTGAAAGCGTGGCCATAGTTGGCGCAAGAGATGTGACGAGGAGCGAGCGAAGAGCATATAGCGGCTTCGCTGCTCGATTTGTGCTTTGAGGTTCGAGCCCTTGCGGTAGAAGGGGCCCTCGATGTCGTTGGGAGTGAACCCGTAAACAATGAGATGCGGGTGAAAGCGTCGCACGAGTCTGTCGATGCGAATGGCGATTTGCTCTGCCGTGAGCCCCGAGAGGCCGAAGTTCAGTACTTCGTAGCGGCGGTCGCCTTCATTGAGCTTCTGTTGGAGGAGGTATGGATATGCCTTTTCTTCGAGGACGCCGTCACCCATCGTGAACGAGTCGCCAACGATTGCGATGCGGAAAACGCCAGGGACCGGATTAGGTGTGTATTCGGGGCCGCGAAACCCAGCGCTGTTGGACCGGTAGTAGACACCTCGATAGACTCCGCGAGCGTTGGGGCGTGCGAGTCCGAAAACGCTTTTCTCTATCGCGGGGAGGGTGGAGTCTGGCGCCAAGTACGGCTGCGGAATTGCCTCACGCCAACTCAGGCGGGATGCAACCTCGCCGATTCCGAGTGCCAGTCCGATCCCGAACACGACTAGCCCCACGCGCTGGACCGCCTTATTCGAGAGAAGCCGATGGATGCTCATCAGGTTTGCGCTGCCTGGAGTACTCTATGGCGAATTTTGAAAGACTCATCGACGGCTGGCGGGTCCGATCGGGGTCCTACAAGTTCGCCGGTCCGAGCCCCCCGATATGAAACGAAATCCGCGCTGGAGGCCCGTGGAAACGACTCGCGCCCTGGGCGACCGTAACATTTAGAATCCCAACTTTGATACCTCGTGGCGGGTGAACGCACAGAGGAATCGAAACCACTTCGCCCGGCGCAAAGTCAAACGGCAGACGACGGTGCTCTTCCGCGGTCTCGGTAACCGGCTGGCCGTTCTCGTCTTCCCACCAGGAGACCAAATGTACCCGTTGTTGATCGTTGGCTTGGAGCACTGGCCAGCGATGGTCTGAGGGGTTTGATACTTCGACCGATACCACCGTTGGCAGTCCTCTTACCGCCGAGTGCACGCGGCCGCTGGTGCCGATTTTTACTTGCCTTGCCGAGTCTGGCAGGTCTTCTTGTCCCGGTTTGAGTTGGGCCGGAGCTCGATCGCCTGGGCTCAGAGAGATGGACTGGTCTAGGACCTCGAGTAGGAGACTACCGTCGACGAAGCCGAGGTCGCGAGTCGTTGGGTTGTCGATCCAAGCGCTGCGTTGGTCGACTGTTACCTGCGACACGTCCAGGAGTACGTAGCGCAGCCCGGCTTCGGCTCTGAGCAACTCAAACGCGCGCGGGTGCGGCAATGCCCCAGCAAGCGCTTCGATCTCCTCTTGGCGATGTGCTCGCAGCTCGCCGAACCCGTTTAGGATCGGTCGCAGGCCGTATAGGGTACTCTCGAACATGGATCGAGCGCGGCTTCGATCGGATTCGTACGTACAGTTGTCGAACGGAACTCTTGCGAGGCTGCCTTCTGGGAGCTGCGCCAGGGTGCGGGCAAGAACGGAATCGGCCCTGCCTCTCGGCAAGATGCGAATCTCGAACGGCCGACCGATTTCGAGACCGACGAGGATGAAGGCTGCGAAATAAAGCGGCCAACGGAGTCGCGACCATCTTTGGGTAATGTGATGGAGACCGATGCCGGACAGCAAACTCACAAGCGCGAGGTAGAGGAAGCTCAGGTGCCCCGGGGGTAGTACTTCGCCTACAGCGCGGATCGGCCACCAGAGAAAGTGTGCGAGTCTGCCGCTTGGTCCAAAGGACATGAGCGCCGATATCGTAGCGAGGCTCGCCATTGTCACCGCGGCCCTTCGCGGACGGGCGACTGCGAGTCCAGCGACTGCTAGGAGCAGTGTTGTCAATCCGACAAAGGGGGGGATCGCCAACGGATTTGGGCGCTTGTTGTACGAGGTGACAGTGCCACGGCTCAGGAAGTCTCGCCATGAGTTGGACGCACTCAGGTTGTGGATGGAACTGTTGGCATCCAGCAGGGCTGGGGGATTCAAGCGGCCCTCAGCGATGCCCATCGCTGAGGGCACCAAGAGGGCGATTGAGAGTAGGATTGTCGTGAGCGCCGATAGAGCGACTAACATGGCGCCGCTGCGAGTTGATCTTTGCGAAAGGTAGAGCCCATAGCCGACGGCGATGACCGGAACCAAGACGGTGTAGGCAAGCGCACACGACGCCTGCCAAACGAGCAGCAGTGTTGCGATCAGCGTGTCGCGACCGCTGGCTCTCGATGCGCCACGCTCGAGCAACAGTAAGCCGAGGGGCAAATATTGTCCGGCCACTAGTTCGGGTGTTGCGCTCGCGGCCACCCTAGCCGGGCACAGTGCGTAGATCAGTCCACCGAAAAACGCCGCCGGGCGGCTCGTCTCCCAATGCCGCAATAGTATATACGCCGCCACTCCGCTGAGCGCGAAGTTGGCAAAGAGGTTCCCTTGATGAGCGAGAACCGGGTTGCCGCTTAGAGCGAGTATCGGACCGAATATCGGCAAGTGACCGAATCGCGGGTGGAAGGATGCGAGGCTACCTTCGATCTGCGGCAGAATGTTTGCGTCAAAGAGAGATAGAGCACTGTCGGTTAGCGCCGTCCACTCCCACGTGAGGAGCCAAATGAACAGATCGGTGTTCGGGGCCAGTGCGCCGGACGTCACTGACCGCGTGAGAACGACTGAAGTGCCCGGCGATCGGAATAGCGGCCACAGTGCTGCAAAGGCGATGAGGCCGAACGCTGCCGCAGCCATTGCCGCTTCGGCCGATAAACGTAGCCCCTGTGGGCGTTGGTCGTTCAAAGAGCCAGCCCGGCGAAGTGGGCGCGCGGCGCTAGCCGCCTCGCTCGAGAAATGGAACTGTCACTCGAATAGACGCTGTGGCGTGTCCGAGGTGTGGCAGATCGACCGATGAGGGTTTGGATTCTCACGCGGGACGTGCCTTTCGGAGTTGAGAGCGTTGCGCCCGTCTGCGCGATCGGATGAGAGTTGAGCCGCGGCACTAAGCCCGCTAACTACCAGGTGATGCGGAGGGCCTCAAGTATTTTGCGCCTCTCACACTTTGTTGGGTGGGTGTTGCTAGTGTATGGCGTGCACGAGGTGCTCTCTTTGGGGGCGCTGCCGAGCGCTCATGCGACCGACGACCTTGCAACTTCTGACGTTGCAACTTCTATGGAGGTCCGAGTCGATGGAGCGGTGGAGCAGCGACCGCCGAGGGGGCGTGTCGTTTTCCTAGGCGTAGACGGCGTGCCGCCTGCACTGCTCCGTGCGGCGATCGATGACGGAATCGTACCGAATTTTGCCGGTATTGCGGAGCGAGGTGTGACTGGTGTGGTCGATGTGGCCTCGACCGGGCTTCCCCCGTTGTCACCGCGGATCTGGACGACGTTTGTTACCGGCCAGTTGCCGAAGGTTCATGGCATCCTCCAATTCGTCGTCGATGAATCGGAAGAGGATGAAGTGCTCTATTCGTCCGAGCATCGAAAAGTGCCGGCGATCTGGAATGTGGCGACGAAACTGGGCAGACGTGTTGGAGTCGTCAACTGGTGGTCGACGGTTCCTGCGGAACCGGTCGATGGTTTCGTCGTCGGCGACAAGTTTGTCGACCGGTTTGCCGAGACTCTGAAGCGCGATGGTTGGGATGGTGTTTCGCAGGGGCTAAGCGATGTCGTCTATCCTCCTGCACTCCTCGATGAGCTGACCGGGCTGACGCCGGTCGATCAGTATGTGTACACATCTCCCGTACGTGCGGAGCGGGTCGACACGCAAGTGATCGAGATGGCTTTGATTGGGAGCCGTTCGCATCCGGTCGACTTGCTCCTCCTGTATGTGCGCGGATTTGACGACCTCGCGCACTATGCCTGGCATACGCACGAGGCGCTGCCGGGAGAAGATTGGGGCAGTGATCGAGTCGTCGAGTACCTGCGTCGGTTGGACTGGTTGGTGGGTCGTGTTCTGATGATGATCGAGCCTGAAGATCATTTGTTGGTACTCTCTGACCATGGCTTTGAGCGCTATGACGACAAGAAAAAGAAGGGTGGAACCCACAAGACCGAAAAGACAGCACTCGGATTGTTCATGTTGAGCGGGCCGCGAGTGCGTCGCGGAGTTCTGGAAGCGCCGCTCGATGCATTGGACGTCATGCCGACCTTGCTCGAATTGCTCGGATTGCCAGCTGCGGCGGATATGCCGGGTCGCGTTGCAGCGGAAGCGCTCCGGGACGGGGACCTGTTGCCTCGGGTCGATTCTTATTCTTTGGTCCGTCGCGAACGACGTCGGATCGACCCGGAGGTCGGCGACGAAGCGAGGAAAGAGCGTCTCCGAGCTCTCGGGTACCTGAGCGACGATTGAGCGCTCAGAGTTTTTATTCGGGAACAGGGTACCCTAGGCTGCGCAGGCGCTCTTTGGCGGCTTCGTCGAGTTGATGGCGGGGATGGTTTTCACTTCCAGTCGTCTGATGATCTTGCAGCAGCTGAATCATTGCGTTCAGCCGATCCGCCTCCTTGGAAGCTTGATTGCGGGTCTCTCCAGGGTCACTCTTCATGTCGAACATTTGTGTCGAGGTGCCTTGGCTAACGTAGTCAGGTGGAAGCGGGTCGGCGGAATCTTCGCTCGGAGCGAGGGCTGGAATACTCCTGACGAGTTTCGCGTCAGCAGTTCGCAGTCCGTGCAGAATCGTACCGACGCGGCGCTCGCGCCCATCGACGTCTGCCTTGCGGCTAAAAAGACTTAGAGTGTGGTAGGTTTCGACGAACGCGTGGGGGCTGCGCCTGGGGTTGGTGGCGAGCAGGCTCTGGCTCTCGACCTTTTCTGGCGGAAGGTTTGCAAGATCGAGGATCGTGGCAAAAATGTCGAGGTTGCGGACGACATGTTGGATTCTCTCTCCGGCCCTGTCCGCCCCGGGTAAACGGACGATGAGTGGGATATGGACGTTTGTGTCGAAGAGGTCCATCCCGTGGCCGAACCAGCCATGCTCCTTGAGACTCTGGCCGTGGTCGCTGTGGAAGATGATCGCCGTGTTGGTGGAAGTGGGTGACTTTCGTAATTCACCCAAGAGCCTACCCACCTGCGTGTCCATCTCCGCGACTGCGGGATCATAACGGGCAATCTGTTCTGCAATGTGAGCTTCTCTTTCGCCTTTCTCGAGGCCGGTTCGCTTACCCTTCTCGTGCGGTCCGAAGAAGTGGACCCAGAGTAGGAAGGGTTCAGCTTGGTTTTCTCGAAGCCATTCGATCGCAGCGTCGGCGACTTCCGTATCAGTCCGGTAGGCGTTGGTCTTCTCCCGGGTCATTTGCCAGATCGCTCGATGTTTCGCCGACGCGTCGGGAGCAAGTTGTTTGGTTGGCTTCGCCGGGTCGCGCGGCGCTGCGTCTGCAAACAGGGCTTGCGTCATCTTGTCGTCGTAGTAGTCGAAGCCCTGGCCTAGCCCGAAGTAGCGATCGAGCGGATACGACCCGACGATTCCGGCCGTCTTGTAGCCTTGTGCTTTTAGGATCTCGGCAACCGTGTGGTGAGAGTCTTCGAGGCGATTGTTCCATGACCTCACTCGGTGGCTGGTTGGGTACTGACCCGTCATGACCGAGCTGAGCGAAGGAAGGGTCCATGAGGTGTCGGCGAACGCTTTCTCGAAGAGGATGCCCTCGCGCGCCAGTTGCTCGATCGCCGGCGTGTCGATCTTGTCGTAGCCGTATGGTGTCAGCCGATCGGCCCGAAGCGTATCGACCGTGATGAGAACGATGTTGTGCCGGCGTCTCGGGAGTGTCGGCGCGTCGCTGCTACACCCAGCGACAAGGCAAGCCAGAACGATCCAGTAGGCGAATCTCGAATACCCTAGGGTTTTTACCATCAAGCCGACGATTATTGAGTGTGCCAGTGGCCGCTGCTAGACGCAGGCGATTGTGGATTTGGCGCCGAGTGCATCACTTATCGCTTGACGGCTGGGGGTCGTAGCCGAGGCTCCTGAGCCTTTCGAGCGCCGCCTCGTCGAGATCCTGTTCTTCCCCGGGTTGGACTTCTGCCTGGTGTTTGGCGAGCAGCGGCACGAGTTTCGATCGGACGGCTTGCTGTGACCTCACGACATTCACCATTTCGTCCGGATCCGACGATAGGTCGTAAAGGCTCAGCTTGGTCTTGGTTTCGATATACTCAGGCGGCAGGGATTCGGAAACGCGGTTGTTCTCGAACAGAACAGGGCTTCTTGCGACGAGTTTTGCGTTGTTGGTCCGAACCCCTTTGAGGACAGTACTTAGCTTTCGTTTTCGTCCTTCAATTTCCGCTTCATGCCCGAGAAGGCCAATCGTCAGGAACGACTCGATATATGCGTAGTCACTCGTGCGATTTCGTTCGGCCAGCAGGTCGCGGCTTTCAACGTTTTCGGCCGTTGCGCCGGCCAGGTTGAGGACTGTGCTGAAGATATCGAGGTTGCGAACGATGTCGCGAACGCGTTCCCCCGCGCGCTCTGCTCCGGGGAGTCGCACGATCAGCGGGACATGGACGGTGGAGTCGAACAGGTCCGTCCCGTGGCCGAACTTGCCTCTTTCCTTGAGGCTCTGACCGTGGTCGCTGTGGAAGATGATGGCTGTGTCGTCGAAGTGGGGGGTCTTATGGATCGCGTCTACAAATCTGCCGACCTCTTGGTCCATCGTGGTGACGTCGGGATCATAGCGCGCGACTAGTTCATCTTCATAGGAATTCCAGTCGCGCTGGCTTACGTGCGCTCGCTTGTCCTTCTCGTGCGGACCCAAAAAGTGGACCCAAAGAAAATATGGGGTGTCTTGATTGCCCTCGATCCACGCAATTGCGGTGTCCGCCACTTCGCTGTCGGGCCGATAAGCGTTGGTATGCTGGCGATGCATTCGCGCCAGGTAGGAGTCGAGCACCTTTGGCGCTTTGGGTTTCGGTTTTGTCGGGTCTTGGATGAACAGCGATCGCGTCATCGTGTCGTCGTAGTGGTCGAAGCCCTGGGCAAGGCCGAAATATCGATCGAGCGCATAGGATCCAGCGATGGCGGCGGTGGTGTAGCTGTTGGACCGCAAAACCTCAGCCAGTGTCTGCTGTGACTCGGCCAGCCGATTATTCCAGGATCGCACGCCGTGTTGCGTCGGATAGAGCCCGGTCATGACCGAGCTGAGCGAAGGAAGGGTCCATGAGGTGTCGGCGACCGCCTGCTCGAACAGAATGCTCTCACTAGCCAGTTGCGCGATCGCCGGTGTGTCGATCTTGTCGTAACCGTACGGCGTGAGTCGGTCGGCCCGCAGCGTGTCTACCGTGATGAGTACGATGTTGGGCGGGACGTCTGTGCTGCGGCAGGCGGCAAGGGAACAGGCCAGGAGGATCCAGAGAAGAGCCGATTGAGTGTCTTTTGTGTTTGGTCGCATGAAGCTGTCGATTATTGAGGCTCTCGATGGCCGCCGCAAGACACCGCAATGCGGGATCGTGGAGTTGACTTCGTGAAGGCAGGCGCAGAGGGCCTTGTCGGAGCGCACACGCGGGACTTGATCTTCAACGAAAATCCTCGTTTTGTCTGCCGCCTGTAGGTCCTTCGCGATAATGGTCTTTAACAGTCTCGAATTTGTTGTCTTCTTCACAGTCTTATTAGCTGTGTACTACGGCGTGGTGCCGGGCACCTGGACGCGCGCGCGTAAGATCGTCTTGTTGGTCGCCAGCTACGTGTTCTACGGGTCTTGGAATCCGCCTTTCGTACTCCTGTTGCTGGGATCTACGGTCCTGGATTTTTCGATCGGCCTGCGTATGGAGGCGGCGCGATCGGCGACGGTGCGTCGCCTGCTTCTCATGCTCAGCCTGCTGGGGAATCTCGGCGTTCTTGGGTTCTTCAAGTACGGTGGATTCTGCTTGGAGCAGTGGCAGGCGCTGTTCGGCCAAACCACGGTCCTCACAAATGCCTCGCCGTTGTGGGACATCGTGCTCCCGGTGGGCATATCGTTCTATACCTTCCAAACCCTCAGCTACTCGATCGACCTTTATCGGGGGCAGCAAAAGGCGACGCGTAGCTTCGTCGACTTCGCTCTTTTTGTTTCGTTCTTTCCGCAGCTGGTTGCGGGGCCGATCGTGCGTTCGCGCGACTTCCTGCCACAGCTCGAATCGGATCGCCGTGCGACGCCGAGCGAAGTCGAAATGGCGCTCGTCCGTATTGCTGCTGGATTGTTCAAGAAGGTCGTACTGGCCGACACGATCGGTGAGTACGTCGATGTTGTGTTCGAGAATCCGCGTTCGTACGGCGCGGCGAACGTGCTGCTGGCGATCTATAGTTACGCGTACCAGATCTACTTCGACTTCTCCGGCTACAGCGATATCGCGATCGGGCTCGCGGCTTTGTTTGGGTTTCGAATTCCCGAAAACTTCAATCGGCCCTATCTTTCGTCCAACCCGAGGGAGTTCTGGCAACGCTGGCATATCTCACTGTCCACATGGTTGCGGGACTATCTGTACGTCTCGATGGGTGGCAACCGGCGCGGCGCGTTTCGAACCTATGTGAACCTCGCAATCACCATGCTCTTGGGAGGGCTTTGGCATGGTGCGTCCTGGAACTTCGTCATCTGGGGAGCGATTCACGGGTTGTGGCTAGCGCTGCATCGACTCTGGACGCAGGGGAAACCGATCGTCGAGTCCGCACCGTTGATTCGTATCGCGAAACAAATCGGCACGTTCCACATGGTTTGCGTTGCTTGGGTGTTCTTCCGAGCCTCTGATTCGGAAGCCGCGGCGGTGATTTTTAACCGACTCGGTCACTGGGGCTATCAGCTCCAAGTGCACTCGTCGGCCCAAATTGCGCTGATTGTCGTATTGGTGAGCCTCGCCCTGCACTTGTCTGGGGATCCGATGCGCTTGCGTCGGCGCTACACCGACCTTCCTCCCTTGGTCCAGGGACTCGGTTACTCGCTCGTCGGGCTAGTGGTTTTTCTATTCTCGCCGGATTCCGCCCGATTCATCTACTTTCAGTTCTGACGATGGCGGGATCTGTGGGTGCGGGGGGTATTCCCTACTGTTTTTCCAACTTTTTGGGGTCGTAGCCGAGGCTTCGCAACCTCTCGATCGCGGCGTCGTCGAGGACCTGTTGTGGTCCAGCCTCGCTCTCTGCTTTGTGCGCTGCCAATAGTTGCATGAGTTTCGCTCGAGCAGCCTGCTGCGACTTGGCGACGTTTACTTTTTCGTTCGGATCCGACTCGAGATCGTACAGTTTCACTTTGGTGTGGTCGCTGACGAACTCGTTGGGCAGTGACTCGGAGGCTCTGTTGTCCTCAAACAGAACCGGGCTGTCAGCGACGAGTTTTGCGTCGTTGGTCCGGATTCCCTTCAGGACCGTGCTCAACTTACGCTTTCGTCCTTCAACCTCGGCTTCACGCACTGAAAATCCAAGAGTCAGGAACGACTCCATATAGGCGTAGTCGGTGCTGCGGTCGCGTTCGTCGAGCAGGTTGCGGCTTTCGACGTTCTCGGGCGTTACTCCGGCGAGATCGAGGACGGTAGTGAAAATATCGAGGTTGCGGACGACATCGCGAACGCGTTCGCCGGCGCGTTCCGCGCCTGGGAGGCGAACGATGAGCGGGATGTGAACTGTGGATTCGAATAAGTCCAGCCCGTGCCCGAACACCCCGTGCTCATGGAGGCTCTGGCCGTGGTCGCTGTGGAAGACGATCGCGGTGCGATCGAAGTGAGGAGCCTTGCGTATGGCGTCGATGAGTCTACCAACCTCCTGGTCCATCGTGGCAACGTCGGGGTCGTAGCGCGCGATCAGCTCTTTGAAAAAGGCCCCTTTTTCGCGTTTGCTCAGCCCGGTCCGTTTGTCCTTCTCGTGTGGGCCGAAAAAGTGGACCCAGAGGAAGTAGGGAGTTTCCTCGTTTTCCTCGACCCAGGCGATGGCGGTGTCGGCCACGTCGCTGTCGGATCGGTAGGCGTTGGTCCGTTCGCGTCGCATCTGCCACGCCGTGCGCGCCGCGTGCGTGTCACGGGCGGGGCGCGCATTGGCGGGCTTGGGCTTCTTCTTGCCCGGGTCGAGAATGAACATCGATCGGGTCATCGTGTCATCGTAGTGGTCGAAGCCCTGTGCGAGACCGAAGTACCGGTCGAGTGCGTATGATCCTAGGATGGCCGCAGTCCTGTAGTTTTTGGATCGCAAGACCTCAGCCAGTGTTTGTTCCGACTCGGCCAGCCGATGGTTCCAGGATCGCACTCCGTGTCGTGTTGGGTACTGACCCGTCATGACCGAGGTGAGGGAGGGGAGGGTCCAGGAGGTGTCCGTCGTCGCCTGCTCGAAGAGGATGCCCTCAGCAGCTAGTCGGGCGAGGGACGGGGTAGCGTTCTTGGCGTACCCGTACGGAGCGAGCCGATCGGCCCGCAACGTGTCGACGGTAATCAACACGATATTCGTTGGACCCGTGGTGGTCTGTGTCTCCGTTTGTGTGCAGGCAGAGCTTGCGAGAAGACTGATGGCGACGACCAGAATCATCGCTCTGGTGAGCAATGCGCTTTGTGTAAGGTTGGATTTGGTATTCATGAGATCGTCGATAGTGTGAGAGAAGACGGCGTTGTGCAAGGTTGACGCTCGCCTTCATTTTGATCAGGTTGCGGCTGACGCGGGCTCGATCCGTGCGAGTTGGGACCGTCGAATCAGGGATGACGATAGAAAACACCCGATCGGACGACAGATCGCGTTCGCTGACTGCGCGTGAACTTCTTTTGGTGTGCTTGGGGTTCACCGCCGCCACGGTGGCGTTGTTTCACCCGGTTTTTTCGGACCCTTGGTCTCTCCGCTATGAGAGTACGGGCAGGGGAGCGGCCATGACCGGGCCGGATATCAACCTGACGCAGTGGATCTTGTCGTGGGATTGGCACACGCTGAGTTCTGGATCGCTTGATCTTTTTCGGGCCAACATCTTTCATCCGGCGCCCGCGTCCTTGGCCGCCTCGGAACACATGCTCGGCTACCTTCCGGTCTTTGGCCCAGTGCTTGGAATCACGGGGAACGGTGTTTTCGCTTTTCAGATGCATCTGTTGATGTGTTTTGCGCTGACTGGAGTTGCGATCTATGCGCTGCTGCTGCATTGGGGCGCGGGTCGATCGTCGGCGCTGCTGGCGGCGGCAGCCTTCGTCTACGGGCCAACGATACAGGGGTTCGCGGCGCACTCGCACCTAATTGGTGTCTACTATTTGCCGCTGGCGATCATTAGTTTCGATCGTACTCTGGGTTCCGAACGCACCGAGCGGGAGGCGAGAGTCGGGTGGGCGGTTCTTTTTGGCGTTGCCCTTCTGCTCCAGATGCTGTGTTCATACTACCTGGCGTTTATGACGGTGTTTGCCCTTGCCACGTACGGGTTTGCCGCGTTGTGGGTCCGCCGAGGTCGGGTCCCGATCCGCGGAGTCATGATGCTGGCGGCTACAAGCATCGCGGCCCTGGTGATTTTTGCGGTGATCAGCCTTCCGTACATTCGTTCCGAGACCGCCGGGCTTATCCCGAGCTATCGCGGAACCGGTCGGATCATCCTCTATGGCAGTGGCCTCTGGAAACAGTACTGGCGCGGCGGTCCATTCTATTTGGGAATGGTCATGCCGGTTCTTTGTCTCGGCGCCATCGGTTGGAGTCGATTTGGTGCCGCGTCGGTCCGCTGGGCCGCGTTGGGGATGGCCGCGATTGCTGGGGTCAGTTATGTGCTCGGATTGGGCCCGGAGCTGCGAATTTCCGGAGAGCGCTGGACTCTACCGTATGCGTGGGCGCTCGATGTGGTGCCGGGATTCTCCGCGATGCGGGTGCCACGGCGCTTCTCGATCTTTGTGTCGTTGGCGGTCTGTTGCCTTGGCGGGCTTGGTATCGAATGCTTGATGCAGAGGACTCGGCTTGGCTCCACAGCAAGGGCAGCCCTTGTCGGAGTGGTTTCGCTCTTCGTGGCGTGGGACTACGACGTGCTCGGCCTCGAGCACGTGGCCAACAGGCCGCCTCTGGGGGATCAATTGCCGCCGATTTATCGGACGATCGCCACTTTGCCGGTCGGACCTCTTTTGGAGTTGCCGGTTGGCGGAGTTGGGGTCCACCCGTTGGCGGATAGTGCGCGCGAGAGTGAGCGGACTGTGATTTCGGCCGAGCACTGGTTCCCCCTGCTCAACGGATACAGCGGCTATGCACCACCGTCTTACGAAGTGGCAGTTGCGATGACGCAAGTTCTTCCGGACCCTACGACTCTGCGATTGCTGCGTCGTAGTACCGGATTGCGCTACATTCTCGTTCATACTGACGAGATGAGGCCGGTCGCGGTCGAACCATGGCGGAATCCTCACGGGTTAGTGGCGGTTGCTCGTGCGGGGGGTGATTGGCTGTTCGAGGTAGAGAAACATGTAGAGGCGGATCTGATTCCATTGTTTCTCGATGGATCCGCCACGAAGACGATCGCGGGTACACCTGTGGAGATTCTTCCAGAGTCGGGACGGCGGGCGCACATCGAGTTCGTAGATAGACCCTCAGACCCGGTGACTTCGCGCTCGATCCTACCGCTGTACCTACGGGTAACAAACGATTCCGATACCATCTGGCCCGGTTTGGCGAAGGATCCCGATCTGGCAGTGATGGTCGCATGCCGATGGCTGCGCAAGCCGACGAAGGAGGCTCCGCTGGTTGGCCGACCGATGCGGGGGCCGTCGCTCGGGCGCCTGCCCCGGGATCTGAAACCAGGAGAGAGCGTCGAAGTAGGGCTTCGTTGCTTCGTGCCGATGGGCCGCGGTGACCACGAACTGACAGTCGAGGTTCGGCAGGGGGAACACGTGTTCCCGCGCTCGTTGGGATCGACGACGATTGAGCTCAAAGCGAGATCGTTCGGGCGGCCTACGCTGGGGTAGGTGTGCGGTGAGAATGACAGAGGAGTGCTGCATGTGGGTGCAGCGGTTCCGGCCGCCACCGTCAATCGTCGCGCGTCGGGTCACTTGCGAATGAGGGGTTCCCGGCTCGGCGAGGCCCTCGCGGTGGTGTTGGCCTATTCGATGGTTACGATCTGGTTGTATTGGGGAGCGATCGTCGCCGGGCCAGGCGCGGTGTTCGAGACTCCTGGTGCCTTGAATGCCGACGGCGACCTGATCACTTGGATTCTCAGCTGGGACTGTCACGCCCTGTGGACGGCGCCCTGGCGTTTGTTTGACGCCAACATCTTCCATCCGGCGCCACAGACGTTGGCGGGTTCTGAGCATATGCTCGGCCACCTCCCGCTTTTCGCTCCGGTTTACGCACTGTCTGGTGATCCCGCGCTGGCGATTCAGTTCACTCGCTTGGCGTCGGTGACCCTGTGTGGCGTGGCAATGTACGCGCTGCTCAGGCACTGGGGTGTCGGTATCTTGGCTGCAATGTTTGCGGGGTTCGTCTACGGCTACTGCCCGACGCGCTACCTGACGATCCACGCACTACAGCTCGTGGCGGTGCCGTACCTTCCGCTGGCATTGATTTATCTGGATCGAACCCTCGACCGAGGTCGCCTCCGTGATGCGCTACCGTTTGCGGCGCTGCTGTTGCTACAGATGCTTTGTTCGTTCTATCTCGCCTACCTGTCGGCAGCGACGATTGGCGTGTACGGACTGGTAGCGCTTTGGTATCGGCAGCGAACCGGTCAACCAGTGAAGTGGGCCGCGGGCTTGATTGCGCTTGGTGCAGTCTTTGTGCTGATGGGGCTCCTCTCGTTACCTTATCTTTCGCTTGCGGGAAGCGGTGCGATCCCGACTCACTCAGAGGCAGTACTGACCGCATTTTCCGCGCGTCCTCTGGCGACATACTGGACGCGTCCAGGCGCCGGTGGCGCCAAGATCGGCTCCGGCTATCTCGGGATTGTTCCGACTCTGTTGGGGTGTTTGGCGTTGGCTGTGGCTCTGCGACGCCGGACGAATTTGTCTCTACCGGTGTTTGTATCGATGGGCGTTTGTGTGGCGATGTACATCCTCGCGCTGGGGCCGACTCTCGTGGTCGGCGACGTTTCGATACCGCTACCGTATCGGCTTGCGAATTCGGTCGTACCGGGTTTTTCGGCGATGCGCGTGCCATTGCGCTTCACTTTCGGATTTGTGCTTGGTGTCGCCGCCCTCGCCGGGATTGGGATGCAGGCCGCCCTCGATGCACTTCCGTCGCGACGGGGGCGGCACTTCGCCCTCTTGCTCGCCGTGCTTGTCACCTCGGTGGATTTTGGACATCTGGCGTACGTCCCTCGAATCCGCAAGGTGGTAGCCGCTGACGCGATTCCCGCGGTGTACCGAGAACTCGAGCGAGCAGACTCTGGGCCGTTGCTCGAGATCCCGATTGCGCTACAAGGCGACCCGGATACGCGCGGTGCGGACCGCGAAGCGCGCTACATGTACATGAGCACGTTTCATTGGCGTCCGTTGCTGAACGGATACACGGGATACCCACCGCGTTCGGCCGCGGTGATCAAGCGCATTGCTCAGATGTTGCCGGGCGATCAGCCGCTTCGCCTCCTTCAGCGGATGACGGGGCTGAAGTATGTGATCGTTCACTTCCCGGAACTGCGGCCCGCCGAACGCGAACGGTGGCGCGAGCCCGACGGTCTCGTGCCGCTTTCGATGGGGAAGGGGAACGCACTGTTTGGCGTCGCCGAAGCTGTAGAGGCGGACCTGTCCGAGGCAGTCGTTTCGGGTGCGGCACGCGGATTGACGGTCTTGGGCAACGTTTCACGTGGGCTCGATCCAGCCGAGCGTCTCGGCGGCGTCGAAATCGTCGGGCCAGGGCTGCGGGCGAGGGTGATTCCGCAACGGTTTCCAACCCGGGTCGAGTTCGAAGTTCGCAACGATTCTTCGGTACCGTGGCCGGTGTTGACCCGCGAGCCGGAGGAAGCCGTGATGATCGAATACCGTTGGCTGGGGGCCGGCGATGCGGGGGCAACAGGGCTGCTACCGCTTCCCTACGATGTCGCGGCGCAGAGTACCCTGCGCTTCTCCGCGAAACTCCCGGTGCCGAGGTTGGCCGGCGACTATCGGCTCGAGATCGGCTTGCGCCAGGGGGACGCCAGGTTTGCTAGCGGCGCAGCAATCGACGGAATCGTTATATCAGCTTGGCCGCCGGCGCCCGTGGTCTCCGACTGAAGGGGGCGCGGTAGATCGAGTGGTCAGTGGGCAGCGGATCGGTCGGGCAGGACGAACGATGCGGGCGAACCGGCGGCGTCGTCCTTCCGCTTGCCGATCGCAATCAATGCCATTCCGAATGAGGGCTTGATCTGTTGTTCGAGTCGCAGCAGTGGTACGAGGAAGTTTACCAGCCGGGCCTGAACACCGGGGACTGCCGTTCGACCGAGCAGCTTGGCGTTGACCCACCAGCCGAGCACGCCGGGGACGTTGAAGTAGCGCTGGTGCTCGATTTCGAATCCGGCTTCTTGCAGAAGGGGAAGCAGAGTGTCGCGCTCGTAACGTCGGTAGTGGCCGATGGCGCGATCGATCCCCCCGTAGATGCTCTGCATGGCGGGAACCTGCAACACGAGGTTGCCCCCGGGTTCGAGGATCGCGGCAAAAGATGCGAGGGCTCCGGCGTCGTTTTCGATGTGCTCCAGGACGTTGAGGCAAACGATGGTATCGAAATGGTGTGCTCGCAGAGCGTCGAAATCGGCGTGTTCCCAGTCGATGTTCTCCACGGACACGTTCTCCATGTGTTCCATCTCGCTGCCGACCAACTTGAGATACTCCTCGTTGTTGTCTGTGGCGAGGACGTAGTCGCGGTGGCGAAGGTAATGTGTGAAGTTGCCGACTCCGCAGCCGACCTCGAGAACGCGCTTGCCGACATACGGTTCGAGAAGCGACCAGACCCAATCGTTGTAACGCTTGGCGCGGCGAAGCCGACGTAGCGTAACGAATCCGGGGTCATCGATGCTGTCGTCGTCGGTGAAGGAGTATTTGAGGATCGTCCAGATAGCGGCGAAGCCGTCGCGCCATCCGATCTTTTTTCCTTCCCAGTACTCGCGCCCGTGGTAGCTGATCGGGATCTCGTAGATGCGACAGCCCATTTTGGCGAGCTTGGCTGTGATCTCGGGCTCGATCCCGAAACGGTTGGACTGCAGGTTGAGTCGCCTGAGGATATCGGTGCGGAAAACTTTGTAGCACGTCTCCATGTCGGTCAGGTTCAGATCCGTACAAAGATTCGAGAGAAACGTGAGCAGCTTATTTCCCATCGTGTGGCGGAAGAATAGGACACGCCTCGGACCGCCCAAGAAGCGCGAGCCGTAGACCACGTCTGCTTTGCCGCTGACAATCGGATCGAGCAGCTGCGGGTACTCTTCGGGGTCGTACTCGAGGTCGGCGTCCTGGATGAGTGTGATATCGCCTTTAACGTGCTCGATCGCGCGTCGGACGGCAGCCCCTTTGCCTGCGTTCTCTTCCTGGTAGAAGACGTGCAGCCGGTTGTCACTCTCATCGGGCCACTCGGAGACGATTTTTTCGATGACTTCACGGGTCCCGTCATCCGACGCGTCGTCGACCAGCAGGATTTCTTTGCGGATCGGGACTGCTCGCACACGTTCGACAATCGTTCGTAGCGTGTGGCGCTCGTTGAAAACAGGCATGATTACTGACAAGAGATGATCGGCCATCGGAACGAATGTATGGGCTGAAATCAAGATTGGTGCAAGCTAGGCACGGCAGTCTTCTGAGAAGAGTCGTTGATGGGCCGACGGCTTGCGAGCCTGTGATTGGTGAGGGTGAGCCCGGGCAGAATTCATGAAAAATCTGGGCTGAGTCTGTAGGGTCGTTGGCTGAGATGGTTCGATTGCGAGAAATGCTCTGGCGGGAGACGGCGCCGGTGACGCTGCTGTTTTTGCTGCTGAGCTATTTTCTCTATTGGCCCGTCTTTACTCACCCTTCCCGCGACGTGTTTCTCCCTTTTTCTGCTCACCTCATCGTCGACGTCGAGTTGATCCTCTGGATTCTGTCGACTGTTGCCGAGAACCTGAGTTCGCATCCTTGGGATCTGTTTGCGGGACAAACGTTCCATCCAGATTTGCAGCCGATCGCTCGTTCGGAACACCTGTTGAGCCAGCAGCTGAGTTTCGCTCCGGTCTACCTAACCACGGGCAACCCGATCCTCGCGCTCCAGACGACTCTGCTTTTCAACGTCACGATGTGCGGTGTCGCCATGTACCTTCTCCTACGCCATTGGGGCGTGTCGATTCTGGCCTCGCTCTTCGGTGCATTTGTGTACGCGACTTTTCCGGCGCGGTACTTTGCGGTGCATGCGCCGCACGTATCAGCGGTGCAGTATCTTCCGCTGGCGTTACTCTTCCTCGATCGATCGCTGACCTTCGGACGGGGGCGCGACGCATGTCTGTTTGGCGTCTTCTTTGCTCTTCAGATGTTGACGTCGTTTTACCTTGCTTACGTGTCGATTTTTTTCGTCGGAGCCTACATTCTGGGGGTGCTCTCAGGACGTGGCTTGCCACCCTTGCGAAACGCTGCTGTCGTTCTGGTGGGGGGTGGTTTGGCAGGAGTTGTCCTGCTGGTGGTCGCGATGCCTTATTTCGAGCTGGCGGCGAGCGGAGATCTCCAGGGAATTTCGAAACGTGGGATCGTCTTGATGTCGAATCTCAGCTGGGCCTCCTATCTGTATCCGCCGATTGCCGTACGGAATTGGAAGTGGCTGCGTTTTGGGCTCGAGTACTACGTCGGCATTGTTCCTCTGCTTTTCGCGCTCGTCGGCATCGTGGCGGGATTGCGAGCCAAGCGCGGGCCGTCGGTGGTGGGTCTCCTACTGGCGATGCTGGTGGCTTACTTGCTGGCGATGGGCCCAAGCAGCAATCCGGACGCGATTTTTTGGGGCAAGCCCTTTGAGACGATGGCGCGATGGCTCCCTGGATTTTCCTCGATTCGCGCGCCAGGCCGGTTTGGGCTGGGGGTATTGGTTGGGGTGGCGGCGCTCGCTGGTTTAGGCTTGGATGTCCTGTTGCGGGCCCTTGGTCGGAATGCGGGGTTGGTGCTGACCTCGGCCCTTGCCCTCCTTGTGGCCGTGGAGTTCGGCCTCTTTCACTTTCGCTTTCGCGCGCAAGAGATGCCGGTGCTGGAGACGATTCCTCGCGTCTATCACGCACTGCGGGAGTTGGAGCCGGGGACGCTGCTCGAGTTGCCGGGTGGTTGGTTGGAATCCAACTCCCATGGGCGGCTGGAGGCGCGGTACTCCTACCTCAGCATCTTTCACCGTCATGATGTTCTCAATGGTTACACTGGGTACCGACCGGACTCCTATCGGCTGGTGATGGCTGTCGCGCGTGCCCTACCCGAGCCGCGCGCCATCGATCTGCTTCGCCGGCTCACTGGCTTGCGTTATGTCGTCGTTCATCGGGCTTCGCTCACGGCTCCGGACCTGAAACTGTGGAAAGAGCAAGAATCGGTGAAGTTGATTGGCACTTATGGGACAGATGATTTGTTTGAAGTCGCTCCGGGGAACGCTGACCTGCTCGAGCGTTTGGTCGGCGATCGGGATGGGGCGACCACCGTGCTCGGCGTATTGACGGATCCGCTGCCGGTCGCAGCGATGCGCGCGGAGATTCGGCTAGTCGACGAGGAGAACGGGCTATTGCGGGAAGGTGCGAAACTTTCGCGCCGCATTGGCAGCGCGCGACTTCGCGTGACGGCGCGCAACCGCGGGGATCGTACCTGGCCGGTACTGGTGCTGGATTCATCGAAGGCTGTGGGATGGTACTGGTATTGGCAGCCGGTGGGGGAAACCGAAAAGCGTGTTGGGCAGTTGGGCCGGCGCATGGGGTACGACCTTGGCCCGGGTGAAACGTCGTCAACTTCCCTGATCGTGGCGTTACCAAAACCGGGGATGTACGATCTCGTCGTCGGTTTGCGACAGGGGATGCGCGAGTTTCCCGATCCGTTGCGGATCGAAAGGGTCGAGGTTGTGGCAAATCAGCAGAGACCGAAGACGGCGAGACGCCGCGTTGACGGACGCGTACACTTTGGGTCGTGACAGTTCCTAGTCCATGGCGCGGGCGCTTCGCCCTGGTGTTGTTTGGGTTGCTGTTTGGTTTGGCGGTCGGTGAATTGGCTGTTCGATTGATCCTTCCTGCGCCGCCGGATCTCGTCGAACCGCGACGGCCGGAGGAGACCGGTCTTCGCGAGCTCGAAAGTATTTATGAGCTGGCATCACCGAACGTCGAAGGGATCTATCGGGGTGCCTACTATCGGAGCAACCGCTTCGGTTTTCGCGGCCGGGACTATCCGAAGGAACGCGTGCCCGGGACTTTGAGAATCGTAGCGATTGGCGACTCCTTCATGATGGGGGAAGGGGTACGCGAGGAGGAGGCGTATGCCGGTGTCCTCGAAGTCGAGCTCAGCAAGCGGCTCGGTCGCCCGGTCGAGGTGCTGAACCTGGGGATGTCGGGTGCGAACATTCACCATGTCGTCGACAGGTTGGAGCTTCTCGGGCTCGGTTTTGATCCCGATTTGATTCTCTACGGGTACACAACCAACGACATCGAGGTGGAGGGTTATCGCAAATCGATCGATACGGCGACGATCGTCGAGCAACGCGCTCGCTTTGCGCGTTTTGCCGATTCCCGGTCGCACCTGATGCGATTGCTCTGGCCGCGCTGGACTTCGTTTCGCACCGGTCTCGATCCGCCCAAAGGCACCTACATGTACGAAGTCCTCGACAACTACTTGGGTAATCCGAAAGTTTGGGCCGAAGTCTCGCGTGGATTCGACCGCTTGGCGCAAGTCGAGCGCGAGCGCGGTATCCCCGTCGTTGTCTTCGTTCATCCGGTACTAGCGTACCTGCGCGCCTTTCACCCTTTTGGCGAGGTCTACGATAAGATTCGCGATGCCGCTGAGGCACGTGGTCTGGACGCGATTGTCGGGTTCCCTGGAGTCTCCGGGAGGGACGCCGAGTCGTTGTGGGTGTCGCCGAGCAATCCCCATCCAAACTCGCGTGCGCACCGGCTGTTCGCAGAGGTCTTGTTGGATCGCCTGCCGCAGGTGCCTGATGTGGCCGCGGTGCTGCGGTGATGGCGGAGCGATCTGCCGGATGGCGAATTGCCGGAGAGGCGGCCGTGGTGACGGTTGGCTACGCGGCGCTTACCTTTGCGGTATTTTTTCCGCTGTTCGTTGCGCCGGCGAACACGATCTATGACCCGGCGATTCTGGGGCGATTGTCGTTGTTCGCCCTGGGCGACATCTACACGGTGATCTGGGTGATGGCCTGGGGTGTCCACGCTCTCCTGACCAACCCGTTGGGGCTGTACGACGCAAATATCTTTCATCCGGCGCCGAATGTTTTGACCAGCACCGAGCATATGCTCGGTCACCTGCCAATTTTCGGCCCCGTTTATTTGCTCACGGACAATCCGATTCTAGCGAACCAGGTCAATCTATTCGTCTGCCTGACGCTGTGCGGCGTCTCGATGTACGCGTTGCTGCGATCGTGGGGTGCCGCGTGGCCCGCGGCCGCCGTAGCTGGATTCGTCTTTGCCTACTGCCCGTTGCGGATTCACGTTTTGATGCAGGTTCACCTCCTCGCCGGGCAGTACTTCGTGCTCTCAATTCTTGCGCTCGATCGCTTCCTCCACACCGGGCGGCGGCGCTGGGGCGTTTTGTTCGCAGGGTTGTTCTGCATTCAGAGCCTGTGCTCCTTCTATCTCACCTACATGTCGCTGGTCGCACTCGCTGGATACGGAGTGGGGATCTTGGCGTCCGGCTCGCGTCGGCCCAGCGTGTCGCGGCTGACGCGACTGACGGTGTGCGGCGTACTGTCGCTGATACCGTTTCTGTTGCTGGCGCTGCCCTATTTGGAAGGGCGCGCCGCGGGTACGTTGCCGCTGGCGCAGGAAAAGGAGTTGTTGTCATTCCTGTCCGCCAAGTTGCACAGGCTGCTCCTTGTTCGCGAGGAGGGCTACTACGTGGGCTTGTCAGTCGCCTTGGTCGGCGTGATCGGGGCGATTGCCCCGCAGCGCAGCGACGGCGTGCCGTGGGCCCGCAGAGGGGCTCTGCTCATCGCTATTTCTTGTGTCGCATTCGCCTTTGGCCCCTCGAGCGGCGATGGCTGGACCTCTTTGCCGACACCGTACGACGTGGCAGCGCGTCTGATCCCGGGTTTCTCGGCCATGCGGGGTCCGATTCGATTCGTTCTATTGGCGATGGTGGGCTTCGCAGCCTTGGCGGGCCTGGGCGTCGATTGGCTGTTGCGCTGGCTGCGCTGGGGAACCGTTGGTCAGCTGCTGCTCGTCCTTGTGGCGTTTGCCGTGATCGGGCTCGATTATCGATTGCCCGAGAGACAGTTCCCGGCCCGCCTCGCCGAAGTCGGGCCCCGCGTTCCCGCAGTCTATCGCGCCCTTGCCGAGTTGCCTGCCGGTCCGGTCTTGGAGCTACCGGCCGGGCGAGCTCATGACCCCGGCGCGCAGGCGCGCGAGAGCACGTATACTCTGCGCTCGATCTACCACTGGCTGCCATTGCTGAATGGTCGAAGTGGTTATGCCCCGCCGAGTTACGAACCGGTGATGGCGTTGGCGCGGTCCCTTCCCGATCCCCGATCGCTGGTCTTGCTGCGGCGCTCCACCGGCCTGCGGTATATTGTTGTCCACTTCCAGAAATTGCCGCGTTTGACTTGGGCGCAATGGGCCTCGGTCCCCGGGTTAAAGCGTGTCGGTCGGTACGGGGAGGCGATGCTCTTTGAAGTCGAAGGAACGGTCGAGGCTGATCTCATGCCTTCTTTGATCGAGTCGAATCCGACGGCCTCTCTTTTAGGGGCCCCGCTGAGCCCGATCGCCGCCGATGGTCGGCGATCCAACTTGGTCATTACCCGCAAGCCAAAGGTGGCACCGTCGCGGTTGCTGCTTCCGATCGAGATGGTCGTCGAAAATCCTACGAATCATTCGTGGCCGAGCTTGACCTCGGTTGAGGAGTTCCGTGTTCGCGTCGGCTACCGGTGGCGCGATCGGGCTGGTGCAATCGTATCCGAAGAAGTTGACGCCGATTGGATACCATACGATCTGCACCCTGGAGAGAGCGCAGCTGTGCGACTTGCTGTGCGCGTCAGTGTCCCGCCTGGTGACTACCGATTGGAGTTGGGTGTCACTCAGGGCGAGAGTTGGTTTGATGGAATCCTTGATGTCGGCGAGATTCGGGTCATCTCGATGACAAAGCAGGGATCGGTCGAACTAAAGGACTCGCTCAAAGAGCGGCTACGATGATTTTTTCGGCGTGCAAATACGCAGGTCGCCCGATGTTCATATCGGCCGTACGAAATAAGTTTCGACGCCGACCAGGCCGGTCCAAACGATGCGATCCTCGAGAGATAGCGCCTTGAGCACCGATGCGGCGATCCGCTCGGGGGTTTCTCCGAAGCGACGCAGGCGGGAGAAGAGATAGCCGAGCCGCACGGCTCGCATCTGGTTGTGCTTGCGCTCGAGACGAAACCCGGTCTTTTCGAGCAGCATCGTCAAGGTTTCGTTGGTGAAGTGGACGGTATGCATTTCCATGAAGAGCGGAAAGTTGCGTCCGAGTACGCGCGCGACCGTGGTGTCCAGATTGTGGGTTGCGAACACCAGCAGGCCATCCGGCTTGACGTACTGACGGAGGATGCTCAGCACCTCGACTGGATTCGGGAGATGTTCGAGGACGTCCCACATGGTCACGACATCGAAGCTCCGGTCGGTGGTGTAGCGTTCCACCGGTCCGTTGAAGATCTCTACCGCGAGTTCGTTGCGGGCGTATTCGGCGGCCCAGCGGCTGGGTTCGACTCCGCTGACGTTCCAACCGCGCTCGCGGGCGCATTCCAGAAAGAACCCCGTGTAACACCCGACGTCGAGAAGCTCCCCCTTGCCCTGGACCTTTTCAATTGCGTCGAGCTCGCGGTGAAAGGTCAGGTGGCGCGACTCTCGCTGCGCGAGGTACTCCGGATCTTCGACCTGCTCGTATTCGTCCGCGACGTCTGCGGAGTCCGGCGCAGGTTCGTTGAAGACCATCGCGCAGCTGCGGCACCGAAAGATGTCGGGATGAATGCCGAGGCCGTGGCTCGTGCAGTTGTATTGCGACGCAGCCTCTTTCTTCTTACCGAGCGTACTCGGATAGAGGAGAGAAAACTCACCGTTCCCGCAAAGCGGGCAGTTCTCGAGCGACACGCTTTGACTCGTTACGAGCGAGAAGCGTGTCGCGTCATGCAGCGAGCCGGTCGGCTTCCTCTGCCGAGGGCTCTTCCGGTGAAAACTTTCGCCACAGAGACTTCCACGCCATCTTGAGCGTGACCTTGATCCCCTCGAGTCCCAGGTAGGGAAACGTGATCGGAATTAAGATCACGTAGAGCAGCAAGGCCAGCCTCTTGTAGTGGTTGTTGATCATCCACCTGAGGACGGGCTTCACGAAATCCGGTGCCCTGACGTAAATCGGCGTCGTCTTCGCGAGAGTCTCGGCGAGCTCTTTGTGCGGGTGCTTGAGGATCGACTCGTGGTGGTACCCAGAGATACCACGACGCACCAGTTCCTCGCCTTCTTCGTCGAGGTAACCCATTTCGACGGATTTTTGGTAAAGCTTTGTCTTGGGGAATGGGTAGAAGATGTACGCCGAGGATTGAGTCGGTTGAATCTTCTCGACCATCTCGAGGGTCTCCCACATTTGCTCGGGAGTTTCTCCGGGGATGCCGTAAATGCACGAAACCTGCAGTCCGATACCGGCATCTTTGATGGTCTGTGCGGCGTTGAAGATGAGCTCGTCCGACATCGGACGCTCCATCAGATCGCGTCGGATTTCCGGAGATCCGGAGTCGACACCCATGAAGACGGTCATGCAATTGGAAGACTTCATTGCATTGACCAGACGCGGTTTGATCGTGGTCGGGTAACCGAAGCAATACCAGGGCAGGTTGATCTCTTTGCGGTAGGCCTCGCAAAACTCCTCGACCCACTTCGCATTCGTGGTGAAGTTGTCGTCGTGGACCGACACCGTCTTGGCGTCGTATGTGTTGAGGTTGACCTTGAGCTCCTCGATGACGTTGGCGATCGAGCGCTTGCGCAGGAAGTTCCCCTTCCCCTTAAAGCTCTCACGCTGGTAGTGAATGTTGCAGAATGTGCACTTGAACGGGCAACCGCGGCCGGTGAAGACCTCGATGTTGTCGTGGAAGCAACCGTACTCGTGCCACAGTGCCTTCTCGGGGAACGGCAGCTTGTCGAGGTCGTTCTCCAGCTCGCCCATCGGGTTGCGGATCACCAGACCGTTTTGCTTGGCCCAGATCCCGGGGACACTCGTCGTGTCTTCCCCGTCGCGCATCCGGTTGACCAGGTCGAGGAGGGCGAGCTCGCCCTCGCCGATACACACGTAGTCGACAGACGGGTGGGAGAGCACGTAGTCGGGCAGTGCTTGAACGTGATGGCCGCCGACGATGATTGGAACTCCGAGCTCTTGTTTGAGCTTCACCGCCATTTGTTCGGCAAACGGCCACAGGTTCGTGAGCGCGCCCATAGCGACCAGATCCGGCTTGAAGGCCTTCGCTCTTTCGAGCATCCCTTCGTGGCGATTCAACCACTTAAGCTTCGGTGCTTTCAGGAATAGATTGTCATCGAACCCAGGATCAAAAATCAGGTCGATCTCATGGCCGTTGGCCTTGAGCATGGACATAAGATATCCAACGCCGAGGTTCTCAATACCCCGGTAATAGAACATTACTCGCATCGTCCGGCCACGCTTGCACAGGCTGAGAAGGACTGTCAAGGTACCATTTGCCGCTCACCTCGAACTGACTTTCTTTCTGATGCGGATCCACGAGATTCCGGCGCTCCGTACGTCGATCGCGCTGTTTGTCGCCACGAGCGTTTTCCAGCTCTTGTTCCTCGAAAGAGGGGCATCCCTGTACGACGAGGGTTCGATTATTGCGATTGGCGACAGTCTATCGCACGGCGGAGTCCTCTATCGTGACCTGAAGACCTTCGTGGCGCCATTTACTTACGAATTGATGGGCGTCCTCTACCGGGTTTTTGGCGCCCACATCTTGGTCGGGCGACTGATCCTTGTTTTTGCGTTTTCGACGATCGTCGTCTTGGTCCACCGAACTTTCCTCAAGCTGGTTTCACCGGGGACGGCGATCGCTGGGGCCCTGGCGATCTGGCCGATCAAGCCACTGGGGTTCCCTCTGTGGAGCATCCTCAACTACTCCCAGGTAGCGTTGCTGTTCAAAGTAGCGGCGATGTGGGCCGGGGTGAATTGGCTATTTCATCGAAGCCGGCGCTGGTTGGTAGCGACCGGACTACTGGTCGGGCTCACTCTGGTGTCGAAGCAGGACTTTGGTGCTCAGGTCGCTCTCGGGATCACGGTGGCGGTGGTCTTCGACTGGTGGATTCGATCACCGCGCACTTTTGCCCGGCTGATCGCGACGCTGGGCACCTTGGGCGTTTGTGGCCTGGCGCCGGTCTTGATTGCGCTGGCCTACTACAGCTCTCTGGGGATCGGTACGGAGTTCTTGACCCGGACAGTTTTGCACTTGACCGCGGTCGGGGCGGAGTACGGTTTGCCGTTTCCGGGTTTTCAGCCCTGGGCTGAGAGGGGCGACGACCTTTTCATGATCGTCTTCGCCTATTTTCCCGCGGTGTTCATCGAGCTCGCTTGGTCGGGGAAGATGAACGTCTACGATCCGTCCCAGTTGATGCCGCTCGAAGCGGCCATCAAGACTGCCTACTACCTGCCGATGTTGGCGATGGCTTGGTTGCTGGCCAACGCCGTTTTGTCGCGCCGCCTGCCGGCGTGGGAGCGCAGCTCTCTGGTCTTGGTTCCGAGTGTCGGGGCGATCGCCTTGGCCATCATCTACCGACCCGACTGGATTCATCTGATGAACCTCTACGCTACGGTGGTGCTGCCCGTCACTGTCGGCTTTGGTCGCTGGAGTGATGCGGGCGGGCTGCTGCGGCGCTTGGTGGGCTGGGTCGTCTTGTTGGCGTGGCTCGGCTTTGGTGCGATCGCGACCTACTCGATTTGCACGGTTTACACGGCTCCGATCCACAGTGCGCGCGGACGTATCCTCGATGTACCGCGCAAGTCGGCCGACATTCAGTTGGTGTTGGATTACCTCGATGCGCAACCGGATGACGCCCGGATTGCGTTTCTGCCGCACAACCCTCTGTTCTACTTCTTGTCTGGACGGCCGATTCTCACACCGAACGATTTGGTCATGCCGACTCTCGTGTCGGGCGACGTTGATGACCGGGAGTTGGCGGCCGCTGTCGAGAACGTCGACGCGGTTGTGTACAACCCGAAGATTTTTCCAACCGCGCCTGCGGCGCTTTACGAGTATGCTCCGAAGACGACGATCGTCTTGAGCGCGCAGTTCGACGCTGATCGTGTTCTCAACAACACCGCGATCGTTTTGCGCAAGCAACGTGCAGCAGCTCCGCAGATCGTTGCGGATTTTTGGCAGGGCTCGGACGGCAGCGCGGTGGAACCCATTCGCGAAACGATCATTTGGAGTGACGAAGAGGCGGCGGCCTTGGGGCCGGTGTTCCGCGATCATTGGATGGTCTATCGGGTGGTCGCAAGCCAGGTGTCCGTTGGGGCTGAGCGGTGTTTTTCTCGCCGGCATTGCGTCGACCGGGGCGAGTGGCTTTCGGCGATTCCGATGACGCACCCCGAAGGTTGGGGGATCCCTGCTGAGAAGCGGGTCCGCTTCGACTTGCGTGTCAACGACGGGGGAGCCTCGCGCCGGCTGTACTCGAGTGTCGTTGGCTCGGCTCGAATTTCTGATCGGGTCGAAGTTCCCCTCGATGCTTTCGCCGGGCGTTGTGTGGATATTTCGTTTTGCAGTGAGGCGCTCGACGCGAACGTGCCACGTGGGCTTGCCGGATGGGCCGAGCCGGCGATTCGCGGTGGCCGATTTGGCGATTGAGCGTCGGAGCGTTAGCGAGATCGAATCAAAACGATCGGACCTCGACCGGTGCGCGCTGCGAGAGTTGGCCCAGCCACGACCCGTTTTGAGTCAGGCCCGCCTCGATCGAAAGGTTTCCGGTTCGCCCGGGAGGGGGCTGGATACAAACGCTGGCCACGGTCGACTCGCCCGGTTCGAGATCGTCGGGAATCTTGGAGGCATCGAGATGTTCGACGATCGTCTGGCCGCCCTGGTCTAGCCAGCGATAGCCGATCCCGACGACGGAGCCATCGCCCGCCAAAGATGGCCAAGTCGAGTTGTCGGAGGTGTTGGTGATCGCCACGTCGACGAGGAACGGAAAGTTGACGGCCGCCTCTGTCTGGGCGCGAAGGTCCAGATCGGCGCGAACCTGCGCTCCCTGCAGACGCTGCAGGGGTGTTCCCCCCAACGTGGTGAGTGCGCCGTACGGTGTCGTCAGCCGGTGCATGAGATCCGCGTCGAAGTTCGCGGTCGGAACGAAGAGCAGCGTCTGATCGGTGATCTCGACCAAGTCGAGTCCTTGCGGTGTCCGCCAGCGCTCCCGTTCGGGCGGGTCCAAAGTGTCGAGATGGACGAGGACGTAGCGAAGGTTCGTGTAGCGCTGGAGGAGTTCGATGCTGCGGGAGTTGGGCAAGTTGCCAATCAGAGCGTCGGTCAGTTGCCGGCTCGGAAGGTCGAGTTGCAGGTGCCCGTTGAGGACGGGGTGCCGATGGTAGATGACGTTGTTTTGGTAGCGAGCGTTGGCGCGACCAGCGAAGAATGAGCATCGCTTGGTCGGGATTTCGAGGACGGTGCCCGGCGGCATCTGCGCGAGCATCCGATACGCGTTGCTGACGGCGCGTTCGACTGGTCTGTAGCGAACCGGAACGGGCTCCTCGATCAAGCCGTATTCCCAGCCAGCGACGGTGATTGCGGCGACTGCGATCGGCCAGAATAGTACTGGCCGCGGCAGCCACGTGCGCAAGCGCTCCAGGCCACAGCCTGCAAGGAGTGCCCACGCCGCTGCGACGAGTAAGGGGAAGTGCCCTGCCGTCGACAGCGCGGGTACTTCGGGCAGCGGCACTACATAGCCGGGGGCGAGAAATCGGGCCATGCGGTAGGGAATGTCGGCGATGGAAAATCCGGCTGCGGCGATGCTTGGTCCGATCGCGAGAAGTGCGCCGCCCAACAACAATCCCCAGCCGCCCCATCGGGCGCGATGGATCGGTGAGTTGCGCGAGCTCCCCAGGGGAACGGACAATAGAACCAGAAACAAGGCAGTCCAGCCCAAGTGGGACGATCTGTGATTCTCCCACGGCCGCAGCACCGGCGGCGCGCTAATCAGGTTGGCTGCGCCGGTTGGGCTTTCCGATCCGATACGGGCTAGCGCCTCGATCTGTGGCGCCGATGAGATCGCGTTCGAAGTCGGTGATAGAACGACCCACGTGACGAGCCAGGCCGCGGCGATGGCGAGCATGGCTGACCCGACACCGTGCCGGCTGAAATCGTCTGTCGAAAAACAGAGGGCTACGGCAAACAAGATCGTCAGGGGAATCGTGGCGACCACGAACGGGGCCGCGCAGAGCATTTGGAGCACGAGTGCGAGCGTGAGGAGAATCGAGGCTCCGACCAGGCGGCGACCGCGAACGAGCGCGTCGATGCAGAGCAACGCGATCGGCAGGTACTGACCTGCGATCAGGCCCGGTTGCGCGAGGTGGCGCAGACGAACCGTGCCGAAGGCGTAGATCAGTCCCGCCAACAAAGAAGCGACCCGTGAGAGTCCGAAGTGTCGCGCCAGTAGAAAGAGACACGCAGCAGTCAGCGAAAAGTTGAGCAGCATTGTCAGCTGCGTGGCGAGCACCGGGTTGCCGCTGGCCACGATGAGGGGTGCGAAGATCGGTAGATGACCCCAATGGGCTTGCGATGAGGCGACGAACCGCGGCTCGGGGAGGAGATGACTCGCCGTGGGCTGGCCCTGTAGCCACGCGCCGAGAGAATGCGTCGCGTCGGTCAAGCTCCAGGCGTAGAGGTCGTTCATCTGACCGACCAGGAGCCCTGCCAGCGGGGAAGCTGAGATGTCGAGCTCGGTATTGGCCGGCTCCATAAAGAGCGGGTAAAGAATGCCGAAGGTGATCGCGACGTAGATTGCGGTTGCGATGCCCAGCTCTAGGAGCTTGTTTCGTATGGTGGATCCTGGCATTCCGAACAGCTTGATTTTGGTTGGTTGCCCGCTTGTAGAATTCTTATAGGTCGGCGTGTTCGAGGCTACAGTCCCGTTGCCGGGCGCGACTCGGAGGAATAGACGTATGCGGAGTTCATGTCGAGTGTGACCAATAGAATCGCCGTCTGGGTTGGGGCGGCTTCCGCGCTTCTTGTGGCCGTCGTACTGGGCAGCGGTTGCGATCGATCGGCGCAGCCCCCGATGGCAACGGTTGTCATCAAGGGGGAGGCGACGACCCGCCCGGCGAAGGGCCGCGTGATCTTGTTTGGGGTCGACGCGCTTGGCCCCGGCTTGCTCGATGAGATGGTCGAAGGGGGACACACCCCGACCTTTGCGCGGCTGTATGAGATGGCGGCGGTCGGTACTCTTGACGTTCGCCCAACCGTGATGCCGCCGCTGTCACCGCGAATTTGGGCCAGCATCGCAACCGGGCAGATTCCGAGAGAGCACGGCATCGTCGATTGGGCGGACATCTTGCCTGACGGGAGGGTCGTGCTTTTTTCGACCAGCGATCGCAAGGCCCCGGCGATCTGGAACGTCGTGTCGGCGCTTGGTCGGCGCGTGGCAGTGGTGAATTGGCTGATGACCTACCCGGCTGAAGTGGTCAACGGCTTTGTCATTTCCGATCGCTATGATCTCATGTGGGCCGAACGCGAGGCCTCTCAGAGTAACGTCGAGACACGGCGGGATGTAGGGCGGGCCGTGTATCCGTCATCGCTGATTCCCCGCATTGGCAAGGTGAAGGGCCTGAAACCTCCGGCTGTGCCGATCGCCGCCGAGTACGAGGCGATCGACCGCGAAATCCTCAGGATGGCGATGGCGGGGCTGCGTGAGATTCCCGTGGATGTCGCTCTCATCTACATGCGGGCGTTCGACGAGGTTTGCCACACGGCCTGGTATAGTCACGAACCTCTGCCGGGCATGAAGGTTGAGGGCAATGGGGTCGATGTCGTAGTCGAGTACCTTGAGAGGTTCGACTGGATTCTCGCTGAGTTACTGTCGACGCTGGAGCCTGAAGATCACCTGGTCATCGTTTCGGATCACGGCTTCGAGCCCAATCCCAGACTGGGGGACGGTGAGGCTCCTCACTTGCAAGGCATCCACGAGTCCGATCACACCGCGACAGCGACCCTGATTCTCGCCGGGCCGCGTATTCAGAAGGGCGTCCGGATCGGGATGGCGAGCGTCTTTGACGTGATGCCCACAGTGCTCGAACTGGCTGGGCTGCCGTCGGCGCGCAATTTGCCCGGCAAGGTCTTTGCTGAGGCGTTTCTTCCGGAGGAGCGTGAATTTCTGCCACCGGTCGAATCGTACACGCAGACTTGGTCCGAGGGGCAAAGTGACGACGAGGCAACCGAGGCAGATGCTGCCATTATGGAGCGGCTGCGTTCGCTCGGGTACATCGACGAGAAGGGCCCGCGTGATCCATAGGCTCCTGGATCATTTGAGCGAGTCGGGGTTGCGTGGCGTCGTGACGATGCGCGGAATCTCCCAGCCTGCGAGGTCGAGCGCGGGTTTCGTGAGCCACTCGGTATAGACCCCGAAGACCAACTCGACTTCTTGACCCGCCCAGGGACTCAGGTCGGCGGATACGTCGAACCATTGGCGGTCGGCCGATCGAGAGGCCGACTTCACTTCTTGTTCGCGCAGCGTCACGTCACCGCTGGCGGTTCGGATGGCCAGGCGGAATCGTACGGGCGGCAGAAAGATGTCCTGCCACCGGTCGGGATTGGTGGTGAACGCGGTCTCGAGCCTTTGGCCGGCGCGAGGCGTGATCGGTATACGCACCGCAACCTCGGCAGCCGGTTGAGTCTTGACCGCGAGAGTTGCCCGGAACGGCCAGTTCGTCACTTTGATGTTCTTGCCGCGTGATTCGTCGAGCAGGAATGCTTCCTTACCCTTCGGCTGTTTCGTTACGGTTGCCGATGTGAGGAAGGTCTCGGCCATGGAGATGTCGCTTGGGATTTCCTGACGTCGGAGACGCAGGAACGCGAGCGCCGGGACGTTGCTGCCGTAGCGTTCGGCGATCTCATAGGTATTGCTGAGATAGGCGAAGAGCTTTGGTGCGAAGTCTTGCGGCGGCCCGAGATGAAGGAGTTGGCTCGGGCTGTAGAGGACCGTCGTCTCCGGTTTCGACTCGAGAGCGGCGATGATCTCTTCGTCGCGGTTTTCGTTCCACTCGATCGGCCAGAGAAAGAGGTACCGGCTGATCGATGGACGCGCGGCGAGGAAGTTCAGAAAGGGATGGTAGGGATAGGCTGCGAGGGGAGTGTCCGGCGGCGTTTCCTTCAAGGCGGCGAGGATCTCGTGGAACCCCCTTGCGTGTTCGGCCTGCGTGTAGAAAGTCCCCCGCTCTGTCGCAACCGGTGTCGAGTGCCGCCGACGCATCTCGAGAGCGAGATGGGCCGATGTGACTACGAGGACACTGAGTCCGGCGATGGCGAGTGCTCGCACCAGCGAGTACGACCGAAGCATCGGTATGCCAGATGCCAGCAGGAGGAGTGTCGGCGGGTACAGGACTAAGAGATGGACCCAGTCGTGTGGCGGGTTGAAGGCCGCGAGGAAGGCCAGGGCGACCAGCACGACGAGCGCGCGGTAGCGATCGGCTGCATTGGGGTTGGTGAAGAGGCGTCGGAGTGTGGCGGCGCCGATTGTCAGGACGAGGATCCAGGGCGCGTGGTAGAAGATCTTGAACGCCGTGTCGACGAGTCCTGTGTTCTGGTAAAGCCGGCTTTCGAGAAGACTCTTGCCGTAGGCTTCCATGAGGATTTGCGGGAAGTAGCTGAAGCGGTTGGCTCGCAAGTGTTGATCTTGTTCGAATAGGGGGAGCAGCGATGGCCGCGCCAAGTAGTCGTAGTTTGCGACTCCGTAGAGAGGGCCGTAAAGCCCTTCCCGCAGCATGTCGAAAAGAAACCCTGCCCACCAAGAGAGTGCAAAGCCGAAGAGGACGACGGCGACTGTCGTCGTGCCGAATGAAAAGGCGCGGCGGAGTTTTTCTGAGCGTTCGACGGTCCCGATCAACAACAGGCCCAAGCCGAGTGCGATCGTTGTCGTGCCGCCGGAGTCCTGTTTGCTGAGAATGGCCAAGGCGCAGAAGACTCCGGCGCCGATTCCCCAGAGACGCCCCTGTCGATAGAGTTGCTGGCCGGCCATCCAAGTGGCGATCAGCGCCATGGTGACCGCCAGCGGTGAGTAGTTGAGCATGTGCCAATGGGGAAAAGCCCATACGCGGTAGCAGAGCAGGAGTGCCAGGAAGGCGAGCGCTTCGGTTCTGGTGCACCACCAGCGCGCGATGAGTGTCATTGCGGTCGCGCTCAGGGCGAAAAGCGTCGCGGCTAGCATCCTGGCCGCTTCTACCGACGGGCCGAATACTTTGAAGACGGCGGCGGTGAGGTAAAATATCCCGGGGAAGGCGTAGTGGACCGCGTCGCGGTAGGGAAGTTTGCCGTTTAGGATATCGTCCGCCATCTGCAGAATGACGCCTTCGTCCAGCAGCACGGCCTGGTGCCGTACGAACGGGACTTGGACGACAAGCGCGAGTGCCAGGATGCCGGCGGCGAAGAATACTTCTCGCGTGTCGATGGTACGCGCCGAAGCGGTCATTGCGGCTGCGCCGAGGCGTCGCGAGTCAGTAGATGATCGGCGATCGCCGCCGCAGCAACTTCGATGCCCGCAGCGTTTGGATGTTGAGTGTCGAAGAACAATTCCTCGATCGGGGACTCGCTTGCGGCAAATGCGGGCCACAGGTCGATGGCATCGATCCCGAGCTCGGCGCAGAGGTCGAGCCAGTTTCGTTGCGGGAGGCGAAACGGCGGATCGTCGAACTGGAAGCTTTCGGGGAATATGACGACGGTGAAGGGAACACCGTCACGGGCGGCTTGGTCGCGCAGCCTGGTCAGGGAGCGTTTGATTCTCTGCCACGCATTATCCTCAGGCGCGGCGTAGAACTTGCGGTGACGGTGTTCGACCATCGCGTTGAGGGCATGGAACTGTTTGCGCGTTTCCTCGTTGTCCGCCGTGTTTGTGGCTTGGAACCAGTGCTCGCCGCGCGCGGCTTTGAGTCCCCAGCGAAATAGCAGATAAAGTTCGCTTTTTTCCTGGAGCCACGTCGGTGGATCTTTGTCCCGTCTTTGCGTCATCACGCCGAACGCGTTCAGCACAGGTGTCGTGCCAAAGTCGTTTAGACTGACCCCGAGAATGATCTCGTCAGGTGCAATCTGTTCTCCCAGCATATCGTAGGCAGCAGCTTCGCTCTCGGTATTGTATCCGGGCACTCCCGCGTTTAGGAAGTTGGCCTCCCATTCCCGCGCCTCGGCCAGGCGGTTGAGCTGATTCGCGAGGGTTTGTTCGTCGCTGACGCTAGCTCCGAAGACGACCGAGTCGCCGAGGACTAGGAATTGCCGCATTCGTCGATGTTTGGCAGGCGGCTCGGGGCCCCGTAGTCCCAACGAGTTGATGTTGACCTGGTGCTTTTGCAGGTCGAGCGTAGTGTTGGGGCGGAGTCGGTAGGGCATCTCGGGGATGTCCGTGCGCTCGTAGAGTCGGCGTGGGGTGCCGTTCAGGATGTCGATAATGCCGAGCCAGCGAGCCGCCGCTTCTCCGAGTACGACAAAGAGCAGGGTACTGCACAGTAGTCCTGCAACAATGCGGGCCAATGGCGAGGTCAAGGCACGAACCAGGGATTAGGGCCTGGGCAACGCCGATACGAGATCGTCGCGAACATAGAGCTGGTACCCAGCGATCCCGGCTGTGAAGATTGTATCGAGTGTCGGGTCCGCCCATTCGTACCACGACTGGGTAAAGTAGCTCGTTTCGTAGTGTGCGGCACGACGCAGTCCGAGGCGTTCCTTGATCAAGTGTTGGTAGAATTGAGCTTCGCGATCACGAAACGACTTGCGGGCCTTGAGGTTCTCCCAGCGGCTTGTGACGATGATGACGTCGACTCCGTGTCGGTCGATCCATTCGCGATCACCTTCGAGTGCCTCTTCGGCCGGCAAGGCGTCTCCGGGAAACCGAAGTACTTTCGGGAAGTAGACAAGGCGGCGATCGTCGTTGCTGCTGATCTCCGGGTACAGTGCGTCGTACAGGGACGAGGCCCAGTAGGGGTATCCGATCACGAGTTTCGGTTGGCGTCGTGATCGGAGTGAAATGCCGGCGTGTTTCTTGGCTTCGGTCAGTAGGTGCAGATCTCTGGCGATGGCTGCCTGTGGAGCGCCGCCGATACGCTGCACCTGACTCACAGTGAGGACAGTGCTGTAGGCGAGGATACCGATGACGAGGGCCGTTCCGAGGCGCGGTAGTCGCTTGATCGACCAAGCCGCGAAGGCGCCGGCGGTGATGACGAGCGAAGGTGCGAGCGGGAAGTAGTAGCGGGCGGTTGCGGTTTCCGCCGCCCCTTGCAGCAGGAAGAAAGGAAGTGCAGCCGCGGCGATTAGAGCCAACGCTCGCCGGTTGGAAAACAGCAGCACGGGGACCCCCGCGATCGATGCGAGGAGCACCGCCCAGCCGAGGACGAACGGTAACCCGACGAAGAGTAGGTATAGATAGGGCGCGTAGACGAAGCTGTCGCCGGTGAGGTTCTGGCCCGGCGCCCCGTGGAAGATCCCGATGTAGAACACCTCTTGGATGTTGCGCACGAAGGTGCTCCAGTTCAGTAGAACCGGGCTCATGCAGATCAGGAACGCCGCCGCTGATGCGAGTCCTCCGTAGAGGATGAATTTCGCGCGCTGCGGCCAGCTTTCTACGGGCCAGCGCAGTGCGACCCAGATCGGTAGCGTGCCGGCGAAGAGGCCTGTGTATTTGACTGCGCCTGCCGCTGCGGCCAGGGCGAATGACACGAGGAGCCTGCCGCTTTGTCGTTGCTGAAATGCCACAATCGCTTGATGGGCGGATAGGACCGCGAGGATGAGCATGGGGGTGTCGACGTTGATACGATGGCTCTCGATCACGTGCAGGGGACTGATCGCGAAAAATGCTGCGGCGAATAGCGCAGCGCGGGTTCCGACCAGTCGCCGGGCGAGCAGGTAGATCGTGCCTACCAGCACCGTGCCGAGCGCCGCTGTGGTGGCGCGACCGATGAGCACGATCCAGGCCATGTCGGCCTGCGATTCGGGTCCGATCAGGTGTACCTCGCGGCCGGTGAGGATCGATGAAACCAGTGTGACGATCGAGAGTAGGTACGGGTACAGTGGCGGATGGACGAAACGGTCGAGGATCCAGTCACCCTTGGCGACTACATGTGCAGCCGCTTCGACAAAGTGGATCCTGGTGTCGTTGAAGATGAACTCCGGCAGCCCCCAGTCGAGCCGGTAGACCCGGAGGCCGGTTGCCGCGACGAGTATCGCGGCTAGCCAAGATCGCCGCTGTACTGCGGGCATGTCATCTTGGACGCCCGCGGCGTTGTCAGCGGAGCTGCTCACGGCAGTCCGGTTGCCAGCCCGTTGAAAAACAGGACACCTACTGCGGGTGGCGCTTTTCCGCCACTTCTACGTTGCCGAATCCTCAACAAAATCAAGCGATTTGCCTCCGGTTCGGCGCCTTGAATTGGCGAAAAATCCCTCACCCTCGCTACGGTGCCTGTTCTTCAACGGACTGTTAGCAGACGACCAGCGAAGCCGCAACGCGCCGCGTTGTGAGATTCTCGGAACGTTCGGGCCGGCCGCCCCGGTCGTGTGTTGCTGATCGCGTGCGGTTTGTGGTTTGAGGGCAATCGTGACGACTAGCAGTTTTCAGCGCTCGGAGGGCAAGCGCCGTGGACGCTGAGTCAAAGCCGCGTCATCTCGGCGTGGAGTTTGCGATCAGCCTCTTCGCCTATGGAGCGATCTGTGTCGTCTGCTTCGATCCGCTGTTTCGAAATCCTGGAAGTACCATGATGGACCCGGGTCACCAGTGGCTCGAGACCGACGTCAATCTGATCATGTGGATTCTGTCGTGGTGTTGGCATGCGCTGACGCGCGAACCCGCAAGGTTGTTCGACGCCAACATCTTCTACCCCGCTCCGCTCACGTTTGCCGGCAGTGAGCATATGTTGGGCTATGCTCCGATCTTTGGACCGGTGTATGAGCTAACGGGTAATCCCCTGCTGGCCAACAACGTCACGATCCTGGCTTGCTTTGCGTTCGCGGGTGGGGGGATGTTCGCGCTGCTGCGGCACTGGCGTGTGCCCTTGCCGGGCGCATTCTTCGGCGGGTTCGTGCACGCGTTTTTTCCGGCGAGAGTGGGGGGGCTGTGGGAGCTGCAGATTCTCTTGACGGGATTGCTTCCCCTGTCTTTGATTTTCTTTGATCGAGCTGTTGTCGGGGGGCGTGTAGGGGCAGCGCTGTCGTTCGCCGGGCTATTCCTGTGGCAAATGTTCTGCTCCGTGTACCTCGCGTTCATGGCGTTGGCCGGTCTTGCAAGTTACGCGGTTGTCAGCGCGGCGAAGGTCGGTCGCCGCTTGAATCCGCGCGGTTGCCTAGCTGTTGGGGTGTTTTTGTTGCTCGGCGCGGCCTTCTTCGTATGGTTCCACCGGCCGTATGCGGAGTTGCGTGCGAGTGGGGTGATTCCGGATTACGGCATTGGCGGGCAGATGGCGGTGTATTCTAACGGTTGGCTCAAGGAGTATTTTACTCCTCCTGGCTTGGTCCGGATCGGTGTTGCTGGATTTGTCGGCGAGCGGGTGTGGTATCTCGGTCTGCTGCCGAGCATTTCGATGCTGGGATTATTTCTTCCGCGGACCAGGGCTCAGCCAGCGTGGGCCGTTGCAGGGGCGTTGAGCATAGCGCTCGCCGGTTACGTTCTCGGGCTCGGGCCTGCCAAAGCGATTCTGGGTGAGTCCTGGCGTCTCCCGTATTCCTACTTGGCCGACTTTGTTCCGGGCTTTTCCTCGATGCGCGTCCCGGGGCGTTTCGGATTGCTGTTGATGACGGGTGTCGCGGCGATGACAGGCATCGGCTTTGGGCGACTCGTGGATCGGTTGGGTCTTCTGCGAAAATCGTTGCCGGCGCGCGTCGCTGTGACAGCGTTGGCCGTCGTGGGTGTGGCCCTCGAATACGATTTGCACGCGGTCAAGGTTCAGACTCGTGCGCGTGCTGGCGTCCTTGCGCAGTTGCCGCCGCTCCAACAAAAGCTGGCGACACTTCCGCGTGGGCCGGTGGTCGATGTGCCGGTGCGCCGAACGGCGCTGCGACACGACCGCGATACGACGCGGGCCATGTACTACAGCACTTTTCACTGGCAGCCGCTGCTGCTGGGCTACAGTGGGTATGCGCCGCCCAGCGCGGCATTGGTGGAAGCCCTAGCCGCCCGCCTGCCCGAGCCGCGAGCGATTGAACTGTTGTGCCGAATGACTGGGGTCAAGTACGTGGTCGCGCATCTCGCACGCATGGACGAGGCAGAGAGGGAAAGTTGGCAGAGCGCGCCACGCCTGCGCCGGATCGGTCGAGGTGCAAAGGCGGCCCTATTTGAGACGGACGAGGATTGTGTTGGCGACTGGGTCGAGAAAGTTCGCGCCGCGGGGGAGTGGCAAGAAACGCTCGAAGGATCGCCGTTCTTATCGCTACCCAGGGGCGAGATTGCGAATTTGCGTTTGGTCTCGGAGGTCCCGTCGTCGACGATCGTCTTCCGACAGATCACCGTCGAGGTGGAAGTGAGGAACACCACCGAGATGACGTGGCCAGTTCTTGCACCGATGGGAACTCCTGTCGTTTCTCTGGGGTACCGTTGGGAACAGGAAGATGGGTCGATTGTATGGCCTTTGCGGGAAGATCAGCCACGCGCAGCGCTGCTGCCGTACGACATCGAACCCGGCGCCCAGTTGCGCGTGACTCTGCCGATTCGTTCGCCAGTCCGGCCGGGGCCCAGTTGGCTCGTCGTCGGTTTGGCGCAGGGCGGTGACTGGCTCGATTCCCGGCTCGATCGGGTGCGCGTCGAGGTGGTCGCCGCCGGCGCAGGTGACTGACCTCAGTGCGCCGGGGTTGTTCGGATTGGCGACGCAGAGTACTTTTCGCTCTTGCACCAGGCGATCCAAAGATGAGCAATGCAGAGCATGCGTTGGTAGTGATTCCCACCTTTAACGAGAGGGCCAATATCGCGCCGCTCGTAGAGGAGATCCTTGCAAAGGATGAGAGTCTCCACGTGCTCGTGGTGGATGACAACAGCCCGGACGGGACCGGCGAGGTTGCGGAGGATCTCTGTCGGCAGCATGACGGCCGTGTCCATTGCGTCCATCGCGCGGGCAAGTTGGGCCTTGGCACGGCGCACATCGCTGGGTTCAAGTTCGGCGTCGACGGCGGATACGGGCTCGTCTTGACGATGGATGGAGATCGAAGCCACAGTCCCCGCTATCTTCCAGGTGTCCTGAGTGCCGCACGGCACTTCGATATGGTCATTGGGTCTCGCTACGCCCCTGGCGGTGGCGTGCTGAATTGGCCGCTGCATCGTCGGTTACTGTCGATGTGGGCAAACCTGTTTTCGCGTGTTTTATTGCGTCTTCCGGTCGCCGACTGCACGTCGGGATACCGATGTTACAGCAGGGAAGTCCTGGAAACGGTCGAGCCTGAAAATGTGATGGGTTCGGGGTACTCATTCCTTGAGCAGATGGTGTGGAAAGTTCACACCGCCGGGTTTGTCGTCGGGGAAGTCCCGATCATCTTTGAGGATCGCTACGCCGGTACATCAAAGATCGACAAATCCGAGGTCTTTCGTGCGGCGTGGCACGTGTTGGCGACTGCTGTGGCGCCGCCGGAAGTTCCAAAGCGCATCAAGGCTCCGGTCGATCAAGGTGCGGTAGGTGACTGATCCCGACGCAACCGGTTGCGTGGTGAGGCCAGAACGCCCCGGGGACCATTGTCCGGCGTGCGGATCAGAATCCGTCGATCGATCGGCGGAGGTGCCCGACCACGAGTATGGAGTCGAGTTTGCGGCTATTTATGGCCGCTGCGTGACCTGTGGATCCGAGTACCAGAGGCCGATGCCGCCGACCGAGCGACTCGCGAGTTGGTACCCGCCGGGTTACCACAGCATGCAAGGACGTGGTTTTTTGGGACGTCTGCGCAATGGCGTGCGGCTCAAGCGTTTGCGGCGTTTCCTCGACGGTGACGACGGGGCGCTGCTCGACTATGGCTGCGGAGACGGGTCGTTTCTCGACTACGCGGCAGAGTGCGGCGAACGCCGGCAGCTCGTCGGATTCGAGATAGCTCCGGAGGCGAGTGTCACCGAGAGGAACGGCGGGCAGATCCTGGTGGTACGGGGCTCTGTCGGCGATTTGTTGCAGCAACTACCCACCTGTCGCGTTGTTGCAATGAACCACGTCATCGAGCACTTGCCGGAGCCGCGTGCGATTCTCGAACCCTTAGTCGAGCGGCTTGTCCCGGGGGGGTGGATTGAAGGACAGACGCCGGCGGCTGGCTGTTTGGAAGAGCGCATCTTTGGCCACTACTGGAGCGGCTACCACTCGCCCCGCCACACGGTCGTCTTTTCGCCCGAAGGCCTTCGGGCCTTTCTGACGAGACTGGGTCTTGGGCGAGTCGAGATCGAAGGCGCCTTCAATCCGGCTGGACTTGCCTTGAGCCTCGCTTCACTGCGTCATGGTCGCGAGGCCGGCGTGTTGCCGCGTTCCGGGGTGCGCTGGTGGGCCTCGCTCGGTCTCGCATCGGCCCTCGCCCCGATCGATCTGTTCTCAGGAGCGCCGGCGGTCGTCGACTACTCCGCGCAGTTGGTGTCATGAACTCTGTCAATCCTGGCGACTATTCCAAGCGACCCGATTGGCAGTCTGCGGCGCTGATAGCGGCGCATTGTTTGGTGGTTTTTTTGCCCTTGTACCTGGCCGCTGCGAGCGACTCGATTGTTGTGTGGGTGCTCTCGTTCTTGTGGTTTGGTACGACCGTGCATGGACTCCTTAATTTGATGCACGAATGTGCCCACTACCATACATTCCGCAGCCGCGTCTGGTGCGATCGCTTGGCCAAGTGGTTCCTCGGCCCGGCGGTGTTTACGGACTTCGAAGCCTATCGTGTCCGGCACTGGGATCATCACCGCCATTTGGGCGAAGCCGAAGACACGAAGGTCGCGTATCGTACTCCGATCTCCTATTCGGGGGTCCTGAAAGTCCTCTGGCGTTGTTTGACGTTGCAGGAGGCCGCCCGCAAATGGCGGCTACAGGCGCCGAGCAGCGGAAACTCGGTCGGATTCGATGTGTTGTTGCCGACGGCGGTGGTACAGTTTTGCGTACTATTTTCCCTCGTGTGGTCTGCCTATGCGCTGGGTGAAGGCGATCTCTCGGCAGCTCTTTGGCACGGGGTGGGGGTGTATACGCTGGTGTACGGATTTGGCTTGGCGTCACTGGCGTCGTTCGTTTCAACGCTGCGCACGATTGCTGAGCATCAACCGGGGTCCGACGACGCCCCGCAGTCTGGTGCGGCGGTGTTGCGCGACTTTCGCTGCGGTCCGTTTCTTTGGCTGATGTTCGGTGCCTACGGCTTTTGCCGCCACGCAACGCATCATCGCTACCCCGCGATACCATCCTACTGGTTAGGGGTCGTTGCGAAACAGGCTTCGAAGAGCGGGGAGATTGACGGCACCTACCTTTCCACGCTTGCGATGTTGATCCGCGGCGGGACTCCGGACACCAAAGCTTCTTCGTCGCCCGAGCTCGGTTGATTGTGTTTGCTGTACCGCGGAGCCGGTGATAGTCGCCCGAAACGAGGTAGCAACTGTTGACTGGTTCGATGAATCGCAGCCGCCCGCTCGACACCTGGGGCGGCCTTTTAATCTGTTGGGTGTTGGCTATTTGGGCCAGACTGCGCGCGGTTACGGGTGGTCCGCCCCTGCCTCCCCTGCAGGCCACGACTCCCCCAGGCGATACGCCGATACCCGTGCCGAAGCGCGTCTTGGCGATCAAGTTCTACGGCCTCGGCAATATCGCGATGCTCTTGCCGGTGCTGCAGGATCTTCGCGACGGCCTGCCCGAAGGCGCGGAGATCGATTTCCTCACGCTGGAAGGCAACCGGTCGTTGCTCGAGATCAGCGGCCTGACGACCAACGTCCTAACCGCGCGTCTGAACAGTCCGTTCGAATTTTTGAGCGGTGTCCTGTCAGCCCTTCGATTCGCTCGCTCGCGTCGCTATGACGTCGTCGTCGACTTCGAGCAGTTCATCAAAATATCGGCTATTTTCGCCTATTTGTCTCGTACGCCCGAGCGCATCGGTTTCAATACGGATGGCCAAAATCGAGCTTGGCTCTACACCACTCGCGTCGTCTACACCGACAGCGAACACATGTCGGGCATTTTTCGACGTTTGCTGCGTCCGCTGGGTATCCGCCCCAGCCGGCGCCAGGTCTCGATGGCGCTCGGTGACGAAGACGAGCGCGCCATTGACGAGATTCTGGCTCAGGGGGGCGTCGACGGAAGCTCGTTCCCCATCATCGGGGTGCACGCCGGCAGTGGTCCGAACTTCTACCGCGTCCCGCTCAAGCGCTGGCCACTGGAGAACTTCGTCGAACTGTGTGATGCGCTTTGTGATCGATATGGCGCAAAGCTCGTGCTGACGGGCCAGGGTGAAGAAGAAAAAGAGATCGTCGATGAGGTGCGACAGCGCATGCGCGGCGAAACCATCGATACCTGCGATCTCTTGACGGTCCGGCAGCTCCTTGCCCTGATGAACCGCTGCCACTTGGTTGTCGCCAATGACACCTCGGTCGTGCACCTAGCGGCTTTGATGCGTACCCCTTGCGTAGCTTTCTTTGGGCCGACGGCACCGATTCACTACGGCCCCAACAATCCCGAGGATTTGGTTTTTTACCGGGATCTTTACTGCAGTCCCTGCTTGACCAACTACAACTTGAAGATCAGCCGCTGCGTAGATCCCGTGTGTATTCGGGGTATTGGAGTCGAAGAGGTCTTGGCCGGTATCGACCGTGAGTACCTTGGCGAGAGTGCGCCCCAGCGCGCGAGTCTGCGCGCTGGCGTGAGTTAGCAGCCAGTCTTTTGCCAAGCTGCATCGCAGCGGTGGCTTCTCCGCCTGCGAGAGGTTAGGATTAGATATCGATGGCCCGCATTGCTCCATACGCAGCGCTCGCGGCACGGGCGCTGGAGGCCAACTTCCGGCGCCCTTCGTTTCCGTTCAAGCTGACCTTTTGCATCACCTATTGGTGCAACTATAAGTGCCAGACTTGCAATATTTGGAAGATGAAGCCGCGCGACGAGTTGTCGCTGGAGGAGATCCAGGAACTGTTTCGCAAGTCGAATCGGTTTCTGTGGGTTGATGTGACGGGAGGCGAGGTCTCTCTGCGCAAGGACTTTCCCGATGTGTGTCAGGCGATCATCGACAACTGCAAGAACCTCCTCCTCCTGCACTTTCCGACGAACGGCTACCTGACCGACCAGATCGTGCGCTACACCCGCGAGATTGCCCGTATGGGGCCGGAAAAGCTCATCATCACCGTCAGCACCGACGGCGACGAGGCGATGAACGACAAGATCCGGGGCGTCGAAGGCGGCTGGCAGCGCCAGATTGAGACCTTTCGCAAGCTGCGGGAAATTCCCAACGTCGAGGTCGTGCTCGGAATGACTTTGTCGTCGGCGAATGTCGACCACTTTCCGCAGGCTTTCGCCGCCGCGAAGAAAGAGATTCCGGATCTCGATTACCGTGACTTTCATGTCAATATCGTCCACGAGTCCGATCACTACTTTGGCAACGCACCGCTCGGAGTGCGCAGCGGAATCACTGCGGAGTCCTTGGCGCAAGCGACGGAGCAGTATGCAGAGCTCCGCGGCCTGGGATGGAACCCCGTGAACATTTTAGAGCGCGCCTACCTCAAGCGGGTGCGGCGTTACCTGGAGTCCGGCAAGACGCCAATGCGTTGTCACGCACTCCGATCGTCGTGTTTCATCGATTCGTGGGGACACGTGTATCCGTGCACGATTTACGACCGCAAGGTGGGCAGTTTGCGCGACTACGACTTCGACCTGGAGAAACTCTGGGCCGAACCCGAAGTCGTGAAGGTCCAGAAGGAAATCTGGGAATACGATTGCCCACAATGCTGGACGCCTTGCGAGGCGTATCAGACGATTCTGGGCAACTTCTTTCGCCCGGACGCCAAGAGACGGATTGCAGATACCCCGACGCAAGCGCCCGTGAAGGCTTAGTCACACGACACGTGTAGGGTAGGCTTCAGCCTACCAATGCAGGCCGCTCTTGCGCGTACTCCATGGGCTGCGGCTTTCAGGCTGGAGCGAGACCTACTTGCGACGGGCGTGGACCATCATTTCGCCGATAAAGTAGAGACGCGGCTTGGCGAGGGACGCGGCGGGGATGACGGTCGCCAACGCTGTCGCGATGCGGCCGAGCCAAGGGTTGAAGATGTTCAGCTGGTCGACGATGTAGTTGCCGGTCAGGAGCTTGTAGGCCTTGCTGACTTTCTCGACGCGAAAGCCGCGTTGTTCGAGCAGGGCACTTACGGTGCTTGGGTCGAAGTAGTGGAGGTGGTCGTTGGGCAAGTAGTAAAACCAGTGTTTGCCCATGATCCACTGCGGGTAGACGCTGCTCACGTCGGGCAGGGTCAGCGCCAAGGTGCCGTCGTCGACCAGCCACTCGCGGACGCGGTCGAGAAAGTCCGCCGGTTGGATCGTGTGCTCGAGGACATCGAAAGCCGTGATCGTGTCGTAGGATCGCGGCGGGGTGAAGCCTTCGACCGATCCCAGATGTGCCGGAATGCCCTGGGCTTGCGCCTGTTCGATGGCAGCCGGTGCGATATCGATGCCCTCGGCCTCGATTCCGCGCTCGCGCGCCAAGGCAACGAATTGGCCCGCGGCGCAGCCGACATCGAGCCAGTGGCCGGGCCGGGCGAATGACTCGACCTCGTCCATCCGATGCTCCGCGATGAGCCGTCGGATGTCAGTGGCCTTGTGAAAGGTCGAGTACCACTCGCGATAGGTCTCGTCGTAGTAGTGTTGGTTCTCGTCGGGTGTCGGCATCGGATCGACGCGAATCAAGCCGCAGCCAGAGCAGCGGATGAAGTCTCGACCGCCCTTGTCGAAGAGCTTCGTCGTCGCGGATTGGCCGCAGATCAGGCAGTTGGAACTCACAGCGAAGGGACGTTATCCCGCATCGCCGGTGGTCGCAACGTGACGTCCCTGAGGCCGAGGATCTCGTCCATGCGTGCGGACATCGCAGCGCGGACGGAGGCCAATGCTGGGTCGGAAGCGATACTGAAGAGCTCGTTCGGGTCGCCTTCGAGGTCGTACAATTCCTCGAACTTCGACTCGTCGCGGACGTACTTGTATCGATCGCTGCGCAGCGCCTTCCAGGGAGGTATGGTAAAGCCACCTTCGAAG
>JAJCZJ010000102.1 GCA_029262455.1 Deltaproteobacteria bacterium | reverse complement strand
GCGTGGCCGAGGTGCCACTTACCTACCATTGCAGTCTGATATCCGGCGGCTTGAAAGCTCTGTGGCATGAAGTGCTCGTCGGGGTGAATTCCGATGTTGTGCCACGGCAGGATCACGGCGTACGCAACCCCGAGGCGCATCGGATCTCGCCCGGTCATCAGCGCGGCCCGTGTCGGCGAGCAAATCGGAGTCGCATAGAATCGACTCAACTCGACCCCCTCGCGTGCAAGGCGGTCCAGCGATGGGGTTTGGATCTGATCCTCGCCGTGAAAGCCAACATCGGCCCAACCCAAGTCGTCGGCGACAAAAACGATTACATTGGGACGAGACGCGTTCGCCGCCGGCACGGTCACAGCGACACCAAGGCCTAGAAAAGCAATCGCTGTAACAAAGAATCCCATATCAGCTCCCCGCGCTTCTCCGTCCACTACCTCCCACGCCAACGACCACGACGCAAACCTTGCTACTCGCCGACCCGTCGACTACCTCGTCCGCATGGACCTCGGAATCTGCGCTGCCTCCCACGTCGGTGATATTCGCTATATCGAGCGCGCCGAGGAGCTCGGCTTTTCCCATGCCTGGCTCGCCGATAGCCAAATGATCTGGTCGGACTGCTATGCGGCACTCGCACTCGCAGCAAAGGCGACCAGCACCATCCAAATCGGAACCGGTGTGGCGGTGACGGGCACGCGGCCAGCCCCCGTGACAGCTGCGAGCATCGGCACGATCAACGCGCTGGCGCCCGGCCGAACTTTCCTTGGCGTCGGCACCGGTAACACCGCCATGCGCATGATGAACAAATCGCCGCAACAGATCGCCGCATTTGAGAGCTACCTGAAGACTCTGCGGCCGCTCATCCGCGGCGAAGAGGCGTTTCTCGAAGACGGTACCCCGATCCGGCATCTGATGCCCGAACTGGGATTTGTGGACTACTCCACGCCAATCAATTTGTATGTGTCGGGGTTCGGACCAAGATCCCTCGGACTCGCCGGTCGCTACGGCGACGGCGCTGTACTTGCGCTACCGCCAGCACCATCGATCCTGGAGTACAATTGGCAGGCAATCGAAGCCGGCACGGAGGACTCCAAGTTTTCCCGCGATTCTTTCTACACCACAGCACTGACGACAATCTCGATTCTCGATGAAGGCGAAGCGATCGATTCACCGCGGATCCGAGCCGAGTGCGGTGCCTACGCAATGGCGACCCTGCACTACGCATATGACCAGTGGCGACAATTCGGCCAAGACAGCGCGGCGCTATTCGCAGATATCTGGGACGACTACCGCGCCACGGTGGAAAGCGTTCCAGCCGAGAGAATCCACCAGCGTATTCACGCTGGCCACAACTGTTGGGTCCTGCCCGAGGAGGAGCGATTCATCACCGCGAATCTCATCCAAACCACATGCATGGTTGGAACAGCCGACGACCTCGCCGAACGGTTGAATGCCTACAGCGCCGCCGGATTGAACCAAGTCATGATCTTGCCGGCATGGGAACCGCGGTACGAAGTGCTGGAACGCATCGGCCGCGACCTCATCCCCAGATTGAAGTAGCCAACCCCGCTCGGCCCAAATCCCGAGCGGGGTTTCGCACGCGGACTCAGCCCTGTGGCTTCATCCGCGCCTGATCGAAAATCAGCTCTACGCCCGAAATTTTGCCTCCCGATATCGTCAGCACTTCGGCCATGGGAACCGCCCCCGCTCCCATATCGAAATCATAGACACTCACGACTGTGTCACCGGCCGCGACCTGATGGCGTATAGCCACACTCTTCACCTGCGTCGCTAGACCGCCCAAGACCTGGCGGAACTCATCTGCTCCATCGATTGCCATCATCGGACCGGCAAAGTGCAAGTCGTCCGCCATCGGCACCCCGGCGAAGTCCCCGCCGTTTGTAAATCCCGCGTAGTAACGCTCTGCTATCTCCTGTGATTTCATGAGACATTCTCCTTCTTCATTGGAATAACCCCGAACTACGGCGGTTGAAATATGTTCGCAAACATATTTAGTTGACCCTATCCAATTCCGATGGGTTACACCGCCGAACATAGTGCGCGCACCCGCTCGCGGGTCATCGACGCCGCCGGACGCCTGTTTCGCCGCCACGGATTTCACGGTGTCGGAATCGATGACATCATGGCGGAAGCGAGTCTGACCCGGGGCGGATTCTATGCGCACTTCCGGTCGAAGGAGGATCTCTTCGTCCAGGTACTCACCGTCGAGCTCGAGTTCACGACCCGCTTGCGCGATGCTCGCGAAGAGACCCCGAAAAACCCTCGTGGCGCGGCACTAGAGAGGGTCGCCTACTATCTCGCCCCGGAAAATCTCAAACGCGTTGGTGCGGCGTGCACCATGGCGGCGAACATCTCCGACCTCGGCAGAACCTCACATACCGCGCGCGCGGCGTTTACCAACGCTTTCGCCGACCTAGTCGCCGAATTCCGCGAGGTCGTCGCGCCGCGCAAGCAGGATCGCGATCAGCGCGCGCACGCCGCCATTGCAACGTGTGTCGGCGCGATAGCGCTCGCCCGAGCTCTTACCAACAAAGACATCGCCGCGGCCGTCCTCGAATCATCGAGCACCGCCGTGATGCGGGAACTCGGATATCGAACGAAGTAGTCGCTTCGACGGTAATCAAGGCAAGAATCGCAAACCCAAAGATCGGTGCTCGGGTAAGTTCTCCCAACACTTACTGAAGCGGTCCACTCGGCCGACCGTGATAAACCGCTGCAATATCATCACCCGGGCCGAGCACTCGCAATACGAACTCGAAGTCAAATTCGCCTGCAAACAAGCGATACTCGTCCTTGGGTTGTAGGCCCCATGAATTGTCTCCGCCGACGCCACGCTGAGCACCGTCGAGGTGAAGGTGCGTCAGATTGCTGTCCGCCAATTCAAATGTATGATTCGCAGCTTCAATGGCCTCGACACTCCACGGAGACGCGTTCACCGTTAGAATCGGTCGCCCAATCGCCATCAGCCCCGCACCAGTCTCGTCGACGACCGCTGCATAGCGAGTATCCGTCTTCGCGCCGCTCTCTTGCGGTATGCTGTAGGGAACCGGTTGATCGGCCACGGCGCCGGAGTAGACCCCAACGGGTAGGAGCTTCCGATCAGAGTAGGACGGTTCCGGCCCTAGACCGAACCACTGGATGCGGTCATACGAACCGCCGACGGCCGTACGAAATCCGAAACGCGCCAGTTCGGGGAGATCCACGGGTTCGTCTGGTGTGAAACGCATCCGCACATCAACATGACCGCCCGAAGCAACGATAAACTCGACATCAAAGACACCGGGAGTTTCCGGAGATTCGCACACCATGCGGACCGCGACCTCGGACACAGGCTCGCCATCGAGCCCGACCGTGCGTTCTTCAACGACAAGATCGGAGAGACTCAGCTTGTCGCCAGCCTCGCGCCAAACGTTCATCCTACCAAGCGCAGCGCCGCGGTCATTGTCCGTGAGAGCGCGCCAAAAGTACGGACGCAGCGGCTCTTCGAGAATCGATCGACCGCCTGCTTCAAACTCGTCGAGCTGGCACGCCTGGGCATCAAAGTGCACGCGTAGATCCTCATTCCAAACGTCGATTCCGTCTACTCCTCGAGCGACTTGCAAATCCGGCCCCGGTGGTTCCCCCCCCATCGCCGGAGTCGTCCGGGTAGGAAAATCAAACCACGCCACCTGGTGACCCGCATCAGCCCACGGCTGAGACTCTCTGAGTTCGAGCGATAGAAACAATCGCTCCTCAACGCCAAACCCAAGCGATTCTGGATCGGGAAGAACGACATCTGCAGACTCTCCCGGACCTAGATCTGGAACACCGAAGCTTCCAGATCGCTGCACCTCTCCATCGAACCGTAGCTCCCACCTGCCGGTAAGAAAGTCTGCGAGTCTCAAATGATCGTATCGGTTGGTCATTCGCACGATACGATTCTCGGCATCAACGAGTTCTGCACCAACCGGCTGCATATTGTTCTTGGCGGCAGTAAGCCCCGGATGCGGGTCACGGTCCGCTCCGACCAAACCGTTCATGCAGAAGTTGCGATCCGTCCTACTTGGCCCTACGTCACCGCCATACCCCACGAACGTCTCGCCGTCCTCACCACCAGGGACCGGTAGTCGTATGCCCTGATCACTCCAGTCCCAGATAAAGCCACCTTGAGCTTGCGGGTACGTGTGAAACAGATCCCAGTACTGGTCGAAGTTGCCCGTGCTGTTGCCCATCGCGTGCGCGTACTCCACGAGAATGATCGGCCGATCGCGTTCTTGCTGTAGCCAAGCTTCGATCTGCTCCGTCGTACGGTACATCGGCGAATTGATATCGCTATGTTCGCCGACCTCAACACGCGACCCAAAGGCCGCACCTTCGTAAAAGACCGGGCGCCCCGGGTCGCGGGCATGGAGCCAGTCACTCATGTTGTCGAATGTCGGCCCATCCCCGGCCTCGTTTCCCATCGACCAGGCGATCACCGAAGGATGATTTTTATCGCGCTCTAGCATGCGGCGCACGCGGTCGAGATGCGCCTCTTCCCATTCAGGCAACATCCCCGGCTGAATGCCGCGCCCGAGCCAGAGACCGTGCGTTTCGATGTTTGCCTCATCCAACACAAATAGTCCCAACTCGTCGGCCAGCTCGTATAGGTACGGTGCGTGCGGATAGTGCGCCGTCCGCACGGCATTGAAATTGTTCTGTTTCATCAAGTGGACGTCTCGTAGGGTCACGCTGTCCTCAATGAAATGGCCTGTGTCGGGATCGTGTTCATGCAAATTGACGCCTCGAATCAACACCGCCTTGCCATTGACCAACAACTGTCCGCCCGATACCTCGACGCGACGAATCCCCACTCCCTGACGCACAACCTCCAGAACCTGCCCCCGACGATCCAGCAAACGCACGATCAACTCGTAAAGATGCGGCGTCTCCGCCGACCACAGCCGCGGCGCCGCAACCTCACTCGCAAGCGAGACGCGCGTCGAATCGCAACTCGGCAACTCGACAGATTCGCTCGTCACCGACGCCACCAGCGCGCCATCGGCATCGAGAAGCTGCGCTTCAACCGTCGCAACATCGGCAACCGTAGCCAACCGCTGGACGTCGAGATCGACGGAAATCGCGGCTGTAGAAAACGACTCGTCAAGCTCGGAAAAAAACTCGAGGTCGCGCACATGGGTATCCGCCGCTGACCACAGGTACACCTCGCGAAAGATCCCGCTCATGTTCCACATATCCTGATCTTCCAGCCACGACCCATCGCAGAAGCGGTAGACCTGGACTGTGATCACATTCTCGCCATCAGCCAAGAATCGAGTTAGATCAAACTCCGCCGGCGTCCGGCTTCCTTGGCTGTACCCGACCCGCTCACCGTTGAGCCAAACGTAAAACGCTGAGTCGACTCCCGCAAAGTGCACGAACACATGGCGCCCCGCCCACCCTTCCGGCAGCGTGAAGGTGCGGCGGTACGAACCGACCGAATTCCCGGCCACGGGCACATCGGGAAACTCGGTACGCTCTTCGAAAGCATCGAAAGGGTACGCGATGTTCAGGTAAATCGGCTCCCCGTACCCAAGCATCTCGACGCTTGAAGGAACCTCGATCTGATCCCAAGCCGAATCATCGAAGTCGCTTCCCTCGAAGCTCGTGGGCCTGGCCATCGGGTTGTCCGCGAAGTGATATCGCCAAGTCCCGTTGAGGCTCATCGAATAGGGCGAGTCTCCGCCACCACGCGCGCCGTCGACATCGCCGAAAGTCGCAAACCCAGCGCGTGGCGACTCGCGGTTCACCTGCAAGATCGCGGGATTGTTCCACAGCGGTTCAGCCTCTTCCGGCCACGCTGCGGGTTCGCTCTCAACCGAACACGCAGGAACAGCGATCTGTCCACCACCGTCGTCGCTGTCACAGCCAACAACCAGTCCAACAGCCACCAGAGAGAAGAGGTACAACCCGTATCGCCGCAGATTCATCATCCCGCGACCAAATCACCGACCCGTAGAAGCGTCAATGTACTAGCAGCGGTCCACAACCACCTCGCCACGAGCCACGATCAAGTCCAGTGACTCCTCGGGACGCGTCAACATCGCAAGGTCGTCCAGCGGATTGCCCTGAAAGGCAATCAGGTCGGCGTTAGCATCGGGAGCAATCACCCCGATCTCGCCCTCGCGGCCCAAGATTCGCGCATTGACTGTAGTGGCCGAACGCAACACCTCAATCGGCGGCAACACCTCCGCGCGAATCCCGAACTCCCGGTTCTGTTGGTCGTGCGTCTCTCCTAGCAAGTCAGTACCAAAGCCCATCGCGAGCCCACTGTCGCGCGCCAGCTCGAGCGACGACAGGCCCGCATCGAGAACATCCTTGACCTTGCGCAAACTGACTTCCGGAAAACCCAGAGACCGTCCCAACTCGTCGATGGCGAAATAAGTCACCAACGTCGGCACCAAAAAAGCATCGTGATCGGCCATCAATTTGGCGGTCTCAGCGTCGATCAAGTTGCCGTGCTCGATGGTTCGCACGCCGGCACCGATCGCCCGCTGAATCGCCTCCGGCGTGTATGCGTGCGCCATCGCGTAGGTCTGCCACCCAGCCGCCTCTTCGACGATCGCACGCATCTCTTCTATCGAGTATTGAACATTCCAGATCGGATCCGTCGGCGAAGCGACCCCTCCGGAGGCCATCAGCTTGAGCTGTGAGGCACCGTGACGCAGCTCGTGACGCGCCGCTTTGCGAACCGCCGAAACACCGTCGGCAATATGTGCGAATCCATCGCTCGCGACTGCACACGCGCACAGCGGTACGCCAACGCCGCGAGCGCGAAAGTCTCCGTGACCGCCAGTCTGGCTGAGCACTCTGCCGGAATAGAACAGACGCGGACCTCGGATCAACCCGCGATCAACGGCGGCTGCCAACCCCCAATCCGCTCCACCCGCGTCACGCACCGTCGTAAAGCCGCGCAACAACATTCCTTCCATGATTTTCCCGGCCTCGTGGGCAACTAGAGTCGCCGGCCTTCCGCCCATCGCAGCGAGATTCATACTCGTAATGGTCACGTGGACGTGGGCGTCGATCAGACCGGGCATCAACGTGCGGCCGCGCAGATCAACCTCGCGGTCCGCCGTCACGGAGACATTCTTGTCGACCTCAACGATCTTTGCTCCGTCGACCAGCAGAGACATGTCGGGCTGGATCGATCCGGCATCAAGGTCGAGCACATTGGCGTTCCGAATCACTAGGCTTGGCATCAATCTCGACCCTCCATCGGAAGCTGCAAACCGTATTGCGAATGAGACACAGCAAGAAATGCCGGAATCGCGAAAAAGAGCGTATAGTCCTGCGCCTTTCCGAAGCCGGATATCAGTAACATGCCGCCAAAGGACGCCCAGGCAATGTGCCAAAAGGGGTGGCTGGGAGATCGGTCGCGCAAAAGCCACGCAATCCCGCCGACAGCGCCGCAGACAAGGGTAGCTCGTAGAAGCCCGCCGAGGCTGCCTGCGGCCTCGGAGACGGTGTTGATCCCTTCGAACAAGAGGTTACTCGACGGCAGCGGTTCGACCAACATCCCCGAGGCGCGGACGAACGGGTTGCGCCCGAGGACATCCGTCCCCACTGCCAGCAAGATCGGCACCACCGTACCGGCCACACCGACCAAAATCCCACCGAAGAAACGCCCGAGTAAGCCGGGGGACGGGCGATCTCGAATGACCCACCATACCAACAGTCCGAATACCGGAAAGGCGTAGGCCAGTCGCACCATCAGAGCGACGCCAGCAAGTGCGCCCATCGACGACAGAGCACCCACGCCGTAAGCAACCCAGGCGCCAAATAAGATCAAATACCCGAAGTAGAGTTCCTCCAGGCTCCAGTGCATGGTGTGATGAAATCCCAAGATGCCGGTCAGGAACAACAGCCCCAAACCGACGAACGACTGGTTGCGCCGACTCAGATCTCCCCACAGTAGGCAGCCAAAGAAAGAGCACCAAAATGCAAACCGCAAGAGGTCGATATCTCCATCGGCTAGTACGAACGGCACCCCAATCAATACACTGGCCGGCCCGGTCGTAATCTCTCCACTCACACCGGTCGACTGAGCCCAAGGGTTCTCCCCACGAAGAAGAGCTCGGCTCGCAATCTCAACGGCCTCGTCGCGATCGGAGCCTCCGTCGTGGGGTCCCGTAGCGATCGAGAGGCAATACTGGCCAGCAAACCAGACCAAAAGAAGGAAAAGGAGCGCGTAGACCGTGTGACGCTTCGCTCCAAACACGGCCGACAACACGACCGCCGCCAGCAATACGAGAGCGAATTGCCACGCGGGCTGGACGGCAAAACTGTAGCCCACGGCGAGACACAGCAACATTCCAAGCCCGCTCATCGACGGGGTCTCATTCAAGTATTCGCGAACCGACGACGGTTCTACGGAGCCGATGTCGACAGCAATCTTCCTGCCCCTCTTCACAGTCGCAACATAGACACCGTCAAGCGCGGGGGCAATCGACGGCGGGCAAGCGCAGCTCTAGACGCGCGCCATCTCTTGTGTCGGCGCAGACAGCTACGTCTCCGCCATGGCCTCTGGCAATCGCTTGAGCGATCGGCAGCCCGAGCCCGACGTGCCCCTTGCCGTTCGGCGAGCTTGGACGAAAGGTAAAGAAGCGATCGAAAACTCTTTCGCGATGTTCCGGAGGTATACCGGGACCCGAGTCCGCAATCGCCAACACGATATCGTTGCCGTCGACGCGAAGATCCACGACGACCGCCTCTTCCTTCGGGGAAAAACTGAGCGCATTGTCGAGTAGATTGTTCACCACTTGCGTCAGGCGTTCCGAAGACCCCTGCACGAACAACTTCTCGTCGAGTCCAGAAAACTCGATACGCCGCGTCGCGTCGCGCATGCGTGCCGACTCGATCACACCACGAACCAGTTGACCGAGATCCACCTCCGCACGATCGTGCTCGACATCGGCGTCGGCACGCGTAACATCCCGCACGCCACTCAAGAGTCGCTCCATCCGAGCGACTTCGCGCACGACGATCGAAATCATACGCTCGCGATCGGCGGGGTCTTGCACGTCCGCCAACAACTCCGTTGCCGACCGAATCGACGCAAGAGGATTTTTGAACTCGTGGGATACGTCCGACGCAAACGACTCGGTGAAGTCCACGTGCCGTTGGAGACGCGCCGTCAGTTGCTCCAAAGCACGCGACAGGTCGCCGATCTCGTCGCGCCGATCGGAACCTCCGAAACCACGCTTGAGTCGGCCACGCTCGTCGACAATTTGCAGGGCTTCGCCACGCAGCCGACTGAGGGGACGCGCGAAGGTCGCCGCCAGGTAGAGCGACAAGAGTGCCGCGACCGCGATCGACGCCAGGACGACACGAAAGATGTCCAGACGAACAGCATCGAGCATGGCGAGAATCCCCCTTGTAGATTGCGACACGAGAACCACGCCTAGCACCTCACCAGCCCAACGAATCGGAATCGCTGTGTACAGGGTGACCGATTGCCTGCCCGGAGTGATCCTGGTCGCCGCCCCGTAGCGCCCGGCGAGGGCCGCCCGCACCTCAGCCCCTTGGACAAACTCGTTGTCGGCGTAGAAGTCACCAGACTCGTAGCCCTCCGACCTCTCGAACACCCCGCGATAGAGCCGGAACGGCAACGCCCCAAGGCGATACAACAAGCTGGCTCGCGGCTCCGAGGGAGCCGACTTCGTAACAACCTCACCAGGCTCGCGCTTTGGACCGAGATGGCTGGAGTCCGCAATCAGCGCTCCATCTTCCCCGATCACGCGCATCCGCGCCTGACTTCGGTTGTGCAACCGCAAGAGAACCCGCTCGCTATACCAAGCGTCAATCGTTTCGGTGGCGGCGAGCGCCGCCGCGAACAATCGTCCCTGCTGGACCATTTCCCGTTCCTGCGCCGCCAACAGCTGTCGCTCGTAGGTATTCAGATAGAGCAATCCGGCGGCTGGCAGGAATACCAGCAACACGTTGAAGGCCAACAACCGAATCCAAATCCGGGCAAGTAGTCGGCGGGTTTGTTCAATCAATCGCATCAGCCTTCGCTGTATCGATAGCCCAGCCCGTGAACGGTCTCGATCAAAGAAAATTCTGCATCCGCTTCGGCGAACTTGCGACGTACGCGCTTGATGTGACTGTCGATAGTGCGCTCACTGACGTACGCGTCGTTCGGGTACGCCTCTTCCATCAGCTGGGCGCGCGATTTGACGTGGCCAGGATAGCGCACCAACGCGCGCAACAGGAGAAATTCCGTCACGGTCAGGACCAGCGGCTGGCCACGCCAGCTGGCCTGATAGCGCCGCAAGTCGAGTCGCAGGTTCTCTAGCTCGAGTAACTCCTCCGGCTCAGCCGCACCGCGCTGGCGCAACAGGGCAAGCCGGCGCAACAGCACTTTCACGCGTGCGAGCAACTCGCGCAAAGAAAAGGGCTTACAGAGATAGTCATCTGCGCCGAGTTCCAGCCCCAACACGCGGTCAAACTCATCGTCGCGCGAGGTCAGGAATATGACTGGAATCTCTTCCGACACCGAACGGATGCGACGGCACAGCTCCAGCCCGTCCATGCGCGGCATCAGAATGTCAGCGATCACCAAATCCGGCATGTCAGTGGCCAACCGCTCCCAAGCGGCGGCGCCGTCCGAGTATGCGACAACGCGGTACCCTGCTTGTCGCAGCGCAAGGCCCACGGTCTCGCGGATGCTGTCCTCATCATCGACCAGGGCGATCCGGCTCTCACTCATGGCCGGGATTGTACAACGAACCAGCCAAAATCGCCGCATCTGCCACAATTTCGCCACATCTGTCCTCGGAATCTCCTCACCAACGCCCTTCGATCGCACTATCCCGAACGTATTTCCTCTTACGCCAATGGAGAGGAGAAAACTTTGAACAACATCGGCCCAGCAAAATTCACCCGTCGCCCCCTGGTCACGGCAGCAGCGATAATCGTAACAGCCATCGCCGTGCGCGCGACTCCCAGCACCGCCCAATGCTCTTCCGAGCGCGGCGGTTTGCTCATCGACCATGGCCAAGAGTGCATCGAGGCACCGGTCCTGGTCACAGATATCGAGATTGCGGTCACCGGAATCATCGCCCGGACTCGTGTCACGCAACGCTTTTACAATCCGAGCGACTCCTGGGTGGAGGGGACGTACATCTTCCCCCTGCCAGACGGTGCCGCCGTCGATCATCTCCTGATGTACATCGGCCCACGCGTCATCGAGGGCCGTATCGAAGAGCGCGAAAAGGCGCGGCAGACATACGTCCGGGCACGTGACTCCGGCGTCAAAGCCTCCCTCGTCGAACAAGATCGGCCAAACGTATTTCGCACCAGCATCGCCAACATCGGCCCGCAAGAGGAAATCGAGATCGAGATCGAGCTGCAGCATCTAGTGCGCTACGACGCAGGCGAATTCCGACTGCGCTTTCCAACCGTGGTCGCGCCGCGATTCCTGCCGGGCGCCGCGTCAGACGAAGACTCCGGCGAGAGCGGGCCAGCTGACGATCCCGCCATGGAGCTGGCGAACGCCGCACAACGCGCGATTCACCCAATCAATCCCATATACATCGAGGTCACTATCGACTCCGGCTTTGAGCTTCGCTCCCTGTACAGCCCGAGCCATCACATCGAAACTGCCGAGATCGTTCCCAACAAGCACTTCGCAACCCTGCGCGATCAGGGCTTCGCCGATCGTGACTTCACGCTCGTCTGGCGCCCGGAGATAGGCCACGAACCGGCATCCACGGTCTTCCACGAAGAAATCGACGGTGACACCTACGCACTGCTGATGATCCTTCCGGGCGCAGATCAGCAACCGTCCGATCACTTCTCACGCGAGGCAATCTTCGTGATCGACACCTCCGGTTCGATGGGAGGTCCGTCGATCCACCAAGCCAAGCTCGCCCTACTCATGGCGCTCGACGAACTGCGCCCGGGAGATTGGTTCGACGTGATCGATTTCGACTCCGAGGCTCGTTCCCTGTTCGGCGCGAGCGTAGCGGCGAACGCAGACAGCATCCAGGACGCGCGTGACTTCGTCGACGGTTTGACCGCAGACGGCGGCACCAATATTCGAGACGCCCTCGAGATGGCGCTGACGCCGTCGCCCGTCTCAGCCGACCTGCGACAGGTCGTCTTCATCACCGATGGCGCGGTCGGCAACGAGGCCGAGCTGTTCCGCCAGGTCGACGAGCACCTCGGCGACACCCGCCTGTTCACGGTCGGAATCGGGGCCGCCCCTAACGCTCACTTCATGCGCAAGGCTGCGCATTTCGGGCGCGGCTCCTACACGTACATCGGCACCCCGGAAGAGATTTCCGTTCGTATGGAAGAGCTCTTCGAGAAGCTCGACAGTGCCGCCCTCACGGACATCGAGATCAGGTGGCACGATCTTGCGATTCCAGAGGTCTGGCCGGCGACGATTCCCGACCTCTACGCCGGAGAACCACTCATCGTAACTGCCCGTCTCGCCTATGTACCCGACGAGATCGAGATCAGCGCAGCCCGAGCAGACGAGGATTGGCACGCAATCGAAACTCTCGACGACGGCACGGCTCACTCTCGAGATCGGGGCATCGGGAGGCTTTGGGCACGTCAGAAGATCGAGGCCTTAATGGATGACTTGGCGCTCGGCGCGCAGCCCGACCGAATCAAGGAGGAGGTCACCGCCCTCGCCATCGATCACAATCTGGTGTCGCGCTACACCAGCCTCGTCGCGGTCGATGTTTCTGCTACGGCTCCCGCCGGCGAGGCACAGCACAAATTGCTTCCGCTCAACCGCCCAGCCGGCTTGCTTCCGAACACCGCAACACCAGCAGCGCTCCACGCCGCCATAGGGATGATGCTGCTCGCAGCCGGCTTGCTGACGCGCCGCCGCCCCATCACACAGGTTCGCCACAAGATCGCCAATGACCAGAGGAGGTACTCATGAGAAAGCCAAGATTCGTTCGGATCCAACAATGGATCGCATTGAGTGCCATCGGAGTCGGAATCGGCTTCGCAGTCCACGGCGCGTGGATTCCGATCAAAGCCGAGGTGGCGCAGGTCATGCTCAACCGAGCTTGGCAGCAAACAGCGGCCGGTCATCAGGGAGTGAAGCCTTGGCCTTGGGCCGACACTTGGCCGGTTGCCCGTCTCAGCATCGACGAACACGACGTCGACCTGATCGTGCTGTCGGGAGCCACGGGAAGCACCCTCGCCTTCGCTCCGGGGCATCTCAACGGCACGGCACAACCCGGAGGACCGGGCAACTGCGTCTTCAGCGGTCATCGGGACACACACTTTAGTTTCTTGCGCTACGTGCTGCCGGGTGAGGTCATTCGCCTCGAAACACCCGACGGTAAGGTGCAGCGCTTTCGGGTTACCGCCCGCCACATCGTCTACGATCACGATATTCACGTACTAGACGAGTCCGGCGACACCACCCTGACATTACTCACCTGCTACCCATTCGACGCGCTGGTTCCCGGCGGACCACTCCGATACGTCGTCAACGCCGAACTCCTACACGAAGCCTAAGGCGCAATCGTTTTGGTTCCGAAGAAGTCGTTCGTGCACGCAACAAAGCGGAGCGGCATGGCCGTTCGCGCGCAAGACGCAGAGCGAAAATGCGGGCCGGGGCCATATCCCCCGGCCCGCCATTGCCGTGGAACATCAGGACCAGCAGGCCGCGAGGGGCAACACTCGCGCCGCCGAGTCGGATGGTTTTCGACCCGGATCCGCCGCCAGCACATCGCCCCAGCTCAGTGGCCGCACGTGCCGATCCAGTTGTCGACGCCCGAAATTCTCGTGGACAACGACGCGCGAACGCTGCCGTCGGGCGTCGCAGCGGAGTGCCGATTGACCGTCATCGAAAAATACAGATCGTCGAGCGGTCCTGTCCAAACGGGTTGATCCCGAGCGACTCTAAAGACGATCGGCGCAACGACTGCCTTCACTCTTCAGGTGCACCCGGCACAACGGGATCAACGGTCAGCGTAAGACCATCAATCGACAGAACCTCGACTCGTTCCCCGACACTCACATGGTCACCGGAGGCTGACACGGCGCGCCAAAGCTCACCACGAACGCGAACCATACCAAGCGGTTCTAGCGGCCGAACAACCTCGCCAACTTGATAAAGCATCCCTTCCGCGCCCTGCCAATGCCGACTCGAATACTGATAGTAAAGAGGCCCCGTCTTCCGTTCCTCCAGCCATACCTCTACGCCGAGCACGATCGCAGTGGTCAGCCCACCACTGCCAACGAACACCGTCCACCAATGAGCAGAGAAGTGGTCAACCAAGAAGAAGACGATGAGCATGCCGGCGATCGCCGCGGCCAAGTAGTGACCGTACGCAACCGCCGTCAACGCGATCTCCCAAATCGAGACGTAGGTGACGAAGATCTTGTTGCGTTCAAACCTTCGGTCGCGGCGGGCGATCTTTCGCCGCAACTGCCACCAGTACACCCCACCAAAGAGAGCCCCTGCCACGACACCGTAGGCAACCGCCGCGAGAAGCGACGCGAGTTCGCCACGCACAAACCATAGCAACGCGAAGCTCAACGCACCGTTCACGGCGACCCGATGCAACACCCGAGACTGCTTAACGATCGGCGCGCCGTCCATCCGGTTCAACTATGCCACCCGCGTTCTTCGATCACCAAAGACATCATATCAGCCTCGACGGCGACCCAGCGCGCTCGCCTTGCCCCACGCCAATCGCCGCGCCCCTCAGCGCTTCGCCGCCAAGCGCTGCCCTCTTTTCATGAACACATCCCAGCCCGCCCGAGGAGTTCGGTCAACCCTGTGCAACCCGAGGGATGTCACGAAGCTCAGGAATCCGACCTCCTCGTCATCAACGCCGTAGTAACTCATTTGCTGTCGGGCCATCTCATCGGGGAAGTCGTACATCATGAAGTAGTTGACGAAGGGAACGCGCGCACCGAGTTCGTCCCAGGCATCGAAGACTCCGGTCACGAACGCTGCTTGCTTTTGCTCGGAACTAATCTCGTCGCTGGCGGGATATCCGAGCTCCTGAAACACGATCGGCCGGTCGTCTAAGTTTGCGGCCATCGCCAACAGCGCATCCCGCGTCGTAGCACTGTCTTGAAAACCATCCGCCACTTCGCTCTTGCCGTGGTAGTAGGTCAGAAAATGGGCATCCGCCGCCGCCAACAACTCATGAAAACGCGAACGAGTCGCGCCCTCGGCAGAGAGGGTCGTCCCGACGACGAGATGAGGTGCGATCGACTTGGCGTGCTGCCGTGCCGACTCGAAGAATACGACAAAAGCCGGCAACTCGTCCGGGTTCGCCGAGAGATAGATATCGCTTTCGTTTCCAATCGAAAGGTAACGAATTCGATTGCGCAGGAGAGGCGCGAGTCCGTCGAGAAACTTTCGAAAACGACGCAACACTTCGGGATCGTCCAGCGACTTCGCCTGGAGATCGGTGGGCACTTCCTTCACGGTCGTGTTCAACACCTGAATCCCGAGAAATAAAACGCGACCTCGATTGAGGGCAACCCCCTCGCCGAGATCACGCAAGGTAAAGCTACCCTCGCGGGGCTCCAAAGAAGGCCAGGAATACGTCAGTACGGCACCCTTGCACCCCGCCGCACGACTCTTCTCCACAGCCACGGCAAAGTCCTCCGCCTTCAATCCCTCGCCCAACGGTGGCAAGTCCGTAATCGCCAAAATGCGGTCCGCTTCGGGTTGATTCTCATCGGCCTGCATCCACGGCTCGGACTGCCACTCCAGAGCCGTCCGGCCACCGGGCTGAGAGGTCACAACAACCAACACCAGCCCAAGAAGGACCAAAATAGGGACAGCACGCGGGACCTGCACCCGTTCCCGCTTCGCCTCAGCACGCGCCGCTTCAGCCGCGGCGAACACCTCCCTCAACTTGGTCATCACCCGCCACTCACCAGTGACAAGTCTGACACACTTTCCTTTCCGACGAATCGCAAATTCGGTGCAATCATGCGAGATGCCAATTCACACGGAGACGCAGATGCTTTGCTCGCCCACGCTCTCACGGACTCCGGGCGGCCCAAGCAAGTGCGTCGTCAAGTCGATCGTTGCCCCAAAACAGCTCGGCCCCTACGAGAAGCGAGGGCGCACCAAAGATCCCCGCATCCACGGCCCGGGCGGTCTGAGCGCGGAGCAAGTCTTTCGAATTCGGCGACGCCGCCTCGCTCAGGACCGCACCGGCGTCCTGGCCGATCTTCGCGAGACACGAGCCGACAATCTCGGAACTCGAGATATCCAGATCTTCAGAAAAGTTCGCTCGATAGATTGATCGGACGAAATCGGGCAACCAGTCCTCCGCGGCAAAGCGGGACGCAACCCGGGCCGCCAATAGACCGTTGCGCGGAAACACCGACGGACGACGCAAGCCGATTCCTTGCGCAGCGCAGACCCGCTCGAGATCCCTCCACATATAGCGACCTTTGGCGGCGTAGAGATTGAACGGCGAATCGTCCCACCCCTGCTTCTGAAAGATCGGCCCCAGCAAGAAAGCGCGCCACAGCACCGTCACACCCCGCTCCGCGGCGCAGGCTTCGACCCGCATCGCCGCCGGGTAGGAGTAGGTACTGCCGAACTCAAACCAAAACTCGACTTCTCGCATCACCGGCGCCTACGCAATCACCCGCGGGTCGTTCTCCGTCGAATGCAAACTTCGCCCCGGCGTGAGATACATTTCTTTCGTTCGCTTCAGTATTGTCTGGCGATGCCAGCATCCGCGCGGAACAACCAAGAACGACCCGGCTTCGACGCGAGCCTTTCCCCCGACGCCACCCTCGGGCGGTAGTACCTCAACCTCGATCTCGCCTTCCAAGACCTGCAGCATTTCGTCGCAGTCTGGGTGCATCTCCCAAGGCGAAGGCCCACCCGCCTCGGACCAGAAAACTCCCATGTGCCCAGCATCAAAAGCCGCGAGCTGGCGAAACTCCATCGACGGCAATCCATCCGCCACTTCAGACGGATTCTGTGACTTCACTTCTCTCATTCGCACCACCCAACCTTCCCGAGTCTGACGATGAATCAACTACCCGAGTCGACTTTGCACATCCCACAAGCCCTCGGGAAGAGAATCGATAAGCAGGTCTCCCCATCGACGTCCAACGGCTTGCAATCCGCCAAGGGCACGGACTAGCAGTGCTAAGCATGGGCTATCGAGCTACCGCCGCTATCGTCGCTACGATCGTTGTCTCGGGCTGCGCCGCAAACAGCGGCTCGAGTAGAGATGAGATCCGCGCATACATCGACGAGGTGAACAAGCAATCGAGCGGAGACTCACGCGAAACCGCGGGGGCTACCATCGAGGCCCTCGTACAAAAGGCCGAGCCTGGCGAGGAGGTGATCGTCCTCGACCTCGACCTCAAGAACACCCACGCCGAAGCGGTAGCCGGCGTCATCGTCGAGACAATCTCCTGGACGCAAAGGGACCGATCCTACGTCCGAGGCCCGATCAACAATCAGACCATTCCCGGAGAGATCGCGAGCGGTGCAAAGGCGTCCGTCGTCGTGCGAGAATTCGTCCCCGATTCACTGCCGGGACCGGTATCGTTCGTCAGCATCCGAGCACGACCCCTGAAGGAAGCCGAACGGGCGCTCGAAGATCAGTCCGTACTCTCGTTCACCGATCGCACAGAGCTCGGTCCGGAACTCCTGCTAGCCTACATGGCACTGCCCGGAGTCGGCGTCGCCTCGCTCGATGGCAAAACCATCTTCTCGCGGCTACGCGTGACCAACGGAAGTATTTCCTCCGCCGGGCAGGTTCTAAAGATTCGCGGCAAGATCCAAAACATGTACTCCGAAGAGGTCCAAGGCGTGCACTACCGCATCCGATTCCTCGACCGGGCCAGCGCCGACGCGCGCGTCCTCGGCACCGAGCGCCTGCAGCGGCACGGATTGCGGCTCGAGCCCGGACAACGCAGAGCACTCTCCATCGAAGCTGAGAGCATGTACATCGCGGTCGGCAACGTCGGATTCGTCGTCGAAGCGTGGCCGATGAAGATCGGCGACACAGAAATCGCTCTACCTGACGGCTGGTAGAGTACTAGCGACGGGCCAGCGCGGGGTCACACTTCGTTGCGCATACGGGAGCAAGACCGAAAAGGTGCAGAGACAATCCGAGACAACCAGACCCGCTACGCGGCTCGGGCGGAGCCTCGCCCTCCAGATTTTTTTCGAATCCGTGCAACAAACAGCACGTTTCTGAGCGGCGCGCGAAGATTTCATTGGCAACAAAATTCCGTGTTCATCAGCGTTCACCTGTGGCCTTTTTTTCGAGCGCGGCACCAGCGTTCACCTGCGGTTCCCTCCGGAAATCAAACGCCACCCCCACCACAGCACCAGCCACGGCATCGTCAGCCAGGGCGCGTTGGCCAACCCGAACTTAATCCAACTGTCCGTGAAACTCGTCGTGTCGACGTTTGGCAGACCAGCAAGGATCTCTGTCAGATAGTAGTAGGAGGTCGAATAGAGATGCACGACCGCCGTCGCCATCATCAGCAAAACAGCACGTCGATCGCCGCCGGGAGAACGCCACCAAAGTGTCAGCGCCGTCACGCCGACTAGTCCATTCAAGACCGACAGCACCTCGATCGTGAGCAGCTCGACTGGAGCATTGGCATAGCGAGCATCGCCACCGTCGATATAGGCCCACCAAGTGTATGCCCAGGCGGAATCGCGCGACTCCGCGATTTGTTCGTGCAGAACCAGCCAACCCAGCTCCCACGACAGATGAGTGACATACGAGACGATCACGAAGATAAAAACCGCCGACTGAATCCTCTCAGCACGCGTCCATTCACGTAGCCCTGGCAGCGGCCAGAACGAAGTCGAGAACGCAGCGAACAGCCCGATCGAATAGATCCACGCAATCAAATCGGCAGTCGCAACTCGGTCAGCACCGAGACCGAAGACAGCGACGCTACCAACCGGAAACGCCATGACAACGGGCGCCAACATCATCAGCCGCACCTTGGCAAGGTCACTCACTGTCGCTCCCATCTGCCAAACCGCAGAGTTGCCTGACCACAAAGCTAGGATCTGCGTTGATCAGCGTCCATCTGTGATTTGTCCTAAAAATCGTAAGGCCCCGCCTGCATCGTCTCCGCAGGAAGCCACGTCTCATGGATGTGCAACCAGCGCAGCGAGTCGCCAACTTCGAAGAACACCGTCGCCGTCCGGCCATTGTCCGAAGGCCACGACGCAAGCGCATTGCGCTGCCACTCCTCATACGTCGCCAACACGTGACCATCAAAGGTCCGCCGCACTTTGACGTTTCGAATCGCGATGCGAAACTCCCTGTTCGTCGCGTGCGCCCTCCGGACTCCAGCTGCCAGCTGGTCGAGGGAAAGGAGATTCCCAGCCGGAGGGATGAGCAAAAAGTCCGCGTCGAATCGCGACAAGAATCCAGCCTCGAACGCATCGACAGCCAGCGCCCCGGAGAACCAAGCTACAAAAAACTCGTGCAATGCTTCGATTTCTCGACGCACAGCGACTTCGACCTCAGATCCCATGATGTGCCCCGCCTGCGAATCCCCCCTTGTAACTCCCCAATTTGACACCCACAATCGAAAAGATGACGTCAGTGAGACGCGACGCGGCAAAGCCCCCAACATGGGTAGACCGCGAGGTAGACCTACCAGGACGAGGAACAATGCTCGTCAGAGAAGTCGCGGGCCCGATCGGGGCACCCGTGCTGGTCTTGCTTCACGGCCTCGCAGCCACCGGAAGATTGAACTGGTTCACAGCCGTCCCGGCTCTCGCCGAGCACTACAATCTCATCATCGTCGACCATCGCGGACACGGCCGCGGCATGCGCACGCCGAACTTTCGACTCGCCGACTGTGCCGACGACGTTCTCGCCATGGTCGAAGTCCTTGGCATCGAATCGTTCATCCCCGTCGGCTACTCAATGGGTGGCCCCATTGCGAAGCTCTGCTGGTACCGCGATCCCGACCGCGTTAGCGGCCTGGTGCTGTGCGCTACCGCCAAACACTTCCTCCAGTCGTCGCTACTTCCGATCGCCAACACCTTCTACCCCGGCCTGATTTTTTCAGCGCGCATGGTGCCCGGAATGATCCGCAATCAAATCATTGACGGCATGGTGCGAGGAGTCCCAAAAGGAGCACGCCGCGATCGCGTTCGCGCGGAGCTCTCTGCAAGCGATCCAGCATCTGTGGTGCAAGCATCGAGAGCGGTCATGCGTTTCTCGTCAAACGCATGGGCTTCGAGAATCAACGTGCCCACTTCCGTCGTCATCTGCACGAACGATGAACTGGTCCCTCCGCGCCGACAATACTCTCTCGCGAAATCAATCCCCGGCGCCGCAACCTTCGAAATTGAAGCCGACCACGTCGCTTGCGTCAGCGCAGCCAATTTGTTCGTTCCAGCGCTATTGAAAGCCTGCCACCACGTCGCCGCTTCAATCGGCAACAAGGACGGCTCGCAAAACCAAAGCGCGGCCCGCGCATAGCATCCGAACGAGCGACTACCCCGCGCCGCCCAACGCCACGAGGTACACCAGGAAAGCGGCGCCGCTCACCACACTCCTAAGCGCGTGCCTAGGTCCCCAGGCCCGGAGGAGCACCTCGGTCCCGGGATCCTCGAGATCCAGACTCGGATCGAGCAGCTTGTCGTTGACCGGCTTGATGACCACCAACGTAATGGGAATTACCGACACCAAACACACCGCGCCCACCAACCAAAGCACTTCACCGCGCGCCTTCCAAACCAACAATCCGCAGACGGTACCGACAACCGCCAGAAGAACCTGCATCGGCGCGGCACGACGGTACATCGGTGGGAAAAATCGACCGCCAGCCGACGCCCCGGCCTCCAGGGTAGCTGGGTGTTGCGCTACCGAAATGTAGATCGCCGCGCCGGAAAAAATCCCGGCACACAAGGTCGCCACCAACGCGAGCATGTCGATCATTCCGCGGCTCCGAGAGCGACAGCCGGAGTTTCATCGTCACTGAGCCAGACAATCGCTGTACCGATGCCCTGATTGACCGCTGCTACGGAAAACGACGCAAGGTTCCCGTCGAGCCCAGCAATCACAATCGGATCCCTCAAATCGGACAAAGACCCTCCATACAGGCCCATCGACAGAGTCGCGGCGAAAAACCCCAGTAGCACCAGACAGCCGTTGATCGATACCGATCGGAGAACGACGAGGTCCCGTCCGCCCCAAAGCCAAACGGCAGCAACGACATACGCCGCCATCGACGAACCAACGCCTAGCAGCCACACCATGTGAAACCGCGCATGCGGTGGCCAGTCGACGTGAAACACATGGCTTTCGGTTAAGTCCACAACCAGCGGAATTACACCGTATTGAACCGCAGCGATCGTAAGTAGGATCTTGGCGAGAAGGATCATGAATCTCCCTGTCCAGCAAAGTCAGCCCCTCAGCGGGCCGCGCGCTACATCACAAGCAGACTACACTCTCAGGGGACAAAGAATCGAACGCCCATCCCGGGTCGAGCTGGAGAATGATCCGGAAACCAACTAATCACCCTCTGGAGCCCCTCGCCACGAGCGGTCTCAGCCATGGAGGAAGCCCACGCAATGATTCGTCACACCCTGCCTTCACTCACAGGCCTACTTTTTGTTCTCAGCTCACTCGTCGCGAGCTCGACAACGGCGGCGAGCGGTCCCGGTTCCGACATGATCACTGTTCCCAGCGGTGCCGCACACATTGGCTGCAACGAAGCCGTCGACAAAGAGTGCGAAAAGGACGAAATGCCCGGCGGCAAGGTCGAGATCGCCGCCTTCGAGATCGATGTAACCGAAGTGACTGTCGCACAATACGCGGCCTGCGTCGTCGCAGGCGCCTGCACTGCGCAAGGCTTGCTGATGCCTAGCACCGGGACCGAAGACCAGCCCGAATTGGTGTGGACCTGCAACTGGCAGGTCAAAGGTCGCGGTCAGCACCCCATCAACTGTATCAGCTTCGAGATGGCCGAGACGTACTGCAAGTGGGCGGAAAAACGCTTGCCAAGCGCGGCGGAGTGGGAACGCGCCGCACGCGGCACCGACGGTCGACGGTATCCGTGGGGCAACGAAGACGTAACCCCCTCCCCGCAGGCAAACCTCTCCGACATCACGCTGCTAAACAACAAGCCAGGAGGCTGGGGCCTCAAGGAGTATAACGACGGCTACATCTCGACCGCGCCGGTCGGTTCCTTCCCAGCCGGCGACTCTCCCGTTGGAGCCAAAGACATGGCTGGGAACATCTGGGAGTTCGTAACCGACGGAGACGAGAACCGAAAAGAAATGCGCGGCGGCAGCTGGAGCTATTTTCCGCACTCACTGCGCGTCTCGGACAAGGCATACGCACAGAACGGACGCAGAAACGGAGACACCGGCTTCCGCTGCGCTCGTTGATCGAGGGCGGCAGCGGCGATCTACGCTAGCGCATCCATCACTTCTCGACGAGTCGCCCGACGCGCGGCAGTACTCACCCGGTAACGCAGAACACCCGGGCCATCACTGGCCAATCGATCAAAGGTCCACAAGCTACTTCGCCCGCCGGTTGTTCCAAGTCGCCCAGCCGTGGAGAGCGACGCCGACCACAACCCCGACCCCAAGGGTAAGCGAGCGAAAGGTGAAGACCGTACTCGCAACGGCCAACAGCGGCCACGGGTTGGGCGACCGAATCGCGTACAAAAAGGCCACATTCTCGAAAAGGTTGAGGGCCGTGTCGAGCCACATCGTCCACGCAGTCAACGAGCCCAGACTGCGACCCAACTCCGTCCCCACCCGCCTGCCACCCCAAATGACAAACAACGCGACCGCGTTGTTGTGAACAATGTCGTAGAGATAGTCGAAGCCGACCAAGAACGAGAATGACTCGAGCGTCCGAGGCGTCCAATCCGCGAGCAGGGCCGCAACAGCGTCGGCAGAACTTGCTCCAACTAGGGCGGCAATATGCGCCTGGTCGCTGGCTGAAACGAATGCGAGAATGATCAAGGTCAGAAGAACGACAGATACGCCGAGAAGGGTCGCAGCGATCACCGTCGCCCGCGTGCTCAAACGATCAAACGGGTGGCGGGGGATCATCTGACCACCGCGGTGTAGCAGCCATGCGCGGAGGTCATTCAGAACTCCCCTGCGCAGTCATTGTTCCTGCAGTGGTCGGTGTTGTCCCCCCGGACCCGGCGTAATGTGCAACAATTGGCTCGGCTCGCGGAGTTCAATCCGATGCCAAATCCCGCGCGGCACAACGACAGCTTGGCCACTACCTAGATCGACGCGGGTCGGCGGGTCATCGTCTTCGAGAACGACGGTGATACGCCCCGAAATCAGGAACAGGACTTCATCGCCGTCCGGATGCATTTCGCCACCATGAGGCGGCGCTTGCGACATTGCCGGAGCGCCGACCGTGAGCCCTTCGATTCTTTGCGGAGGCCCAGCGCGTTTCTGCAATAGAGAAGCTTTCCCGTCTCCATCGATGCCAATCGTCGAAGTCGCCAAGTCGATTGCGCCGCCACCGTGCTCAGACATTCTATTTCCTCCCGCTACTCACCGCCTCGGTCGCATACAGCTCTGGCAGGAAGCCGGCGAGGTACGTCATCTCCTCCTTGCAATGCTTGACCAGGCCTTGGCCGACACGATCAGGGAAGATCTGCATGCGCGTCTCTGGGTCGGGAGCCATTTCGGGTGGATCGAAGTCGCCCAACCAGAAGCGGCTGCGCATCTCACAGCCATAGTCCGTATCGCGACACAGATGAATGAGGTGCCCAGCCCAAACCGGTGCATCCAGCAAACCGACGCGACCACACACCGCCGCGGACACCCCCGCCTCCGCGAATCGAGAAACGTCGAGATACTCAGACGGTTCGTGGAAGTGGATCTTCAGCTTCTGCATCTCGCCGCCGACATACTCGTGGACGTGGTGTGTTCCGCCAATGAAGCCGCCGGTGCCGCGTTCGCCAATCCACTCACACCAAACATGATCCTTCGGGTGCCACCGCTTGTACTGCTCAGTCGTCTCCAAGTATCCAAACCACCACTCGACCATCTTCCCGGTGCAGCCGGGCATGCCGGTCCACGCGGCAACGTGAAGCCGGCCATCGGGCAGGCGCGAATAGCCCGCCTCGAAATCTAGGTGGCCGGCGCTGAGAAGTTGGTTGGCGTCGCGCATTTCCATCGGTCGATCCTCCGTTCGTTCGATCAGTCGCCCAACGCTTCGCTTCCGTCAAATAAGCAACCGACTTTCAGGACCTAGAACATCTTCGCTTTCCCGATGTCGGCATCAGCCGGATCGGTGCTGTCAACAACGGCAAACTCCGGCGGTAACGTATCGGGCACTCCTGGAATGAACTCCACCGACGCAAAGTAGCCTAGGCCGTAACTCGCCATCGTGTAGCCGAGCAGCGCCTGCAGATCGGGATCGAATTTCCGCGCGATCTCCGGCGGACAAGTACGATACTGATTGCAAAGCAAATATCACCACGACTCGCGCCGTAAACTTACACGAATCTGGGTGTCGAATCTTCATCGGACCTGCCAACACAGAGCGATGTTGCCACCCAGCAGCGGACCCTATTCGCGCGCCTCGCCGACGCGTTCGAAGGATCGCTTGAGCGCACGGTCCGTTCGAGGAGGAAACTCTACCTCGAGAAAGCGATCCGCCTCATACAGATAGTCCTCGCCGCTCTCGTCAACGATCCGAAGCTCCCCCTCTGCCTCAACAGTCGGGTCCGACAGTATTTGGTAGAGCTTGTGAAGCTCAAGCGAAGCCAGATAGTCAGCGTTGTCGACGCAGACGGCGAATCTTTTCCGTGGGGATCGCGCCATTCTCTAATCACTCCGAAGGTACCGTTTGCGTTTAAGCTCCTTGCGGCCAACACCGTGGGCCTCGTACCAGTGAACCTCAGCTTGCCGAAGGCCACCGCCTTACACTTTTGACGCTAGCGACTCCCTTGAGTTTTCGCCAGTCGTCCAGACCCGTACTGCTTTCGCAGGCGGCTCAACTCCCGAATCCCACGCCCAGTGGCGGCGATGACCTCGATATTCGAGGTCTCACCAACGATTGCGATTCGGCGACCGGTCACCTCGCAAACTCTGCCACGAGCAACTCCACGACGCCAATACGCCCCGATGTCGAGCCGTGATCAGACCCGACCACCCCTGGAGACAGGCGCAGCCCTTGGGACGGCAAAGCCTTGGCACAGGCGAAGCCTTGGGACGGCGCAGCCTTGGGACGGCGCAGCCTTGGGACGGCGCAGCCTTGGGACGGCGCAGCCTTGGGACGGCGCAGCCTTGGGACAGGCGCAGCCTTGGGACGGCGAAGCCCTAGGACGGCGCAGCCTTGGGACGGCGAAGCCTTGGGACGGCGCAGCCTTGGGACTCGCCGGAACGGCGCGGCTGGGTTGCTTTCCCGTTCGCCTCTGCTAATTTCGAAAGAAGACCATATCGGTCTTGATTTCTAACTCGCTAAAAAATATAGGTTTCCTATGATCAAAATCGGGCGGCTGACCGACTATGGGATCGTTTTGATGAGCTATATGGCATCGAATCGGGACCGGGCTCACAACGCGGCTGAGGTGGCTGAGGCGGCGCATTTGCCCGCTCCTACCGTCAGTAAGCTGCTGCGCGAGCTGGCTCGTGACGGCCTGCTGGAGTCGCAGCGCGGCGCCAAGGGCGGATATGTCCTGGCACGGGCGCCCGAGGACATTTCGGTTGCCGAGATCATCACCGTCCTCGAGGGACCAATCGCTCTGACCGCTTGTAGCGTGACGAGCACGGATCCCGATTGCGAGCACGAGTCCCTTTGTCCGGTTCGCGGGCACTGGACCCGTATCAACCGCGCCATCAGCGAGGCGCTGGACGGCGTTTCGCTCGCCGAAATGGCCACCCCTCCCGGCCCCAACTTCATGGTGTCGGCAACCAAGTCTTCATCCGAACGGCAGAACCTGCCGGTGATTTCATAAAGGAATCGACGCAATGTCTGAAAGCGCCAGCAAGATCGAAGAACTCATCGACCGCGAGTACGAGCACGGCTTCGTCACTGATATCGACACCGACGAAATCCCAGCCGGCCTCAACGAAGATGTCATCCGCATCATCTCGGCCAAAAAGGACGAGCCGGAGTTCATGCTCGAGTGGCGGCTAAAGGCATTCCGCCACTGGCAGACGATGGAAGAGCCGAAGTGGCACAACGTCCACTACCCGCCCATCAACTACCAGGACATCGTCTACTACTCGGCTCCGAAGTCGAAAGACGACATGCCAAAGAGTCTGGACGAAGTCGATCCGGAGCTGCTCGCCACGTACGACAAGCTCGGCATTCCGCTGCACGAACGCGAACGCCTCGCCGGTGTCGCCGTCGATGCCGTCTTCGACAGCGTCTCCGTTGCCACAACGTTCAAAGACAAGCTGGCCGAGGTCGGCATCATCTTCGGTTCGTTCTCGGAAGCGGTACGCGAGCATCCCGATCTCATCCAGAAGTACCTCGGCTCGGTCGTGCCCGTCGGCGACAACTACTTCGCCGCGCTCAACTCCGCCGTCTTCAGTGACGGCTCGTTCTGCTTCATCCCCAAGGGCGTGCGTTCGCCCATGGAGCTATCGACGTACTTCCGCATTAACGCAGCCAACACCGGACAGTTCGAGCGCACGCTGATCGTCGCCGAAGAAGGCGCGCACGTCAGCTACCTCGAAGGTTGCACGGCGCCGATGCGCGACGAGAACCAATTGCACGCCGCCGTCGTCGAGTTGGTCGCTCTTGACAATGCCGAGATCAAGTACTCGACGGTGCAGAACTGGTACCCCGGCGACAAGAACGGCAAGGGTGGCATCTACAACTTCGTCACCAAGCGCGGCATTTGCCAAAAGAATGCAAAGATCTCCTGGACGCAGGTCGAGACCGGTTCGGCGATTACCTGGAAATACCCGAGCGTCATCCTCAAGGGCGACAACTCGGTCGGTGAGTTCTACTCGGTGGCGCTCACCAACAACCGCCAGCAGGCCGACACCGGCACCAAGATGATTCACATCGGCAAGAACACCAAGAGCAACATCTTGTCCAAGGGAATCTCGGCTGGACACGGGCAGAACGCCTCCCGCGGACTGGTCAAAGTCATGAAAGGCGCCGACAACGCGCGTAACTTCACACAGTGCGATTCGCTCCTGATCGGCGACAAGTGCGGCGCTCACACCTTCCCCTACATGGAAGTGCGCAACCCCTCGGCGCAAGTCGAGCACGAAGCCACGACCGCCAAGATCAGTGAGGACCAACTCTTCTACTGTATGCAACGCGGCCTGTCGGCAGAAGACGCCGTTTCGTTGATCGTCAGCGGCTTCTGCAAGGAAGTCTTCAAGGAACTACCGATGGAGTTTGCCGTCGAGGCAACCAAGCTACTCGGCGTCAGCCTCGAAGGTAGCGTCGGCTAACGCCCCTCGGCAACGCTCTCACTCTGCAACCCAATAACTCGAACGGAACCCCAAGCGCTATGGCAAATACCCCCGTACTCGAAATCAAAGACTTGCAGGCGAAGGTCAACGACACGCCTATCTTGCGCGGCATCAACTTGACGCTGCAACAGGGCGAGGTGCACGCCATCATGGGCCCCAACGGCTCCGGCAAGAGCACTCTCGCCAACGTACTAGCCGGTCGAGAAGACTACGTAGTGACCGGCGGCAGCGTGAAGTACCAAGGCAAGGACCTGCTCGGACTCTCTCCGGAAGAGCGCGCACGCGAAGGCGTCTTTCTCGCCTTTCAATACCCCGTCGAGATCCCCGGGGTCAGCAACTCGTATTTCTTGCGCACGGCGCTCAACGCCATCCGCACCCACCGCGGCCAGGATCCAGTCGATGCGATGGACTTCCTCAAGCTCATCAAAGAGAAGATGAAGTTCGTCGAGATGGACCCAAAGTTTCAGAATCGCGCCGTCAACCAAGGCTTCTCCGGCGGCGAGAAGAAACGCAACGAGATCCTACAGATGGCAATTCTCGAGCCGACGCTGGCGATCCTCGACGAGACCGACTCGGGCCTCGACATCGATGCACTGCGCATCGTCGCCGAAGGGGTCAATGCGCTGCGCAAAGAGAACCACGCAGTCTTGGTCGTGACCCACTATCAGCGGCTGCTCGACTATCTCATCCCCGATTTCGTCCACGTGTTGGTCGACGGCAAGATCGCTCGCTCCGGCGACAAGGGCTTGGCCCTCGAGCTCGAAGAGAAGGGCTACGCCGAGTTCGACAGCTCCGCCACAGCGTGACTGGACCCATGAGCACACTCGACATGAGCACAGTCGAATCGTATCAGCGCGAATTCCTCGAAGCGCGCCCCGCCCTACCCACAGCGCCGGCAGGACTGCGCGAAGACGCCTGGAAAAACTTCGCCGCGAAAGGCTTCCCAACCACGAAGCTGGAAGACTGGAAGTACACGAGCCTAAAGGATGTTGCTGCGGCGTCTTTTGGACACCGGCACGGCGCGAGCCCGGCCGGGCAAGACGACGTCAGCCTCCCCGCGGGGCACGTCCTGCTCTTCGTCGACGGTGGTTTCGTTGCTCCGAAAGCCGATCGACCCGACTCTTTCGGCCTGGCATCACTCGCCGAGGCGCTCGCGAAGTCACCGGAGCGGGTGCAGCAGATCATCGCCACCGTCGGCGCCGTCGGCGCCGTCGAGCGCTCGAGTCTGGTTTCCCTCAACACGGCCTTCCTAGCGACCGGCGCGCTGATCGACGTGCCCGCAGATACCGTCGTCGCGGAACCGATCCACCTCGTCTACGTCGCTTCGCAAGCTGGAACCGCAACCCATCGCCAGGTGCGCAACCTGATCGCAATCGGTCGTAACAGCAGGGCCACGGTCGTCGAGCACTATCTCGGCCAGGGCGACAGCTCGTATTGGACGAATAGCGCCACCGACATTGCCCTAGCCGACGGCGCAAAGCTCGCACACCACAAGATCCAGCGCGAGGCAGCGAGCGCCGTATCGGAGCGAGTCGAGAGTGATGCGGTTTCTGGAAGCGTGTTGAGCGAAGTGCGCGATGCGATTCTCGAGTTACCCGAGGGCCCGCGCGAAT
>JAJCZJ010000101.1 GCA_029262455.1 Deltaproteobacteria bacterium | reverse complement strand
GATCTACAAGAACGGTCCGGGGGTGTTGACGATCGCCGAAGTGCAGGTGTGGGGTGAGGCGGCCGCGGTGAGCAACCTGTCGCAGGGCAAGTCCGCGACGCAGATCAGCACGATTTTGGGAGCGGAAGCCGGCCGGGCGGTCGATGGCAACACGAACGGTCGCTTTGGGGCTGGGTCTGTGACGCACACCGCGGGTGCGGCGAATGCGTGGTGGGAAGTTGATCTTGGGAGCGTTGTAAACGTTCAGCGGATCGACGTCTGGAACCGCACCGACTGCTGCACCGCGCCGGTGAGCAACTACTACGTGTTGGTGTCGAATCAGCCGAATCCCACACCGGGAGACCCCGGGATCTTTGAGCACTTCGAGGTGTCTCCAGCGGGTAGCCCTACTTCAGTCCCAGTCAATGCGACCGGGAGATATGTGCGAATTTACAAGAACGGTCCGGGAGTGTTGACGATCGCCGAAGTTCAGGTTTGGGGCGAGGCAGCCGCGGTAAGCAACTTGTCGGATGGCAAGTCCGCGACGCAGATCAGCACGATCTTGGGAGCCGAAGCCGGCCGGGCCGTCGATGGCAATACAGACGGTCGTTTTGGTGCCGGATCGGTGACGCACACCGCGGGTGCAGCGAACGCGTGGTGGGAAGTTGATCTTGGGAGCGTGTCAAACATCGAGCGGATTGACGTCTGGAACCGTACCGACTGCTGCGCCGCGCCAGTGAGTAATTACTACGTGTTGGTCTCGGATCAGCCGAATCCGGAACCAGGGGACCCAGGAATTTTCGAACACTTCGAAGCGCCGGCTGCGGGAACTCCGACCTCGATCCCTATCGGTGCGACAGGACAGTATGTGAGGATCTACAAGGACAGCCCCGGAGGACTGACGATCGCCGAAGTCCAGGTCTGGGGGACGGTCGCGCAATTGGATTCCCAGTATGTCGGCCAATCGGTTTCCGCGGTACTGTTCGAGGGGGAGACGCGGCAAGTCTCGTTGCGTTTCAGGAACGCCGGCGATGTGGGTTGGTCGGATGGCGCGGGTTATTCACTGGGTTGGGCCGGCACTGGGCCTTCCCCCTGGGGTGCGAGCGAGGTTCTTCTCGAGGCTCTCGAAACGATCCCCCCTGGCAGTGAGAAATCGTTTCATTTCGATATCGTTGCGCCGAATGGGCTCTCCTTCGAGGAGTTTCGGTGGCGCATGCAACGCAATGGCACACCATTGGGTGAGAACTCGCCGCCGGTTTCGATTGAAGTCGTAGCGCCGAGCGGTGTCAGTCCCTATTCGTTGCGATTCTTGGGCACTGGTAGCGGTGATGTGGACCGGGTGAAGATTCAGATCGACGATCCGGCCTTGCCCAACGATCCGGGGCCGCCTGCGGACGTGGGAGCAGACGATTTCACGATCGAACTTTGGATCAAGGGCAGCGCCTCAGACAACGATGCTCCGCTGCAGGCCTGTGGCACGAACATCAATTGGATCAATGGCAACATTGTGGTGGACCGCGACCGATTCAACCAGGGGCGCAAGTTCGGACTTTCGATTGCCGGCGGTGCGCCGATCTTCGGAGTTAGTGGTGACTCCTCTGACCTGACGATTTGCGGTGCGACCGACGTCGTCGATGGGCAGTGGCATCATGTTGCGGTGCAGCGACGCCGTTCCGATGGGCAGCTTTCGATGTATGTCGATGGAGTGCTCGAGTCTTCTGGTGTCGGCCCGACCGGTGATGTTTCTTACCCGGACGACGGCGTCCCTTGTTCGACGTGTTGCGGTGGCGGGTCGTGTGACTTCAGTGATCCGTTCCTCGTGATCGGCGCCGAGAAGCACGATGCCGATAATTCGCAGTTTCCGTCGTTCGCGGGATTGATCGACGAAATCCGCATTTCCGACGCATTGCGCTATTCCGGCACTTCTTTCCCGCTGCCGAGTGGACCGTTTCAACCCGATGGCGATACGGCGGCGCTTTATCACCTCGACGAAGGCAACGGCGACCGGGTGACCGATTCGGCTGCTCACCCGGCCGGTCCGAGCCCGGGGCGGCGCGAGTTTGGTGGCAATCCTGCCGGTCCTGAGTGGAGCACTGATTCACCGTTCCCGGCGACGCCGGCGCTGAGTCTGGTGCCAATGGTGTCCGGCTTAACGCAGGTGGTTGCGATCGCTAATGCAGGCGACCATCGACTTTTTCTCGTCGAGCGAGACGGCCGGATCTTGATTCACGATGGTACCCAGCTGTTGCCGACTCCGTTCTTGGATATTGATTCGCTCGTTGGATCGGTCGGAAGCGAGCAAGGGCTGCTCGGGTTGGCTTTTCACCCGAATTATCTCGAGACAGGCTACTTCTTCGTTAATTATACTGACAACGCGGGTGACACCGTGGTGGCGCGCTATCAACGGCGGTCTACTTCTTCGGATCTTGCGGACCCGGCCTCCGCGGCAGTGCTTCTGACCGTTGGTCAGCCCCAGGGCAATCACAACGGTGGTGACCTGCACTTTGGCGATGATGGATACCTGTACATTGGCCTCGGCGATGGCGGCGGCGGTGGCGATGGCCAGTGTTTCTCCCAGAGGGATGACACGCTTCTGGGCAAGATGCTGCGCATCGACGTTGATCAAAACACGCAGACCGCCCCGTTTTACGGCATCCCGGGCGACAATCCCTATGTCGGGGGAGGTGATCCGGCCGACGAGGTATGGGCCCACGGCCTGCGCAACCCGTGGAGATTTGCTTTCGACCGCACGACCTACGGTATGTTCATCGGCGATGTTGGACAGCGAGCGATCGAAGAGATCAATTATCAGAACGCTGACAGCTTGGGTGGTGAGAACTACGGCTGGAAAGTGATGGAAGGCACCGCCTGTTACATCTTGGATTGCCCGAACGGGGCGCCGAATTGCAACGCCCTCAACTGTCCGGCGGGGTTGCTTCCCTGTAATGATCCCGGCTTCGAGCTACCGATTGTGGAGTACGACCACTCGGAGGGTTGCTCGGTGGCGGGGGGGTATGTTTACCGCGGCCGCATGGTGCCTGAATTGAACGGAACATATGTCTACGGCGACTTCTGTGTGGGCACGATCTGGGGGGCGACCCATGATGCCGCCGCGTGGACCGGGACGCCGCTAGCAGACACGAGTAACATCTACGCGTTCGGCGAGGATTCCAGTGGCGAGGTTTACCTGTCGCGCGGGACCTCGATTTCACGGGTGCAGGGGGCGCCGTGATAGGCCGCTTGGTTCAGGCCGGGATCAGGCTGAGCCGGAAGGCTCTCCCAAGAATAGGACGCGAGTGCCGCCGTTGGTAACAGTACGCCGTTTGACTGCAAAGCTCTCCGAAAGAACTCGCTCAAAGTTTTCTAGCGTGTAGTCGGCATAGGTGTCGGCCTTGTTCCGGAGTAGGGTTCGCACCATTGGGTCCTCGCGGGTGACAAATTCCAGGACCACCGTGCAGCCGAGGCTCGCAATCCATCCGACGAAGTCGCGCAGCGGAATATGTGCCGTGATGACGGCATGGTGGATGAGCGCCAGACATAGCAAGAGGTCAGGCGAGCGACGATTTTCCATCGACTTGCGTTCTTGTCCGCGCCATCCGAGATTTGGCGACGGGTCTGCGAGGTTCATGGTGAGCGGCAGGATGTTCTCGCGTTGTTCCTGGCGCAGTCGATCGTAGAGCTTTTGTACTGCCAGGGTGTCGGCATCCATGGCGACGACGTACGCTCCGTGCTCGGCGGCGATGCGACTAAATGTGCCGGTATTGCAGCCAATGTCCCAGACCAGCTTCGGCTCCTGGGCCTTGCATATGTCGGCCACCAAGCCCTTCTTGGCGCGGTGGTCTTCGTCGCTGTAGCTATGGTGATCTTCGTAGTCGGACCATTCCGATTGCGCTGGTTGCCAGGCGAGACCAGTTACGATTTTTTTCAGCTTACGGACATTCGCTAGGATGAGTTCTTTGCCGAAGCCAGAGTCTTTGAGCTCGTTGGATACCGTCTTGGTGGTTGCGGCGAAGCGCGCTTGGAGTTTCGCCTGGAGGTAGACGTGTGCGAAGACGCCAGGCCTCGCGAGATCGCGGCAGGAGAAGAACGCCCATGCGTCTTGTGGACGCGGGCCGTCGATGCAGCCCCGTAGCCAAGGTTGGAAGGGTGCTCCGCGATATGCCTGTAGCATGAGGGGGTACAGAAAGAGCTGGCAAAATTGGCGGTATCCGACCCACGGCGCGCCTTTCTGCAGGGTCTCGAAAGAAGCGACATCGATGAATGTGGGCCGGCTTCCGAACCACTGGACGTTGTAAGATGACGAATCTTTCAGAATGAAATCTTCGGCGATCGAAGCCTCGAGCAGTTGCAGCTGTAGCAAAGCGGCGTCGCGCAGCATGCCGAACGGCCATTCGTACGGGTATGAAATAAATGGAACACGCGCGTGGTGTAGGATCGTGTGCCAGGGCTCGCCACTCGGCGAGTCTGGTGCATCGAAGGAGTCCCTGGGAACCTCCTCGGTGGCGACGATCTGCCCTTTTGCTACCGCGTTTGGGAAGAAACGCGTCTCGACGAGAGATCGCCAATCGCGGTGCGCGGTTTCGTCGAGTCCACGATAAATCTCGCCGCCGTAGTAGAATACTCGTGCCCGCCGGTCGCGGAACGATCCCGAATCGTATTCGTTCATTCGAACGGAGTGATGGGTCTCGTGGTTAAGTGCTAGTCGTCCGACTCAGGCGACTGTGCATCTTCCGAGGGAGGTTCTGTGCCAATTCCGAACATCGCGAGGATGTTACGCCACCCGACACGCAGCGCCACGATCAGGCCAGCGACGCCACCGAGGAGAAGCTGGAGCAGAACGCTCCCGGCACCGGGGTCTAGATAGGCCTGTGCAGGCTGGGGTGCGATTGTGAGGATAAGCCCTAGTACAACCGCGGCACTGATTCTCAGATGGATCACTTCCGGCTCAACATAAGCTGTTCCCTACTCGGTGGCAAATCAGGTTTCAGAGCCGGGTAGGCTCCGCTTCGGAGAGCTTTACAGAGGACGTTGGAGAACTTGTGAGTAGACCGCGAGTGTTTCTTTGGCGCACTTTTCCCAGGAGAAGTCCTTCGCGCGTATTTGGCCGGCGGTTGCCAGTTCTGTTCGCCGTTCGGGACTGGTCATGAGCTCAGCCAGCTTGGCGGCGAGTTCTGCCTCACAGTCGGGGTCGATCAGGACGCCGGCGTCACCGATCACTTCGGGCAACGCTGATCGGTTCGAAGCGAGCACGGCAGTGCCGCTCGCCATGGCTTCGAGGACCGGTAAGCCAAATCCCTCGTAGAAGGATGGATAAGCGAACAAATCCGCGGCCCGATAGAGGTGTTGGAGATGTTGGTCTGAGACCCGACCCAAGACTCTGGTGTGCGGCGCATGGTCGAGGTCGGCGACCAGGGCCTCGAGGTCGCCGATACCCCATCCCTTCTCACCTGCGAGCAGCAGTTTGTGTTTCGCCCCGGTGCAGCGCCGTGCCTCCGAGAATGCGGTAACGAGAGTCTCGACGTTCTTTCGCGGCTCGAGAGTGCCGACGTGCAGGACAAACGGACCTTCCTCGCCGAGCCAGCGTTCGATCAGCGCGCGGCTCTGTTCCGAGTCCCCCGGGTGGTAGCACGATTCGACGCCGTTGTGGACGACGTAGATCTGCTCTCTGGGGATCCCGCAAAGTTCGATCAGGTCGTGTCGCGTCGCGTTGGATACCGCAATGATCGCCCTCGCTTCTGTGAGTTGCTCTATCGATGAGCGCACCATCTTGGTTAGGGCTTCGGTGCCCCACTTCGGATTCCGAAGCAGCGCTAGATCGTGAATGGTGAGCACGACCGGGGTCGAAGGACGGGCGGGCGCCGTATAGGTGGTGCCGTGAAACAGGTCGTGCGGCCCCGCGGCGGCAGCGGCGGCCACAAACTTTGGCAAGTGTGGCAGGGGTTGCTTCATCGCGAGAGGGTAGCGCCAAGATCGCGTTATCGAGAGGTTTGGCGGCAGAACTTCTGGTCCGAGACGTGGCTGTGGATAGCGCGGGCCGAATAGAGAGAACTCGGTCTCGGGTGCGGCGTTGGCGATGGCGCGTGCCAGCTCTAGCGTGTACCGCGCGACTCCTGCCGAACGGACGAACAGGGGCAGTCCGTCGAGAACGATTCGGGTCATTGTGATTCGGTGTCCGGAAGGGAGCCCGGCGCGAGCGCCGATCCCTGCCGTAACCGTTGTCGAATCAGCGTCAGGTCTTCGCGGGTTGGTCGCGGATGATAGCGGACAGTCAGCGCCAAGGCGTTGAGCATCGTCATCAGGCGAACAAGGGGCCGGTTGGGGTTGTGGGCACCGAATCTTTCTTTGGCGAGGAGGTCGGCGTAGCCGTAGATGCTGGTCAATGGCGCGGCGCCGGTACGCCGATGCATCATTTCCACCGTCTCGCGTCGGGCATTGAGCTGTTCGGCTACCGACTTGGATGTTTCGTGGAGTCTGTACGCGGCGAGAACGTTGGGGATTCGGTGAAACTCGAAGCGCTCGGCGATACGCAGCCAGAGATCGTAATCCATGCAAAAACGGAGAGACTCATCGAGCGCACCGACCTCGGCGATCACTCGTTTTCGGATGAAGACCGTCGGTTGGCAGATGAAACACCCGAAGCGAAGCTCGTGTGGGTCTCCGGTCGGATACGGGTCCAGCGGCTCTCCTTGAGCGTTGACGTAGTGCGCCGCGCCATAGAGAGCGCTGCACTCGGGGTGGCTAGCGAAGTGTTCGCCGACCGCGCGCAATGCTCCTGGGTAGTAGAAGTCGTCCGAGTTGAGCCAGCCGACAATCTCGCCTTTGGCTTCGCGAAGGCCGCGGTTGACGGCGGCGGCCTGGCCACCGTCGGGCTCGACCGTAGCGATGATCTGACTGCGGTACCGAGCGAGCACCGCGGCGGTCGAGTCCGTAGAGCCGCCGTCGTAGATGCGATGCTCGAGGGGGGCGTAGCCTTGCGACGCCACACTTTCGATTGTTTGGGCAATGAACTCGCCCTGGTTCAGCGACGGCGTCACGACGCTGATAGAGGGTGAGGTAGGCATAGGGATGGAAAACCAGCTTCTCCGGCAACTGGCAAGCTGAGCGGCGCGAGGGCGATAGCTTGAATTTGGAACTTTTGCTGCAGCTATCGCGAACAATCATACGTATTGCGAAATGGCCGGACACGTCGCAAAGTAGGGGACTGTGGCATCTCCATGCCTAACGGCGAGAGACTGCCGTCATTTGTCCATCCCGGCGGGATGAATTGGGGACGTAAAAAAATGTGGGATTTGGGTGGTGGCGGGCTCGTCCCTGGCACAGATCTCGCTTGAACTGGTGGTCAATGGATTCCAAGTGCAGACTAATTCTCTTTCGTACCGGCCTGGTTGTGACGGGCCTTTCCTGTCTTCTGGCTGTGTCAAGTTCTATGGCGCTTGCCGAGATGATCGATCCGGCAATTCTGTCGCCTGTATCGATCTCGCAATCGTCCGCGGCCCTCAGCGGGCAAGCGAATACGACGACTGAGATAACGATTGAGATTTTGGGCCGGCGGTTATCGCTCGTCCTCGAGCCGAGCGGCGTCGACCAGACGGGGAATCCTTCCTCCGCAAATCATTATAAGGGCTTCGTCCTTGATGAGCCTGGTTCATGGGTTCGCTTGACGGAGTCCGACGGACTGTACTCTGGTGCGATCTCGGTGAATGACGAGATTCTCGTTGTTGAGTCGGCAGATCGCCTTGGGGTGGCCTCGACTTCCGGCCAGCTTGGATATCGAATGTCCGACGTAGATTTCGACCCCGGCGATTCCTGTGGGGTTGAAGGGGTTGCTGCGCCCACTCGGCACAATCGTCGGCGCGCTGGTCGGCGCCGACTGGCTGAGGATCTCGGTGCGGTTGCGTCTGGGGCGAGCGGCCCTCACGTCACAGAAATTTCGCTGGTTGGAGACTATGAGTACTTCGCGGCTGGGGGTGGTTGGACGGCCCAGCAAGCCGCCGATTGGATGGTGACGGTCATTAACGTCATGTCGGGTATCTATGACGCGGAAGTCGACATCACTTTTGTCGTATCGACGAATACAGTCTACACGACCGATGCTTCAGACCCGTTTATCGCTGGCCCGGGAGGATCCTGCAGCCCCAACGCGGACGCGATCCTTTCCGACTTCCGTTCCAAGAGTGATGGCGGTGGGGTGAGCGGTGGTTTTGGCGACCAGTCTTGGGGAACGCCGTTCGGCGACATCGCCCATCTATTTACCGGTCGAGATCTCTGCCGGCCGAGTTTCAGTGTGATCGGCATCGCATCGATCGGGGGGGTTTGTTCGTCCGCAGGTGTCGGGGTGTCCGAGGATATTTCATCGAGCTCGGCCACAATGAGTGTGCTCTTGGCCCACGAGGTCGGGCACAACTTCAGTGCCGGGCACACTTGTACGGGGTTTCCTTCGAATGGTGGGAACTGCGCTAATCCTGGCAATCCACAACCCTCGTGTTCTCCGCATACCTGCTGTGTCATGTTGCCGTCGATCGGCGTGTGCTCGCCACAGGATTTCTTTTCGAATTCCAGCGAAGCGACGATCTCTTCCTATGCGGATTCCCGCACCTGTCTCTCTCCGCCCGGACCGACTGCGACGCCGACATCGCCACCACCGCCGACAAACACGCCAACGAATACGCCGACGCCCACCCGGACACCCACACCGACGAATACGAACACGCCGACACCGGTGTTGGACAACTTGTCGGAAGGCAAGTCGGCTACCCAGAACAGCACGATTTTCGAAGCCGAAGCGGACCGGGCGGTCGATGGGAATACGAATGGTTCTTTTGGCGCCGGATCGGTGACTCACACTGGCAGCGCGGATAACGCTTGGTGGGAAGTCGACCTGGGTGTGGAGTCCGACGTCGGCAGGGTCGAAATTTGGAACCGTACCGATTGCTGCGGGACTGCCGTCAGCAATTACTATGTGTTGGTTTCGAGCACTCCCAATCCAAAGCCGGGAGACGCAGGCATCTTCGAAATCTTCTCAGCACCGAGTGCCGGTTCGCCGACTGTGCTCAATCTGGGCGTGAGCGGACGCTACGTGAGAATTTACAAGCAGGACCCGGGTGTCCTGACCATTGCGGAAGTGCGGATCTGGGGCACAGCTGGTGCGATGAGCAACTTATCCGAGGGTAAGTCTGCGACGCAGATCAGTACGGTTTTCGGAGCCGACGCGAGCCGTGCGGTCGATGGGATCACGAACGGTTCTTTCGGCGCCGGGTCAGTGACGCATACGGGCAACGAGACGAATTCCTGGTGGGAAGTCGACCTGGGAGTCCAGGCCGATGTGGCGCAGATTGACATCTGGAATCGCACTGGTTGTTGCGGGACGGCGGTCTCTAACTACTACGTGCTGGTTTCGAGCACTCCGAATCCGCAGCCGGGAGACGCAGGCATCTTCGAGGCCTTCGTAGCGCCGAGTGCCGGGACGCCGAGTGTGCTGAATCTAAGTGCCACCGGGCGGTACGTGAGGATCTATAAGCAGGATCCGGGCGTGCTGACTATTGCCGAAGTGCAAGTTTGGGGCACGCCTAGTGCGATGAGCAACTTGTCCGAGGGGCAGTCTGCGACGCAGATCAGCACGGTTTTCGGAGCCGATGCGAGCCGTGCGGTCGATGGGACTACGAACGGTTCTTTCGGTGCCGGGTCAGTGACGCATACGGGCAACGAGACGAATTCCTGGTGGGAAGTCGACCTGGGAGTCCAGGCCGATGTGGCGAAGATTGACATCTGGAATCGGACGGGATGCTGCGAGACGGCAGTCTCCAACTACTACGTACTGGTTTCGAGCTCTCCCAACCCGGAGCCGGGAGACGCAGGCATCTTCGAGGCCTTCGTAGCGCCGAGTGCCGGGACGCCGAGTGTGCTGAATCTAAGTGCCACCGGGCGGTACGTGAGGATCTATAAGCAGAATCCGGGCGTGCTGACCATTGCCGAAGTGCAAGTTTGGGGCACGCCTAGTGCGATGAGCAACTTGTCCGAGGGGCAGTCTGCGACGCAGATCAGCACGGCTTTCGGAGCCGATGCGAGCCGTGCGGTCGATGGGACTACGAACGGTTCTTTCGGTGCCGGGTCAGTTACGCACACGGGCAACGAAACGAATTCCTGGTGGGAAGTCGACTTGGGATTCCAGGCCGATGTGGCGAAAGTTGATATCTGGAATCGCACCGGATGTTGCGAGACGGCAGTCTCAAACTATTACGTGCTGGTTTCGAGCACTCCCAATCCAGAGCCGGGAGACGCGGGCATCTTCGAGGCGTTCGTAGCGCCAAGTGCCGGGACGCCGAGTGTGCTGAGTCTGAGTGCGAGCGGACGGTATGTGAGGATCTACAAGCAGGATCCGGGCGTGCTGACGATCGCTGAAGTGCAGGTGTGGGGGAACTGATTGCTCGTGGTCGGCAGCCGGTTGAAACACCGAGCGCTGCGAAACCCTGAAAAAAGTAGGGTGATGTTTTCGGCTTCCGCCTTCCTACCTACCGGGGCCGCGTTGGTCGGTCTTTTGGTCGAGGGTCCTGAGCGCCATATTTAGAATCTGTATCTTCCTTTGCGGTTCGGTTCCGCCGATAGCGAGTGTGATCAGGTTGAAGTCGGCGCTGAGATTGATCTCGGCCTGGAGCCTCGCTCCCGCTTGGACACCTAGTGTGGCGGCCCGGGATTCACCTACCGACACTTCGAGTGCTAGATCGCGGAGCGGTTGGATGTCGCCGACCTCGATTTCCAGCCGTGCCGGCCCTTGGCTTGTCGCGAAGACCAGCATCTTGGCGGCGTGGTAGATGGTGCGAGAGGCGGACGTTGGGTCGTAGGCTGACCATCCCTTCCTGGGGACCAAGGCGATGCCGACGCCCGGGTCGCATTGAATACCTTCCGGTGGCGTGTGCCCCATGTACGGGTAGATCAAGTTGTCGGCGAGGATGAAGCCGTCGCCGAGGCTATCGCCGCGCCGCTGCAGGGCTGGCCTGAAGTAGGGCGTACATGGCAGTGGAGTGTCCCAGCATTGGTCGCGCGCTGGTACGGATACGGTCATCCCGGAGTGAGTTTGCTTTTGACTCACGGCGATCTGGGGACGGCCTGTTGGATAGCCGAGCGCACGTCGGAAGCCCAGAGGTATCGGTACGGTGAAGGTAAATAGCGATAGGGCGAGGAGTGAGCGCCGGGCTGGGGCTCGATCTAGGCTCGGAATGAGTATCGCTGCGGCGGTGGCTGTGAGGACCCACGGGGTTGCGCCGGCAAAGCGCGGATCCGGGGCGGTGGCGAACCAGAACAGAAGCGCAGCTGCGTGGACGAGACCAATTTTCGCGAGCGCCGTCGTCGTTCGAGTCTTTCGAGTTTTGGCGGTCGTCGGCAGAGCAGCGACCCCGATCCAAAGGCATACGCAGGTAACCCCGAGGAGGACGAATTCGGGATCGAGATTCTGCAGCCACAAGGGAATCCAATCGAGAGTTCCAATCTCCGTCCAGAACACGAGCGGGCGCCGAGCCCAGTTCTTGATGATCATGCTCATGCCGAGGGTGAGCGATCTTGGGACCGCCCATTCAACGGGGAGCTGCGTGCCCGCCACAGGAAAGATCAAATGGCCAGAGAGCACGACATTGCGAGCGACCCAAGGAAAGAAGAGAAGCCCCCAGACGACCCCGGGGATGAGAAATCGATGGCGCCATTTCTGATTCCGGGCTGCGAGGCTGGCGGCTGCGGGGCCGATTGCGGCGAGCAGCCCGAAACCCAGTTTCATCGTGAGCCCGAGCGCACTGACGGCGGCGATTTGTTGAAGACGAGAACCTGTTGTGTCTTCGTCCGGGGCGCAAAAGTGGTGCAGCAAGAAACTGGCGAGGATTGTTCCGAGCAGCGTAATCGACACGTCTGGTGAAACGCCGAAATACGGCCTTGTGAACACCGTTGCGAGTACCGGTAGAAGCAGTAGTCCGTCAAACAATCGAAGAGGCTGGCTTTGGCCACGAATGGCCGGGCACAGGAACGCCACGGCGGCGCAGCCGAGTAGGCCATTGATGAGCTGGCCGGTGCCGATGTTGAACCCCACGCTCTCGAACAGCGCCGCGAGTAGATGAAACGAAGTGTTGAACGCGAGGCGCTGGTGGAGGTTTCCCAATCCGGGTACGACCGAAAATTCAGAAGCCCATTTTACCGAGGAGATGTGATAGAGGCCGCTGTCCCCGTGTCGCAGCGCCAACTGTCCGAAAGCAGCGAACCACAGAGCCGCAGCGCCGAGCACTGCCAGTTGCGGGATATGGCTCTTGAAACCGTTGCGGGCGTTTCGGAGCGCCGGTGGCCCGCCTAATACCAGTCCTGCAAGTCCTGCTCCGGACGCGACCAAAAGGGTTGCCTTGTTGATCGGCGCAAACAAACTCCAAAGCTGCAGGGCTGCCGTGGTTGCGGCGAGTCCCACCAAGAAGTCTGCGGCGAATTTTCGTGGACCGCTGCCGGTACTGGGTGAGCGTGCTTGCGCCAGCCAACCGACTCCGATGAGAAGGAGCCCCGAGGGAATCCAGATTGCGAGGGTCTTGATCATCGAGTCGTGTCGGATGCCAGCGAATTCTAGGAGGGCGATACTCCTGGTCGATGTATCCTAGGGCTTTCTCAGATACCAGGGTGGCCAACTGACCAGCATTGATCATGGCGATGTGCCCGGCACGCGATCGATCTTGCCGAGCGGCCAGTCGATCGACAGGCCAAGTGCCCGACGCGATGGTTGCGTGTGGGTTGCTTGCATGTGAGCCACTAGCGTTGCGTTGCCCACTTGCGAGACGAGCGACCGCTCGAAGCGAAGGGAACGCTCCGCCCGCACGCTGTCTCGACCGCGCTGTCTCAAGCTCGTTGACACCCTTCGCGGACCCATGTAGTCCCACTGTCAGTCGGGGTATTCGGATCGATCGGGACATGGGCAGAAGTCAGCTACCACCAAAAACGTGGGGCGCCCGGAAACAAGAGGTTGAACGCCGCAGGCGCGCCCTGAAACTTTCGGTCCCGTTCCTTTTCTGGCTACTGTCGGGGTGCACCGATTCGGCCGACGCGCCACCAGAAACAATAGCGAGCCGGCATCAAACAGAGTCTGTCCCGGTCAGTGGCGCCGCGCCGGAAGTGACTGGCAGCGCTGGTATCGAGATAATCGCTGCCGATTACCGGTCCCTCACGCGCGTGGAAATGCGCGACGGCGACAGGAAGTATCTGCGCGAAGGCTGGTCAAAGTTGGAGACCTTTAACTTCGGTGACGAAGGCGAGCTTTCGATTTGTTGGGCCGTGGGCAAGAAGTCCGACCTCACGATTCCAATCGCCGCAGCAAGTGAGACGGTCCTGCGATTTCGCAGCCGCACGCCCTTGTTGGAGCAAGAGATTCGCGTCCGGTGGAACGACGTTCAGGTCGGCAGCGTCGCGCTTCCCCCAGGCCAATGGAAGACAGCGGAGATTGACCTACCGCCGCAATTGGAAAGCGGCGAGGGCACACTTGATTTCGATTTCGCGGTCTCGCGGCAACAAGGGGCTGACGAGCGCGAACTCGCGGTTCTTTTCGACTGGATCGAGGTCGTACAAAACTCGAGCGAGGTGCCCGCAGCGCGCTCATATAAGCGGTTGGGCTCTCAGATCCACGCGGATGTCCGCGAACTTTCCCTCCCCGGCAGCTTGTCGTTTCGCATCGCAGACGTTCCTGAAAAAGCGACGCTCAGCTTCGGGCTTTCGACGACCCCCAATCCAGATCCCCACGCCGCTGTCGTCTTCAGCTTGGCGATCGCGCCTGCGGGCCAAGCTGCCGCGACAGTGTTCGAGACGACTTTGTCAAATGTGGGCCGTCGCCCTCGCGTCGATGTCGCCAGGGTTGAAACAGTGCCTCCGACCACCAACGCTGATACCCTCTCGGACGGGAACTTCGAAACCCATTGGACGGCACCAAACTCAAAGCCCCCCTCGATTCGCATCGATCTGCACAAGCCGACGATTCTGACCGCATTCTCGATCGGGACCAACGAAAGTGCGGAAAAAGCCGCCGGCATTCCGGCAACAATCAAGGTCGCCTTGAGCGAAGATGGTGTGAGCTACGGCAACACCTTGGTTTTGGATCACGCAGATCAACCTCGGCATCAGTGGCACCTGCTTCCTCAGACTCCGACACGATCGATTACAATCGAAATCGGACGGACTCACGATGGCAACCCGGTCTCGATCAACGAGATCATCCTGACGTCGGAACGAGTCGTCGAATCGCTTTATAACGACCTCGGTCAGTGGAATAGGCAGGCTGTCGACCTCGCGGACTACGCTGGCCAGGAGATCGACCTCCTGTTCCACTTCGACGACTTGACGCCCGAGGGGCGCTCAAACACTAGGGGTTTGATCAGCGACCCAAGGGTCGAGCTGTTCCGCAAACCGGGAGAACTCAATCTGGTGCTGATCTCTGTCGATACGGTGCGTACCGATCGACTGAGCGCGTTTGGTTACGACCGACAGACCACGCCATTTCTCGAGAAGCTCGTTAAACAGCCGGGGAGCGCAAGCTTCTCCAATGTGCGCAGCACATCGACGTGGACCCCTCCGTCGCACTTGGCAATGATGGTTGGGCGCACGCCGCTCAATTTCCACGTGAATGCGACCCACGATCGAGTCCTGAACTGGCGGCGTAACCGCGGAGCGCTCGCCCCTCTCGACCCCAGGGTCCCAACTCTCGCCTCCATCTTGAGAGACAATGGCTATCTGACGTTCGCTCTCTCCTCAGCTGGCGGGACGATGGGCGAGATCGGCTTACAAAACGGATTCGACGTCTACGACAATCCCTGGAACCTTCTCCCAACACGACCACTCGACTACTTCGATGAACTCGTTTCCAAAGTCGACCGCGTCGAACAATGGCTCGAAGAACACCGCGATCGGAAGTTCTTCCTCTTTCTCCACACCTATGTCGCTCACATGCCGTATAAAGCCGCCGATTTCGCGAGCTGCGAGGAGTCTCCGGAGGATCCTTCTGACAGCTGTCGTGAATACCTCCGCCGCTTGAATCTTGCCGACAATCGGCTGCGACGCGGTGGCGAATGGGGAAAGAATCGCGAACTCTTGCGCGAATCTGGCGTTTACGACGCCAAGACGATGAGTGATCTGTACGACAGTGGATTGCCGCTCGTGGACGAGTTTCTCGAGAGTGTGCTCGCGCAACTCGCCCGCCTCGAGCTGCGCGAGAGCACTGTCGTTGTGATCACGAGCGATCATGGAGAGCCCTTCGGCGAACACCACCGTTGGCATTTCGATGGAGGCCACGGGTGGAGCCTCTATGACGAGTATCTGCGCGTTCCGTTGATCTTTCTCGTCCCTGGGCTCGACGCGCCTTTTAGTTCTGCACTGCCGGCGAGTCTGGTCGATATTGTGCCGACGGCTCTCGATCTCCTGGGTATCGAATCAGCCGTCACTTTCGACGGGCAAACTCTCGTCCCCGCTCTGAGCGGAGAGGCAGGTGACCTCGAACAACGGCTGATTTTTTACGAAGTTCTTTCAACCGAACAATACGAAGACTACCACTTCATCGCGGCGTCAAAGGGGCCCTATAAGATCCTGGCAAACCAATACAACTTGGCGGACGGCCATCACGAACTCTACGATCTCGAAGCCGACCCGACGGAAGCGGAGAATATCGCCAGCAGCAATCCCGATATCGCGAGCGATCTCCTCGAAGAGATTGACCGGCATATCTCCGGGGCTTTCGCCGGGATGGTCGTGGTCGATATCTCGACGCTCGACACTCCTGGAGAAATCTCCCTGAACGGAACCATTGCCTTCGACCAGCCGGTCCGGCTTTTCGAGATCGCAACGCGGCGCAAGACCGACGTCGTCGAACAAACCACACAGGGCGATGGGAGCACGTACGAGTTCAACCTCGCCATCGAAAATGAAAGGCGTCTCCTGGGCTTCCGGCCAAGCGGCGGTGAGGCCCGCGTCTTTTTCCGAACTCGATCGAATCGACCGTGTACCGTCTCCTCAGGCTCAGTCGATCAGAGTGTTCGGCACAGCTTCGCTACGATGACGACCTCGGAGGTCGAGGTGTCGTCAGTTCCGAAGCAGTCGGACCGGCGCAACAGTGAATGCTCGGTGAAGGTGTATTTCGTGCAGCCAACAAAGGGGCAGCTATCTCCCCCAGTTGCCGCGAGTGAATCGAACCAGATCTCGGACGAGGACCGCGAGCGCGCACTCGAACAAATGCGGGCGCTGGGGTACATCGAATAGGAGCACGAGAACGTATGGCCACAAGTCGATTCGAACGCGAAATCGTCCGGTACGCACTCAAAGAGGCCAACCGGGACAGTTTCTCGAGTTTGCTCCGCGAAATCTTGCCGAGCTACACCCGGTGGAGCTGGGGGGAAGATGGTCCTTTTCGCAGGCACTTTAATGCCTGGCAAGAGAGCGGATTCAATCTCACTCCGAATCACTACTATTCGCCGATCCCAGATGTGGGCGCTATCGAGGGCACCCTCGAGCGCGAGACCGGTTTGCGTGGCGTGGACATGCGAGCCGATGACCAAGTTGCGTTCGTGCGAACGGTGGCCGAGCGCTACCAATCCGAGCTCGACTTCCCGGAGTCGCCTACCGCACAGCCGCACGACTATCATTTCAACAACGGAGCCTTTGAACGCGTCGATGCCGAGCTTCTGCATTGTCTAGTCAGGTACCTGCAGCCACAGCGTGTGGTCGAAGTTGGCTCCGGCTACAGCACTCTGGTCACGGCGGCGGCCTGCGATCGAAATCGCCGAGACGGAGCTCCCGCGTGCGAATTCATCGCGGTGGAGCCTTACCCAAGACCGTTTCTCGAGGGTTCTGTTCCTGGTCTAACCCAGCTGGTCAAAAAGCCGCTGGAGGAAATGGGCTTCGAGCCGTTTGAAGCGCTCCGTGCGAACGACATTTTGTTCATCGACTCCACACACGTTCTAAAGACGGGGAGCGATGTCGCCTACCTCTTCCTCGAGATCCTGCCTCGCCTCCATCCGGGTGTTTATGTGCACGTCCACGATATCTTTCTCCCGGCGGGTTACCCGCAACAGTGGATCAAAGACGAGCATGTCTTTTGGAACGAACAGTATCTGCTGCAGTCCTTCCTGGCCTTCAATTCATCTTTCTCGGTCGTTGCGGCGGCGGGATACCTGCACTTGAAACACCCAGACGTTCTCACGGCTGCGTTTCCTGGTTACTCCGCTGACCGACATCTGCCTGGAAGTTTCTGGTTTTTTCGGTCCAGCTAGCCCTGGAAAGTTCAGAACTTGTGAAAGTGCACCCGATCGTTCGTTGGGCGCGCCAATGTCATTGGGCATTAAGCGCCCATTTGCGAGGCCACTGCTCGGCTAGTAGTACTGGTCGATCAGGCGGTGGCGGACGACTTCCGTCGACGTTCGATCTCGCTTTCGTACAGGGCGCGGTAGTTCATCGCCATTTTCTCTCGCGTAAAGCCGCTGGCGATGCGCGCTGCGGCGTTGCGCCCCATCTCGGCGCGCCGTTCCGGATTTGTTGCGAGATAGCGGATCGCCTCGAGCAGGGCGCGTTGGTCTCCGGGCGGGACTAACAACCCAGATTCGCCGTCGATTACCTGTTCCGCGAGTCCGCCGCTCTTGAAGGCGACGACCGGTGTTCCGCAGGCCATGGACTCGAGTGCGGTCAGTGAGTGATTCTCAGCAATCGAAGGCATTACGGTGAAGTCAGCCTCGGCTAGGTGTGACGCCAACTCAACTCGAGTGCTCACGAAACCGAGTTCGCGCCCGATCCGTTGATCGACAAACAGCGGTTGGCGGTCGTTTCTCCCCAAGACACTGAGGTGAATGCTATCGCTTAGTTCCGGAAGAACGGCCTGGAGGTGAGCGAATCCTTTGTACTGCGAGTGAACGTCGGAGCTGACGAAGATTGCCTTCGATCGCGATTTGGATAGTGCACCGTGCCCCGTCCCGGCGCGCGGGTGGAAGACACCTGTGTCGATTCCGTTTGGAATATGTTCGATCCGGCAGTCTTTCAGTTGCGAGCGCTTCGTCTGCTCCTGCAGCCAGAGCGATGGGCAAACGATACAGAGATTCGAGCGATCGTAGACGAGTTTTTTGTAGCGCAGCAGCAGTCGAGTATTGTCACGTCGGAGCCGTGGTGGAATGTCCAGAATAGGACAGTTTCCGCACTCTCTTTGCCAAGCCGAGCATTCCTGTGGATAGACGCATTTGCCAGTGAGAGCCCATTGGTCGTGGAGGGTCCAGAGGGTGGGTTTTGCTTTCGATAGAAGCGCTAGCGCACTCGCGTTAAGATACTCACCGTGGATGTTGTGGAGGTGCACGACATCACAGTCGCGAATCGGTGCTCGGCGGTGCAGTAAGAGAGTCGACGGGTATAGCAACCCCTGCAGGCTGAGGAGGTTCTCTGCGATAGCGCAGGTTCGTTGCTCGAAGGGAAGGAGATAGCGAACATCGGTCACGCCTTTGGTACCGCTCTTTTTCCGGCCAACCACCACGGATGAGCCGACGTCCGCCACGCTGAGACACGCGTGCAGGTCCATAGCGACTTGCTCGGCGCCAGCGCCTACGTCAGATGTATTCACTTGGACGACTTGCACGGTTTGCTCACAGTGCTCCGGTCCGTCGTTGGCGGACCGGAGTTGAACTCAGGGAGTGTCCTCGGGTGCGGCCGATGCTTGCCTCTGTCGCATGTACCATACGAGTCTTAAGTAGGCCCGGTGTAGGCGATGCGTCACACGGGCCGAGGTCTCCTGACCATGTCCGCTCATCGAGGATAGCAGTGTCAGGCCGAGGCGTGGATTGAGGGTGATCCACGGGGCGAAGCGACTGGCCTGCGCAATAAGTTGCCGCGTCAGCGGCGGGGTGCCGAGACCGTTGAGGGCGTAGTGCTCCGCCACTCCGAGGAGGCGATTGCCGACGTGGTTCCGCGCTTCGCGTTCGATCTGCAGACGGCGCTTGCGGGGTAGCATGTGCCAGTAGCGTTTGCTGATCTCGAACTCCTCGCAATACATCTCATGAGTGCGAGAAACAGTCTTTGTTTCGGGTGCGAGCCGAAACGCGGCGAGGCTGCGGTCGGTCGTGAAAACTTGGGTTTTCTGGGCCATCCGTAGCCACATTTCGTAGTCGAGGACCATGTGGCAATCGATGTCGAAGAGGCCGACCTGTTCGAGCAACGAACGCCGCCAGAAGGTGCTCGGTTGGGGGATGCAGACCCAGCGATCCCAGCCCCAATAGCGTATGAGATCCTCGAATTGTTGGTAACGTGGGAGAAACTTTCCTGTGGTTTCGGATGCCTCGTTGACGATGTCGCAGCCGCCGACCACAAGGCCGACCTGAGGATTGGCGGAGAAGATCTCGGCGACGTGTTCAAATGCTCCGGGACGGTAGAAGTCATCAGAATTGATGTAGGCGAGTATGTCTCCTCGAGCACGCAGCAAACCCTTGTTGATGGCATGCGCTTGGCCGTGGTCGGGCTCACTCACCCATTCTAGGTGTGGGTACTCGCGGAGAATATCGACCGTGTGATCTTTGCTGCCGCCATCCATGACGAAGTGCTCACATGCGACGACCTGCGCGGCCACCGATTCGATGGTCTCTCGAATGAACTCGGCTTGACCGAATGACGGTGTGACGATGGATATGAAAGGCGCGGCGTCTTTGCCGATGACAGAGTCGCGCTCGGAGGTAGCCCGGACGGGAACGGTTTCTTTGCTGGTCTCGTTCAGCTTTGTCTGCAGGGTGTCGTGGTGCCCGCGCCACAGGTCACGCTGGTTCTCGGCGTCAACTCGCAGCGCCTCGAGCTGGTCGCGCTGCCCGGATGCATCGGCCAGCATCACTCTTGCCTCGTCCCTTTGCGCTTCGGCTTGAGCTAGCACGGTTCTCGTTTCATCCCGTTGGTGTTGTGCCTGCTCGAGTAGCGCACGCAACTTGTCGCGCTGCGCTTCTGCTTCTTTGGCCCGCGCCACGCTGCTTCGCCCACTCTCTTCCGCCTCTTCATGGAGAGCCTGCCACTTCCGGCGCTGGCCTTCGATCCGAGAAAGGAGTTCACCCCAAGTTCGATCTCTTTGCACAGAATAAGCGCGTTGGGCGGCGAGTAGATCCTCCATCGGGAATCGCTCGCTCACGGGGAGCTTGATAATCGGGGTGGAGCTTTCCTTGGCGAGGGCGTCGGCGACCTTGCTCGCGTCAAGCGCTGCGAGACAGGGCCAGATCGTCTCGTCCGGAAAGATGCAGTTGCCGCGGCAGCGAGTGCAGGCGATGTCTGCGAACACCGTGCGGGATTCGGGGCCGTCGACCACGAAGCGGCCCTCGTGTTGTGCTGGAGACACCGCATCGACAGGAGCGCCAACCGCTGCCGCGAGGTGAGCGATACCTGTGTCGTTCGTCAGGACACGTGCGAACCTTCTCATCGCGGACGTCGTTGCAGCCAAGTCGGAGGGTGTTACGATCCAGCGTTCGACGGATCGTCCGTCCGCTTCGATTGCGTGGCAGCAGGCCTCGACCACTGCGGTCTCAGCGATCGCCCCTCCGATTGTGATTGGATCGGGGTAGCGCTCTGGCAGGATGCGCAGCATTTCTGTGAACCGCTCGACAGGCCACTGTTTGGCCAACGCTCCGCTGCCGGGCCACACGAGGGTGCCGATCCCCGCAGGTCTGCTGCTGTCCGAATCCTTGTTCACGAACAAGCGAGGCTGGTCGGTGGGATGGGCGGGATCGAGGCCGGTTGCCGCCGCCAGGGCGGCGTACTTTTTTCGATCGGGGATAAAAGGGTCGACCCGTACGGACGATGTGAAGCTCGCGTTGATCGGAGTGCGGACGGGAGGCCCGAACTCGTTCTCCAACCAACCGTAGTTGCCTTCGAATTCGGCGTTGGCGAAGCCACAGACCTCTTGGCATTCGATCCACCCCAGGGCTAACAGGTTGGCGTAGTCGTGGGTGAACTGGGATAGCACGATGACGTCGTACGACTCGTCGCGAATCGACTTCAGCCACTGGATGACCGGATCTGGGCTGTCGGAGAGTTGGTTGGTGAACGGCACGGTGCGAAGGTTTAGCTCGGGGTCGAGAATGTCGGCGAGTGGGGCGGACTCTTGGCTGACCCAAAGGTCGACCTCATGCGAGTTCGCCAAAGCCGACAGGTACCCCGAAGCGAGTACGATATCCCCCAGTCGGTCGGTCCGCAGCGCCAGAACCTTAGCCATCGCTCGAATTGCGTTTCATCCTGAGTGCTTCTTCGAATGCTTTGATGTTGCACTCTACCAGTTTGTCTGGGCCAAAATAGACCTTGCTCTGTTCGGCCGCACGGCCGCTCAGGTTGGCGAATTCGCGCGGCGTGAGTTCCGTTACCTGGCGGAGAGCATCGAGGAAGGCAGGCTCGTTGCCGTTTTGAAATACGATTCCAGCCTCGCCTGCGATCTCGGGAAGGGCTGTGTGATCGGCAACCACGGGGACGCATCCGAACGTCATGGCTTCCAGCGCGGCGAGACCGAAGGATTCGAACGCAGAGGGCGCGGCGATGACACTGGCGCGTCTGAGGATTTCAAAGAGCTTCGGTCGGTCGACGGCTCCCCAGTAGCGGCAGCGGTCTCGCGCCGTGCCGAGGCAGGCTTGCATCTCCGCCCAGTAGGTCGAGCCGCGTGGGCTGGGTGCGTCGGCGCCTGCAATCTCGAGGCGCCACGGTGTTCCCGCGTCTGACAGGTGCTTGAAGGCGGTCGCCATCATCCGTGGATGTTTGACCTCGGAAAGGCGGCCGACAAATGCGATGACGGGCTCCTTGGTGGCCTGGATTGCCAGGTCGGCCTGTGGAACGCCGTGCGAGATTGGAACAATGTGATCGGCGGGTGGGACGCCCGGGAAGTGTTGTCGTGTCTCCTCGTCGATGAACTTCGTCGTTGCGATACGCAAGTCGGCGTTGGCGAGGCTTCTGGCCTCGAGCTGCCCGACGAGTCGCGAGCTTGGCCAGGCCTCGAGGCCTCGCCGCACCAGCAGATCGTAAGCGACGTGGTAGCGCACGACCTGCACCGCGGTCTCGATCTTCTGACCCAACCGGCAGCCGATACCGAGGTGTTCGTGTCCTTCGACAATGTCGAAGCGCTGCTCCCGATGTCGTGCCAACCATCGGGTTTGGATTGCCGTGGCGAGAGCCAATGCGAAGGCTCCGATATGGCGACCGTGCATGCCGCCCACTTCTCCCCCGCGTGGTCGCCCCAAGCCGTAGAACCGGGGCGGCACGGCGTGGACCCGCACGCCGTCAACCACACCGTCCTTTGCCGTTGGCGCTAGTGTCTGGGTGAAGACTTCGACCTCGTGTCCCGCCTTGAGGAGATCCTGCGCAAAAGCATTGTAGAAGCTTCCGATCCCACCCCAGGAGGTCTCGGGCAGGTATTCGCGGGTGAGCAGCGCGATCCTCACTGGTGCCCCGAGGATTGTTGGCGTCGTTCGATGGCCGCTTGGAACAAGCGTCGGTAAGCTTGTGCTTCGCGCGCCACGTCGAAGTTCTGTTCTGCTGAGTGCCGCGCCGCCTTTTCTCGCGCGGCTGATTCTGTGGGCGCGAAACTGGCGATAGAGGCGGCAAGCGAGCTGAGTTCACCGATCTGAGCATCCCAGATCCAGCCGGTCTCGCCCTGGTTGATCATCTCAGGGATACCCCCGGCGCGAGACCCGATGACCGGTCGGCCGCAAGCGAGGGATTCGAGGCCGACGTACGGCAGATTGTCGGCCTTCGACAAGACCAGGGTGGCGTCGCAAGCCGAGATGGCGCGCGTCATTTCAGCCGGTCTTGCGAGGTAGCCGAGAAACCTGACGGGAAGTCCTTCAAAGCTCGCTCTTGTTGCGTCGTTTGTACGCCCGGCAACAACGACGGTGCAATCTTTTGGCCAGGAAGCGTTGGTCAGCTCCTGGCGCAGGGCGCCGAAATTTTTCCTCGGATCATGGATGTTCGAGGCTGGCGCCATCAGAAGAGTATGGTCCATGGGCAGGCCCAGTGTCCGTCGGCATTCAGATTTGTCTTGCGGTCGGAAGATTTGGAGGTCGACACCGTAGGGGACGTGGTGGCGCGGGATTCCAGCGAGGTGTGGAGCCTTGCTTGCTTGGTCGAGCAGCCACCGCGTAGGGGCGACGACAGCGAGCGAGGTTGTATCGGATACTTTCATCGCGGCGCGCTTGAGCCTCAGGTTGAAGCGGGTCGCGTCGGCGCCGCCGATGCAGACCCTTTCGTCGGGGTTGGGGACGGATGCCTGTGGGCATTTCCCGCACTGATCTTGCCAGCGTTGGCAGTCGTAGGTGTAAGCGCAGTCTCCGGTGAGGAGCCACTCGTCGTGGAGGGTCAGGAAGACCGGCGCTCGGCGAGTCAAGATTGGCAGTGTCCAGAAGTTCCAGTAGGCGCCATGCATGTTGTGGATGCTGTAGACGTCGGCGTCGCGCAGTTCGGGCCATTGGTGACATCCGCGGATTGGGGCGACGATGGTTGTGTCGGTCCAGCCGAGATAGTTGTGGACGACGTGGCGTAAGCGCCAGTCGATGCCGCCGTAGGCAATCTGGCGAACGAAGGAGTCGTCACCCCTTTTTCCGCCGACAATGAGCCGTGCGTCGTCGTCGAGGCGGCGCAGTTGCAGAGTCAAATTGTACGAGCACCGCTCGGCGCCGCCGATGATGTCGTGGGTGTTCACAAGAGTGACTTTCATTGGAGTGAGCGAACGAGGCACGCCGCGCCCACTGTGTAGTTGTGGTGCGGAGCAGAGTGCAGGTGCCAGGTGACGAAGTCGTCGATGTCCTCAACATTCCAATTCGGTTCTCGACCCGAACCTTCAAATAGTGGGTTTGTCCACAGCAGTTGCTCAAAGTCACGCATGGTGAGCGCGCTGCCGTTCCACTCGGGGAACGTCATACCCATCGCGGGTTCGCAGATGTCGAAGGAAATTGCCAGGAGGCCGCCCGGCCGCAATGCCCGCCCGACCTCGGCAACCGCCCGCTCCTTGTCCGGTTGGTGTTCCACCGTCGAAAACGAAGTGACTACGTCGTAGCTCGCGTCTGGGACCGGTAGGATTTCGTCCTCCACGATGTACCAGTCGACGTCGGTCGAGGTGCGGTCGCGCAAGGACTGCCAAGATTCCACGTGTTCTCCGTCTCGTTCGACCAAGGTTACTTGCGCCCCGAGGCTGGCGAGAAACCAGGGCATCGGACTGATCTCACTCCCGATGTCGAGAACCCGTAGTGAGTTGAAGTCGATTGTCGAGAGTCCGTTTTGCCACAGCCATGGGTACTCCCAGACCTTCGACCAATCGTGAAACTGGCGCAGACCCCAAGTCTCGGCCAAGGCGTTCGACATCGCCATGAAGGAACGGAAGTTGGGTGACTCCACTTCGGCTACCGAAGCGAGGCGGACGACCGGAAGGTGGGTGGTAGTATTCATGGGCGTCCGCCGTCTGCTTCGAGTTCCGGCAAGAATGCCAGGTTCTGTTTCGCTCGCTCGCGCAGTTCGAATCTCTTGGCCTGTAGTTGCTTGCGAATTGGTTGCGTGTCGCGCAGCGTCTCGAATGCGTCTCGGACGAAGACTTCGGCGTCGAATTGATCGATGGTCGTGGCGCACGGCAGCTCGAGGTCGTCGAGGAGCTCGATCATCTTGTCTCCTCGGGCGATGCTGATGGGGACCGTCCCGGCAAGGATGGATTCGACGGTGAAGTGATAGCGTTGCGAGATCGTCGCTGTTGCGTGGCACAGAAGGCCGAGTACCTGGTCTAAGGTGTAGGTCTCGGACCGGGCCAGGATGGAGGGTTCCTTCATATACCCTCGCGTTGCCACTGCGGCTTCGTGGTCGTAGTAGGCCCCGGGGCGGATCTCATTGCAAAAGAAGGCGATTTGGTACCCTTCTTTGGCTAGCCGATCGAGCGCCCGAGCGATGGACATCTTCAATTCCGCATTGTCGGCCCATATCTCATTGACCAGGTTGGCGACGACGAATGGGCGATCGGGTTCGATCCCGAGATCGCGCCATTCATCAGCTCCCCAGGAGGCGTTTTTGGCCGGAGAATCGTAGAGCCACGCCCAATCTGCTCCGACCGCGATGCGTTCGGATGGGACTCCGAGGTCGGTCAAAGCGTTTTGGCAGCGTTGCGAGCGCACTGTCCACGATCGGGCTTCTATCAGTGCTTCTTGGAATAGCTCCCTCCCTTCCGGTACCTGGATCATGTCGACACCGATCCCGAGAAAGTGGACGGGGAGGGCGCGTTCGAGAAATGGTGTCAGACGGGTGGTCAGCGCGCGCAGCGGAAAGTCGAGGCCCCAGCGCGCCGCAAGAGTTCCACCAACGCAGTAGCCGGGGAGGCCGTAGCTCCCGAGATCAACCCCGTCGAGCCAGTTTTCGTAGGTGTGCTGGGTTGGGTAGTCGACCATGTGCCTGTAATTGTCGAGGGCCTCGACGACGAGGCGAACGCTCGGGCGAATGTGGCTCCAAAATGCGGCGGACATTAGGTCGTCCCCGAAGTTCCCTGCCCCGAGGCCTGTGCAGATCTGCACTCCGTGAAAATCGCCTGGTGTGGTCATAGGACTCACAGCGACTTGTGGCTGGCTTCCATTTCGAGCCGTGCAACGCCGAAGAACGGCATGGGTTGCTGCGGGTCGTGGAGAACTTCGATCGGGCCAAGGTCTTCGTGGAGATCCTGAATGTGACCGACGTCGGGGCCGCCGACCCCCGATGGTTCCGAGGTGCCGATACTAAAAGTGTATTGGCCGGGTTGAATGGTGAAAAAAAGCCGCAGTTTGACGATGAGTTCGGCTCCTGTGTCGAGGTTCGGCAGTTCATAGCCGAGCTGCCGGGTGCCTGCCGCGAATACCAGGGTCCCCATCCGATCGTACAGATGGATGCCCGCACTTGGAGAGGGTGCCGAATCCACCGCGCGTAGCAGGATGACGAAGTCCAGTGGCTTCGCGAGGTCGACGCTGAGGGTGTCGATGTTGGAATCGTTGCTGACGCGAACGGCCTCTACGACGATCCCACCGCCGCCGTGACGGGTCGACTCCTCGCGAAGAATCGATCCGGCGACGATGGCGTCTCGTTCGGCCACACTTGTCGGTGGCTGGGCTGGGGGAGTGGCGGGCTTTTGGGGAGCGTCGACCGATCGTACGACGGGAGCGCCAATGGTCGCGTGATAGCGGCTGACCGTGACTTCTGAGTCCCCGACGAATACGGGGGTGCCGCTGTCGAGGAGAAGGGCGCGTTTGCACAAGCTGCGTATGCTGGCTGCGTCATGTGACACGAAGAGCAGCGCGGTGCCGCGGTCGAGCGCCTCGTGGATCTTTTTGAAGCACTTCTGCTGGAAGAAAATGTCGCCCACGCTGAGCGCCTCGTCGATGATGAGCAGTTCTGGCTGGACACAGATCTGGACTGCGAAGGCGAGGCGCACGACCATGCCACTGGAGTACGTTTTGACCGGCTGATCGATGAAGTCCCCGATTTCGGCGAAGTCGACAATCTCGTCATATTGCCGCTCGATCTCCCGGCGTGACAATCCGAGCAGGGCCCCATTGAGGAAGACGTTCTCGCGTCCGCTGAATTCTGGATTGAAGCCACTCCCGAGCTCAAGGAGTGCTGCGGCGGTGCCGCGCACTTCACAAGAACCTTCGGTTGGATCGATCGTTCCGGCGACCATCTGCAGGACAGTGGATTTCCCCGACCCGTTCCTGCCGATAATACCGAAGGCCTCGCCAGCGGCGAGGTCGAACGAAACGCCCCGGACGGCCCAAAACTCTCGATACAGCTGGCGCCGGCCCCACAAGAACGCTTGTTTTAACCGATCGCGGGGGTTGTCGTAGAGGTGATAGACGCGCCCTAGATCGCGTACCTCGACAATCGGCTTAGAGGACATCGGCGAAAGCTCGGCGCAGCGACATGAAGCAGGCGTATCCCATAAAGGCGAACACCAGTGAGAGTACGGTGCTCAATGCCAGCCACGGCCAGTCTGGGGTCAGGTTCCACAGGAGAATTCGGCGAAAGTCCTCGACCACGGAAGTCAGAGGGTTGAGCCGTACGAAAGGTTGGAGCGATTCGGGGACTGCCGAGAGTGGGTAGAGGATGGGCGTGAGGAAAAATAGGAGCTGCACCACGATCCCGATGAGGTTGCCGAGATCGCGGTAGAACACGCCGAAGGCGGCGAGGAACCAAGTCGTACCGGCGGTCATTGCCAGCAGCGGAACGTAGGGTAGGGGCAGCAGCCATAGGGTGTCGGAGATGTCGCCGGTGGTTGCGAGGTTGAGCAGAATCAGGATGCCGACCGCCATCAAGGAGTGAAACAGCGACCCCAGGAGCGTCGTCAGCGCTAGGATTTCGAGCGGGAAGACGACCTTCTTGACGTAGTTGGGCCGCGATGTGATGAGGCTTGGGGCCTGAGATACCGTCTCGCCAAACACGTTGTACGCCAGCATCCCGGCGAACAGGATGATCGCGACGTCGGCGATGCTGTTTGTTTCCGCTTGCGCCCATCGAGCCTGGAAGATCACTCCGAAAACGAGGGTATAGACACCCAGGGTTGCCAGCGGTGTGAGCAACGCCCACCCGACGCCGAGTACCGAGCCGGCGTAGCGTTCTTTGATCTCTCGCCTGCCGAGCTGCCAGATCAGCTCGCGATTGTCCGCGATGCTGCTGACCAAGCGTTGTGGGTTGAGAAGATCGCGAATCGTTTGTTGAGCAGAACGCTTCGCTGCAGCTCGGGACGCTTGCACGGGTACTCTCTACGAATCCGACCCCCAAAGAGCCGACTCTTGCGCCTGCTCTTCGGGTTTCATGGCTGCTAAGCGGCCTGTTGACGCTGGACGGCGTACCATTCGATGGTTTTTCGAAGGCCGTCCTCAAAGGAAGTCGAAGCGTTGAATCCGAACTCCTTGCTTGCCAGTGAAACGTCTAGACAGCGTCTCGGCTGCCCGTCGGGCTTTGTCTTGTCCCATTTGATTTGACCTTTGAAGCCGGCCAACTCGGCGACCTTTTCGACCAAGTCGCGGATGGTGATCTCTCGGCCGGCTCCGAGATTGACGGGTGCCGTGCCCTCGTAGCGTTCGGTAGCTAGAAGGATGGCCTCAGCGCAGTCGTCGACATAGAGAAACTCCCGACTCGCTGTGCCGCTTCCCCAAACCTCGATTTGCTCAGCTCCGTTCTCGACGGCATCGACGCACTTCTTGATCAAGGCGGGAATGACGTGTGAAGTCTCGGCGTCGAAGTTGTCGTGCGGGCCGTAGAGGTTCACCGGCAGCAGGTAGATGCCGCGAAAGTCGTATTGGTCTCGGTATGCTTGCGACTGGACGAGTAACATCTTCTTCGCGAGCCCGTATGGGGCGTTTGTCTCCTCCGGGTACCCGGTCCAGAGATCTTGCTCGCGAAACGGAACCGGGGTGTGCTTTGGGTATGCGCAGACCGTACCGATCGATACAAATTTCTCGATGCCGCGAAGGCGTGCCTCTTCGATGAGTTGAACTCCCATCATCAGGTTGTCGTAAAAATAACGCCCGGGGTTCTTGAGGTTGGCCCCGATGCCCCCTACCTGGGCCGCCAGATGGATGACGATCTCTGGCTTGGCGTCGTCGTAGAACGATCGGACAGCGTCCAGCTGAACCAAGTCATATTCACGACTGCGCGGTACGAAGACCTCAGCGCCGCACGCTTTGAGCCGTCGTACGACCTGAGCGCCGAGAAAACCTGACCCTCCGGTTACACTGACTCGCTTGCCACGTAAGTCACGCATTGGCATTTCCTTCCCTCACCACCACACCGACGCTCCGCGTTGTTTGCCGGTCTCGGAACGTCGTACGAATCACGCCCTGGCTCCGTACTAATCAGATGATATACCGAGAGTCACCATATCGGCCGGCTTTGGCTTGATCAACTGGCAAATTCGGTCCGGTCGTTTAGGAGCGCCCGCGATCGTGGGTGGCCGGCGGCCTTGGCACCGCAGGGCGAATTTGGCGATGCGCCGCTGGGGGGATCCGCTTGTGGCCCGTCGTACTTCTCCCCGGGCAGCGGCCGGCTATGTAGCTTTGCGCACTCGCTCGAGATCGGCGTCGACCATCATGCGCACCAATCCTGGGAAATCGACGTCGGGATTCCAGCCGAGTTTCTTGCGAGCCAGAGTCGAGTCGCCGATCAGCTGATCGACTTCCGCGGGCCGATGGAGCGATGGATCCGATTTTACGTATTTTTCCCAGTCGAGGCCGACGTGCTCGAAAGCCAGGCGCGCGAATTCTCTGACGCTGTGGGTTTCGCCGGTGGCGACGACGTAGTCATCCGGCTTGTCGTGCTGCAGCATCATCCACATCGCGCGCACATAGTCGCCGGCAAATCCCCAGTCGCGCTCGGAGTTGATGTTGCCGAGCTTCAGATCTTCCTGCTGACCTTCTTTGATCCGCGCCACGGCGTCGGTGATTTTACGGGTGACGAACTCGAGGCCGCGGCGCGGCGACTCGTGGTTGAACAGAATCCCCGAGCAGGCGAACAGATCGTAGCTCTCGCGGTAGTTGACGGTGATGAAATGGCCGTAAACCTTGGCGACGCCGTAGGGGCTGCGCGGGTAAAACGGTGTTGTTTCCTTTTGCGGGACCTCGAGTACCTTGCCGAACATCTCACTCGACGATGCTTGGTAGTAGCGGATCTTGCGATTGACGGTACGGATTGCCTCGAGCACCCTGGTCACTCCGACTGCGTCGAACTCTGCCGTGAGCACCGGTTGCTTCCAGGACGTCGGTACGAAGGATTGGGCGGCCAGGTTGTAGACTTCGCTCGGCTCGGACTCTTCAAGCGCTTCGATCAGGGATAGCTGATCGAGCAGATCGGCCTGGACCAAAGAAACCCGATCGCGCAGGTGTTCGATACGCTCGAAATTCTCCGTGCTGGCTCGGCGCACGACACCAAAGACGTCGTAGCCCTTTTCGAGCAGCAACACGGCCAGATAAGACCCGTCCTGTCCGGTGATTCCCGTAATCAATGCGTTAGGCACGTCTGCTCCTTCGACTGCAGTGACTCAACTGCCAGTATTTCAATTGTTAAGATCGGTCGTGCATCGCGCCCGAAAACGTATTGAAACGCCGCTGGCAAGAGATAGACAAGCCGAGGGCCGGAGACAACCCCGGATACAACCCCGGCGGCACCGTGGTTGCAGTGAAAGGCAAACGTGGAACCGATCGTCGCGCAGGGGAACTCTCGCTGCCCTCGATTTCAATCCTGACCGTCCGCCCCGGCCTCGGTCTCCGCCGAGACTTCTTCGTAGATTGCCTTTAGTTTCTCGGCGATGTCCTGCCAGCGGAATTTGCTAGCAACCCGCAGGGCGTGCGCGGCCATCCGTTGGCGGTCGTTGATCGTCGTGGCGATACTCTCGGCCAGTTCGACCTCGTTCCCAGGGGTCACCAAATAGCCACTGTTGCCGTCTTCAACCAATGTTTGGACGCCGTTCAGTCGTGAGGCGACGACTGGGGTTCCGCATGCCATGGCCTCGAGCAGCACTAGGCCGAAGGCCTCGGTCCGGTCGACCGAGGGAAGCACAACCACGTCGGCTGCTGCGAAGTAACTTGGAAGATCGGCTTCGGCGATATCGCCGACAAAAATTGCTCGCTCGCCCAGATGCTTGCTGGCGTTCCGCTCGTGACGGCGTCGCAGCTCGCCGTCGCCACCGACAACTAATGTCACTTCGGGCAGACGCCCCAGCGCTCGTACCAAGATCGGTAAGCCTTTGAAATAGTGGGCCTTGTCGAGACGAGAGAGGAAAAATACGATCTTCGCCGCGGCCGGTAGTCCGAGTCTTTTACGAGCGGCGGCTGGGTCTTGCGGGTGAAAATGAACGGTATCGACGCCGGCTGGGAGGACTTCAATGCGATCGTCGAGCGAAGGCATTCGACCAGCGAGAAATGCCGATGACTCGGCATAGTCGACCGAGGTCACGAGAATGCGGTCGGCGGCGCGCAGCACCATTGGGAACATCAACAACTTATGGCCAGCGAAGATGGCAGCCTTCCAACCGTCTCCGACGACGTCCATCTGATACTGCACGATCAACGGTGGACCACCCAGGGTTCGGTACCCGGCGAGTAGCTCGGCGGTGCCGAAAAACGGGTAGTGGACGTGGATGATGTCGAAGTCGCGCCCTTTGGTTAGGACTTGTGGTAGGCACGCAGCGTTGCCGAATCTGGCGATCGGTGCCAATTCGACGACTTCGACGCCTGGCGGGCTCTGTCTTGGCCCGGCCTCGGCGCGTGGCGTGAAGACGGTCACTTGGACACCGAGCTGGGCCAAAGCGGCCGCTTGGTGAAACGCCACGGTCCCCATCCCACCGCGATAGGGTGGAAACACCGGCGCGACGTGCGCGATGCGCAATCCCTCTGCCCCGCCCATTCCGCTCTGGAAACTACGGTGTTGGGACGCCTTCAACAAGCGAGGGTCTCGATCGATTGATGGCGCGAAGCTTTCCTCTGGTCGCCGATACCTGCTATGCAGAGGCCGATTTCATTTATTTTGGAGGTTCAATGTCGATTCGCGAGCTACGTCGGGCGCCGTTGCCGATTCTGGTGCTATTAGGGTTGTTCATTGCTGGATGTCAGAGCTGTCAGGGGACCAAGGACGTCCCGCCGCCGTCTTCAAAACCGGCGAAACCAGCGGCAGAGCCGATCGTCGCTGAGCCGGTCGACGTCGAGGATGACGAGGAGGACGAAGATGCCCTGGTCCTGCTTGCCGAAGGTGAGCCCGAAGATGGTGTAGCTCCGCTGTCGGTCAGGTTTGTCGTGGAGTCTCTGATTGCAGACGAGATGAACGCCCCGAAGTACACTTGGGAGTTTGGTGACGGTACGCCAGACTCGAACGAAGCCGGTCCGGTCCACGTGTACGAAAAACCGGGCAGCTATACGGCGTCGATTCGCTTCGTCGATGCCGTAGGGCAGCGCGGCTGGGACGAAGTGGATATCGAGGTGGACGAGCCCTAGCAGTCCGTTGAACGGCAGCCGCGCAAGCGAAAAGACCATTTGCGGCGCGTGTCCTGTTCCTCAACAGGCTGCTAGAGTCACTCGTCTGTCCTCGCCTGAATTGCCCCCTTGGCGGCGTCTGGGGGGCTGGCCTGGCTCCCGGGCCCTGACCCGGCTATTGTGAGCGTCTATGTCCAGTAAACGCGTGGCGGCCCTGGTTGGCGCTCTTGCGGTCGCCGGTATCGCGATCAGTGGATACATCGCGTACGTCCATCGACAGATCGCCGCCGAGGCGGCTCCGAGCTGTGACGTCAGCGAGGTGTTCTCGTGTACGACCGTGTTGTCGAGTTCGTACGCGTATCTTCCCGGGAAGATACCGGTTGCGTATGTCGCCATCGCGGCTTACCTGTTGTTTGGCTTGGCCGCACTTGCCATGGCGCGAGCTTTGCCAAAGATGCGACAGCGTGGCCTCGTAGCCGGTGGAATTTTCGCGGCTGCGGTATTCTCCGCGGTCTATTCGATGTTCCTGGCCGGTGTCGCCGTCTTCGAACTCGAAGCCGTATGCCTTTTGTGTAGCGGTTTATACGTAGTCAATGCGGCGATGGTTGTGGCGGCCGCGCTTTTGGTCAGTGCTGTGCGGCGCGAAGCGAGCCGCGGTCGCGAGGACGGTGCTGGGCTGGTCCGGTGGGTGCTGGGTGGTGCCGCGGCCGGCTTGGTCGGAGTCGTAGGCTTGATAGGTTGGGAAGCGAGCGTTGGCGCCACGACGACAGTCGACCCCGACTTCGAACGATGGTACCGCGCGCTTCCGAGTGTCGAGCAACCGCCGACGAACGGTCACGCCAAGGGCCCGGCGGACAGCGCAGTCGTGATCGCCGAGTTTTCCGATTTCGAGTGCGGGCACTGTGCCAAGGTCTACAAGAACATAAAGGCTGTGTTGCCGCGTTTCTCCAAGGACGTTCGTGTCGAGTTCCATCACTACCCACTCGACTCGGCGTGCAACCCGTCGATGTCGCAATCGTTTCACCGCAACGCGTGCCTCGCGGCGTTCGCGTCCGAGTGTGCTGCGCAACAAGATAAGTTTTGGCCGTACCACGACCTGTTGTTCGACAACCAGCAGGAACTCGATCGAGAAAATTTGTTGAGCTTCGCGCAAAGAGTCGGTCTCGATCGAGACGCGTTCTCGAGTTGTCTCGAGAGCAGTGATGTGCGCGACGCAGTTGCGCGCGACGTTGCCGAAGGTGCGCGTCTTCAAGTGACTTCTACACCGACGCTCATCATCAACAACCGTGTCGTGCGCGGCGCGCTCGACACCGACAAACTCGCCTCTGCGATACGCATCGAACGCAACGCGTCGACGCAACGAAACTGATCTCGCGTTTTGGAACGAAAAGTTTTCGTCGCGCAAAAAAAAAGTTGCGCGCGACGAAACGACGAAGCCGAAACGACTTACGGCGACAAGGGCTTGATCAACCACTGTGTTGCCACGAAATCCGTATTGACATGGTCTGCATGCGGGAATAGAAGACGCGCCTCTTCAGTACATCGGCAATCAAAACGAACCGAGAGAAGAGTGGCTGAACACACGAGAATGAATCTTGCCGGGCGCGCGCGTTGCTTTCCTCTTCGGGGGAGGAAAGACGTTAGGGACTCGGGGCCTGTGGATGATGTGTGGAGTGTAGGTGGTATGGCCGTAGTGGTGGTGCGTTGTCGCGTTGTTCACAGTTGTGGACAACGGATGCGAGCGCCCGGCAAGTCTGTTCTCCCTTGGCAAGGAGGAGGGGCGGGAACGCATGGTGGCTTTATGGACGTCGATAGCGTCGGAGCTTCGCGAGCGTTTGGGGGAAAGAAACTTCCTTGCTTGGATCGAGCCGATCGAGCTCATCTCGGCAGACGGGGAGTTGGTACTACAAGTACCAAGTGCCTTCTTTCAAACTTGGATCGAAAGGCACTTTGTGGAGGACATCCGCGGCGCGGCTGAACGCAAGCTTGGTCGCTCCGTCTCTGTTCGCTTCGCAATCGTCCAAATACGCGCTGCCGATCGTGCCGCGAGCGTGAAGGATGCTGCGCGGTCGGAGGCTCCGCGACGTGTGCGTGCGCCGCAGACCGGCAAGCTCAATCCGAATTACAAGTTCGACACGTTTGTCGTTGGGCCGAGCAATGAGATGGCATTTCGCACGGCGTGCAACGTCAGCGAAGATCCGGGTGGCGGATTCAATCCCGTCTTCCTGCACGGCGGAGTAGGACTGGGCAAGACTCATCTGATCAGTGCGATTGCACACGACATCCTGCGCCGTCGCGCGCGTGCCCGTGTCGCCTGTCTCTCGACCGAAACGTTCATGAATCAGTTGATCTCAGCGTTGCGCCACGATCGTATGAATGAGTTTCGTGAACGCTTCCGTCGTATCGATGCTCTAATTTTGGACGACATCCAATTCTTGTCGGGTAAGGAACGTACGCAGGAAGAATTCTTTCATACGTTCAACGCACTCCACGCGGCGGGTAAGCAAATCGTCCTGACGGCTGACCAGCCCCCGCCGGCGATCGTCGGCATCGAAAAACGTCTGCGCTCACGCTTTGAAGGCGGGCTACTAGCAGACATTCATCCGCCGACACGCGAAACGCGCGTGGCGATCGTGCACGCCAAGGCCAATCGCTTGGGTGTCGAGGTGTCGCCCGAGGTGGCCGAAGTGTTGGTTCAGCGAAGTGGGGTGAGTGTGCGCGAACTCGAGGGTGCGCTCAATCGGATTGTCAGTTTGGCGCAGGTCCGTGGAGTCACGCTGACGCCGGAGCTTGCGAACGAGGCCTTGGCGCCGCTCGACTCATACCGGGCATCGGTTTCGGTCGAGTCGATTCAGGAGACGGTGAGTCACCGCTTCGGGTTGCAGGTCAGCGATCTGACGTCGCATCGTCGGGGTCGTCAGATCTCGTTTCCGCGCCAGATTGCTATGTACTTGAGTCGGACTGTTGCGCAGGCTTCGTACCCGCGCATCGCCCAGCAATTCGGCAATCGCGACCACACGACCGTGATGTACGCCGTGCGGTCGATCGAATCGAAGCGAACCAAGGACACGGCGGTCGATCAAGTTCTGGTAGGGATCGAAGCCGAGCTGCGCGATCCGTAAGACAGTCGGTTGCGGGGGGGACTTGTCCGGGAGGGCGAGCCTCCGCCGAGCCGTTCTCCACCTCGAACAGCAGGTCGGCGGGAGACTCGCCCTCGTTGCGTGGGTTTGCTAAATGAGTCGCATGCTGATGCACGGGACCCGGGCGATCGTAGTCTCCTTGTTTCTTACGACTTGGCCCGTTCTGGCGGGTGCGCCGATGTTTACGGCGCTCGACCGGATCGATCGCGTTAGTGGCGAGGAGGCCGGAGTTCAGACGTTGGCGTTTGCCGACATTGACGGTGACTCGATCGTGGACATGGTCTCGGCCGACGGCGACAACGAAGAGGTGTCGCTGTTTCGAGGCGTGGGCGACGGGACGTTCGGGGCACCGGAGCTGATTGGTGAGATCGATTTGCCGACAGCGGTGGTGATCGCCGATCTGACGTCGCCGTTCGTCAGTGGGGGGGACGTCGACGGCAACCTCGATGTCGTGGTCGGTGATGACATTGGGGGCCTGCAGATTTTCATTGGCCACGGCGATGGGACCTTTGATCCGCCCGACCAGAGTTTTGATGACTTGGATACAGTGGAAATTGCCGGTCTGGCGGCCGCCGATTTTGATGGGGACGGTCGCGACGACGTCGCGATTCTGGAGTCCTTCGACGGTGTCTACTTTCTGTGCAACGAACAGGGGACGATGCAGCCCTGCCCGACGGCCGTCGTTTTCCTGGATGAATTCTCGTTCGAGCTCGCCGATATCGACGTCGGCGATTTTGACGGTGCTGGCGACCTTGATGTCGCGGTTGTCGATCGAGAGACCGGCGACCTATTTGTTGTCCAGGGCGCCGGCGATGGAACCTTCGATGAGGAGATCGTCCCGCTGAGTATCGGTGCGGACGTCATTTCTCCGCGAGCGCTCCGAGTAGGTCGCATCGACGGCGATGACATCGATGACATCGCCGTCGTGTCTTTTGATTTCGACACCGAGGTTTCGACTCTGACGGTTTTCAATGGATCGGCGAGTGGCCTCACCAACCGAGCTGACTACCCGGCGGGAACCTTCGGCGATGCTTTGGTTCTGAATGACCTCGATCGCGATGGCGATCTCGATGCGATCGTCGTCGGCCAGGAGGAGCTGGTGGCGACGGGTGATGCGGTTCTGCTGTTGGGCGACGGCCAAGGCGGTTTCGGGGCGCCGGCCGGAACCGCAGTTGCGGCTTTGGCTGGTGGCCGCGGCGTCGAGGCGGTCGATCTGGATGGCGACGGCGATTCGGATCTGGTCGGCGTCGTCGAAGCCGGTACCCAGCTGCAAGTCCTCCTCAACGAAGCGGCGGTGGCTCCGGTTTGCGTGGGCGATTGCAATGGTAACGGGACGGTTGCGATCAGTGAGCTCGTGCGCGGCGTCAATATAGCGCTCGGAAGGGCCGCGGTTGGCGAGTGCACGGCGATGGATCGAAATGGCAATGGCGCTGTCGCTATTTCCGAGCTGGTGGCAGCGGTGAGCAACTTGTTGAGCGGTTGTTCTGTCTAGCCGCCCTTCTCGGCCAGTGGTCGGGCCCGGACGAGCGCAGCTCGGCCGGCCGGGCGCAACAAACCACTGATGGACGCAGGTGATCGCGGAGGTTGCGCCCGATCTTGGCCATACTAGTGGAAAATTCGGATCCAAGATGACGGGGGCGAACCTCCGCCTGAGCCGCGTAGCGGATCCGATCAATGACCTTGCAGCTATAGTTCGTCGCCGAATGGGTCATGGACCAAAATGGCCAGCTTTCGAGGGCCTACGTGATACCCCGGACGGTCCTCAAGGTTGACAAAACCAGGTGCGGCCCAGAGAGTAGAGGCTTCATCCGGGCACCCGCAGATTGCGTGAATTTCCCCTGACCCGGATCGTCGAGGTGATGATGAGTTTGGTGCGTTTTAGTTGGGAAAATGCCAGGGGGCCTATGCGCCTCGGAGTCTTTCTTGTGGTTGGCGTGTGTCTGGCGCTTGCATTGCTGACGGTGGCCAGCGGACAGCTCTCCGGTTCTCTGAGCTTCAGAGTCGTTCAGGTGATAGAGGAACCGGACTTCCTGTCGGATGTAGAGGACCTCGAGGAACCGAGACTCGACCGGATCGCTTTGGGCGACTTCGACGAGGACGGGAGCCCAGATCTAGTGTCTGTGGGCGACTTCGCTGACTCCTTCACCTTGCGTCTCGGGATCGGCGACGGCACGTTTGGTGAGCCCGAGACTTTTGAGTTCGAGAACGTTACCGCACCTGTCGCTTTGATTGTTGGCGATTTTAGCGGGCCGTTCGACGTCGACCAGGGAGCACCGGACGGCAATTTGGACGTCATTGTGATCGATGAGGATAGTACTCTTGACGTGTTTCTGGGTGATGGGGATGGTGACTTTACACCGTCCGGCCAGGATGACCTCGCTTCCGACGATGCCGACCTGGTGTTTGGCGGGAAGGCTGGTGACATCGACAACGACGGCGACCTAGACCTAATCGTTCTCGACGAAACTCAGCTGATCTTGTTTTGCAACGAACGGGGAACCCTCGGCCTTTGCGATACGCCTCTGGCTGTTGCCGGATTGGCCATCGGTTTGGTCGATCTGGAGACAGGCGACTTCGATGACGACGGCAATCTGGACGTGGTCGTACTCGACCCCGGCCGGCCCGCTGCCTACATTCTTTATGGAGACGGTACGGGCGTGTTGACCGACTTCGGGGAGCCGCTTATCGCGACTGCTCGCGATATGCAGACGCCCTCCCAATTGGTTGCTGGCGATCTCGACGGAGACGGCGTAGACGACTTCGCCTCGATCAACAACGAAACGTTTGACTCCATCGTCCACATTAGTTTCTTGGGCGGCGAAGGGCTCCGACCTCCGCGCAGAATCAATGAGGCTAGCAGCGGCAATTTCTCGATCCTGACGGCTGCGCTTGCTGACTTCGACCAAGACGACATTCTGGACATTGTTACCGGAGGTCGGGGCGACCAAGGGGGCAACTTCTTCAGCGCACAGTTCGGACTTGGAAGTGGCCGCTTCTCTGATTCTGTATTGGTGAGTACCCGGGGGGGTGTCATGAATCGCGGAGTCTCTAATGCGGCTGCGCTGATTGCAGACGATCTCGATGGCGATGGTCTGATCGATGTCGTGGCAATCGTCGGAGACGGCGACGAGTTTGAGGTTGCGCTCAATGAATCTGACCAACCGACTCCAACGGCTGGTCCTGAGGGTACCCCGACGCCGATGGGCGACACTCCGACTGCGGGGCCATCGCCTACCAATACCGAGCGGCCGCCCACTCCTACGCCGACGGCGGTTCCGACAGCCGCGTTGGGACGCTGCGACGTCAAGGTCTCAGCTGGCGCGAATGATCTCCGAAGTGTGGCCGTTGGCGACGTGATTGCCGATGGCTTACCGGAGATTGTCGTCTCTGCGTTGGTCGCAGGTGAGGAGCGGGTCTACGTCGTGAAAAACCGAACGGGCTTCCGCGAATTGTTGCAGT
>JAJCZJ010000100.1 GCA_029262455.1 Deltaproteobacteria bacterium | reverse complement strand
GGGGCGTTTTTTTTGCTTTTCTATGGCGCCGGTTCCGGGGTACGGGGTAGGGGGTAGGGGTTACGGGGTACGGGGTACGGGGTACGGGGTACGGGGTACGGGAAAAGAGATCTTGATTCGTAACGCGAGCAACCCCAAGCGGATAGCCCGAGAGCCTTCCCCTCTCCCTCCGGGAGAAGGGACCATGACGTCAGTTTGCGCAATTGTTCGACAGCTCAACCAATGACCGCGCGCCCCGCACTTGACTCGAAGCCGCCGAGCAACGAACGTGTCCCGCTAGATCGATGAATCGGCTCCTGCACATACTTATCACGCTCGCCGTACTCGTAGCCCCCGGGCTGCATTCATTCGGCGCTCACGCGACCTTCGCCCAACCGGTCGCGAGCCACGCCGAGACTGAGTGCCCGAGTCATGCCGACCAGGCGGATCACGAAGACGACAAGTGCCCCTGCCCGCAACACCATGACAGCGCACACAAACATGGCATCTGCAGCCAGTGCGCGACGGCCCTGTACACGCAGGCTGCGGCAGGCGCGCCCACGGATTCTCCGACGCCGGCGACACTCCTCAATCGGTCGCAAGCCAGCGATGTCTTTGTTCGCCGGCTGATCCCCGGTCGCACCGCGACCGGCACTTCTCCTCCCAGCGCTCTTTCCTAGGTGAGCGTTTGCCCAATCGGAATATTCCGATTGGTCCACGGGACTGTGCACCCGAACCACGAGAGCACAGCTGCTTCCGCACACGATGTAGAAGCCGGAGAAAGTCATGGGAAACTACCCTCGAGCTGGGGCTATCGGCCTGTGCCTAATGAGCCAGGCGACGATCGCTACGGCCCAGCCAGAACACCCACCACGCGAAACAGAAATCGAAGAGATCGTCGTCACTCTGCCGCACGGCCACCGACGTTCTGAGATCGTCGCCGGCACAACTGTTCTCGCCGGCGAGGATCTCGATCGTTCCGTCGCGACGACGATCGGAGACACCCTGGCCAATCAGCCGGGTATCGCCTCGACTGGCCACGGCCCGGGCGCCGGACGACCCGTCATCCGCGGCCTCGGCAGCCAGCGCGTGCGCGTGCTGCAAAACCGCATCGACTCCCTGGACGTATCGATCACCAGCCCCGACCACGCCGTCGCCATTGAACCGCTGCTCGCGGAGCGCATCGAAGTCATCCGCGGTGCCGGGACATTGATCTACGGAAGTGCCGCTGTCGGCGGTGTCGTCAACGTCGAAGACGGGCGCATTCCAAACGCGCTGCCCAACGAAGGCTTTAACGGCGCGGTCCGAACCCTTTTCGGCATGAACGCCGAAGAGAAGAACGGCGCGGCGAAGTTCACCAAGAGTCTCGGCAACTTCGCGATCAACGCCCAAGGTTTCTTTCGCGACACCGACGACTTCGACATCCCGGGATTCGCTCTTTCTCGCCGACTCCGGCTCGCGCAGCCGGACACTCCGAACAGTCACGGTACCGTGCGAAACAGCGATGTGGATGTCAGCGGCGGAAGCGTTGGTGGTTCCTATATTTGGGACGACGGCCACCTCGGCGTATCGTTCGGTCTGCGCGACGACAACTACGGCGTCCCGGGCGAACCCGAAGAAACAATCCGCGTCGATTCCAACCAGTGGCGCCTCGAAGTCGGCGGCGAGCTGCGCCGAGAGATGTTTCTCTTCGATACCGCTCGCACGCGCTTCGCCTACGCCGACTACGAACACAAGGAGCTCGAGGGCACCGAGGTAGGCACCCGCTTCGACCGCGAGGGTTGGGAAGGCCGCGTCGAGTTCCTGCAAGCTCCGTGGTCGAATCTTGAAGGAGTCGTCGGAATCCAGCTCAGCGACGGCGACTTCTCTTCCGTCGGCGCTGAGGCCTTCGTTCCGCCGAGCGACACGCTGCGCGTCTCGCTCTTCGTTGTCGAGGAGTACGCGATCGGTCCGTACTCACTCGAGGGCGGCCTTCGCTACGAGCACCAAGACACCAAAGCCCAGCCACTTGGGTCGGACTCGACCAGCTTCGACCGAGGCATCGACGGCGTCAGCTTCTCACTCGGCGCCAAGCGCACCTTCCTAGACGACTATCTGATCGGCGCAACCTTCGGCCGTACCGAAAGACTGCCGGCTCCGGAAGAGCTATTCTCCAACGGCCCCCACTTGGCCACGTTGTCCTTCGAGCGCGGCGACCCGAATCTCGACAAAGAAGCTGCCCTCAGCGTCGAGGCAACCCTCCGCAAGCAGTACGGCCGCCTCCGCGGCGATCTAAACCTATTCTACTACCGCTACGAAGACTTCATCTTCGAGCAGCGCACGGGAGAGTTGGAGGACGGCCTCAGCGTCTTCCAGTTTCGCCAAGCCGACGCGGAGCTGTTCGGCGGAGAGTTCGTAGCATCGGCCGACATCATTGATCACCGACTGTTCGAGGGCGTCGCCGATTTTCAACTCGACTATGTCCATGCCGAGCAGGTCGACAATGATCGCGCCCTGCCACGCATCCCGCCTCTGCGGATCACCGTCGGCGCCGAGGCCGACAGCGAGCAAGTGCACGGGCGAATCGAGGTCCAGTGGCTCGACCAGCAGGATCGAACCGCAGAATTGGAGTTGCCCACGGACGACTACTATCGGCTCAATCTCGGCCTCGCCTGGCACCCGTTCCCAAACAAATACGACCTCACCCTGCGATTGGACGCGCGCAACCTGACCGACTCCAAAGGTCGCAACCACGTATCCCTCCTCAAGGACCGCGTCCCACTTCCGGGCCGAGACATCCGATTATCCTTTCAGTGGAAGTTGTAGTGATCCCCGCGGCTCTCCGTCACCAAACGGAGGGCGAGGCTCCCGCCGAGCCGCGCAGCAATCGCAAACACCGGCTCGGCGGGAGCCAATGGGCTCCCTCCATTGTTCACACACCAAAAACCCAACCCGTTGCGACCAAAACCCTACCCCCGCCCAAGCCAATCAATCAACAACCGGTTAACCTCCTCCGGCTTCTCTTGGTGCAAGAAGTGCCCCGCTCCCGCGACCCGGGCGACTTCCATCCCGGCCGGGAAGTCCCCGTCCACCATGGCGACGTCGTGCAACCGAGTATCCATACAACCGTCGAGTGCGCCGGTGAACGCCAACGTCCGCACCGGCGTCTTCGCCGACAGCAGCTTCTCCGTGTCTTTCGCGGCGCCCGAGAACGGATTCAACATCGCGCGATAATACCCCAGGGCAGCCCGCTTCACCCCAGGCTGCGCCAGCGTTCGCTTGACGTGATCGAGCTCTGCACTCGGCAACTCCCATCCCGGCGACCAATCGCGCCAAAGCTTCTCGATGAAAGCCCAATCGCGCGCCTCGACCACTAGGTCGGCCAGTCCGCGCAGCTGAAAGAAAAAGACGTACCACGAGTTCCACAACTGACTCGGCAACTTCGCAATGCCATCTGTGCGCAAGCGACCGGGATGCGGAATCGCCAACGTCGTCAGCGATCGCAATCGATGCGGCGCGTAAGCCGCGGTCGCGTAGCTGATCAACGCGCCCCAATCGTGACCGACCAGGTGAACCCGTTCCTCGCCCAGCTCGTCGATCCATCCGACGACATCCTCGGCCATCCGAATCAAATGATAGTCACCGTCGGCGGGCTGCGAGGATGGTTCGTAGCCCCGGATCATCGGTGACACCGCGCGATAACCTGCGGCCGCCAACGTCGGCAGCTGGAAGCGAAACGAGCGCATATTGTCCGGAAAGCCGTGCAAGCACAGCACGACCTCGCCCTGCCCAGCCGCAAGCGCGGAAAACGTCAGGCCGTTCGCCCGCAGCGTCAGTGTCTCTTCGCGATCTGCCACGCCCAACCAGTTGGGTCAAAACAGCGGCAACGTCAACTGCGGCTCGGCGGCGCCTCTCCCTCCCGGTGGTTGGGGGTAGGGTTTGCGGGGGATTGCGGCTCGGCGGCGCCTCTCCCTCCCGGTGGTTGGGGGTAGGGTTGCGGGGGGTTGCGGCTCGGCGGCGCCTCTCCGTCCCGGTGGTTGCGGGTAGGGTTGCGGGGGATTGCGGCTCGGCGGCGCCTCTCCCTCCCGGTAGCCGGTTGCTCCCACGCGCTAGATCACAAGGGTGTCACACCGAGCCGATCCCGCGCCAGGTCGATCGGTAGTTCGACATAGTCCCAGAAGTTCCAATTGTCACCGAGATCCACTTTGAGCGCGGCACCGCGACGCAAGGCGATCAGAATGTCAGCGGCGAGTCCCTCTTGCCCGATCCGACCGAGCAGAACCGGCATCTCAAACGGCGCCACATTGACCCCGGCCGTGTGGATGAGGATCGCGAACAATGCCGTAAAGAAGTCGTGATCACCCCGAGTGTAGCCAGCCTGGAACGCCGCCGCCTTGAGCTCGCCTTCCGGCGACGTGTCGTACCCCGCCAACACATGACCGAAGTCGTGGAACAACGCGCCGACGGGGAAGCCGTCCCTCTCACCGGGGAACGCTAGACCGTTGCCGGTATAGTGTCGGAAGAACTGACGCCCCAGGCTTCCCTCCGGCAACTGCTCCAACGCCCTGAAGCGCCCGGCCATCTCCGCATCCTCGTTGGCAACACCGCGCGCTGCGAGCAGAGCCTTGAACATCGGAAGCACCCCACCCATGAGACGGTACGTATTGCGCAAATACGAACGCACGTGCGAACCGCGAAAGAACTTCAGCCGAAAGCGCACCATCTCGTTCCTGGCGAGATGGCCAATCACATCGACCGCCGGCTCAACAACACCAAGAGCGCTCGCAAAGGATGAAATCAATTTCACCTGACCCCGGGTCGGTCGCCCCGCGGCAAGACTGATCGCGACCATCCCGCGCACCAGTTGACGCGCTAACGCACGATCGCGAAAGTGTGCCGCGAGTTCTTCGGGTGCGATCGGTGCAAGGCTATCAACATCGAGATCGGTGTCGAGAACGATCCGCTGCGCAGCATCCAGCATGGCCCGTTGAGGTTGACCCAAACCCCCATCCGCGGCGCGCCCCACCATCGCAACCGCGCGCAGGCCGTACGGCGCCAATTCTGGTCCGGGTTGAATCAACTGCATCGTGCACCTCCGGGGCGATCGAGAACTCGGATACCAGAAAAGACTAGGCCCTGCGAAGAAACCGATCAAATCGCAGTGGATTTACTACCGTCCGGGTCCAGCGTTCGAGCGCCCGGGGATTCGAGTTGACAGGGTCGCCCGCAATGCGCTTTGGTTACACGGAAGGGATCGGGCCATGAATCGCCAGTTCATCGCAACTATCATCACTCTCACGCTGACATGTCCAGCGTTGGCCGGTACGACTCCTCTCGATGTCCTAATCTCGGGGCGCAAGCTGGTCGTAAAAACCGAACCCGCCGCGACGAAACGGCGTTTCCTGTTCAAGACGGTGAAAGACTCCGCGATCATCGTACTCTCCGATCCCACTGCGACCGGAGCAACGCTCTTCGCTGCAGGCCTAGCCTGCGTGAACCAAGATTGTGCGATTACCGCATCGTCCGGCTCAGTCGAACTTCCGGCAGCCAACTGGATCGGATTGGGCAACCCGGCGGGTTCGAAAGGTTACCGCTACAAGGACCGCGATCTCTCGGCCGCGGGCGTCAAGACGGTCATCCTGAAACCCGGCAAGCTCATCATCAAGGCTGTCGGGCCGAATTGGCCTTGGGCTCCGGTTGGAGGAGACACGGCTGTCGCTTTGACCCTGCAAGTTGGCATCGGTCGCTACTGCGCAGAGTTCGGCGGAAGTGAAATCATAAACGAGCCGGGACGGGTCTCGTTTCGCGACGCGCCGAGTCCCGCAGCGTGCATCGAGCTTTGCGGCAACGACTTTCAAGAGGGAGCAGAGGTTTGTGACGGTGCGGATTCCGCAAGTTGTTCCGGCATCTGTCAAAGTGATTGCACTTGCCCTGCGCCTGTCTGCGGCAACGGTGTCACGGAGATCGGAGAAGAGTGTGATCTCGGTTTGGCAGCCTCCGCTTTGTCGTCAGGCCTGTTCTTCTGCAACGCGCAATGCCAGATGTGCGTAAATAGTCTCGGATGCGACTTCTACCCGTGCTGCGAACCGAATACGTTTTGCCAGCCGACCGTGGGCGGAACAGGTGGCCTGTGTACTCTGTCAGGCGGAGGAGGGGGACTGGGCGACATCTGCTCTAGCGACATCAGATCCCCAATTCCTTGCGAAACAGGATTGGGTTGCGACGACGTGTTCAGCGGTAGCGATACCGGAACTTGCTGCACAATGGGCACCAACGTCGAACATTCCACCCAGGGCATCTTACAGGCATGTACCGGCGACGCGGATTGCTGTTTTCCAGGAACGACCTGTGAGACCGGAGAATGCTGCGGACTAGGCTGCCAAGTTATCCTAGGCATCCTAGATGTGAGTTGCTGCAACGGCCAAACCTGCCTACCGGACGGATCATGCTGCAACGACGCCGGCACGGGTTGCAGCGCAGACATCGATTGCTGCTCCGGCTCGTGTGACCAAGGTAACGGCCTTTGCCTGTAGGGGCGCTCCCACGCTATCGGCCACAAATTGATGTCCGCCGGACCAGATTCTACTCACTCCCGGCTCACCATCTGCCTCACCCGTAGCGATCCGCCAGACACGGCCCTTCACACACGTCGATGACGACGCCGTCGGTCGTGAGGAATTCGCTCTTCTGGCGCCGCACATCGGCATCGTAGCGCGGGTCTTCGTGTGGATCGTGCCTCCGGATCGGATCGCCTTCACCAGTCGGCGGCCGATTCGTCGCAGGAGGCAACGGAACACCCGAGTCCCAAAGAACTACAGCGGACCCGGACCACGGATACTCGATCGGTTCGAGTCCGAAACCGTAGTCGATCGCCGCGTCGTCGCCGCCCAACAGCGGTGCGTGGACAGCGGCGCCAAAACTGCGCGCCTCGTTGAATGCTGTGATGTCCGCAACCTGAAAGTCGCCTAGGGCAACGTGCAGCAGCACATCGTGTGCCGGAGTACCCGGTAGCGGATCATCGCCCAGGTGATTGGCGTAGCCGTTCGCCTCGCCGCGATCCCACAACATCTGAATCAGCGCCAACACGATCTGCCGTTGTGCCGGATCCGGATGCGAACCGTCGAGGATCGGACGGAGCCGTTCGAACGCGCTACTGCGGTCGAGCAAGGTCGAGAAATTCATCCCCGGCACACCGAGCACTGCGCGCGTCCACTCCGTCGACACCGCAGTGGCAGCACCGCCGAGAATGCCTCCCTGGCTGTTGCCGTCGTAGAACACGTCGCTCCGGTCGAGCAAAGACCGCCCGTCGAGTTGAAACGCTTCGTCCGACGCGAAACCGTCGGCGTGCTTCAACAAGCGCGCGAGGAACTGAATATTGACCAATCCCTGCTGGATACGATCGGCGGTGTTCGAAAACTGCGAGACGTCGCTCAAGCCGCTGCCGATGTCGAGGGCATCGTCGAAGGTCATGCCGATCCAGTCGGTCCCACAATAGATCATGTTGTGCTCGCTGCTCATCAGAACGATGTCCCAGGCCTCGACCACTTCGAAACGAGAGCCGAGCAGCCCGTGCCCATAGACCACCGCGCGCGCTGGCGCAGCGCCCGGCTCCACCGCCGGCGCCGGCACGATACAGGCAAAACTCGCAGTGAACTCCGGCTGGTTGGCGTTGATCTCGGGCAATCCGTCCGCGCCGTAGAGAAGAGCGGAACCAGGCCCGCCATCGTCGCTGAGATAGTTCGGCACCTGGAAAGTTCCGTACACGTAGTGCGATGTTCGGTTGCGCACGCCACTACCCGCTTGTTGTACGCGGCCGACGCCGAACTCAGGTGCAGCACCGCCGAGTTCTTCGAACGCTCCGTCGCGCATCGCAAGCACGCGCTCACTCAGGCTGCGGCTACTCGCGACCGTGAAATCCCAAGCCAGCCACAGATCGTTGCGTGCGACGCCGGCGCCAGCGGCTACGCGAAAGACCTCTTCCATGCGGCCGCGACGCTCTTCGACTGCGTTGTTCGTCGTTGGAAGCCGGTCGCGGAAAGCCTCGAACACTTCCGATGACCCGAGCCCTTCGCCAGAGCTGTCGACCAGTCCGCGGATCGCAACGATGTAGGTGTGGCCGTCGAGAAAGTTCTTTGCCGGGCGCACAAACAGCAGAGCCGTGCCGGCATCGTCGGCACGCGAATCAACCTCGGCCCAGTGTGGATGTCGCTCCCCTGTCGCCTCGTCGATGATGAGAATCGGCGAGTCATCAGCAATCGACCGACCGATGTCGGACAAGGACGCAGCGCCGCTGGCGACGAGATCGACCCCGGGCGCATCCACGATGATCGGCGCCCCCGGGCTAAAGCCGTCGTTGCGATTCAACTCGTCGACTTCTGTCAGGACGCCACCGACGTTGACCGGCATATGCTGCGCCGGAAAGTGAACCCGCCGACCGCTATCGGTATCGCCGTCGGGCACTGTGTAGTCGTTATTCGGAAACGGCAGCAAGCAGAGCCGCTGTTGCACCAATCCACACCCCTCGATGGCCGAAACATCGACAGGAGGCGGGGAATCGTCATCACCGCCACAGCCCACAACCAGCGCCACCACCAAGAGAATCAGAGGAAGTCGAATCATCATCGCGAAACACTAGTTCGCAGCCTGAGCGCCGTCCAACGAATCGACCGCGCCGTCGGTCGCGGTAGGCTAAAGCAGATTCTTCTCGCAGGTAGGCTCCCGCCTACCGGTGGCGTTGGAATCATTCACACCCCAAACCCAAGACCACACAGTAGCCCGGCCGCTCGACCAACCAAGACCGTAGCCAGAGCGAACACGACAATCACCAATCACCAGTCACGAAATCACCAATCACCAGTCACCAATCACTTCAAAACGTGAGGCAAAGGCACGGGCAGAGGCATAGGCAAAGGGGGAGCAACTACCGGCAGCTATCGTTCGCCAGCGCGTCGTCAAACTGCTCACAGTCGCGTTGCAACCCATGAGCCTGATTCAATGCCAGACAGGTGCGGCAGGCGGCTCCCCGACCGAGGCAGCTCGCCACTTCCGTCCCATCGGCGCTGGCGCAATTCGGCAAAGCCGCTCCGAGGTCGACCGCCGCACGCTCACAGTGCTTTTCGATCTGTTTGCGCAAATTGCCGGAATCCGGATCGTCGTCGGAACCACAGCGCCTGGCGATCCGGCCGCGCGGGTCGCTATCCATACAATCTTCGAGACCGCTCTCACTTCGGATCGTATCCTCGAGACCAGCGCGAAGACAGCGATCGAAGGCGTCGAGTCGTGCCTGCTGGCATCGTGCGCCAGCCTTCATCGCGGCCGCCTGACATCTTGCTCCGTCGCGGTCATCCTCCCGACGGATCATCACGAAGTCGGGTAGCGAAGTGAGAAGGTGGTCGACGAACCCGACGCCGAGCTGCTCCGAGGCAGCGTCGAGATTCGCGGGATCGGCCCCGCCGTAGTCGGGGAGTGACGCACACTGAGCAGCCGCAGCGATGACGAGGCGGTGGCGCGCACGCTCGACCTTCGAGTGCGACTCCGTGAGGCAGTTGGTCGCGGAACCACCGCGGCGAGCCTTCTTTCGCACACAACGGGTGAGGACGATGCCCTCCGCTACACCGAGGCGCGAGAAGCCCCGACTCAAAGCCTCCAGACAACCCTGCTGCTCGACGCTCAGCGCGTTTTCAGATCGGCACCGCGGGTCACAACCATCGAGCCCGGTCGTGTTTCCGTCGTCGCACTCCTCCGCCCCGGCGTCGTTGACGATATTGTCGCCGCAGAACTCGAGCTGGCAGGTTGCATCGCAGCCGTCGAGCGCCACGGTATTGGCGTCGTCGCACTGCTCCGTACCAAAGACACTCAAGATGCCGTCGCCGCACGCGGCGCCATCCGGGGTTCCCGGCCCCGCGTCGTAGACAACGACCAGGCGTGGTCCGGCGACCGGCGACTCCGAGGTGAGGAGGCCCATTCTGAGTTCGGGCTCTTCACCGGGAATCGTAACGTCGTCGACGTCATACCCAGTGCGAATCCCGAGAGTCGTCCATCCCAACGAGTCGATCCAGCTCAGCCCCTCGCTGTTGAGTGAAAACGTGAACCGCTGCCCGGGCACGACGGAGTTCGACACGTCGACACGCGGCGCGCCTTCGCTCGGAACATCGAGCAGTCCGAAGTGATCGAAGTCTTCGAGCGCCGCCAGTGGCGGATTCGTCAGCGCCGAGCGCACCAGAACCAAGTGATCCGCCGAATCCGGATGCGAGTTGAAGAAGGGCTCACCCGTAGACAGAACCTTCAACGACAGCTCGGCCGAAAACACCTGCCGACCATCTGGAATTGGCGAGGTATCGAACGGCGCGGAGAAACGGTAGACCCAGGAACGATCGATCCGCTGGTGAACGAGCAAGAAGCCCTCGTTCGTACCGAAGGCTGTCGACCCACTGCGTGCGTCGGCCCAGACGGCGCTGTTCAGCCACAGACTCGTGTCGGCAGAATCCGAGAGAATGGTGGCAACGCAGGTGTCGTCCGCAACGCGATACGCGTGACCCGGCCCACAACGAGCACCGGAACAAGCCGACGTGTCGAACTCGCAGGCCGGAGTGCACGATAGCATTCCGCCGGAATAGCCGAGCGTCAAGCAGCTTTGCGCGCTAAGATCGGCACCGTCGCAGGACTCGCCGATGCCTTGGTCTACCGCACCGTTCCCACAGTACTGCGAAATCGATACGCTCACATCGAGCCCACTACCCGACGCTCCCGTTATGCTAATCTCGACACCGTGCTGGGCGTCGACCAAGGTCTCCCCCACCTCGATGAGTACATCTGCGGCATCGATGGCCACGCCCCCGGCAGTGACATCGAGGTGCGGCTTGGCATCGAGCAGACGCGAGCGCCCTCCATCTCCACCGAGAAAACGACGCGCGTCGGCGTGAACCATCGCGCCGTCGGTAGCCAACTCCGAGAAGAAATCGTCGAAGCCAAGCGGCTTCCGGTACGACACGTAGTAGTACGTCGTGCCGTAGAGATCATCGAGATTCCAAGCGACGGGGATGCGTAGGGCCTTGGTGCCGCTGCCGGTGGTCTCGTAGGGCTGCAGGCTGTACGTCCCTCCCGGCGCGGCGACGTCCACGATCTGCGGCGACAACCAGCCGAGTTGGTCTTTGTTGGCCGCGTTGAAATGACCGCCGAAAAACGTTCTGCCCATCAGGTTGTAGCGCTCTCTCGTGTTACCCAGTCCGTTCGAATCGCAGTCCTCGGCTGCGACGCTCGCTCCGCATTCGTAGTTCACCGAGTGCAAGAGCCCGAACCCGTGTCCGAGCTCGTGCGCACCGACCAGGTTGGGAACCGTCAAACCGTTGAGAATCGCGCGCGACAGGGTCACGGAACCGCCGGCGGTATCGTACGTCGCCTTGCCCAGGGTGCTGATGCCTGCGAATCCACAGGAGTCGTTCTGCGGCGTGACGACGATCCAGCGATCGACGCTCGAGAAGTCTACCAACGAGTCGAGATCGTCGACGAGCTGCTGTGTGCCAGAGTCCGTCCAGACTTGACAGCTACTGTCATCGCGATTGAGCGCGAACCATCCAACGACGTCGCCGCTAAGCCAAGTTCGATTGTAAGACGCTTCCCGATAGTACGACGCCGTCGAGTTGGGATTCGCCTCATCGAGAAGCTGCGTGCGAACATCAGAGACCGTCGCGGGCTGGGTCGGATCGTTGAGGAAGTTCACCAAAGTCACCAGCGTGCGCTGCACACCGAGCGTGTCGGTGTCGGTGGCGTCGGCCACACTTCGTCGCCGCGACGCGTCAGCACGAATCGAAGCGATCGAAACCGATCCGTTGAACAACTCGCCCGTCACGCGCACCATCTTCCCACTCCACACCGCGAGTCCAGCGTCGGGGGCGACGACCGGGTAGCGCCCCTCGTCTGTGCGCAGAGCAGCGAAATACCGAACGCTGCCACGGACGAAATCCTCGGCTACCTGAACTTCCAGCCTGCCGACAAGGTCGACGGCCGACGCCAGCGACGGCGGCGCCGCGACAGCCACGGCAAAGAGCACGACGGCAGCCCACCTCCGGCCAACCCCCGCCGCGCATCGGCCCGCGCCGCAACGACGCCCACAATTGGTTCGCAAGAAATCTAGCGGGCACAGAGCAAGCCTGACACGCGGCATACGCCTCACGACTCAGTCTCTCCCACCGCAACAGCGGCAAGGATCGTTGCACCGCCGACAACGAATAATTCCATAGCGAACTGGGCCCCCTGGTTCCCGCAAAGCTCGCCATCACCGTAGGCACTGCGCCACACTTGCGTCAACGCCGCAGAGCGTCGCGTCCCTGCGCCTCAGATTCGAACGAGTCATTCAACGGCCACAGCAATCGCCAGCGCACGCTCCAACTCTGCCAACTTCGTATCATCCAGCGCACCGATGAAGTCGCTCAGCATCGACTTCGGCAGCGAGACGAGCGCGTCGCAAAGAATACTCGAATCTCGTTTCAGTCCTTCTCGCACACCGACCGCGACCTCGGTGGACAGCCCTTCCCGGCGCGAGTAGACCGGCGCGCAAATAACTGTCGAGAGGCGCGAGTCAATCAACGTTTGGCGGCTTACCACGACAAAGACGCGATACTTTTTCGGATCGCCCTGCCCCGGCCGCCGAACACGGTACAACTCGCCGCGGTTCACAGATCCGTTTGAAAGCCGAGGACGTCCTCAACTTCCCGATTGAGAACCTTAGCCCTACGGTCGAGAATCTCCCGATCAGAGGCATCTCGCTTTCGCCTGCGGTGACGCACCAGAAGGTCCGCCACAGCGACCTCGATGATCCGCGAGCGGCTCAGCCCGTCGTTCTTCATCTCCTCGAGCGCCGCAATCGTCTGCGGTGCCAACGTAATCGATGTCTTGATCCGCATACCGCAATTTATACCGCCTCAGGCGGTATTTTCAAACAACCTCAGCCTCAGCCTTTGCCCTTCTTTTGTCAAACAACCTCAGCCTCAGCCTTTGCCCCTGCCTTAGCCTTTCTTTTTCCAAACCCTCCGTGACGCGCCGCCCTTACGAAATTCGGGCTCTCCGTAAGGCAAAGGCATAGGCACAGGAGGAGCAACACTCTCAGCCTCCGCCCTCACGCTTCTTTCAATCACAAGGTTCCAGCTCCTCGCCTTCATCTGTTAAGGGTTGGGAATATGTCGAGAATCGAGGACACCCGAAATGGCTGACGCACAACCCGAGATCGAAGAGTTCCGTACTGAAGTACGGGCCTGGCTCGCCGAGAATTTCCCGCCGTCATTAAAGGGACGAGGCGCGGTCATTGCCGGAGCTGAAACCATCGGCCCGGAGCACAGTGAGATCCTCGCCTGGGGTAAGCGCCTGGGCGCCAAGGGTTGGGCGACACCCACCTGGCCTGCCGAGTACGGCGGTGGCGGCCTGTCGCAGCATCAGGCGCTCGCTCTCAATCAGGAGCTCGATCGCGTCGGCGCCTTCAATCCGCTGATCCTGACTGCCGGTATGGGCATCACCATGGTTGGTCCGACCATCCTCGAGTACGGCACCGAGGATCAGAAGCGCCGTCATATCCCGCCGATCTGTCGCGGTGAGGTTTTCTGGGCGCTCGGCTACTCCGAGCCGAACGCCGGATCCGACCTCGCCTCGTTGAGCATGAAGGCCGAGCTCAACGGCGACCACTGGGTCGTGAACGGGCAGAAGACGTGGACCTCTGGCGCCGATCACGCGCAGTGGATCGGGGTACTGGTTCGAACCGATTTCGACGCCCCAAAACGCGCCGGCATCAGCTTCTTGATCCTCGACATGAATCAGCCCGGTATCGAAACCCGACCGATCGAGTTGATCGGTGGCGCCTCGCCTTTTTGTGAGACCTTCTTCAACGGCGCGCGCGCCGAGAAGAACGACATGCTCGGCGAGCTCAACGACGGATGGACGGTTGGCAAGCGACTGCTGCAGCACGAGAGGCAGAGCCAGACCGGAGCCATGACCGGGATGGGCGGCGGCAAGCGCAAGTCGCTCAAGAACGTCGCCAAGGAGTACATCGGCGTCGACTCCGACGGTCGCCTCGCCGACAGCGATCTGCGTTCGCGACTGGCCGCACACATGATGGACGCTAAGGCCCACTCTCTGACGATTGAACGGGTCATCGCCGAGGCGCGCGGCAACGCCAAGGTGAGCGCAGCCGCCTCGATCCTCAAGAACGCCGCCTCCAGCGTCCAGCAGCAGCGCGCTGAGCTGACCATCGAGATCATGGGGCACAAAGGTCTGGGATGGGAAGGCGAAGACTTCAGCCAAGAGGAACTGGCCGCGGTTCGCATGTGGCTGACTGGAAAAGCCATGTCGATCTACGGCGGTTCTTTCGAGATCCAGAACAACATAATCGCCAAGAACATTCTCGGCCTGCCCGAGACCACGCAGCGCGGCTGAGCACGCGCCGACCCCGACAGGGTCGAGAAGGAATCCAAAGCAATGGCAGCTCTCAGTGAAGAACAATCCCTGCTCAAGGAGCAAGCGCAGTCCTGGGCCCGCGACGCAGCACCGGTCGCCCGGTTTCGAAAGATGCGCGACAGCGGCAACGAGCTCGGCTTCGATCAGCCGACGTGGTCGAGCATCGGCGAAATGGGTTGGACCGGCATCGTCATCCCCGAAGAGTTTGGCGGCGTCGCCATGGGGCACCTGACTCTCGGTATCGTACTGGAAGAGTTAGGCCGGCAACTGACCGCTTCTCCCCTACTCGCGTCCGGCCTCGCCGCCGCGACCGCACTGGTCACCGGCGGAAGCGAAGCGCAAAAGAAGACATGGCTTCCGAAGATCGCCGATGCGACAGCGGTCGTGACCCTGGCCATCGACGAGGGACCGCGCCACGCACCATCCAGCATCGCACTGGTCGCTGAGAAGAGTGGTGACACCTTCAAGCTCAGTGGCAAAAAGGACCATGTACTCGAAGGCATGGCAGCCGACGCCTACATCGTGGCGGCGCGCACCAGCGGCGCGCCCGGTGCCGAGTCCGGCATCACTCTCTTCCTCGTCGAAGCGACGGCGCGAGGAGTGGGCCGCCAACGGCTGAAGACCGCAGACAGTCGAGGTTACGCCCAACTCACTTTCGACGGAGTGGAACTCCCTTCGTCGGCGCTGATCGGCGCAGTCGATCAAGGCAACGCCATCCTGCAGGTCGCGCTCGATCGCGGACGCGCCGGCCTCGCCGCCGAGATGCTCGGGACGGCGGCGCAATCGTTCGACATGACCCTCGACTACCTCAAGACCCGCGTCCAATTCGGCCAGGTCATCGGCTCATTCCAGGCACTCGGACACCGAGCGGCGGGGCTCTTCACCGAAATGGAGATGACGCGCTCCTGCGTCGAAGCAGCGCTACAAGCCATCGACAGCGGCGCCGAAGACACACCACAGATGTGCTCCCTCGCCAAGTACAAGGCGGGAGAGTTCCTACACAACATGTCGAACGAGCTGATCCAAATTCACGGCGGCATCGGCATGACCGACGAGTTCGACGCCGGCCTCTACCTGAAACGAGCCCGAGCACAAGAAGCCACCTGGGGAAACCGAGCCTTCCACCGCGACCGCTACGCAACCCTGATGGGATTCTAAACAATCACCAATCACGAATAACCAATCACCAATCACCAGTCACCAGTCACCCATCACCACTAGCGCGCGGCCGAGAATTTTGGTAAACGCCCGCAATGATCAAGTCCGCAAAATCGGTCGCCCTAAGCGCTCTCATTCTCATCGCGTTCTGCCTGCACGCACCCTCCTACGCCGACGACGGCGACGACATGGATGGCTGCTGCGTTTGCAATTGCACTACTGAGCAAGCCACATCGACAGCCCAAAGCGCACCGGCGGGGGCGCTCTGCGTAGCGGGAGCGGCCAATGAATGCAGCGATACCTGCGGCAATCGGGGCTGCGAAGTGTTTTTCCACAGCGAAAGCGAGTGCATCGCCGTCGCGGGTTGCTCGGACGCAGCGCCAACCATGGCCCCGATCGCCTCGACCGGCGCCCTAGTCGCACTAGGACTCGCCCTGGCCGGCTTCGGAATCTACACGACCCGCCGCACCTAATCGCCAACGCACAACCCTCAAGTCGCCACCACGAGGCGAAGTCCAACATCGAGCTCGTCGAGCTCACGAAGTTGGCCGTGACGCTCGTGCCAGCTACCGTCACCGAGATCGCGCTCCACGTCGGTCACCACCCGCTCCACCACTGACGGTTCTTGGCGAGCGAAACCAGAGGTGGCGTTGCGCGCCGCTTCGTCTAGCACCCGTTCGGGGTGCGCCCAAAACGAGCCCAAGTTCCAATCCGGCGTATCTCGGTGAACCGGGATCACCTCGACTGAGACCGTGCCTCCGAGCTGCCCTCGCAGAGCCCCCATCGTCGGGAAGATTTCGAGATCCAGCTCCGCCACTTCGGTGAGGTAGTGTTTCATCAACCACATCTCGGCGCTGACCGTTGCGTCGTAGGTGAGCAGCACCACTGGCCCCCGCGCCACCCTGCGCATCTCGACGAGCCCCGACAGCTGCTCCGCCTCCCAATGGTGAATCGACAACACCGACATCGCCGCGTCGACGCTATCATCGCGCAGCGGGAGCACTCCCGCTGTCGCCCGCACTGCCGGCACGCGGTGCGGCGGACGTTGGGAGGCCATGACCTCGCTGGGCTCAACAGCAATTACGGTCCGATCCGTTGGCTCGTACGAGCCGGCCCCTGCGCCTACATTGAGCACGGATCTCGCGTCACCGAGGGCAGTCAGAATCGCGCGCATAATGCGTGGATCCTCCCGTCGGGAGCGGGCGTAGCCGTAGCCGATGGCATCGTAGCGAGTCATGTCACATCACCTTCCCAATACTACATCCACAAGAGGCAGGCTCAACCCCCGGCCGAATCGCCATCGCGCCGCCCGCACCCGGGAGGCAGAGGCGCCGCCGAGCCGCGAGCCGCCCAACCGGGAGGGAGAGGCGCCGCCGAGCCGCCGAGCCGCGCACCGGGAGGGAGAGGCGCCGCCGAGCCGCGCAACCGGACAAAAAGGATTCTCAGGCACCATGACCGGCGAAATCACCAATCACCCGTCACCAATCACGAATCACGAATCACCACCCACCACCCACCACCCACCCCAAACGCTCGCTCGCGTTCATGAACACCTTGCACCGACAATCATGACTTGCTACCAACCAAACCATGAAGCCGTTGCAGGTATATCTCGAAGAAGATGACCTAGAGCGACTAAACGAGTGGTCGCGTCAGCGAGGGTGGACGAAGTCCCAGGCCGTCCGCGCCGCCATCCGCGCGTTGACCCGCGAGGCCGACGAAGACCCGTTGCTATCCATAAGCGGCATGGTCCAGGACGTATTGCCGGAGGGCACAAGCGAGCAATTCGACCGCTATCTGCAGGAGACCTACGTTGCCGAAAGCAAGGCAAGGTACGACGAGCGACCCGCGAGCAAGAAGCGTCGTCTTCGTCGATAGCGGAGCCTGGATCGCGTTGATCAGCGCGCGCGATCAACACCACAGCGAGGCCGACGCCCTCTTCCGGTCACTGATCGGGAGCAAGCGCCCGCTCGTCACAACGAATCTCGTGGTCGCCGAGGTGCATCGTTTGATTCTCTTCCGAGTCGGCCCCGAAGCCGCGCGCATCGTCGTCGATCGCATCGAAGCGAGCCCCCTGCTGACGATCGAGTTCGCCGGCGAAGCCCACCATCGCCGGGCACTCGATTGGCTAGATCGGTTGAGCGACCAAAAGATCACCTACACCGACGCCATCAGCTTCGCAGTGATGACCGCCTTGCGCTGCAAGACAACCGTGAGCTTCGACCAAGACTTCGAGATCGCCGGCTTCACCCGGCTCCGTAGCCGGTAGCCCAATCACCCGTCACGAATCACTAATCACCACCCCCCAATCACCCGTCACCAATCACGAATCACCAATCACCACCCCCCACCACCCCACCCCAAACCTCCTTGCGCACTTCGCTCTCGTTCATGAAAACTCGTTCATGAAAACCTTGCACCCGAGATCATGGCTTGCTACCAACCGAACAAGGAGGCACCCATGCATAAGCGGAAGTTGATCGTGTCGGTCCTCGTTGTATTCTTCGCGGCTGCAAGCGGGTCGCTATCGCCGGGCTGGGGGCTCGATCCCGCGCCGCGGTGCGAGTCGAAGAAGCTCAAGGAGGCGGGGAAATACGCTTTCTGCCGCATGAAGGCGGAAGCCAAGGCGGTGAAGAAGAACACCCCCGCGGACTATGCAAAATGCGACGCCAAGTTCAGCTCCAAGTGGGGAAAGATCGAGACCGCGGCAGCGGGCACATGCCCGGTCACCGGAGACGCGCTGGCGGTACAAGGCCAGGCAACGATCGATGCAACCGAGCTGGCCGCGACGATCGCAGGCATTGGCACCGCGGTTTGCGGCGATGGTGTCGCCGCAGCCGGTGAGGACTGCGACCAGAGTGACCTGGCGGGCGAGACCTGCGTTACGCAGGGCTTCGCCGGCGGCACGTTGTCCTGCGCCGGCGGATGCGGTTTCGATACAGGCAGCTGCTGGACCGTCCGATTCGACGACAACGCGGACGGCACGATCACCGACAACGAAACCGGGTTGCGATGGATGAAGCAGGTTGCCTTCGACGGAGCCCCTGTGGACTGCACGAGCGCCGCACTCTGCCCGAACCCGCACGACGTCGACAACCGCTACACGTGGAGCGCCACACTGCCCAACTTCGACGGGGAAGTCAGCACTGTTCTGCTGGCACAGTTGAACGATACAGCGGGAGGCGGAGCGAGCTGCCTTGCGGGGTTCTGCGACTGGAGACTCGCAACGCGGAGTGAGCTAGCCTCGATCAACGACGATTCCACACTCGCCCCGTCGACTTTCTCGGCATTTCACGGCACCAGCTGCGGACCCGGATGTACCGATGTCACAGATCCAGCCTGCAGTTGCACCAACACAGCCCCGCTACCGCTCTACTGGTCGTCGTCTGACTATGCCTCCAATCCCAACTTCGCGTGGACGGTAGAGTTCGACGACGGGGCCGTGGCTTTTACCAACAAGACATCGAGCCATTACGCGCGCGCGGTACGTGGAAGCCCCTGATAAGAAAGGGCGCCGCCGAGCCCCACACCGGGAGCCAGAGGCGCCGCCCACAACTCACCCGTCACCAATCACCAACACAACTCCCCTTGCGAGCGCCAACGATCGTCCGTACTCTAAAGAGAGCAACACCCACCGCCAATTCCGGCGGTTCGGGGGCGACATGGTTTCGACGGAGGTTATGAAGTAGCGGTAGCGTGCAACCGGTTCCTGGGCGCCGGCCAATGTCCAGGCTGTGTATTGTACACGCAGACGATTCATTTGCTCTAGCGGCTTAAGCCCGCTGGCGTCTGACCGGCCCGAGCCCGTAGGACCGGACCCAGGCGACGCAAATCGGGATAAGCTTCTGCCGACGTTCGTAGGCAGAAGACGAAAACTTAAACTCTTCCAAGCTTCGGCGAAGTAGAGCACGGACTGGCCAAAGATGATCCTGTCCATGGGAGCTTCTGCGGCGAGACTAAATCATGAGACTGCGCACGGAGAAGCCGTTATGGATCGCTTTCGGACGGGGGTTCGATTCCCCCCGCCTCCATCCTTCGCTCACGGAGCCTAGCGACGAGAGTGAAGGATGCCCTCCGAAGCTTTGGCAAAAGAGGGTCTGCAGTTACATTATGAACCGACGCTCCGTGAGCTACGGATGGCAGGCCATCAACGCGAAGGAGGGCTGGTCACTGCCTATATCCACCAGGCGTGTCGAGCTTCCTGCTTCGCACGCTACGCAGGACGTGGACGGATGGCAGGCCATCTGGGCGGCATGTCCACCGAAGCATTAAGCGCAGGTCGGGCATGTCCACGGAAGCTGTTTGCGAAGGCGGAAGTTGGGCCGGTAGTGTCCCGATGATCTGACGCTCCGTGAGCTTCCTGCTTCGCACGCTACACGGGACGGGGACGGATGGCGGGCCATCTCGGGGGTATGGCTTGCTTTCGCTATCAGCCGACTCTGCCGCTGGCCCGGGAAAACGAAGCCTTGGCGCAGGCCCTCCGATCAGTCCTTCGAAGCCTTGGCGAAGTTGGACGCCTTGGCGTAGGAGCGTTGATGAATTTCGCGCCACAAATTGCGTCAGAAGCTGGCGTCATGAAGACCGTCTACCTGCTTCGCAGTATCACGGACCCGAGCAAGCGCTACGTTGGGATCACATCGGATCTCGCCGAACGTGTCGCGACGCACAATGCCGGGCGATCCAAGCACACGGCGAAGTATCGCCCCTGGACGCTGGTCACATACATCTCTTTCGAAAACGACCAGCGTGCGATCGACTTCGAGCGGTATCTCAAATCTGGCTCAGGACACGCCTTTGCCAACAAGCGGCTGTGGTAGCTCGCAGTCGCAAACCCGGTTGCACGTGACCTCCATCCTCCTGTGCCAATGCCCATAGGCACAGGCACAGGAAAAAACGCCAAACGGACTAATCCCAGCATCCGCGGTCTCGTGCCCGCGGGACGCGCGATGCGCGAAGCCGCAACACGGATCCTACGAGCGGATGCACCCCGACGCTCGAGTAGCCGCCGCCGTCTAGATACGGCTCGCCGATGATACTTTCACTTCCGTACCCCCCGAGGCTGAAGTAGAAGTCTCCCTCCAGGTAGGCGAACGAACGCGCGAACGTCTCGGAGGAAAACCGGAACAGCTCGACCCAGTGAAGCAAGTCTCGAGTCTCGAACACCGATATCCGATAGTTCCCGTTCCCTTGGCGGGTCGCAGTCATTACCAACAGCACCTGATCGAGGGGACCTCGCTCGATCAGTGCGAGGTCTCTCGGCCGCGCGTCCGCTGGAAGACGAATCCGACGCACACGCTGCTCGGACTCCGCGACCCACAGGGAGTAAGGATCAAAACCGTAGATGTAGGCACCCAGATAGACCAACTTCCCACCGGTCTCGACGAATGACTCCGGCTGTATCGTCGGCAGGATGGACAAACCAACCTCGGCGCCTGGGAGAAAGTTCGCGCCTCGGTTTACGAACGTGTCGCCATCGTACTGGTACCAAGGCGAGAAAGTAGCGTCGCCGCCGGTGAAGTTCACGTAGAACTTTCTACCGAAAGGGAGGAACTCGGTCGTATCGCCGAGATCCCCGGTGGCGAAGATCTCCTCCCAAGTTGAGCCGAAGTCTCGAGACCGCAAGATCGCGGTTCGGTAACATGTCGGCGACGTGTCACTGAGGTCGCACGACGGATTGATCTGCTGGATACCGGCGAACAGCTCGCCGCCGAATTCGCCAAAGGCATTTATCTTGGTGGCCCGCGGTAAGACGCGCGCTTCCCAACCACTGCCCTGGCGGAGATAGATCCTGCCCCCTTGCGACCGACTCAGGCCGGAATCAAGGCCGGCCGCGCACAGCGTGCCGGCGCATCGCTCGTAATTGAACAGCGACTCTTCGCTCGTCGCGTATTCCTCGACAAAAGCCGACGCCGCGGGGTCCCAGTAGATGATCTGCGTCGTGGCAGAATCCTCCGTATCGAGATTCCCGGCGCTAAGGTAGACGCGGTCGCCGTACGCAAACATGTCCCAAATGTTCCTGGCCAGCGGGTCATCCGGATAGAACCGCTCGTATGGAATACCCAGGCTTTCAATCCGCCGAGTAACATCCAAATGGCGCCGACCGAGTCGCTCCTGCTTGCCCCTGCATTGTCCGTCAGCGGCATCGTGACCCGGCCGACCTCCGCGGAACCAGCCACCCGGGCCAGCGGCGCACACAGGGCTCGAGTCGACGACGCCCGCAAACAAGACGACCGCGCCCAACCCCGAGCCAAGGCTCTTGCGTATTCTCGAGTTCCACGGCGACGCTAAGGTCCAATGCATCGAGTTCCTCCGATTGGCCGGCCTACCCGCCGCCGAACCAACCCCGGCGATAGCCGGCCCGACCTGAGAGATTCAACACAACACTCGACACCATCCGGAGCTTTCCAGTCAATCCGGATTTCCCCGGATGCCGCGGCATTCCATAGGACCCAATCCGGTGGACTGCGCGACAAGAGTTTTCGTCCCCGCCCTCTGCCTGTGCCTTTGCCCGTACCTAGCCTCTGCCAAAAAGAACCTGTGCTATTGCCGCTTTTCTTCTCAGCGAATATCCAAGATCGCCACCGTCGCCGATCTCCTTACAACCCTCGTTCGAGGCCCGAAATAGAGCCGCTAGGACCAGAATCGGCGCCCGAAGCGAGCTGGATCTGAACGATTTTCGCAGGTTGCGATGGTGACACCTCTATGGGAGCGCAGCGACTTGATCTGTCAAACAGGGGCGAAGCGAAAGCCAACCTTCTTGGAGGCATACGCGGGTCCTCGCCGGCGGATGCTCGGCGCAACGCAGCGCATTGACGTCGGCGCCATCGACGCGTATCGAGAATCGTCCGTCGTGCCTCTCCTATGAGAATCTTTGTCTCGTACGCCAGTGAAGACCGTGCGCTCGCCGACCGCCTCACCGTTGGACTGCGCCAAGAGGGATACAACGTATTCTTTGACCGCGACCACTTACCTCCAGGCGGCGGCTTCGATCGCAAGATTCGCGACGCCATTCGGCGATCCGACTACGTCGTATTTCTCATCAGCCCTGACGCGGTGGCTGCCAAAGCCTACTTTCGCACGGAAGTCAGCTTCGCACGCGAAGCCTGGGAAAGCCCCGACAATCGTGTGCTGCCGATCATGGCGCGCCCGACCGACCTCGAGCAGGTTCCCGCATACCTGCAAGCTGCCGGGATTCTGATGCCCGATGGCGACATCGTCGCCGAGGTGCTTGCCCGGGTCGATCCGATTGGACGTCGATGGAAGCGGCAGCGACAGATCGTTCGTGCTACCGCTGCCGCCGCCGTCGCACTGGCAGCAGCCACCGGATGGTATTTGTGGCCCTCCCCAAAGAATGCTGAGAACTGCCAGCTCAACGCGACCTTGACAGGCACCGCTACGGAAGCCGAAGATCAGGGAGGAAAGATCAAGATCATCGGAGGCGAATCGAAAAGTGAGTTCATGCTCAACCGGCAAGGAAACGCAGTCATCGAGGTCGACGATGCACAGTTGCCCAAATGGACTATCGAAATCTGGAATCTGGATGGCGAGGTGATTGGGTCGACCGACAAGATTCACAACTGCCCGCGCATGGCTACCAACCTCTCTTTGGGAAACACTCATGAGATTCAAATCTCACCACGCTAGGATCAACCCGCCGCACGGCGCGGGACTCGTATTCGGCATTCTCGCCACGCTGTCCGTCTGCGCAATCACAGCGGAAGCCGACACGATCCTCACCGGCAAGATCATCGACGCGGTCACCGACGCCCCGGTCGCCGGTGCCACCTTGGAGATCAAGAGAGGCAACACCTCTCTCAGCACAGCGCGAAGCGACGACGCTGGACGCTTCCAGCTCCCCTTCGACGTCGGCTCAAACCCTTCACCGATCCACCTCACTCTGCTGGCGGCACACGGCGAATATCTCGGAGAGTCGCTGGTTGCTAGCGTAATTGCCGGCGATCTCGACAGCGACTTTTACGCGCTCAGCGTCATGCCGAAAACACTTGCCGGCTGCGTACTGAAGCAGGCCCATCGCGTCGTCGTCGGCCGTTTTGTCGCCCCGACCTCCGGCGCCGGTCCATTGACGGGGCTTTCGACGCGGATCAAGGACGCTCTCGATTACGACCTTGTCACCCGCCTCCAGAAGCTGCGCATCGAGCTTCCCGATCGGCCCACCTTCTACGAGTGCGAAGAGGCACAACCGCGCTCGGGATCTCTCTTGGCAAACTACGCCCGAGCCCTCCACGCCGACGTCCTTCTCTCGGGGTACGTGCGCCCGACCGATAACACCTCGTCGAAATACCGCGTCGACGCTCTCCTCGGGGACCGCTTCGGCGTTTACGAACAGCCCTTCCGCGCATCCAGCGAGGCGGTCGACCTCGACGTGCCGTTTTCCGCCGAGCTTCACCCCACAACGCACGCAGCCGTGTTGATCGCACTCGCCGCCGGCTACGAGGAAGCCGGACGCCAGGCGGATTGCGTCATGGTCACCTTTGCCGCCCAGGAGATGATGGGCGAGCTCACTCCGGAGATATCAACCGTCCGCGAGCGTTGTCAGCGCGCGCTGCCAAACGCAGCTCTCCAGCGGGGCAACGGTCAATGACGCGACCAACCTTCGTCGGTCTGATCGTCGCTGCCCTCACCATGCTCACGTCGGCGGCGGGATTTGCCGGCCAGGTGGCGAATTTCGAGCGTGAACTCGATCTGCTGGCACAGGGCCGCCCCTTGCCGCGACGAATCTCTGGTGCCAAGAACCGCGTCGCCGTATTCACCTACGAGGACCCGAGCGGCACCGGGCTTGGAGACGCCGTCGCTACGCTCATGGCAGGTGAGATTCTGCTCCGCAGTCAGGTCAACTCGATCGGTGTCATCCTCTACGAGGGGAGCTTGCGGCCGAGCGCGGACGACCCTCTCAGCTACTTCGACAAAGTCGACAAGATCGCCAACGCCCAGGAAGTGACTCTCGCCGTATGGGGACTGATTCGGCGCATGGGCGACACCGTGAGGATCGACAGTTTCGTACAGCTACCGAGGGCGACCACCGAACGCTACTTTCGCTGGTCGATCCGACTGCCGGCGCGCATGGGAGGAAGCGAACTCGTCGCCCACGTAAAGCCGGATCGTGTGCTGGCGCAACGACTGACCCTGCCGGCTGATGCGATCCCTCGAGTCGAACAGGCTGCCGCGTCTCTTCGCCGCTTGCGAAGAACGAAGGAAGACGACGCACCGATCTCGGCCCAACTGAGACTCGACAAGACCTTCTGGTTGGAAAAACGCGAAAGCGATTGGGTTCTGATCAACACCGGTCAAGGCCGCGGCTGGGTTCGCGCCGCCGGCCACTGCACCGCCGACTGCCGACCACTCCTCAGCGCCGCAAAGTTCGCCGGCCAGTTGCTCGCATTTGCCGACCGACGCGCCAATCCGAAGAAGTACGACCACCTGTCGGACGAAGCATACGCAGTGCGGGATCAGATCCGCACGTTGGAGGCACTCGGCCGACCGACCGCCGATGACATCAAGCAGGCAAACGACTACACTCGACAATGGCTAAGTCCGTCGCGTGTCACCGCATCCGCCACTGGCGCCGCCTTTGAGAACATCAGGGCCTTGCTACGCGTCGCGATCGACCTGAAAAGAGCGGCACGCCATGCCGACGTCAACGATTACGAACACCTTCGAATCAACAAAGAGAAGGCGAGAAACATTGGTTTCGACCTCGCGGAAGCCTCGCAGCGGGATCCTCGCAATACGGACATCCTGCGCAACTTGGAAGTGCTCTTCACGTACGCGGGCGATTTAGAGCGCGCCCAACTCGCCCACGACCTCGCCGCCCGCTCCGGCGCGCGCTAGCCAACGATCGGGGATTCGCTCCGCTCACCCGGGACGTTGCTAGCTTGTACCGACGGCGGCGCTTCGCGCCTTGGCTGGGGTCGGACCACCACAAGCAGTTGTAATTGCAGAGCCTTGTGACGATGGTTAGGCGGTTTTCAGGCTAAGAGCCTCGATTTCGGGTGCTGAAACAGCATTGTAACGAGCGGCAGGTTCGCGCAGGACGAAGTCGTCGTCGCCGAGGTCATGGATTTTACGGTAAAGCGCGCGAGTACCGAGATCTGCAGCTACCCGCTCGACGAACTCTTTGCTTCCGACCGCGACACTTCTTGTCCAGCGATCGTCGCGGATACTGCCCTTGGAGAGTGTCTCCTGGACGACTCGCTCGTAGGCCACCGGGAGCGCGGCTACGTGACCGATCTCGAGAACCTCACACAAGGCCTCGCGGTCGATGATCCGATATCGTTGGCGGGGTCGTAGGATCTCGTGGAAGCCGGCCTGCGCCCAGCCGCGGGGATGTGACACGACCCCAGCTCTGACCATGTTGAGGTCGACGTAGGTCAGGCAGCGCCAGAGATGCTCACCGGTCTCGACCGCGGTTGCGCTGTAGCGATCCTGCCAGTAGCCACCGAGTCGTTTTTTCCTGCGATTGTAGGAACCGGCGATACAGCCTTCGAGCAGTTGCATACTGTTGGCAATCTCGTGTTGATCGCGATCGCGGACTACGAGGTGCACATGTTATGGGGAGCGGTGCGTTATGCGCAGCGACGATGAAGGCCTTCGAGCGGGCGGGAGTTCCTGGGGTTGGGGCTGAGCATAACGCGGAGTTCGCCCGATGGTCTCGAGCCAGTGAATGAGCTCGCCTGATGGAAACTCTCCGTGGGCTAACTCAGGCGAGGCTTCGATCTGTGCGAGAGCTTGCTGCGGTCACCGCAACGACAAAGCACCTGGCCGATGTTACGCGACCCCTGGTTGATCCCGGTCGAAGACAGCGCTCCTCCTCGAGCCAAAGCGCATAGTCTCGCAGCGCTCCGTGGCACACCGCAGGCACGTGATCGATGGCGTGGAGAGTAAGACCTCTTTCGCTACCCGCCGTCCAAGGTTGGCGTCCGACAACCCGCTGTTGCTCGCTCTTCATAGCTACCTCCTTTTGATGGAGACAGCTTGTGCGTTATGCGCAGAAGACGCCCACTGGATTCAGCAATCGCAGGCGATCTTGCGACCGGCTGCGCATAACGCACCGCTCCCCATAACATGTGTTATGCGCAGCTGCGCATAACACATGATTGCTGGTGACTTGGTAGTTGAGCACACAGAGGCCAAAACGCTTACGGGCTTCGAAGAGCCAGGACACCCATAGGCGACGGTCGCGCGCGAACTTGAGCCGGAAGTCGCCGCGGTGGCAGCGGTGAGTTAAGTGCCAGACGTAGCCAGGCAGGTGGAAGCGATTGGCTCGGGGCATTGTGCTTGGACTTGACGGTGCCGGCGATATTCACTCCGCGGACAGATGCCTGCTCCACTAAACGCTCACTTTTGGGGGCGAAATTGATGACCTAGAAGCGATACGGGTGCACACAGCCGGCGTGGACTCAATGTTTTCAGGACCCTAGGCGGGTCCGACCCCAGCCAAGGCGCGAAGCGCCGCTTGAAGAAACTTGTGTCTGGGAGATCGACAAGCGCAACGGTGCGAGCGGGGGGTGGCGGGGTACGGGCCCCTTGGGATTAGCCCGTGGGGGGCGGGGAGCGATCATCGGGCCACGAGGTTCGGCTGCGCTTGTTGATCGGCGTAGGTCGTGCAGAGATCTCAATTGAGCAAGCGGTCGATAACGAGCCAATGAGTGCCCCGAGGGAGCACCACCTCCCTCGGGGCGATGGAACCGACGAAAGGACATCTCGTGACAAACACCAGTTCCAAAACGAAACTAGCGCAACACAACCTGCCAGACCAGATCAGCGACGAGATCGAACTGGCAATCGCCGGCGGCCTGGGCGAGCTCACCATCCGGGAGCTGCTCAGCATGAGCTTGGGTGGTCTGGCGCGGGCCGAACGCGAGAACTACTTGCGCCAGACTCCCCACGACAAAGCCAACGGCACGTACTCTCGATCTTTGGCACTGGGCAGCCTGAAGATTCCCTTCGAAGTGCCTCGATGCCGTTCCTCGGAGTTCCGACCGTCGATGCTGCCTGCGCACTACCAGCGCGGGTATGACGAATCGACTCAGGAACTGCTGCTGGCTGTGCTGTGTTCCTCGCGATCGATCAACGCAGCCAAGAGCGCGCTGCGCAATCTCGGGGTGCCCGTCGGTGAGGACGCGCTCGAGCAGATCGCCACCGAGTTGATCGAGGACTTCAGGCTGAGAAACTCAGCTCCGCTAAGTCCCGACCTCCTGGCCCTCTTCGTCGACGGCAAGTACGTCGAAATCCGCGACGGTGACCAGATCCGGCCTGCCACCATCTATGTCGCCATCGGCCTACTTCGAGATGGAACCAAGCGAATTGTCTCCTGCATGGTCCGCCACGGTCGCGAGAACCTCGACGATTGGAAGAAACTGCTGCGCGGCTTGCTCGAGCGCGGTCTGCGACGCGTCCTCATCCTGGTTCAAGACGACTTCTCGGGCTTGCTCAAAATCACACAGAGTCTGTTCCCCAACACCGACGTTCAGCTCTGCATCGTCCACATGCAACGTAATGCCAAGTCTCACTTCTCCAAGGCCGAGGCCGGCGAGTTTCTCTCCAGAGTCCGCTCCATCAAAGCCAGCTTCTCCCCCGAACGCGCCACGGCCGATTTCGATGAGCTCTGCGACGACTTCCACGATGCCTCCCCCGCCTTCGTCGATGGACTGCGAAAGAAGCGAGACCACTACCTGCGATTCGTCGCCTATCCCGATCGGTTTCGAATCACCGTCTCCACCACCAACGCCGTCGAGGCCGTCAACGGCCAGCTCGAACGACTTCGCAGAAACAACGGCGGCTATTTTCACTCCGAGCCAAATCTCGAAATGAAACTCGGCCTCGCCATCTCCTACCTCGAGACCGGGCGCTGGAAGAAACCCGCCGGCGGCACCTGCGCCATTCTTGACCAACTCAACGCCATGTTCGAGCGCCGATTCGAGGCACAGGACTGATCTCGTGACACATCCCTATCCCAGCCTCGGACACAACGTTTTTGACAAGCGCCCGCGGCGCATCCGGGAGAGCCGCTCCGTCGACGCTCCCGCACACCCTCCGCACCACACCCCGTTTACCTACACCGACCTACAGCCCCGCCCCGGCGCATCGCGGGAGACCCGCTCTCCCGACGCTCCGGCACACCCTCCGCGCCGGAACTGTCGCCGCCCACACCGCCCTACAGCCCCGCCCCGGCGCGATGGGGAGAGTGGCTCTCCGGCAGCGAGGCTGGCAACGGAGTCGGCGCGATCGAACGCGGGGTGTGGAGTCGACGGACATCGTGTCGGTGCGCCTCTTGCCAGACCTCCCCACGTATCTTCGCATCGGGGAGCGGGAAACAGATCAAGAAGTAAAGGCGCCGGTCGAAAGGTGATCTAGATTGAGGTTAAGATTCGTCGTCTGGATCACGATGCCACCGCATTCCCGCCATCCGCCGCAGGAGAAACGCGACTTCAATATATCGCGTATCGGTCGTGCGCCTCCTCCACCTCAGCGCACTCGCCAAACAGGGCGTCAGTCTCACCGAAGAATAAGAAGAGAGCGCGCGACTTCTCAGCTTCAATGAAAATGATGGCAAAATGGCTTTCCGTCGCGCCAATTGTATTTGCTCACGACGCGTCAGGTCGACGTGGTAGGGCTCTTGCTCAACTTCGCGAGCTAGAAACGTCAGCAGCCATCGTCTTCCCCGTGCCGTTCGGTTCGCAGAATAGTGTCCTAGAGGCCGCGCCAGTGTACGTGATTTCCCCAATTGAAGAGCCCGCACGCATTCTGCAATCAGTGGCAGTTGGACCACCAGGGGAGAGAGCATGCCTGCGATCAAAGTCACATCCTGGAACATCGAGTGGCTCGACAAGCTGTGGCCGAATAAGACACAAGGAACGTACAAGCAACGCTGGGACGCGATCATCGCAGAGATTCAGGAGATCGGGCCCGACATACTCTGCGTAATTGAGGGCGCCAAGGGGCGCTCGCGCATGAGAAAGTTCGTCCAAGACCTGGGCGCGCCATACAAGCTCGTAGAGCTCCGCAACGCGGCCGGAAACTTGGCATCCGACTCGGCGTACAAGATCCAAGGTCAGCAATGGGTTTGGTTCATCGTTAACCAGAATATGGACCCCGCGCCATCTCGACTCGAATTGCTTCAGCCAGACGCCTGGTACTCCTACACCCAAGGGGTCAGTTGGACCGTCAACTTCTGGGGCGACTACGACTCGAGCAACCACAAACACTACCGCACTCCGCAAGTTCTGATCGCCGAATGGCCACAACCAGGTAGTACTCGCCTGCGCGTCGATTTCGTCGGACTTCACCTGAAGAGCAAGCATATTCGCAAGTCCGTCTCCCTTGCGGACTGGGCAACGGACCCGGCCAACAACAAGAAGAAGGCCTACATCACGGAAGCGCTCAAGGCGCGCATCAAACTCGCTACAGAGGCTCTCGACGTGCGCCGGTACATCGAAGCGCGATTTGAGCAAGAGGCCGAACCGGCGGTCGTCCTCATGGGAGATCTCAACGATGGTCCCGGGAAGGAAATGTTCGAGAGACAATTCCTATTCTTCGATCTTGTTTCTAACCTCCAGGGTGACGTCTTCTTCTCAACACGATTCCTAAACCACGCGCTAATTCGACTACGCCGAGAACCTCAGGTGGAGTTCCTACTTCAAGGATAAGCTGGATCCCGACCGTGATCCGCACATCCTTCTCGACCACATCATGTTCACACAAGGCCTTACGAGCAATCGGCTACCGGTCACTGTCCAACCCAACTCCGGCTTCATCGAGCACACAATTCACGACGACATCAACGCGACGCTGCCGTCAAACCGGAAGACCAGCGACCACAAGCCAGTTTCGTGCTTATTCACGTTCTGAAGCCGAGGGAAAGCAATGCCGAGAACAGTTCGAAAGAAAGCAGCAATCGCAATCGAAGGGGGGCTCCGCATTGGTGCAGCCGCCGTCGAGGCCAACGGAATTCCCCTCTACCGTCGGGGGAGCAAGCTAAAGGGAGACCGAATCGTCGAACTGGAGGCGCCTACGATTGCGGTGACCTACGTTCTGAAGGGCGGTCGAAACGCATCATACTCAGCCACCCTCACTATCAACGGAAAGAGCAAGAAAGAGGAAGGTAACATCGCAAACGGCATCCTTGTTCTCGAAAAGCAGTACGCGTTCGCTGACTTTGGACTCTAGGAGATAGAGCAGATGAACCAAGTCCTCATCGTCATCATAGTGGCGCTCACGCTCCTATCAGATACCGCCTTCGGGCAAAGGGCACTCTCGAGTGCGGACGGAAGCTCTGGGGTTATTGGCACTTATGAGCAGGGCAACCTCAACTACGAAGCGTCGACTAGCCGGATCGGGATCAACTACCAGACTGGGGATCCGATCCAATTGGATCCAGTTACGAAACGCATCGCTAACCACGGGGATATCCAGTTCGACGTTGGCGCTAGCGCGAACAAGGGCCGGAAGGATCTCTTCGCCGGAGGAGATTTCGTTCCGGGCGTCGATGGCTCGGCAACCGGTTCCTACACGTGGGAACACGACGGCGCCGGGTACCATCTGGTCTTCGCGCGCGTCGGCGCTTCGACCGCTCAGCGGAAGCTCGCGGGGGTCTCAACCGGCGATATGCTTGACACTGTATCGAAGAGGTCAACGGCCGCTACGGAGGCGCTTGCGACACTTGGCTTCAACTGGTCACCCGACGAGAATCTCGTTCTCGGCCTGTCGGGCACCGGCGGCTACACCTGGAACTCGACGCGCCACCTAAAGGAACGCTCGGTCTGTACGACCGTCGGCCAGGACAATAGCAACACAAGCGGTCCGATCGTCGTAGCAGACTGCGACGACCGCCTTATCGGGAACGCACGAGACGAGGGAATCGGTCAGCTTCGAGTCGATTTGACGTGGAACATCTTGAGCTTGGGAGACGAGAAGGCCGCAACGCTCGGGCTGCTTGGTGCCTTGTCAACAACACTGAGCACGCGAAACAACACGACCTTCAACATTGCATTCGGCCCCACCCTCCACCCGTCCGGCCGCCCCAGCGAGGTGGCAATCGCCCTTCTCGTGGAGGCGATCGACGTTGGCAACCAACTCGGCACCCGCCCTGACCTTGATGATCAACTGAGGTTGCGCGTCTACGTTGGCGTCCCCTTCTCCGTCTTCGGAATTGGATCATAGATCGTGCAAGCACGCCGGGAGCTGAAATCCGAATCGGACGCGCCCGCAACACAACTTGGGGATTCTTTCCCAGCCTAGTCCTTGGAGGGGGCAGTGTACTGCGTGAACCTGTCGGACTCTCCGGCACTGCCGCCCACACACCTGGAACTCGCTACAGCCCCGGCCTTTTTTGACTGAGGCGAGCGGGCACGCAAACAACCCTGTTCAACTTACGCGAACTCAAGACTCGCGGGCGAACCCGCTCGAGACAGTGACGTAAATCGACCGAAAGGAGAGGACATGCCCGATAGCAGGAAGCTCGGTTGGATCGCAGTCGCGTTCGTCTTCATCTGGCTCACACACCCCCTCTGGGGACACCTCATAGACTGGTGCAACTTCGACCAAGGACTAGTCGATGGATACCGCTGCCGCGCCGGGCAGCTCCGGATGGGGTCGAACTTCACATTTGGCGTCATCGTCCTGCTTCTCGGTCTTCTCGGGGCTTACGGAATTACGCGGGCGGCCAGCCGAGGGGCACAGCAGCCAGCTACAGACTCGTCGGCCGGTAGTGTCGGCGAGATGCTCGCGAAAGCCGTGCAAGCCTACGGTCCCCAGCTGATTGGCCCTGCTGTAGCGCTCGCAGCAGTCGTCTTCATGGTCGACATGCTCGGCAGCCTGTACCGCTACAACGTGCAGGTAGCGTACCATCACGATGCGCTCGCCTCGGCCTTGGAGGTGATGAAGAGCGCCACGGCCAATGTAGACTCGAAGGAGCCCGGCAACTCACAGTCCCGGCAAGCGGCTGGGGGTACGGAGGGCGCGGACGAGAGGCCCGCGACCAACTGGTTCGACAAGATCGCAAAGGATCCTGAGTCCTTCGGTAAACTGGTTACCGCTTTCGACCCGCTCGAACTCAAGTTCGCCGATTGGCCGAAGGAACTCGTGGACGTTATCAAGAAGGCGCGCGAGAATTCGGGTCAGTAGCGTCTTCCGAACCGCGCTCCGCGCCGCCACCCCCGCCAGCTACCCCGACCAAAGCCTCGCCTCTACGCGCTGGGGAGAGCGGGTCTCCTGCAGCGCGGCGTGCAACTACGTCGGCAGGGCCGGGTGCGGAGAGCGCAGTCCGACGGTTAAGGCTGGGTTCAAGATCGCAGCGGCGCGCCCCGTTGCCAGATCTCCCCGCGTATCTCCGCTTCGGGAAGGGGGAACTCGATCAGGAACCGCAGGCGTCGGAGGAACACCGCATCGAGGCCGCGCCCCACGTTCGTCGTCATAGTGACGATGCCGCCGCACCCCCATCCGTTGCAGGAGGAACGCGACTTCAATATTCGCGTATCGGTCGCGTGCGTCCTTCACCTCGGTGCACTTGCTCAACATTGCATCGGCCTCGTCGAACAAGAGAACGGCGCTCGATTGCTCGGCCTGGCCAAACGCGCGCTTGAGGTTCTTCTCCGTCTCACCGATCAACCTGCACAATATGGGCGTCGAGTGACGCCGAGGGCCGCCCGCTGGCTGTCACCTTAGTTGCTATGGTATCGACTCACCATGGACCGCCGACAACATCTCGATCTCCTTGCTGCTGGCTCAGCAGTGGTGCTGGTATTTAGCCTAGTAGTTTCGCCGACCGCTCAGGCGGTGGATAGCTGTAAGGCCAAGATCCGCGCGAAGGACGGCACGATCTTCGTCCGCGCTAGCAATGTAGTGGGAACCCTCCGCTGGGGTGAATCGCAGGGCGGTGAAGTGAACTTGTTCTCAAATGGCGACACCTGCATCCAAAACGGTCGTGCTTCCAATTGCACACTGGGAGCCGAGGGCACTGCAGACCGCGTAACGCCACCTCAACTTTGCACCATACATCTCACCGACGACCAAGAGAGCTGCGCTGCATTCTTGAAACGCTGTACCCCCGGAATCCGAGAGTTGCCCCAGGGACCGGCGGGCCTTTTTGAGCTCTACGACGCAGGCGACAACCTACTTGGGCAAGTGCTAGGTACGGCGCACCCCTTCAATGGTTTTCAGCATTACGACGTCTATATCCCAACCCTGGGGCGCGCTTTTTCATTCCACTTACGGAAAGACGAAAGCACGCAGCTCGGCTCGCCCGACATCGCTGGGCAAGGCCAAGTGCACTTCGAGAATTCCGACTGCACGGGGCAAGCATACGTAGAGCTGCAGAGCACGGACAACGTCCACTTGTTCTTGGCTGATGGCATCAAGCAGAATGCAACCGTAACGTCGGGGCGCCTCTTCTCACCCCAATCGGAACTGGCAGCCCCGGTTACGGTTGCTTCACGGCTACGGATAGACGACGTCGGGTGCGATCAAAACGGCCTGCCGAAGACCATACCCCAGGGCGCCGAGCTTTGGTTCTCCGCGACCGAGGTGTTACTCCCATTCCCCTTCCCCATTCTCACCCCTCTTCGGCTGGAGCCTTCCATTCCGTGATTGTGCATCCAGTGGCGACTCTCCTGCCCAAAGAAATCCGATCACACTGACCTTCTTGAAGAACAGAAACTGCCACACCTCACCTACTTCCCCAGCAACCGGCGCCGGTCGTCGGATGTATCCAAAGCTAGAACCGATAGGGCGTGGCCTGCCCTGGGCAAGGTACTCCGCAAATGGAAGCGCCCGCTTCTCAAGGTCGTTCTGCGCAAGTGCATCCACAAGAACCGTCCGAACTTTGTACCCAGTAGGGACCTTACGTCGCGTCTCGCTGTAGTAGAGTCCCCTTAGAATCTTCGACATCACACGCTCAACTCGGACGTTGTCGATCTCCGCCACGGCGCTCGTCCCCAGATACAACCCGGCCTCGGAGACCACGCGGACCTCATTTACCGAGTGTGCGTATGCGTGGGCAAAGCCCCGCTTTCGTTCATTCTCAAGAGCCCGCGTAACCCGATCGAACACCTCACGGAACTCACCCTCCGCGTCGATATCGTGACGGCCCATGAATCGAGAGATGACGTACTCCTCGTCGAGGTTAGCGCCTCCGTTGCAGTCTCGGCACGCGGGTACAGTCGGCACCTCGCGGACGTCGGCCTTCAGAAAGAAGGATTGAGGAGGAACATGATCGTCCGTCTCATATGGACCGGGGCAGTATGCGCATGATTCCCCGGAACGCTTCCGCTTGCGCTTCCTGTCAATCGGCGTCGAAAATTGACCCCCAATCGGCGTCCAAAATTGACCCCCCTGAGTCAGCGATTTTTCTTCTTGGATTTCGCCCCATCGGAGCCGGCGTAGCCGGCGGAGATGGGGCGGGCGCCGCTGGGCTCGGGGGT
>JAJCZJ010000099.1 GCA_029262455.1 Deltaproteobacteria bacterium | reverse complement strand
CAGCAAGGTTCGCGGGAAGAGAGATACACTCGCCGCCGAACTTCTCCATCAACCTTCGCGCCGTTGCGTCGCAGACCTCCGCCTTGCGGGAGCTGATGTAAACCTTTGCGCCGTTGGCGAGGAACCCGGCCGCGATCATCTCACCGATACCGCGCGACCCTCCTGTCACCAGCGCGACCTTGCCGCTGATTGAAAACAAATCCTCGAGTTTCATCCGATCCCTTCCCCCTTGTCGCATATGTCCAATATCGTAGCCTTGACCACAAAGAACCCCACACGCTGCGGCACACCGAAAACCCCAATGCCACGGCCCATGTTCGCATAAGCCCGAAAGCTCCTTTGCTCCGCCGAAGTCACGTCGCTCACCATACGACCGCCTGGACTTCAGACCAAACGATCGGATAACGGTCCAGACTGCCTGCGGCGTCGATGACCACACCACTACGCACCGCGGAGGACATCCTGAACCAACCGGCCGTCAGACGCGTCTGGGCCGCACCTACTCGAAGGGAAGAGACTATGACCAAGCAGCTCGTAGCTTTCTCGCTCACGTCGCTCGTCGCGTGCGCCGCGATTCCCGGCAGCAGGACACAACCGGCGCCCACCGAGCCCGTCCAAACTCTGATCGAAGCCAGGGCCGGCGATGCTCGTGCGCGCCCCACCGAACCGAACTCGCCGTCGGATGCCGCGAGAAGCTCCAACGAGGTCCAAACACTGATCGAGGCAAGGGCCGGCGATGCTCGCGCCCGCCTCGCGGAAGCAACTCCGACCCCGGTCGCGCAGGAAAACCCCGCCGGCAGCGTCACGCAACCAGTGCTTCCAAATAAGGTCCAAACACTGATCGAGGCAAGGGCGAGCGATGCTCGTTCTCGCACCAAGGAAACGACCCAGGTCGCCGCGGGAAACTCCGACGACCAAACACCGCCCCGAGAGTCGCGAATGTTTCAGTACTTCGTCGCCATCGGGCTCAGCGACAAGATGGAGCAGGAGCGCGAAAGCCGGCGCAAGCTATACCAGGATCAGATGATGAGCCTCTTAGACCAAATACAGACCGATCCCCCAACCGTGCCGAAGGAGTACCTGGTTGAGCTCAGTGATCTGACGGCAAGGATGGCCGAGCAAATCGACCAAGCCTATACCATCGAAGAGGCTCTTCGCGTTTACGCGGCGCCTTTCGATCGCAACTATCCCGGCGAGACGATCGATGAAGCTATCGAACAGCTGTCGTCGCCAGAAGGCCAAAAACTCACTTCCACGTTGAACGAGGCATTGACCGCCCTAGGCGAGTTCCAAGCCGATCGCGAAGAGGTCGTCGTCCAGAAGGCGATGGCAGAGTTCACCACCGCCGTGAAACAACTCGTAGAACGACTCCGGGCCAGCAAGAAGCGATAGGAGAGTCCGGTCGCCCCAAAGAAACCGCCCCGCCGCTGCGCGAAGGGTTGCTCAATCGGTACCTGTGACCAAGTCGTGGAAGTCGACCTGTCCTGACTGAACCGAGTACATCGCACCGACGATTCCAATCTGCCCCCCAGCGATCATCTCCTCGAGCACATCGCTTCTGTCACGAATCTCCCCAACGACACGATCGACATTGGCGACCGCGACCTCCTGAACGAATTCGTCTGGATCCATTGGCCCTCGCTGCTCAACGGCTTCGACGGCAGGTCGAATCTTTTCGAGCAGGCCCGTCAAATGACCGAGCTGCGCTTTGTCACATGCGCCCCTGACGGCACCACAGCCGGAGTGACCCAACACAACGATGAGCTTTGAGCCGGCCAGCTTGCACGCAAACTCCATCGACCCTAGGATATCGTCGTTCAAAATGTTGCCTGCAATTCGAATGCTGAAGACATCCCCCAGGCCTTGGTCGAAGATCAGCTCGGCCGATGTGCGTGAATCGATGCAACTCAAAATCACCGCAAACGGAAACTGTCCGCTGGCGGTCACGTTGGCCTGTTCCAGTAGATCCCGATTGGCCTTGAGATTCGACTGAAATCGACCGTTGCCCGCCACGAGAAGATCGAGGCAACCCTGTGGGGTCAAGTTTGATTGCAATTCTTTCGTCAGAGTCTTCATAGCGTACCTCTCGTCAATGCTGGGCCGAAGGAGGAGTAACCAAGATCTCCGTCCCGCCGACCGGGTGACCCTTTTGGTGGTGATCGAGGCCTTTGACCGTGACCTGGATGTTGCGAGCCTTGGCCGAAACGACGAAGTCATCGATGATCTCGACGACATCTGCGTGAACGTATACTGCCTCCGTTCCGTCAATCTCGACCGTCGCGTCGTCGGGGATCGTATTCAGTGACTGGAGGACGCTGGCCTTGTTCAAAAACGATACCTGCTGGGCAAGAACAATTCGAACCCCTTCTCCGCGTTCCACCGGCAAGTGATGAATCTGGAACGGTAGCTGGAAGTTCTCGATCAGCAGACCGACGACGCCGATGCCCAAGCCTATCGCGACACCCGTCAACAGGTCCGTAAAAACGATTCCGAGAATTGTCCCAACGAAGGGAACAAACTGCGCCGAGCCCTCATGGAACATCTTTCGAAAGAGCGACGGTTTGGCAAGCTTGAAACCGACGACAAAGAGGATGGCAGCCAACGTCGCCAAGGGAATGAGGTTCAGCACGTGCGGCAGCGCGACCACGCTGACCATGAGAAACCCACCGTGCAGAATCGCAGACATCTTGCTCTGACCACCCGCTTGGATGTTCGCCGAGCTTCGTACGATCACTTGCGTAACCGGAAGTCCACCAAGGAAGCCCGACACGATGTTGCCGACCCCTTGCGCCTGCAGCTCGCGATTTGTCGGCGTTACCCTTTTCAATTCGTCCAGCTTGTCGGTCGCCTCGACACAGAGCAGTGTCTCCAAGCTGGCGACCACAGCCAAAACGATGGCAGTCTTGTAGACCGCTCCAATCCAAAGTCCCGAGAAGTCGGGAAACGTCAACAACCCCGAGATTCCATTCGCGATCGGGATACTCACGAGTTGGTCCGCAGCCAAGGCGAGAGACGGTAGCGAGCGAAACAGTAATCCCAGAGATACGCCGGCCATCACAGCGACCAACGGGCCCGGAATGAGGGACAAGAAATTGCCTCGATTCGCCAGCCGTTTCTCCCAGAGGACGAGAATTGCCAGCGACACGAGCGCGATCAGCAGCGGGCCAGGGCTGATGACGTCAAAGGCATTCAACAGCTCCGAGAAAGTCGTCTCACCGTCCAGCTGATAGAAGGAAAAATCGCCCTCCGGGTCTTTGTCGTAGCCGAACGCGTGCGGAATCTGCTTCAGGCAAATGATGATGCCGATCCCTGCGAGCATGCCTTTGATCACTGCCGACGGAAAGTAGTAGGCAACGATTCCAGCCTGTGCGAAACCAAGTCCGACTTGAATCACACCCGCCAGGATCGTGGCGACCAAAAACACTTCAAAACTTCCGAGATCTTGAATCGCAGTCATCACGATGACCGCAAGACCCGCCGCCGGTCCCGAGACCCCGAGCGGCGAGCCACTCAGCGCTCCAACCACGATGCCCCCGACAACACCCGCGATCACACCCGAGATCAACGGCGCCCCCGAGGCCAGCGCGATGCCTAAACAAAGCGGCAGTGCGACCAGAAAAACGACCAGCGAAGCTGGTAAATCCGCTTTCAATTTCGACAAGATTCCCTGCGTACTATCCATCAAGACTTTCCTCGTTCCGATCCGGCCCAGTGGCCGTTCATTCTACCGACGCAACCGCATAGCAGTCAGACAATGATCGATCTATTCGAAAGTATATTATAGAGTGTCAGATATTCTCGAACAGAGGGGGTCGTGTGGAAACTCTGAACTACCACCACCTGCGATTGTTCTGGGCGGTGGCACGTGAGGGCAACCTAACCCGCGCCAGCGCACAAATGTACCTGACCCCACAAACGGTGAGTAGCCAGATCCGGGATCTCGAGTCCGCTCTGGGCGAGAAGCTCTTCGCCCGAGTCGGCCGCCGGATGGTTCTCACCGATGTGGGACGCACCGTACTCGGCTACGCCGACGAGATTTTCGCTGCCGGGCGCGAGCTCGAAGAGACTCTTCGTGGACAGACCACCGAACGCCCTCTCCGCCTGGTCATCGGCGTCGCCAACGTCGTACCGAAGCTCATCATCCATCGGGTCATCGAACCAGCGCTCAAGATCGGCAGACCCGTGCGGGTCGTATGTCGGGAGGGAACTCCGGAACAACTACTCGCCGACCTGTCCGTTCATCGTCTTGACGTCGTGCTCTCAGATGCACCAATTCCTCCCGGAGTGAGCGTGCGCGCTTACAACCACCATCTGGGAAAATGCGGTGTCACCTTCATGGCGCGGCCGACGGTCGCCAATCGCCTCCGCCGGAATTTCCCGACGTCGATGAACGGCGAGCCGGTGTTGCTCCCCACCCCCGATGCCGCTGTCCGCAGCCAGATCGACGAGTGGTTCGAAAAGTCCGCGATACGCCCCTCCATCGTTGGTGAGTTCGAGGATAGCGCCTTGCTCAAAGCATTTGGTCAGGCCGGCGTGGGTTTCTTCGCGATTCCGACGGTGATCGAGGAAGAAGTCGGGCGCCAGTATGGCGTTAAGGCTTTCGGCAAACCGGAGACTGTCGCCGAAAACTTCTACGCGATTTCGGTCGAGCGACGCCTGCGCCATCCTGGAACCGTAGCCATCCTCAGCGCCGCGCGATCCGAACTATTCGCATGAGAAGCGACTATTCGGCACGAACAGGATACCGCCATCACGTCGCGTCCGCGCTGCGCCGCCGCAACACCACGACCAACACCAAAAAAGAAACCGCCACCACGATTAGCCACGGCGACGATCCGGTCGCCACTTCAAAACCCTTGTAGCCGACATAGACGCGTAGACCAGTCGGCAGCACCATGCCAAAAACAGTACCTACCAGGTAGTCACGCCAACGGACTCCCAAGACGGCAAGCAAGAGATCGACACCGGGGTTCATCCACAAGATTGTCCGCAGCACAAAGACAGTTCGCACGGGCTTAGCCTCGAGACGCTTCTCGAAGCGATGCAGCCGCTTCGGAACTCGCGCACGGGCCCATTCGTTGCCAAGAAAGTGACCGATGACCAGAGACCCCGCGCTCGCCACTACCGCGCCGACGGTCGAATAGAGAATGGCTAGCGGCAACGGGAAGATGGACGGCGAGATCCAAATCGCCAAGCCGGCAAGGAACACCAAGTTCAACGGAACCAACAGGGCGATAAAAGCCAGTGGCGCCGCCGAACCCGCTGCCTCGACAACCCGTCGAATCCGTTCCGGTTGCACCAACTCCGCGAGCAAACCCGTCGCCCACAAAGCGAGAATTGCCACACCAAGTACGATTGCCCCAATCCAGGAGCCAGCGGCGGGAGTATCCCGCGCAGTGTCAGAACCGCTAGGCTGTCCCACTCGTTCAGGCCTCGTGCCTTTTGCGGCTCATTCCCATACGCAGAACGACACCACACCGACGCGTAGGCTTCAATCGACCCTACCGGCTTCGCGAACCCGCGAGTGCCTCCGATCTAGAGCGCCAGCTCGGACTTCATAGCGACGCTCCCAAACGACTCGGTTCGACCCACCCAACATCGTTCTCAGCCTCGCGCCCAGGCCGTGCCTCGTATATGTTGCGCTCCGATGCTGAGTTCAATCCTCCGATTCGGCGCTATCGCCGCAGCATTGGCGATCGGAGCTTTCTCCTACTCCGCTCATCTTCCAAGCCTCTCCTTCTCGCAGTCGTTGGTCGTTTTCCTGGGCGCTGTCGCCCTCCTGATCGCTGCGACGCACGAGAATTCTCTCGACCGAGAACGCCGCCTCCGCCTCTGCCTGCGATACGGCAGCGGTCTTCTCGCCGTCGTTGCCGCCGCCCAATATCTAAAACTCGCGCCGCAGCCCGGCGCCGAGCTTCAAGCCGGTCTCGCGGCGCTGGCAACCATCATCCTATTCTTCCTGGCGCGCTGGACTCCCATGGACCCGGCGGCGGCCCGATCTCTCTTCTGGCAAATCGACGAGCCGACGCACGCCCCAATCTTCCCACCCGGGAAGTTGCGAAGACTCGCCGCCGCACTCTCAACGATTGGGGCTGTCGCCGCGATCGCACTCAACAAGGAAAGCCACGCCTGCGGTCTAGCGCTCTGGATCGCAAGTCTCGCCGGTCTGGCGGCAGCAGCCTGGGAACCCTCTGCCAAGAAGACCAGACCAGCATTGGACGGCACCGCCGATTGGAACCAGCACGGCGGGCCACCCGTCTCAAAACACACTGAATGGGTATCGATGCTGTTTATCCTGGCGATCGCAACCGTACTGCGAACGGTACTGCTCGACCACTACCCTTCCCTCGTAGACCCGGATGAGGGCCGCCAAGGTGGATACGCCGATCGAATTTGGCAAGACGGATTTCCGGACCCGTTCGGCGTCGGCTGGAACACCTTTCCCCACCTCTCCTACATGGTCGAGCGCATTTGGGTGGCGATCTTCGGGAAAAGCCTCGCCAATCTCCGCCTATCGTCCGCCACCATCGGAGTCATTTCGATCATTCCAATGTTCTTTTGGGCGCGCCGTTGGTGGGGCAATTTTGTCGCGCTCCTCGCCGCCTTCCTGCTGGCAGTCAACCACGAAGCCATCATGTGGGGTCGCACCGGGTTGAACAACGTTCACCAGATCTTCGTCGCCGGATTCCTGCTTGCCACCTACGCTCGTGCCCTACAGCGCAATCGCGCCTTCGACTGGGTGTTGTTCGGCTACGCCGCCGGGCTTGGTTTTCACACCTACCACGCCTGCAAGCTCTATCCACTGCTGATCGCAATCGCGTCAGTACTGATCATCAGCGCCATCCCAAGACTTCTCAGCCGCTCCTGGCGTGGCGCACTCGTTGGCGGGTTGGCATTCGCGCTGATCGTCGCCCCACAAGCAGTCACGAGCTACGAAGAATGGGACCGAGTGCAACGCGAAGGGTCCAACCGCTTCGACCTCCATCAACTGAGCGAAGCCTACGAGCGCAGCGATACAGTCGAGGTACGCCGCTACCTATACACGCATGTTGACGCGACTCTGCGAATCCTGGCCTCAAACTGGCCTCACAGTATCTCTGATCCGATTACCTCAGTGCCGTTTCTGCTCGGCCTCGGATGTATGTTCTGGCGCTGGCGAGATCCGCGCAACACCACGTGCTTGGTTTTCATGTTCGGTATTCTGATCATCGGCGGCATGATCACCATCTACCCGCCTTGGAAACCTAGATTGGTCGGGATGCTCCCCATCCTCTGCGTGATCCCTGCAATCGTCATCGGGCGACTGCGTCCTTTGGCATACGCGATTGCGGGGAAGCGATCGGATCTCGTCCTCGCCCCGATCTTGATCGTGGCTCTCGCGAATGTCGGCTACGCCAATTGGCAGAGTCAATTCGTCTTGTGGCCGGAGATTCACAAAGGCCGAACCATGACGGCTTTGTGCAACACGATCCTCAACACACAGGGTCCTGCAACCGTATATATGGCCGGCGGAATGCACTTCCCACCCGGACGCGCAATCGGCGAGTGCTACTCAGATCTTCCGAAAGGAGTCGAAGTCCTCGACCTCGTCGAAGATGCGGAACTGGCCCCCGTGCCGCCGCAACATCACGGGAACGCGGTGTTCATCGTCACTCCCTCCCTCGATTTTCTGATCGAGCGGGTCAAAGCCGCTTACCCCGAAGCAACGCACGAAACTGTCAACGACAAACACGGGCCATCGCTCCATATCTTGCGTGTCAGCGGACGCCAGATCCAAGCCCATCACGGGCTAACCGGCATCGCCGAAGAGATTGAAGGCATTGGCGTCACAGTGCCTCCGCGCGGCAACGAGATCGCGGCACCTGCGTCAGATCGCCCTTGGCCCCGCGCGGTTTGGCGAGGTGTTGTCCAGATCCAAGACGCCGCGGAATACGAGTTCCGCTGCGGCGACGCTGAGATCCGTCTCGATGGAATGAAATCGCCACGCTTTTTGGCTGAGGGCCTGCACAACATCGCCGTCGAGATCCGCGCCGCCGTACCTGGCCAGCGTCATCAACTATTCTGGCGCCGCGGTAACGCATCGGACAACTGGTCGTTGGTGCCGTCGCAGGCGCTCTTCGACAAACCCTCCAACGACGCCTTGGTCCGGCGGCAATACTTTGAGCCGCGCTCGCTTGACGGCGCAGGCGCGACCCAAGGGCCACCAGACCGAGCATCGATCTCCAGCGCAATCCTACTGGAACACATTCGCGAGTGGAGTGACGACCCCCGCCATTCCATGTGGCAGCCTTCAACCACAGAATGGATCGGGTCGGTGCGAGTCGCTGTCGATTCACCACTCGAGCTCAAAATCATCGCGACGACCCCAACGCGGGTCTACATCGGCGGCGAGCTATTCCTGTCGGTAGAACCGGCACAACGCACAGCTTCGGCAGTGTGGACCCGAGGAGGGCATCACACCCTCCTGGTCCGAACCCTTCGCGGCGAACAGCACAGAAAACAGGGAGCCTGGGAGCTTCAGCTGCTGTGGCGCCAACCCGGCGGCCCTTGGTCAGAGTCCCCCGGATACGAACTTCCCGAGAATCTCGAACAGCTCTCACTCAGCGTCGCCAACTCAGAGCCGCACAGGACAAGAAGTGAACACGGCGAGCTCCGAAAGGCCAGGTAGAGACTCGGGTACAGACTCGGTGGCGAGAGTCACCGCTTGAGCTGGTCCGCAAACGGATTGTTGCCAAACGACGACTTCGCCTTTCGGGACTTGAGGTCGGCGTCACGCCGCGGCTTCTTCGTGGTGCCGGGCAACTCTCGCTGCTGGCCCTTGGGAGAGCGCTGACCGGCGTCCTTTGCTCCGACCGCCCCTTCCTTCTTTGCTGTCAGCGAAATCCGACGCCTGCCTGTGTCGACCTCGAGTACTCGCACTTGAATCTTGTCGCCAACCTTCACTACATCCGATGGATCCTTCACAAATCGATCGGCGAGCTGCGAAATGTGCACCAACCCGTCCTGATGCACTCCGACATCCACAAACGCCCCGAAGGCAGCGACGTTCGTCACTACGCCCTCGAGCTCCATCCCCGGTGAGAGATCCTCCAGTGTGCGCACATCGTCGCGGAACTTGGGCGGCTCAAATGTCGCCCGCGGATCGCGGCCGGGTTTTTTCAACTCGGACAGAATGTCGCGCAGAGTGTAGTCGCCGACGTCCCCGCCTTCGTAATTTTTCAAGTCGAGCCCAGCCAATACCTCCTGATTACCGATCAGCGTGGAGACCTCGACACCAAGATCTTGCGCCATTTGCTCCACCAAGGAGTAACGCTCGGGATGGACGGCACTCGCGTCCAGCGGATGGCTTCGGTTCGTTCGAACCCGCAGGAATCCGGCGCATTCCTGAAACGCGCGCGGGCCGAGACCCGATACTTCCAGTAATGCGCTCCGATTCTCGAACGAACCCTTCGCGTCCCGATGAGAAACGATCTTCTTGGCGAGGCGCGGTCCGATCCCGGCAACGCGCGACAGCAGCGGTGCGCTGGCCGTATTGATCTCGACGCCGACCTGATTCACACAGCTCTCGACCACCTCGTCGAGCTTACGCAATAGCGACGGTTCGTGGACATCGTGCTGGTACTGACCGACGCCGATGCTCTTGGGGTCGACCTTGACCAACTCAGCAAGCGGGTCCTGCAACCTGCGCGCTATGCTGACCGCGCTACGCACGGTCAGATCCAAATCGGGAAACTCTTCGCGCGCGACCTCACTCGCCGAATAGATGCTCGCGCCCGACTCGCTCACCGACACACAAAACGGCGCACCGTCTCCCTCCGCAAAAATGTCTCGCACGAAAGCCTCCGTTTCGCGCCCGTGTGTCCCGTTGCCAACCGCGATCGCGCTCGGGCGATGCTTGCGGCACAGCGCCATCAGCACATCGCGCGCCCGCTGCATTGCAGCTTCGCCTTGCACCAGATTAATCAGCCCATGGTCGAGCAGCTTTCCGGTTTCATCGACAACGGCGAGCTTGCAGCCGGTGCGCTGACCCGGATCGATGCCGAGTACAGAATTGGCCCCAAGAGGAGCCGCTAGGAGTAGATCGCGCAGATTCTGAGCAAAGACCGCAATCGCCGCCGTATCCGAGCGCAGCTTGAGCTCGATGCGCACATCGAGCTGCACCGACGGCAGCAGCATGCGCTTGAGCGAATCGGCGATCGCAAGCGCCAACTCCTCTGACCAAGGCGACCGCCGATCGAGGCCGGAGGTTCGTTCGATTCGTGGCATCAGCGGCTCGATATCCAGCACCAGTTTCGACTCGAGCACCCCCTCGGTTTCGCCACGACGAATGGCAAGAAAGCGATGTGACGGAATCTTGGCGATCGGCTCCTCGAAAGCCGAATAGGCGTCGAACTTTGTCGGCTTGTCCTTGTGTTGGCGCTTCTTGTCGACATGAATCACCGCCGATTGGAGGTAAGCAGCGCGCAGTACCTTGCGATTCTCCGCATCTTCGGAGATGCGCTCGGCACAGATGTCGCGCGCCCCCGCGAGCGCTGCGTCGACGTCGATCACTTCCTTCTCCGGATCTACGAAGCGAGCCGCCTCGGCGCGCGGCTGTCCGGATCGAGGTTGTGCCGCGATCATGTCAGCGAGCGGCCCGAGGCCGCGTTCCATCGCAATCGTCGCCCGAGTCCGCCTCTTGGGACGATACGGCAAATACAGATCCTCGACCTCAGCCTTCGTCGATGCGGATCTCAGCTTGGCTTCGAGTTCGTCAGTCAGCTTGCCCTGCTCCGCGATCGACTCCAATACGCTTTGCCTGCGCTCGTGCAGCTCGAGGAGATACGAGCGCCGCTCCTCGATATTGCGGATCGCAACTTCGTCGAGGCCAGCCGTCGCCTCTTTGCGGTAGCGAGCGATGAACGGGACGGTAGATCCTTCCGCCAGCAACGCTACGACGGCTTCGACGCTTGGCACCGCCAACCCGAGCTCGGCGGCAATGGCGGGAACCGGATCGTACGACGCAGAATCAGCGGAACTCTTGTCGGGGGTCTCGCGGCTCATCGTCGGCGCGAATACCACGAAAGCGGACGTGTCGCCAATCGCTCCGCGCGGCTGGTCATGTTGGAGCGAATCAAATCAACCCGGCGACATCCGGGGAACATCGAGACTCGAAGCGGGGCCACTTAGCCCCTGCCGACCGGCGAGACGCTGTGCCAACATCGTCTCTTCGTCGATCACTTCCAAGCTCGGCGGAGCAGCGATTTTGGTTCGCGCGACCATGTCGCCGGCCAAGTCTCCAAGCACCGTCTGAAACGCTGCGCAGGTCCACTGACCGTACATCGTGTGACCACCTTCGTACTCCTGATGCTGATACTCTTCGAAGGTCGTTGCATAGCCCGCGTATCCGTTGGCGTAGCCGACACACACGACATCAGTAACTCCGAGGGGACGCAGAGCATCACCAAGCTGAGATCGGATCCTGCGACCGACCTGCGTCGTCGGCTCGACCGGCACTGCAGCCATGACCACGGAACCAATCCGCTGCAACTGAACCACGAGGACCGCGGGAGCCCAGGGCTGCTCAGCCCTCGGATCCGCCTGATACCAAAACTGGCTCACCGGATCGGCGCGAGCGGCCCATCGCATTGCGGTCGTCGCAGGCAAGCCCAGAAGCCGCCCCTCGGCTCCGCGCCCTATCTCGAAGAAAGCCGGCTTCACATCGACCGGCATGGCGCGAAACCGATTGCGCCACCGCCGCGCCCGCACCAGCTTGTGCACCGCCGGGAGGAAGGGACGCACCGGCCCCGGCCCTTCGAGCGTGCCAGCCGCCATCGACAATCCGAGAATCGCAGGCGTGGTTTGGCAACCCTCCAAACCTCTCGAAAAGCGCGGTTCCACGACACACCGGCCCATGTCCACGTGCCGCGTCAGCCCACCGAGCGGGCCGCTGATCGGATCCCCGCGAAGGCCATCTTCACAGGCGAGACGGGCATAGCGCGCCTGGATGTCGCCACTAAACTGGGCCGACTCGTCGTCGTCGTCAAAATGGCCGATGGTCTTGTGGCGGCGCACACTCCACCGATAATTCGGCGTCACGTCGCCGGCGGCCTCTTGCGCGAAGAGCGACACAAACGAATCGCTGTACCCTTCGTTCAACCGCACACTGTCTTCGAGAGTAACAGCAGCCATCCCTTTGTTGTCGGAATGTAGCAGCGTGTTGTCGGCATGCACGCTCGTACCGTGTACGGCAAACCAGTTGATGAGCCCGACCACTCGTCCTTCGGCATCGCGCGCACAAAGCGTTCGACTGTCGCGGTCGGTCGCCGTCTGTGGATCGCCGAGGTCGGTCGGCTCGACATCGGCGTTACTATTATGCGCCGCCTGCGACCGATTGAACACAGCCGGCTCCTCGAGCGGCACCTTGGCGACGCCGAAAAATAGATCGGCCTCGACAGCGTCGTCGTCGGCTTTGATGATCGCCGATACGATGCCATTGACGATCGTGTGAAACACCAGCGGGGAAAAGCCATTGCTGCAACTATTGTAGAGAAGGAAGTAGGAAAAGCCGCTCGGCGCGCTGTGTGTGTGCGTACCGCTCAGGCAAAGATTGTGGGCGTCGAAGCCGCGCTCGGGACAGCTGCTCGCCAGCTTATCCAACACCGCCTGACGAATCGCTGTCGTCGCCGACCAAAGATCGAGGACGACATGCGTCATCACCCCGCTACTGCGGTCGGTATTCCCACGAACAACCATCGCACGGGCGTAAAGAGGAGCCCGAACCCCCGTCGCCCGGTTTTTCGGATGAACCCAACCCATCATCATCATTTTGGGTTCCCACGCCGTAATCTCTACCGCAGCGAACCCCGCTCGATATTCCATCAAGCTCAGGTCACACAACGCAAAGGGAATTACAACGCCGCCCCCCAGTGAATCGACTAGAGGCTCTCGACTTAGCCACGCGGGTAGTCGAAGATGCCGATTCGAGAACGAGGGAACCCAATGGATCAGGCGACAGCAGACTGGATCGGAATCGCCACCGCTCTGGCAGTACTCGGCGTCTTCGGCTGGTACTTCACGCGAATCTTTCGCGTCGTCCTACCGCAACGGCCGTGGTACATGGAGTTGTTTTCGGTCCTGGTCGTCCTGGTTGCGGCATTGATCCTGTGGAGCGGACCGAGTTGGTTGGGCGGCTCCGCCGCTGCATTCTCGCTCGCACTCGCGGCAACCTTCCTAGGACTAGCGTCGATGGCGAAGTTGCCGCAACGCCACAGTCTCAACCTTGGCGCCCCGGCACCGGCCTTTGTCGGCACCGACAGCAGCGGCGCTGCATACTCGCTCGCAGAGCAACGCGGCAAGCTCGTGTTGCTCAAGTTCTTCCGCGGCCATTGGTGACCGTACTGCTGCGCCGAGTTGCGGCGCTGGCAAGAGATGCAAGAAGAGTTCAAAGTAGCCGGAATCGAGCTGGTCGCGATCAGTCCGGACACGGTCGAACAAGCAGCCAAGATGCGATCAAAGCTTGACCTGTCATTTCGCGTTCTCGGCGATCCCGAGCTCACCGTCATCGATGCCTTCGGCGTCAGGCACGAGAAGTCCGAAGGGGCAATGGCCGGCGACCCCAAAGACGCCCGCGGCATACGCCGTCCGCTAGCAATCCCGACAGCCGTCCTCATCGACGCCGAGGGCATCGTGCGCTGGATCGATCAAGCCAGCGACTACCGAGTCCGATCCGACGCGCCACGCGTTCTCGAAGGGGTTAAGCAGGGCCTCGCCGCTGCCTAGCACCAACATGATTCGAACCTACGAGAGGGCCGTCATCATCGTCACCGGAGGCGCTTCCGGAATCGGTGCAGGGTTGGCACGGGCGCTCGGGCAGCGTCGGACCCACGTCGTCATTGCCGACCGCCAAATCGAGGAAGCCGAGGCGGTGGCGCACGAGGTACGGCAAGCAGGCGGACAGGCGGGGGCCCAGGAGTTGGATGTCCGAACTGGGCGCGTAGTGAAACGTCGGCAGCGTCGAGTCGGTTGCACCGGCCTCGAGGCTGCACAGCGCGACGAACGCAACGACAACAAAGACGTGACAACGGGAGCTGGCGAATCGCACATGACGAGCCGCGCTCGGACCACAGAGCACCGGCTCGAGGCCTTGGGGCGACGAGTCAGAACCTACGATGGCCAAGGCTTGGTGTCGGCCGCCCCCAGCAGATACCAAACTACGCCCACGCCGACCTCCGAGGGAATCGGGGCGTTTGAACCTTGTCATCTCTGTGCGATCAGCCGGCGCAACGTGAAGAGCGATCGCGCTGACCGCTCGACGTGATCGGCGCTTAACTGGGAGTGGTCAAGGGAATGGGGTGCCACTGGTTCGATCAGAGGCAATACTGTAGCCGGAAAGGTGCCAGCGAGCAGAAGAGCCAAGAGTAGTACTGTCAATGCGTTGCGTTCTCTAGGCCGCAGGTCCAGTTCGCCTTGATGCTTCAACGAGCCGGAGAACAGCGAGAAGAAACAACGCAGCGCCGTCATGCCGTTGATCGCCGTCGCGAGAATGAGCGTCAGACCGAGCACCGGAAATTCTTGCACAGAGCCCTGAATCAACAGATCCTCCGCAACAAACCCCAGGGTCAATGGAAACCCAACACTGGCAAGGCCGAGGATCAACGTTGCGGCCGCAAGGCGCGGCGTCCGTGCGAAACTTCCGCCACCTTTCAACGATAGCGACCCACGCCGCGCTCCGAGCGCGGCGAGACACATGATGTAACCTGTAGTGGCGAGGGCAAGGACCTGCCAGGTAAGCAACGCCCCAGTACGGGCGACCAGAGACTCGTTCTCAAGACCGAACGCAACCAAGCCGGTCTGGCTCATGATCAAGAAGGCCAGGGCCCGTCGGGCATCCGTCTGAACCACTCCAAGACCCGCCGCGCCAACCGCGGTAACCGCGCCAACCGCTGCCACTTGGTGCGCCAGATCCCCGGGAATGCCATCCGCCAGTAGGGCGAGATGTGCGTAAACGCCGAGCTGGGGGGCGACAAACGCGGCCACGACTCCGAGCGGGCAGCTCTCGACAAACGCAGGAAACCAACTGTGAACCGGCAGCACCGCCTCTCGAATGGCAATGCCAGCAACCACCAGTGGAATCCCTACGGTGTCGTGCCCAAGGGATAGCATCATCGTTCCGACCAGAACACAAAACCCACTGGCCGAGTGATAGTAGGCGAAAAGCTTGGCCGCCCGGACATCCCGAAGTGGTTGGGATCGCATTTCCAGCCAGGCAACCAAGGCGCAGCTGAGGAACAACGCAACAACAATCGCATGATTGTCGGTTGCCACGGTAGCAAGCGCACCGGCCAGAAGAACAAGAATACGCGCCAGCGTCTTAGGAGGGTGTGAGGCCAACGGCGCCAACGAAACGACCACAAGACCCAGGAGACAAAACACGGACGGGGCCAACGTTACCCCCGGTGGCGGTAGGAGTCGCACGATGCCCTCGACGCTTGCCACGGGACCGGTGATCAAGGGTGCGGCGAGCGTTGTTACAGACGTCGCAACCCAGATGATACCCGTCCATGTAATCGCGAGCGACCGAGACTGAGCAGCGTCGGGGCGTCGTGCAACCACGCCCGCAAGCAAGAGAAACGCGAGGGACGCAGAAAAAGGAACGAGCGCAATCATCAGATCTCCCGCGCCTCTTGTGGGGCCGCCGACCGGTCCGGCGTGGCACTCGTAAGCAGATCCACCCAAGCCCGATCCTGCTCGTCGATCCACCTGAAGCAGGAAACAAACGAATGGACGACATACTGGATCAGGAATGCGTCAAAGTAGCCGCGCTCCAGCGCGTGTCGGAACAACCACGGTTGAAGCCGTCGCGGAACAAATCGTTCGAGATGTCCCCCTGTTTTTGGTAGGTGTCGCCCCATCGCCTGCTCCAGGTGATGGTGATCGTGAAGCAAGCTCGGGGATCGAAGTATCTGCAAGCTGCGGAGGCAAGCGTGGCCTACGATGTGAGCAAGAGCCAGGTAGCGAAAGCCGAGCCCAATCTCGACGAAGATCAATCCAACCTGGGTCATCGAAGCGTACGCCAGAGCGCTCTTGATGTCCGTCTGCACTCGGCCGACGAACGTCGCGTGCAAGGCAGTCGTGCCACCGACCAGAACTACGGCTAGCGCGACCGATGGAGCATGTTCGAGGAGCGATCCAGCACGCAACAGAAGGTAAGGGCCAAGGTGAATGGAAATCGCTCCGTAAAAAATGGCGCTGGACGGTGTCGGTCCTTCCATAGCCCGAGGCAACCAACCGCCGAGCGGCGCTTGCGCACCCTTACCCATCGAAGCCCACAGAAGCATTGCACCGACGAACGTCGCCGCCGCAGTCCCTTCCGGAACAGAGAAAGTTCCCCACGGGGTAAGGGGAGTCGGCCCTGACAAGGCAGAGCTACCAACCGAATGATGCATCCACACGGCTGCCGACAGTAAGCCCACATCGCAAACTCTATAGGTTACAAACGCACGAAAGCCGTGCTCCACCGGTTTACGTCGTTCGTGAAAGAAGGCGATCAGCAGGGCCGAGGTAATTCCGACGAGTTCCCAACCAAAAAACACCATATCCAGCGTTCCCGCGAGCACCACGAGCTCGGTAGAAGCGCCGAACAGAGTCAGTAGCAAATAGTAGCGAAGATACCCCGACTCCTGGTGCAAGTAGCGGCGAGAAAAGGCTCCGATCGAGCCCACGAGCAACGCCACGAACCACGCGAAAGGGACGGAAAGGTGATCGGCTACCAGAGTCCAGTCGAAAAAATAGTGCTCGACGCTGAACCATGTGCCGAGCCGAACCTCGACTACATTCTGCCCGCCAAGATACATGACAGCCAGCAACAACGTGGCGCAGGTTGTCGCGCCCGCGAACGCCGATCCGACAATTGCATTGATGGTCGACTCGCTGATCCGCCGACCGAACCAGGCCGGCACAGCCAAGAGTAGCAAGGCCAAGGCCGGAAGGAAAAAGATGGCGGCCACGAGGCCATGGAGGAGGCTATTGTTCATCATTCATGGCTCCGAACGCGGATGTGATATGGGCACAACCAAGGTGTGCGCGGTGTCCCGAATAGAAGTCTGCCGATCGCCTGAAAATCGGAATCTCTGACTGCTCGGGAACGTACGGCTGGAACACACCGTCACAGAACACATGCATCTCCGGTGATGCGGGACTCCATGCCACCAACTGTATCCACCGGTTCCGCACCAAATGATCTAGAGCCGGGTGCGTCTTCAGAATCTTCGCCAGCGTCTCGACCTCGGTCTCGACGATAAGCAGTAGACGAACCGGCTCGTGAATCTCGACCATCTGCCAGGGAAGGCCGGTGCGTAGGTCTGAGGCGTGGCCATCCATCACGCCAAATAACCCGGTAATGTTGTGCGGAAGCTTGGTGCCGCAGCCGTAGCCAACCGGGTCTACGAAGCTGAAGTAGTACTCGAGATTGATGCCGGCTCCGACCGGACCGACCGACAGCAATAGATCAGCAAGCAGACCCCCCTGTTCGTCGGAGGTAGGGTCGTAGGAGACCAAAAACGCGCGGCGGTCGAGAAATAGCCCGCGGGTACGTTCGCGCCGTCCAACGATACACACCGCGTTCGTCGCATGACCGTACTCGGGACGAGGTTGTGCCAAGTCCACGGCTCTTTCCTCGGCATGCCGTAGCGCCCGGCTGACCCCCAACTTGAGAGGAGCACTATCAAACCTGCGAGCCCTCTCGTGCGCATCCAAGCGACGGGCGCTCTCAAAGGCCCGCTGCGCTCGCCGGAGTTGAGCGCGCGCTCGCTGCGGCAGAAGATCCTCGTCGTAGTATGTCACTTCGTCGTTGCAGGTGTTGTGGTAGGCACCTACGAAGTAAGTGTCGTCCGCGATGCGCAAGCCGCCTTCGAGCAGGCGCTCACGGACGGACGGATGGTTCGCCATCGCGGCAAAGGCACGCGCGTTCGGTCCGCCCCGGCCACCGCCGGTAGCGCCACAGTCGTGCGCCGCCTCGTGCGGGTTATTGAGGCTCGACGACCCATGACCAATGAGCAAAACCAGCGGGCGGCACTTGTCCGCAAGTCCGGTCGTCCTCAACAGCGCCTCGACGATCGAAGTCATTTCGCCGATCGTGAAGCCCTCCGCCAAGACGCCGGGCAAGGCGGCTTCGGCGTCGAAGCGCTCAACCGCGAGACGCGTCTTGGGCGCAGAATGATGGCCATGATCCGCGCGATGCGACCAGCGTTCGGCGAGCCGCGGAGCCAGGCAACGCGCTACCAAAGGCCCGACCGTAAGCACCCCACCGGCGCCCGCCAGGAAACCTCCGCGCACGAGCGATTTGGTCCCGATCCCGGCCGCGTGTCGGAGTCTTCCGCGGCGCAGCCGCGCCGTTCGGTAGGTCGACTCAGCGTCGCTCTCGATGGCGCGCTCCGACACGAAGTGCGTCGGAGTAATCGTTACCGGGCAAAGCGGGCGCCCACGGACATCATCGAGCCCCTGATAGACCATCGAAACGCCGAATGACCCGACATAGCCAAAGGTCTCGGACGCTGGGTGGACCTCTTCGAGATGCCGCCTGAACGACTCTTCTCGCTCATCGATGCAGAAGACGGCCTGGAACTCCGGTTCGGCCGGTTGCTGCCGAGTAAGCTGGTCATGAGCCAGAATCCCATCCAGAACGATCTTCCGATGCCGCCTCTCGTAGGCAAGATGCAACAGCTTCCGCCGCTCTATGTCATCAAGTAGTCGGACAGCATTCATCCAGGAGGCGGCTGCATCCGAATCCGTCAGGAGAGTGACGTCTGTCGGCAGCAACTGAGCGAGCAAGTAGGCCTCGTACGCTAGATCACCCCCGTGGCCCAACGCGCTTTCGGTACGGCTTTGCGGATCGGTATCAGGGTCGATCGTCAAGGCGTATCGTACGGCGAACGAGTCCAGAGTCAGCTGGATCGCTAGGTACTCCAGAAGGCAACAAGCCCTCGACTCGACCGGCGCCTGATCCGGATGCTCCTCGAAGTGCCGAACCATCCCCGCCCATCCGCGCAGAGAAAACAGAGTATCGCGCACGAACTCTGCCCAATCGCTCGGCTCGACGTCGAGCGATTCCAGCGCCCAAACGACGGTTCGCTCCGCGTCCCATTGTTCGCGCTCCTGTCGCCGGCACTCGGCCGGGAGCCCGCGCATCCAGCGGTCCGGCGGTCCCGCACCGATTCCGTAGATTGCACGAAACGCCTTCAAGAGCCCACCGCTTCGGTCCGGCATCTGCCAATACGCAATTCCCTGGTCGAGAAACGCGGCGCAAAATCGGATCAGGACCGGATGTACCCAATCGTCGGGATCCACACCGACGGTATCGACAATCCGATCGCGACGCCGCGCAGTCTTCTTGCGGCAGGTACCCGCCGAAGATGCACCAACCATCGCGATCCACAAATCGCGACACAACCGCGACTCCAGATCCGTCACCGCGCCATCGCCATAGCGTGTGCGAGCGTGCTCCAGCAGATCCATCCGCCGCCCATCGGAGACCCTGCTATCAAAGCGAGAGAGCGCGTGGGACTCGCTCAAAATCCAATCCAGCGCAGCCCCACGCGGTAACTCGAACAGGTTGCCCAGGCGGCCGATCGTGAACTCGCGCTGGCTCAGCCCGCCCAGATTCTCATCCGCGATCCGCGTTTCCGAGGCATCGATCACCGCTTCGAGATCGCGTTGCTGGATTCGCCCCGACTCTAGATGCCGACTGAACGCACATTCCTGCTGGAAGGGCTCGGTACCTAAAAGCTGCGCCGCCTCGACGACGGCAATCTCGAACGGAAGATGCTCGAAGGCGTGAAGCGGATTGTGATGGACAAACGCATGCAAAGGCGCCTGCTGAGGGAGGAAATGCGACACCTCCTCGACGATCTCACGCAATCTCCCGGTCGCGTTTTCCTCTACGCTCACTTCGCTGAGCGAGGTCGCCGCAGCCATCGCCGTCACAGCACTCTCCTACGCGAAGCGTGCGGATGCGGTGACGTCGGCGCCAAGGATTCTGCACCGTGGAACTCGAGCATCGCGTTCGGCCACTCATCGGCCATGCCAGCCAAACGGCTTAAGAAGGTATGGTCGACCAGTTTAACATCGGAGAGGTCGACAACGACACGGCGCACGTCACCGTCGACCGAACTGAGTGCACGACGAACCGCCAACAAGTTCGTGAACGCCGCCACGCCACTCAATCGTACACACAGTGTGTCGCCTTCTCGACTCAAATCGATCGCACTACGAAACAGCTCCGAAAGCGATGCCCCACGAACCAAGTGCAAAACCACCTTCAGCGCAATCCCGACTCCAACCCCGACCAACAGGTCTGTGGCAAGGGTCACAATCAGAGTCACCATGAACAGCAGAAGCTGATCAAGTCCGATCCCTTTGACGTGCAGGACCTCGTACGGTGAAGCCAGTCGGACTCCTGTATAAACCAACATCGCAGCCAGCGCGGCCAGCGGAATCTCCTGGAGAAGACCCGGCACCAACGCGACGAAGCCCAGCAGGAACAGTCCATGGAAAAAGTTGGCCCAAGACGACTCTGCGCCTGCGTCGACATTTGCCTTGCTACGAACGATCTCAGAGATCATTGGTAGACCGCCGATCATCGCCGACAACAGGTTGCCGATCCCGGCAACTGCCAAGTCCCGGTTGAGGTTTGAGGGTTGCTTGCGTGGATCCATCGCGTCGACGGCGATGACGCTGAGGGTCGACTCTATCGAGCCAACAAGCGCGAACATCACAACGTACTTCAATGAAGCCGGCGTCAGTGCCATCGAAAAATCGGGGAATGTGATGGCATCCACCAGGGAGCCGGGCAGCTGAACAAGGTAGTCCGGACCAACCCGATACTGCGCTGACCACAACGAATAGACGTGGTCATGGTCTAGGTCGAACAGGAGACCAAGCGGAACGGCGGCCGCAAGCACGACCAGTGGAGCCGGAACCGCGCGCGCCCAGCGCGCTCGGATCTGCGGCAAGAGGAACAGAATCGCCAACGATATGACCCCCAAAGCAAGGATCTCAGGGTTGGCGTGGGCAAGACTGTTCGGAATTTCGGCGAGTAGTTCGATCGGCTCTTTCGCCTCGGGGACGACACCCATCACCACGTGAATCTGTTTGGACACGATGATGACCCCGATGGCCGCCAGCATCCCGTGAACGACGGCCGGCGACATCGCGATCCCTGCCGACGCAGCCCCCGTGAGTCCAAGCACAATCTGAACGACTGCCGCCATCACGCCAACCGCTAGCGCGCGGTGGTAACCAGCCACGATATCTCCCTGGCCAAGCTCCTGGACTGCGCCCAGCGCGATCACAATCAACCCGGCGGCAGGCCCTTTGATCGTCAGCCTTGCGCTACCGAGGAAGGTAACGACTACGCCACCGACGATGGCGGTGAGAACACCGGAAATCGGCGGGAACGAACTCGCCATCGCGATCCCAAGACACAACGGGAGTGCAATCAGAAAAACGAAAAAGCCTGCCTTTACATCACCAACGGACGGACCACGCCGCACCGGTGCGACTGTCGAATCGGACATCTCATACCCTTCACGCAAGAATCCAGAAGCAGAAGAAGGCGATCGAATAACCGCCCTAAACGTGTCCTGAACTTCCCTCCAAGTGCGGAGAAAAGTGCTTAGGGTATGGGTGGCCCGCGCGAGAGAACCCGCGCCCGCCCGCTTACGGATGCTGCTCTACCTTCGCCCCACGCCAGCCCGGCACCGCAGAACTGCCGCGCAGTCGGATACAAGGAACTGGCGAAGCCGGGGAGTTCCTCGAAAGGATCGCTCGGCTCGTCGAACTCGATGATCCCCGGTGAAGAATGAGCGCTTCCCGTCTCGTGCCCCGCCAATTGCCCAGCGGCGAACATTGCCCGGGCCGATGACCCAGCTACGGACCGAGCACCGACGATGGCGCTGAGATCGCGCGATAGAGCCTCTGTCTGCGCGACCCAGCTACTGCCCAAAACCAACGCCAGCCAAACCGTGGAGAGGAGTCTGGTTCCGGAACGTCTGAAGGTCTGGGTTGTCGAGCACATAACGGTATCCCGTCACCCTTAACAACGCGCAATCGAAACGCAATAGGGGAACAGCACCATCGCTTGAGAGGCTAGCACTCAACTCTGCGCCTGCAACTCGATTCTCGAAAAGCGCGAGCCAGCCAGAGCCGCACGCCGTCGGAAAATGCGGGGAGTGTTGGCGTGCCTAGCGGTGAACCGCTACTACTTTCTGAACCAGCAATGCCACCCAACTTGACCATCTGGCTCGACGCCGACGCCGCGCCGCGCGCCCTCAAAGACGTATGCTACCAAGTAGCCGAGCGCCGGTCATTGCGGGTCATCGTTGTCGCCAACCAGCACCTCAGGCTTCCACCGTTGCCCGAGATCAGTCAGGTGAAGGTCGGCTCGGGATTCGACGCGGCCGACGATCACATCGCCGACAACTGCGCCCCGGGAGACCTGGTCGTAACCGCCGACGTCCCGCTCGCGTCACGCGTCGTCGCCAAAGGCTCCCTGGCCATCGATCACCGCGGCCGCGTTCTCGATGAAGAAAACGTGCAGAACAACCTGGCCATGCGCGACCTCTCCCACGAACTGCGCGAAGAAGGACTGGTCACCGGCGGTCCACCACCCTTCTCAAAAGCCGACCGCCAGCGTTTCATCAACGCACTCGATCGCACCGTCACGGCACTTCTCAAAGACTAATCCGGGATGCCCTAACAGCCCGCTGAAAGAGTAAAATCCGCGCTCGACTCGATGTGTTCCTATAGCCCCCCCCAGGTTCACTTGCCTGAGCCACCCGCTGTTCCAATCACTTTACCGAGAATCTTGTGGAGCTCTACGTACAATCAACGAAAGTCGCGGCCCTACGAAGCCTAGTTCAGCGCCCGAAGCATCCAAAGCTCAGCGAGTTCCATTGGTGTCCGCGGTCCCTGCACAACTTCGGAAAGAAACTCGTACAGCTCCCGCCTCTCGGCCACCGAAAGCGACTCGAAAACATTCTCAAACCCAGAAGCCAAGTCAGGGTAGTCTTCGATAAAGTCCTGATGAATCTGTAAACCAAACAAGAGCCGTATTGCGACGGTTTCCACCACTCACCTCGCAGTGCTGGGTATCCCGATCTTCAGAAACATCCGCCCCCCAACGGCCGCTACCAGGCAAGGTGCCAGGGCACGGCGCGGAGGCCGCGGCGAAGCGCGGTGGGGCGATCGATATTACAGGCAACGACACCGCGGGCACTTGAATCGACCAGTCCAAGCCAGCTCGCGATTCCATCACCGTGTCGTGGTTGGGGAGTGGCAGTTGCCTTCACCTCGATACCGTAGAGCGTGGAGTTGCGCTCAATGATCAAGTCCACCTCGGCGGTCGTGTTTGATTGCCAATACGAGATTGTCGGGGCTTCGCCGTTCTGATGGAACAACTTGACCCACTCGGACACCGTAGCGGTTTCAACCAGCTGCCCCAGGCTAGGCCCCTGAACGACAGCATCGGCGGAATGTAGTCCGAGAACGAAGGTCGCGAGGCCCGGATCCAGAACGTAGATCTTCGGGCTCTTGCGAACTCGTTTACCAAAGCTGCGGTGATAGGGCTGCAGACGAAACACCAACCCACTGGTCTCAAGAACCGACAGCCAGCGCTTTGCCGTCGGCCCTGAAACGCCGGCGTCTCGACCGAGATGTGCCATGTTGAGAACTGTTCCGGTTCGCGCCCCCAGTAACATCACAAAGCGGCGAAAGGTCTCAAGATCCGCGACCTGCGCCAAGTCACGAACATCACGTTCGAGATACGTCTGCACGTAGCTTCCAAACCACAACTGTCGATCAACCGCAGCATTCAACCTAGGCTCGGGGAATCCACCCCGCAGCAGCCAATCCGTTACGCTCGGAACCGGATGCGATTCACCGCGCGTCGAAGATGAGAAAACGCGACTTAGAACTTCATCGACACTGCGCTTCGGCGCGCCGGCCACTTCACCCACTGACAAGGAGTCGAGCCGAAGGATCGCCACCCTCCCCGACATGGTCTGACTTGCCCCGCGCATCAGCGGCAGGGTTTGCGACCCCGTCAGCAGCCAACGGCCAGGGGATCGGTCGCGATCGATAAGGTCCTTGACGTAGTGAAGCAACTCCGGCGCGTATTGGATCTCGTCCAGGATCGTTGGTTCAGAAACCTCACCGAGAAAGCCGACCGGGTCGTCGAGCGCCCGTGCTCGAACATCGGGGCGCTCGAGCGAGAGATACCGCGCTCTGCCCGACAGACCTTCGCGAAGTAACGTCGTCTTGCCTGTCTGCCGAGCCCCTGTGACCAACACAGCCGGAAACGTCTCGAGCGCCGCCTTGACAGTAGCCCCAAGGGATCTAGTGAGATAGCGCATGGCCTTGCAAATCTAACATACGATATTAGATCTGCAAGATGACGATTCGGAACGAATTGAAACGCCTCGAAGCTCCGAGACCTCCCAAATGGAATCAAGTAGGGCCTCCACTCAGCTGGCGAGCGGATGCTTGGAGGCTCTCGGGATATTCCGAGTCCATCGCTCCATCGCGCCAAACCCATCGCGCCAAACCCTTGGCCCCTACTCTTCGGGAAGCGGCCCGTAGACGTAGCTTCCGTCTAACGGATGGTGGTACCACCCTCCCGCCGCGTGAGTGCCTCCGTCGACGTGGAGTGTCTCTCCGGTAATGTATCGCGATAGCTCCGACGCCAGGAATACCGCTACGCCACCGAGGTCTTCCGGCTCGCCGAGACGGCCGAGCGGCACTGTGAGTTTTGCGCGCTCTAAACTCTTCTCGTCCATCAAGCCACGCAGGCCTTCGGTCAGACAGATGTCCGGCGCCAAAGCGTTGACGCGAATCCCGTGCGGCGCAAGTTCGAGCCCGACGGTCTTCGTGAAGTTGATCGCCCCGGCCTTGGCCGCCGCGTAGGTGGCGTAGAGAGGCGCCGCACGCACACCTTCGATCGACACCACGTTGATGATGCTACCACCGCTCCCCTGCTCCACCATTTGTCGCGCGACCCGTTGGGTGCAGTGGTAGATGTGTTTCAGGTTGGCGCGGTGAAGGGCGTCCCAGCCCTTTTCATTGGTTTCCAAAAACGGTGCAGCAAACACGCCTCCGGCATTGTTGACCAAGATATCGATCGTCCCGAAACGTTCGATCGTTTCGGCCACCGCGCCGTCGACCGCCTCGCCGTCTCGAACATCGACCTCGACGGCCAACACCGTCCCACCGGCCGCTTCGATCTCGGCTGCCACCTTGGCCAACCGCTCGGGATCGCGTTCGAACAGCGCCACCCGTCCACCAAAGGCAGCGAAGGTCTGCGCGATACCGCGACCAATGCCAGCACCACCGCCGGTGACGATCGCGACCTTTCCATTCAGGAGAATGCTATCGGGAGTCACCCCAGCAGTGTTTGACGATCCGGCACTTCTTGCAACCATCGGGACCAAGAGGCAGTTTGCGCGCGCTGAAGTCTCTCCCATAGAAAGTCACAGGCGGAAGCGATCGAGTAGACTCCGCCCAAGGCATGCCGCTTCGCATCTTCTGAAAAGCGCGATTCGGCCGTCGGGTGCACCTGGTCTCTATTCTGACTATTGCACTGTGGGAGTGTGCAAAGGGCACATTCGCAACGAGTATCGTATAGTCTGTGACAAAAGCGTGACCAGAAACAGCTGGTCGCGGGACCTACAAAAGGTTAAACATCCTGGGTGACCACTATCGTCCTGCGCCCTAGGCTCCGCGGTGTCATCCACTACTACGCGTTCTTTGTGTCAGTGATGGCAGGAGCCACGCTAGTCAACTCAACCTCCACCCCGACCGCCTATTTCGGTGCGAGCGTCTACTGCGCCAGCCTCTCGTTACTGCTCGGGACGAGCGCGCTGTACCACCGGGTCACCTGGGCTCCACGAGCTCGGCGGATGGTCGGGAGACTAGACCACTCCATGATCAGCATCCTGATCGCTGGTACTTACACGCCATTCGGCCTAACAGCCGCCCCCGGAAGCACTGCATCAAGGGTCTTGCTGCCCATCTGGATCACAGCACTTGCGGCGATCATCCTACACAACTTCTGGTACGACGCTCCCAAATGGTTGAGCGCAGTGATCTACGTGGCGACGGGCTGGCTGGCAATTTTCGCCATGCCTAGCCTCATCGAGCAATGGGGATGGGCACCTGCCACGCTGTTGCTCACCGGAGGCATCTTTTATTCCGGCGGCGCCCTGGTGTACGCGATGAAGCGACCTGACCCAAATCCCAGTGTTTTCGGGTACCATGAAGTCTTTCACTCGTTGGTCGTAGTCGCCGCACTGGCTCACTTTGTCGCCGTAGCTCTGACCACGACCGCGAGCTGAGGGGCGGCACCAACTGGTTCCCGCGACCAGCGAAGTTGCGCGAATCGGCTCGTTCCGTGGCCCCACTCACCGATTTTAAGCCGCGATAGCATGTTGAGCAAATCTATGCCATCATGCGTCGCACTACCCCCTTCCATCCGGCAGAAGTGTCGGTCCCAATCGGGTCTGATTGCACCGGAAAAGGGCTGAGAGCACCACCGAAAGCGCAACAGCGCAGGTGATGATGAGTGGCTTCGAGCAGCGGAAGGTCTCGGCGCCAAGAGACAACCGTTCAGCGGGACGGGCACGAAGCCCGATGCCCCGCACTTGGAGACACATGGCAACGACAATGAAAGACCTGAACCTAATCCCCGCCCTGGCCGAAGCCGTCGAGGATATGGGGTTCGACAAACCAACACCCATCCAGGAGCAAGCCATCCCGATCGCCCTCGAAGGCCGCGATTTGATCGGCTGCGCTTCGACAGGCACCGGTAAGACCGCCGCTTTCTTGCTGCCGATCCTACAGCGGCTGCGCGAAGGCAAAGCCGGCGGTAGCCGCGCATTGATCCTCTCGCCGACCCGTGAGTTGGCGATGCAGATCGACGAACAGGCCCTCGCTCTCGGGTACTACGTGGGCATCAGCGCGGTCTCGGTAGTCGGCGGTGTCAAGATGGAGCCGCAGGAACGAGCTCTCAAGGCCGGCAGCGACATGATCGTCGCGACCCCGGGCCGGCTGCTCGACCATATGCGCTTCGAGTCGGTCGATCTGACCAAAATCGAAGTGCTCGTCCTCGACGAAGCCGACCGCATGCTCGATATGGGATTCCTTCCCGACATCAAACGCATCCTCGCGGCTCTACCCAAGGATCGACAAACGCTTCTCTTCTCGGCAACAATGTCGCCCAAGATCCGCGCCCTCGCCGAGGAGATCCTGCGCGACCCGGCAATGATCACGGTCGATCGCCAAAAGCCGGCGACCGGCATCGAGCAAAGTGTCTATCTTGTCGCGACCGACGACAAACGGTCCCTCCTCACCAGGCTGCTGCGACGCAAGGGAACGGACTCCGTCTTGGTCTTCGTCGCGCGCAAGGCCGATGCCGATCGCCTCGCACGCAGCATCACCCGCGCCGGCATCGAGGCGACCAGCATTCACGCCGATCGAAGCCAAGAACAGCGCACCGAGGCTCTGGAAGAATTTCGCACCGGCCGCTGTCCCGTCCTGGTCGCGACCGATGTTGCCGCCCGCGGACTCGACGTCGATGGTATCTCCCACGTCATCAACTTCAACGTGCCCTACTCTGCGGAGGACTACATCCACCGCAGCGGTCGTACCGCACGGGCGGGGGCTCTGGGTGAAGTGCTCACCTTCGTCTCGCCGGAAGAACGACGCGGTCTCGACGAGATCGAAAGGGTGCTCGGATCCGAGATTCCGCGCAAGACCGATGGCGGATCGAGCAGCAACAGTCGTAGCTCCCGCAACGCAGCGCCAAGTAAGCCAGCCGAGAAGCCGGCCGGACGCAGCCGACGCCCACGACCGGCGCGACGACGCTCGAAGTCCTCGAGCCAACCCGCCACGGCAAAGGCATAGCCTAGGACACCGATGAAGGATCGGGCGGGCGATGTCGGCCCGATCCTAGCCTGGCCTCTTCTCGCAACGATCCTGGGCAATGGGTCAGTTTGATTGAAGCGGACGGGAGCAGCCGGGTACCGGAAAGGCTCGGCGGCGCCTCGCCCTCCCGACTTCGCTCTGATTGCGCCGAGCTCACAATCAAAGGGACCCACTACCCGATCCGACACAACTGGCTACAGCCGTAGCCCTTTGTTAGCCTGGCGCTCCACCAATTAGAGGCGGAGAGCATGCCCAGGATCGAACCAATTCCGACCGATCAACTTGCAGACGAACCTCGCGCCATCATCGAACGAGGCGTCGAGCAAGGGCTCTACGCGACCCCGGTTCCGCTGCAAATCTTTGCCTACCGAACCGAGCAGCTCTTGGACATTCACCAGGCGCGGACCAGCCGCGGCCGAGATTCGCTCCTCGGCGACCGGATCCTCGAACTCATCCGGATCCGCAGCGCACAGCTCGGCGAATGCCAGCCGTGCATGCAGTCGCGCAAACACGACTCGATCACCGACGAAGACGTCGCATGCCTGCTCGATCCAGACCATCGCGCGCTCAGCGATCAGGAGAGAATGGCGCTCGAGTTCCTCGACTTACTTTCAGCCGATCACCACGCGATGGACGACGAGTTCTATCGTCGATTGGGCGAGGTCTTCAGCGCTGCGCAAATTATCGAGCTGGGGTTCAGCTGCGCCGAAACGATGGGCGTCCATCGTTTCATCCATACCTTGGACATCTTCGGAAAAGGCGCGCCGGTCATTCCCTTCTCGCCCGATCAGATCGACGCAAAACGCGCTAGCTCAAAGGCGACGCGAACGAAATGAGCACGATCTTCGTCACCGGTGCGACAGGCCTCGCCGGCTCTAATATATGCAAGCAACTGACCGCACGCGGCGATCGCGTCCGTGCTCTAGTTCGCTCGCCGAGCGACGCCGAGCCACTGGCGAAAATGGGCGTAGACCTCGTCGAAGGTGACATCACCGACGCCAAGAGTGTGAAGAACGCCGCCGCCGGCTGCGAGGCTGCCATACACTCCGCAGCCCTCCTAGGCGGGTCCAGCCAAGATCTCGCCGACTTCGAAGCGGTTAACTTCGACGGCACGCGGCACGTCTTAGACGCCGCAGCGCAATTGAAAATGCGGCGAGTCGTCGCGCTCAGCACCGGTACTTTTTTCGACCTCACCGGCGGCCTTCCGCTCGAGGAAGCACCCATCGCGGAACATCCGAGCGACGACCCCTATACAGTGACCAAGCTCGCGGCGTTCCGTGAGGCGACGTCTCGCGCCGCCGCGGGGCAAGACGTGCTGACCTGCCATCCCGGTGCCATCTACGGGCCGGGTCCTGTGCCGAAAAGGGCTTTGGCACGCACCAGCTTCAACCGCGTTCTCCTAGCCGGCCTGCGCGGCAAGATTCAGCGCTATCTGCGCTTCCCGGTTACCTGGGTTTTTTCCGAAGATGTTGCGCGCGGCTCGATAGCAGCCCTCGACCGCGGCGTCGCCGGCGAACGCTACGCCATCGAAGGACGCCCTGAAGACGTATTGAGCACCGCCGAGGGCTGCAACAAAGCCTGCATAGTGGCGGGCGTCACCCATCGCGTCGAGGACGTTAAAGTCTCGGACGACCCGGCGTTGATGCAAGAGTTCGGTCCGACTCTCGTGGCAATTGCAAAGATGGACCGGGGAGACCCCAGCAAACGCCCGACAGACAATCCAACCAGCCGGAGGCTGGGCTATTACCCGGTGTCGTTCGAAAGTGGGCTCGCGGCCTTGGTTCAGTGGCTCCGCGAACTCGGCAGGCTCGACTGACAGTCCGCTCATCTAAGCGTGACACGACATCCCACCGTCGATCACAATCGCTTCGCCGGTGATATAGCGAGAGTCGTCCGAGGCAAGGAAGACCACCAGGTTGGCAACATCGGAAGGTTCACCAACGGCCGGCGTCAACAGCTGCGCCTTGTACGCATCCAACATCGCAGCAGGAACCTGCGCTGCTACAGCCTCGGTCAAGATCAATCCCGGCACGATAGTGTTGGCGCGAATCCCATCGCGCCCATAGGCCGTCGCAACGTACATTGTCAAAGCATGGACGCCCGCCTTCGACGCGCCATACGCGGTCCGCACCTTGTCTCCCTTCAGTGCCGCACCCGATGACATATTGACGATCGAGCAACCACCCTGCGCGCGTCGCATGTGCGGCACCGCGTGTTTGCACGCAAGCATCTGACTGCGCAGATTGACCGCCATCGTCTGATCCCAGACTTCAACCGTCATTTCAGCAACGCCCCTGTCCCGCGACAGCGGCTCCGGCGCGGTCAGCGCAGCATTGTTATGCAGGATGTCCAGGCGTCCGAATTTCTCGACGACCGCGGCGACCATGACTTCAACCGAAGCTTCGTCAGCGACGTCAGTGCCAACCGACAGCGCCTCACGACCAGCCTCCCGAACCTCCTCGGCAACGGCCTCGGCTCCATCGAAGTCGATATCCGCAATGGCAACCCGCGCCCCTTCGCGCGCCAACGCCAAACACGAAGCGCGGCCAATCCCGCGCGCGCCACCGGTGACGACAGCCACCTTTCCAGACAATCGATCCACGGGAAAGCTCTAGCAGCTTCGTTCGACCGGCTGAACAAGATCATTTCTCGTCGCCAACCAAATCCTAGGGAGAGCGTGAGGCGACCGCTGACCTCCCTGCGGGTTAGCCCCTCGCCCGGGCGGGTTTCGTGTCCAAATCCTGCTCTAGTTGGGACAGGCCAGCGTCGGCACGTGACCGCTCAGGTGCTCGAGGCTCCCGTTGCCATCACGCTTTCGAGCACCCTCGCCGACTGCTAACAAGTACGAGCGACAGGTGTGGCGCGAGACAGGCGCCGCAATGACCAGCGGGAGCTACAGCCGCCGGAGAGTACGCCCTTCTTGACGCGCTAATTGCCGACCGATGAAATGCCCCCGCTGCCAGCACGAAACCCGTTTGGGCCGCCGCTTCTGCGCCGAGTGCGGCGGCCCGCTCGCCCTCACCTGTTCCGCATGCGGCAGTCAGAACGAGCCGGACGAGAAGTTCTGTGGTGATTGTGGGGCGGCCCTCATGCAGGCAAAAGTCGAAGATATTGCGCCCGAACGCGCTCCCCGCGCCTACACGCCGAAGCATCTCACCGACAAGATTCTGCAATCGAAGCCTGCTCTGGAAGGCGAGCGCAAGCAGGTGACGGCGATGGGCGCGAACCATTTGGGCGCGAGCGACAGATACTAGAGCCATGCGGCACATACCATTCTTTCAGCTTCTCGACTCAGCGCTGAGCGAGGTTGTTCCGGAATTTTCGGCTGAGTGCCGCGGCAATTGGTCCACGAATCGGCGCAGAGTCTACCAGTCGCCAAACCAGCTGGGGTCGGGCAGCGGTCCGTTCGCCGACGTGGTGGATGCGAGGTGGAGCGGCACCCTAGAGGCGTCGGCCGACTTCAGCGCGATTGCGTTTCTCGCCACCGCCAACGAGATCCACTGGACCAAGGCGCCTCTCATTTCGACCGTCCTTCCGTTCCACGTCTCCCTCACCGCTTACGCAGACTACACCCCAACCGGCGCCACGTTTTCTGCCAACATTGGCGACGCGCATCTGCCAGGAGTCCGAGTTGTCGCCAGAGAACACCTCGAAGAGAGCTGCACCCTGGGCCCGCGGCTCCTAACTGGCGGCCGCGTCACCTGCCTTGCCGAAACCCGCGAAGCAGCATTCCTCGCCATTCTGCTTCCTCGGGTCATCTTGAAAGTCGGACGAAATCGCCTTTGGCGGATTCGCACCGAATCCGCGACGCAACTACCATCAACACTTCGGCAGCTACTAACACGACGTCGCGCCGGAACGATTCGTGCCGAGGCGGCAACTCAGCCGGCCGACTGACAGCCCGCCAACTCGCCGCATACTCATAGCATCTCGGACGCACGAGATAACCGCCCCACACCAGCGCGACGTCGGCCGCGTGACGATGCGGGATCTTCGATGAAGGGTTGCGCCGACTAAGACGCCGGTGCTGCGGCTTGCGGCGACAGTCCCTATACTTCAGGTCGAGAACCAAATTTCGGGGGTCGCGGTAGGGACACCGGTTACCCGGTGCCCCCCGCACAGATCCGGACTTGCGGAACTACCGCATCCGGCTCCTGCCTTAGGTTCTGACGCGCAGGCGTTGATCGGGATGAGGATGAACAACACGGGGCTGAGGGAG
>JAJCZJ010000098.1 GCA_029262455.1 Deltaproteobacteria bacterium | reverse complement strand
CCCCCACATGAGGTTGTGCACACCGATCTCATTGCGCAGCTCGGCTTCACGGCGCGGCATGCACGATGCGCCGACCATCACGTTGCGCGCAAAGTACTCGCTCGGCTTCATCGACAGGTGACTCGTGAAGTCTCCGAGCTTGGCGCTGTACGGCGTCACGCCGTAGCGCTGGTCGAGCAGCTCGAGATACTCCGGCACCCAAATCGGCGCATGCGGAAAAGGAAGTTGGCAACAACCAAGGCATCGCAGACGAAGGCGCATTCGGACTCATTGACTCCAAGTCCGGTCGGCCACTGCGTCTCCGCGCTGCGATGACGGGCATCAGCCGTCATGCAATGGCCTTCGGCAATCGAATGTGCCAGCAATCGAGCGATGATGAGGGTGATGGTTCTCGGGGCGTATGGGACCGCGGGTCGGGCGGTTCTGTCGGCGATCGTTGGCCTCGATGATGTTGAGGTGGTCGCGGCGGGAAGACAACAGGACCGCCTGGCTGCGATCGCAGAACGCTTTCCGGGCGTCGCGGTGGCCGCTGTGGATGTTCGAGTTGTGGATGGACTTCGCCAATCGCTGCAACGCGTTGACGTTGTCGTGAACTGCATTGGACCCTACATCGGCTACGGGGCACCGGTGGTCCAGGCGGCCATCGAGGCGGGCGCGTTTTATATCGATCTTGCCTCTGAGCAAGAACACTACCGATGTGTCTCGAGGATGAACAAAGCCGCGACCGCTGCCGGCGTGTCGGTGATCGTGGGAGCCGGAGCCTATCCCGGGATCTCTGGCCTGCTCCTACGCAGCATCATTAACCGATGCCCATCAGCACGCGTCGCGGAGTTGGCCCTCGTCACCGGCCATCCGGCGGCGGGGGAGACCGGCCCGGCGCAGGTGGAGTCGGGTCTGCTCGAACTCTCCTATGTGCACCAAATCCTGTCCGCGGGGCAGCTTGTCGTGGTGCGTCCCGGACGCTCGAAGACCTTTGCATTCCAAGAGCCGTTTCGGCGCCAGGCGATGATGGAGTGGCCCCAACTCGAGGTGCTCTGGGCCGCGAAGAACACCGAGATTCGAGAACTCTCGACATGGGTTCGCCTCGGCGGTCAAGCTCCAACCCCGGCTTGGCTCCTTCGCGCCGCCGCGCGCCTCGGCTTGCACCGACCCAATCGAGTTTCTGCTTGGCTGAAGCGTCTAGTTCTTCGGCGGCGCCAGGGCCCGAAAACGGAAGCTGAGCGCTCCCTCGTTGGGATGGGCGCTCTGTACACCCACGTCGAGGGTTCGACTGCTCAAGCGACGAAGATCTTGACGATCAAGGATGTTGGGTGGGCGACTGCCTGGCTTCCCGCTCAGCTCATCGCATTGCTCCGGGACGGCCGCCTTGCCGCTGTCGGAGTCTGCACGCCGGCGGATCTCGTAGACGTCGACGAGCTCCTTGTTCGCTTCCAGTCAGCGCCGGGCGTCTTCGTCACCGATGTCGACTCGGCGACTGCTCCAGCGTAGGCTGCGGTGTCGATCGGTCACACTGATGACGTGCGCGCACGTCGTTGGGTGCGCTCGGGTATCGCATTTGGTCGTCGAGTCCGCCGCCGTCCGCCATGCACGTTCGCAGGGAAGTTGACGCTCGGGGCCCTCTTTGGGGTCGGACCGGTGTAGGCTCCTGAAACCGTTGAGTCAAAGCCCGTGGCGCGCATCCCTGAGGCCGTTAGATCATCACTTTTGCCCCCGCCGTGACCGGGAACCGCTGCCTGACTTACGTCGATCTAAACATCGTCAGAGCCGGGGTGGTAGCACCCCCGAGAGTGGCCCCACGGCGCATAGTCCGAATAAGCTGGAGAGTTGACGTAATGGATAGCGTTTGATCGTGTCTCCGGCCAGCGGAAATGTTTGCGACGACGAGAGTGCTCGAGCCGGAGAGACGATAAACGCGGGTTGAACTGAGCCGCTGGAGGCAGCACGGTTCGGGCTATGGGGATTGTAAGCGGACTCGGCTAAGCAGTGACGCCAGGATTTCGCGACTGCGGCGACATCGCGCCGAGCGAGAGGTGTGATGGAGGCGAGAGCACGCCTGAGTCGCGGTCGGGGTGCGCGGTTCGTCGGTGCGGTATGAGCCGGCGAGCACGCAGGAATGGCGTGCGAGACCAGTCTCGTGAGTAGCGTGGTTCGTCTGGAATGAAGGGCGAGCAGTCAGCACGGCGGGCCTCGTTGTGGGGCCACAATAGCGACCGTTTTCATCTGCCCTTCACCGCACGCCGGGCAAGTGGTTGCGGATCCGTCGCCTTGCTGGTCTTCGTGATCGCTGGCGACGGCGTCGCCGCCCGAGCCTGGGGATGCCAGGGCCGGTTGCACCCCGAGAATCTCGCGGCACTGCCCGAGCTTGTGCTTGCGATGTCGGTTGGCGAGAAGCCCGAAGTGGCGGATACGCATGAAGCCCGTGGGGACGACGTGCAGCAGGAAGCGGCGCAGGAACTCATCGGCCCTGAGCTCCATGACCTTGTGCTTGGAGCCGTCGCGGTAGTCCTTCCAGGCGAAGCGCACGACGCCCTCGCCGACGTGGAGGATACGGCGGTTTGAGACGGCGATACGGTGGGTGTAGCGGCCAAGATACTTCAAGACCTGCTCGGGCCCGCCGAACGGCGGCTTGGAGTAGACGACCCAGTCGGTGGAGCCCAGCTCCGCGAGCCACTTTTCCCAGGTCCGCTCGTCGGCCAGCGGTTCGCACTGCCCGACGAAGCGGAGCTTCCCTTCGGCTCTGAGTTTGCGCAGACCAGCGCGGTACTTGCCTCGAAACAGTCGGCCCAGCGCCTTGACCGGGAACAAGTACCCCTTGCGGACGTGCTTCCAGCGGCCGTCGGCAGTCAGCCCGCCTCCGGTCACGACGCAGTGGAGATGGACGTGCTCGGTCAGGTTCTGCCCCCAGGTATGGAGGACCGCGGTGACACCAATCTCGGCGCCGAGCCGGTCCGGGTCGCGGCCAAAGCAAAGCAAGGTGTCCGCGGCGGCGCGAAACAGCAGGCTGTAGAGCGCTTGGCGGTTCACTCGGACGAGCGGGTTCAGCGCATGAGGCAGCGTGAAGACGACGTGGAAGTACTCGATCGGGAGCAGTGAGGCCTGTTGCGCCTCCACCCACTTGGCCTGATTCCCGCCCTGACATTTCGGGCAGTGCCGGTTGCGGCACGAGTTGTACGAGATGCGGCGCTCTCCACATCGATCGCCGGCGTCGACGGGTCCGCCGAGGGCCGCTGTGCGGCAGCTCTCGATGGCGCGCAGCACGGCGCGCTGCTCGATCGACACGGCATGAGTCTCGGTGAAGCGGCGGCCGTGGAGACGCACCACATCCGCGATCTCGAAACGCGGACCATCGGGGCTCTCCCATGCCGCCGCACCCTGCGGCGACACCGAGGCCTACCGATGTTCGGTCGCTGCCGGCAACAGCAGCCGATCCAGTGGCGAGATCTGCTTGGTCAGCGATTGTGTGGCGACCTGAATGTATCCGGCCGTGGTCCTGAGATTGCGATGCCCGAGCAGGCGCTGGATGGTCAGCAGGTCGGCGCCGGCCTCCAGCATGTGGGTGGCAAACGCATGGCGCAGTGAGTGGATTCCTCCCTGCTTCGAAACGCCGGCTCTGGTCTTGGCCACGTGGAACATCCGCTGCGCCGAGTGTGGATCGAGCGCCGCCCGGGACTTGCGACGGCTTGGAAAAACCAATCGCTGTGGACGGTACACGCGGTAGTAGGCGCGCAGCTCCGCGCGCAGCCGCTCGGAGAACAGCGTGTAGCGGTCTTTGCGTCCCTTTCCGCCGGCGACGCGAATCAGACCGCGGTCGGAGTCGAGGTCGCGCAACTCCAGGCGCACGACCTCACTGACACGCAGACCGGCGGCGTACGTCGTCATCAACAGCGCGCGATCACGCAGCGAGGTGGCAGCATCGAGGATCCGAACGACTTCTTGCGGGCTGAGAATCTCCGGCAGCCTCTTCGCCCCCTTCGGCAGCGGGATCTCCGTCTCCACGTTCGGCCGATTCAGCGTGATCCGATAGAAGAACCGAAGGCCCTGCGAAGCCAGGCGCACGCTGGCCGGCGCCAGTCGGCGCTCCTCGATCAGGTGGCGCAGGTAGCGCTGCACCTCAGCCGTGCTCAGCTCGTCGGGTCGCCTGCGGTAGTACTTCGCAAGCCCTTTGACCGCGGTCAGATAGGACCGCTGCGTGTTCACCGACAGCCCACGGATGATCAGGTCGTTCTCCATCCGTTCCCGCAACTCTCCCATGTGATTCTCCTTTCTGCGTCGGTCCTCGTTTTGGACCGAACGCCTCAAGGAGGGATCATTGCGAAACGATTGCGCTGACGGGAACCTCTCGCTGGCTCGCTGCTGCCACCGCTCTTCTGCCGCGCCAGCGGCTTAGTTCAACGAACCAGTATCAGACGCTGGCAATCCGCGGCCGCAGGGGGCCGCATCGTGGCAGACAGCGGGCATAGCCGCGGTGGCGAGCCTCATGAGGAGTTGGTACCGCCGTTTTGGCCGACGAACAAGGGTTTGCGCCTCCGTTCGGGCGCACCGGCGCATCGACTCGGTCTGTCAGACACGGATGCTCGTGGTCTGTTAGTAGCCGAGTGCGCGGACGCGTTCCTCGACCTCGGGGTCGAGTTTGCCGAAAGAGTTATCGGACTCTTGCGAGCGTGTCCTCTTGGCGTGCTGTTGTAGGGCCGCCCTGAGTTCGTTGATCCACGGCGGCCCGGAGGCGATCGGATTGAGTTCCCTCGGATCTTCGGTCAGGTCGAAAGCCTTGAAGTCGGTGGTGTTTTTTTTCGTCGTTCGAATGAGCTTCTTACCGCGTTTGACGGCGCTGGTGGCGGTGCCCAGTTCACTGAACAGCGTGCGCTTGGCGTAGACTTCGACGTCTTCGTTGGCGATTAGCGGTACGAGCGATCTCCCGTCGGCCGGCGGGGCATCGCCAGTGGCGACCAGTTCGGCGACCGTCGGGAACACGTCCACCAACGAGATTGGCTGAGCGATTTTGCGGTAGCGGCTGGCAAGCTTCGGATGAATCAGCATCAACGGGACGTGGACCAGCTCCTGAAAGAGTGCGTGTCCGTGACCGATGCCGCCGTGCTCGTCGAACTCTTCGCCGTGATCCGCTGTGAAGACGATGAGAGTGTCGTCCGCGAGGCCGGCTCTTTTTAGCTCTGATAGAATTTCCTTCGTGTAATCATCGATGGCGCGAATCTCTGCTTCGTAGGAGGCTTTCAATTGCGAAATCGCTTCGGATGGGCCGTCGATAGGCGGAAAGTCGGCGCGGTATTTTGGCTTCGGGTCAAAGGGGATGTGGACGTCCATGTAGTGCAGGTAAAGAAGGAATTTCTCCCCTTTCCAGCGATCGATGATCTCTCTTGCCAGGTCGTTGATGGCCGGACCACGCGGGGCGGGTACTGCCTCGAGGTGATGATAGACTTCGAAGCCGCGGGCAAACCCGTAGGATTTGCGGAGCCAAGGATTGGTAACGACAGCCGCTGTCCGGTAGCCACGTGCCTGCAGGTACTCGGCCATCAGCGGCAGGTCGTCTGGGACCTTGGGCTCTGTGTTGGGGGTTGGGACGCGGAAGGCGCGTATGCCTGGAAAGTACTGATTGCCGTGCTGATTCGGATAGACGCCGCTCCAAAGGGAAAGCATCGAGGGAACCGTCTGCGACGCCGGCGCAACCACATTGGAAAAAGCTATCGAGGCGTCGGCGAGTTGATCGAGGAACGGGCTGGTTGGGCGCGCGTAGCCGAAGCTGCCGAGATGGTCAGCGCGCAGGGTGTCGACCATGACCAAGACGATGTTTGCACCTTCGAGCGCAGGCTTCGATGGCGTCGGCGCAGTTGTGCAACCGATAGCGAACGCGCAGAGGACGGTTGCCGCGATTCGCGACCCGGAAGTTTCCCTTACCCTCTGCGACTGAGTGCAAACGAGTCTCCGGCGCTTCGTGGGGAGGGCGAGGCTCCTGCCGACCTGTGTATCAAGACCAATTCGAACAAAACGTAGCTTGATTTTCGTTGTGTTCTCGACACGCCTAACCAAGAGGCGGGGCGTCCGCGAGACGAGTCGCTCCTGGCCGCAGATTTGAGCGACTAGTTGGCTAGAACCGAAGCTTCGTTTTGCGTATTTCCGGGTATGGAGCCTGGCCGCCGCTAGCTGAATTGCGAGGTAGTGAGCTGTCTGAAAGAACATCGTTTGCAAGTCCGAGGCCGGGCTCAAAAACTCTGGGGCAACGGTGCCCCCGACTGTCGGATCCCTCGCTTCCGTTCCACTATGACGCGGTAGGCGAGCGCCGCAAGGCAAACCAAAGCGATCCAGCCGAGAGCGATCTGGACGCCCGCTCGGAGGCCCGGTGATCGATATCGCAAGGATACGACGCTCGCGCCGTCGGGAACCGGCACGGCGAAGAACAATCCCGCGGCGGGGTAGATCGGAACCGACTTGCCGTTTACGAAGGCCCGCCACCCGTCATAGAGCGACTCCCTTGCGATCAAGAAAGCGCGTTTCTCGGCCGACACGTTTAGCTCAATGTTTCCCGGGCGATACTCTCTGATCTCAACTTTGCCGGCCCCGCGCCTGCGCTGCGCGACTTCGGTCATTGGCGCGACGACCTGCACTTCATCGTTGACCGTGTGTTGAATCACAACGATCGCCGCTTGTGTCGAATTTGCTTCCGCAATAGGGCACCAATCGTCTTGGTACTTTGCGGTGAGTACGGTGCGTTCGCCTCGGAGCTTCCTCTCGAGTTCATCGATCATTTCTTCGTGGCTGTTGGAATGGATCGCCTTCTTTGCGACCTCGTACCGCTCCGGCTGGTCCGGGTTCATGTAGAGGCAGGTCTCGTTGTGGACGCCGACGAGAAGTAGGTCGTGGTCTTCGGCTACATCGAGGCAGGGATTGGCGACTTTTCGGTTTGGTTCCGGACGTGGTGTAAGGTGGAATCCGGCGCCAAAGTGAGTCAGTTCGCGCCGCGTCGGTCCGGGTGCGGAATTTAGGGCGGCGATAATCCGCCTGTGCCGCCTTGGTAGCAATGCGTTCGGCCCTCCGGCGATGACCGGCGCGTCGTGGATCATCGGTATGCCGCGCAAGCCGACGGTTTCGCTGACCCGTGACGACGGGTTTGGCCGAGCCGGGGTGAGGTGAACGATGCCGCTCGTAGTCAATTGATCGTAGAGTTCGGAAAACGAGGTGTCGGTGTTGCCCGGTAGACGAAAGCCGGTCGGCACGCGCTGCCCGAGGTAGGCTAGGTTCTCACCGACTACCATGAATGCGAGCAGCAGGATGAACAGCCGATCGCCTCGGTCGGAATTGTTCGCGAGCAGGTAGTCGAGGCCCAGTGCAGCGAGCAGTGCCAGGGCCATCTCGCTGAGCAATTTGAACTTCATGGGCTGACGAAAGATGTCAAAAATCGGCAGTGAGTGGATCAGATCGTGGAGCGGGCTGCCGATGGCGACGAGATATGTAACGAGTGCCACCGCACCGAGAAACATGCTGCGGGGCCGGCGCGAGGTGAAGCCACGCAGGGCTAGTAGCACAGTGGCAACGCCGATGAAGGATGGAATCTTTTCCGCGACGCTGGGGTACAGAAGTCTGTCAGCTTGAAACACGGAGACAGCGAAGTCGAGATCGCCGGGCCCTTCTGAGCCACGGGTGGTGTCCGGGAGGAGCAAGACTGTTGGGAGTAGCTGCGGGGCAGCCAACGCGACTCCGCCCAGGCCGAGGACGGCGGCTCGGAACAGGCGTGTGGGCACGGTGAGGCCGGTGCGTCGGGTCACCAGCCAGCACGAACAAACAACGCCGCCGTAGAATGCGAACTCCGGGTAGATGACGGCGCACGACGCGAGCGCCAGCCACCCGAGACAGTAATAGCGCAGTACTGGACCGTTGCGGCTCAGCATCTCGGCAGCGACCAGCATCCACGGCCACCATACCACCGGACCGTAGCCGGTGATCATCGCGGATGCGTACCAGACATGCATGGGCGCTGCGAAAATGAGAATACCGCCAAAGAGGGATGCTGACGCACTGGTGCCGAGGATACGGAGCAGCGTGATCGTACCGGAGACCAGAATCCCGGCGTGGAGAGCCGTCGTCAGGTCGTAGGCGCGCAGGTGTGGTTCCGGAGTGAGCAGGAAGGCCAGAAAGTTCGGCCAGTAGAGGCTCATCGAGGTGGGGTCAGCCAACAGCGGCAAACCGCTCCAGAAACCGTCTGACCATTCAGGAGCGTAGCCGGAGGTCCATTGCCGGTAGGCTTCGAGATTCAACGGAAACATCACTGCTTTGTTGTCGCCGCGCAAGGTCCACGGTGAGTCGAAAGACCCGAACACTGCGAGTGCGACGAGCGTTGCCGAGACACCGGCAACGGCAGCGAGCCAGTTGTATTTTGTTTGGTCCTCGGAGGTCATCGAGCGCTCCTTATGCGAGGTCTTGCGAACGCAACCCCGCAGAGGGGCTTGCGCACCGTGAGAGATCAACTGATTCGGCTACCGAATCATGTGGGTCAGAACTGGAAATAGATAAACTCCCCGCCGGACGAAGCGACGAAGCAAGCGGCGGCGACGGTACCGAACGCTGCGCCCTCGACGAACGGACCCCAAGGACTTTCCGCGGCGAATCGTTGCCAACCGACAGCGTTGAGCCTGGCGTAACGTTCGAGTGGATGCAGCGCGGCGCAGACGGCGACTACGAGCATCTGGAACACCGGCCATCCCGATTCGAAATCTCCGGCCACCAGGTGCGACAGATACGACAATGAACCTTCGATCGACCTCGCGCGAAAGAAAATCCATGCGACACAAACGATGTGGAACAGTACGACAATTCGCGGTCCGTCCGCCCATTGCAACGGCGCGGCCTCAGTTCTCCGATGACGGACGACGGACCTGTGCGCGACGAGCAGAAGGCCGTGCAGCCCACCCCACGCCACAAAGGTCCAGGATGCTCCATGCCAGAGCCCACCCAGCAGCATCGTAACCATCAGGTTGAAGGGTGTTCTGCCGGATCCCCCGCGATTGCCGCCGAGGGGAAAGTATAAATAATCGCGCAGCCAACTCGACAGAGTGATGTGCCAACGACGCCAGAACTCGGATGGATCGCGAGAAAGATACGGTTCCTTGAAGTTGAACGGCAGCTCAAAACCCAAGAGCAATGCCAGGCCACGTGCGATGTCGGAGTATCCCGAAAAATCAAAATAGATTTGGAACGCGAAGCTATAGGCGGCGACGATCAAGTAGGGCGTGCCGCTTGTTGCGCTGTTCTCGAAGACTCCGTTGACGAACGGCGACAGCAGGTAGTCAGCGAAGAGAATTTTCTTCACCAGCCCGCAAGCGACTAGCCAGATCCCACGCCTGCTTCGAAGTGCCGACGGTGCCGGGCCACTCTCTAGCTGCGGTAACAGCTCCGAGCCGCGGACAATCGGACCGGCTATGAGCTGGGGAAAGAAACAGACGAACAACGTATAACGGGATAGACTCCGAATGGGAGCTAAGTGGCCGCGGTACGTGTCAATCGCGACCGCAAGGATCTGGAAAGTGTAAAACGAAATCCCTAGAGGCAACACGAATTCGACCGCCGGCGGTGCCCAACCGATAGCCTGGGAGAAAACCGGAGAGACCGACTCAATCAAGAACGCTGCGTACTTGAAGAAGCCGAGCGACCCGAGGGTCGATACAATGGCGGCGATCAAGAACGGCCGCGGTCGAGAACTGGTGACCATCGCGCGCAGCAGGGCGAAGTTGAGCAGGATCGTCCCCAGGAGGAGTAGCAGGTAGGAGGGGACCCAAAGGGCATAGAAAGTCAAGCTGGCGGCCAGGAGAAGCGGCAGTCTGGCCGTCGGCGGGGCAGCGCGGCCGCCCCATAACACGAGCAGAAAGAACACACCGAACTGAAGCGTATTGAAGAGCATCAGTTCGGCGCCAAGCGGCGCAGCTCAGCTACCACTGTCGGCGCCAGAGCTTTGGCGACTCGCGCCGTCCCGTCGACGGGGCCTTGGCGGGTGAAATGAGAGGCTCGATCGCGAAAAGCCCGATCCGGTAAGAGATCGTGCAGATCGACAAAACCGGCTCCGGAGGCGAGCGCGTGTTGTTCGAGAGTATCGAGCGTTTTCTGCAATCCGCTCGGGTCGTCGAACGCTCCGACGGCGCGCCAGTGTTCGAGGTTCACCGGCATCACCACCAACAGCACCCGGATCCCGCGGCTCACGAGGTGCTGCATCGCCGCACGCAGAAACCGCATCAACGGATCGCCCGGCTTCACGCCGGCCATCGCCGCCGAATAGGATCGGCGCAACCGACTTCCCGTGAAGCGGTTCTTTCCCGGAATGGTGTCCTTTCTCGCGCCCAGGAGACTCCGAGACGCGGCCGACTCCTCTGTGTCGCGGCGCGGCACGCGACCCAACCACTGCGCTAGCCTCGGCCGCACGCGTTCGCCGCGTGTCTGGAGGCGTCGGGCCTCGCGCCACAGGGATTCCAGGCCCGACTCGCGCAATGAAACATACCAAAGAACGCGATCAGCACTCAGACCAACGCGATGTAGGGGCAAAAGCAGCGCGGCGGGTACTCGCCGCGGCTCGATCCACGCTGCCAGCTCGGTGCGGTCGAACCTGACCGCCCAAGCCATCGTCAGGCTCGCAAGGTTGCAGGTCAGGATCACGATCGGAGCTTCCGCTCCAACGATCACGTCAGCGAGGTTGAACACCTCAACAGGACCGAGTCCTCCCCAGCGCAGGGGTGCCACCCGAACATCAAGAAACTCGGGCCGCTGTGAAAGGACCTGCTCCAATCGTCCGGGAAGCGCCGAGTGCCCCGCTCTTTCCATTGCCAACGAGCCCATGGTGAGCGAGTCGCCGATCACCGCAACGACGCTATGGGTTGGATCTTTGCGCAGCTCCCGGACCTGCTGCCTCCACGATCGAACGTCGTCGATGAGGTCGAGATTGATACGAAAGTTTTCCTCCACACCGAAGTGCGTCAGGCCGTAGTCGAAGACCAGCAGCACGGAAGCAAACACGACGAATGCAGATCCCAATCCGACAGCCGTCTTAACCCTTGGCTGCGTCATCGGAAGGGACGAGCGATCATGCTGCCGCCAGCCGAACCCTTCGCGGCGTAGCGGGAAACGCCGGTAGGGCTCCGTTCCTTCTGGAAACTGAGGGGTGGTCGCTTATGCCGCCCCCGAAAGCGTTCAGGCTGAGAAAGAAGTCGAAGCCCAACACTTGAGCACGAGCGGGGTCATCGCAGCGCCGGGTTGCGCGCCGCCCGTGGTTGGAGGGGTGCAGCGTCGAAGCGCGGGACCCCTCTTGCCTGGTGTTCAGGCGTCTATTTCGCTTTGAAGAAATCCGGCTCAGCCTTCTTGATGTCGCTGAAGATAGCCTCCACGCACTGCGGCGCATCGTCGCCGATCAGCTGCAGCCTGACCGACGTCGTACCTTGAAGCGCGACGGCGACCGGCGGCACGCCCGAACCCTTGCCTTTGACAAGGGCTTGGGACCTGCCCGGGGCGCCGCCCTTGAGAAGGATCAGCGAGATACCGTCCGAAGCCAGGTCCTTATCCCTGTACTTGTAGCCCTTGCCATCCGGCGGCGCCTTGCCGATCGATTTCCACCAATCCGCCGAGCCAGCACTGCACAGGTCGCCGGCTCGATCGACCAGGTAGCTGCCGACTAGATTGGGTCCGTCGTCCCACACGCAGAGACGGTACGCCGTCGAGCCGCCGAGAGGATCGCCGTGCTCGGTCTGCGTCGCACCCGTCCCTTTCAGGAACTTTGCCACCAGCTTCTCCTCCCCTGGCGGCGTTTCCTTGGAAGAACCCGCAATGACACCGCAGCTCGGCATGGATACCCCAACCCTTTTTATGTCTGTCGAGGAATGGACAACACAGGGGATACGTAACAGTCGATACTTTCTGTAGCAAGGCCGATATTTTACAGACGTATACTCATGTAATGCAGTGAGTAGGGGGTTGCCGTCTTTTGAGGGTCGGACCACCGCAAGCCGCAGTAATCAAACAACTTCATCCCGAATCTGAGGCCGATTTCGCGCTTGCGCCGCCCATTTTCGTATCGGAATCGCGGCCGTACGGTGCAGGCGCCTCACGAAGCACCCAGCCCCTTCGATCGCTTCGATCGCTTCGATCTTCCGGTAGCGCCCGCTCTTCCCGAGTTGCTCCTGCACTCGCTCCACGAAACTCCGCCGCCCGACAGCGATCGCCTCGCTCCATTGTCGCTCTCGCCTCAGCTCTCCTACCGCCAGGCGGCTCTCGACCCACTCGCGGTACACCTTCGCGAGCCGCTGCTCCTCGACCCCGAGTAGCTCGCTCAACGCACTTCGATCGACGATCCGGCGCGGGATCCTTCGCGCGTTTGATCTCGTGGTATCCGGCCTCGCCCCACTGCTCGGGGTGCGCGACCACTCCGCCCCGCGCACCATGTTCAGATCGACGTACACCAAGCACCTCACCAGGTGCTCGTCGGTATCCACCGCCGTCGAGTGATACCTGTCCTGCCAGAACGCGCCCCTGCGCTTCTCGCGCCGGTTGTATCCCTGACCCGTCTGTCCTTCGATCAACTGCATCGCGCGCTCGATCTCACCCTGACCGCGATCCCGCGCCACCAGATGCACGTGTTATGGCGAGCGGCAGGTTATGCACAGCGACGATGACGGCGAGTGACGTCTTCCCGCTAGGTTCTTCACTTCCGCCCGCGAAAATAAGCACGCCGGCAAGGGAGTCTCGCTCGAACGCAGCAAGCTGGCCCTTGAGCGTGGCGTATACATGGGCTCCATCCGGGCTTGCAGCCAGAGCGTTGGTCACCTCGGTGGTGACCTCAACGCTGTCGCCTAGAGACCACACCTGTGTCAGTCCCCCACTCTCAGCGTCGCGTTCGAAGCCAAGCAGCGCTGGGGAGCCCAAACCTCCGACATATACGTGCCTACCATCGCTGCTAACGACAATCGCGCCCGCAGTCAGCTTCCCAGACTCCGATTCGGTGGGAACCACCGCAGTTTGGGTCAGGCGACCGGATGCACCGTCACGTTCGAATACAGCGATCGCACCAGCGGCGTAACCTGGCCAATAGAGATGTCTCCCGTCCGGACTGATAGCCAGTTTGCCGATTTCGTAGTTCGTCGGAGCTTCCCAATCGGCCTCAAGCGCCTCAAGCGGATAGTCCGTATAAGCTGAAGATTTGACGAAAGTGCCCAAGTATCGGACGTTGGCAATCTGGAGCCTTGAGGCGCCGGCAACCCCGGCAGGAACATTCAGAAACATGAACAGCCCAGCAATCCTCGCCCTAGCGCTGTCTCTTGTGATCTATCTTCTGCCGGTCTGCCATCTACACGCCGGCCTAATCCCATGGCCCATGATGTACTTCGGCGACCTTGGCAACCTTGGCAACTTTGGCTTGTTGCAATTGGCAGGCTTGGCCGCTGCGCTGGTTCTCCAGGGCCTTGCGGCCGGGATATTCTATCTGCTGCTGCGCCGGTTCCACTGGTGGAAGTTGGCCAGCATTGCAGTGATTGTGCCGATACTGTTCTTTGCCGTCAATCTTACCTTCATGTACGCGATTCCGGCGTTGGCCCTGATCGCGCCCGACTGGACCAAGGATATCGGCGAGCTTGAGCCTATCTGCCTTGCGCGCGATGTTTCCATCATGCAGGCCAATACCGGCACCTCCCTCTCGATGGAACAGGCCGGGAAGGTCTGGGTCCGAGGTCCTACACACAACGGTGCCGGGTTACTTTCGCTACCGGATTGCAATGTCGAACCCGTCGGCGAGTTCACCGCGGGCGACTTCCGCAGCGCAAATTCGGCTGGTGAGGTCCTACTGGCCACCTACAGTCAGACCTACCACTTCGGCCAGACTGGCACGCCAAACTCCAGAGAACTGCCACCGCCTGCCGGACTGCTCAGCTGGAATGCCGTGCTCACACAGGAGGGCGGCCAACTCGCCTGGCTCGATCGCGGCGCTGTCGGCGCTGATGGCAAATCTCAGCTCATCCGCCTGCGCAACATTGACGGCGCTCAAACCGAACGGACAATCAAGCTCGACCTGCCCGCCCGCGACAGTCTTACGTTGCTCGAGGCCAACCCTCCATTTTTCACACTGGCCCGGTATCGCAATGAGGTCATGGTTGTCGACGATACGGGCGCAGTCGTCTGGGGTCCGGTCGCGCCCAACGGTGTTGATTCGGCCGAACACGGCTTTCGGCGCATTGGAAAAGATGGCTGGGTGTCCTGGGATGCGTACCGTGAAGATGGGCCATACAGGATCGTTTGGTCTCTGCCGGGAGGATCGGGCGAGAAAACAATGCCGCGTGGCCGGAGCATCGAGTCGGTCGCCGTCTCAGCCGACGGCCGCCACATCGCCTATTCGACCGAATCCAACACCTATTTCAATGCGCAAGGTCGGCTGGTGCTGTTCGAAACAGCCGGCGGCGAAGTCACTTTCCGCCGCCGGCTGAAACAGTTCTCCCGCATAAGACTTGCATTCATGGGCAACGACCACCTGGCCATGCACAACACCGCCAACGATGAGATCGGCATCGCCGTTTTCCGCGTTCCGGATGTTGAAAAGTAGTGACCTGCTCCCTGAGCTCGCCAAATAATTTTGCGAGTTCTACCGTTGTCGCTTCGTCTTCGCGGTCTCGGTTTGCGCTGGTACCTCTTCGGGGCGCAGGCCGCGATCCTACACGGCGCGGCACGACTCACCGCTGACGTCGACGCGCCAGGGTGGACGTAGTGTGCACGATCCGATGGCCTGACCACCCCAGCTTCTCGGCATGCGAAGGCGCTGACCGCTTGGCGACCTTGTCGAAAACATTGCCTCGCGGTAGAGGTCCTGGCATGAGCAACGAAGCGCCGGCTTTGGCGACCGAACCGATTTCAGGGGAGGCGGCCGTCTGGCATGCGCGCGCCGCCGGTCTGGTCGTTGCGATCTTTGTCCTCGCCAAGCTACCGGTCCTCAATCTGCCGTACTACTGGGACGAGGCGGTAGCCTATGTCCTGCCGTCGCTGTGGCTCGCCGACGCTGGCTTGGATCACGCGTTTCCCGGGAGGCATTTTTCCGGGAGGTTCTACGGCCATCCGCCCCTGATTTATCTGACATTGGCGTCGCTGTATCAGGTGTTTGGGCACGCCATCTGGCTGACACATACCGTTGCGATCGGACTCGGGGCCGCCTGTCTGTACCTGACCTATCGGGTCGGCTGGCTCCTCGGCGGCTCGGTGGTGGGAGGGCTGGCAATGTCGCTGCTGCTGCTCGACCCAATGTTCTTCGCGCAGGCGGGGATGATGCATGGCGACATGATTGTCGCTGCCCTCGGTTTGGCGACGGTGCTGCTGTACCTGCAGAGTCGATGGGCGGCAATGATGTGCTGCGCCGTCCTGGTCGTCCTCGGCAAGGAAACCGGCATCGGCATCGTAGCCGCGATCTCCGCCTACCACCTGTTGTTCCGCCGTGACCGGCCCAACTACATCGCCGAAACGGTCGCCCACGCTTCTCCTGCCGCTGTGCTCGCCGTGTTCTTAGGCGCCACATGGCTGGCGACCGGCCGGCTGGTCGACAATCACTACTTCAACGAGAACGCTCTCACGACCGTGTCGCTCGCGAACATCAGCGAGACTTCATGGTGGCTTTTCGTGAACCAAGGCCGCTGGATTCTACCATGCGCGATCGGCGGCGCCTTGTTGCTGGTGCCAAAGGCTTTTGCGCGCCGCGAGGTTGCGCTGTTGGTCCTGTTGATCCTGCCGTTCTGGGCGGCCTTCTCCGTGCTGTTCTTTCTGCCACGCTATCTGCTGCCGGCGATGCCCTACTTGTGTATCGCCGCCGGGCTAGCACTTGCCGCCCTCGGCCGCCGATTCGGGAGGGGGGTGCCGGTGGCCGCGCTCGCCGCCGTCGCGATGCTGTTCGCACGTGACCTGCCCGGCAACCGCGACGAACCGAGCAACTACGAGTTCAACCTCGGGTACGTCGAGGTCGTGAACAGCCAACGTGCGCTGGCGTCCTGGATCGAGGCGAACCACCCCGACGCGACGATCTCCGTAGCGTGGCCTCTCAATATGAACCTGGAGCTCCCCGCACTCGGTTATGTAACGCGACGGATGTCAGTGGTTGGCCCAACGGAAGACGCGCAACTGCTCGGCCTATCTGCGCCGGGCGATCCGCGACACAGCAAGTTGCGGGACAGAATTCGCGAAGAGCAACGAAAGATTGTGCGCAGTTTCGGTGAAGGCAACCGCGTCGCAGAAGTCTTCGGACCTGGCTCGGGCTCGGTCGGTGAAGCCTTGCCACACTCGTCGGGCACGCCCTAGCAGTCCGTTGAGTTCCGGGGCGCAAGACCTCCCGCCGCCAGCCCGACGGCGGCCGGGCCGAATGCTTCGAGCGGCACCCGACCAGGGGGTAGCATTCGAGCGAATCCATCGGAGAGCAGACAAAAGCCGTCGCCGCCGTGGTTGCCGGATCTCATTCCGGATGCCTTGGCCTCGACTGTTCCCAGCTCTTCCGACGACACGCTTGCGGGTTGTCCGATGTTCTCAGCGAGGTGAAAGATCAGATCCGGCAGGCGCTCCGCTCTCGGCCCCGGCCACCGCTCGGGCGGGCGCGTCACGGAACGGAAGACGGGATTCCCCGTCGCGGACACGCGAACGGACATCAAGCTGTCTACCAGTGCTTCGGAGATCGAGGAGGCATGCGGCCGCCATTTCCTCGCGACGCGCACGGCCAACGCCTGTTCGTTGAAGGGAAGTTGATGGAAGGGCGGGCCACGGAACAGCCCCCTGATCCCGCCCGACCAGACGCCCTGCAACCTTTCCACCAATTGGGTCGCCAGATCGTCGATCGACGAATTGTCCGTCATGCTTGTCGTACTGAAGATGCAGATCTCGACTCCAGGTCCGGCTTTCTCGATGAGCTCGCCAATCGCTTGGTCGATTCGGCGAAATATGCTGGAGAACGCTGAAGTTGACGGGCAAGAGGGCGCCCCGCCCGCCGAACGCGTTGGCCGGAGATGCCAGAGGAGATGCGAGGCGCAGTGAATCTCCTTGAACGCCGTCATGAACAGATCCCAAGGCTCGCTTTCGAGGTAGTAAACCGCGGCGGCGTGTTTGAGGGCGACCGACTCGAGAAGCTCGGCTTCGATCTGGTCGATCTCTGTTGCACTGAAGGTACTCCGCGTTTCCAGGCAATGAGTCGGCGGTGCGTTGCCAAACCGCGCTGCAATCTCATCCGCCAACTGGGCCGGATAAGCGTCGATCGAGTCGCGGTAGCGACCGTGAGCCAGCCAGTTGGACACTTGGAGTCCGCCTACGGGTTTGCTGAGTGACATCTTGGGCATGTCGAAGATGGCGATCTTCCGGCCAAGCTCGGCGGCCTCCATCCAGAAGGACGCAAGATCATCCTCGCCCTCTTCGCAGTAGTCGAAACCCTTTCCGTCAGAACTGTCGCGTCGCCAGAAGTAGCGGCCGTGATGCCCGAGGTTGCAACCGTACTGGATCGACGCCCAAATGCTGTCGTCCGTCAGGTCGTCCGCGTATTGGACACGGCGCGTCGACGCGCGCCTGCGGAACGAAGCGAGACTCGGCAGGACACCCGTGTCGTCGAGGAGACGGAAGAGGGAGAAGTCGGTGGCGTCGAGCGCCACCATCAAAACTCGAGCGGTCATTGTACGCGCTTTCCTGATCTGAAACTTTCTCCCGGGCTCTGTGGTCCTTCTGGGAACGGGCGCCGCCGATTCATCGGCTCATTTCCCTGGCACCGAGCGCAACCTTCGCCAAAGCTTTCGCAGCGCGGTGCGCGGAACGTCGCGCAGCCGGCCCAGTCCCCAGCCCACTTGCAGAAATCGCGGAAATCGTCTTATTGCGGCCCACCAGCCGTCGCTTGATGACTGCGGACCAAAGTGGCGCACATAGTAGTACCAGAGCGGCTCCGCCACCCACAGCTTCGCCGGCGAGGATACGGCGAGACGATGGTGCAATCGCTCACGGCGGGTCGATCGAAGCGCACGCACCTCGGCTCGGTAGGCGACGCCCGTAAGCTCGTCCGGGATGACAGTCTCCAGATAGGCGAGAGCTTCGCGGAAGGGCAGGGCCAGCCCGAGAACGCGCGCTCGGCTGGAGGCGAGCTTCCAGTCGAAGTCGGAACCGCGCGCTCGTAAAATCATCGCCGCGTCCGCAACCCAGCGCATCGGCGGCGTCGGATTCCAAGCGATGCCGTGTACGCACGCATGGAGCAAGAGGTCGCTAGCGTTCATGGTGCGAAACTTGGTGTCGCCGGCCTGCGCGGTTTCCGAAGCCTCCCAGAAGCTCGCCTCGGCGTCCTCCCGCCAGTAGTCGAGAAAGACTCGCCAGTGCACGTCCACGTCGCTACGGCTATCGGCCACAAAATTTGCCGCATTGATCGAATTGACGAAATCCACTGGTAGGTCCGCAGCGGTGTCTATCGCGGGCGAGTAGCCGAGATCAGTGAGAGCCCGCGCCGCGGCCGTGGCGGCGGAGGGGTGGACGAGAATGTCCAGATCCGCCATCGGACGCAGCGCGATCTCTTCGTAGTAGGATACGGCCAATGGTATCCCCTTGAGGACCATGCATTCGACACCGGCCGCGGCCATCGCTGCGAGTACCCGGCGCAGGTCGCGCAGATGCAACTGGTTCTCGTACCAGGCTTTTCGGTAAATCCCCTGGTAGCGACCGATCTCGGTTTGGCCGACCCCGAGGCGAACCAGATTGCGGTACAGCAGTGGGACCAGGCGCTGTGATCCGTTGTCGATGTCGTCGAGCACGACCCGCGAGCTCCATTCGCGCCATGCATCCAACGCGCGCTCGCCCGAGCCAAGGCAGGCGCGCAGGAGAACTTCCTGGTCGGCCGTCGGAAGCGCGATGTCCGGAGGCGAGCCCGCGATGGCGGCCTCAGTCGGCATGAACGTCTCCGAGCTGCGACGCTTGAAACATCTCCCAGTAGTGACCGCGGGCGGCAGTCAGTTGATCGTGCGAACCGATCTCGACGATGCGCCCCTTGTCCAGAACCGCTATGCGATCGGCCCTGCGAATCGTCGGCCACTGGTGTGAAATCAGCAACGTGGTGCGCTTTGGCGTGACATCGCAGAGACGCTCGACGAGGCGCCGTGAATGACGAACGTCGAGACTTGCGGTCGGCTCGTCGAGGATCAAGACGCGATACGGTCGAGCGAAGGCCCGCGCCAGGGCGAGTTGTTGCCACTGGCCAGCCGACGGCATGTGCTCGCCGAATAGCAGGCCCAACCGGGTGTCGTAGCCGCGCGGCCACGAGTCGATCAGCTCGTCGACACCAGCGCTGACCGCGATATCAGTCGCCGCCTGACGGTCGTGGCCCAGCCTCTCCCAATCGCCGTAGGCCAGTGTATCCGCGGCCGATGCCTCGAAGCGATTCACATCCTGTAGCGCGTAGTGGACGAGGTCGAACATTGCACCGCGAGCGATCGAGTTCACGTCGACTCCATCGATCTGGATGCGGCCGTCGTAGGTTCGGTAGAGTCCCGTGATCAGCTTGGCAATCGTCGATTTGCCGGAACCGTTCTCTCCCACCAAGGCTAGTGTTTCGCCGGGCTCGATTTCGAGCGTAACCTCGTTCAACGCCGCGTCCGATGCACCCGGGTAGGTGAAGGTGATGCCTCGCAAGCTGACCCTGCCGGGCCCCGCTGGAAGGGCTTCGCCTTCGTTCCTCGCCACCTTAGACAGTGCGAGAAAGTCGGAAACGTTGCGAATGTGCAGCAGGTTGCGGCGCAGTCCCCCAACGCCGGCGATCGCCTCCTGCAAGGCTCCGCGCAAGCGCAGCCCAGCTGCTCCCACCAAACCGACGTCGCCAACCGTGAGCTGGCCCGCAATGACGTCGTCGACCACTTCGCGAAGTACGAGAAAAACCACCACGCTGCTGAGCAGACCGAACGATAGATCGGCGAGCAACTCCATCTGCAGAAGCCGGGCGAATCGATCGCGGAGATCTCGCAATGTGGTGCGAAAGCGGTCGACGAAATGCGATTCCAGCCCGAGGAGGCGCACCTCGGTGACCAGCGGTGGCTCGGTCAGCGCGCGCGAGAAATAGTAGTTCCAGCGGAACTTAGCCGAGCGGACCAACTCTTCCTCGAACAATCGCCGTGCCAGCTGCCAGCGCAGCCCGAAGTAAGCCGCTCCCGGGACGACGATGGCTATCAGGAGCTGTGGTACCGTCACGGCGAGTAGGCCCGATAGAACGACGGCGGTGAGGACGCTCGTCGTCACTCCGAGGAGCGAGGCGAAGAAGGCCGAGACATACAGCGACGAGTCTTCGCGAGCTCGCTGCACCGCGTCGTGGAAGTCCCGATTCTCGAAGTACTCATATTCCAGATCGGCCGCGTGGCGCAGCAGATCGCTCCCAACCTCCACGTCGATGTCTTCCTGGAGGCGGCGAAGGACGTAGGAATTCCATCCTTGCGCCAGCGCGGCGATCACCATGAGCCCCAGCAGGCCGAGCAACCACGAGCCGGACTCGTGGGGGTTCCCCGCTGCCAGCGCATTGATGAACCCGCGAACAATCAGCGCGGCGGTGGGTGCGGCGGCGGCGGCCACGCCGCCAGTGAGCAGCGCGATGACTACGAGTCGCGGGCGGTTTCTCCAGGCGATACCGGACGCGAAGTGGATATCGCGCCACCGCATGCGGCCGCTATGGTCCTGGGAACTCGCCACCTCTAGACCGGACGATTCATGAACGTTCGAAAGCGAAAGCGCCATCTATTCGTCAGTTCGATGCGCGCCCAGGGATGAGCTACGCAGGCGTCGCTGACACCATGTCGAGGAGCGAACAGCGAGCACACACCGAGATGGCGCGCCGTTGGCGGTTGCAGCCGAACATTGATGGATAGTCTGGGCTGAATCGCGGTGTCGGCGAGCTCGGGAGTGGTTGCCATGCTACCCAGCGGATTGCCGGCGCCGCGGTCGCATGCGAGGATGCGCGCGGCCGCACCTGAGAACGGGATGACGTAGTGGAGGACAACCATGGCGCGATTTGCGATCGCCGGACCGGACATTGTGCACGAAACCATTGATGGCGAAACCGTCATTGTCAATCTATCGAACGGCAACTACTACGGCCTGCAAGGCTCCGCGGCATCCATCTGGGGGCTCGTCGAAAGCGGCTGTCCAGCCGACGACATGCAAGCGGTGCTGACGGTGCGTTTCGAGTCGACGGACGGCGCCATCGCCGCCGATCTCGAGCGTTTCCTTGCGGAGCTCGAACGCGAGGGGCTGGTTGTGAAGGACAGCGAAACGCGGAGTGAAAGCACGCCGCTTTCGAGCTCGGAGGATCGACAACCCTGGGAGACCCCTGTGCTGGAAGCGCATCAGGACATGCAAGATCTCTTACTCCTCGACCCCATCCACGAGGTCGACGACGAGAAAGGTTGGCCCAACGCGCCCGACACCCCCGCAGACCAGTGAGCGAGTTCGCCCGGACGACAGCTCAGGATGCGGAACGCCGCGAGCTGTGCGAGCTGTTGCGAGCCGATTTCGAGCGTACGCGGAGTGCGGCCGGTGGCACCGATCATGCGCTCTCGATCGCCGGTTCGCGGATACGGCTTCGATTCGCGAACAAGGTTCTTGCAGACTCGCTTCTACCGGCGCTCGTTCACCCAGCGGAGCCGGCACCGAAAGATGCCGGCCTTGTGATCCATCTGTGGGACCGCGCCTCCGGGCCTTCGTCGCTCGTTCTCGATGCGCTGATGCGCAGCCTGAGTTGGTGTTGGCAGGAGCATCTCGGCTCGCGCGGTGAGGTCCACGGGTACGACAAAGGCCCGATCCGCGCTTCGTTCCATCCCGGTCCCGATGCCCTCAGCCTGCTCGACTATGAACGCGGCGAGGCCTTCTACTGGGTCAACGACGCCGCGCGCTTGCCGTGGCACGAGTGCGCTTCACCACTGCGTACGCTACTAGCTTGGTGGGCGGCTGGCGCCGGTATGCAGATGGTCCACGCCGCGGCGATCGGCAACGCCGATGGCGCCGCGCTCATCGTAGGGAAAGGCGGCTCCGGGAAGTCGACATCAGCGCTGGCGGCGCTGTGCGCCGGCATGTGGTACCTCGGCGACGACTATTGCCTCGTCAGCGATTCACCGAACCCCTTCGTGCACAGTGTATACGGCACGGCAAAGCTGCGCGACGAGAACGATCTCAGCAAGCTCGCCGCCCTTTCCGGTTCACGTGCCGAGACGTCGGGAGATGCGGAAAAGCTTGTATTCGAGCTCACGCCGCGGTTTGGCGAACAGATCGCTGCTTCGTTGCCGCTGCGCGCGCTTTGCGTGCCGAAGATTTTCCCCCAGGACGAAACAGAAGTCGTGCCCGTGGGGAGGGGGGCGGCGCTCGCAGCACTCGCGCCGAGCACGTTGTTGCAGTTGTCCGGCAGTGGCGGCGATTCGTTGCGAGCGATGTCCGCGCTGGTGCGCGCTGTTCCGTGTTTCGAGCTGCGCTTGGGCGCGGACAGAGGCGGAATCGCCGCCGCGATTGCCCGGGCAATCGCGGCAGGGAGCGCGACACGGCAGTGACCCTCTCGGCCGCGTTGCGTCGATCACTGTCGTCGCGTCTCCAATATGCCGTACAGCGCCTGGGCCCTTCGCGTGAGCAGACGAGGCGAAGAATTGCCCGCGTCGGGCTGGACCCCTTGGTTCGGCACAACCGCATCCTGCGAAGACTGTTCTCGGGCCCCGAGGATCCGCGATATCGCCTGATTTTTGACACCAGCCCCATCCACGTCAGCACTACGTCGCGATTCGAGCTGCACATGCTCTTGTGCGAAAGCGATCTAGTGCGCGGAATGTGGGCACTCAAGTCCTTCTTTCTCAATGCCGGAATCGATGCGCGCCTGACGGTTCACGACGACGGCTCATTGTCGACCGAGTCGCGTCGCCGAATCCGCGATCACTTCATCGGATGCGAAATGCCGGTGGCGGACCATCCCAAGGTCCCGGAAGCGTTGAAGGGGTATCCTCTCTGCGAAGACTTTCGCAGGCGTCACTTCATCGCGCGCAAGCTATTTGATGTGCTGGTCTGGTCCCGAACCGAGTACGCCATGGTGATTGACTCGGATCTTCTTTGGTTCGCGCCGTCGGTGACGGTGGCGAACGCGATCGCGGATCGCCGCCCCATGTATACGGAGGGAGGCGGCGAGGCCTACGTCCGGAATCGCAATTATCTGGAGGGACATTGCGGCCTGGTGCCGGCGTCGAACGTGAATTCCGGTTGGGTCGGCTTCTCGCCTGCGGATCTACGCGACCTGGACTTCATCGAACGCGCGCTCGATTGCATGATGCGGGTCCCCGAGAAGTTGGTCGCTTCGAGTATCGGCTACCGGCATTCCGAAGGCATGGCCGACTTCGACGAGAACGACCCTCTCGGCAGCATCGTCTGGTGGGTCATGGAGCAAACTCTCTATGCTCTACTCATGGGTCGCGAGGCAAATCTGGTTCCGCTGGCTTGGGATCACGGTGTCGGGAGCCGGCGCCACCAGTTCGCGCCGCCGATCGACGAGAAGACGGCATTCGTTCACTTCATCTCGGACGCGCGCGACAACCGGTTCTTCCCGATTGGAGTCGATCACCTGCTGCGTACCGATTTCCTCGAGTCGTGGGAGAAGCGGTCTGCCTCTTCGCAAAGCGCGTCCTCCAGTGGCACCAGCGTATTCGACCAAGAGTAGCGCTGAGCAGCCTCGAAACCCTTGGCGCGCAACCGATCGCACAGATCGCGAGACTCGAGCAGTTGTCGGACGGCGGCGGCCATCTCGGCGGGCTGGTCCCGAATCAGCAGCTCGCGACCGTCCTCGAGATCCAGTCCTTCAGCTCCGAGGCTTGTTGAGACAACCGGTCTCCCGAGCGCGAACGCGTGGAGGATCTTCAGTCGAGTACCCGAGCCCGAGCGCAGGGGGACCACGCAGACACCGCACCGTTCGGCGATCGGCGCCATGTCCGGTGGATCGGCGATGACCTGGACACCAGGCAGCTCGCCGAGCCGGACGACCTCCGGCACGGGGCGTCGGCCAGCAATCACCGCCGTGACTTCGAGTCCGTCACGTCGCAGACATGGAAGGATGTCTTCGACGAGGCGGAAGGCTGCGTCGATATTGGGTGGGTAATCGAGCGATCCCATGAAGAGAATGGATGGCACGGGCCCTCGCTGCGTTGGTAGCGGTGCGTATGCGTCGAGGTCGACCCCGTTGGGGACCACCACGCTACGACCAGTGGCACACCGGCGGCGCATTTCCCGATCGTCTTCGTCACTGACGACGGTCCGGAGTGGGAACGTCGGCCACACGCGGTTCTCATACGCTGCCAGGTCAATGCCGGTGGCGCGGGTGACCCAGGGGGCTTGGGCGATCGACGGAATCTCGCTGGTGATGGCGGCCGACCGGCGGTAGATGAGTGACTCTATGTTGTGCTCGCACAAGACGACAGCGCTGTTTGGGAACAGCGGGGCATAGGGCGCGCTGAAGAGGTGCTCGAGCATGACGATGTCGTAAGGCCGCCGGCCCAACTCGCGCAAGGCCTCGATCATGTATCGCGACCGGAACTGCAGGACCGGTGGTGGTAGTCGCTCGTCTTGATCGGGAAAGAGCGGGCCGCGGCGAGCCAACCGCAGATGGGTACAAACTTCGCGAAGCGCGGGGGGCGGTTCTTCCTCGCCGGGCTCGACGAGGGCTGCAAGAGATACTTCGTGGTTTCGAGAGAAGTGTAGGAGCTCTGCCCAGATCCGCATGCGCCCACCGTTGACCGGTGGAGAGGGCACGTACGGACTGACGACTAGGATTCTCATCGGATCTCCACTACTACGATTGGTGTTCGATGACACCTTCAGAAGCATCACTCGTAAGCGTCGTCGTCCCCGTCTTCGACGGCGAACGACATCTGCCAGACGCGATTCGCAGCGTCCTCCAGCAGAGAGATCCCGGCCCATTCGAGATCATCGTCGTCGACGATGGTTCCGAGGACGGATCCGCCGCGGTCGCCGAGTCGTTTCCGGAAGTTCGGCTCCTACGCCAGGCTATCAATCGCGGTCCGGGCGCCGCGCGCAACGAGGGGATCCAAGCGTCGCGCGGCGCGTACGTCGCGCTGCTCGACGCCGACGACATCTGGCTGCCGACGAAGCTGCGCGACCAGCGCGACTACCTCGATCGCCACCCTGACGTGGATCTAGTTTTTGCCGCGATCGAGGTGTTCGGCAAGAACGGCGCGCGCACACTCCCAGAGCACGCCAGCGGGCTGCTCCCGAGCGCGATGCTGGCTCGGCGCGGCGCCTTCGATCGAGTAGGCCTCTTCGACACGTCTCTACGGCTAGGCGATTTCATCGACTGGTACGCACGCGCGATCGATCTGGGGTTGGTCAGCGACTGCTTGCAAGCGCTCGGAGTCCGGCGCCGCATCCACGACAACAACATGGGAATCCGCGATCGCGACCGCCGAGTCGATTACACGCGCGCCGTGAGAACGGCCCTGCGAAGGCGCCGTGGCGATGGCTGACTCGACATGACGACGCCCACTTCAACATCGCGACAGATTCCCGTCGGTCTGATCGACAGATTCTCAATGGCCGGAAAGGTCGAGATTCGTCATTGGTTTATCGATGAGGATACATCGGGTGATGAGCCAACGGTTTATACCAAAGTGATGCGGTATCAATGCATCCAAAGGATCTCTCAACGAAAGACATTCTATTACGGCAGTACGGATACATGGCTGTACGAGGCTCTCGATGATTTCCCAATCAAGGGCATGAAGGTCGTGGTCATGGGCTCCAAGCTGCCTTGGTACGAAAGCATTTGCTTACATTACGGCGGCACATGCTCCGTTATTGAATACGCCCCCCTTCTCTCGGAGATTGAAGGCGTAGATACAATGACGCCTCACGAGTACGAGATAAATCCGATTGTATTCGATGCTGGCTTCTCAATCTCTTCCTTTGAGCATGACGGACTCGGGCGATACGGCGATCCAATCGATCCCGACGGCGATCTCAAAGCGATGACTAAAATGAAGAGAATCATCAAACACGGCGGATTGTTATTCCTCGCCGTTCCGCTCGGCATCGATACTGTCGTTTGGAATGCGCACAGAATATACGGTCAAGAAAGATTGCCTTTGCTTTTGGAGGGCTGGGAAGTAGTAGGAAAATACGGCTACGACCAAAATCTGCTTCAACGAGATGTCGGCCTCGGGTGGGACCCTACCAATACAGAATATCCACAGTACCAACCGATTTTCGTTCTCAAGAACCTCTAAGCGGGTTCCGTTGTTGATAGAGAATTACAAGCAGTCAGGCCGGATCAGCTGGAGTCCGCTAGCGGGATCACTCGGAGGAGCGCCGGGTGCGCATCCGATCCATCGAATCTTTCAGTAGGTGGAGAAGCTCGTCGGAGTTGACCTGGGCGTCGTTCGATAGGTTCGTACCGTGAACCCTCTTCAACAGCATGACTTCGTCCATCACCGCCATTTTCAGACCCGCGTCCTTGGCTCGAGCGAACCAGTCCACATCCATGGCGATTTTCATCGACGTATCGTAGTCGCCGATTCGCTCGAAGCAGCGGCGTCGAGCGAGGAGGGTCCCGGGGAGGCGTCCGACCACGTCCCTGTCGAGGAGTTCCGACTTGAAGCCCTGAGGTACATCGCTGCCGCAGGAAAGAAAGTGGCGCACGTAACCGATCGCATAGTCGACCTCCGGCCGGCGTTGCAGCAACTCGACTTGTCTCGCGAGCTTGTAGTGAGGCCAAAGGTCGTCGCTGTCGACGAAGGCGATCAGCTCACCCTTCGCTTCCCGCAGTCCGACGTTCCAGCCCGCGGCGTTGCTCGGCGATTCGTCGCGGATGACGCGAACGGCGGCGTAGGTCTCGGCGATCTCTACGGTGCGATCGGTCGAGGCTCCGTCGCAGACCAAAATCTCCAGTCTCGGGTACCGATTGGTGACGATCGAATCGAGCGTCTGCGGCAGCCACAGCTCCCGATTCTTGACTGGGATGATGACTGTTACGAGCGGTGCTTCCACGCACGTGAGCATAGCCGCCCGGGCCGGTGAATGGGAAGCGCGCAGGTGATGAGCATGCCGCGTGTCGGTGTCCGGTGAAGGGGATGCCGACCGGCAGGTCGGCCAAAACTTCCTCGCCTCCGGTTTCGCGCCTTGCCCTGACTAAAAACCTCCATTTCTGCTAATCCCCAGTAGGAGACCGAGGACCGCGGCTGCAGCCCGCAACCCCTTCGCTCGCCAGCTCATGCTTCTTGCTCGCGCGCCGTGCCGGCGGCTTTGCGCTCGAACCCAAAATCGATCCGACGAGCTCGCTCACTCGTTGCGTGAAGCCAGCCGTGCCGAACTTCTCTTCCAAAGCTGCTCGTGTGGGGACACAAGCGCCAGCGAGTGCGGCAACCAGACTGCTCGTCAGCTCGTCGCGATCGAGCACGTTCGCTAAATGCCCCCAGGCACCACCGGCGAGAGGTTCGCGACTGCCGTCGCTGTCGCCGGCTACGACGGGACAACCGCACGCCAGAGCCTCTAGGAATACGACACCGAAGCCTTCCTGGCGGCTCGGCATCACGAAGACGTCCGCGAGTCGGTAGTGCGCCGCCATCTCGTCCGGCGCAACATAACCGGTCAGCACCAAGCATTCGGCAACGCCCGCTTCCTCGGCCAAGCGCGTAAGGTAAGCGCCGTCGGGTCCCGAGCCGGCGACGATGTAGCGGATGGGACCGACGCGCCGCTGCAGCTCCGGCAGCAGCGGGATGACGTGGTCGAAGCCCTTGGTACGGTCTTCCCTCCGCAAGCGCCCGACCGACAGCAAGACACGCCGCCCGTCTGTATCGTAGCGCTCTACCAACGAGGCCGATTTCGGGCCCGGCGTGAAACGCTCGAAGTCGATCGTGTTATGGAGGACACGCACACGATCGGGATCGATCGCGCACCAATCGAGCAAGCGTTCGCGCGTGTAATCGCTCACGCATGTCACCAGGTCGGACCGGCGCAGCGCAGCCGCATCCGCGAACGACGGCCGGCTCCAAGCTTCGATGCCATGGGTGCAGGTCCACAGCCGCGCCCCACTCGCGCGAGCCAGCAGAGCGGCGAGGGGCGCGAAGCCGATTAGCCCGCTGACGATCAAATCGGGACGTTGGCGCACAGCGGCCAACGCAGCGGCGACGGCAAACCCAACCTTGCTGCCCGGCGCCGGTATCCGCCATTCGACTCGCGCGGGAGCTGGCTCCGGATCCGCCGCGTGCAAGGCCAGGGCGACGAGTTCGAGGTCGTCGCGTTCGGCAAGGGCGCGCATCAGCGTGCGATTGAAATGTGCAATACCGCCGCGCCCGCCGAGGGCATCGGGAAGCAGAAGTAGGAGCCGTCGTCGGCGCACGGGATTGCGGGAAGAATTCTCCATCAAGACTCTACTGAAACCTCACAGGGGTTTTGCCAATCGGCCCTGTCACTGTACAACCTTTTCGAACAATCGGAATCCCGCGCCAGCTTGCGCCATGAGAACGAGGCGGAGCGTGGGCTCCAGTGGACTGCCCCGTGCGAATCGCTCATTTCTCGACAACCATCGATCCGAAGGCGGGCGGAGTACCCGCCCTGGTTTCGGGATTGGCAACGGCGCAAGCACGCCAGGGCCACGAAGTGTCGGTTCTCACTGCGGATCCGCCCGGGACCGACCTCGACGACTCGTTGCCGTCGGTCACATTCCACCCCTGCGGTCCCGCGCGCGGACCATTTCGCCTGGCTGCCGCGCTGCGAGCCGCGGCGCAACCTATCGTTGCAAGCGCCGACGTCGTCCATTGTCACGGTGTCTGGACCTACACCGTCCACACCGCGGCGGGTTTGGCCCGACGGAGTGGGGTGCCGTACGTCTTCAGCCCGGCCGGGATGCTGCAAGCGTGGGCCCTATCCCAGAAGAGCCTGCGCAAGCGCATCTTCTTGGCGTTGCACGCGCGACACGACCTCGACGGCGCCGCCGCGCTACACTACAGTAGCGCTCTCGAGCGGGAGTCGTCCAGCAGCATCGGGCTGCATTCGCCTGCGCTTCTGCTGCCCAACGGCCTGGATTGGAGCGGGTTCGAATCGCTACCCATCCGCGGCCGTTTTCGACGCGAGCTGGAAATAGGCGAGCGGCGCCTGGTTGTCTGCCTAGCGCGAATTCATCCGCAGAAGGGACTCGAGCTTCTCGTTTCGAGCCTCGAGCACGCCACGGTCCCCGCCGACGTCGATGTCGCGATCATCGGCCCTGAACAACTCGGCTTCGCTTCGCACCTGAAGGATCTAGCCGCCAGCCACGGCGTCGCTGACCGCGTCCACGTGCTGCCGCCGCGTTTCGGCACGGCCAAGATCGAAGCGCTCTGCGACGCCGATCTCTTCTGCCTGCCGAGCCAGCAAGAAAGCTTCGGGATTGCGGTCGCAGAGGCGCTTGCGGCCGGCACGCCGGTCCTGGTTTCAGACCAAGTCGGCCTCGCCGACACCGTCGAGCAACAGCACATCGGCCGCAGCACCCGGCTCGACGTCGTTTCATTGGCAAGCACGCTCGGCGAGATGCTCTCCGACTACGACCAGCTCGCGCGAATGGGACGCGCGGGGCGCGACTGGGTTCGCAAAACGCTAGATTGGACGCTGTTGGTACCGCGCTACGACGAAATGTACCGATCCGCCATCGAGACGAGGGAGGAAGGCGACTCCCTCGACTGACCGAAGCGAGTGAGCTACTAGCCACACATGGTCGCTCTGGTGACGGGTGGGTTCGGCTTCATCGGCAGCCACCTCGTAGAGGCACTGCTCGCCGAGGAACGTCGCGTGCACGTCGTAGACGACCTCAGTACGAGCCCGCTGCCGCTAGAGGCGGTGCTCGACGAGATCGGCAGACCAGATGCACTCACCTATAGCGTACAAGACGTCGCGAGCTTCTGCGCCGATACACCGGACGAGCCCTTCGAAGAGGTGTTTCATCTCGCCTCGTTCGTCGGACCCGCCAGCCTGATCGGGCACGCAGGTCGGATCGCCGTATCGATCATCGAGTCCACCTGCGCGGTTGCCGACCTCGCCGCTCGCTGCGGCGCCACCATGCTCGATCTCTCGACCAGTGAGGTGTACTGCGGCAATCCGGTCGGACTATGCGATGAGACCGGTGCGCTGACGCTACCGACCCGACCGACGGCCCGCCTCGAGTACGCGATCGGCAAGCTCGCGGCCGAAACGGCTCTCCTCAACCGCCACCGGGCCCAAGGACTCGACTGTCGCATCGTGCGTCCATTCAATGTCGCCGGTCCGCGTCAATCGGGAGTCGGCGGCTTCGTGCTGCCGCGCTTCATCGGTCAGGCTCTTTGCGGAATCGACCTCACCGTCTTTGGCGACGGCCAGGCTGTGCGCGCCTTCACACACGTGCGCGACATCGTCGATGGGCTGCTGCTGGTGATGAGGAAGGGCCGGCACGGTGAAGTCTACAACTTCGGCAACGCCGGCAATGGCTGTACGATTTTCGAGCTGGCGCAACGGGTCATCCAAACCGCCAACAGCCCGAGCTCGGTCGCCTACGTCGATCCGACCGAGATCTTTGGACCTCTCTACGCCGAGGTGGGGGACAAGCTACCGGACGCCTCGCGCGCCCTCGCCGAGCTTGGATGGCGGCCACAACGCGACTTGTCGCAGACGATTGCAGAAACGTACGCCTACATGACCTCCCTGCCGCAGCCGCAGCTCGAGCGGCTGCGCGGCTTCGAGCCGGTTCGCGCGAAGGAAGCCGGAAGAGCATGAGCATGCAGCAGCTCAAGGTCGTCACGATCGTCGGCACGCGGCCCGAGATCGTGAAGCTCAGTCGCGTCATCGGCGAGCTCGATCGCCACACCCAGCATGTGCTGGTGCACACTGGACAGAATTTCGACGACGAGCTCAGCCAGGTGTTTTTCCGTGACCTCGAGATCCGTCCGCCCGACGAATCCCTCGATGCCGCCGGCTCCACAGCCGCCGAGACCATCGGCAACGTGATCGCCCGCACCGACGCGATTCTGGAGCTGCAAGCGCCGGACGCCGTCTTGATCCTCGGTGACACCAACAGCGCCTTGTCGGCGATCCCCGCGAAGCGACGCCGCATCCCGATCTTTCACATGGAAGCCGGCAACCGCTGCTTCGATCAGCGGGTTCCGGAAGAGATCAACCGCAAGATCGTCGACCACATCAGTGACATCAACCTGCCGTACACCGAGCAGGCGCGGCGGAATCTGCTGGCAGAGGGCCTGGACCCCGCGACCGTGATCAAGACCGGATCACCCATGCGAGAGGTGCTGAACCACGTCATGCCGAAAGTCCGCCAGTCGGATATTCTCGACCGACTCGAGCTCGAAGCCGGCCGCTTCTTCCTGGTCAGCACGCACCGCGAGGAGAACGTCGACGACCCGGCACACCTCCGGAGCGTGCTCGACTCGATTCAGGCGATCGCTGAGACCTACCCCGACTGCAAAGTCGTGTTCTCGGTCCATCCGCGGACCCGCAAACGCATCGACGCCCTCAATGGAGCTGGCAATCTTGGTGAGCGAATCATTTTTACGAAAGCGCTGGGCATCGTCGATTTTGTCAGGCTCGAGATCGACGCTCGCTGCGTCGTCAGCGATAGCGGAACGATCACCGAAGAATCCTCCCTGCTCGACTTCCCGGCTGTAACCATTCGCCAGGCCCACGAACGGCCGGAAGGGATGGACGTCGGTACGCTGGTAATGAGTGGGCTCGGACGCGACGGCGTCCTGCGTTCGGTGGCCCTCGTGCTGGCTCAGCATCGAAGCGATCAACGTAGCTTTTCGATCGCACCCGACTACGAAGCCGACGACGTGTCGCGCAAGGTCGTCCGCCTGATTCACAGCTATACCGAGTACGTGAACCGTACGGTCTGGTTTCGACACGGCTGACGATGCGGGTGGCGCTGCTCGTCGATTGCTATCTACCCGAGCCTGGCTCGGCGGCGCGCTTGATCCACGACCTAGCAGTCGAGATCGAGCGGCAGGGCCACGAAACGCTGGTGATCGCCCCCGATCCGACCTTGACCGAAAGCCATCGAATCGACGTCGAGGGAAAGCGCGCGATACTTCGGGTGCGCTCTCCGAAGATCAAGAGGACGGGGCGGATCTGGCGTGCCCTCCAGGAATGGTACCTGCCCTACCGCATAGCTAGGCAGGGGAAGCAGGTGTTTGCCGAGCTGCCGTGCGACCTCCTGGTCTTTTACTCGCCCACGATCTTCTTTTCGCCCTTGGTGCGAAGGCTGAAAGCACAGTGGAGTTGCCGCGCCTACTTGATTCTACGCGACATCTTTCCGCAGTGGGCAGTGGACGCTGGCATCCTACGCGATCACGGCGTCGCGCACCGGGTCTTGCAACGAGTCGAACGGGCTCAGTACGAGGTCTCCGACGTGGTTGGCGTCCAGTCGCACCGGAACCTCGAATATTTCATGGGTCGCGACCGGCTTGCGTCGTTCTCGCTCGAGGTTCTCTACAATTGGAAACCGCCTTCTCCACAGGATCGGCCCGCCAGCGATGAGCGGTACCGGCTCGGCTTCGGAGACGACGTTGTGTTCGTCTATGGCGGCAACATGGGCGTCGCGCAGCAGATGGACGATCTCGTGCAACTTGCGGACAGCCTGCGCGACGAACCCCATGTGCTTTTCTTCTTTCTCGGTGATGGCGAAGCGCTTCCGCGCATTCGTCGTGAGGTGGAACGACGCGGCCTGGACAATGTGCGCTTTCTCCCACCGGTCGATCCCGAAGCCTACCCGCGCTTCATCGAAGCGTGCGATGTCGGCCTCGTGAGCCTGGATCGACGACACAAGACCCAGAACTTCCCGGTCAAGACTCTCGCATACCTCGATGCCGGAATACCGGTGTTGGCAAGCATCAACCCGGGAAACGACCTGCGCACCGTGCTCGAGCAATCCGGCGCCGGCCTGGTGTGCGACAGTGGATGCGACGGCGAGCTGCGGGAAGCAGCCCTGCGACTCGTTCGGGACAGCGAATTGCGCCGCCGGATGGGCGATAACGGACGCAAGCTGCTGGCGGAGCAGTTCTCAGTAGAACGCGCAGCGAAGCAGATTCTCGCGTCTGCAGCCTGAGATGGATGGCCGAGACTCTAAACCCGCCGGGCCACCACCGCGTCGCGTCTCGGCTACCGCGTGTTGTAGACCTTCGAGCTCGGTCGTAGGAACAGAGCCCAAGGAACGCAATAGGCGAGATAGAGAACGACCAAGCCCACATAGGTGGGCGCAAACCAACTGGTGATCTTGAAGCCGAGCAGCATCCCAAGCCAGACGCACGGGACAAAGGTAAAGTCCCGGGCTTCGATTGCGACGAGCGCGAATCGTGAGAGAACCGCGAACAACAAGCCGATCCAACCGCCCGCGAGTAACACAAAGACCCATCCGCCGTTCCAATAGGCCTCGCCGAAGACACCGATGCCTGTCGAGCTGAGCCGATGGCCGCGCAGGGTCTCGGTAAAATCCACGCCGAGCGAAGTGAGGATCGGCTTGTCGGGCCAAATGGCTCGCGGAACGAGAGTCAGGACCGAGCGATCAAAGCTCGTGCCGGCTTCGCCTGCGTCGTAGCGTCTCATGACAAACGCCTGCTCGTTGGCAAAGCTCAGCCGAGCCCACCAGGTCTGCTGTTCCCAGACCACCGCCGGCAACTTGTCGCCGCGCCACCCGCGCCCGAGAACAGATACGCGCTCGGCAAGGGTCGTTCCGGGATTCGCAACCAGCTGACCGCGTGCCCAAAGGGTCAGAGGTGTAGCAAAGGTGTAGAGCGCTACCACGAGAACACCGAGTAGAACGAGATCGACGAAACGTCGACGCGCCAGATACCAACCAGCCACCGGAGCGATGGCTGTGAAGAACGCGGCCGACTTGCTGAAGGTCAGCGCCGTTCCGAGGACGTCGGCACTAACCAGCAGGCCACACGCCAACAACCACCATCCTCGCCGTTGCCCGGCAATGTAGCCCAGCAAGAGGAGTCCGGCGTTGTCGAGCTCACGCAACCAAAACACCGAGCCCGGCAAGGTGTAGCCCAGCTGTCCGAGTTCATAGGGGATGGTCAGCAGGTATTTGACCGGAAGACCCACCAGCAGAAAAGCTACGCAGCAGCGCAGCAGGCGGTCGCCGTCCCTTCGCGCTCGGCTTGGTGCCGGCGAACCAATCCAAAACCACGCGACCACGAAAGTCGCGAGAATCGTCACAATCCCGACCACGTTGAGAACGTTCGTACGCCAAAGCTCGATCGCGCCAAACGGCGGCGGAGTCGTTTCTCTGCCGAGAGCCGCGGGGTTTCCAAACGTGTAGAGCAGTGGGCCGAACCCGAAAAAGGCTGCGCAGGCCGCGAGAAACCAAGGCAGGGGCGTTGCGATGCTCGACGGGTGAAAAGCGACTTCGGTCGCGGCCACCAGAACACAACCGATGAGAACGAGCGCCGGCCCCACCCAGTTCAGGAAGGGAAACGCCGAGCTCGGACCAACCACAACGTACACAAGTAGCAAGCCCAGCAACCCGATAACGAGGCCGACCACGGGCTCGATCAGAATCGCCTGCCCTTGCCGGCCTCCCCGTGCGAGTTGGTCGAATCGCAGCTTCAACTCACTACCCGCTGAGCACGGTTTCGAGCATAGGCTGAAACCGCTCCTGATTGCTGTAGCCGGAGCGCAGGCAGCGCTCTCGTCCCGCGGCGGCGACGCGACGGC
>JAJCZJ010000097.1 GCA_029262455.1 Deltaproteobacteria bacterium | reverse complement strand
CGTGCAAGACACGGTTTGGGACGCATCGAGCGCATTCGTGCGTAACCCGGCGGCACAGGTCATTCACTGCGGCGACAACGAGGTGTTGATCAAACACGGCTCGCGGTCCCGATTCACCAAGAACATCAAAGACGGCGGACGGACGCGCCTGATGGGCAAGATCCTGCGCAACGTTTATGCTCCCACGACCCTCGAAAAGCTCCGTGAGCAGCAGGTGGTGGTTGATTCGGAGCTCGAGGATTCGCTGGTGATGATTGAGTACCTGCGTAGTCAAGGTGTGCTCATCAGCCCCGACACAGACCCCACCAAGGTTTATCTCGACACCATCCTGGGTGCTCGCAACGATCTCTCGACCGTCCGAATCGGCCTCGTCGGCTCGGGTTCTCTCGGGTCGCGGATCGGACGTCAGCTACTCGATATTGGCGCCGGCCATATCGACCTACTCGACGATCGCAAGGTTTATAATGCGGCGGTCGAAAAACATTATTTCGACACCCGTTCCGATGTCCTCCTCAAGGATCGTTCTTTCGCCGAATGTGTGAGTGAAGACTACGGCGCCGCGGGTTTCAGCGAGCGCGTCTCAGTGATCGCAGGATCCTTCGACGACGAAGAGACGGTGCGCGGTATTTTCGAGGCCAATGACTTTGTCATCTGCGCTCTCGAGGCCTTCTCGTCGAGCTTGCTCCACCTGGTCAACAGCGTGGCCATCGATCTCGAGAAGCCATGGATCTCGGTTTATATCGACGGTAGCGAAGCCCTCGTCGGGCCGATCTGCGTGCCGGGAGAAACCCCCTGCTACAACGATTTCGAGATTCAGCACGAGGCGACTCTAGGATCCACCAAGGACGAGTACCTGATCTTCAAGGAAGCGTTGTCGAATGGTCATTTCGACGCCACTCACCTGGCGCTGCCGCCCTATTTGAGTGTCGCCAGCGGGCTCGCCGCAACCGGTATCTTTCGCTTCCTCACACTGGGCACGTCGTTCCTGGTCGGCCGAGTCAACCGGATCGACTTCGAGCGCATGTCGATCGATTACGAGAATGTTCTTCGCTTACCCCGCTGCCCGGCCTGTGGACCCCACCGCCCGGGTTATCGCCACCTGTTCATGTGAGCCCGGAAGGACGACGACATGCAGTCATCTGTTTGGACACCGAGTGAGAAGAACCTGCTCGAAGAAGGGGTGATCCCTTCACCGAATAGTGTCGATCTCGAACGCACGACCCAGAGCGACTATCTCCACCGCATGGCCTCCGGGTCAGCCCACGTCGCGGAGCTCTTCCACGAGAATTCGAAGCTCTCGCCTGCGATGTCGCTCAAGGTTCCGCACACCAAGGACAAGATCAACGAGCTCAGGGAATGGTTCTTCACCACGGCCTACGCCATCCGTGAGGAAGAAGTGGAGCCGCTCCACTCCCGGGAGTTGCGCATCCATCAGGACGATCTGCCAGCGCATCTACGAAGCTTTCTAGAGCCCTTCACGGCCGATGGCCCGGTCACCGACACCCTGTTCAGCGTCGACTTACTGTTGCTGTTTGGGGAACGCCTCTACCGAATGGTGCCGCGCACCCAACACCTGTGGGTGGAGCGGACCTTGTTCGAGGAGGACTTCGCCCGGCTCAGCACCGCCCTGCCTGAGCTCTCCCCAGCGGCTCTGTTGGATCCGGAGCTGGTTTTTCTCGTCGGTTGCCCGTGGCGCTATATGGTGGTTTATGGCCCCCGCGGCTATCGCCACATGCTGATGGATGCGGGACGTCTGCTGGCGCACATGTCGCAGCGGGCGGCGGACAAAGAGCTGTCTTTCGAGATCACTCAGAATTTTTTCGACCACCGGGTAGACACCCTGCTTTATGCCGACGGCGTGGAGCGTTCGACGCTGGCTATCTGCAACTTGAAGGAGCAAGCTGATGACTGAAAGCTCCGCGATGCAACGTGTTGAGCCCGCCACCGATCCCGAGCTCCTCGGAGAGCTGATGGACCTGGACGAGGACGAGCAGCATTTGCTCAAGCGAATGATCCTGCAGGCCAAGTACAAAGACGGCGAGCGGGTGAAGATGACCGACGTGACCATGGTCAACGAGTTCCTGAAGCTCGATCCGGAATATGACGACCTGAGCGTGTTCCGCAACATTTCCGTCTACACCGCACCGCAGGTCATCAAGGAATATTCAGACAAGACCGAGATCGCGCTCAAACACGAGCTGATCCCGATCAAGCACTCGCTGGCCGAGGTGCTGAAGCGTCGCGTCTCGCGGCGTGATTTCTCCAAGGGGCCGATGTCTTTGCAAGAGCTCACCAGTCTCTTGCACTATGCCTACGGCGTCAGAAAACAGCACATCGCCTACAATGTGAAAGGTTTTCCGATCCGCTTCGTGCCCACCACCGGCGGGCTGCAGGCGGTCGAGATTTACCTGGTCGCCAACGCCGTTGATGGGGTGGAGCAGGGGCTCTACCACTTCAACGCCGCAAAACACGCCTTAGAAGAGGTCGATCGGGGCAACATGCGCCGGCGGGTGGTGCAATGCGCCGTCTATCAGGAGTGGCTCGACGCCGCCAGCGCGGTTTTTTTCCTGACCTGCGATATGCGCAAGGTTTATTGGAAATACGGCCGCCGCGCCTATCGTTTCGTACACGTCGATTTAGGGATCATCGCGCAAACTATGCAGCTCGTCGCGACCTCGCTCGGCTTGCGCTCGTGTATGGTCGCGGGATACCAGGACAATCAGGTCAACGACCTGCTACAAATCGACGGCCGTGACGAGTTTATCGGGCTGATGTTCGCGGTGGGTCGTAAACCTTGGCAAGCCGGACCCGCTGAGCCGACAGCACCGGAAGCCCCCGCCGCTGCCGTAGCCGATCCCAAGGCAGAGTAGGTCGACGATGCTCGCTTTTGTTTTGATCGTCGGGTTTCCAGTGCTGCTGGCGGTGGGTTTTGGCGGTTTCTACGCTGTTTCCTATGCCATGGGGCGCGGCGCGCAATTCCTCGACCGAGCGGGATGGTTCCTCTACATGGCTTTCTTGGGTGTGCCGCTGACCGCAGTGCTGCTAGCGGTGTCCTCCCGGGGCTCGAGTGCTGACATCGGCATGGTGTGGCCTGAGATTGGCGGGCTCGGCGACGGCGGCTCGCTGGCCGCAGCGATCGCCATCGGCCTGGTGAGCGGCTTTGCGGTCTTCTACAACGAGCTCTTCTTGACGCGGGCCCTCCACCGTTGGACGCAGCGCCGTGCCGGGGTGATCCGCAAGGCGATCGAAGGCAATCTCCAGCAATTCGCTCAGCGCCAGCAGAAGCAGGGTATGACGATGATCTTTATCGTTTCGATCGGCATCGTCTTCGCGGAAGAGCTGATCTGGCGTGGCTATCTGCTGCGCTTCCTGATGGACCACTTCGCGCTGTCGACGAGCGTGGCGGTGTTGATCTCGGCGATCTCCTTCGGTCTCAACCACTACTACTTCGGACTGCGCAACATCGTCTTCAAAACCTTCCTCGGAGTGGTCTGGGCCCTGCTTTACCTCGCCACCGGCAGTCTGTTGACGGTTTTCGTTTCGCACATGACGTTTGAAACCCTGGCCCTGAGGGGAATGCGATGAGCTTTGACATTGAATGCGAAAGGTTTTTCGACGGTGAGTCGTTCCATGGTCGCACGCGGGTAACGGTAGAGGGCGAACGCATTACCGCGGTTGCGGGCAGCGCCGAGGGGGCGACCGCGTCCGGCACGGCCGATGCCGAGCAGCTGCGCTGCAAGTTCTTGATGCCCGGCCTGATCGACAGCCATCTGCATATCGCGGGTTATGTCGAAGGCTCGCCCGCTGGCGTGCCGTTTCAGCCGATGAAGAACTTCATGCGGCTGTTGGTTTTGAACGGCATCACCACGGTTCGCGATACCGGCAATAGCATCGAGACCATCCTGTACATGCGGGAGTGGGGGGAGCGTTTCATCGGACCGCGGGTTTTCTCCTCCGGACCCTTGCTCGACGTGCCGCCGATGGTCTGGCCGTTCTCACGCATCGTGCGGGATCCGGAGTCGGCGCGGCGGCAGGTCGAGATGCTTCATCTCGAAGGGATGGACTTCATCAAGTCCTATCGCAATGTGCCGGCGGAAGTTCTGGTGGCGATCGTCGAGACCGCACGGTCGTTTGGTATGGACGTCGCTGCCGACGTGCGAGCTTTGCCGGCGATCGACGCGGCGCGCTGTGGAGTGCGCAGCCTCGAGCACGCGATGAATCTTCTCGACGAGAGCCTCTTTCCTGAGATCCCGAGCATCGCAGAGGCCAAAGACGGTGACTTCAGCGGCGCTGACGGTCGGGCCAGATTTTGGAGCCACGTCGATCTCGAGGCCCCGATTGTCGACGAACTGATCGCTGTCTTGAAAGAGCACGGCACCTTTGTTTGCCCGACCCTCCTAGTGACGCATCGCTGGTGCAGTCTCGATGACATGGTGCAAGAGCCTTATCTCGACTACATGGTCGGGGTCATGCCCTACCACAGCTATTTCAAGCGTATGCAAGGCACCTTCGGC
>JAJCZJ010000096.1 GCA_029262455.1 Deltaproteobacteria bacterium | reverse complement strand
ACGGGACACGGGACACGTGGCACCTACACCTACACCTACACGAACACGTCGCTCGAGACACGGGGCACGCGGCAGCTAGACTGAAGTTCTCGAACGATTTGCAGCCATGCCCGCGCTCTACTTCTATGTATCAAGGCCTTTCAGGCTGTTCGATATGCGGTCTGTTTGCGTTTCTGTAGGCATGTAAATGCGGTGTATTCGAGAGATTATTCATTGCATTACGTGAGTTCGGTCGGTATATGAATAGGCATGTATATCGCGACCGTCAAGAACAGGACGTCACCCCCAGCCATCCTGCTCCGCGAGAGCTATCGAGAGGACGGAAAGGTCAAGACCCGCACCCTCTCGAATCTCACCAAGCTCCCTCCCGACATCCTCGCGGTCATGCGTCAGAGCCTCAAGGGCAGGCAGATGGTTCCCTCCGACGAGGCCTTCGAGATCGTCGAGGATGGCTCGCTCGCGCACGGCAATGCCGAGGCGGTGGACGTAGCGATGCGACGCCTGGGGCTTGCCAAGCTGATCAGCTCGCGACCCTCTCGCGAACGAGACCTGGTTGTTGCGATGATTGCCGGTCGCCTCCTCAAGCCACAGTCGAAACTTGCGATGACGCGCTGGTGGCCGACCACCACCATGCCGGGCATGTTGGGCGTCCCCGAGGCCGACCCAGAGGAGCTATATGAGGCCATGGACTGGCTACTCGAACGCCAGGGCAACATCGAGAAGAAGCTGGCGAAGCGTCACCTCCAGAAGGGCAGCCTCGCACTCTACGATCTGACGTCGAGCTACTTCGAAGGCGTCACCTGTCCACTGGCCGCGAGAGGACACAATCGAGACAAGAAGCAGGGAAAACTACAGGTCAACTACGGGCTATTGACCTCTGAACGAGGCGTCCCTGTCGCCGTGTCAGTCTTCGAAGGAAACAAGGGCGATCCGAAGACGCTGATGCCACAGGTCGACAAGATGCGAACGGAGTTCGGCATTGATCAGTTCGTGATGGTTGGCGATCGAGGAATGATCACCCAAACGCAAGTCGACACGCTACGCGAGACCGAAGGCTGCGACTGGATCAGCGCCTTGCGTCCCGGCGCGATCAACAAGCTGATCGAGAGTGGTTCGATCCAGATGGGACTGTTCGACGAGAAGAACCTGTTCGAGCTACAGCATCCTGACTTTCCAGGCGAGAGGTTGGTCGCCTGCCGCAACGTCGATCTCGCACAGCGACGGAAGGCAAAGCGCGCCGAGATGCTCGCGGCAACAGCCAAAGAACTCGACAAGGTCTGCCAGATGGTTGGCCGCGGAAAGATCCACGGCAAAGAAGAAATCGATAGCCGCGTTGCCAAGATCCTCAAGCATTACAAGATCGGCAAGCACTACATCGTTGACACGCGAGACGATGGCTTCGATTACAGGGTCGATCAGGGTGCTCTTGCGGCAGACGCGGTGACGGCGAGTAGGGGAGACACACAGCTCGCAGAGAAGCGTCTCGCTCGATTGCAGCGTCACGTCGAAGCCATTGCCGGGAAGCTTGAGAAGCTTCGCGAGACGACCCACCATGGTCAGCTGGGAGGCAAGGCAAAGATCGGCCTGCGCGTGGGCAAGGTCATCAACAAGTTCAAGATGGCCAAGCACTTCAAGCTCGACATCGAGGACGGCTCGTTTACCTACGAAATCAACCAAGAGAAGGTCGACGCCGAAGCGGCGCTCGATGGCATCTACGTGGTGCGTACCAGCCTCGCGGCCGAGAGGATGGACGCCGACCAAACGGTGCGCAGCTACAAGCTCCTCAGCAACGTCGAGCAAGCCTTCAGGTGCTTCAAGAGCGTCGACCTCATGGTCCGGCCGATCAGGCATCGACTCGAGGATCGCGTCCGAGCACACATCTTCCTCTGTACGCTCGCCTACTACGTCCAGTGGCATATGATCGAAGCCTGGCGTCCCGTGCTCTTTGCCGACGAAGATCAACAGGCCAAGGCCTCGCGTGATCCTGTGAAGCCAGCGAAGCGATCCGATCCAGCATTGACCAAGGTCGCACGCAAACGACTGGAGGACGGCACCGTCGTCCACTCCTTCCGCACCTTGCTCGACGACCTCGCACGCATCGTGCGCAACACATGCCGTTGCCCCGGCCTCGGCGAAGACGCGCCGACGTTCGAAAAAACGACCACACCAAACACCGAGCAGCAGAGAGCACTCGACTTGCTGAAAACCATCAAGCCGTAGGCAGAGCCGCCACACCGCCTCGGCGCACTTCGAGCGGCGGGTGAAGGGAAAGTGCGTTGTCCTTCAGGGGGAACTTCAGGCTAGAGCACCAGAGGCGAACGCGACTAGAACGACGAGAGTCTTCAACACGGCGATATTCTACGTGTCAGACGTCGCCCGACTGCACATATCGCTTGCTGGTGCCCCGCACGGGCAACGGTTCTGCTCATGCTCTTCGCGTTGTCGAAGGTAGGTGATGTCGTACGGGTCGTCGGCTCATGCTCCTCGCGGTGAACAGCCGGTCGGGCTGCGGGGGGCGCAGGGCGCCACGACTCCCCGCGTACTAACGGGCCAGACAGGATGCCGACGCACTTTCGCTAAGCGTGTGAGGATGCGACGGGCGTCGGCGCTTGGGAAGTCGACCGGGAGCACCGGAGCGGTACGTCCCCGCAGCAGCGGCGACACGATGTCGCATGTCCCGTGGGAGCAGGGTCGCACATCCTGACATCCGAATTATCTAAGTACGTCCCTGTCCGCTTCCAGGCCGGACGCGAACTAGTTCGGCGCATGCTCTTGGAAACGCAAGAGTC
>JAJCZJ010000095.1 GCA_029262455.1 Deltaproteobacteria bacterium | reverse complement strand
ATCCGACCAATCGTCTCCACGCTCTTCATCCCCCGTCGCTCCCGCTTTGAAAGCAGGTAGCGCATCAGTGCTATCGCAGGGGGTCAATTTTGGACGCCGATACCCCCGCCAAGGGGGTCAATTTTCCACGCCGAATCACACTTCCTCTTCTTGCTCGACATCTGCCCCCCCGGGAAACCATTGAAATAGAGGAAACCAAGATACCAGCCACTGAGGAGTGATCCAAAAAGCAGGTCTCGACGCGCCCGCGGCTGGCGGGGAATCGTCGAGAGCCCCCGACTTGTTTCCGCACCAACAGCTCGGCACCCACGCCGAGCTAGAGGCTCGCGGCGGAGCGTCTGGCGTGCGCTCTCCCTACGCTCCCACCCACCCTCCGCACCACAACGCCTCTTCCCACACCGACCCGCAGCCCCGCCTCGGCGCAACCGGGAGAGCCGCTCTCCCGACAGCTCCCGCACTCCCTCCGCACCACAACCGCCGCAACCCACACCGACCTGCAGGCGCGCGTCGGCGCGATGGGGAGAACGGCTCGGAGGCAGCGACGCCGGGATGATTGAAGGCGGCGAGCGTAGTGCGAGCCTAGAGGCCATCGAGAAGGTGGCCAACGCGTTCGGCATACCTCTCTCGGTTCTGACAAAGGCTGTCGAGAAGGGGCGACCACGGCAGTCGGCCGCCTACCTCGGCCAGGGAGGCAACGGTGAACTACCTCGCACCACATCGACTTCGATGCCGATTGACAGCTAGAAGCCAACTCGGGGGGGTGCAGCGGACAAGTGGAGTCTAATCCGGCAGTCCAGGCTGTAGGTTGCTCGGCCTATTGTGCTGTCGTCTGTAGCTCCGTGATCGTCAGGGTGCCGCCCAAACGACAATGGCTCCCATTGCCGCAGCTACATTCACGAAGCTGCGGCTGGGCCCGGACGGTACCCGGGATTTCGTGATCTGGGCCACTTGCCTTCCCCCTCAGGTCCAGGGTGCACTTCTGAACGCGCCCACCCCCTCGATCCACGATCCCATAGCCCGCGCACCCCGACCGTTCGAGCACCTCCGAGGTTTCGTTTCCTGAAATGGAATCTCGCAACCCCCAACGCTGACTGCCGCCCCCTTCGCTGCAACTCCCGCCAAGATCAATCGTCCCGTCGAAGCTGATAACGACATCGACGCCAGGCGGGACTCCGTGACAGCGCTTCACAGGAATTCGGCCCTGACATGGCTGCTCGTTGCAATCACCATGAGGATGATCGGTTCTACCCCACGAAAACGCGCAACTCTTGGCGGTAGGAGCCGGATGCGGCGCAGCTGCCGCTGCGGTCAGAGTCGACTGGTCGTTCTCGACGGGATGACAGTTGCACCAAACCTCAACTTCTTGGTGTCGACTGCCGGTGTTGAAGGAGACACTACCGTCGTCTTGCACTCGGTAGAACTGAGGCTCCGACTTCCAGTTCCTTGGAACCGCGGCAACAAGCTCGCGACAGATGCTGTCCGCGATTTCCGCATCCTTGATAGCGCGCCGAAAAGTCCGAGATCCGCGAACCTTCGTGCAGGGAACGACTCGCCTGGAGCTTTCCCCATTCGCGACGTCGCGATCCGCCGACTCGTGGTCACGCACTCGACCGCGGATCTCAACGCGCTGTTTGTCCGGAATCGGCGGGAGCTGGCATTCAAACCCGAAGTCTTTCGGTGAGAAGCTGATCTTGAACGAGCCCTCACACGGTGGAGCGACTAGCCACACGACAAACGCGCCGAAAATCAGCACCGCCGAGATGGCGAAGGCTACGTTCGTATCAAGGCGCGCCCGAGTACTCACCACCGGGATCGTATAGCTGCCTAACGTATAGCGCACAAGTTGCGCCTGACTAGCCGTTATTAGATGGGGCCGTCGCTCCCGCACACTCTCCGCGCCGCAACACCCCTCCTCCCACACCGACCTACGGCCCCGCACTGGCGCATCCCGGAGATCCGCTCGACCGACGCTCCGGCACACCCTCCGCACCGCAACACCCTCGTCCCCTCACCGACCTACAGCCCTGAGCCTGCCCCGGTTTCGTGGACACGCCAACACAGCATCAAATGCTGTAGGAGAGGTGAATGTCCAAGAAAACAGGGCAGGCTCACCCCGGGCCGGCGCATCCGGGAAAGCCGCTCCCCCGATGCTCCCGCACACCCTCCGCACCGCACGCGCCGTCGGCCATACGACCTACAGCCCCGCCCCCGGCGCACCCGGGAGAGCGGCTCTCTCGATGCTCCCGCACACCCTCCGCACCGCAGCCCTGCTCCCACACCGCCCTACAGCCCCGCACCGAAGCGGTGGGGAGAGCGGCTCCGAGGCAGCAGAGTCACCTACGATGACGCCACTCATCAAGCCCGGTTGTGAAAGGTCTCGATCCACCACTCGCGATCGTCGAGCAGCACTCCGTACTCCAACCGATCTGGAACCCACGAGTCGTCGGCATAGACCGCGCCATGAAAGAAGAACGTTCCGGGATGCGAGGCGGCGTGACTTTCCATCTTGCGAAACAGCTTCCCCTCCTCCGACCAGCCTCGATTCAGCCTTCGGTCCTGAGGGAACAAGTTGATATCCAGCTCGCCGCCCGAGGCGTGACCGAGGAAGTGACCCCGGTCGAACTCATCCGCGTCGGGGCCGATCACAGCCCGCGCGCTAACACCGACATCGGGTGTGAACGGGGGTTGAGACCCGCGCAAAACTGACGAAAAGCGCGGGCACCCTCAGAAAGCTTCGCCGCGTGGTCAGATCTGTGAAAAGGCGCGAGGAGGTGACGTAGGGAGCCGAGGCGACCGGAGGCAGCTGCTCGGGGCGGCGCCCGAGGTGGCGAGCCCGACCGAGGCGAGGTAGGGAAAGCGAGCCTCGCAGAGTAAGTGAAGGCCCGGGGAAGCGACCCCGAGCCTCCGAACCTGAAGTGTTGTGGCCGGAGCTAGTAACTCCGACCAAACGCAGTGAGCATGACGTGCTCGGGTTCGGCTGTCCAGAGCGAGGCAGCCCGAACCTGAAGTGTCCAAGTCCTCGGAGTACCGGATCTACAGCTGCCAGCGCTGCGGCGGGTTGGTGGAGATCTGCCGGGGCTGTGACCGCGGGCACGTGTACTGCCTCGGTGGGCCGTGCCGTGAGCAGTCGCGCCGGGAGTGTGTGCGCGAGTCGGGGAGACGCTACCAGCGCAGCCTTCGGGGAGCGACGTTTCACTCACTGCGCCAGTGCGCCTACCGCCAGCGGCAGCGCGCAAGTCGTCGTCAGCGCGAAGAAGTGACGCATCATGCATTCCCCGCGGCCGAACCATCAGTGAGTGTCTCGGCCGAGGAGGAAACAGCACATGATGGAACCGACCCAAGCGTGGACGACGCGCCTGCACGTGGGGATGTGGCACGGGGGGCGGGAGAAGAGTCCGCGGATAAGCCTGAGCGTAAAGAGCAAAGATTATCAGCGCCAGACCCTCGAGCATGCTGAGCAGCGCTCGCGGGTGATCCGGAAGCCGGCGCTTCGCGCCTTGCGCCGGGTCGGACCACTACAGGTGGCTGACTTCGTTCGACTTTGCGTAGATTCAAGGCCGTCTCAGGTCTTTAGTCGGTGGTTTTTTGGGCTCGAAATGGCCAGCTAAGCACGGTCAGCTTCAACGAAGTTAAAGATTACCAAAGTAATTCAGTTTAGTGCGCCGGTCTGACCCCGGGGTGAGGCGCGAAGCGCCCACCTCCTTCCCCACCAAAAAACCTACACCCCTATCCCTACCTTAGGATCTCGCCTCCACGCTCTTCGACTTCTCCCACTGCCCCACCCGTCATTCGAGTCCGCTCATGCAGGTCATCGCATACCTCCCTCACATCACGGAGAAGCTTCGTCGCAACATCGAAGGTGCACTTCGTCTCCCAGTAGCTCTCCGGATATTTGATGGGTTCGACCGGGAGTCCATCTCGAACTACTGAGAACGACTCAGTCCGCGTATGGGCGAGCGCATTTCTGATCTTCCAGAGTTCGTGCAGAGATTGATAGGGTCGCCGACCGAAGTCTGGAGGGTGGCCTACGTGAGCACAGATGACGCTTAGCTTCTCGGCGACTCGTATGCTGTCGATATCCCCCCAGAAGGGAAGCAGCTTATCACCAACGAAGTTCAAGTAAGCCTCGAATGCGAAAGCGGCCATTACAATCGCAACGATATAATCACCACGGCCAGTATTGTCACGACCACCCCGTAAAGAACTATCCGCAATCGAGAAGAGCTCGGTGTGGGCGAAGACTGTTCGATCAAGCCGATGCTGTGGTTGGTCATCGGCGGATTCGTCGGGGTCGCGCCTGGCCATACGCCTACTCCTTTCCGCTCTCGGTCCTTTAGCCTGGACCGGAGATTAGTATCACAAAAGGCATTAGTGCTTGGACCGCCTTCTCGACGGTGAATCGTAACCTAGTCAGCCAGCACGACACCTTCCCAGAGATCGAAAAAATTACTCACTCAATCCAATGGGCGTCACTGTCGGTCGCCGACTTGAAGTCCAACCATTGCCTCCGTGAGATAGAGGATGTTGTCGCCACCACTCAGCTCGGTCGATGCTGTCCCCAGAACGCATCTAGCTAGAGGGTTCGTATGCGCCCATCACGGAAACAGGGGGGGGCCTCACGTTGTCCGGTGTCTCACTCACCCGACGAAACGCTCAAACACCGCAGCTATAGCCGACGCACCTGTAACTTCTACGGTCGACGACCCCTCGCGCACGAACACGCGGTCCGAGACGGTTGAGTATTGCCCTTGACCCGGCACCCACAAACACACAACCGATCTTCCTCGATACGTGATGCAGTCACACTTGGCCAAGACCGCAGCGCGCAGCGGCTCACTGAGACCGGAGGAAGCAATGTGCTTTACCACCCTCTCCATGTATCCCTCCAAGTCAAGCCCGAGGTGATCTAGTTCTCGGTCGACACCGACCACGTAGCGATCCGCGACATGCGCCGCAGCGATACCGTCAAGATTTTGGACTCTGTTCTTGTCAGAGAGGTTGTCCGCAACACCGATAAAAATACCTCCCTCACAATTCTTCCCAATATTCGCGATGGCACATATCGTGTTGACGACTTTATCGAGCAGATCTGGGTCTTCGTCTCTAGTGCTATCGAGCCGAAGCACCCCCTGCTTGCACTCGTATGCTCCAGTCTCTATCCGCGACCGCCGAAGCGCGTTCTCGAAGGGGAGCGCTGCACCGGCACTATGGATTACTGCCGGTGGTTCCTTGTCTTTGAAGTACTCGGCGATCAACGCGGCGGTAATCTGGATGTTCTGTTTCCTTGGTTCTGACCGAATCTGCCCAGCTGCAACGTGAAGCTTCGTCTGAAGGTCGGTTAGCGCGCCCAAGATCGCCGAGTTGTTTTCTGGGCTCTTGCGTTGGTTTACACAGAGCTCAAAGAAAGCGCCGAAGACTGCGTAGAATGCCGTTTTGATCGGATTTGCGGAACCAGGAAGAACGATCCGACGAAGAGCATTGGGCTCGTCGTCCACCGATGCTATAACTTCGCGTAACACAGACAACGTTCCGATGATCTCTGTCTTCAATCGAGAGGTCCCATAGGTTGCAAGCCGCTGCTCGATGTCAGCGGCCTCGTCGCTCGATGGAGTGTAGTATTCGTCAAGCGCCTTGCCACTGAACGCGAACGGTTCGTTCAATAGAGTAGAGACCGCGAGATCAGCGATCATTTGCTCATCCTCCGAATCGCGCAGCTGCGACCTCCTCAAGACACCCTGCTTACACCAGAAAGTACTGTCCGCCTTAACTCCGTACCCCTCCATCTCGCCGACTACGTCGACACTGATCGAGGGCATGTCCGACAAATCTAAGGTAACGGGTGATACATCCCCCCGAATCTCCGCCCCGAGATCGCGCACGAGATCCGAGAAGCTAGAAACCACGCCGGCCTGTCGGCGCTCCTGCGCGCTTAGGCGCCTCCCATAGGAGTTGATTCGACCGAAAACCTCATGCACCGCGGTGCTGTCTGCTCCTGGATACTCGCTGATTGCAAATGTGTAGTCGGCAATGTCGGCACACTCCTCGGCCGAAAGGAGTTTCGCTGAGTCTGTCATGGCCGCAAAATGGCCTTCGAATGCAAGCTGCTTCGCGCGTGACAAATGCTGGACGTCGAAGTACTTCCCATCGACATCATATTCATTCTCAATAAATGTAAAAATGGCATTGAGTCGCTGCATACCGTCAAGGATCTCAAACGACTTGTTACCCTCATTATCTGTGGTGTAGGCGAGAAGAATCAGGGGGACGGGATACCCACGGAGGATACTATCAACTAGCGCCTGCTTCTCCTCGATCGTCCAGACCAGTTTCCTCTGGTACCGCCGGTTTACCCTGAAGTTGCCCGCTCGGTATTCGCGGTATGCTTCCTGCACGGACATTCCCCTCGGAGTGACGCTCATAGAATCTCTCTCCCATGCTCCTGGCCCAAGAGATCCAGGAGCTGCCCCTGCTGTCAACTGACGGCAGCCGGCCCCGACGGCCGTGACACAGAAGACCATGTCAGTCGGTTGGGGAACTGGCTGGTGCAAAGCGGCAGCCCCGAAAACGCTCCACACGGAGTTCACCGCGCCTCGCCTCGCCTCGCATTCGACACAGACGGTCACAGGTCGGAAATCGCGCCCCCGCGTTCAGCCTCTACGGAATCTACCATGAATGCACATAGTCTGGGGATTGCGGCGGACGGATCAAGCATGGCTGGCCCATGGCACCAACGAGCGCCGCGTTGTCCGAAAGTGAATTGGCCCCTCGGGGGTCAACTCGGGAAAGACCTTGCAATACCCGGACACACAACCACCAAGAAATCCCTCAGCTCTTGGGCTCCGTCCTCGGGTTCAAGTTCCCCCTTAGAGCAGTTAGCGATGGCCATGGAGTTACTACTGCTGGCGAGCCAATGCCATTCGGCGTGTTTGCGGAGCGACACGTAACGTCGGTCGAATCCGACTGCCCGGGTTCGTAGCTTGACAGGTCGGTCTGTGAACAAATTAGGGGACAGGTACCGATCCTGGCTGGATTCTCCCGGCTTCTCAGGGAGTTACGGGCTTTTGGGTGTACCTGTCCCCTGAATCTCACCCTGAATCCCACAGCCGATCCCGCCACAGTGAAATCTTCGCGGCCCGATCGCTGGCCGAGGCTTTTTCGATGCCCTTGGCGACTTTCGGAAAGACTTGTCCGCGGAAAAAGGGGGACAGGCACCAATTACTGCGTGATTCCTCAACGATTGCGGGCGGTTGTGGTCAAAAATTGGTGCCTGTCCCCCTTTTCTTGCTCACCGTCTACGAATCAGGGAACCAGCATCCCCGCCCGGAAGGCAGGTTTATCGACATCCCCACCGAACCGGACGAGACTCACCCCGCCGAGCGTGTATTCTGTCCGATTTCCAAGGACGAACGTGTCTGGATGCAGCGCTTCGGTCAGCGTAGTCCTTATATCGCACTTACCGAATGCCACGTCGCAGCACGTCGCTCCGAACGGGAGATCGTCGATGGGCTCAGTTGTGCACGAGCCGCCAGAATCACAAACGTCTTGCGTGATCAGAAGGTCCGCCGTGGTGCACAAGACCTCGCCGTCGCACGTGGGGTCCAGGCCCCTGAGCTTGACTTGAAATTTCAAATCGTCCTTGGCTTTGAACTTGAGCTTGCCGAAGCCCTTCGGTCCGAATTTGCAGAGATCGTCGTTCGGTATCACCGGGTCACACCCTACAACTCCTTCGGTGCCAGGTTGTGTCGTGTTGGCCGTCGTGCAGGCTGCGACACCCTGTACCAAGCTCGACTGATAGAGGTTCGCCTTTGCTGCTGGGTTTCTCTGAGCGTTCGACGGACTCGAAACCGCGGTACTCACCAGGGCGGCGCAGAATCCCAAAACAATTCGATTCAACATTTCTCGGACTCCTCGCTTTACTGAACCAGAAGGCCGCTCTTGAAAGCCGGCTGTGATGGGGATAAAGCCGCGCGGTAGAGACTCAACTCTCCGAGCGAGAACGCATGGCTATTGCCAGAGGAGAGGAGTAGTCCCGTACCGACACCCGTGCTGAACGTCGTCTTCGCCTTGCACTTTCCACCGGTCACGACACAGCACACATTTGCCTCGAAGTCGTCTTGAGGGGTGGAGGTGCAATTGTCACTTCTCACGAGCATGACCCACCCGGATTCTCACGGGATGACCCAGGGTCCGAGACGCTGTTGGCTATAGCATAAGTCGGGTAAGCATCGTCAATTGGCCGTGGATGAGCGGCGGCGTTTGCGGCGTGGGGGTGCGG
>JAJCZJ010000094.1 GCA_029262455.1 Deltaproteobacteria bacterium | reverse complement strand
GGCGCGTCCGTCGGCCGATTACCGGTAAGCGGCCGGCAAGTTGGAAATCTGGCTTGGTCAGCCGCGTGATCATTCCAGATCCACGCCCGCCGGACACGGCGCGCAGGACCCGCTCGACCAGGGCGAAGCCGACTAGCAGGATCAGCGCGTGTAGATTGTTCTTGTAGATCCCGGTCACCGAGAATATCTCGGAGAAGCGCTGGGTCGCGGTGTGATTCCACAGGATGTGGTGACACGTCCAGTTGAGGAACACAGGTGAAGTCGCGAACGTCGACTCACCTACATCGAAGCCGGTCTCGCCACCGAGACGTTCCATCGTCTCGGGAGTGAAGAGGTGCCAGTGGCGGGGGAAATGGTATCCGCCCCAGTAGGTCGTCTTGGCCCAGCGGGCCTCGGCACAGTCGATGTTCGGAGTCTCGACGTGCACGATCCCGCCCTCGCGTAAAAGCTTGTGCGAGGTTTCGAGGAAAGTTCGCGGCGATCCGAGGTGCTCGATTACGTGGCTGATGTAGATCACGTCGAAGTAGCCATCTTCGTAGGATGCGTCCTCGATGGTCGCGGCTTGCGTTTGATGACCGGAGGCAGCCGCGATCTTCACCGCCTCCTCGTCAAAGTCGAGGCCGTGGGTTTCGATTTCGTCACCAAATGCCTTGCGCATCATGTCGAGAAAACGCCCGTCGCCGCAGCCGACGTCGAGCACACGCAATGGCTGTCCGGGGCGCATCAAATCTCCAAAGGCGCTTCTCAGCTGTTTGACATGGTATCGCTCGCGCAGGTCGCTGATGGCACTGCCAGATTCGGCGCGATTTTCCCGCTGGACGTAGGAGTAGTACGTCGGCGGATAGATATTGCTGAGCTCGGAATCGTCGGGCCGGGGGTCGAGATAGACGTGGCGGCACTCGTTGCAGCGGACGAAGTGAAACACTTCGGAAGTCGTTTGATATTCGTAGTCGATGCCGGAGGCGAAAGGCGTCGATGCGCTTGCGCCGCAGACATCGCAGTCCACGTCGATGGTCTGAAAGCTCATGCTACTTGGCGTTCGGCGTCGGCGCGGCAAGAGCGGACGATGTCGAAGTGCGAGGTGTGAACCTCGAGCTCTTCGGTTGTTTCCGGATACAAGGCCGCAACCTCACTCAGCAAGTAGTGTGGAACAGACGGATGGAGATGGTGCTCTGCGTGGTACGAAAAACCCACCGGCGCGAGCAGGTGCTGCCTCCAAAGTGGTGAGTGAAAACTCTTCAAGGTGAGCGGCGAGCTCGGTGTCGAGACGTGTTCGCAGAACTCACGAAACTCCGACAACGGCGTCGTTACGACGAGCAGCGGTGCGAGCCAGAAGACGAAGTAGTGGATGGGAGTCGCCAGCCAACTAAAGCACGCCAGCATCGCCAGCTGTACAGTTGCTACGAGAATCAACTCATTGCGCGAGCGTCCGCCGGATTCCTCGCTGGCGGTGACGATCTTCTTTGCGTCAGTATCTGTGGCCGACGTCGATGACAGGTACTCCCAGACTTTGCCGTAGGTGGCGAGGCGAAAATAGTACTTTGCCATGTCCCACCATGGTCGTTTGTCCTCGAGCACATAGCGATGGTAGTCGGGGTCTTCGGCCGTGCCAGCGGTGCGGTGATGTTTCATGTGACGACCGCGCTCCGACAAGAAGGTCTGGCCGAACGGGTAGGCAAGGAGCCACTTGCCGATCCAGTCGTTGATGGCCGGCGAGCGCGCGATCAGCTTGTGCTGCGCCTCGTGGGACAGGACCAGGAAGTGGTACTGCATGATGCCGATGGCCACGAACGCGATTGGCCAAGTCGTCCAGGGCCCGCGGATTGCCAACGCCAGTGCGGCGATCAGAACGATGGCGCGCACGCCGACCTCGATCGCGCAGCGGATCGGCCGGATGTCGCGCACGAATGCTTGGATCTTGGCGTGGACCTTGGCGCGGCTTTCGGCAGGGCTGCTTGCGGGCGTGGACATCAATGAAACGGTACCCCGGTGCGATCGCGCCTGCAATTGGCTCGCGGTCAAGATCCGGCTCGGAGCACCAAGTCTGCATAGGATGCTTTGACCAAGTCGTCCGCGTCGATAGAAAGCGCCGAGAGGAGGAGGTCGACCTGCCGCCGGCAAGTCGTTTCGTCGTGAGCTTCGTCGATGACGGCTTCGAGCTCGAGATAGTTGCCGAGGCTGGAGACAGTGTCGAGATGGATCCGGACGTTGTCCCAGAGAAGGACTTCGCGCGACTTCTCGACGACGACGATCGGGGGTCCCTTTGGAACCGCACAGGCCCCGTCTTCCGAACGTACGGGCGTGATCCGGTAGCGGCTGACGCGTATCCCTTCGGTTTCAGGTCGTTCGTATTCGATGAGCTCGGAGCGGGCGGCGTCCGCGGCTTTGATGGTACGCAACTTGACGCGTCGATATTCAGAGACTTCGAAGTAGCGGTCGGTCTGTTGCATGGTTTCGTGATGTCTTGCTCCGAGATCTGTCGCGATCCGACGTGCCGCATCAAGATCCGAAACCGGCGCCTTTATTTCAACGTTGGCTGGCAACGGGCTGCTAAGCCTCAACCCTCACGCGGGCGTTGTAGTCCGGCACACCGCCGAGCGTATCTGCCACACCGGTGGCGATGAGAATATTGCCTTCCGGCCAATGCACCTGAAGGCTCCCCCGCGCGATCGGCGCTGGGAAAACCCGTCCCTCGAGTCGTCCCTGATCGTTGACCAAGGTGATGGTGTCGCCCGATCGAAGGTGCAAGGCGGCGGCGTCGTCAGGATTCATGAAGACCGCATCGCGCGCAGCACCAGTGAGCGGGTCGACCTCAGCGTAGATCATGGAGTTGAACTGCTTCCCGCGTCGTGTGCTGAGCTCGAAGGTGCCGTCGTCTGGGTGCGCCGCCGGAACATCGACGGGGCGGAAATGGGCCTTGCCGTCGGCCGTTGCGAACTTCCAACCCGCTCCGAGGTGCGGGCCCCCGTATTGGAAGGCATCGCCAGCCTCGCGCAGATTCTGGATGCCTTCGTACATCGGGATCACGTCCGCGATCTCATTGCGAATCTCCTGCCCCGAGCTGCAGGCGAAGGCGCTTGCACGTTCGCTGTCGACGGCCGCGGCGATCGATCTCAGTGCGCGCCACTCGGCGCGAGCCTCTCCGAGTTGACGCGGCAATTCGGGGCTGAACATCACACGGCGTTCGGTGCTCGTCTGGGTGCCGCCGTCGTCTTGCTCGTAGCGTGTCTTCGACGGCAGCAGGATCACTTCCTCGTTTGGTTCGATGAAAAGCTGATCGCTCAGCATGATGTCCTGATGCACCCGCAAGGGAACTTTGCGCAGGGCCTCTTCGACGTATTTGGGGTCGGGCAAGGTGCGCAGGAAGTTGCCACCGACACAGTAGAGCAGGTCGAGATCGCCGCGGCTTGCTGCTTCGACCATCTCGGGTGCAGTCAATCCGCGTTGATCCGGAACCTTGAAGCCGTATGCCTCTGAAAGCTTGGCGACGTTGTCTTCGTTGATTGGCAAGCCACCCGGCAGAGCCGTCGAGTACGCTCCCATCTCGGCACCGCCCTGGACTCCGGAGTGGCCACGGATCGGCATCAAGCCGCAGCCGTCGCGTCCGACGAAGCCCTTGAGGAGTCCGAGGTTGAGAATCATTTGCACCGCATCCCCGCCGTAGCGGTGCTGCGTGATGCCCATGCTCCAGACGAACACCCCCGTGTTGGCATCGCGTACGAGCTCTGCCATCTCTAGCATGCTCTGTCGCGATAAGCCGGAGCTCTTCTCCAGGTCCTCCCACTGTAGACCTTGCGCCGCCCGCTGCAGATCTTCGAACTCGGCGCTGTGATCGCGGACAAAGGTGGTGTCGTACCAGCCCGCTTCGAGAATCATCTTGATGACGCCGTAGAGAAAGGCGATGTCGCCGCCTTGCGCGACATCGAACCAATAATCGGTAATCGCCGTGCCAAAGAGCGCGCTACTCGGGGTCGACGGTACCCAATAACGCTCCATCCCGGGTTCTCGATACGGGTTGACCAACACGACCGTTGCGCCATTTTTTTTGGCCTCGTGCAGGTACTTCATGGAAACTGGCTGGTCGTTGGCGGGGTTGGACCCGAAAAACACGATCAGATCGCTCTTCCACCAGTCTTTGTAGGAGCAGGTCGTGGCGGCGACGCCGAGGGCGTGCTTCATGGCTCCGGTCGACGGCGAGTGGCAGAGTCGTGCGGCGTTGTCGACGTTGTTTGTTCCCAGGAAGCGCGCGACCTTTTGGGCGACGTAGTAGGTTTCGTTGGTGATGGCGCGCGAAGTCAGAAAAAATGCGATGCGTTCTGGCGTCGTCGAGCGAATCCGCTGCGCGATCCGTTCGACGGCATCTTCCCAGGAAATGCGGCGAAAACCGGCGTCGCCGCGCTCCCGTACGAATGGAAACGGAATGCGTCCGAGTTGGCGCAGATCGCTGTTGGATGTCACGGCGAGCTTCTTCGCGTCGCACAGGATCGCCTCGTCGAACGCCGGCATGGTGTTGAGGCGCAGCAGGTTGAGCCGCGTCATGCACAGGTGCGTGCCTTCGATCGTCCAGTCGCGGAGTCCTGTCGTGCCGAGTGCGCATCCGTCACAGACACCCTTGCTGAGAACTTTCCAGGCGTAGGGCAGGTTGTCGGCATTGTCGACGACGACTCGCGCCATGTCGCGAAAGTGCCGGGGTTTGGTGTGAGCCAAGCCGAAGGGAATGTAATCCTTCCAGGATCGCGCTCTGTCGATTTGGTGTGCCATGGTTGGCTACAAGTATCGGAAGTGAGCGTCGGCGCAAAACCGTCGCTACGACGGCAGCGGACGAGCCATGGCAACGGATGCTTATCCAAGTCGCCGCAGTGCGGGGGCCGAGGGCGTCTGGAGCGAGGTACGGCGTCCCCGGTGTTCTCGAAGAATTGTCGGTCCCGTGATGTCCCCGTGAATGCGTCGCAGTCGCCGTCGTCGTCGATATCCGCGAACCCTACGTCGCTATCGAAGGCGCAGCGGTCGCGCGAGGAGTTTGCAAACGAAAGAGTCGTAGCGGGGCCGATGTTCTCGTAGTAGAGCCCGGCGTTGAACAGGTCCAGATCGCTGTCGCTATCAACGCCGAGGTCGCGAACCTGCGCGGTGGCATCCTGGTGTGGTGCGCCACCGGACTTCCGATCGAGCCCGGCGAACCGAAGTAGATGTCACGGTGAGATTCGCCAGAGGTAGAGCTGGCGAAACGTAAACACCTAGAATCAAAGGACAACCGCCCGTTCGTGTCGGTAAGTATAGTCCTATTCTGACATAGCGAGCTGTTTAGACTTCGTCGATCGTTTGACGGGTCTATTGGTTGCGCTCCCTGAGGGGATGCGAATCTGTAGCGGCGGGAACCATAAGACCATTTATTTGGTTACTCTCTTTGCGGGGTTCGAATCTGTTGCGGTGGAACCGGAACCGTTGGGCCATTCATTCATTCTAAGGGGGGGTATGATGAGACGTCTGTTCGTTGCACTTGTCGTAGTATTGTTCTTCACGCCGGCCGTCGCGATCGAGTTTCAGTCCTTTGACTTGCAGAGGCAGAAGTTCAAACCGCTCAGGAAGCCTCCGAAGATCACTCAATCGGCCAAGGCCGTCTTCAAGGTCAAGTTCTTCGCAAAGGGTGAGCTTACGTTGGGCGCAGGTAATGATGGCATCGATCTCGCGACCGATGACGTTCGCGTTAGCGTCGGTGAGTTCGTGCAAGAGATCCCTGCGGGATCGTTCGACGTCAGGCCTAGCGGCACCGTCAAGTTCAAAAGCAAAGACCTGAACTCTTTGCGAAGGGTCCTGCTGAAGCCGACCGGTCCCGACTCCTACAAATTTCTCATCAAAGGAACGCGACTGGCGATGAACAGGCCGACCTTGCTGACGCTGCAGATCGGTGATGATGTCGGCCAGATTAATCTGATCACTGAGACGGCGCAAACGCCGCTTGCTTTCGTTCATGGCCGAATCATCGCTGGCGCGCCGCCCTTTGGAATCGGCGGTGTAAGCTTGGAGTTTCCCTGTCCTTCCGGCACTTGCACAGCGGTTACGACGGGCAGCGGCGAGTTCTTTGTCGAGTCTCAAGCGGGATCCCAAGATTACGTCGTCGACGGAACGAGTTCGCCATCCGCAACCTATCCACGATTGCGGAACCATGCTGTTGTAGAGGCGGGGACGACGGAGCTTGGGCCGATGGCGCTTCCCGCGCTGGACGTTTCCAACGGCGTGTTCGTCTCGGCCGGAGTCCAGGGTGCGGCCACCAACATCTCATCGAACCCGATCGGCGGTGGTGTTGTCTCGGTAACGATTCCCAGCGGTGCGACGGTGACGTTTCCACCAGGTCTCTCGTCCCCGCAGGTTGTTAGCATCTCACAAGTTCCCGTTGCTGTATTGCCGATGCCTTTCCCTGCGGCGGCCGCGAGCGAGCTGGTGTTTACTGCGCAGCCGGGCGCGACGACCATCAGTCCGTGCGGCGATGTGACGCTTCCGGCAACCGAGGGCGGCCTCAGCGATGGGACACTGCTTGACATATACGGATTCGACCACACCGTCGGAGACTTCGTTTCGATCGGGCAGGGAACGGTGCAAAACGGCGGCACCGAGATATTTGCGGCAGGTGTGTTGTGCGAATTTTCTTGGGCCTTCGCGTCGTGTAACAATCTCCCCGTGAACACTGACTTGACGGGGCTGGTAACCTACAATGGCTTGCCTGTTTCCGGCGTGCGGCTCTTCAGTCAGGGCCTCCTGACGTCATCAACAGCAGAGACGAACCACGCCTCCCCTCCGTCATGCCCTCCGACTTGTCCGCACAACTTTCTTTTTCAGAACGAGATCGCGGGATGCGCAGGTGAGCCTCTTGGGGTTGGGGTTGTAGCCGAAATCAACCTGGGGCCCTCCGGAATACTGCAAGGCGCATCGGGTTTTGTTCCGGCAGTGCAATCCGGCCTCACGGACCTGGGCCCGATCCCTATGTCGCTGATTCCTTGTGGGGGGTTCCTTACGCAGTGGGGTGGCCTCGGGGCCGCGCCCGGACTCTTCCTGCCTGATCCCAACCCTAGCATGTCGTTGACGACGAGCGGGCCCGGTGGTGTCGCCACGGACGGGGCCGGCAGTGTCTGGGTGGCAGACCCGGGCAACCACAGAATTCAGAAGTTCGACAGCAATGGGGTTCTTGACGCCTCGTGGGGGGCGAACGCTGACGGTACCACCGGCGTGCTCGGCAATTCGACACTGGAGTTTGAGAGCCCGGCAGACGTTGCCTACTCCAGCGCGAACGGCGGCGAGATCTATGTGGCTGATCGGATCAACGGTCGAATTGTCGTCTTCGATGCCGCGACCGGGACGACGCAGCGGACATCTTGGAGTACTGGCTCGACAAACCCGACTGGCGTTGCGGTATTCGATGTCGGGCCGACAAGTGCCCGCGTGTATGTTGGGAGCTTTGTGAACGGTGTGTTGAAGTTTGATGAGTCTGGCACCGCAGGAATTCCTGCTTCGTTTGGTGGTTCTCTTGCTGCTTTTGGAATCGCCGTTGATTCCGCCGAGAATATCTACGTCGGATTGGGCACAGACGTGGTGAAATTCGATTCGGCAGGGACGGTATTGATTCCTAGCTTTTTAACACTGGGTCTTCCGTCGGGAGGCAATTTCAAGTTCGGCAACGGCATCACAGGGCTGGCGGCTGACGCAGCAACGGTGTTCGCGGCTGACGTCAGCTCGCGAGTTACCCGCTTCGATCCGACAACCGGTTTTCTTGTGCAGTTCGGCCTACCGGGCGTAGCCATCGGCCAGTTCGGCGAGCTTCAGGGCATCGCAACTGACACGTCGGGCAATATTTTCCTCAGCGACTCGACCAATAGCGTCATCCACAAGGTCTCTTGCCCTTGAAAACCGGCTCCGTGGGGAAACGCAATCAGCGTTTCCCCACGGCGACCGTCGCAGCTGGGTCATCGATGGTCGATCCGGGTACATCCGGTTCATCCTTGGCCAGCAACGGAAGAAATCTTCGCTCCATTGTTGTGCACTTTCCCCCCCGGGCTACTTCGCTGCTCGGGCGGCATGTTGTTCGACCTGCTCGCCGAGTTCGGCGCGCTCTCGCCCAGGTCCTCGAGGATGACGTAGATCGACGGAACGATGACCAGCGAGATCGCAGTGGCGAAGATGACGCCACGCCAACGAGATCGGGATCAGGAACTGTGCTTGGACGCTGCGCTCGATCATCGATGGCGTCAGGCCGGCGAATGTCGTGAGTGATGTCAGGAGAATCGGTCGGATGCGGGCGGCCCCGGCTTCGCGTACTGCTTGCAGTGGCGGCGTGCCGGCGGCGCGCGTCTCGTTGACGTAGGAAACCGAAACGAGGCTGTCGTTCGCGACCACTCCGGTCACTGCGACGATGCCAATGCCCTCTCGGGTGTTGAGGCGCAGCAGGTTGAGTCGCGTCATACACAGGTTGGGACCTTCGATCGTCCAACTTTCGCTGCTTGAACCGTCTATCCGTTCGATCGGGCTCAGTGTTTTCCCTAGGTTGGAAGCCGTTGACAGCTTGTCAAATCGCGATTTAATGCGAATTGGCCATGTCTGAAGCGCGGGTGCTGCCATGAAAGTTGTGCTGACTGATCGATTCGTTTCTGGTCTGATGTTTCTCGTTGGGCTGCAGGTCGCCTTCGGTCTCGGGTGTGGGGCCGGGGTCGACTCGACGGACGAGAAGTTCTGGAGCCACTACACCGCGCAATTCGAGGGGATCGAGGAGTCCTGCCTTTACTCGGTCCAGCAGGATGCCACCAGGTTCGGCCGGCTGGTGACAGAAGTTCTCGAGGATGCGGACCGCCTTTCGGCGGAGTTCGATTCAAAGCATGCTGTGCTGCCTCCCAATCACCGGTTCTCTATACGAGCGAAGAAGGCGCTGGACGATATCAGACGCGAGCTCGTCAAACGAGCCGAGAAGAACTGCAGCGCCGATAAGGACTTCGATCTCGGGGGCATCACAACACGTGTCATTGTTCACGATGTCCCGGCGGCTTTCTCTTTTCCGAACGGAAAAATCTACCTGACGACCGGCTTGATGGACGCGGAGCTGCCTTGGTCGGCGAAAAACGACACCGAGCTCCTGGGCGTCGTCGCCCACGAGGCGGTGCACCTGGTCGATTATCACGTCGTGGCGCACTGGACGGTGATACGCCAACGTCGCATGGAAACGCTGATCAGCCTGCCGTTCCTGCTCACGCAGCTGACACCATTTAGGATCAACTATATACCGCTGCCTACCGGCGCAGAAACGTACGGAGATCGCATCGAATTCCTTGCCGATTCCGGCGCGGTTGAAATTCTCCTCGGGCTGGGCCGCAGCCCGACCGGCTACCATGCTTTCTTACAGCGTATGGCGGGTTATCCCCACTACGCGGCAATCGGCAAGCCGGAACGGAGAGAATTGATTGCTGCGCGGGCGACTTGTCTTGGCCTTTGCCTCGCCCCGTCTGGCGCGCGGGTGCGAATTGAGAAGAATGAGAACCTGCGACGCCTCTCTAGACATGAGCAGTTTGTCCTCTGTGGCAAGACTTATTCGACGGTGCCTTGGGACGACTGGCAGAAGATTGCCAGCTGGTTGCAACGGCCCGGCATCCAGTTGTTGAACGATCTCCCAGCCACGTTGGGCTCCGGGCGCAGAACCTTGTCGAAGATGGTTGTCGCGAAGTCCAAAGATATTGACGAATCTCAGAGAATTGCGCGCGGGCGGCTCGGGGAGCGTGCGCAATTGGAAGCGGGATGTCCGATACAGTGAAAGCGCTGCGATTGCTGCTGTCGTTCGCCGTCTTGCTGATCGGGTCTGCGTGCAGCCCGCGTGGGATGTCGCTGGCCAACGTTGGCTACGGTCTACCCGAGCCCTCGCAACCGGATCCTGAGCGGTATTTCACGTACACGCTGTTCTTGGCTACTTCGGAAGCTCAGAACAACCCGGAATACGATCGCCTGAGGAGTTTGTTCAGGATCTTTGCCGCACAGGTCGCTGCCAAAAATCGAGCCATCTGGGTGAGCGAGGAGAAGATCCCTGGCCTCAGCGTTTCGAAGGGCAAAGTCATGTTCGAACGGTACCAGATCGCTTACTCCAGGGAGTTGCGCCAGGCGGCAGGTCCGTTCGTGATTGTGTCAGAACTTCATCCAGATGACTGGCCGGGAACCCCGTCCGGACGGAATGAGCGGGGATTGCCGGTGGCGATTTCATTTCATAAGCGTACCCCTGACGGAATCGGGAAGGTCTTTGATTGCCTGAGGGATTGTGTTTCGCAGGAACAAGGAACCGCCGAGTCCCGTTCGAGGGAAAAGGTGTCGCACTGTGGACGATGTGGCATTGTCATTACCGTCACAGCGGAGGCTGACGGGCCGCGGTAAGCGGTCTTCCTCGCTTTCACCTCGACGGCGGTTGTGTGTGTTGGTGCGCCCTCAGGAATATAGAATCTTCCCGACAGCGGCCTGGCGCGGTTGTGGGGACGCCGGCCTTCCACGAAACGACCCAACATGTGTCACGCTCGTCGCAGTAGCAGTAGAGAAACGTCATCCGCTGAGCCTTCGCTGAAAGCCCACCGTTCAGTCCCTTGACCTTCAGGATTGTTTTTCTCTCTCCGGGGGTGAGATGTTCTGTCCAACCGACCTCCACTTCTCGGAGGACGTGCAACCGGTCGAGGAAGTCTTCCCAGCCAGAGACGAACTCGCCGTCGACCGCGCCCGTGAAGCTACCGGCCTTCAGAAAAGCTTTGCCGTCACCTTTGTTGTGGAGGAATAGCTCGTCTGTGCCACTAATTCCGAGTCGCACGATCGGCATTGGGCGAACGACGGGCGGGGGCATGATCCACAGGGCGATGGCGGACGCGAGCAGCGCGCCGAGCGCGACGCCGGCGAGCGTGCGTAGGACAACCGATAGGAGCGTTGGCTTCTTTGGCCGCCACCGCGAGGTGCGTCCTTCCTTCCCATCGATCAGTTCGTCGAGAAGATCGTCCATATCCTCGACGAGGAAAGACGTCCTGAGCGGGAACGCGTTGATCTCCGATAGTTGCTGGATGTCGTCCGGGAGTTCGGTCTGTAGCGGCATTTCTACGCCGTCAAGAAGAATCGGTACGACGATGGCACCGCTGCGAAGCGCCGCAGCTATTTCGCGGCGCACCAGGTCGGCTGGCTCCATGATTCGTGCGCGCTCTGTTGGGCCCTTCCACAGTGGTCCGATGAGTATGAAGACATGCGTAGCCTTTGCCAGCTTGGGACGGATACTCCGACGAAAGTACTTTCCGGCGGGTATCGCATCGACATCGAGGAACACTTCCTCAACCGTAGGAACCCCGTCGAGGAAATCCGCCATATGGCTGGCCGTCGCGCGGCTGTCGTCGCGGCGATAAGAAATGAAGATTCTCATGCCGCCGGTGCATGGCATTCTAAACACGACTTCGCACTCTGTGCGGGTGCACGTTTACGCCGGGTCCGCCGGCCTTCGGAAACGGCCGCGTAATCCTATCACTCGGAACTCTTTCGAACTCGTAGATCAGGGTCAGTACCTCGTTCTCCCTGACGTGTAGCTGACGCAAGAGGAGGGTGGAAGTGCTGAACGAACAATCCGCTCCGGCCGACGTCAACTTCAGGGCGGCGTGACTTTCCCGTAGTTTCTCCCACTACCAACGAGGGGGCCGGGGGTGATTGGGCGAGATCCGCGCTCTGCGGCGAGACCAATCAGACCGTGGCGGGGTGTGCCGAACCTTGGTCAAGGGTTCTGTCGCCGTGCGGTGCGGTGCTCGGCCGTGCGCCGCGCAGATCTTCCAGGATGACGTAGATCGACGGCACGATGACCAGCGAGATCGCTGTCGCGAAGATGACGCCGAAGGCCAGGGAGATGGCCATCGGGATCAGGAACTGCGCTTGGACGCTGCGCTCCATCATCAAGGGTGTCAGGCCGGCGAAGGTGGTCAGTGATGTCAGGAGAATCGGTCGGAAGCGGGCTGCGCCGGCTTCGCGTACGGCTTGCAGTAGCGGTGTCCCGGCAGTGCGCGTCTCGTTGATGTAGGTGACCAACACGAGGCTGTCGTTCACGACCACGCCGGTCAGCGCGACGATGCCGATGACCGAGAACATGCTCATGTCCCATCCGAGAAGCGCATGGCCCCAGATTGCACCGATCAATCCGAAGGGGATCGCGCTCATGATGATCAGCGGCTGCAGGTACGAGCGCAGTGGGATCGCCAGCAGACCGTAGATGGCGAGGATGGCAAGGAGAAACCCTTTGGCCATCGCGCCCAGGAATTCGGACTGTTCGCGTTGCTCTCCCTCGAATGAAGCGCGCACGCCGGGGAACTCGCTGCGCAGCTGGGGGAGGAGTGTGACTCGAACCGATTCGAGGATTTCGTTGGCGTTGGCCTCTTCGATGTCGACGTCCGCGGTCACGTTGATGACCCGTTGGCGATCGACTCGCTCGATCGAGGCGAAGCCGCGGCCGAGCTCGCTCTTGGCGACGGCGTGGAACGGAACCTCGGCCCCGTTCGGCGCCCGGATCCGCATCTTCTCGATGTCGGTGATCGACTGCCGGTAGGTTGATGGATAGCGGACCATGACTTTGACGTCGTCGCGCCCGCGTTGGATGCGCTGCACTTCTTCGCCATAGAAGGCTTGGCGTACCTGGCGGCCGAGCTGCGCCATGGTCAAGCCGAGAGCTTCGGCTGAAGGCAAGATGCTCAGTTTGATCTCTCGCTTTCCCTGCCGAAACGAATCGGCGATATCGGCCACTCCTGGGTAACCGACGAGGTGTTGCTTTACCTTTTCGGCAGCAGCGTGGAGCTTGGTGAGGTCGTCGCCGCGCAGCTGGATGTCGATCGGCGCGCCGGCACTCATCATGGACGATGAGAACGAGAGATCGGCCCCGCCGGGGATGTCGCTGGTGTGTTTGCGCCAGAGCTCGAGCACGTTGCTACTCTTCACCGAGCGTTGCTCGGAAGGGATCAGGGCGATGTTGACCTCGGCGACGTGCGGGGTTGCTCCTTGTGCGACGAACCCGCTGCGCGACTGTTTTTGGGTGAACGGCTGCTCTCCGACCGACGTCATCAAGTGGCGCAATACGCTTTGCCCCGACTGCTCTTCGGTGATCGCTAAAGCGCGGCGTCCGCTCGCTTCGATCGTCGCGATCGCATCGGCAGTGACGCGGGCCGGTGTGCCCTGGGGCATGGTCAGCGCCGCGACGATGTTGTCGGCCTCGACCGCGGGAAAGAACGTGAAGCGGACCCAGCCCCCGATGAGCAGCCCGGTGGTCGTGATCAGAGTAGCGAATCCGATCGCAACGGCGAGGTAGCGCCATTCGAGGGCTGCCTCCAGCGCCGGTCGGTAGGCCCTGTGGATCACGGTGTTGAGCATCGATGCGAATGCTGCCTGCACGCGATCCCATAGGCGGCCGACGCGTGTTGGCTCGCGCTTGGTCTTGCGCTGGTGGGCTAGATGGGCGGGAAGAATCAGGGTCGATTCGATCAGTGAGAAGGCCAGGGCCGTCATGACGCACAAAGGGATCTGCAGCATGAACTTGCCCATGGGGCCCGGGATCATCGTCAGCGGAGCAAAGGCGGCGATGGTTGTGAGTACGCCGAAGGCGACGGGAGTCGCTACTTGGATGGTTCCGTTTATCGAGCCGCGTAGGCCGGGTGTGCCGCGCTCTTGGTGGCTGTGAATATTTTCGCCGATGACGATGGCGTCGTCGACCAGAACTCCGAGCACGACAATGAAAGCAAAAAGCGAGATGACGTTGATCGAAATGTCGAAGATGGGCATCAGCCAGATTGTCCCGAGGAAGCAAACCGGAACACCTAGGATCACCCAGAACGCCACGTGGAGTTTGAGGAATAAGGCGAGCACGACAACGACGAGAATGAAGCCGTCGCGGCCGTTGCGCAGAAGGGTGTTGAGACGGGCGCGCAGGACCTCGGAAGAGTCGTCCCAGATTGTGAGATCGACGCCAGCCGGAGTCTTGCGCTGTTTTTCTTCGACGTAGTCGTGCACTGCTTTGGCAATGTGCAACGCGCTCTGCTGTCCGACCCGGTAGACCTTGATCAAGACAGCCGGCTTGCCGTCGAAGCGGGCCGATTGATCGGTTTCCTCGAATCCGTCGACGACGCGAGCGACATCGCCGAGAGTCAGCCGGGTGCCGTCGCGAGACGAGCGAATGGCGAGCCGTTCGAATTCTTCGCCGCGGTAGGCTTGTCCCTTCGTGCGCAGCAAGATTTCGCCGGAATCGCTCTTGATAGAGCCACCGGGCAGGTCGAGCGATGCGCGCCGCACCGCCTCTGAGACTTCTTGAAATGTCAGGCCGTGACGGCGCAGTTGCTCCTCGGAGAGCTCAATCGCGATCTCGTAGGGGCGGGCGAGGGTGAGGTCGACGTGGGTGATGCCCGGGATTGCCGAGATGTCGTCGCGAACTCGTTGGCCGATTAGCTTCAGAGTGGCTTCGTCGGTGTCGCCTGAGATTGCGACCGACAGGACACTCTGGCGAATGACCATTTGCTGGACGACTGGTTTCTCCGCCTCTTCAGGGAAGGTGTCGATCGCATCGACCTTGGCCTTGATCTCGTCCAGCGTACGGCGGGGGTCGGCGTTGGTTTCTAGTTCGACGGAAACCTGTCCGACGCCCTCGTTCGACGTGGAGTGGATACGGTCGATTCCGTCGATGCCGTTGATCTGCTCCTCGATGCGAACGCAGATGGCTTCTTCGACTTCTTCCGGCGCGGCGCCGGGATAGGCGACGACGATGGTGATGACGTCGACGCTGATCTCGGGGAAGACCTCCTGCCGAACGATTGGAATCGTCAGCGCGCCGCCGACGGCGATCAGGAGGAGCAGCAGATTGGCGGCGACACTATTCGAAGCGAACCACGCGATCGCGCGGTTCATCCTGTGACCGTTCCCTCCGCTGGCGGTGCTGCAACCCGAACTTGCATGCCCTCAATCGCGGCCTCGAGCGGCGAGATCGCGACGCGTTCGCCGGGTCGAATTCCTCCGCTGACCACGACGCTGTCGCGCTCGGCGCGGATCACCTCGACGTTGCGGAAACGCAGGCGGCTGTTTTCGTCCACGACGAGGAGGCGATTGTCTGCGCGGAGCGCGGAGCGCGGCAGGACGACGACGTCGTGGGCGACTCGACCGAAAATCTCGGCTTCGACGAATAGGCCGACCGCGAACGGTGGTCGGGTCGTGCCCGGACTGCGGGCATAGGGGTTGGCAACTTGGGCGACGGCGTGGATCATCCGGCTGCGCGCATCGATCTCACCTTCGGTGCGGACGATGCTGCCTTCCCATTCGTACTCTGCGCCTGCCACGCGGGCGCGCATCACGACTCTCGGCGAAGTTGAATCGTTGGATTCGCCGCGGTAGTGCAGCGGCAAATCGACGTAGGCCAGTTGATCGTCCGGAATCGGCAACCGTACTTCGGCGAAGTCGACCGCGTAAATCTTTGCGACAGCTGCGCCGCGTGTGACGAACTGGCCTACGTCGACCATCTTCTCGCGAACACGCCCGACGTAGGGAGCGCGGATCTCGGTGCGGTCGAGGTCGGTGGTGGCTCGTTCGATCTGAGCTTCGGCTTCCATCAGCATGGCTTCGGCGACGCTGGCGTTGTTCTGGGCCAGGTCGAGCTCGGCAGAGCTCACGACTCCCTGGGTTGCGAGATCGCGGCTGCGTGTCAGGTTCGCGTGCGCCAGCTTTACTTCGCTGGTGGCCCGGGCCTTCGAGGCGCGCGCTTGCCTCAGCGCGACCTGGGCGTCGCGTCGCTCGATACGCAAGAGTGGATCTCCGGCTTCGAAGAAGCCGCCGGGTGCGAGAGAGGGCGATACCCACTCGACGCGACCGGACACCTCGGGCACGACATTGCTCTCGGTACGCGGTGCTACGCTGCCCTGGGCGGCGACGCGGAACTGAAGGTCGGTTGCCGTAGCCGTCGTGACGCGGATTAGCGGTGGCTGTACCTCCGGAGCGCGGGTCTCGACCTTGGGTCGTGCCGCGATCATGCCGACGGCGCCGAGGACGCCGAGGGCGATGACAATGATCGGAAGGATAATTTTTGCTCGGTTCATGAGGCTCTCGCTTGCGGGGGCTGGGGGAGGTTGGGCTGGGGGTTGGCGTCGCTATGGGAGTTCTTCGCAGCCGAAGGGGCGCGGAAGCCAGCAGCGAGGAAGGCGATCATATGTTGCAGGGTCTCTGGTCCGGCGCCTTGTTGTGCGGCGGGCAGTCCGATCCGGTTGAGATCGATCAGAGAGTGACTCATGACGCCGATGATGAACTGAAGGCGTTCGACGACTTCCAATTCGGAGAGATCCGGCTGACATCGGCCGAAGGCAGTCACGAACCGCTGCCCAACCACCTCGAACTGCTCGCGAATCATCGTCTCGACCACTTCGATCGGTTCGGAGTAAACGCGGCCGATGAAGCGTGACCAGACCAGACCCTCGCCCTCGAGATCTCGTTTCAACGTCATAATCGGCGATAAGAATGCCTCGAGGACGGCTTCGAGGGTGGGCGATCCTTCAGCTTCGAGTCGGTCTAAGCGCTCGAGCCTTTGCGCGTTGAGTGGCCCGATGCGCCTTTCGAATACAGCCCGGAGCAGCGCGTCTTTGGTGCCGAAATGGTAGTGGATTGCAGCCAAATTGACGCCTGCCTTGGTGGTCACCGTACGCAATGATGTGCCGGCGAACCCGCGTTCGGCGAACAGCCGCTCAGCGGCTGATACGATTCTGTCTTTTGTATCGATTCCAGGCATGACGCACTCGCTGATTCAGACGACTGCTTGAATCATACGTGTGAATTGGATGTCGTCAACCGGGGATTGGTTAAAGCCCCCGACGGAAATTCTCCACTCTCAAAAATAATCAAGGCAGAACATCAGGAATAATTTCCTTGACGGTGTAAAATTTACTGTGTACATGATTACGCATGCCGCGTGCTGCCCTTTCTGAGTTCGAGGTCGAACGTTTCCGCGACTCTCTTTGTAGTCTCGCGACGCGGCTTTTCGCCGAGCACGGCTACGAGGGCGTGACGATGCGGGCGCTCGCTGCGGGCCTGGGATGCAGCCCGATGACGCCGTACCGCTACTTCGAAAACAAGGATGAGATCTTCACGGCGGTGCGGCGTGCGAGTTTCGACCGTTTTGCTGACGCGTTGGTTACAGCCAAGAGCTCAGCAGTCGATCACATGGATCGGCTGCGGGCGCTGTGCCTGGGCTACGTTCGCTTTGCGCTAGAGGAGCCGCACGCTTACCGAATCATGTTTCAGCTCGATCCCCCGCCGGGTGGCGCGCCACCCGATGAGGTAGAGCTGCGGGCTTGGCTCGTCATGTTGGGCGCAGCCGAAGAGGCGGTATCGGCAGGGCGCCTCAGCGGCGATTCCAATGTGCTGGCGCATTTGTACTGGTCCAGTGTTCACGGACTGGTGGCTCTTCATCTGGCAGGTAAGTTGGTGTTGGGACAGGATCTCGAGGAATTGATCGAGGCATTCATGGAGCGCGAGCTCCGAGGAGGATAGTCATGTCGACGCAAGCGACTGTTTTGAACCCGAGTTCTGGTGAGATGCTGGCAGGGCTTCTTCGGCCGAATCCCACGGAAGCCGACTATGCGATCACCAAGGTCGAGGGTGAGATTCCGCGCGAGTTGAATGGCACCCTGTATCGCAACGGTCCCTGTCAGAAAGTCTTGCCGCAGGGTGGGGCCGGCGCGATGCATCTCTTCGACGGCGATGCGTTGGTTCATGCGATCCGTTTCGAGGACGGTCGTGCGCATCACTTGAGCCGCTACGCGCGCACCGACAGTTTCGAGGTGACGGAGCGTGAAGGAAGCTATTGCTTTGGCGGATTGAACCTTCCGGCCGAGGGTGCGCCGCAAGATCCGATGGGCAACGTGCAGCCGAACACCAACATCGTGAGTCACGGTGGGCGGCTGTTTGCCTTGGTCGAGAGCGCACCGCCATTCGAGATGGATCCTTCGACGCTTGCGTCGAAGGGGTCGTGGAACCTCGACGGCAAGATGCTCGGCCTTTCCACGACGGCCCATCCTAAAATCGACCGCCGGACCGGCCAGATGCTGTTGCACGGCTACCAGCCGCTGGAACCGTATTTGCAGCTGTACGTCATCGAATCCGATGGAACGGTATCGCTCGCCGAGGCGATCGATGCGCCGTGGCCCTCGATGATGCACGACTTCGCGATCACCGAGAACTACGTCATCTTCCCGCTCGGGTCGGTGTACTTCGACTTCGAGCCCTACCTCGCCGGGCAAGGTTTTAGCGCGGCAGTGACGGCGAAGCCGGAGCTGAACATGAAATTTGGCGTACGCCGACGCGAACCGGGAAGTCCGACGAAATGGATTGATGTCGATTCGGCGGGTTACATGTTCCATCCCGGTAACGCCTACGAAAAAGACGGCCGCATCGTCATGGACGCGTGCAAGTACGAAAGCGCGCAGGGGTTGCTCGACGATATCGCGGTAGTCCGCCGCGGAGAATGCTCCGGTGGGCTGATAGCGAAGCCGTACTTGTACGAGATCGATCCCGACGCTGGCACCTGTGTCGAGACCAAGCTGTCCGATATGGGGGCGGAGTTCCCGCGGCTCGACGATCGGCTGGTCGGATACGAGAACCGCTTCGGCTACGCAGCGTCTGCGGAGCCTGCCGAAGGGACCGAAGGGTTCTTTCGCCGCATTACCAAGTACGACCGCCAGAACGGTTGCTCGGTGCATCGGGCCGAGGTGCCGGGGCAGTGGGTTGGCGAGCCGGTCTTCGTTGCTCGCAACACGGATGCCGCCGAGGATGATGGATTCGTCTTGAACTTGGTGTACGACGCACCGACCGATCGAACCGCAGTCGACGTACTCGATGCCCGTGCGATCGACACGGATCCTCTAGCGAGGTTGTGGCTGGAGGAGCGCGTCGCGTTGGGTTTCCACGGTAACTTTGCACCGTCCAAGTAATTTCGAGCTGCTTCGCCGAGTAAGAACCCGCTGGACAGGTCACATCGGTGGCCCGATGACATACGAGCGAATGTCCAGGGAGGCAACATGAAGGAAGCTGAGCCGAAGTTCGAATTGCGCAGCGGAGAGACCTGGCGCGATCCGTTTCCTATGTACGCAGCGTTGCGGGACAGGGATCCGGTTCACTATGAGTCGGGCGGCGACTACTACGTTCTGACCCGCTTCGAGGATGTTTGGGAGGCTGTCAGTGACAGTGAAACGTTCTCCTCGGCGCAGGGGCTCACGGTTCGCTACGGTGAGATGGAGCAGATCGGGATGGGTGATGCCGTGCCGATGGTTTTTCTCGATCCGCCCGCGCACACCGAGTTTCGTGCGTTGGTTACCAAAGACCTGACCCCGCGGCGGGTTGCGACCATCGAACCCGCGCTTCGCGCTTTCATTGTCGAGCGTATCGAGAAGGTGCGCGAGATGGGCAGCGCGGATATTGTTGCGGAGCTGTTCAAGCCGCTGCCGAGCTTCGTCGTGGCGCACTACCTTGGTGTTCCTGAAGAAGAACGGACTCTTTTTGACCGCTGGACCGAGGCGATCGTCCAGGCGGCGGCTGCCGGTGGTGTCGATGAGGCCGGAGAGGCTCTGAACGAGTTGCTCACTTACTTCGCGGGTCTAATCGAGCGACGTCGCAAGGACCCTGGCGACGACATCGTGTCGGCGCTTGTGCAACTCGGCGAGGAGAAAGTGTCGGCGCTTCGCATCCTTGGCTTCGCATTTACGATGGTCACCGGCGGCAACGACACGATTACGGGGATGCTGTCGGGGTCTGCTTGCCTATTGTCCGAGCATCGCGATCAACGGGCGAAATTACTCGCCGATCGAAGTGCCATTGTCGGCGCAGTCGAGGAACTGCTGCGGCTCACCTCGCCGGTGCAGAATTTGACGCGTACTGCGACGCGGGACGTGGAGATGCGTGGGGTGACCATTCCCGAAGGCCGAAGGGTGCTCCTCGGCTACGGTTCGGCCAACCGCGACGAGCGCGAGTTCGGTCCGACGGCGGCGGACTTCGACGTTGAACGCAAGATCTCGAAAATCCTCTCGTTCGGATACGGCACGCACTACTGCGTCGGTGCCGCGGCGGCTCGGTTGCAGTCGCGCATCGTAGTGGAAGAACTGCTCGAGCGCTGTCCCAACTTCGAGGTCGATGTCGCCGCAGGAGTGTACGCGCGGGGCAACTATGTTCGACGGCATGTCTCGCTCCCCTTCGTCGCGTCCTGAGTCTTCGAAGGATTTTACAAGGATCGCTGACGCGCCTACCGATACCGATTATTGACAAGCGTTCTCTGATCGGTATCGTCTCGCGTGGTTTGCGCACCGGTCAGTAGAGCTGGATCGACGTGGTAGTGTCTTCGCTACCTCACAAGAATGCCGACGCTGTGTCGCGTGCGATTTCCCTCGGTGCCGTTGTCATGGTCGGGGTGGCTGCGTATCTCATGTGGGAACGCGTGTTCATTGGCGATCCCGAGCGAATCGCAAATAGCTCTCTCCTGGCTCTCGGCGTGTCGATCGCGCTGGCCCTAGGGGCTCGACTCGTCGCCGGTGGAGATCCTCCGTCCATCGGGTACAAGCCGCTGGCGCGGTGGGAGTACGTGGTCGGCGCGGTGGTGTTTGGCGCGGCGGCTGTGGCTCGTGTTCTGTACCTCGACTCGTTGCCGCCCGGGCTCAACAATGACGAAGCTCGAAACGGCACGCTGGCGATTGCCGTACTCGAAGGCACGCCGTTTAGGCCGACTCTCGTCAATCGCGACTACCTCACCCACTACACGATAGCCGGTCTGCTCAAGGTCTTCGGCGTCAGCGTGGTTACCCTGCGGATGACTGGCGTCTTGAGTGGGATGGCGACGGTGATCTCGGTCGCGGGCATTGGTCGTCGGTTGTTCAACCCAACCGTTGCCTGGTGCGCCGCGATCTTTGCGGCTTTTTCACCGATGGAGATTGAGTACTCGCGCACCGGTCACTCTCCCTTGTTCTCCAACCTGTACCTACTGCCCGGACTATATCTGTTGATCGCGGGGTGGCAGTCTCGGCGGCTGTCGGTGCTGTTGGTCAGCGGGCTGCTCTGTGGACTGAGTGCCTCGACGTATTTTAATAGCAAGTTCTTTGCTCCGGTGTTCGCCGTTTTCGTCACGGTCGCGATCCTCGCCCGTGGCCGCACCGTTGGGTGGCGATGGGCCGTGAGTGCGGTCTCTGTCTGGGGGATCTTTCTGCTGATCGGATCGGGTCCGACCTGGTATCACCTGGTCGAATCTGGAGCGTCTTCGGCTCTTCATCGCGAGGCCGGGTTGCTGCAATCCGCTCAGGGCAACGATCAGGAAATTTCGGTCGTCTCCTATCTCGGCGAGCGCATTTCCGTAGCCTACGGCTACCTCATGATTCGCGCCGCAAGCATGATTGCGACCTACCGGGGCCCAGTCCTTTTGCAACCCGAGGCCCAGCTGGTGATCATCGGCTCGGTCTTCATGTTGTTCCGCAAACCCCGGATTCTGGCGGCTATGGCTGGGGTGTGGATTTTCCTAGGACTTCTCCCCGGACTGGTCTCGTGGCCGTCGCCGCGACGGCTGTTACTCGCCTTGCCGATGTTTCACTTGATCGCGGCGGATGCCTTGGACTGGGTGGTTCGCCGAGTCTCGGCCGTGATCGGTGGCGGCTATGCTGTGATCGCTTTCATCGGATGCGGTGCGGTGACGGCGGCGTTTGTTTGGACGTCGCTGAACTACCAGTTTCTCGCCGAGGGTTGGGGGCACAAGTACGGACTTCTCCATCGCGCTATCGCCGAGTACATCGAGCCGCGCTGCGACAGAAAATATTTCGTCATTGAGGCCCGGATTGGTGACACGCCATCGTTTGAATTTTTGCTCTATCCTTCGACGGGAAATACTGAGTTCATGAGAGCCGGATACGGCTATGTGGGCCCGGTAAGACGGCCCTGCTTTTCGCAGCGGATTCTCGAGAACGATAGTGCGCTTCCATCGCCTTGGTCGGAAGGGACCCCTGGCACCCCTTTATTGGCGCGCGGAACTTACCAACAAGCCGCAAGTACGCGGGTGGGGCCTGAGGATTGGGGCGCGGAGGTACTTGCCGAAGTGGCTCCGGGCACAGACGAGATCGTTCTTCTCTCTATCGAGAGGCGCCACAAGCAAGAAGAACTACTCGAGATTGCCAGAAGCATCGATCCGGAAGCTACGGTGACAGAACAAAAGAAGGAGGTTCGCGGCATGCCGCCGATCGTGTTTTTCACTGCCGCAATTCCTCTCGACCGGGTGATTGAAAAGTTCGGATCGTCGCCACCGGATGTCGCAGTGGGCCGCTAGTCGGCTCGCAGCGGCGCCGTCTCGGCAGTGGTGTCGCTTCTGAGTCCCATCAAGTCTTCGAGGATGGCGTACGCAGAGGGGACCAGGAATAGTGTGACAAAGGTTGCGAGCAGAACGCCGAAGGCCAGGGAAACCGCCATCGGTCTGAGCAGCGCGGACTCGAAACCTTGGTCGGTTAGAACCGGTAGCAAACCGACGAACGTGGTGATCGACGTCAACATGATTGGGCGAAAGCGCGCTGCCCCTGCCTCGCGGATTGCTGTTGCGATCACGGTGCCTCGGTCGCGCTGCAGATTGACATAGGAGACCAAAACCAACGAATCGTTTACGACCACGCCAGCGACAGCCACCATTCCCATGATGGAGGACATGCTGAGAATGTCGCCGACAATGACATGCCCGATGATCGCGCCGATCAAGCCGAACGGGATTGCCAGCATGATCAGGAGGGGCTGCAAGTACGATCGCAACGGAATCGCCAAGAGCGCGTAGATCCCGAGGAGCGCCATGGCCGCGCCGCGGCCCATCGCACCGAGACTGTCGTTTTGTTCGCGCTGCTCGCCCTCTAGGGAGTACTCGACGCCGGGAAATTTGCTGCTCAACTGGGGGAGGAAGGAGCGCTCCAAGTCTCGCAGAATTTCGTTGGCGTTTGCCGTATCGATGTTGACGTCGCCAATGACATTGACCGTCCGCCGCCGGTCCGTGCGCGCGATGGTTGCGAAACCTTCTCCCTGGCGAACCCGGGCGACGGTGCGGAATGGGACCTCGTCGCCGGCCGGGGTGCGAATATACATGTTCTCGACGCCCGTGACCGTCTCGCGCCGCGAGCGCGGGTAGCGCAACATGACACGAACATCGTCGCGCTCGCGTTGCACACGCTGGATCTCTTCGCCGTAGAAAGCCTGCCGTACTTGTCGCCCGAGGTCGGCGAGCGACAGGCCGAGCGGTTCAGCGGTGGGCAGCAGGTCGATCTGCAATTCGCGCTTGCCGCCGCGGAAGGAGTCGGAGATGTCGACAATCCCGGGGTAAGTCGCGAGCTCTTCTTTGAGTTGCTCGGCGGCAACTTGGAGACGCGCCAGATCGGTGCCCTTGAGCTCGATGTTGATCGGTTCACCGGTCGATATTAGTTCCGCCGTGAACTTCAGCGCGACGTCGGGAATCGTGCCGGTGATCTCGCGCCACCGCTCGATAACAGTCTGGGCGGATACGCTGCGGTCTTCTTCTTCGACCAGATCGAGTACGACCTCGCCAACATGCGATCCAGTCGTCGGTCCGCCAGCTACCGAGCTTTGGCCGTCGCCCCAGCGCACTTCGCCAACCGCCGTATACATGTGTTGGAGCAGCGTGTCGCCGTGCTCCTCGCTCAGTTCAGCGATCGCTTTCGTCGCGCTCTGCTCGAGTGTGCGCAGGACCTCTGAAGTGATGCGTGCGGGAGTACCGACTGGGAGCTCGACGACTCCGATGGCTTGTCCGCCTCCGATCTTGGGGATGAAGGAGAACGGTAAGCGACCTCCGGCGAACAATCCAATCGTCAGCACGAGCCCGGCGAATGCCGTTGCCAAGGTCGTATACCGCCAGTCGATGCATCGATCGAGGGCGGGCCGATATCCGTTCTCGATAAACCTCTTGAGGCCGCTGTCGATCGACGTCTGGATTCGTCGCCAAACACGCTGGAACCGAAAGCGCGCGTGCTCCGGTCCGTCGTCACCGCCGTGGGCGAGATGGGCCGGCAAGATGAACATCGCCTCGAGCAACGAAAACGCGAGGGCGAGGAGTACACAGATCGGAACAGGTTGCATCAAGCGGCCCATGGTGCCGGGTGCGAGAAGAATTGGTGCGAAAGCTACGGCGGTCGTAAGGACACCGAAGATCACCGGAACCGCTACTTCCTGAGCGCCTTCGATGGCCGCCTGCACGGTCCACCCACCACGCTTCTGGTGGGTGAAGATGTTTTCGCCAACGACGATCGCGTCGTCTACGAGAATGCCGAGAACCAAGATGAACGCGAACATCGAATTCGAGTTGATGGAGACGCCGAACGTGGGCATGAGCCAGAGAGTCCCGAGGAAGCACAACGGCAGCCCGAAGATGATCCAGAAGGCGACACGGAGACGAAGAAAGAGTGCCAGGACGATCAGCACGAATACAAAACCGGTGCGGCCGTTGTCGAGGAGTGTGTCGAGCCGGCTGCTCAAGAGCTTGGTGCGGTTGTACCAAGTCGTGATTCGAACCCCCTGGGGCAGGCGACGGTTCTGATCGGTGGCGTACTCGTCGACCAGCCGGGCGATCTCGAGGGCGTTCTGTTGGCCGATGCGGAATGTGCGGATGACGACGGCGGGCTGGCCGTTGAAGCGTGCGGAATAGTCGACCTCGGCGAAGCCGTCGATGACGCCGGCGACATCTCCCAACAAGAGTCGTGTTCCATCGGGTCGAATCAGGATCGGAATCCTTGCGAAGTCGGCGGCCAGGTAGGCCTGCCCCTTGGTGCGCAACAAGACTTCGCCTGCCGCCGTCTTGATCGAGCCGCCGGGCAGATCGACCGATGATTTTCGTATAGCTGCGGCGACGCTGTCGAAGGTAAGACCGTGGCGCTGCAACGCGGTCTCGGAAAGCTCGATCGAAATTTCGTAGTCCGGGGCGTTCTTGATATCGACGCGGGTGACACCTGGCAGCGCAGCGATTTCATCGCGCAGCCGTCGCCCGATTTTTGCCAAGCTCTTCTCGTCGGTGTCGCCGTGGACAGCGGCTTCGATGACCCGTTCGGCGATTGTGATGTGGCGGACTTCCGGCTTCTCGGTCTCGGCTGGGAACGTGTCGATCGCGTCGATACGCGCTTTGACGTCGTCGAGCACGCGGCGCGTGTCGGCGTGCAAGCTCAATTCGGCGACGGTGATGCCGATTCCTTCGCGCGCGGTGGAGGTGACGCGTTTGACTCCGTCGACGCCTTGGAGTTGTTCCTCGACGCGGATACAGATGGCCGATTCGACTTCTGCGGGTGCCGCCCCCTGGTACTCGATACTGATCGAAATTGCGTCTACGGAGATCTCGGGAAGCACCTCGCGGCGAATCCCGGGGATCGTCACGGCACCGCCCATGACGATCAGGATCAGCAGAAGGTTGGCGGCGACCGGATTCGCCGCAAACCAGGCAATTGCGCCCTTCATGTCCGCACCGCCTCGCCACCGTGATCTGGATTGGCGTTCTTACCGAAGAGACCGCGCGCCGTGCCGATGATGTCCTCGAGAATCAGGTAGCTGCACGGCAACACCAAGAGAGAAACTGCGCCGGAAAACAAGACTCCAAACGCCAGTGAGATCGCCATTGGCTGCAGGAATCGAGCATCGACACTGTCCTCGAGGATTAGGGGGAGAAGGCCTGCGAAGGTGGTCAGGGAGGTCAGCAAGATGGCGCGAAAGCGTGCGACTCCGGCGCTGCGCACCGCTCGTGCGAGCGAAGTTCCTTTGCGCCGCGCCTGATTGATGAAGTCAACCAACACGAGACTGTCGTTGACGACGATGCCGGCGAGCGCGACACCGCCCATGAGAGAGAACATGCTCATGTCGGCGCCCATGAGAAGGTGGCCCCAGATGGCTCCGATCAGGCCAAACGGAATCGCCGTCATGATCAGCATCGGCTGCAAGTAGGATCGCAGGGGCACGGCGAGCAGCGAGTAGATGGCAAAGATCGCGATCATGAATCCGCGTCCCATGGCATCCAAGACGTCGGCCTGTTCGCGTTGCTCGCCTTCGAACGAGTAGGCAAGTCCTGGAAATGCCGAGGCCAGACGGGGCAGGGCGTCTTTCTCGAGATCGGCAACCACGTCGTTTGCATTCGTAAGACTGCGGTTGACGTCGGCGACGACGTTGATAATGCGTCGCCGGTCGGTGCGTCGGATGGTGGCAAAGCCGATACTCTCTTCGACCGATGCAACCTGCCGAAACGGCATCGAGCGGCCGTTGGCTCGGCGGAGGTTCATGTTCTCGATATCGCCCAGCGAGCGTCGATTTGCGGTAGGGTATCGGACCATCACACGGACGTCGTCGCGGCCGCGTTGGATACGCTGTGCTTCCTCTCCATAGAACGCTTGGCGAATCTGCCGCCCGAGATCTTCCACCGTGAAGCCCATTGCTTCCGCGCCGGGTCGCAGCGACACTTTCCACTCCCGCTTGCCGCTGCGAAACGAGTCGGCGATGTCGATTACTCCTGGGAACTCCGCCAAACTGCGCTTCAGCATTGCGGCAGCGCCACGCAGATCGCTCATGTTGCTGCTGCTCAGTTGGATGTTGATGGCGTCGCCGGTATTGATCAGCTCGGACGAATAGATGAGCTCGACAGCGTCGGGGATGGTGCCGACCCGATCGCGCCAACGCTGCGCGATCTCGCCGGCGCGTGCTTCACGCTCAGCCGAAGGAGCGAGCTCGATGTTGACCTCCCCGATGTTGGGCGACGAGTAGAACACGATCTGTCCGCCGCCACTCTGTCTGGTGCGGTAGGGTTGCTCGCCGATTGAAGTCAGTGTGTGGGCGATGACCGGCTTCCCTTCCTCCTCTTGCATCACCCTGGAAAGGTCGAGGGCCCCTTTCTCCAGCTGGGCCACTGCAATGGCTGTCTGTTCGACCGATGTCCCCTCGGGCATCGTGACGTAGGCGACGACGTTGTCGGCTTCGATGGGATGGTTGAAGTAGAACTTGAGCCAGCCCCCGGCGATCAGGCCGACGCTGACGATTAATCCGGCGACGCCGATTGAGATCGTCAGGTAGCGCCAATCGAGGGCTCGCTCGAGAGTGGGCACGTACCCCCTCTCAATGACACGTTGGAGAGCACTGTCGACGTACTGTTGAAGGGACTGCCATAGTTTTGGAATTCGTCGGGTCGGGGCTTGATCGGTGACGCCGTGCGCCAGGTGTGAGGGTAAGATCAGGATCGATTTGATGATCGAGAAAAACAGCGCTGTGATCACGCAAAGCGGGACGACGCGCATGAACTTTCCCATCGTACCGGGCACGAAGAGCAACGGCGCGAAAGCCGCCATACTTGTGAGCACGCCGAAGATGACCGGGGTAGCGACTTCCTGGGTGCCTTGGATGGCACGCTCGAGCTTGTCGCCTCCTAGCCGTTGCTGCGCGTAAATGTTCTCACCGATCACGATCGCGTCATCGACGAGCACGCCGAGCACCAGGATGAAGGCAAACAGGGAGATGACGTTGATCGAAACACCCAAGCTCGGCATGAGAGCGAGTGTGGCGATGAAGGAAACCGGAACGCCGACCAGCACCCAAAGTGCGACACGCAACTTCAGGAACAAGGCCAAGACCACGAGAATCAGGATCAGGCCGCCGCGTCCGTTGCGCAGGAGGGTGTCGAGCCGGGTGCGCAGCATGTCGGCGTCGTTCAGCCAAACGGTCAGCTCGATGCCATCGGGGAGCCGTGGGCGTGCGGAGTCTAGGTAGGTGTGGATCTGCTCGGAAAGTTGCAGCGCGCTTTGGTCGCCGGTTCGGAACACTTGCACCATGACGGCGGGGGCGTCGTCGAAGCGTGCGGTCTGGTCGGTTTCGGCAAAACCGTCGTCGACCCGTGCGACATCGCCGATCGTCAGGCGGGTCCCATCGCGTCGTGAAACGATCGGGATTTTTGCGAAATCGTCTCCGCGATAGGCCTGGCCTTTGGTCCTCAACAAGATCTCGCCATCGATGCTCTTGATGGCGCCGCCGGGGAGATCGATCGAAGACTGCCGAACAGCGTCGGCGATGTCGTCGATCGTAAGGCCGTAGCGCCTTAGGGCTGCTTCGGAGACCTCGATCGAGATTTCGTAGGGTCGAACACTTGCGAGGACGACATGGTTGACCCCGGGAAGCGCAGCAATGTCGTCGCGAACGCGCTGGCCGAGGATCTTGAGAGTCTTCTCGTCCGTATGTCCCGAGACGGCAACGGTCAGAAGCTGTAGGCGCCCGACTACGAGCTCCACCAGCGGCTTTTCGGCCTGGTCGGGAAACGTGTCGATGGAATCGACGCGCGTCTTGATCTCGTCGAGTACGCGATCTTCGTCTGCTTCGGTGGTCAGCTCGGCGGTTACGGTGCTAAGTCCTTCCGAGGATTCAGAGCGGATTCTCTTGATGCCTTCGAGTCCGAAGAGCTCCTCCTCGACTCTCACGGTCAGACCTTCTTCGACTTCGGCTGGTGCCGCGCCAGGGTACTCTACCCGCACGGTGATGATACCCATCGTCAGCTCGGGGAAGGCTTCGAGGGTCACCGAGGGGGCGGTCACCAGCCCGCCGATTACCAGCATGGCGAGAAGGAGGTTGGACGCGACGGAATTCGTCGCGAACCATGCAATCGTGGAGTTCAGCATCTTGGTTCTGGGGCTACGGAACTGATAGCAGAGGGTTGGTGAAGTTCCCATCGTACCCCAATGCAGCCGGCGAAACGACGGACAATCTGGTCGGAGAGTGAAGATGCTACGCCTTTATGATGCGGTCTTTTCCGGCAACGGCTACAAGGTGCGACTGGCGCTGGCCCACTTGGGTGTCGACTACGAGTATACCGAGGTCGATATTCTGAAGGGTGGCTCGCGCACGGCCGAGTTCTTGAAGAAAAACCCCAATGGGCGAATCCCTGTGCTGGAGCTGGAGGACGGTACCCATCTCGCCGAATCCAACGCGATTCTTTTCTACTTGGCTTCAGGTACAGAGCTGATGCCGGAGGGGCGCGTCGCGGTGGCGCGGGTACTGCAGTGGATGTTCTTCGAGCAGTACAGCCACGAGCCCTATATCGCTACGTCTCGGTTTTTGTTGCAGCATCGAGAGATGACCGACGCCTTGCGGGCTGATCTCGATCGCCGACGACAACCTGGGCTCGATGCCCTCGCTGTTCTGGACGGACATCTCGATGGGAAGAAATTCCTGGTCGGAGAGAAACTTTCGATCGCCGACATTGCGCTCTACGCTTATACCCATGTCGCCGACGAAGGGGGGTTTGATCTCTCTCCTTATGCTGAGGTTCGTCGTTGGTTGGCTGACCTCGCGGCGTTGCCTGGGCACGTGGCAATGAACGATGTTTTGGGTGGTGCTACATGAGTGACGCGGAGCGGGTCCTTATCGTCGGCGGGATGCTCAACCTCGGGTACGGTTATGTCACCGGGCTGTTTTTTGCGGTCGCGAGACAGCGCCGTGAATATGCGCATCGCTATTTGGTGATGGCTCACGTCGGCCCCTACATGCAGGGTGCAATGTTGTTGGGCTTGGTTTTCGCTGTCCGCCTCTCGGCATTGTCGGCCGACAACGAGCTGATGGCGGCTGCGGCCCTGGTGTTTTCGTCGATTGCGATTGCCGCCAAGGATACGATCAATTGGCTGCAGGACGTTCGTGATGAGTATGTCGATCGTCCTATCGTTCCGAGGATTCTCGGAGCGGTTGGGGCGCCAGCAGGGGTTTTGGGTTTCGTGATGCTGGCCGTTGGTGTTTTTCGAGCGTTATAAGCGATGCCGTACGAACTGTTCATTGGATTGCGTTACTTGCGGGCGAAGCGCAGTGAAGCATTTGTTTCGCTGCTGACGCTTTTCTCTGGGATTGGTATTGCGATCGGAGTCATGACGCTCGACATCGTCCTGGGTGTGATGACTGGGTTCGAGGAGGATCTGCGCGACCGAATCGTTGGGTTCAATCCGCATGTCTTGGTCATGCACCAATTCGGTTCAATCGAAGAGCCAGAGAAGTTGGTTGCGGAACTCCACGCGATTGATGGTGTTACTAGTGCGGCGGCGTACGTCTACGGCAATCTGATGTTGTCGAACCGTGACCGGGTCGCAGGCGTGTTTGTCCGCGGCGTCGAGGCTGGTTTGGACCGCGACCTGGGCCGTCATGTCGTGGCGGGGGACTTTGCGCAGCTGGGACGGAGCTATGCGGTCCCGTTGTCCGATGGCCGCGGCGTGGTAGCGCGATTGCCGGGGATCTTCCTTGGAAAACGTCTAGCCGACGAGTTGCGTGTTGAGGTCGGTGAGGCGGTCAGTGCAGCCATCCCGGTAGCGCCCGGGGCTGGTTCCGGTGTGCCGCGAATGCGGCGGCTGGCGGTGGCGGGATTGTTCGATTCGGGTATGCCGGAATACGACAAAGCCGTTGCCTACCTGTCTTTAGCCGAGGCACAGAAGCTCTTTGGCATGAGTGAGGGCGTGAGCAGTATCGAAGTGAAAGTGGACGATCTCGAGGCGGCGCCGACGATTGCTGAGAATATCAGGGAGTCCATAGGTTTCCCGTACCGTGTGCGCGACTGGATGCAGAGCAACGAGAACCTCTTTGCGGCGTTGCGGCTGCAGAAGACAGTCTACTTTATCGTTCTGTTGCTGATTGTGTTGGTGGCTGCCTTCACGATCCTCGCGACGCTGATCATGGTGGTGACAGAGAAGCGCAAGGACGTGGCGATTTTGCGTTCGATGGGTGCGACGGCGAAATCGATTCGGCGCATTTTTATCGCCAAAGGACTGGTGATCGGGGTAGCGGGGACAGCGGTCGGGACCGTGCTCGGCTACCTCGGTTGCTACGCGTTGCGGCACTATCACTTTATCGATCTTCCCGAGGATGTCTTCTACGTCGCTACGGTTCCGGTTCGGATCTACGGACGGTACTTCGTCTTGGTTGCTGGCTCGGCGTTTACGATCAGCCTGCTGGCGACGCTTTACCCGGCTCATCAAGCGGCGCGACTCGCTCCGGTCGATGTGCTGCGCTACGAGTGAGGCGGCGGTCACGGCCGGCTGAATTGATGTCTCGCGAACGGCTGACTCTCGTCGCAGTGGCGCTCGTTGTAATGAGTACGGGAAGTTGTAACCGCGGCAATACCGGAAATGCGAACGTAGCCCCGGCACCGGTGGTGTTGCCGACCGCACCGCCCGATGCGGTTCCGACTCTGACTCGGCGACTGCCAGGGACGGTCCATCCGCGCCGCGTGCTATTTGATCCGACCGGTGAAGGCCGGTTGTTGGTGATGGAGCGCGATGGAGACCTGCAGCTCTGGGAGCGCGCTGCGGACTCGTCGTATGTGAGAACTCGGATCCTGCCGGCGGCGGCGCGAAGCGTGTGTTTCTCGGCTGGCGGCGAGGCTCTCTTCGTCGGACAGCTGGATGGCAAGGTGGCCCTTTGGTCACGGCGCGGCGAGTTGTTGTGGCGGCGCGATTCAGAGGGTCAGGTCGTCCATGCTGTCGCCGCCTTCGGGGACCTCTTGGTGTCGGGGAGCGACGCTGGGGGGCTCCATTTCTGGCGTCACGACGGTACGCTCGCCCTGCGTCGGGAGCTGGCACACGACGGGTTGGTGTTGGCGGTGGCCTTCTCGCCGGATGGAACCGTCTTGGTCTCCGAGGGAGCCGATACGCTGCTCCGAGGTTGGAGGATCGGTGCAAAGGTCGAGCCGCTGGTGAGTTATCGAGAGGCCAACCGTCGTTACGCAAAGATGTTGCCGAATCTCGTGCGCTGGGATGTGCAGTGGGGCTGGGACCGCTCGATTGCGTTCCTGCCCGATGGCAAGACTTTCATCGCGAGCGATTTTGAAGGAGGTTTCAGCCGCTGGCGCATCGATGGGGGATTGGTGCGGCATTGGGGTGAGATTCACGATGGCCATCACGTACGGGCGTTGGCAATGGCGCCGGATGAGAATTGGTTCGCTTCGGCGGGGCTGGACGGCACAGCGCGTTTGCACGAGTTGGATGGCGACGCGCCTGCGCAAGTGTTGCGCAAGCATGGCCGCGCGGTAACGGCGGTGGACATCGAGGCAGGTGGCCATGTCGTCTCGGCGAGCCTAGATGGAGTGGTGCGGTTGTGGCAGCGCGACGGTGGCGTGCTCGGCCAGCTTCCGCGCAGCCGCCCACCAGACGCGCGCCGCGGCGCGGTCAAGCGCGAACGCTGATTCGCGATCGACCGCGAAACAACGAGCGCGTGTCGATTGTAGTAGACATGCCGTACGAGAGTTTTCGTCCTGGCACGGATCTTCCTCACATCCGAACGAGTAGGGGTGTCAAACGAACCTTGACTCGAAAGGAGATGTTGCATGGTGAGGATTTGGAAGAGGGTGTTGTTGGCCGCCGTCGTTGCGACAGCGGTTTGGAGTGGTCCGGTGGTGGCTGCGAGTGACGATGCAGCGGCCGTGCGCGACAATGCTGCACAAGTCAAAGAGGTGCTGCCGCCTGTAAAGGATGCGAACGAGATCGACGGAGTCAGGAACCGGCGCGACCGCCGTGGACTGATCGGTACGGACGAGCGCACCGAGATGCGCCGCTTGCGTGCGGCGGGGTGTGTCGCGAAATGCTGTCCGTGGGATCTCGAGGGTAACGGAAGTGTCGGGGTCTCTGACCTCGTCGTGTTGTTGTCCAGTTGGGGACCTTGCGAAGGCGAGGATTGCCCGGCCGACTTCAACGGAGATGGCGTCGTCGATCGGCTCGACCTCGATGCCTTGATCTCGAACTGGGGACCGTGTTGCCCTGGCGACTTCAATGCCGACAGTGTCGTCAACTTTCAGGATCTGTCGCAGCTATTGGCGGCTTGGGGACAGTGTGATTCGGATTGTCCGGAGGATCTAAACAGCGATGGTGTGGTCGACGAGCAAGATTTGGCGCGTTTGCTGCGTCGATGGGGACCTTGTTGTCCCGATCTAAACGGCGACGGCATCGTCAACACCGCGGACTTGCTCTTGCTGTTGTCGAATTGGGGACCGTGTGAGAGCGGCGACTGTATCGGCGATCTGAACAGTGACGGGACCGTGAATCGGGCGGATCTGACGATCCTACTCCGGTTCTGGTCAGCCGCATGTGGAACGACGCCGTGCGGCAACTAGGACTCGACTAGCCTGGCCGCACGGTTAGGATATTTTCAATCTCAGGGGACCGTCTCGTCGAACGGGGCGGTCCCCTGTCGCGTTGATCGGCGATGAAAGCTCAGAACCCGCACCGGCTCGATGTCCGGATTTGAGTCGTGGATCTTGATCTCGGACTAGCAGCCCACCCCTCGAGCGTGTTAGTCGCGTCCAGGTGCGACGGTTCTCGGTCAATCAAATCTCGACCATCCGATGGTCCTTCGAGCGCGACCTCGAGTACTACGTCGGCGTTGGGGTAACCTGCGTTGGCGTTTCTGTGGCCAAACTCGAAGAGTGCGGCTTTGGGCGAGCTGTTCTGTTGTTGCGCGACAGTGGCCTGCGAGTCTCGTGCTTGACCTCATCGGGCGCATTCCCGCTCGGAGACGTACAGGGCGAGGCCGAAGCGCTTGAGCGCACGCGGCGTCACATTGAGCTTGCCTCGGAGATTGGCGCCGATTGTTTGATGATTATGCCCGGCAATGCTGTGCAGCTGTCGTGGGAAGAGTCTGCGCAGCGCGCACGAATGCTGCTGGAAAAGTTACTACCGGCGGCGCAGGCTTCGCGGGTTCGCTTGGCCGTCGAGACAGCCAATCCCTTGCAGGCAGAGCTCTCGTTCCTGCGCACTTTCGACGAGGCTCTCGATTTTGTCAGCGAGATTCGTTCCCCGTCGCTTGGTGTAGTGCTCGAAACCCACGAGGCGTGGGGAGAGCGTCGCCTTTACAAGAACATCCGGTACCGCACCGAGCAGATCGCGCTGGTGCAGATCAGTGACGTCAAGCTCGGCACGAACTGTGTGTCGGATCGTGTGGTGATCGGGGATGGCGACGTGCCATTGCGACGGATCTGCCGTGCCCTTGCCGAGTCTGGATTTCGTGGTTGGTACGATATCGAGTTGGTCGGGCCTAAGATCGAAGGCGAAGGCTACGAGAGTGTGATCCCACGCGTAATGCAGCGTTTCGACGACCTATGGGTGTAAAGCGCGGGCTTCGGCTTTAGCGGTCGGCCGCCAGCCTTGCCGGTAGTTCGCGCAATTCGCTGATGGGGTCCGCGACCGAAGCGGCTGGGCCGACACCGATAAAGTCGATGCCGGCTGCGTCAGCGGCATCGCGGTCGGTGATGGCATCGCCGACGAACACCGTTGCTTGCTTGGAGACACCGACCTTCTGCATGCAAAGCTCGAGCATGTCGGGCGCCGGCTTGGGCCTTTCGACTTCGCGTGTGCCGACAACGAGGCTGAAGTAGCGTTGGAGGTCGAAGCGTTCGGCAACGCCGTGTGCGGTGCGGGAGCGGTTCGATGCCATCGCCAGTTTGTGGCTGAGGACGAGTGTCTCGAGCGTCTCGATGAGGGCTGGTACTGGCTTCATGAACTCGTAGAACGGTCCATAGTCCATCGCCCGGGCGACGCGTTTTGCCTCGAGCCGGAGTTCGGTGCTCGTACCGAACAAGTGGTCGTAGAGTTGTCCGGCCGCCATGTAGTGGCCGAGATCTTCGCCGGCGGTGTCGAGTGGAGCCTGCCCCAGCTCCTTCATGACCGCGTTGTGAAATGCGACGTTCGCCGGGCGCGAGTCGAAGAGGACGCCGTCGCAGTCGAGAATGACGAGCTCGATTTCAGATTCCGTGGGCTGCACTTCGTGTTGACCCTTCTAGTGTTGACCTTGGAGGCCGCCGCCGGTGGCGCCCCAAGTGCGTGCTTCTGCTTTCCTGAAAATCAGAAAGTACTGGTAGGGCAGGATATCAGGGCTGTCGACGAGCTCGAATCCAGCCGCCGTCATCTCGGTGACGACTTTGGAGCGTTCGATCTTGTGATCGGGTGGCGGCCCTTCTGGAAGTGGCTTTTTGAGCCAGTCTACGATCGCGACCCGCCCCAGTGGGGTGAGCGCCTGTTTGAGTTTTTCGAGATAGTGCGGGCGGTGGTCGAGATGGTGGAAGGTATCGACGATGAGTACCAGATCGGTCCGTCCGGGTGGCAGTCGTGGCCGATCGAACGAGGCGAGGACGGGGACGACCTGTTCGAGCTCTTCCTGATCGGCACGGGTTCGGAGGTGCGCGACGAGAGACGCCTCGACGTCGACGGCGAACACGGTGCCGTGGTCGCCGATCGCATTGCAGAGGTGGCGTAGGAAGTAGCCGGTTCCGGCCCCCAAGTCGGCAACAGTTTGCCCGCGTTTCAAGTTGAGAGCCGCAACCATCTCTGCGGGCTTCTGCCATTCCGCGCGTTTGGGGTCGTCGAACACGCTGCTCCACTTGGCGACATCGGCAAACGAGCGATGACTGGTCGCGCGGCCGGCTTCATACTGGTGTTGCCCATCCTTCTCTGCGTAGGCGCAAGAGGCGAGGATGGTGACGGAGCCGAGGGCAGTCGCGGCTAGGAGTTTCTTTGCAGCCAGTGTCAGGTCGAAAGTCAGTGCCATCCCACTACAAGACCATGCTGGGTTGGGTGGTTCAATTCGGGCCCGAAACATTTGTGTGATGCTTGGCCATTGTGGATTGACCGGTCGAGGGGGTTCGTCGTACGACGAGTGGTTCACGACTAGAGAGCAGGAGGAAACGATGGTCAAAGCTGCTGTGATGCGCGCTTTTAACGAGCCGCTGTCGATAGAAGAAGTTGAGTTGAAAGCACCTCGTGAAGACGAGGTGCTGGTCAAGGTCACGGCGGCTGGCGTTTGTCACTCCGACCTGTCGGTCATCGAGGGTAAGATCCCGGTGCCACCGCCGGCGGTGCTGGGGCACGAAGGAGCCGGTATCGTCGAGGAGGTCGGCAGCGCTGTGAAGAATCTCGCGCCGGGTGATCACGTGCTCTTGGCTTGGGTGCAGAACTGCGGCAAGTGCCACTACTGCAAGTCGGGGAAGAATCATCTCTGTCCGACCGGGTTCGAAATGGCGATGACCGGCGCTGACAACGTCTTCGAAAAGGACGGGGTCGGCATTGGCAAGATGGCGGGCGTTGGCTGTTTCGCCGAGAAGACGGTGGTGCGCGAGACGGCGGCAATCAAGATTCGTGACGATATCCCACTCGATCGTGCCTGCTTGGTCGGCTGTGGCGTCATGACGGGTGTGGGGGCAGCCATCAACACCGTGAAGATCGAACCGGGGCAAACCGTCGCCGTGTTTGGTTGTGGTGGCGTCGGGCTCAATGTCATCCAAGGCGCGGCATTGACTGGGGCAACGACGATCATCGCCGTCGATTTGCTCGACTCCAAGCTCGAGCAGGCCAAGGTGTTTGGCGCGACGCACACGATCAACGGCAAGAATGTCGATGCAACCCAGGCGATCCGTGAAGCAACCGGTGGGCTCGGTGTGGATTACGCGTTCGAAGTGATCGGCGTGCCGGCGGTGATTACGCAAGCCTTCAACTCGGTGAAACGCGGTGGTTCTGCGGTTGTTGTCGGAGTGCCCGGCTTTGACCAGCAGGTAACAGTGCCGGGGATGTCCTTGCCGTTGGAAGAGAAGTCTTTGATCGGTTCGCTCTACGGTTCGGCCAACCTCGAGCGCGACATGCCGCGGATGATCGACCTGTATATGAACCACCGTCTGAAGATCGACGAGTTGATTTCTAGAACGATCAAGCTCGACGACATCAACGCGGCATTCGACGCAATGAAGGCTGGTGAGGTGAATCGCAGCGTCATTGTTTACTGAGCCGAGGACATGAGGCGCCTGGCAGCGCCTTGTGGTTGGTCCGCAGATGTCCACAGATACGGTCGATGGCCGGAACCAAACCGCTGGTGAACGCTAATCGAGAAGAAAGGCCAACAGCCCGTTGAAAAACAGGACACCTACTGCGGGTGGCGCTTTTCCGCCACTTCTACGTTGCCGAATCCTCAACAAAATCAAGCGATTTGCCTCCGGTTCGGCGCCTCGAATTGGCGAAAAATCCCTCACCCTCGCTACGGCGCCTGTTTTTCAACGGACTGCTAACGCTGGGCTCGAGGCTAAGGCTGAGGGTGGTGCTCGCTCCGCTCGTTGTTGATGTTGGTGGATTGTGTCGAGAAAAATGGAGGGCGAGGCTCCGTCCGAGCCGCGTAGCGGATCACTACCCGGAGGGTTTGGTTCACCAGGGTTGCGTACCCACCTGCTTCAGTAGATCCCGAGCATGCGACCGGCGAGCGCTAGCACTGATATGACCAGGACGGGGCGGACGATCTTTTCGCCGCCGCGCACGGCGAGGCGGGCGCCGATGGTGCCGCCGCCGGCGAACCCGATGGCGAGTGCCAGGGCTGGGAGCCACTCGATCTGCCCCTGTGCGAGGAATACAGGTACGGCGGCCGCGGTCAGGATCGCGTTGACGACGACCTTGATGCTGTTGGCTTTGACGAGATCGTAGCCGCTGTGCGCGAGCGCCAGTACCAGGGCGATCCCGACGCCAGCTTGGAACGCTCCGCCGTACACTCCGATCGCGAAGAATACGGCGAATGTCGTTGTCGGCGACCAGTGTGTTTCGCCGACGGTAGCCGGCTTTGGGCGCAGCAGGATCGGGGGCAGGAGCGCGATCATTACGAGGCCGAATAGCCACTCGAAGGTGTCGTCCGCCACTTGCGAAATGAGGCTGGCGCCGATGGCCGCGCCGAGAGCGATCGGCACCAGCAATCGCAGTCCCTGCCGTACGCCGGAAACACCGTCGGCACGAAAGCGCCATGCGGCCGCGGCACTCTGGGCGAAGATGCCAACCCGGTTGGTGCCGTTGGCGACGGTGCCGGGCAGTCCGATCAGGACGAGGAGAGGCACTGAGACGAGGGAGCCCCCGCCTGCTAGCGTGTTGAAGATTCCGGCGAAAAGTCCGCCGCCGATCAGAATCGCTGCGTCGTAGAGATCCAAGAAGGCTGTCTTAGCTCCTGTGGGGTGTCCGCGAAAGCCCTCGATGCAGCCTGGGGAACGATCGTCGGCTGTGGTTGGATCCGCTGCAGACTGAATTCGATGTAACCTTATGGTTTGCTGAGACGTGTACACTGCCAAAGACGGGAGAATGGTAGGATGAAGAGAACACAAGCGCAGGTAGACATTGCGATCGTTGGAGGTGGCATTGGGGGGTTGGCGACCGCAGCCCTCTTGAACGAGGCGGGTCGGAGCGTTGTGGTCCTCGAAAAGTCGCCCCGCTTCGGTGGCCGCGGCGGCACGCAGAGCGAGGCGGGGTATCAATTCAATCTGGGTCCGCACGCCCTCTACCGCACCGGCGCGGGCATGCGCGTGCTCGACAAGCTCGGCGTCAATGTGCCGGGCGGCGTGCCCAGTGCGAGCGGTGGCTTCGCTGTTCGCGCCGGCAAGACGCATACGCTGCCCGGCGGATTCATTTCGCTGCTGACAACCGATCTGCTTGGGGTCGCGGGAAAGCTGGAGACGGCGCGCTTGTTGGCGACGCTGCCGCGGGTCGATGCGTCTGACTTTGAATCGATGACGTTGGCCGATTGGCTTCGGGGCAACGTTCGCGACGCTGTCGCCGCGGAGTTGATCGGGGCCCTGATTCGCTTGTCGACCTATGCGAACGCGCCAGAGTTGCTCAGTGCTGGCGCGGCGTTGCGGCAGCTGCAGATGGCTCTCGACGGCAACGTCAAGTACCTCGACGGTGGCTGGCAGTCGATGGTCGATCAACTTTGCGAGAAGGCGTCCCAGGGCGGTGGCGAAATCCGTTGTGGAGTCCGGGTCGGTGCGGTGAGTGCTGCGGGGGATGGTTCGTGGCGTATCGATGTTCACGATAGCGACGCGATCACCGCGACGGCCGTCGTCCTGGCGTTGCCGCCGGCGGCGGCAGGCTCGGTGTTGCAAGGCCAGGCTGCTGAGACGCTGTTGGCATGGACGAAAGACTTCGTCCCCGTGCGCGCAGCGTGTCTCGACATCGGGCTGAAGACCCTGCCCAAGTCGCGCAATTTGTTTGCTCTGGGCATCGATGCGCCGCTGTATTTGTCGGTCCACAGCTCGGTGGCTCGCCTGGCCGAGGACGGTAAGATGGTGGTGCACGCCGCCAAGTATCTGGCTGCTGGGGAAAAATACGATGCGGCGGCCGTTGAGCGCGAGCTCGAGGCGCTGATGGATTTGATTCAGCCGGGCTGGCGCGAATTCGTCGAGCATCGACGGTTCCTTCCCGACATGACGGTCGCTGCGACCGTCGTCGCAGCGACTGCTGGTGGAACCTCGGGCCGGCCGAGCCCGACGGTATCGGGCGCAGAGGGGCTCTTCCTGGTTGGAGACTGGGTTGGGGACGAAGGAATGCTGGCTGACGCGAGTTTTGCCAGTGCTGAGACGGTAGCGGCCCGCATTGGAGAGCGCTTCCGCGCCAACCGGGCCGCAGCTTGATGGAGTCGGACTACGCGGCGCTCTTTGCCGCTGACCGGGGGATGCTTTGGGGCCTCTGCTACCGAATGACCGGCTCTGCGGCGGACGCGGATGACTTGGTGCAAGACACCTTCGTGCGGGCGATCGAGAGACCACCGGCGCGCCGTGACGAGCCGTGGCGGCCGTGGCTGGTGACCGTTGCGATGAATCTGTCGCGCGACGCCTTGCGTCGGCGACGTCGGCGACGATACTCCGGGCCTTGGTTGCCGTCCCCGATCGCGACCGATGGAGATCAGGTGCCACCTGCTTATGAAAGGCCGGTCGGTTGGGAGAATCCGACGGCTGGAAGGTACGAGCTATTGGAGAGCGTGTCCTACGCATTTTTGGTCGCGCTCGAAGCTCTGACCCCGCAGCAACGCGCGGTGCTGCTGTTGCGCGATGTATTCGACTACACGGTTGCTGAAACAGCACAGGTACTCGATCTGAGTGAACCCAACGTCAAGACCTCGCTCCATCGAGCTCGCAAGGCGATGCGAGCGTACGACGGTAGCAATCGTACGCCGACGCCGGAGCTTGCTCAGAAGACCAAAGACGCGCTGGAAAAGCTGTTCCAAGCGCTGATGGCAGACGACGCCGAGGTGTGTCGAGAGTTGTTGGATCCCGATGTCGTTGCACTCAGCGATGGTGGCGACGAGTTCTTCGCTGCCAAGATTCCGCTCATCGGCCGCGAGCGAGTTCTCAAGTTCCATCTCAATCTGGCGCGCAAGAGTGGTGCGGAGATTTCAGCCGTGTCATTCCGAGAGATCAACGGCTTGCCGGCAGTCGTTATCGACTTTAAGGGGCGCAAAAAGGGTTATGCTCCCCGTGCAGTCATGCGTTGTGACATCGGACGGGACGGGAGAATCATCGCCGCGCACTCGATCTTGTCGAGAGAAAAGCTCAGCGCGATTGATTAAGCCTCATTCGAGAGTGACCGTGAACGGCGTGACGGCGAAAGCAGAGTCGGGCGCGGTGTCGGCAAGTTGGTCGACCTGGCTTGGAACTGGACCGCGATTGTTCATGAAAGTGAGGACGACGAGTTGAACTCCATCGACCAGCGCGGCGTCTCCGGTGGCGGCGAGATCAAATGGGATTACGGCTCGTTGGAACTGGAGTTTGCCATCGCGGAGTATCTCTTCGGCCCTCACAATCGTCCACGGTAACTCGAGCCCGACCTCGCGAGCTGCAACCAGGTAGGTGGTGTCGAAGGGGAACCCGGATGCGATGAAATCGAAGGATAGCTGGCACGAACCGGTATCGACGATTGGTTGGCAGACTCGAGCGTCCCCGAGTTGTCCGAAGGTAGGGGCGAGGAGAACCCCGGGAAGCATGGTAGCCGTGGGGCTTGGTGAGACGGTCTGCGTGCTCGTCTGTACGACGGCCTCGGTCGGCGTCATTGTCGGATTCACGCTCTTGTCCGGTGTTGCTGAGGATGGAGCTGGCGGGGTCGGAATCGGGGACCCGTCTGGAGACGGTGTTCTTGTCGGAGTAGCGGGTTGGGGGGATGGAGTAGGGACCTGGGGTTGCAGTGTGTCGACAGGGCAGATTGTGAGCCCGTTGAGGTCTTCACACTCGCGGCCTTCGACGACTCGCTGGATCACGGCGTTTTCGATCTGATCGAACCCGCTCGAGCCGCTGCCGCCCGCGCAGGCGGTGAAGAGACTACAGAGTAGGACAACGGTTAAGGTGTGCAGGCGCGCGATCATGATTCCCCCGAATCGTAGGGTGTCGCGGTGACCAGAATGTTCATGAACCGATTCTTCGCGTTGGCGTCGTCAGCGAACTCCTCTGACAGCGCCTGCATCGCTTGATCGAGCTTCTTGTGGAATTCGGGGATTCGCTCGGACGGTATATTGAAGTAGTGGTCCCGCAGGTAGGTGCCGGTGTTCTTTTCCGGTAGCGCAAGCTTGTCGAGCAATCCCTTGGCAAAGAGTGCGCAGAATTCGAGGGCGAGCGTCTGGCGCTCCTCCGTGGTCTGGGCGACGAAGTGACGCCCGCGTCGTCGCACATTGCCCGCGTTGATTTCGACCAACTCCCGCTGCTTTAGGAGATCCTCGACGCGTGCGATCAACTCGGGTTCCACGGTTTGATCTTTTCGGCGCTGCCCTTTCACACTGCGGAAGGCCTTGCGCCACTCTGCTACTGGAGTTGCGGAGCCGTCGTCGGGGAGTGCGGCGATTGCCTGACTTGTGAGAACGGCGAGGTCGGCGTCTTCGATGTCGGTGAGAGAGCGCGGGGCGGTGAGGACCCGTTTGAGTTCCTTGCCGAAGCCGTGGAGCATCCGGTCGCGCCACAGCAGGGCGAGCAACTCGTGAGGGTCTTGTTTGCGAATGACGGCCAGTCGCCGCACTAAGGCGTCGCTTGGAAACCGCTTGCCCTTTTCGATGTAACCGAGCATGACGGGGTCAATTGCGCTCTCGAGCACCTCCTCGGCGAATCGCCGAATGGTGTAGTCGCGGCCCATCAGCACACGCGTCTCGTAGAACACGTCTCGGATGCGCTTGGGCGAGGACTTTTTTTCCGCCATTTGGACCACTATACCGAAACAAAATTGGTTGACAAGCTAACAACAGTTGTTTACCAGGGTCCTACGTCCTTGAAATGAGGGGGGTTCGCGCAACGCCGGCGCTCGATGAGGGAGAACATGAAGAACGAAATATTGACCCGGCTCGTCGTCGGCCTGGCTGCTGTGATGTTGTGCACTGTCGTGGTCGGATGTGGTGATGATGACGGTGGTGGTGGGGCTGTTGCGACGGCGACTCGAACCCCGACGGATGTGCCGGCGACCGCAACCCCGGCGGCGATTCCGTCGCCTACCGTCGCGCAAGGCTCAGCCGTCAGGGGACTGGTGGTCGTGCATGAAGGTGTTCGTGCAGGCGCCGGTGATGCGTTGGCTGAAGCCCCTGAGTCGTCGGAACGCGCGGCGGGATTTGATCGTGCCTTGTCGCACGCCGAGTGGTCCCTGGAATGCGGTGGCGGCGAGACCCGCACTGGGGTGACAGATGGCGACGGTCGGTTTCAGATTGCCGAAGTCCTTCCTGGCGACTGTACCTTGCTCGTCACCAAGACGGTTTCGGGCAATTTGATGTCGTTTTCGCTGCCCTTTACCGCTGGTGATGACGGCAGCGCTGATGTCGTCGCAGAGGTGGCTTGGGGAAGGGTGCGGGTATCCTCGACCTACACCGTCGGTGGAGAAGAGATCCGCAGGATCTCGGACAGGTATGGCGCCGAGGTTGTCGTGCGGGGTGGTCGGATCAGCGAGATCGCGGACTATTCACGCCGACTGATCGATGCCGATGGGGATGGAAGTTTCGTCGTCGAAGGTTGCGGCGCCGCGGTTTGGCAGTGTGCTGACTTTGGTTCGTGTGGTGACGGCCGTAGCTGTTCATGCACTGCCAGTTGCCCGTTCTGCGACGACTGTGGCCCGCCAGTTTGCGCCAACGCGGGTCCGGTCGGTCCGTACTCGTGCTCTGATGATGGTGGCTGTGCGATGCCTGGAGACGAGTGTGTTTGTGCGTCGAGCGCGCCAGACGCGCGGGATTGTTCGCAGATGGTCTGTGTCCCTGGATGTCAGCCAGTCGAGATTGAAGAGCTCCAAGTCTTTGGTCCGGCAAGTCTGGTGACCGGCCAGCAGGCGTCCTTTGCTGTGTCAGCGCGGCTGTCGGACGGCTCGTTTGTCGATTTGAGCGGTATCGCCGACTGGACCTCATCGGCCCCGGATATCCTACGGATAGGGGCTTGGGGCGAGGCCACTGGGTTGATGCCGGGGGAGGCGACGGTGAGCGCCGTGCTCGCCGACGTGTCGAGTCCGGCGCACCCGGTTCGCGTGACGCCTCGGCCGGCATTGCGTGCGATCCATTTGCAGAATTTCAACTGCTACCCGGGACCGCTTGGTGTCCCGGTCTTCGAGCCCGAGTTGCCCGAAGTAGACATCGCGTTCGCCCCACCGGCGTGTGCCGATGCGATCGAGATTGGTGGTCAGATCGAGTATCGAGCGCTTGGCGAGTTCGAAGAGAGCTACTTTGACGACATCACGGACGAAGTGAGTTGGACGGTTACCCCTGCTTCTGTGGCAACCGTCACCGGTGGAGTTCTGACCGGAACTGGCGTGGGTACTGCGACAGTCGGTGCTTCGCTCGACGGCATTTCGAGTGAGCCGCTGCAGCTCAACGTCGTCAGCGAACGGAGTGTCGTCGACATCAGCATCTTCCCAGAGAATCAACACTTCGGGATTGCCTTCCCTGATTTCGAGCCTTGTTTTGACTTTGTCTGTCCGGCGTCTTTCACACTGTTGGCCGGCGACGAAACTCAGTGGCGCGCGACTGCACGCTTCGATATCGGTGGTTGGGAAGACGTCACCGACCGTGTGGTCTGGACTCCGGCGAGTGACGGCGTCGCCAGCTTTGGCGCAGCTGGTCTGATGACAGCGGTTGGCGAAGGCGAGACGACGGTACGTGCGGCGCTCGACGGCATCGAGAGCCACCCCTACGGGGTTCGCGTCGTTTCCGAAGCGACTCTGGAGCAACTCGAGGTCTACCAAGAAGGCGAGAATTCCGGTGATCGGGTCATTGAAAAAGGTGGCCAAGCCTTCTTCGTCGCCCAAGGTTACTACGATGTAGGGTTTGGTCGCGATGCAACCCGGGAGGTCACTTGGCGCACCAGTGACGACTCGATTGCGCGGTTTGACGTTCCCGGTACCCTAACCGGCCTCGCCGCAGGGTCAGTCGCCGTCTGGGCGGAACTCGACGGTATCGTTGGCCGAGAGGTTCGGATCGAGGTCTTCGAGCAGACCGACATCGAGTTCTGTGACGAAGAAAACATCAACCGCGGTACCTGGACGGACGGCTTCAACCGGGTGTTTCTCGAATCGGATTGTGCGAGCTATACCCGTCCGGGTTTAAGTCAGATTCGCTTTACCGTTACAGAGAGCCAACGCCCGGTTGGGATCTTCGATCCGTGTCTCGACCTCTACGCTTTCCGAGTCGACGGAGAATCCGAGACTTTCGTTCGGACGATTCGGGAGGAAGGCTGCGGCGAGCCATTCCTGGAGGCCGGAGCGCCCGAATTCGACTCCGCTGAGCTGCGATACCAGCTTCAGGCCTTTTGGGACCTTAGGGACGAGTTCGGTGCAACTGTCGAGGCGGGAACCTATCGGATCAAAGGTAGGTTTTATCTGTACTACGACCCAGTCGTAACCATCGATATCACCATCGACTAGACTGCCCGAGGCGCAACGCCCGCTGCGGCAGACGGAGGGGAGCGACCGGAGATTCCGGCGCTCCCCTTCGTGTTTTTGCTAGCAGCCGATGGCGGTGGTATCTTGCCGGGGATTCGCTGCAGAGAATGCGCAACGGTTCCCCGCAGCAATGTTGTCGGCACGTGCACCTCAAAGCATGGAAAATGACCCTCGATCGCTACAGTAGCCGGGCTCTTAGGGCCAAATTTGGCAGTGGGTGTTGTCGTCTCTTGATGCGCGTCGCGGTGCTCTTGTCCGTCTTCACTGCGCCAGTTTCGGCGCAGTGTGTAGGGGACTGCAACGAAAACGGTGCGGTGGCGATCAACGAACTGGTGCTCGCAGTCAATATCGCCCTTGGTTCGCGGAACGTAGCCGATTGCTTGAGCGCCGATGCCAACGGCAACGGGGCCGTAACAGTGAACGAGCTGATCCAGGCGGTGCGCAACGCTCTGAACGGCTGCGCCGTCGTCGTGCCGACGCCGACCGCGACGGGAGTCGCGACGCCGGTTGCCACCGAGACCCCGCTCGGACCGACTCCCACGGCAACTGTCGCGAGTGGGCCGCGGATCGTCTTCTTTGGGCTGACCGCGCCGGACGATACCCTGTTGCCGCCGTCGGGGGAGGAGGGGGGCATCCCGGTCTTCGTCCTACCGCAAGGTCGCGCCTTTCATATCGTTGTAGAAGCGGCGCCTTCGACGATCACGGGACCGTCGCCCGGCTTGGATACGTTTTGTCAGGGTTGTGCGCCGTCTTTCCAGATCTTGTCGAGCAACCCTTTGGGCAACGGTAGTGCGCAAGTTTGTGACGCAGAGCCGCCCGACGCGGGTGGTGTGCCGGCTGTTTCGCCTCCGTCCTTCGATGGGACGCCAGAGGTAGAGGATGCGCTCAACGACTTCGGTTGTCGTTTCCAGGATGGTGGTGATGGGATGCCCAATCCGATCACCTCTGGGAGGGGATGCAATGTGCAGACGGCCTGCGTGCGGTTTGACGACGGTGTGTTTGGGTGCGTCGCCGACACGGTGCCGCCACCCCGACTTCAGTATTGTTCTGCAGATATCTCGGTGATCGAAGATTTCCCGGTCGGCGATACGGTTCTTTCGGCGCGCGTGCTGGACGAGAGCGCTGCGCGCAATCCGGGACCGATCGAGCAGATCATTGTCCGCGTCGCCCCGCCGTTTCCCGGCTGAGGTCGACGCACTCGAAACGGTGCCAGCTACTTTCGAGGAAGGGCCTGTCTGAGAATCCGCGCTAGGGTCGGGACGAATGTCGGCCGCAGTAGACGGCCGTCGTAGGATCGGAGGCGGCTGTCGTTCTCGATGAGACACGTTTCCACGACCTCACGCGGCGTGAAATCTAGATCCAGGGCGTCTTGTACACCGATCATGAAATCGTCGTCGCTGGAGTGATTGCTCGAGCCGCGCGCGGCGTCGATCGCAGTACGCGCCCGGCCGCCGACCTGGATTGCCATTGCGGCGGCACAACGTGCCCGATGCAGCGGCCTTTGGTACCACGGCATGCGGGCACGGCAGTAGGCGACCCAGTTTGCGAAGAACAGAATGTGGCGTGCTTCCTCGTCGACGATTGGTTCGAGAAGCTCGAGGAGCGGTAGCGGAAAGAGTCGCGCCTGGCGCGCCAGCGGGAAGAGGCCGAAGGCGAAGAAGGAATCGAAGCACTCACCGTAGCCCATCCGGAGAAATCCCCAGTCGGGATCGGAGTGGAGTTTCGGCGGGCGAATCGGCGGTTGCGGGATGTCGTAGCGCTCCAGCATGGTCTTCAGCAGTTCCGAGTGACGTGCTTCTTCCAATCCCTGTAGCTCGACAGCTTCACGCAGGATTGGGTCGCGTTGCAGTGGTACGAGGGCAGCGACTTTGTGGGCGACTTCGGCTTCGGTCGAGATCGCCTCGTCCCAAAATGGCATCGCGCGCAGCCGAGCAAGCGCGTCTTGCTTCAGGTCGGGCCAAGGTAGCGATTGGGGCTCCCAAGCATCGTGGGTGTCGATGAAGGACCGACAAAATGCTTTCTTGTGCTCTTCGCTGCCGATGGTGAACTTGGTCATGGGAGTGCCAGCCAATGAGCCACAGTGATGGACGAGTTGGAAGAGGGGCTGGTAGGGTCACGACAATGTCGAATCGTTTGCTGGAAGTGGCGTGTGAGATTGCGGAAGAGGCGGGAGAGCGGATTCGGGAGGCTTCGCGGAGCCAAGCCCGTATCGAGCACAAGGGCGCCGTCGACTTGGTGACGGAGACGGACCTGGCGATCGAGGCGTTTGCGACTCAGCGCTTGCGCGGTGAGTTTCCCGATCATTTGATTGTTGGCGAGGAGGCTTCCGGCAGCGGTGGAATTGCGCGACCGGGCGACGATCAGCTTGCGTGGTATCTCGATCCGGTGGATGGAACCACGAACTTTGCGCACTCCTACCCGCAGTATGCCTTCTCACTTGGCCTTGCGCGTGGCCGAGTACGTCTACTCGGCGTGGTCCACGATCCGACACGTCGCGAAACATTTGTCGCCGAAACGGGGGGCGGTGCAACCTGTAACGGAGAGCCGATCGCGGTCTCGGAGGTGGGAGACCTTTCAAGGGCCTTGATCGGGACGGGTTTTCCTTACGATCGCCGCGAACACCTCGACTTTTATTTTGGATTCCTGCGTGAATTCATCATGGAAACGCATGGGATTCGGCGGGCGGGGTCGGCGGCACTCGACTTGTGCTGTGTCGCCAGTGGTCGTCTCGACGGATTCTGGGAATGGAAACTGAAACCCTGGGACACCGTCGCGGGAACAGTGATCGTCAGCGAAGCGGGCGGACAGGTCTCGGACTTTCGCGGCGCGGCTTTTGAGCCTTACGGAGAGCAGACTCTGGTTTCAAACGGCCGGCTCCACCAGCAAATGATCGAGACTCTGGGGCGTGGCTTTCCCGATTGATTCTGGCCTGGTCGGGGTTGGGCGCAGTCAAATACAGATACGGTTTTCAACTGAGTGGGGGATTGACGTTGCGGTCCTGATCTTAGGCGCCGGCCAGAAGGCCCCAAACCAAACCGAGCTGGCCTAGATGGTAGGTGACGATAATCGCCACGGGTGCGAGCCGGAAGGGCTGAACGAATCGATTCCAGCCGATCATCGCGTCGGATGCGAAGAACAGTAGCGATCCGGCAATGAGCATGCCGTCCCTTGCGGCAAAGGCCGAGGCGACCATGGAGGCGATGGCCAACATATAGACAGCGACTGGCGCTCGCATATGAGCGGGCGCCGATTTGAGAATCATGTAGGAGATCGGCGACGATCCGACGACGATCAGAGCCAACCAGAACAACCGCGTCGCCATGTCAGCATCGATGGCGACGACATAGGCGATATGTCCCAACAAGAACGCACCGAGCCCAGCGATGAACATATCGGTCGGTAGCATCAGGTAGATGTCGCCAAGCAGCGAGAACACGAGGGCGGCAAGCAAGGCCCACGATGCCTCCGGGTAGCCGGCTGCATAGAGGACCAAGAACGCGAGGGTGGCCGGTTTGGCGAGGTACTCGCCGGTCTTCCATCCGCGGCCTACGGAAAACCAGTCGACGACTGCAGCTACGGTGAAAGCGATCAGCATTGGATTTTAGCCCTCGTTTGTTTCGAACGCGATGTCGCCCTGTCGATGCAGAGGTGCCAGAGCGAGCCGCGATTCTCAATGGTGCTCAGCTCTTCTTCCGTTGGCTGCCGCGGGCCCTTGGGAAATAGCGCAGCGATGCCGGGAGCAATGGAAGGGTGCGGCGCGACAGCGCGGCGATCCGATTGAGGCGGCGCTCGCGAGCTGCCGACCATTCGAAGCCGAAGAGATCTCTAAGCCGGGCGGGGAGTAGGCCCTCGGTGAGGATTCTGCCGCTGCCAGCGAGCTGGCGTAGTCCGGGCGGCAGCGGCGGATCGATGATCGATGCAGCGACACGCGCGCCGGACGTGCCGATGGCGAGGTCGGCGCTTGCCACCATTTCGGCGATGTAGTGATCGAAGTGAGCGACCGTGTCGGGGATATGCTCTTGCGGTATTCCGAAGAGCCGGGCCGTGATCTTCGATTCCTCGTAGAAGCGTGCGCGCACCGTACTGGAGATGGGCTGGACGAAACGACTGTACGTGGCGATTGCGCTGTCGATCAGGGTCGCCTGAACCCAAAAGAGCAAGGCGGGGTCGGTGGCGTCATAGCTCGTGCCCCGGCCGAAGGGCCCGATTTTCTCTGTCAGTTGTCCCTGGACTCTGCGGTGCATCGCTTCGATGATACGGACGGACCGAATCGCCTCACGGGCGGAGCCGAAGACGATCGCCAAGGTTAGATCGAGGGTTCGATTCAAGCGACCGAGCGGATCCGACTCGAAGCTGCTGAAGTGTGCGACCCCCTCGGCGACCTTGGGATGGGCGATCTGCATGAGCAGAGCTCGGCCGCCGCCCGCCAGCAACACAGCCTCCCGATTGACCGTGCGGACAGGGCTGTCCGATCGAAATAGGCCCTGGTCGAGATCTGGGTCGGCGACCTGCAGAGCGTATCGAACGCGCGAGTGGTCTTTTTCTGGATCGCTTTTAAAGATCGTCGCGGCCATCATCGCCGGAGTATCTCGCCTGTTATGGCTCGGTGCAATCTGTCGGCGAAGCCGTGCCGGTTCCAGGGTAAGGCCGAAGTTTTGACACGGCTGACGCCCTCGACTAGAAGGCATGAGTTGGCATCACGCCAGCTAGAATCCAAGGAGGGTCGAATGAGGGTTATAAGGGAGCGCGTCCTACCGGTGCTGTTGGCACTGGGCGCATTTGTGGTTTTGGGAGCGAATACAGCGGCGGCGCAGTGTCCAGGTGACTGCAATGGCGATGGTTTCGTTCGGATTAATGAGCTGGTTCGAGCAGTCGGTATCTTGCTGGGGTCCGGCGACATCGAGGGCTGTCGGGCAGTTGACGCGAATAACAACGGCTCTGTGAGTGTCTCTGAGCTGGTACGGGCGGTGAACAGCTCGTTACTCGGCTGCAACCCTCCGCCGACGGCGACGCCGTCGCCGACGCCCGAAGTTTTCTCGTCGACCTGCAACTTGAGTGCAGACAGCGAGTTGAATTTGAACACAGGGCTCATCGTGTTTCCGCTGGAGCCGACTGCGCAACTGACTGTCGAATGCACTGAGCAGGGCGCTACGACGAGCGGACTCGCCGGTGATTTCGCTTGCGAGTGTAAAGTCGACAATTTTGACGCGGTGAATATCCCAGGGATTGGTGATGTCTGCATCGAGCCGTTTGCACCCTGTGAGACGCGAGTCGCGTCGTGTGAAGGTGGCACGGGTGTGGATGTAACGATTGACGCCGACCACAACATTGGCCAGTGCACCGGAACAGCCAATTGCGAGTCTCTTTGCGATGCTCGTTGTGACGGACTCGGTGCGGGATTTTTCCGGCAGGCCTCGACCTGTGAGGACTTCTGTCTTGGCGGCTCGAATGACGGGGCGACATGCGGAGTCGATACCGATTGCCCCGGCGGATCTTGCGGCGGTCGCGATGGCGGCACCGACGGGCAAATTTGCGAATGCGTTTGCGCCCGGCCTGGTGGCGGGGACCCGGCTGGAGCTGGAGCCTTGGCCTGTGGCCTCGGTGTCTCGATTTCCGTCGAGTTGGACAACGACCAGATTTGCGGCAATGTCCCGCCGAGTATTGTGTTGGCGCCTCTCTGTGGTGAGCTGACGACTGGAACTTCGATCGGCAGCCTGCTGAACGTTGCCAATTCGCCGGGCACGATGATCGGCCCGTCCACGTTGGAAGGTACAGCGACTACCTGTTCCAACCAGGCGAATGGCTCCGCGAGTGGTATGACCCTCGTCGGACACCTGGCGTTCTTTGGGTCTGCGGTGGGCGACATTCTCGCCGAGACCGTCTTTGCTTGTGAGTAATTAGGTTGCCCGGGGGCGGCCGATCGGTCGCCCCCGGTACACACCACCCTCCGACGACGGTCTGCGTCCGGTCGGGGGCGAAGGCAGCCCTGTTCGGATGTCGCGGGCGCCTGTTTTAGCGGAACAGGCGGGGAGTTTTGCACAGTGAGCCTGTGTCGTATTGTTGTCCGGATGCGAGATCTTGTTTCGTGCCGGGGGCGATTCTCTCTTCTCTGTCTGGTTCTGATTTTCGTTGCTCCGACTGGGGCAGTGGCGAAAACGATCGAAGTACGGGCCTCGTCAGGCGCTTTTCGGGGTGAAATCGACGATGGGTTCGCGGTATTTCGAGGTATTCCGTATGCCCAGCCCCCGGTAGGCGAGCTGCGGTGGCGACCACCGGTCCGGGTCGGAAAGCACGCGGGAGTCTTGGATGCGACCGAGTTTCGCTCGGTGTGTATTCAGAGACGCGAAGGTGGCCCGTCGCCCGGTGGATTCTTAAAGCTGAACGGCGTGTCGTGGTGGCGACGCTACCTGATCCAAGCCGTTCTTGCGGTCGTTGGGCAGTCTTCAGAAAGTGAGGACTGCCTGTTTTTGAACGTTCGCGCGCCGGAAGTGGCTGCCGAGCCACTCCCTGTCATGGTTTGGCTCCATGGTGGCGGCCATCAGATGGGTAGCGGTTCTTTTCCAGCCTACAACACCAATGTTCTCCCGAAGCGCGGGTCGGTCGTCGTGACGATCAACTACAGGCTCGGCATCTTTGGGTTCCTGGCTCATCCGGAGCTGTCGCGAGAATCGACGCACGACGTTTCGGGCAACTACGGAATGCTCGATCAAGTGGCGGCCCTCGAATGGGTGCGAGACAACATCTCTGCTTTTGGGGGCGATCCCAACAACGTTACGATATTCGGCGAGTCGGCGGGTGCGCACTCTGTAGGACAGCTGCTGGCCTCGCCCCTGGCGGCCGGCTTGTTTCATCGCGCGATTGCTCAGAGTGGGAGCGGAGCCCACCAGAACCTGCACCTACGCAAGAACGCGCCGGGGTTTGCGAGCGCGGAGAGCACCGGTGTCGAGGTCGCTGACGGGCGCGATTTGGCTTCGTTGCGCGCCATGAATTCGTCGGAAATCTCAGTGCTGTGGCGCGTAGACGATGGCCGGACAAAGGCGTTTCATCCCTGCGTCGATGGTTGGGTGCTGCCGAAGTCGGTGTCAGAAACGTTTGCCCGCGGCGAACAACTGGCCGTCCCGCTTCTAGTCGGTAGCAACTCCGACGAGGGCCAGATGTTCTTTGGCGCAAAGAGCCCGTGGCGCTCGCCACTACCGGAGGTGCCTGGGCCAATCACTTCGGTCGCTGACTACCGCGAACGCGTCACCGATGCTTTCGGAGCGGACGCGGAGACCATACTCAGCTACTACGCTGCGGGCTCGGATAGCGAGATACGCGATGCGGCGCAGCGCTTGTTTGGCGATAGCTACTTCGTCGGCAATGGTGTCTTCTTGGCGGCGGCCATGCGCAAGGTCGGCCAACCTGCCTTCCTGTACTATTTTTCGCGGCCGACGCCGAACACGGACTACGGTGCTCTGCATGCAGGAGAGATCGACTTCGTGTTTGATGGTGCGCGTATTTTTCCGGAGGTCGATGGCGACGTTGAGCTGAAGTCTCTGGTTGCAGACTATTGGGTCAACTTCGCGCGCAGTGGAGATCCGAACGGTCCGGGGCGACCGCAGTGGTCAGCCTACGATTCGGCGAATCCTCATTGGATGGTTCTCGACCACGAAGCCGGCCTCGCGCCGATTCCGAACCGCGAGCTCTTCGAGGCATTTGATCGTCGCCGAAGTCGATTGGCCGAACGGACCGTCTCGCCTTGAGGAAGTCGGCATTTGGCGTCCGGAATCGTCCGCAATCGATGGTTTTCAGACTGTTCGGGCGGCTCCGATCGGCATTTCTGCGAGCCTCGCGAACTCGCCGCGCCCGAACCTTGTGCCGGTGCAAGGGATAACCCGAGCCTCTACAGGTCAGAGGGAAAATTCAGAATGATGCTGTATCAATTTTCGGCTAGATTTGGTCGAGATGGACAATTTTCGCCTTCGCCCCTTGGTGCACGAACTCAGACCGAGGAATCACTGCTTGTGTGTACTGGCTCTTTCTTGTCTCGGCCTCGCATTCAATGGAGAACCGATCGATCTGCGACTTGGCGTGATCGTGGTGTTGGGAGCCCTCTTCGGCCTCTGGGTCAGCGCTCGGTTTGAACAAGAGATACTCGAGGCTCGCGGCGAAGCCTGGATGAAAGAGGATCGCGTCGCAGCGATGGGGACGGCCGCGTACACTGACTGGGTAACGATCTCTGGTCCCCATCCGATTTTTCTGGTCGTGATCTACGGAACGTTACTTATTACCTTGGAAGAGTCCATGGTCCACGGGTGGCGCGGCTTTGGTGGGCTCTTCGTGTTTGGAATCACGGCTTCGCTCGTGTGGCTTCGGACAATCCTGCACGAGGAACGTTCGAATGGCGTTCCGACTTACGTTTATCTCGATTTGTGACCGGCGCTCCCTGCGAGGTGGCGGCGGCGGGAGTTCCGGATCGAGGGTTTGGTGTTCGGTGTCGTTGCTTGGCTAGAGTCTGTTTGTTAACGACGCGAAACATTCATGGGCCGAGCCATTGGGAGGCGAGCGATTAAAACCCTGATCGAAGATTATCGGAGTTATCCCGGGGAGCACTGCGGTAGTGTCGCGATGCGCGGTCTGCTGCATCACTACTGCGGCCTCGAAATACCGGAGCCCGCTGTGTTCGGGCTCGGTGCTGGGATCGAATGCTGCTACTTGGAATCCACGGCGATGGAGCCTGCCGTATCGGTGTTCGGCCGCACTCTTTCTCTGGAAGCCGACCTCGGGCAGATCCTCCAGGTCGATTATCGCGAACAACCGGAAGCTGACGACGAGCAAGCGTGGCAAGTCGTGCGCGAGGAAGTGCTCGCCGGTCGGCCGACGATGTTGAGCGGTGACATCCTGTACCTCGACTATCGGGAGTACAAGGTGCATTTCCCGGGGCATCGCTTCGTGCTGCTCGGTTTCGACGACGAAATCGAAAAGGCGTTCATTGCTGACCGCATCCGGCCGGAGCCAGAGCTGTGCTCGTACGGCGCATTGACGCGTAGCCGCAATCCTCCGGAAGGACTTTCGACGCACAATCTCTGGGGCCGCTTCCACGGAACCGAAGTCGGTCGATCGCTGCGCGATGCGGCAGCGCTCGCGATCGAGCGCGCGGCGCGTCATATGTTGGACCGTGGCGAGGGGGCTGCGGGTGAAGCAAGTTTCGCGGGTGGCGATACGACTGTCGCAACCGGGGTCGCGGCTATCGAACGTTTCGTCGAGGAGCTTCCGAGATGGGCGACGCGGCCTGATGTACGAGCGCTGGCAGCTTTCAACGCCAGTTGTATCGAGAAGTTTGGCAACGGCGGCGGCAACTTCCGGCGCTTGTACGCCGGCTTTCTCGAGTGGGCCCGGGCTCTCGACTCCGAGCTGGTTCCGCCCTCGGCGCCGGATCTTACGCGGGCTGCTGCCGATGGGTGGACGGCCGCGAGTACATGCTTGCACAGAGTGGCTAGCGAGGGGCCTTCGGCGGCTTTGTTCGATGAGGCTGCGCGTTACATGAAACGTGTCGCGAGCACCGAGCGGCAGCTATTCGAGGGATTGGCAGGGTCTTGATGGATCAGGCCGGCGGACGTGGGTCGAGGCGATAGAACCAGAAGTCCTCGGGCGGATCCTCGTTTGGAGTTTTGCCTGAAGAATGCATCTTGGCCTGAAATGCTTTCCGTCGATCTGCAGGATCGGTGAGTTTTATCGCTCTACGCAGGTAGATGTTCTTTTCGAAGCGGACGCGGACGTCAGCATCGTTTGCGACCATTCCGGGCCAACTCTTCTTCGGCGCGCCCATCGAGCCGACGTGGAGTACCCCGTCGACGACAAAGCAGGCGGCGGTGAATGAATACGGATCAGCGGGCCGGACTTCGACTTGGCAATACTTGACGCTATCGACCAGAGCCGTCCAATTCGGGGTGGGCTCGTTTACAACTTGTCCCGAGAGCTGCCAACCGGGGATGGGGCCGCAGGGGCCGATTCCCAAGAGCGCCGGTATCAGCAGTGCTAGGATCGCGCGTTGTAGCGTCATTTGTTCCCTCAGCGGCGGGGCTTGGCACCTAGGCAAGCATCGTACATTGCGAATGCGACGCCTAGACCTTCGACGGCGTTCGAGAAGCGCACGTCGCTCCCAGCTTGTCGTGTCACGATGAACCCGGAAACCTCACCGGATCGGAGCGAAGCCACGAGGGATTCGGCGCGCGCGCCGGTTAGGTAAAACGAGGGGAAGTCGCCGAGCTCTCCCCCGAGTTGGCGTTGTTCCAATCTTACGAGTTTCTGCTTGGGACGAGCGACGCTTACTGAAACGGCGTCTTTGAGGGAAGGTTCGACGATCCGAACGTTCAAGGTCGTCGCGCCATCGAGCTCAGGCTGAGTGAGTCCAGGTTGTGCCGATTCGGATCTCGGCGGCGCGATTCTTCCAAGGACGACCTGCAGCCCGACGATCGGCTCGGCGACGGTGCCGCCCATACTGGTTTCGAGCCATCGTGTCATCCAGCAGCCGAAGCCAGTTGACTCCGCGGTCCAGCGGGCTGGGTTGCCGTGTGCGTGAAGGCTACCGGGTAGGCCGATCGATAGTGCGGCCACGAACATGATGCTTCGCTTGAATGTCGTCATTTCAAAGATTCACCTTCCGAGTAGTCCGCTGGCCAACTACTCCACCAAACTAGTGTTAGAGCATTCTGCGCCGTCTCGCGAGTTTTGTGGTGAACTAATGCTCAGGACACCAGGACGGGACTCGGGATTTCCCTAATTGCGTCGATGGGATGTTCTGTGGTGTTAGTTCGAGTGTCGAACCCAAGCGAATCTAATCGAGCCAATGTCTTTGGATCGTTGGCAATGCTGGCGATTCCTTTGGCGTAGGCAAGACGGAGGTGCCGATGAACCGGAAGCAGCGTCTAAAGGGATACATGGAAAAGATCTCGCCGGAAGAAGGTATGCTCGAATCCCTTTCTGACGACGACCACCTGCTCGAAGCGATTGAATCCGACCCCAAAGCCTCGGACGAGGAGCGTGAGGATGCAAAGCGCGGGCTGGAACGAATCAAGACGGGGCAGAATGTGAGCGATGCCGAGGCGGACGCCTTGGAGGCGCTGGTGCTGCCGAAGGAACGGCCCGTCCTGTTCGTCGAGAACGACACATTCTCGATCCCGGGCTGGCCTTTCGAGCATCTCGACCAGGCTGAGCCTCGGCGAAATATCGAGGCTGCGATCCCGTCGATTGGGCGTATCGAGTTGCCGAACTCATCCCTACCGTACGGTGGCACTGGATTCGTCGTTGGCGACGGGTTGGTGATGACAAACCGGCATGTTGCCATCTTGTTTGCGAATGGCGTGGGCCGCGAGGGGCTATCCTTCCAGTCGGGCCAGTCCGCTGATGTCGACATGAAACGCGAGAACAACAGCTCCGATTCCCGTTTGTTCCATGTCGACCGAATCGTCATGATCCATCCGTTCTGGGATATGGCGTTGCTCTCGGTCTCAGGCCTCGACGACGGCAGTCGCCCCTTGAGGTTCTCGACGGAGAATCCCGGAGACATGAAGGGCCGTGAGGTTGCTGTCATTGGATACCCCGCCCTCGATACGCGCAACGACATCGAGCTGCAGAACCGGATTTTCGAAAAGGTCTTCAACGTCAAGAGACTGCAGCCCGGCAAGCTCGGCGTGCGGCAAGATTATCCTAGCTTCGGCAACCTTGTCCCGGCGTCGACGCACGACAGTTCCACCCTTGGTGGCAACTCCGGCTCCGCCGTGATCGATGTGAAGACCGGAGATGTGGTTGCGCTCCATTTTGCCGGACGTTACCTCGAGGCCAACTTCGCCGTACCGAGCTATGAACTGGCCCGCGACCGCCGCGTCGAAGCCGCCGGGGTCAACTTCGCTTCGTCGATTGTAAGTGGAACTACCCCTTGGGACAGTGTTTGGGAAGAAGCTGATCCGCAGGTCGAATCGGCGCGCACGATTCAACTTCAAGAACCGGCAGGGGCCGGTGTGCGGGGATTGTCGCTCGGCGATGGTGCGTCGTGGAGTATCCCTTTGGAAGTGACCGTGAGGCTGGGGAATCCGCGGCAGCAACCCAACGACGGCGGGGCGGCTACGACCGCCAGCCTAGGAGGAGGCGGGGGCGCGGATGTCGAGCGGATGGCAGAGCCGTTTCGCGACGAAGACTACGATGGCCGGACAGGGTACGACGAAAAATACCTCGGCATACGTTTGCGAATGCCGACGGTGGTCGACAAGAAAATCGCTTCCAAACTCGACGATGGCAAGATCGTCATTCCGTACGAGCATTTTTCGGTCGTCATGCACAAGAAGCGCAGGCTAGCCCTGTTCACAGCGTCCAACGTCGATGCGCGCCCGGAAAGTCGAAGACCCGACCCGGACCAGGTTTATACGCGCGCCGGACTCTCCGGACTTGGTAAAAACGACATCGAGAAATGGTTCTCCGACCCGCGCATTCCAGAGATTCACCAGTTGCCCGACAAGTTTTTTACAAGAGATCGAAAGGCGTTTGATAAGGGCCACATCGTCCGCCGTGACGATGTCGCTTGGGGAAAGACCTTCGAAGAGTTGCGGCGCGCGAATGGAGATACCTACCACGTCACCAACTGCTCGCCGCAGGTCGCGGGATTCAACCGTTCCCAGATGGGCGGTATTTGGGGCAAACTGGAGAACCTCGTACTGAAGCAATCGAAGTCGGAGATGGAAAAGTACTGTGTCATTGCGGGCCCAGTGCTGGACCCGAACGATCGCGTATTCAAGGGGCGTGATCTCGAAGGGACTGTTCGGATCCAGATACCGACTCGCTACTGGAAGATCGTTGTTGCGCGCAGTGGTGGCAAGCTGGAGAGTTTTGCCTTTGTTCTCGATCAGGATCTCTCCGATGTCGAGTGGGAGTTCGCAGTATCGACGGCTCTAAAGAGCAAGATGATCTCGGTTCCCGATCTGCAAGCGCTGTTGCCAGACATCGACTTTCCGCCAGAGATTGAAAGTTCGGATCAGTTCGAGTCAGATGACGGTGAAAGTGTTCGGGCACTAGGCGGTATCGACCGCTATGTCGGCCCGGGGGCGCAATCGTGAGTGATCCGCTTGAACCGGAACAGGTCCGAGACATCTTGGAGGCGACTGAAGACGCCGACGCATCCTCTGCGGTCAGTGAACTACTGAAATCTCTCTCGGATCCGCCGCCGGCCAAGCAGACAAAAGAGATTCTCGATGGGCTACGGAAACGCCGGCGTTTTGACGCCATGGCACGTTTCGCGGACGGCCTGACGAGCATCGGTGACGATAGTCCTTATGTCCGGCGCCAGCATGCGCAGGCGCTGATCGAGCAGGGCCAGCTGGCTGTCGCCGAGTCGATCCTTCAGAAACTCGCGCAAAGTCTCTCGCCGTCCGATGCGGAAGAAAAGAGTGAGGCCTTCGGCTTACTCGGCCGAGTGTACAAGCAGCGTTTTGTGCGATTTGCGAACGATCGGGACCGGGCCTCGCGGGAGTTGGTCAAGGCAATTGGCTCCTACCAGACCTGCTACCCGCTCGATCCGGCATGGCATGGGGCCAATCTCGTCGGGTTAGTGCACCGTGCCGAACGCGAAGGGGTCGCGACCGGCGGCCAATATCGATCAGAGGACGTCGCCGCGACGCTGTTGCGGGATCTGCAGGCAATTGAGAAGTGGACGCCTTGGACGCACGCAGCGGCGGCGAACGCCTACCTGGCTCTGAATGATCTGAAGAACGCGGGTCACAACTACGGCGAGTTCACCAATCACGAACATGTCGACGCTTTCGCGCTAGCCGCCGAATCGCGGCAACTGCGCGAGATTTGGGGCGTTTCGCCTGGCGGAGACGATCCCGCTTCCAAAGTGCTGTTCGCCCTCGACATGAAAGCCCTCAGCACTTCGGGAAGTGTCAGCTACTCTTCGAGCGGCCTCGCCTCAGTTGCGTCCGCTCTGCAGGCAGGGGCCGGTGGCCCAGGAGGGGACGTTGGAGGCGAGTTGCAGGCAATCCTCGGCGAGAACCCGACCCAGCCGCTCAAGACCATCGTCCAACTCGTCGAAGCCTCGGCGCGGGTTTGTCAGATCGTCGACCGAGACCTTTGCGCGCAGGGCAAGAAGTCTGGGGGGACGGGCTTCTTGATCAACGGCGCGGATCTCGGCCTTGTAGGTCCGGTGCTAGTCACCAATAACCACGTCCTCAGCGAGGATGGGCGACATCCGAGCGTGCGCGTGCCGAAGGCTGACGTCATCTTCCATTTCTGGCGGGGGCAGGATCAACAGGAGATTTTCAGGGTGCGCGAGTTGCTTTGGCACTCACCGCGCGAGAATCTCGATGCAGCGATCGCCGTTCTCGAAGACGAGGACGGTCGCCGCTTGTCCAGAGAAGACGTTCTCGCCACCAACGACGAGGATCGCCCGCTGCCACCCAGGGACGATAAGCCGGCCGATAGTGTCTATCTCATCGGCCATCCAGATGGTCGCGGATTGGAGATCAGCCTCAGTGACAACCGCGTGGTAGATCATGAGGTCGATGAACATCCTGCGTCTCCGCGCGGCAGGCGGATTCACTATGGGGCGCCCACCGAGCGGGGCATGTCCGGGAGCCCGCTCCTCGATCAGCGAAGCTTGCGCGTACTGGGTCTGCATCGAATCGGCCGCGCCGAGCCGCTACGCGCGATCGATGGTGTGGAAGCCTACCTAGCGAACGAGGCTGTCTGGATCCGGTCGATTTTCGAGGCATTCCAAGCGAACTAGACGCACTCGAATTTCGCGATTCGGCGATGCCCCGATACGAACGGCGCTCTCGCGCGGGGTTGATCTTCGTTCGCGCCTCCGCCCCCCTGCAGGCCGCCATGGCCTAGCAGCCCGTTGAAAAACAGGACACGCGCTGCAAATGGTCTTTTCGCGCCACAGCGTCGTTGGCGAATCCTCAACAAAAGCTTAGGCTTTGCCTCCCACCGCCGCACATGGCTTTGGTGGACAGGCCGGTTCGCCGCCTTGCTGTGACACAAAAATCCTCATTTTCGCTTGCGCACCTGTTTTTCAACGGACGGCTAGGGTGAGATTGGCCTGAGCCTGAGGCGAGTTCCAGTTTTCTCTGGCAATAGACGCATCAATCGGATGTTATGGCGCACCTAGCCAACTAGCGATCGATTGATGATTGTTCGGTCGCGTCGGGCTAGGCCGAGTTGGGCTTAGACCCGGGGTGTCGAGGTTATTGGGGCGAGGTCAGCGCACGTGCCGCGTTTCGTCCGAACAGGCTCCGCGGAGCCGGGAGATTTTCATGAAGCTATGGTCGAATTTGGTTGCGATTGCGCTGGTGACTTCCGCTGTCGTTTTTAGCGCGGCCCCGGCTTCTGAGGCTGCTGATACATCGCCGGGCAAGATTGCAGCCTACGCCAGCACGACGTCGGCACAGATCAAAGACTTCGATACCATCTTGAGCGCCTCGTTGAAGAGAGGGAAACGCCACCGCGTTGTCGAAGTAGACTTTTCGGTCACCGTTCCGACCGCGCCGAGCAATGGATCATTGTCCGGTGTCGCTGTTGTCAACGGTCTAACGATCCTCGAGCCATCCAAGCTGGAGACGACGATTACCGCGGTCGAGACCTGCTCGACGCCGCTGATTCCTTGCTTGCTCAACGGGCACTTCTGGTTGGACCTCGACGCAGCCGAGGCGGCCCACCCGGGCGTTTTTATGGGCAAGCCCATCGTCGTCGAGGTACAAGCCCAATTTGTCGTGAACCCCACGTTCATTCCGACCGTCTCCGGCGACGCTTCGATCCGACTGAGGATGACGAGGAAGTAGTGCACGGTCGCGCCACCGGGGTTTAGCGACGTTCGTCTGTGGTTTCTAAGGAAGCCCGATTCGCTGTCCGGCGAAGCTCGTTTGTACCGCCGCGATTGGTTTCGGCAGACTAGTTCTGCAGATTAGTTCGGCAGATTCGGCGGGGAAGCACGCGGAGCTGCTCAGGCCAGGAGCGCGATTCGAACGGCGGTAATCACTTCTTTGATCGAAGTGCGGCGGTCGCCGTTGCGATCTCCGGGTGGAACGGCGTGGGATACGACTGCAAAGTCGAAGATCTCGATGATGCAGCGCCGCCGCCATTTGCTCACCGATAGCTACTGCGCTTCGGCGTACGACCGCGGCTTGGACTTCGCGCTGATCTGCGGCATTTGATGAACCATGATCGCGGAATCGACCCCCATTTTTTACGCCATAGCGCTAGTTGTTTTCCCACTCGTCATGGGAGCAGTGTTTGGCGGACTTGCGCGTGCCCGCCTATCTTTGGGCGAATGGCAGGGGCGGCTGTGGCTGACTGGGGTGGCACTGGCTTTAGTGCCGCTGAGCTTTGTGTCTGGTGTGGTCGTTCAACAGGTGGGTTTTTGGGATCTTGGTGCAACGAGCTTCTTGTTCGCCGCTGGATTGATCGTTCTCTTATGGTCCTCGAGCGACCGGGTGGGAGCTTCGCGACTTTTACTCGCAATCTCATCCGTGGGATTGTCTCTGCTCGTGGTCGAGGCTTTGCTGGTAGGCCTCCTCCAATTGCATCCGGCACCGGTCGGGTCAGTGGTCGGTTTCGCGTCGCTGCGATCGGAACACTGGGACCCAGGCTGTGCCGCTGCCTATTCGACCGGGCGTGAGTCTTTTGGTTGGAGCGATCCCCTGAAGCAAGACGGCTCGCAAGCGTCAGTCGTTCATCTCGGTGATTCGATGGTGTTTGGGACCGGCGCGGGTGGTCCCAGTGCTGCGTTTCCCAGTTGGTTCGATCGTTGGGACTCAGACCGTCGTCACATCAACGCGGGATACTGGGGTACGAGCGCGGACACCCAATGGTTGGCGGCCCGGCGATGGTTGACGACGCAAGCCCCCGACGTCGTCGTACACTACGTCTTCATAGGCAACGACATCCACGAGATGGATCGCCCCAGCGTTTGCTGTGGGATGCAGCCGTTGCTCGTCTACGGAGACGAGCCTTCGCCGCGTTGTGAGTCTGCGATCTGGAAAGTCCCGGTGCGCGAGCGGCTCGTGAGTGGACCGGCGCCTTACTTTGTACGTGTATTCGCCCAACGTTCAGCGGCTGCTGTACAGCTCGCATCTGGATTTGCTCGACTCGGATCTTGGCTCGGGAGTGCCGGGGTTTTCGGTGAATGGTACGGTCGCCTCAAGAATGCCCGGGAAGAAGGTTTTCTCCACTTCTCGATCGTTGAGCGAGCATTGCGCAAGGATGTCGAGTTGGCGGGCTCTGAGATCATTGTCGTGCTTTTGGCCTCGCGGCAGGTGACTGCCACCGCTCTCGGTCGAGATCCGGTCGCAATCGATATGTGGGAGGGTTCGGGCGTAGCCGCCCACGATCGCGTGCGTGCTGATCTCCGAGAAGGTGGCTTTGAGCTGATCGACACCGTCGAATTCTTCGAGGAGCTCGTGGAGGATCCGCATCGAGCAAAGTGGTTTGCGCGCGATGTCCCCGGGGATTTCCACTTGTCCCCCGAAGGCCACGAGCGTTTCGCGGAATGGTTGTGGCCGCGTTTGCTGGAACACCTGAACTAGTTGTCCGCGGCGACGACGGAGAAGAAACCGCAGATGAAGCGCTGACAGACGCGGATGCTTCGGCGCCTAGACTCCGGTGAGTTCGCCATTCATCCCGGGTTGAAGCGCGGCAGTTTCGGTCAGGGTGTGCATACTGCTGTGCTGCCGAGTCGGCGTAGCCGTAGCTCGTCGCCGAAATGGCCGAGCGAGAGATAAAACTCCAAGGTTGTGATCCCTGGCTCGTAGAAGAAGTGCGCGGAGAACCCTGCCTCGGATCGAAGGAAGGTTTCGGGTGGCCGGTCGCGGTAGTCGAAGTGCACCCATCGAGGGTCGAGCTCCCAAGTCCGGGCGACTTCTTCGCCACCCTCGTTCAGTCCGACCACGACTATTGTTCCCGCGAGTCCTGGACCTCGTCGCAGCGGTGGAGCCTTGGGGTAGGTTCTCCTCCTGGTGACCGTGAAGATATTTGCTTCCGGGTGCGTTCCCGGCACGACCAGATCGGGCGCGTCCTCGAACACCAACCACCCGACGGAGAACGTCATTCCCACCGGCTCCGGACTGCACTCCCACAGCGCCGCATCGACCGCCGCCAACAATTCCGCGATCGAAACGCGATCGTCTAGGTCTGCGTCGAAGGCTAGACACTCTTCCCTGCCGGAGTGACCCAACGCGATTCCCACACCCCGAAGTAGCTCCGCCACCCGAACCCGTCCGTCGCCGTCACAGTCCCCGGGGCAGACCGGCTGCTCCAGGCACATCCCGTGAGCCTGAGCCACACCGACGAAACTGGCGACCACCAAGACGGCCCAGGGGAGCAGTCTGAACAGTACAGCTGTGGAGGCGGCTGTCGTATGAGGCGGGTGTGCTCGATACATTCTGCACCTGAACTCGTCTAGCGAAGCATCAGAGTTTGTCGGCGTCAATCTGCGGATAGCTAGTCAGGCAACCAAGCTACCGAGGTCGAGAAGCGCCCTGCTGCGTTCCCAATTTCTACGCGCCGCGCGACTGAAAGAGGAAATCCCAATTGGTGTTGGGGTTTTTGGCGTGCACGTGTTTCCCGATGCGTGCCAGCCAGGCGAAGTCTTCTTCGCTGAGCGGACCTTGCTCGATCGCTTTTAAGTTGGTCTCGAGTTGTTGCTTGGTCGCGGGTGCGGTGAGGACCATATCGACTGCTGGGTGCGAGAGGGCATGTCGGAAGAGGTGAGTCGGGTCGGGTGTTGGTTCACCGTCGGGCATCCAAGCCGGGTCGAAGAGATGGCCCCATCGTGTCGAGTTGTAGACCAGGACGCCGGGGCGCCTGTCCATCGAGTCGAGCAGCGGAAAGACCTCCGTCTCGGCGCCGGGGTGCGCACAGTTGTAGCGCACCATGATCAAATCGAAGATCCCGCTGGCCAGGTGTGCCTCGTAGGTCTTGCGATCATGCGCACTCACACAGAGATGCCTGACGACGCCAGCTTCCTTGAGGGCGAGCACTTTGTCCTGGATGTGATGCGGTACGGGCCCGTCGCGCTTGCCGAGGATCAATACGTCGGCGTAGTCCAAGCGGAGTTGGCGCAAGCCGCGGTAGAAGGCGTGGTTCATGGCGAGCCCGGTTAGGTCGTAACTCTGAAGAGCGACTACCATCTCGTCTCGATGCCGGGGGGCAAGTGCGTGGATCGCTCGCTGCATGCCTTTGGTGCGCCGGGTTCCCCAATAGAAGTAGTTGATGCCGCGATCGAACGCCCATTCGAGAGCGTCGGCCGCGATGCCCGCATCGGACCCGATACCCATCCGGCTGGTGAGGAGGCCCGAAGAGCCAAGCGTCGTTCGGTCGGTGAAATTGTTCATGGCGGCGATGGGAGCACAACAGACGCGCTGCGGCTAGTCCGCTGAAGAACAGGCGCGCAGCGAGAATGAGAGTTGTCGTGATACAGCTGCGTCGATTGCCAGTCGTTGCGATTGTTCTCGCCCGTTCAATCAGGGGTTCGACTGCGAATTTGTTTGCCGCATGCCTTCTCCACGACGTCGGGTTTGCCTTTTTTTGCATGGCGGGATCATTCGAAAGCGGAGCTGCCCTCTGGTATTTTGCGGCAATGAATTCGCAGATCTGTGTGAGGATCGTCCGGATTGCCATTCTGATTGTCGCCGTGGGTTTTGCTGTCGGATGTTCGCGGGACGACGTGGCCTGTGGTTTCAGATTCGTCGAGATCCGAGCCCCGAAGCTTCCCGACGCCACGCTCGGGATCCCGTACGACGGCATCATCGAGGCCGAGATTGGCAACGAGCCCAACGACGAAGACTACGACTTCCGGTTCTTTCTGGGGTCCGGTCAGTTGCCACCCGGCCTGAGAATCAGGAAGCGCAATGACCAACAGGTGGCGGTCGAAGGCACTCCGACGCGCACCGGCGTCTTCGAGTTCGAAATCATAGTTGAAGCGTGGCTCGACGCGAACAACGATGACGGAGTCAGTGAACGCTGCGCCCACTTGGATCGTGATCGCAATTTCACGATTGTGGTGAACAGCAACCGATGAGCGCGAGGGCAGTGAGGGGTCTTGCGAGCCGCGCGTCGGGGTCGGCAGGAAAAACGTGGGCAGGGGCAGAATCGAACTGCCGACACAGGGATTTTCAGTCCCTTGCTCTACCGACTGAGCTACCTGCCCTCGCGAACGGTCTGAGTTAGCGGATGGTGTTGGGGGAATCAAGCGACCTTTGTTGCTGGGGGGCTCCGTTCACGCTTGATTGGACCCGTTGATCCGGGTTCCTCGACCGTTTGAGCGGGGGGCTTTGCAGCTGTGGCGTCCGACGGGTAGGTGTGGAGGATCACAAACGGCTCGATTGTCGCCGCGTGACCGGGTTGGCCGGGCGCAGGCTGGAGGATCTCATGGTTCGTTTTGTTGGCTATTTCGCTCTGATTGCTGTTGCCTTCGGCGCTCCGGATGCTGCGTTCGCTCAGGAGTGCGAGAAGACTTTCGACAATACCTTTGAACTGATCCAAGAGGCGATCTTCGAAGGGCGTGGCTGTAACTCGGTTACTTGCCACAGCGGCGCGGATCCAGCCGGTGGCCTCGACCTGGCATCCGACGATGCTTGGGAGAATCTCATCGATGTCGAAGCGACGACCTTGCCGTTGGGTTCGCCTGAGGGAATCAACCGTGTGACCCCGGGTCAGAAAGACAAGAGTCTGCTGTGGTTCAATCTCGCCGCCGCGACTTTACCGGATGACTGGCAAGCGCCGCTGCGGTCGATGCCGCTCGGACTGCCACCGCTCAGTCTCGACGAGTTGGAGGCCATGCGATTGTGGATCGAGTTTGGGGCGCCGAAAGACGAGGTGGTCCCAGGCACGGACGAGCTACTTGACGCTTGCCTCCCCGAGCCGAAGCCGATCCGGATCAATCCACTCCCGCCGCCCGATCCGAGTGTCGGAGTTCAGCTGGTGATGCCGGAATGGACTCTGCCGCCGCACAGCGAAGACGAGGTTTGCTTCATCTCTTATTTCGACATCACCGATCAAGTTCCCACCAAGTATCGCGGACCGGACGGAGATACCTTTCGCTACTTTCGCAATCAGATTCGGCAGAACCCTGGTAGCCACCATCTGATCGTAAACCTTTACGGCGGAACCGCCTCCATCAACGACCCGGCCTGGGGCGCCTTTACCTGTAAGGGCGGCACGCAACACGGCGAAAGCTGCGACCCGGAGGATCTGAGTGAGTGCGACGGCGGACTCTGCGGCAGCGAGCCGCAGACTTCGCTCGCGTGTGCTGGTTTCGGACCGGGCGACGCCTTTACCGCTGCGGATCCGTTTACCGGTACGCAGGAGTCTTCGTCGTCGATCGACTTCATCGACGGCGTGTTCGCCGAAGTTCCGATGAAGGGCATCCTGGTTTGGAACTCGCACGCCTTCAATCTTTCCGATCAGGATTCGAAGCTCGAAGCTTGGCTCAACTTCGAGTTCGCTGAAAATCAAGAAACTCCAGCGATTGGGATCTTCGATATCGCCAACATCTTTGCGATGAATGCCAAGCCGTTCGTCGCTGACGAAGTCTGTGCTCACCATCGGTTGCAAGGTAGGGCGCGTGTCTTCGAGCTGACCTCGCACATGCACCAACGCGGCCGGCGATTCCAGATCTTTCGATCGATGTTCACCTGCCAAGGTGGACCCAACGATGGCGACGCTTGTACGCCGTTTGGGCCGGATCCGACGTTCCAAACAGAGGATCTCTGCGGCGGGGCGGAGTGCCGAGCCAAGGAGCAGCCGCCGTACGGTGATTGCAATGGAGACTTTAGTGTCGGCATTGCCGACCTGACCCTCAGCGTAAGGATTGCTTTGGGATTGGAACCGCGCTCGGAGTGTCGTCAGGCCGACGCCGACGACGACGGCTCCGTCTCGGTTGCAGATTTGGTTCGATTGGTGCGCGTCGCGCTGGCGGGCGACACGTTCGTCGATCCCGACGAGGACCTGATCTACGAGAGCTTCGTGTACAACGACCCGGTGACGGCGCGTTACGATCCGCCGCTCGAGTTTGGACGGAACAGGGACGGACGCCCGGCGCGCACCCTGACCTACTGTGCGATCTACGACAACGGTATGATGGACCCGAGCACGGTGAAGCGGCAGTCGACTTCGCCGCTAGCGCCCAACGGTGTCCCCGTGGGGGGCCCGTGTGCGACCCCGTCGGGATGTACCGAAGGTCTCGTCGGTGCGACCTGCTCCGGAGATACACAGGAGGCGCTCAATGCGTCATGTGATTCGACCCCTGGCGCGGGTGACGGCGTGTGCGATGCATGCGTGCTCACCGGCGGCGTGACGACCGAAGACGAGATGTTCGTGCTGATTGGAACATACTTTCGCGAGTGAACTTTGAACCGCAGATAAGCGCCGACGAACGCGGATGGGCGATTTCGCCCGATCGCTATCTGCGTCAATCGGCGTTTATCTGCGGTTAACCTTCTTTTCGACGAAGTCGATCACGGCCGCTTCGAGATGCACCCCATCGAGGTCGTTGATCTCTTGCACTCCGGTCGGGCTCGTGACGTTCACTTCGGTGAGCCAGTCGCCGATGATGTCGAGACCGACGAACCACAACCCGTCCGCGGCCAGCCTTGGCGCCAGCGTCTCGACGATCTCGCGATCGCGATCGTTGATCGGCGCTTTTTCGCAGGTGCCGCCGACATGAATGTTGCTGCGGGTATCGTCCGATCGGGGCACGCGTAGCACCGCACCGAGCGGTTCGCCGTCCAGGACGATGAGTCGCTTGTCGCCTTGGCGCACCTCGGGGACATAGCGTTGCACCATCATCGATCGCCGGCCTTCTTCGGTGGCAGTCTCGAGGATGGAGTTGAGATTGAGGTCGTCGTTGCGCAGGTGAAAGATCCCGGAACCGCCGGCGCCGTCGAGTGGCTTGATGATTGCCTCGCCGCCCATTTCCGTGACGAAACTCTTGATGCGCGCCATCTCGCTGGTGACCAGGGTCTCGGGGATCACCGTCGGGAAGTGCAGGGCGTAGAGTTTCTCGTTTGCGTCGCGCAGGCCGCTCGGTCGGTTGACGACCAGGCACTTGGCCGGGTCGATGAGTCCGAGTACATGCGTCGCGTAGAAGAAGTGCATGTCGAACGGTGGATCCTTGCGCATGAAGACCACATCGAAGGTGTCGAGCGCGACCTCCGACATTGCCCCGATACGTGCGTGGCTGGTGTCGTTGTCAGTGGGCCGGCGAACCTCGACCTGCTGCACCGTTGCGAACGGCCGGCCGGCGCGGACATACATCTCGTCGATCCGGCAGAAGGCGACATCATGACCGCGCTTCTGCGACTCGAGCATGAAGACAAAGGTCGTGTCTTTGTCCGGCAGGATCCGTTCGATGGGATCCATTACAAATAGGTAGCGCATGATGGGCGATAGTTAACCACGGATGAACGCGGATGAACACGGCGGCGTGCTACGCGCGAGTCCGACGTCCAAGCGACTCCAAGCTCCGAGATATTGGGAGCGTGTTCGGTCAAGAGCGGGTGTCGTGTCGGGCGCGACCTTCGACACGAATCAACGCTGGATCGCCAGTGCTACGGCGGTGATTGCGGCGGTCTCGGCTCGCAGAATCCTGGTGCCCAGCGATGCCACCGTCACCGGTTGTTCTAGGGCCGCTGCGACCTCCTCATCTGAGAATCCGCCTTCGGGGCCGATGGCGAGCAGGACGGAGCCTGTTGCCGTCGCGAGTACTTGGGCAAGTGGCGGATACTCGCCTGATTCGTGAAGGAGGATGCGTTCGGCTTGGTCTCGGGCCAAGGCCGTGGATAGGTCCTTGGCTTCTTCGATATCTGGGACGATGGTGCGCCCGGATTGTTTGGTTGCACTCACAGCGGTCTGCGCCCACCGCTCGCGGCGTCGGGCGGATGGCTTGGCGACCGAACGTTGCGCTTGGAAGACGATGATGCGTCGAACACCGACCTCTGTCGCCTTTTCGATCAGCCACTCGAAGCGATCTTTCTTGAGCGCGGGCACGGCCAACGTAACGTCCACTTGGGCTTCGCGGAAGTTGGTGGGTAGGTGCTGACGAACGGATACTGTCGTCGCGCCTTCGAATTTCGCGATGCAGGACGCGCCACGGCCGTCGAAGATTTCAATCTCCTCGCCGTCGCGCAGGCGCAGGACTCGGGCGTGATGAGCTTCGTCGTCCGGCAGGGCGATCCCGTCGGACTGATCGGTCCAGTTGGCAACGAGAAATCGGTGTCGGCTCACGGGATCGTGTCCACGGTGCTTTCGTTGCGCCGGAATACCAGCGTGGTCCAGCCGTCGATCTCGATCTGCTTGATCTCTGTCATCGTGGCTGCGGTCCACGCCTGCGCGACGCCCGTCGCTTCGGTGGTCTCCAGTCCGGAACCGATCGCAATGCCTCCTGGCTCGAGCCGGCGTGCGATATCGTTGGCGAATCCGATCAGCATACCGCTGAAGATGTTGGCGACGACGACGTCGAAACGTACGCGATCGGGGTCGAGTCGGGAGGACACCTCGATCGACTGGTCGACACGGTTCGCCCGGGCGTTTGCCCGCGCGATCTCGCAGGCGTCGGTGTCGATGTCGACCGCGAGCGCAGAGTTCGCGCCTAGCTTGATGGCGGCGATGGCGAGGATGCCCGACCCGGTGCCGAGATCGAGTACCTTTGGTTGTTTTGCCGGGTCGATGATCTCGTCGAGAGCGGTGAGGCAACCGCGCGTGCTGGCGTGATGCCCCGTGCCAAAGGCCATGCCGGGGTCGAGCTCGATTCCGACGCGTCCGGGTGGGACATCGTTCACCCAAGGCGGATACACGAAGAGCCGGTGGCCGACTGGCAAAGGCGGGAAGTGCTCTTTCCAAGTCTCCGACCAATCGGTCTCTTCGATTGCGGCGAAGTGATAGCTCGGGCGCCGCGATCCTGGAAAACCATGAGCGAGTTGATCGAAGAAGTCTTCGATGTGGTCGGTGATGGAAGTGTCGGCGAAATGCGCTGTGATGCGGACGCCGCTGTCGGTATCGGTCGTCTCGAGACCAGGGGCTCCAGCGTCGAGCAGGAACGAGCCGACGGCGTCCGCGAGATCCGTCTCGACATCGATGCAGAGCGCCTGCCAGACACGCCCTTCGCCTTTTCCGGTCGTTGCGCTCACAGGCAACGTCTAGCACGAGGCGGGGCGCTCCGAACTACCTTCGATTTGGATCATCGCCGAATTCGTGAATAGTGCTGCCATGTGGTTGCGAATTGCTCATCGGGGTGCGGCGGGTACGAGGCCGGAGCTGACGATCCCGGCGTTTGAACGGGCGATTGAGTTCGGCGTCGATATGATCGAACTCGACGTGCAGCTGACTCGCGATCGCCAGTTGGTGGTATTGCACGACCTCGAGCTTGGGCGAACGATTTCCGGAACTGGCGCAGTCCGCGATCGCGATCTTTCCGAATTGCAGGAGTTGGACGCCGGCAGCTGGTTCGATCCTTCCTATGGGAATGCGCGGGTGGCGTCGCTTCGAGAGGTGCTCGACCTGACCCGCGGTCGGGCCGCTTTGAACGTCGAGATCAAGAGTCCGGCAGAGGATTGGGCTGGTACCGCCGAAGTGTTGATCGATCTCCTCGAATCGAGCGGCGATATGGCGACCGCCCTGGTCTCATCCTTTTCCATGGGTGCGCTGCGGGCAGTTCGCGACGTGAGTCCAGAAGTACGTATTGCGGTGTTGTGGTACGACGCCAACGTTTTTGACTCGCTCATCCACGCTGAGTTGTTAAGGGCGGAAGCGGTCCATCCGCATCACAAGCTTGCGAAACAGCGTTTTATTGATGTCTCCCATGAGAAGGGCCTGCGTGTTAACACCTGGACGGTCAACGACTTGGACAGAATGCGAGCCCTGGTGGCAGCTGGAATCGACGGCATCATCAGCGACTATCCGGAGCGATTTGCCGACCTCTCGTGAGCGGGTTGTTGGCACTTGCCCTTGCCGTTGCCTTCGCGCTGGACGCGATGGGCCGGCCGGGCCAGGGCACGATTGGGTTGACTGGCGGGCTCGATTAGGTTTTTGTGGGCAGATTACGCACACGGGGCCGCGACAGATCGCGGCTTTTGACGTTTGAGTAGGAGAAGACCGGGATAATATGGCAGGCGTCCGAGTCAAAGAGAACGAGCCGATCGAGGCTGCGATCCGTCGTTTCAAAAAGCAATGTGAAAAAGCTGGAATTCTTTCCGAGCTTCGCAAGCGCGAGCACTTTGAAAAGCCGAGCGTTCGGCGTAAGAAGAAAGCGTTGGCTGCGAAGAAGCGTTATCTGCGGCGGCTGGCGAGAGCCGTCGCCTAGTTTAGGTCAAACGAGGTGCCAATGCGGCGAGAGGTAGTCGGAGGGCAACGAAGATGAATCTCGTAGACCTCGCTCTCGCTTTCCTGTTGATCCTCTGCGCCGTTCGCGGGTTTTGGCGCGGCTTGATCCGGGAGTCTTTCGGTTTCGTCGCTTTCATCGGTGGCTTGCTGGCTGCGCTGCGACTTGCTGGCTCCGTCGGATCTTCGCTCGCCGATGTGGATCTTCTGGCGGCGTTGCCCGATGCAGCTCTGGTTGGCGGTGCTTTCGTGGCGACCTTCCTGGTCGTCAGTGCGTTGATCAACATCGCCGGCTTTACGCTCGACCGCATGATGGGCCGCACCGGCGTCCTACGCCAAGCCTCCAAAGTTGGTGGCGGTCTGTTTGGAGTCGCCAAGGGCGCGCTGGTGTTGGCCTTCGTCCTTCTCTTCTTCCATCTCTTCCCGTTCGTACGCGGGCTGGACAACCAGCTCGTTTCCTCGCGACTGGCGCGACCGATGATCTCAGCAGCGGACAATCTGTTGCGCGGCTCTTGGACCGGTAGCGCGGCTCCCGAGGAGCCCGCCTGAGGGGTGCATGGCGGGCCGGATTCCCGAAGAAATACTTCAGACCATTCGGGACCGGACTTCCCTCGTCGACCTGGTTTCGAACTATGTCAACCTGAAGCAAACGGGCCGCAACCACTCCGGGCTGTGTCCGTTCCACGACGAGAAAACCCCTTCCTTCTCAGTTTCCGACGAGCGCGGATTCTTCAAGTGCTTCGGTTGCGGGGTCGGCGGCAATGCCTTCACCTTCTTGATGCGCATTGAGCGCATCGATTTTCCCGAGGCGGTCGAGCAATTGGCGCAGCGCGCCGGGATTGCTCTGCCCGAACGCGTGGAAGCCGGACCGGTCGCGAAGAAGCGCGATACTCTGGTAGACCTCCACGAGAGCGCAGAGCGCTTCTATCGCAAAGCTTGGGAGAGTCCGCGCGGCGAGGCTGCACGCGAATATCTCGCGGGGCGCGGCGTCAGCGAAGAGACCGTCGAGGCATTTGGCATCGGCTTCGCGCCCGCTGGTGGCAACGAGCTGACACGCTGGTTTGGCCAGCAGAAAGTCTCACGCCGGGCCGCCGTTGAATCTGGCTTGCTGGCAGAGCGCGACGGGCGCGTCTACGACCGTTTTCGCGGGCGCATCATGTTCCCCATCCGCGACCGTCGCGGTCGGGTGATCGCGTTCGGCGGCCGCGCTTTGGGCGACGATCAGCCCAAGTATCTCAACTCGCCCGAAACTCCGATCTTCACCAAGGGCGACGGTGTGTACGGCGTTTCCGAGGCGCGCAAGTCGATTCGCGACGCTGGTCGAGTCGTATTGGTCGAGGGGTACATGGACGCCGTCATGTTGGTGCAGGCCGGTATCCCGTACACGGTGGCGACTCTCGGCACCGCGTTGACGACGCAGCAGTTGCGTCTGGTGCGCGGCGTCGGTGGCGAGCAGGTTCAAGTGTTTTTTTTCTTCGACGGCGACACTGCGGGGCAAAAGGCCGCATTGCGTGCATTTGGCATCTGTGCCGAGGCGGGCGTGTGGGGGCGGCCGGCTTTTTTGCCGGATGGGATGGACCCGGACGACTACGTCCGCGAGCACGGGGTCGAGGCGACTCTCGCACTATTGGAGAAAGCGCCCGAGTTGTTGGACTTCTATTTTGATGAGACTGTGCCTGCCGGGGCGGCGTTACCGGAGCGGACTCGCGCTGCCAAGGAAGTGAAGCGTGTGTTGGCTCGGGTGTCGGACCAAGTACAATTCGATTTGCTGGCAAGGCGCGCCGCACAACGCCTCGGTGTGAGTGAAATGGTGTTCGGTCGCGACGAGAGGTCTCCGAGTGTGGCTGCACAGTCGAGCAGCGAAGCCCCGCCGCCAGAGCTCGACGTCGAGTGGCCGGTGGCGGAAAAAATGTTGCTCGAAGCTGTTGCCCTCGACGCCAACGTGGCGCGCTGGGTGATCGAAGCCGAGGTCGTGGACAAGTTTGTCCACGCCGGGTTGGCGGCGGCGACTTCGAGGCTGGCCGATGCCTGGGATTCGGGAGAGAGTCTTTCGGGTGCGGTCGACGATTTACCGGAAGAAATCGCGAATCATCTCAGCGGTGTGCTACTGGCTTCGGATGACGAGGAGGGGCCAGACCCGATGCGTGTTGCGGAGGATTGTGTGGCGCGCATATGCAAGCGTTTCGAGAGCGCCCGGAGGCGTCTCTTGGTGGCCGAGTTGCGGCGGGCCGAACGCGATGGGGATGTGGACTCGGAGAAAGAAGTGTTGCGGAGTCTCGAAGAGATGAAGCGACGCGAGGGGGATCGACTGTGATGCAGAGAGGGAAGAAGTCGAGGGCGGGGGACAAGAGCAACGGTGTTGGCAAGGTTACGCCCCCGGACGCGGTAGAAGACGCCGACGAGATTCTTGGGGATGCCGGCTGGGCCAATCAGGCGTCGCGGCGCCGTTTGGCACAGGTCGTGGAGCCGGTGGATGACGATTCGCGCGGCGGTGATCCGATCCGCATTTACCTGCGCGAGATGGGCGCAGTTTCGTTGTTGGACCGCGAAGGCGAGCAGCGTCTCGCGCGCGGGATTGAAGAGGCTCAGCATCAACTACTGGCGGAGGCACTGTCGACGCCGATCGCGCTGCGCTACCTACTGAGCCTCCCGGAGCTCTTGGAGGCCGGGGATCTGCGGGTTGCGGACGTCGTGCGCGACTTCGAGGAAGTCGAGTCCGAGGACGAAGAAGCGGTTGTGCAGATCGGCGGCAAGAAGCTCGACGAGTTCCTCCAAGGTGTGCCCAAGCTCAAGAAGGCGGTGAGTGAGGTCGACAGGGCTTTGGCCGCGCTCAATGATCCGAAGGCGCCCGAGTCGACGACGAAGCGTCGCAGCGCGTCGCTCGAGAAGAAGCGCGAGAAGTTGTTTGCTGTGGTCGAGTCGTTGTCCTTGAATCCGAAGCAAATCGATCGTGCTGTCGAAGAAATGCGGCGCCTCAATGTAGAGTTGCGCAACTTGGCGCGGCCGTTGGATGAGGCCGAAGAGCGCTTCAAACGGCCGGCTTTGGAGGTCGACAAGTTGTGTCGTGCCGCGAAGCGCGGTGATGCGGACGCGTTGAAGCAGCTCAAGCTGGACGCCGCAGAGGCGACGGATCTGGGCAAGCAGTTGGCTTCGGCGCGGCGCAAGCTGTCGGCTGCCGAGGCGGAGGCAGGCATCGACTCAGATGCATTGTCCACGGCGCTGCGAGAGATCGGTTCGGCTGAGGCCCAGGTGCGAGACGGCAAGCAGTCCCTGATTCAGGCAAATCTTCGATTGGTGGTGAGCATCGCCAAGAAGCACACCAACCGGGGTTTGCCGCTGCTCGATCTGGTTCAGGAAGGCAATATCGGTCTGATGCGCGCGGTGGACAAATTCGAGTACCAGCGTGGCTTCAAGTTCTCGACGTATGCGACCTGGTGGATTCGCCAGGCGATGACGCGAGCCATTGCCGATCAGGCGCGCACGATTCGGATACCGGTGCACATGGTCGAGACGATCAACAAGTTGGTGCGTATCTCGCGTGAATTGGTCCAAGAGAATGGGCGTGAACCGACGGCTGAGGAGCTGGCCGAGCGCGTCGATTTGCCTGTGGACAAGGTTCAGAAGGTACTGAAGGTCGTCAAGCAACCGGTGTCGCTGGAAACGCCGATTGGTGAGGAAGAGGACTCGACACTTGGTGATTTTATTGAAGATCCACACGTGCCGGGTCCACCGGAGGCGGTCATGACCTCGCGATTGCGCGATCAGACGCGGCACGCCTTGGCTTCGTTGACGCCGCGCGAGGAGAAGGTGTTGCGCTTGCGCTTTGGGGTTGGGGAGACCAGGGACCTGACGTTGGAAGAAGTAGGGCAGCAATTCGAGGTGACGCGAGAACGTATACGGCAGATCGAGGCCAAGGCACTGCGCAAGCTGCGGCGCCCGAATCGGGTGTCGCCGGCTGTGTAGAGGGAATCTGCTGAATTGGGTGAGGGGTATCGAAAAAGACGGGTGAATTGGGATATGGTGGAAAATTCACACTCGTCAATTCTTTAGGGCGCATAGCTCAGTCTGGTCAGAGCCGCCGGCTCATAACCGGTAGGTCCCAGGTTCGAATCCTGGTGCGCCCACTGGAAAATGGTTCGAAGGCGAGGGGCTCGCAGCCCGTGTAAGGAGTCGAATGGGAACTACGGATCAGGAGTTCGAAGCTGAGATCGATCGCCTGGCGGCGCTACAGGATTTCGATCGCAAGCTGAAAGAGCGTGTAGATCGGGTCGAGGTGCTCACCGGTGGGGCAGATGAGTTCGAGGCGAAGGTCATACGGCGGCGAACGGCGGTTGCCGAGCTGACGCAGCAGCGAGATTCATTGGCCAAGCAACGCACGGAGATGGACGGACAGCTCGAGGTTGACGGTGGGCGGATGCGCGACAATCGCATGCGTATGAGCCGTGTAAAGACCGACCGTGAGCTGATGGCGATCCAGCGCGAGATCGACCTCGGCAAAGAGGCCAAGGCGCAGCTCGAGGAAGAGCTGTTGGTGGTGATGGACTCGCTCGAGAAGATCAACGTCCAGCTCGCCGAGGAAGAAGAGGCCCTCGCCGAGCTGGAGACCGAGGTCGCGGCGCGCATCACCGTCCCGCGCTCGGAGGCCACGGAGCTCAGTCAGGGGCTCGACGCCGAGAAGGCGAGGCGAGAGGAACTCGCCGCCGGGATCGACGCGAGTCTGTGCCGAAAGTATGAGCAAATCTTCCAGCAGCGTTCTGGTACGGCGGTGGTCGAAGCGCGCAACGGGATCTGCACTGGTTGTCGGATGAGCCTGCGGCCGCAGCTTTTCAATGAGTTGCAGCGATACAAGGAAGTGCGGCAGTGCCCGAGCTGTCACCGCATCATCTTTTATCGCGACCGGACCGCAGAGGAAGCAGCCGAGGAGACGGCATAGCGTGCGTGGCAGTAGAGTTTAGATTGTCTGGAGAGAGCCGGGGAATCGCTCGTTTTCCTTGAGAAAGCGGGAGGAAAGTCCGGACTCCGTAGGGCAGGGTGGCCGTTAACGACGGCCTCGAGTGATCGAGGGAAAGTGCCACAGAAAAGAAACGGCCCGCATTGCGGGAGTCGGTGAAACGGTGCCTTCGGGCACCCGCGGTGTCGGTGACGGCGCCGCGCGGTAAACCCCACCTGGTGCAAGACGAACGTGAGGGAGCGTGGCCCGCGCTGAACCTCGGGTAGATCGCTAGAGGCGGCGAGCAATCGCCGTCCCAGATGAATGATTCCCACCGGCCTCGGCCGGGACAGAATCCGGCTTATGCGCTCTCTCCAGACATCGCCGAATTTCTCGCGGCGGGATGGGCGGTGGTTGGCCGTTGGTGGCCATTTTGGCGTAGACTGGCGGACCAATGAGTGTCTCCGACACAACGACGCTGGCTAGTGCACAGCGTGACTACGAGCTGCGGGAGTGGAGCTCAGCGTTTGCACTGTTCCTCGAAGCTGATGCGGCCGATCCTCTTGCGGCCGAAGATGTCGAGCGTATGGCCTGGGCGGCGCGCTGGTGTGGGAAATACGACGAACAGTTTGCCGCGTTCGAACGCGCCGAGAAGCTGTACACGCAGGCTGGCGATTCGCGTGGGGCCGCCCGCATGGCGATTCACTTCGGTTACGGGATGTTCGAGCACCGTAAATCAGCTGTCGGATTCGCTTGCTTCACACGCGCTGCGGAGCTGTTGGGTGACGATTCTCAGTGCGCGGAACGCGCGTGGTTCGCGTTTTTCAGCAGCATGGTCTACTCGACGATCGGCGACTTGGACAAGGCGTTGGCGTTTGCAACGGAAGCCTGCGAAATCGCGACGCTCGTCGGAGATCGCGACTTGGAAGCCATGGCGAAGCTCAGCCTCGGGCACGTTCATCTCAGCAAAGGGAACATCGACCAAGGGGTCAAGCTCCACGACGAGGCGGGCGCGGCGGCGATGACCGCGGGTCTCGGTCCGTACGCGTCCGGGTACATCTACTGCAGTATGATCGTGGCTTGTCGCAACCGTGCCGATTGGCAACGAGCGTCAGAATGGACCGACCAGGCGACACGTTGGTGCGACGATGCGTCGGTGCAGTACTTTCCCGGCCTGTGCCGGGTTCACCGCGCCGAGGTCCTGCGCTTTCGCGGTTCCTTTGACGACGCTGAAATCAGCGCGACCGATGCGCGGGACCTGCTGGCGGCGGCTAGCCCGTATGCCTCCGGAATGGCGCATGCCGAGATCGCGGAGATCTCACTGCGTAGAGGCGATCTAGCGGAGGCGCGCGAAAGCTGTCGGCGTGCCCTCGAAGTTGGCGCTGAGCCTCAGCCGACTTTTGCGAAACTTCTACTCGCGGAGGGGGACATCGACGGCGCCTTGCAATCGATCGAGGGCTCGCTCAACAGCTCCAGCTTGGGGTACGCGCAGTGCCATGTTGGCTTGTTGCCGGTGAAGGTGACCATCGCGATCGCGGCGAAGCAAACTGACGTTGCCAAGGAGGCCGTCGAGGCGCTAAAGGGCCTCGCGGCGACACTGGACACGGCCGCACCGCTAGCCAGCGCCGCCTGTGCGCAGGGCGAGCTCGATCTCGTTCTCGGGGACTATCCATCTGCCGCGGGAAATCTTCGCAAGGCGTGGCAGCTATGGTGTGAGATTGGCGCGCCGCACGACGCCGCCAACGCCCAGGCCCTATTGGCGAGCGCTTTGGCTGGGCAAGGCCGGTCGGGGGACGCAATGATCCAGTTGGAGGCGGCGCAAGCTTGCTTGGAACGCATCGGCGCGGTTCGAGATGCTGGTCGCGTTGCCGCGCAGATCGCCGCTCTGGCGCGGACGCGAAGCGCACCGGCATCTAGCGAAGATACGGAAAAAACACGCAAGACCTTCATGTTCACCGACATCGTCGACTCCACGAAGCTGGTCGAGTTGCTGGGCGACGAGTCCTGGGATGCCTTGCAGCAGTGGCACCACCGCAAACTGAGGGAGTGCTTCGCTCAGAACAACGGAGAAGAGGTGGGATGCGAAGGCGATGGGTTCTTTGTAGCGTTTGACCATCCCGCGGATGCGCTGCGGTGCGCCGTGGGCATCCAGCGTCGTCTCGCCGAGCATCGGGTCTCGCAAGGCTTTGCGCCGCAGGTACGTGTCGGCGTCCACCAAGCTGAGGTGCTACGCCGCGGCGACGAGTATGCCGGCAAGGGAATTCACACCGCGGCGCGCATCGCGGCAATTGGCGGTGCCAACGACATCGTGGCCAGTGTCCAGACGCTCGATAACAGCAAGCTGGATCTGACGGCTTCGGCGCCGCAATCCTTGCAGCTCAAGGGGCTGTCGACTCGCGTAGACGTCGTTACCGTCGAATGGCGTCAGCCGCGATAGTTCGAGAGTTTACTCATCGGGGGCAGTCAGACTTTGAAAATGCGGCGAGCGTTACCGCCAAGGAAGAGTTCTCGTGCTTCTGCTTCGAGGTTCAGTGTGTCGAACCCCTCGAGCGCTTTCGCCGGAGTGATCATCGGGTAGTTCGTGCCGAAAAGAATCTTGCGTCGTCCGTGGCCGCGCATGAACTCGACCAGGGGCGGCGGGTAGCGCAGGGCGGTATAAGCCGATGTGTCGATGTAGACGTTCTCGTGTTTCGTCGCGACGGCGATCGCCTCGTCGGTCCAGGGGTACCCGATGTGGCCGCCGACGATGACGAGCTCCGGGAAGTCGAGGGCGACCTGATCCAAGTAGATTGGTCGGCCGACTTCGGAGGGCATCAGCGGTCCGGTGTGTCCGATCTGGGTACAAAAGGGTACTCCCAGATCGCAGCAGGCCGCGTAGATCGGGTAGAAGCGTCGGTCTGTCGGTGGGACTTCCCACAGCCAAGGCAGGATTCGGATGGCCTTGAATCCGAGGTCCTTGATGCAGCGCCGGACCTCTTGCACAGCTTGCATCGGCTTTGAGATGTCCACGGACCCGACGCCGATCAGCCGGTCCGGCGCTTGCGCGACAAAGCTCGCGACCTCGTCGTTCGAGATCATGACGTTGCGCGGCGCAACCCAAGCCGAGATGAGGCTCTTGTCGACCTTGGCCTGATCCATCATCGCCACGGTCATCTCTACCGGAATCTCTTCGGTTGGCGCCGGAGTTTTCGTCCAGCGGCGGAGCGACTCGAAGATCGGGTCCTGTATATGCCGCAAAGTCGGATGTTGTGCCCATGCATCGATGATCACAGTTCACTCCTCAGATTGTGTTGGGTTGAAGCACTTCGACGCGGCGGCCCTTGGCGCCAGTCGTAGGTTCGTTGCGGACGTTTGCCGGCGGGTGCAAGAAAACCAAGGGGTGGTGGGGTGAATCAAACGTCTCTAAGGACGGGTTTTGTCCGCGATGGCGCAGATAGCACAGATTTATTGCGGTGTTGATGGCGCAGTGATGGGCGTGGGTACTGTTGGTGTTGGTAGGCTGAAGCCTAGCCTACTAGACACGCGATTTGAGGTAGAATTCTTGCGGATCGGGGAATGGATTAGTCACCGCGTACGAGGATTTCGACGACGGTTTTCGCGGCTAGGGCTTGGCCGGCGGCGGTGTGGTGTTGGGCTCCTTCGTAGAGGTCGCCGCCGGTGGCTTTGAAGGTGGGCCATAGGTCGATACAGCGCAGGTTGAGTTCGTTGCAGAGCGTCAGCCATCGTTGCTGTGGTTGCGGCAACTCGGTTTCATTGTGTTGAAATTTTTCTGGGAAGAGGACGACCCATAGGTCGATGCCGTTGCTGTTGCAGAGGTCGCGGATTCCAGTCAGGGAGCGTCGCACGCGCTTCCAGCCGGGGCCCGATGGTTTCCGGTAGAAGCGGCGGTGTTGGTTGGAGATGAAGAGTTCGGCGCCGTCGAGGAGTTTCTTGCTGTCGCTTTGGGCCTTCCCGGCCTGGTACCAATTTCCGCCGCGCACGTACTTGGCGAGCCACTCGATGAGGAGCAGGAATTCGGATTCCGGTAGGACTCTGTCGTCCGACTTCCTTTTGGAGCGGTCTTGGGTCAATAGGCCCGATTGCGAGATGACTGGCGTGTTGCCGAAATCGTTCAGACTGATGCCGAGAATCACCGTGCTCGGTCGGAGCGGTAGTCCGTAGTCGCGTAAGAAAACCAATTCCGCCGCGTTGTTGAAGCCTGGGACCCCGCCGTTCAGCACTTCGACGTTTCTATCGCGGCTACGCAACTCTCTCTCTAGCTGGGCGGGAAACGTGGCGTCGTCGGGGACGCCTTGGCCGTAGATGATCGAGTCACCGAGGGCGAGGATTCGGTGCACACCCTCCGGCGGTGTTTGGCTAACTTCGGGTCCACGTAGCCCGAGACTGTTGATTTGAATCTTGTAGTCCTTCGTCTGGGCCGAGACTCCGGCGTTTAGCCGGTACGGCATCTCCTCGTGATCGGTGGCTTGGTAAAAGTCCCGCGGAGTGCCGGTGAGCCGGTCGAGTAGCCCCAGCCCGCGAGTCGCGGCTTCGCCGATGAAGAGAAAGACGGCGGCGCTATAGGCCAGGCCCAGCGCGACGCCGGCCAGCTGCCGCGTGTAGCGCCGTTCGACCATGCCGGGAAGCAACCATGTCCATTCGGGGCGGTCAACTCGCGAGCGGCGACTCCCCCTTGGGCGAGCAATTCCAAATGGCTCTCCGCTGATGTATCTTCGCCGGCTGCATGGTGTTCGTTGGAAATTACTCGCTGAAAACCTGGAAGTCCCGGAACTTATGAGTGGCAGTAGTTACGTGCTTGGGATCTCGGCGTTCTACCACGACTCGGCGGCGGCGCTGTTGCGCGATGGTGCGATCTTCGCTGCGGCGCAGGAGGAGCGCTTTACCCGGGTCAAGCACGATGCGAATTTCCCGGAAAAGGCGATTGCGTACTGCTTGCGCGAGGCGGGGATCGAGGCGGCGGACCTCGACTATGTCGCCTACTACGAGAAGCCACTGCGAAAGTTCGACCGGCTTCTGCAGACGTATCTGACGTTTGCCCCGGCGGGGTTCGCGTCGTTCAAGAAAGCGATCCCGGTCTGGCTGAGCCAAAAGCTGCATTTGCCGCGCGAGATGGACCGTGGTCTGGGTGGCGGCTACAGCGGCGCCTACGTCTTTGCGGAACATCACGAATCCCACGCCGCGAGCGCCTTTTATCCGTCTCCGTTTGACGAAGCCGCAATCCTGACGCTCGACGGTGTCGGCGAGTGGGCGACCGGTACGCACGGTGTCGGACGCGGCAACCGTGTCGAGCTGACGCACGAGATTCGCTTCCCGCATTCGTTGGGGATGCTCTATTCGGCGTTCACCTATTACACGGGATTTCGTGTCAACAGCGGTGAGTACAAGGTCATGGGGTTGGCGCCGTATGGCGAACCGAAGTTTGCGGATTTGATCACCAACAATCTGATCGACGTCAAGGAAGATGGCTCGTTCCGCATGGATATGAGCTACTTCAACTACTGCCAGGGTCTGACGATGACGTCGCCGAAGTTTCACGACTTGTTTGGCGGTCTGCCGCGCGCGCCTGAGTCAGCGGTGACGCAACGCGAGATGGACCTCGCCGCGTCGGTTCAGGCGGTGAGCGAAGATATCGTGCTGCGCTGCGCGCGGCACATCCATCGCGAAAGCGGCATGGCCAACCTCGTGCTCGCCGGCGGGGTGGCTCTCAACTGCGTTGCCAACGGCCGCCTCCTCAGGGAGGGGCCGTTCGAAAAGATTTGGATCCAGCCGGCGTCGGGGGATGCCGGCGGTGCGATCGGGGCAGCCCTGTTGGTTTGGCACCAGTTGCTCGGTAACGAACGCACGGTGACGCTGCCTGATGCGCAGCGCGGTTCGATGTTGGGCCCGGGATACTCCGACGACGAGATCTGTGCGTGTCTCGACTCGTACGGGGCGCCGTACGAGGTTGCCGAGAGTGATGAATCGTTGTGCGCGGAAGTGGCGCGCCGTCTCGATCAGGGCCATGTCGTCGGCTGGTTCCAGGGTGGGATGGAGTTCGGTCCACGCGCACTCGGCAATCGCAGTTTGCTCGGCGATCCGCGCAATCCCGACATGCAGTCGACGATGAACCGCAAGATCAAATACCGCGAGAGTTTCCGGCCTTTCGCGCCTGCGGTCTTGCGAGAAGACTGCGCGAAGTACTTCGCGCTCGACGAGGACAGTCCCTACATGATGCTGGTGTCTCCGGTGCTCGGTTGTGATCAGTCCAGCGGCCGAGATGCGGTCGGCTTTGATCGCTTGCGGACGACTCATGCAGAAATTCCGGCGGTGACCCACGTCGACGGTTCGGCGCGGGTGCAGACGGTGACGAGCGACACCAACCCGCGCTTCGCAGCTTTGTTGGGAGCGTTTCGCGAGCTCACGGGGTGCGCGGTGCTGATCAACACGTCGTTCAATGTCCGTGGCGAGCCGATCGTCGCGTCACCGCAGGACGCGCTGCATTGCTTCCTACGCTGTGAGATCGACACCTTGGTCCTCGGGCGCTGCATCCTCGACAAGAGCAAGCAACGCGCCTTGGAGTTCGGAGGGGATTCGGTGCTCGATCAGGAGTGGCCGGCCGAGGGGTCTGTGACGGTGGGGTACAGTCTCGATGACTGATCGGAATACCGCTTGGCCCGACGAATGGGTGCGGGCTTTCCTGCGTTGCCCGGCTTGCGCCGAAGCGCAGATGGAGCGGCGTGGCGACGCTGTGGTCTGCGCGGCTTGCTCGGTCGAGCTTCTGGTGAGCGAACGCGGCGTGATCGAGGCATTGCCGCGGCGGGACGATGACGCACCGGCCGCGAGTCGCGACGACGAGTCACTGTTGGGAGTGACCAAGGTGGTGAAGGCCTTTTATGAAGAACATCCGTTTCCCAATTACGATGGCTTCGAGTCGATCGGGGATTTGATCTCACGCGCTTCGCGCAGTGTCTACGCGGCGATGCTCGATCGCCAGATTCCCGCAGGCGCACGAATCCTCGAGATCGGTTGTGGAACGGGCCAGCTCGGGGCGTTCCTTTCCGTGGGTGGTCGGGCGGTCGTCGGTGTCGACATGTCGACCGCGTCGCTCGGTCTCGCGTCCGACTTCAAGCGCGCGCAAGGGCTGAAGGATTGCAACTTCATGCAGGGCGATCTGTTTGCGTTGCCGCTGCAACCGGAGTCGTTCGACCTGGTGATCTGCAAGGGCGTCTTGCACCATACCGCCGATGCGCGGAGAGCGTTTGCTTCGGTCTGCAAATATGCACGCCCGGGCGGATACGTACTGGTGGGGTTGTACAACCACATCGGGCGCATCCCGACGTCGATCCGTCGGTGGTACTTCAAGTTTCGTCGCCAGGAAGATGCGAGCGACTACGTGTTGCGGCAAATCACCGAGTCGGATGAGAAGGCGCGCAGTTGGTTTTACGACCAGTACCTGCATCCGCATGAAACGCGACACTCGGTAGACGAAGTGCTGGGCTGGTTCAGAGAGAATGACCTCGACTATCGGAACGCTGTGCCCGGGATCCGGGTCGGTCAGGGTTTCGATCCGTCGATCCGAATCTTCGAACGCACCGAACCAGGCACCAGACTCGAGCACTTGCTGGCACAGGTTTCGTGGCTTTGGACGATTTCGCGCGAAGGAGCGCTCTTCGATATGATCGCGCGCAAGCGGCGTGTGACCGAGCAAGACGGACGGCCTTCGTGATCGAGAGTTCTTGATGGATGCGAACTGGCAACCCACGGTTCGGCAGCTGCGGCAGTTCGGAGTTGCTGCTGCGGTCCTTTGTGTCGGATTCGCTTACTGGCTCGATGCGAGCACGTTGACGCGGGCACTGGGCTTCGCAGCGGTGGTGTTGGCCAGCGCAGCGCTGTTGGCCCCGCATCGGTTGCGCGTGCCGTTCGTGCTGCTGACAGCTTTGACGGCACCGATCGGCTGGGTGGTGTCCCATCTGATCTTGGGTTTCATCTACTTCGGGGTCGTGACCCCGGTGGGCTTGGTGTTGCGGGTGTTTGGTCGTCGGTCGATGGAATTGGCGCCGGATCCAAGCGCCGACTCGTACTGGGAGCCGAGACGACAGGAGACCGGGGCGAAGAACTACCTGCGGCAATCTTGACAAGATGGGTGCTTTCGCGTGAGTTCAGGAGGCTGGAGCAGGCGGCCCGAGTTCTGTGGAGCAGCTGGTCAGAGTTCCAGTACAGTGGTGACTAAATGAGCGACCGACCAGGAGACGATTCGAACGAATTCGTAGCGGCTGCGCAAGACGCGCGGCGTACCGTGGTCGGCGAGTTCATCTACCTACTGCGGACTCACAAGAGGTGGTCGCTGATCCCGATCCTGCTGGCCCTGGCGATTTTGGGAGTGTTCGTAACATTGACCGGCACAGGCCTCGCACCTTTGATCTACACGCTGTTCTAGGGCCAACCGGCGCCCGGCATTCTTGCCTTTTGCTGCCTTGCCTTGGCCGTGTGATTGATTACCGGTCGGTTCTCACTTTCGTCGATGCCTTTCGCTTCCTCTCGGAACGATCTTCGGGGTATCTTCGGTCCGATTGCGAATGGAGTTCGTGCGCCCAATGTCTCGAAGAATCGCTAGCGCTTGTTTTGCTGTTGCCCTTTGCCTCGGTTTTTTTGACTCGCCAGCGACAGCTGGAACGGCAGCCTGGGTGAGCAACGGTCCGGGTGGAGCCACCCTCCAGTCTTTGGCCCTCGCGCCCTCGGATGCATCCATCCTCTTCGTTGCTGGCAACGGCGTTTTTCGCAGTGAGGATGGTGCGGAGTCGTGGCAGCCTACGAGCTTTCCCGAGGAGGCCCTCCGCGTCGTGGCGATCGACCCGATCGACGCTGAAGTGGTCTATCTCGGCAGCGGCTTGGGGGTGTTCAAGAGTGACGATGGCGGGGCCTCGGCGTCTCCGTCTTCTTCGGGGATCGATTTCCCTAATATTTTCTCTTTGGCGGTCGCGCCGGATGACTCGCAGCTGGTTTTCGCCGGCACCAACATCAGTGTGTTTCGCAGCACCGATGGCGGAGCGAACTGGGAGCGCTCGCAGAGTGGTCTGTCGGTCACGATCTTTCCTTCGATTGAGCCGGTCGGTGGGGGCGTGGTTTACGCGGCCGGTGGCAATCGGGTTTTTCGCAGCGGCGATTCCGGGGTCACGTGGTCGGAAAGATCGAGCGGATTGCCGGGTCAAGATGTGCGGAGGATAGTCGTCGCCCCGGGGGACCCGCAGGTATTGTACGCCGGGTTGAGCTTCAGCTTGTACAAGAGCGAGGACGCTGGCGGCACGTGGGTGCGGATGGACGCCGGCGTCGTACACGCCAACGGGGTCGGCGCGATTGCCTTTGATCCGAGTAATGACGACACCGTTTACGTGGGGGTCGTCAATTCGGGTTTGTTCAAGACGACTGACGCGGGAGCCCAATGGAACCGCGCTGATACCGGGTTATCCGACCTGCAGATCAGTGGGATTGCGGTAGACCCGGTTCAAAGCCAGACCGTGTACTGCTCGACGAGTGGGCGGGGATTCTATCGCTCGACCGACGGCGGCGCATCGTGGGCTCCGGCGGCTACGGGTATTCGCCGGCCGATGTTGACGGCGTTGGGGCTGGCGCCGTCCGATGGGCAAGTCTTGTACGCGACGTCTGTGGGCGGAGTCGATGTCAGTGACGATGGTGGAGCTACGTGGACCGATGCAAGCCAGGGGATCCTGTCACCGCGGGTCGAGTCAGTAGCGATCAATCCTGACGACTCTGCGGTTGCATTGATCGGTACTGCGTCTCCGGGCGGAGGGTTCTACCGCACGGGTGACACGGGCGCATCTTGGAGCTTGACGAACGGCTCGCTCGGAGCGGCTGCGACTGGGCGAGCGATCGCTTTTGATCCACGTAATCCTCAGGTCATTTATGCGGCGCGTGATCGGGAGGGTGTCTTCAAGACGACCGATGGTGGAACGCAGTGGAATGCCATGAGCGACGGGCTAGCGAATTTTTCGGTCTTTGCTTTGGTTCTCGACCCTGCGGATAGCGATACGGTATACGCCGGCACGGCCAGTGGTGTTTTCAAGACCGAGACTGGCGCGGTGACTTGGGAGCAAGTTAGCCTGGGGCTCGACACCGGACAGGAGCAGGCGGTTCGCGGTATGGCAGTCGATCCGACGCAGCCGACGGTGTACGCGGCGACGTTGGGGGGGTTGTTCAAGAGCTCTAACGGCGGTGGTGTCTGGCAGAAACTCGTGAGCGGTCTTCCCGAGGGCGTGGCGTTCTTGTCTGTCGCCGTCGATCCGGCGAATCCTCACCGTGTCTTCGCGGGCACCGAAGACGCAGGCGTTTTTCAAACGACGGACTTTGGCGCGACGTGGACCGACCTGACGGGGGATCTCACGGTCTTGCCGGTAGTGGATCTGGCTTTTGACGGAGAGACGTCAACCCGTGTGCATGCGGCGGTTGCCGGATTTGGAGTCGCTTCGACGGATGTCGTTGCCCAGGTGCCGACGCCGCCGGCGACCCCGACCCCGACGCCTGTGCCGGTGCTTTGTGCCGGGGATTGCGACGGGAGCGGCAACGTCAGCATCAGTGAGCTGGTGCGGGCTGTCGGCATTTCGCTCGGGCGCAACGATATCGAGTCTTGCCGCGCCATCGACACCAACGGCGATGGTCGGGTTGCGATCAACGAGTTGGTCGCGGCCGTAAATCGCTCCCTCAGGGGTTGCTAGCCCGGCCAGCGGTCATTTGAGCGTGGCTGCGATCGCCGGCGGTTGGCGAAGGTGGCTGCGGGTAGGCTGAAGCCTACCCGACGAGACCCGTCGTCAAGCACAAAAACGCCGGGCGTTTTGAGCCCGAGCCACCTTGGCGGGGTGCTGTCGAGCACGATGCCTTCGTGCTGGTGTGGGGGGTATTGGTAGCCGGAAGGCGACCCTACGATCCCCCAAGTCAAGCACAAAATCTCAGATCTTGGCGGTGCCTTGCCCGCTGTCGGGGTGGGTCCTGATCACAAAAAGTCCTTGACAACCCTTGCATACTGCGGGTACATCGCTCGTGGGAAATGGTGGGATACGGTGCCATGTGGTGGGTTGATGTGGATGTGTGGTGGGGGGCGTATCGAGTGATGAGCTGACGATCCGATGTTTCGAGGCAATTTTACAGCGAAAGTGGACGAGAAGGGGCGAATCAGCTTCCCGGCCAAGTTTCGCGAGGTTTTGGACGAGGTTGGCGGTGAGGAGATCTGCATCACCAACTTCAAGTTCGATGGCCACAAGTGTCTCGATGTCTACCCCCAAACCAAATGGATCGAGCTCGAGCAGCGTCTACGAGAACAGACGGAGAGATCGCCGCGCGTGATCAAGTTTTTCCAAAATTACTACTTTCCAGGCGTACAGGAGTGCCAGGTCGACCGCCAGGGTCGAATTCTGGTGTGCAGCCGTTTGCGCGACTATGCCGGCCTCGAGAAAGAGGTCGTGTTTGCCGGTGTGATGGACAAGCTGCGGATCTTCAGTGTCGGGACCTGGGAAGCGGTCTTCGCCGAGGGCGAAGAAAATCTGCCTGACGACCCCGATGTCGTTTCGGTATTGGGGTATTGATCGTGGTGCCGGCATCAGTAGCACGCCAACTCGGCGACCGTTCGCTCGCAGCGCAGACGCTGCGCAGTGTGTGGCGTCCCCCGAATCTTCGCAAAGGAGTGCGCGTCGAGATGCGCGCCCTGGTGCGTTGGTGGGTGGTGGTTGGCTTGCTCATTACAGTGTCGCTACTCGGCTATGTGTGGGTGCGGATTCAGGTGGTGGAAGCTGGGTATCGTCTGTCGGTTACGCGGCAGCTTGTGGAGAGGTTGGAGCGGGAAGGGCGGGAACTAGAAGTTCGGGCTGCCGCGGCCGATGCGCCGGGAAGATTGCAAGAGATGGCGATGGCACGTCTCGGGATGAGACGGCCGTTTCGGGATGAGGAGGGGCCGCTGCCGTGATCGGGCGCGCTGTACGATTGCGTATTGCCCTGACGATGGCGGGATTCGCCGTTGCCTTTGTAGGACTTGGCCTGCGGGCCAGCCAATTGACCCTGATCGACGGGGATGCGCTTAGTAGCCGGGCTCGGCGTCAGCAAACGCGAACTCTAGCTCTGGCGCCGCGCCGCGGCTCGATCGTCGATCGAGCCGGGGAGGCGCTTGCACTGACGCGTGAAACGGTGGATGTTTTTGTTCGCCCTCGGGAGGTTCGTGCCGGTGCCAGAGACGTAGAGCGGCTGGCGAGCGCGCTCGGCGTTCCCGTCCGGTTGGTTGCTGAGCGGATGACCAGTGAGTCGTCGTTTGTGTGGCTGAAGCGACGGGTTCCACTGCAAGACTGGGCGCGCGTGCGCGCCCTCGACATTGACGGTGTCGGTCGGGAACGCGCTCGCGAGAGGGTGTATCCGCGCGGAGCGCTGGCCGGACACGTGGTTGGATTCATTGGTATCGATGGTCAAGGGCTCGAGGGAATCGAGCGGCGCTTTGACCGGGACTTGCGGGGAGAGATGGATGCTCTCTCCGTAGAGCGTGACGCGCGCGGGCGGCATAGGGTGTTGGGTGAGGAGTGGGGGCCGCTCTCGCGCGTCGGCGCACGAGTTGAGTTGACGATCGACGCCGGGATTCAGCACGTTGCGGAAACCGAGCTCGAAAATGCAGTAACGGAGTTTGGCGCTTCTGCCGGCAGTGCGATTGTAATGGATCCGAGCACGGGTGAGATCTTGGCGATGGCCAACGTGCCACGCTTCGATCCGAACTTCTTTCGAGCCTCCGGTCCAGATCGTTGGCGCAACCGGGCGGTGACTGACGTTTACGAGCCTGGGTCGACGCTGAAGGCGGTTCTGGCGGCGGCGGCTCTGCGCAATGGTTCGGTATTGCCGAACGAAATGATCGACTGTGAAGGTGGACGCTTTCGGATTGGCCGTCGCCTGATCCACGATCATCACAAGTACGATCTGCTTTCATTTTCCGACGTTATCGCGAACTCGAGCAATATCGGTTGCGCGAAGGTAGGAAGCCGACTTGGTGCCGAACGGCTCGAGGCAGCGTTTCACGACTTCGGGTTTGGGGTCCGCACTGGGGTTGGTCTACCCGGCGAAGTTGCGGGTTTGATTCGGCCCGCGAAATCGTGGGCGCCGATTGACCTCGCGACGGCGAGCTTTGGTCAGGGAGTCGCTGTTTCGCCCCTGCAGCTAGTGCGTGCCTTTGCTGCGATTGCCAACGGCGGCCAGGTGATGCGTCCGACAATTGTGAGGAGGGTGGTGGCGGCAGACGGCCGTGTCCTGCTGCACAACGAGCCCAAGGTCGAACGCCGGGTCATCGAGACCGACGTGGCTTCCGACGTGACCGAAATGCTCGTGCGGGTTGTCGAAGAGGGGACTGGTAAACAAGCCCGGCTTGCGGGGTTCTCGGTTGCCGGTAAGACCGGAACGTCGCAAAAAGTGGACACATCACAAGGCGGCTATCACGACACCGATCGAGTCTCATCGTTTGTTGGTTTCGTGCCGGCTGATGACCCCGCGCTGGCGATCTTGGTGATGGTCGATACGCCGACACGCGGATCAACCTATGGCGGGGTCGTGGCGGGCCCGGTGTTCCGTCACATTGCCGAGCACGCTCTCGGTCGGGTGGGGGTGTTCCCGCGCGAGGATCCGATGTTCGATCGGCCGGCGGATGTCGTTCCGGTCGCTTTCCGCCCGGCAGCTGAGAGTGGGGGAATTGATCCGGAGGCAGTGTCGGGTGGCACGCCGCGGTTTCTCGGGATGGCGATGCGCCCGGCTTTGGTTCGGGCACAGGCACTCGGATGGCGGGTGCAGGTGCGCGGCACTGGGTATGTCGTTTCGCAGTCGCCAATGCCCGGACATCCCGTACCCGATGGAGCATTGGAACTGACATTTGCGAGGAATCGCTGAGAGTGATGACGGCTGCGTTTGCAACGGAGATCGTGGTGGACCCGATGCGTTGGAGTGGTGAGGACATTCAGAGAGCGACAGCCAGCCGATGCGTTCTTGCGCCCAGCGACCTTCGGCAGCGGTTTTACTCCGAGGTGTCGATCGACTCGCGAAAAGTGGCCGCGCATTCGCTGTTTGTTGCCTTGCGCGGCCCGAATCACGACGCCCATGACTTTGTGGCGCAGGCTCTTGCGACTGGTGCCGGCGGGGCGTTGGTCGAGCGCGTTCCCGACGGAGTCGATGCAGCGGACTGTTTTGTCGTGCCGGATAGTCTGCGCGCGCTTGGCGATTTGGCGAACTGGTGTCGTGAGCAGGTTTCCGGACTGCAAGTTCTTGCGATCACCGGAAGCAATGGCAAGACCACGACCAAGGAAATGGTCGCAGCCATCTGCGAGGAAGCCACGCGTGAAGAACTGGGCGCTGTGCTGAAAACATCGGGGAATCAGAATAATCTCGTCGGACTGCCGCTAACGTTGTTGCGGATGAACGGTTGCGAATCGATCGCGGTTCTGGAGATGGGCATGAACCAACCGGGCGAAATCGCACGATTGACCGAGATCGCACGTCCCAATGTTGGTGTCATTACGAACGTTGCCGCGGCTCATCTTGCCGGACTTGGCAGTCTCGACGGTGTTGCAGCCGCCAAGGGCGAGCTTTTTGGCGGGATGGACGACAGTGCGACGATCGTCGTCAATGTCGATGATGAGCGCGTCGCGAAGCTTGCCGACAGGTTCGCGGGCCGACGGATCGAGTTTGGTCAGAATGCCGAAATCTCGGTCTCGGACGTTGTCGACCGCGGCCTAGACGGAGTTTCGTTCTCCCTCCACGTCGGCGCGGCGAGCGCTCCGGTTCAGCTCTGCTTTGCGGGCCTGCACAATGTCTCCAACGCCCTAGCGGCTGCGGCGCTGGGTCATGCGATTGGACTGCCGCTGCCGGTTCTCTGCGCCGGCCTCGGTGCAGCGCGCCCGGCATCCATGCGGATGCAAGTGGTGGAACTCGAAAACGGTGTTTCCTTGATCAACGACTCCTACAATGCGAATCCCGCCAGTGTGATCGCTGGATTGCGATCGATCGCAGCCATGCCTGGGCGTCGTTGGGCCATTCTTGGCGAGATGAGGGAGCTCGGTGGCCATAGTGCCCGCTTGCATCGTGAGGTCGGTGCGGAAGCAGCCAAACTTGGCATCGACTTTCTCGTCGCGGTAGGCGAACAGGCCGAGATGACTGCTGCCGGAGCCGGCGGCGGAGTTGCGTCCGTGCGGACTTGTGCCGATGCAGCGGCGGCGGCGACGCTCGTCCGCGCTGAGTGGGCGCACGGAGACGTCATCTTGATCAAGGGGTCGCGCGGTCCCGACGAGGATCCAGCCGTACGCCGTTTCGGATCTCGCATGGCTGAGGTCGTCGCATTGCTGGAGGAGGGGGCGCGTGCCTGATGCTGTACTCCTTTCTCTACTCGATGCGGGACTCCTACGGCGTGCTCAACGTGTTTCGCTACATAAGCTTTCGCGCCGTCTTGGCAGCTCTGACGGCGTTGCTGGTCTCATTCCTGATCGGCCCTTGGCTGATTCGTCGCCTCACCGATCGCCAGATCGGCCAGCAAATCAGAGAGGATGGGCCGAGCGGACATCTTTCGAAAGCGGGCACTCCGACCATGGGCGGGACCCTGATCTTGTTCTCGATGATCCTGGCGACTCTTCTGCTCGCCGATCTGTCAAATCCCTACGTGTGGGTGGTTTTGATGGTGACCATCGGGTTCGGCGCGGTCGGGTTTGCGGACGATTATCAAAAGCTCGCGTTGGGGAACTCGCGCGGCGTTCCGGGCAAGACCCGTCTGGCTTGCGAGTTTGCCATCGGGCTCAGCGCCGGAGCTTTCCTTTTCTGGCACCCCGATTTCGACACGCGCCTCTACTTTCCTTTTTTCAAGAATGCCTCCATCGACCTGGGGCCGCTGTATATCGCGATGGCGGCAGTGGTGGTGGTGGGGGCGGCCAACGCGGTCAACCTGACCGATGGTCTCGATGGGCTGGCGATCGGCCCAGTGATGACGACCGCGTTTACCTACGGCGTCTTCGCGTACGTAGCGGGAAATCTGCGCTATGCCGAGTACCTGCAAATCCCGTATGTTGCTGGGGTTGGCGAGCTTTCGATATTCGCAGCTGCATTGCTCTGCGCGGGACTCGGCTTTTTGTGGTTCAACGCGTATCCGGCGATGATGTTCATGGGCGACGTGGGTGCGTTGCCGCTCGGCGCGGCGATCGGTATCGTTGCCGTCCTGACCAAACACGAGATCGTGTTGCTGGTGGCAGGGGGTGTGTTCGTCGTCGAGACTCTGTCGGTGATCTTGCAAGTTGGTTCCTTCAAGCTGCGGCGCAAACGGATCTTCCGGATGGCGCCGATTCATCACCACTTCGAACTGTTGGGTTGGCCGGAGCCTCAAATCATTGTGCGGTTCTGGATCGTCTCGATAATTTGCGCGTTGGTCGCGCTGAGCACGCTGAAATTGCGATGATTGATCTTTCGAACAAACGCGCCGTCGTCATTGGGGCCGGCCGTGCCGGTCGCGCGGCGCTGCGCCTATTGCTCGAGTGCGGCGCCTCGGTGCTATTGCTCGAGCGCGATCCTTCATCGCTAGAGAACGATTGGGATGGGCAGCGCGTCGAAATCGCCGGCGACGAACTGGTCACCGCACTGGAAGGGGCGTCGCTCGTCATTCCGAGTCCGGGAGTCCCGCGCTCGCATCCGTTGCTGTTGGCTGCGGTCGCGCAGGGTATTCCGATTTGGAGCGAGATCGAGTTGGCTGGGCGCTGCCTCACTTGCCCGATCATCGCGATCACTGGCACCAATGGCAAGAGCACGACGACCGTGCTGATCGGCAATGTTCTACAGCAGGCAGGGCATTCGGTATTTGTCGGCGGGAATCTTGGTACGCCGTTAGCTGAGGCCGTGACCTGCGGCGCCTCGTACGACTATGCAGTCGTCGAGGTTTCGAGTTTTCAGTTGGAATGGTTGGACGAGTTTCGACCACGGGTCGCCGTTTGGCTCAATCTGACGGCTGACCACCTCGATCGCTACGAAGGAATCGAGGACTACGCGGAGGCAAAGGCGAGTCTGCTCGATCAGCTGGATCCTTCCGGAGTCGCCGTACTCAATCGTGATGACAGCACAGTTTGGCGTTATCGCGATCGGGTCGCTGGCGAGGTGTTTTCATTTGGGCTCGATGCGGTCGAAAGGGGTGTCTACTTCGATCGCGGTGAGGCTGTGGTACGTCGCGACGGCGAGACGCGCGTCGCGCTCAGCGGGCGCCCCCTGCGCGGTGCACACAATTGCGAGAACATGATGGCCGCGGTGGCGGTCGCTGCGACGCTGGGCGTTTCGCAAGAGGCGATTGAAACGGCGCTCGACGGTACAACTGGGTTGCCTCACAGGCTCGAGTTCGTGGGCGAGAGAGGTGGAGCCAAGTTCTTCGACGACTCCAAGGCGACGAACATTGGCGCCGTCGAGAAATCGATCGCCAGTTTCGAGGATCGGATCATCCTGCTGCTCGGCGGATATGACAAGGGTGGTGACTTTCGCGCGTTGCGATCGAGTTTGGCGGCACGCGTCGAGCGGGTCGTGTGTTTTGGCGCGGCGGGTCCTTCGATTGCGGCACAACTCGATGGGGCGGTCGGTTGTGATGTCGTGCGGGGAGTTGCCGACGCTGTGTTGTCGGCGGCCTCTCGAGCGCGGCCGGGCCAGTCCGTGGTCCTGGCGCCGGGTTGTGCGAGCTTCGACGAGTTCCGTGACTTTGCCGAGCGCGGCCGGCGGTACCGGGCTTTGGTGGAGGCTCTATGAGACGATTGCGTCCTCTGTCTCCACTGCAGCGTCAGGTGTTGATGTTGCGCCTGACCCGTCCGGATCTTTGGATGCTTGGAGCAGTGGCTTGTCTGGTTGCTCTCGGGGTCGTGATGGTTTTCAACGTCAGCTACTTCCACGCTCAAGCGCGCTTCGGTGATCCATTGCTGTTCTTCCGCAAACACCTGATCGCGCTCGGGCTGGGTACCGTCGTTCTGGCGGTCGTATCGCGCGTACGAATCGAGTTCTTGGAGCGTTGGGCCAACGTGCTTTTCGTGTTGTCGATTCTGGGACTGGTCTTGGTCTTGTTGCCCGGATTTGGCGTCGAGCGCGGTGGGGCTCAACGATGGGTGCATTTAGGGGGATTCAGCCTGCAGCCGTCGGAATTTGCCAAGATCGGTGTGGTGCTTTTTGCGGCCCGTTGGATCAGTCGGAGAAAGGAAGAGATCGGCGACTTCCGTAAAGGGGTCTTGCCGCTGCTCGGAGTCGTCGCAATTTGTTCTCTCTTGGTGATGCAGCAGCCCGACTTTGGAACGACGGCGATCATCGGGACGCTCACGCTCTTGATGCTCTTCGCCGGTGGAGCGAAGCCGGCTCAGGTCGCGGGTTTGGTCGTCGCTGGAGCGGGTCTGTTTGCGGCTGGGGCGATGGCGGCTCCGTATCGCGTGCGGCGGTTGCTGGCGTTTCTAGATCCCTGGGGGCAGAGCCAAGAGGATGCGTTCCAACTGGTTCAATCCCTCATTGCGTTCGGCTCGGGCGGTCTGGCCGGCGTCGGTCTCGGTAACAGTCGTCAGAAGATGTTGTTCCTGCCGGAGGCTCACACCGATTTTGTGTTCGCTCTGATCGGAGAAGAGCTCGGCCTGATCGGAGCGCTGGCGGTCCTATCGTTGTTTGCCGTGTTTGCCATGAGGGGCTTTCGCGTTGCGTCCAGACACCCCGATTCATTCGGAAGCTTGCTGGCTTTCGGGCTCACGTGCGTTATAACTTTATCCGCGGTCGTCAACGTTGGTGTGGTTTTGGGAGCGCTGCCCACGAAAGGTTTGGCGTTGCCGTTTTTGAGCTACGGGGGGTCGGCTCTGCTGAGTTCGATGCTGCAGGTCGGAATCCTCGCGGCGCTCTCGCGGATGACGGGTTGAGGATGAGGATGATCGTTGCGGGCGGAGGCACCGGTGGCCACCTATTTCCAGGGTTGGCTGTAGCCGAGGCGCTCAATGAAGAAGATGCTGCGATGTTTATTGGCAGCTCCACTGGGATCGAGGCCCGCGTCATCCCGCGCACGGGTTTTGCGTTCAGCGCGATCGAGATCCGGGGCGTACGGGGACGCGGATTTCGCGGCGTTCTCGATTTTCTGATCCAGGTCCCGCTGGCTGTGCAACAAGCTGGGCGGGACATTGCCGCGTTTGGCGCTGATGTAGTTCTCGGTGTCGGCGGGTATGCATCGTTTCCCGCAGTCTCGGCTGCTTGGCTGCGTGGAGTGCCGACGGTCTTGCTGGAGCAGAACGCTCACCCGGGTATGGCGAACCGTTGCCTAGGTCGGGTCGCCTCGCGCGTTTGCACGACGTTCGCCGCGGCCGAAGGGTACTTTCCTCCTAGCCGGGTCGTGGTCACGGGAAATCCGGTGCGCAACTTTGCCGTGTCGGCGAGGTCGGTGGAAGAGAGAACGAAGGCGGGCGCGGGGGCTTGTGTGCTCGTCTTTGGTGGAAGCCAGGGAGCGCGCAGCCTCAATCAAGCTCTTGGCGGGGCTGCCGAAGGATTGAACGCATCCCTGCCTGGCTTGCGTATCATTCACCAGACCGGTCGCGGGGCGGCAGATTCTGTGCGCGCGGCTTACGCGGCGGCTGGTATCGATGCCGAAGTACACGAGTTCATCGAGGACATGGGCGCGGCGTACGCGGCGGCTGATCTGGTTGTCTGTCGCGCCGGGGCTACGACGCTCGCCGAGCTGGCGCTGGTCGGACGCGCGGCGATCTTGGTTCCATATCCTCGAGCGGCTGACGATCATCAACGGTCGAACGCTGAGCAGTTCGTGCAAGCTGGCGCGGCAAAGATGATCCTCGACGCCGATCTCGACCCGGGGGGGTTGGCGGCAGAAGTCGAGAGCATTCTAGGTGACCCTCGCCAGCTCGGGATGATGGAAGAGGCTGCGCGGGGGCTGGCGGAGCCAGAGGCCGCAGCCCGAGTTGCCGGCTTGTGCCGGAGTTTGGTCGAGGCAAGGGGGGCAGATGAGTAGATTGTTCAAGGGGCCGTGCTCGATCCATTTCGTCGGGATTGGTGGCATTGGTATGAGTGGTATTGCGGATGTGTTGCTGACATTGGGGCACCGCGTGAGTGGCTCGGACATTCAGGAATCCGAAGTGACGCGGCGTCTGGTCGAGCACGGGGCGTTGGTGAGCTACGGGCACAGTGCCGACGCGGTCGGCAGCGATACCGACGTGGTGGTGATCTCCTCGGCGGTCAAGTACTCGAACCCCGAAATCGGTCGAGCGCGCGAGTTGGGTGTGCCGGTGATTCAGCGGGCTGAAATGCTAGCCGAGTTGATGCGGTTGAAAGAGGGAATCGCGGTCGCCGGAACTCACGGGAAAACGACCACGACTTCGTTGATCGCGTCGATCTTGTTTCGCGCCGGTCTCGATCCGACCGCGGTCATCGGCGGCAAGGTGCACGCCCTCGGTGGCGCAAGTCGATTGGGTCAAGGCGACTTGTTGGTCGCGGAAGCCGACGAGAGCGACGGCTCGTTCTTGATGCTGACCCCGGCGATCGCCGTCGTGACGAATATCGATGCCGAGCACCTCGACTACTATGGCGACATGGATCGGGTTCGATCGGCGTTTGTCGACTTCATCAATCGCGTGCCGTTTTATGGCTTGGGAGTGCTGTGTCTGGATAGCGTCAATGTTCGGTCCCTGTTGCCGCAGATCCGCAAGCGGGTCGTGACGTTTGGGACCACGCCCGAGGCCGACTACGAAGCGCGTGACTTGTGCGTCGTTGGAATGGACACTGTCTTCGAGGCCGTGCGCCGTGGCGAGGTCTTGGGTACGGTTCGGCTGCGATTGCCCGGGAGGCACCAGGCGCTCAACGCCTTGGCAGCGATTACGGTTGCTTGCGAGTTGGATGTGCCGTTCGAAGAGATCCGCGCTGCGCTGGCGGAGTTTGGCGGTATTCATCGCCGCTTTGAGCTGTGTGGTGAGTCGGGCGGAGTTACGGTGTTTAGCGATTACGGACACCACCCGGAAGAAATCAGGGCGACCTTATCGGCCGCCCGAGAAGGATTCGGGCGTCGCATTGTGGCTGTCTTTCAGCCGCACCGCTACAGCCGCACACGCGACCTGTTCAACGAATTCCTGGATTGTTTTGACGATGCCGACCACGTGTTCATGACCGACATCTACGCAGCCGGTGAGGAGCCCCTCGACGGATTGAGTGGGGATGTCTTGTGTTGGGCACTCAAGCGCCGCGGCCACATGGACGTTTCGTATGTGCCGCGTGTGGAAGATGTCGTGTCTGAGTTGAAGCCCCATTTGCGGCCGGGTGACCTGGTGATGGTCATGGGTGCGGGCAACGTTCATCAGGTGGCCGAGGATCTCGTGCGGCACATCGCAGGCACGCAGGGGACCTGGACGGTACAGTGACCTCGAAGTTGTACACCTCATTGCGACAGCTGTTCGGAGACCGGGTCCGGCTCGACGAACCGTTGTCGCGCCACACGTCCTTCCGCATTGGCGGACCGGCGGACGCGTGGATGGAAGTCGAGAGTGAGGACGAGCTCTGGCAGCTGCAGAAGATGTCGGCTGATGAGGGTGTGCGACTATTCGTCATGGGGATCGGTACCAACGTTCTTGTCAGCGACCGCGGTGTTCGCGGCTTGGTCGTCAAGCTCGGTCGAAGCTTGGGTGTTTTGGAGTGGTCGGAAGGAGAGCGCGGCATGCGTGCGCACGCCGGTGCGGCGGCACCGTTCAAGAAGTTGGTCATGGACGCGGCGAACCGTGGCCTGACGGGTCTGGAGTTTGCCGAAGGCATTCCGGGTTCGATTGGTGGCGGTCTGCTGATGAATGCCGGCGCGTTTGGCGGCGAGATGTCGGACGTGGTCGATGCCGTACACGGAGTCGAGCCGGCAGGTGGTCCGCGGCGCTACGGGCGTGAAGAGCTCAGTTTCGGGTATCGTCGCTTCGACTTGCCGTCTGGCCTGGTGATCACGGCGGTGGACTTCCTGTTAGCTCCGGGCGACGAGAGTGCGATTCGCGATCAGATGGCCGATGCCAAGCGCCGCCGTGACGCGAAACAGCCGTTGGGATTCCCGAATGCTGGGTCGATCTTCAAGAATCCCCCGGGAGAGTACGCCGGAATTCTGATTGAAAAGGTTGGGCTCAAGGGGCGGCGGATCGGCGGCGCGATGGTTTCGGAGCAGCACGCCAACTTTATTGTCAATGTCGATCGGGCAATGGCCACCGACGTCAAGACGTTGATGGACCAGATCGTCGACGCCGTTTGGCAGGACCGGCAGGTCCGCTTAGTGCCGGAGATTCGACTCGTCGGAGATTGGGAGGCGGCATCGTGAGCGTGCGGGCGACAGTGCGCAGCGGACTCGGTGCGATTGCCGACCGGGCGGCGGCGTTGCCGTGGGTCCGGATCTTGGCGTTTGCTTCGCTTTCGATGCTGCTTGGTGTGGCCGGGGTCTTTGCCGCACGCAACCGCGAGCGGGCCTTTGGAATGGTCCAGGATCATCCGTACTTTCGCGTCGATCGCGTTGTCATCCGTGGGGTCGGCGATCTCGTGGATGAAGCCGAGCTCCAAGCGTGGCTCGGTTTCCGGCCCGATCAGAGTTTGTGGAACGCGGAACCGCGCCGCGTCGTGACGCGGATCGAAGCGCACCCGATGATTCAGACCGCCTCTGTCAGGCGTGTGTTTCCGAGCACCCTGGAGATCTTCGCTCGAGAAAGGAAACCTGCCGCGATCAGCGTGCAGGAAGATCTTTATTACCTGGATCGACGAGGCGAGCCGTTTGGGCCGTTGGCGCCCGATCACGATCGCGACTATCCGGTCTTTACCGGAGTGTCGGTAGGAACCGATGGCCAGCAGCGATGGGCGCTTCGGCGCGCCTTGCGCCTGCTTCGGCGCGGCCGGTCGGATGCGACGCAGGTGGATGTGTCTGAGCTGCACCTCGATGCGGAAGAAGGTCTCATCCTCTACCCGAGCCATCCGCGCGTACCGGTCTTTCTCGGCTGGACCGGATGGGAGCGACGCCTGGAGCGAGCCGAGCGGGTGCTGAGCACCTGGAAAGGGGCTGCCGAGCGCTTGGCTAGAATCGATTTGCGGTATCGCGATCAGGTTGTGGTCGGACTGCGCGAACCGCTCCCCCCGATCGATGCGGGCACGCAGGCCGGCGTGGTCCGGCAGGAAACCGGCGTTCCGGCGTCGCGTCGCGACCTGCGCGACCGTGCTGGCGAGGGAGCTGTCTGATGTCGGGACACAAGGATCTTTTTGTCGGATTGGACATCGGCACTGCCAAGGTCGCTGCGGTCGTGGTCGAGCCGGGGTTGGAAGTTCTTACGGTACTCGGCGTCGGGGCCTCGATCAGCGACGGATTGCGCAAGGGTGTCGTTGTCGACATGAAGGCTACGGAACAGGCGATCGCCGGCGCCATTCACGAAGCTGAACTCAGCGCGGGATGTGAGATTCATACGGTCTACGCGTCCGTGAGCGGGAGTCACGTAAAGGGATTCAATAGTCACGGGGTCGTCGCCCTCAAGGGGAGAGAGATCGAGCAGGCTGACGTCGAGCGTGTTTCTGAGGCGGCTCGCGCCGTACCACTGCCCCAGGATCAAGACATTTTGCACGTGCTCACCCAAGAGTTCGTCGTCGACGGACAAGAGGGGATTAAGGACCCGGTTGGGATGTCCGGAGTACGTTTGGAGTCGCGTGTGCATATTGTCAGCACTTCGATTGCGCCGGCGCAAAACGTCATGAAGTGTTGCCAGAACTCGGGCCTGCATGTGGCCGACCTGACACTCGCCCCATTGGCGACGGCCGAGACCGTGGTGACGGCGGAAGAACGAGAATTGGGGGTCGCCGTGCTCGACGTCGGCGCTGGAACGGCTGGGTTGATTGCCTACGAGGGCGGCGCGGTCAAGCACACTGCGGTGCTGGCGGTTGGCGGGAATCTCGTGTCGAGCGATCTGTCAGCTGGACTGCGCACTCCTTTCCGGGATGCCGACCAGCTCAAGCTGCGGCATGGGGCGGCGGTCGGATCGGTAGTGGATGACGATGAGATGCTCGAGGTTGCCGTCGTCGGCGGTCGCGAGACGCGTCGGCTCTCGCGCCACGTCTTAGCCGATATCATTGGGCCTCGGTACCGTGAAATTTTCGAGCTGGCTCGACGGCAGCTGGAGCGCGTAGGGCTGGATCAGTCTCTGGCCTGCGGCGTCGTCTTGTCGGGCGGTAGTGTGTTGATGCCAGGGGCTGCCGAACTGGCCGAGAGTGTTTTCGAGTTACCGGTGAGGATTGGATCACCGGTCGGGTTTGAGGGAGTGGAAGAGGTACTGTCGGGACCGAGCTACGCGGCTGCACTTGGATTGACGCGGCGCGGGATGACCTCGTCCGATTCGCTGCCGGCGATGATGGAGAACGGGCATGTGATCGCCCGGGTCGGCCGGCGGATGGTGGATTGGTTCCGAGACTTCGTTTGAGGAGAACCGCTGGTTCGCGTCTGTGATCGGGCAGGCGGCGGAGCCGAGCGGAAGGAGGTTGAGATGATTGAATTGGCTGGGATGGAAATGACGGGAGCACGCATCAAGGTGGCGGGAGTCGGTGGAGGTGGCGGTAACGCCGTCAACACGATGATCAATGCGGGCCTGGGTGGTGTCGAGTTTCTCGTTGCCAATACCGACGGACAGGCCTTGGAGAACAACCGTGCGGATGTTCGCATTCAGCTCGGAGAAAAGGGTTTGGGTGCCGGAGCAAACCCCGCTGTCGGGCGAGAGACAGCGGAGAGTTGCGATGACATTCTGCGCTCTCATCTGCAGGGCGCAGACATGGTCTTTGTCACCGCTGGGATGGGTGGCGGCACAGGAACCGGAGGCGCACCGGTTGTGGGGCGGATTGCTCGCGAAGCCGGGGCGCTGACCGTTGGCGTGGTGACGAAACCGTTTAATTTTGAGGGCAAGAAGCGCCGTCGGCAGGCGGATGAAGGCATCGAGGAACTGCAGGACGCCGTCGATACGGTCATCGTGATTCCGAATCAACGCTTGCTCGAAACGGCGGCTCGCAATACTTCGATGGTCGATGCTTTTCGGATGGCTGACGATGTTCTGTTTCAGGCTGTGCGTGGGATTTCGGATTTGGTCACGGTGCATGGCTTGATCAACCTCGATTTTGCCGATGTTCGGACGATCATGGCTGAGATGGGCATGGCGATCATGGGCTCCGGTACCGCGGTCGGTGAGAACCGTGCGGTCGAGGCGGCCCAGAAGGCGATTCGCAGTCCGCTGCTTGAAGACGTTTCGATCGCCGGCGCCAAGGGTGTCTTGATCAACATCACCGGCAACGAGAATCTGTCGCTCTTTGAGGTCAACGAAGCTTCGACGCTGATTCAGGAGGAGGCAGACGAAGAGGCGAACATCATCTTTGGGGCCGTCATTGACCCGGATATGGTGGATGAGCTGCGGATTACCGTGATTGCCACGGGATTCGGCACCGAAGCGGAAGCGGCGTTGCCCGAAGAGCCTGAGATGGTCGAGCCGATGGTTGCGGTTGGCGGCGGGCATCCACGGCCGTTTCGGTTGCCGGCGGGCGATCCCGGGCGCCGCCGTCGCCACGTAGGGTCGATCTCTGATGTTGGCGGCGAGCCGGTCTTCGAGGCCGTTGGCGAGAATGAGTCAGCGGGCCGAGATCGGGACCAGAGCTACACTCTGAGCGACGATGCAGCGACGGAGGAAGATCTCGAAGTCCCGGCGTTTCTTCGCTCTGCTGCGAAATAAGTGAGCCAGAGGCGGGCCAGTTTGTCCCGATCCTGGCCCGCTTTGCCCAGCCTCTCTTCGACCTTGCCTCTCTGTTCGACCTTGCCTCGCTGTTCGACCTTGCCTCGCGGGGGCGTGCTGTGCGCGCCCCCGCGTTCGTGTTACTAGAGATGGGTGCTAGTTGAGTCCGATCCGGCTCTGATCGCCCGACGGCGACGGGCAGCCGAGACAATCCTGTTCCCCAAGACCCAGGACGCGCCGTTGCGCGTGTGCTTGGTCTATCCCAACCGCTATGCGCTGGCGATGGCCAATCTGGGCTTTCAAGCGGTCTTCGAAATCTTCGATCGCCACCCCGGTGCGGTATGTGAGCGGGCCTTTCTTCCGGATGATCGGGAGGTCGTCAACGCGGGAAGTTTGAAGGCGCTGGAGAGCGGCCGTCGGGTTGTCGATTTCGATTTGATCGCTCTATCGATTTCGTTCGAGACCGACTACCTGAACCTGCCGCGGCTGTTTGAGCTCATTGGGTTGCCGTTGCGAGCCAGCGATCGGGCCGAAACGGAACCCTTGGTCATGGCCGGTGGTCCGGCGATGTTTCTCAACCCGGAACCGGTGGCCGATTTCTTCGATCTGTGTCTGATTGGTGAAGCGGAGGAGATGCTGCCGGAGTTCCTCGCGGTGTACACCGATACCGACACTGACATCGACGGCCGTAGTGCCCGACTGGTCGAGATGGAAGCGCGGGTTCGGGGGACCTACGTACCCTCGCATTACGGACCGGTTTTTGAGGGCGGCCGCACCGTGGATCACGGGTACGCTGGGAAGGGAAACGGTCGGGTCGAACGCCGCATTGTGTGGGACCTGAACGCGACGCCGACGTCGACGCGCGTATTGTCGGAAGAAGCAGTGTTTGGCGACATGGTCATGGTCGAGGCCAGTCGGGGCTGTCAGTGGGGCTGCCGTTTCTGCGCCGCTGGCTTCATGTACCGTCCGATTCGTACGCGGAGCCCCGAAGTCTTGGCCGATGCGGTTGTCGAGGGATTAGAAAATCGCGACACCATTGGCTTGGTTGGGGCGGAGATGGCCAGCGTTCCGGGGGTCTCGACGCTTGCGGCCCTGGCCGTTTCGAAGGGCGGGCGTCTCTCGCCGTCGTCGCTCAAGGCCGATTGCGTGACACCGCAATTGGCCGAGTCTCTTGCAAGCGGCGGTACGCGCAGCGCAACCATTGCGCCGGAGGCGGGTTCGGAACGCATGAGGCGGATTATCAACAAGAACCTCAGCGAAGCGGATATCTTACGTGCTGCCGAGTTGCTGGTGGGGCAAGGCGTCGATCATTTGAAGCTCTACTTCATGGTCGGCCTACCGGAGGAGACTCCGGCCGACGTCGAAGCGATCGCCGACCTCGTCGACTCGATCCGTGCTCGGCTCGGCGCGGGAGCCAAGGGGGCCAAGCGAGTGGGGCGGGTGACCGTGTCGATCAATCCCTTCGTCCCCAAACCGTGGACGCCGTTTCAATGGGACCCAATGCGGCCGATCGATGAGTTGCGTAAGACGTTTAAAGAACTGCGACGCCGTTGTGGTCGGATTCCGAATCTGACGTTCGACACTGAGTCGCCGCGCGAGGGATATCTCCAGACGCTTCTGTCACGCGGCGATCGCCGGATCGCCAGAGTGATCGAAGAAATTCACGCCAATGGCGGCGACTGGTGGGCGACGATTCGGCGGTGGCAGCGCGACGGCATCGAAGGTGTCCCGCATCCTGACAACTATGTGCATCGTTCTTATGCGGACGACGAGATCTTCGCCTGGGATTTTATCGATCATGGGATTGCCAAGAACTATCTTTGGGTCGAGCGGCGCAAGGCCTTTGCCGAGCGCCAAACAGCGCCTTGCGATACGGCGACATGCACGAGTTGCGAGGCTTGCTAGCAGGTGAGCGATGATCGTTGCCATTGGCGTCGATCACGCAGAGGTCGAGAGGATTGCCCGTGCCGTCGATCACCCGAAGTGGGGTGCGCGATTTAGACGGCGCGTCTTCACTTCGTCGGAGATCGAGTACTGCGAGAAGCGAAGACGCTACGCGGAGAGCTTCGCTGCAAGATTCGCTGCAAAAGAGGCTGTCATGAAAGCACTTGGCACTGGAATGCGCGGCGTCGCGTTCCAGGAGGTTGAGGTGGTGCGAGAGCCCGGGGTGGCGCCGCAGATCCGGCTCCACGGCCAGGCGGTGAAGCGCGCCGAGGTGCTGGGGATCGATCGCTGGCATCTAGCCCTGACCCACACCGACCAGCTTTCGACTGCCTTCGTCGTAGCAGAACGCCGAGACCCCAGCGATCCGTGACCTTCGACCGGGTGAGCACCGCGAGCTTTGACGCGGGCAAGGCCGGCTTTGCACCGCGCCTGCGGTGCTCTCTCGACTAGCGACGAAGGCGCTACGCACTCTGGTCGCGCTTCGCAGCGACGAGTAGGGCCGCGCCGATCGCCCAAAATCCAAAAAAAAACCCTGCGATCGGCCATCCCACTGGATTCATGTTGTTGTTGCGCGCGATGACGCGGCACATGATGGCGTTGCAAATGTTCACGATGACCGCCGTGCGAATCAGCGTCGGCATATCGAGGTCAGTTGATACAAAACCCAGTCCGGTCAGGTATCCCAAGAATTCTAGCCACGTCACGGTTGCGCCCCCACCTGGGCTACTATAAGCGAAAGCCATGGCGCTCAATAGCTCTACCCAAGAAGAAGTTCGATCTGCACTCAGGGATCTGTTGGGACGTGGGGAGGAAGTCGTCAATGTCTTCCTCGAGGAGTTGACGGGGAGCAGCAATCTTCGTGAAGAGCTCGAGAAGACTTTGCGGCGCGCCAACCGCGCTCGTGAAACGGTCGATAACAACATGGAGACCGTTCTCGGTGCTCTCAATTTGCCGACGCGCCGTGATTACAAGAAGTTGGTGCATGAGATTCATGCGTTGCAGGGAGCCGTGTTGAATCTCAACATGAAGCTCGACCGACTGATTGCGATGGCGACGCCTCCTGCGGCAGAAAAACCGCGGGCAGCGTCGCGGACCGCAGAGAAGAAGGCGAAGTCGAAACCACGAGCCGCCCGAAAGTCGGACGCTCGGCCGACGCGAAAGCGCAAAGCGCGAGCCGCTTCGCGCTAGTCGAAAGCAGCCTCTTCGCCGAGGATACGGGCCAGCTCGATCAATTGGTCCAATGACGACACGGGGGTTGCCAGGCGGGGAACTGTGGCGAGAATCGGAGCGATCTCGGCGCGCACTCCTGCCATTGTCTTTGCGTCACGCCGCGCTCGCTCTTCGGTGCGTTGGAAGTTGACGACGAGCTTCTCGCGCAGCTCCGGTGCGCAGCGAAGCCTTTGAGACCTTCTGGCCGTGATGCTGGCCTGGACCTGATTTGCAATCACTCCTTGCACGGTCAGGCCGTTGTCGCGGAAGTCGTTGCAGAGGGCGACTCCAGCCAGGATCGTCCGCGGCGCCAGCGTCGTGACGAGGATGATTGAGGTATCGCCGTCGCGGAGGGTGGCTTCGATCGTGGCGGCGCGCTCGGCGAAGCCCGATAGCAGGGGTTCGAACGAAGCGGCGAAGTCGGAGAGATTTCGTACCAAACCACGCCCCACCCAGCCTTCGAGTGCTTGCAAAAGGGCTTGCATCGCGGCGCGGGTGACGCGGTTGCCGCTCAAGATGTTGGCCGGCGTTTTCAAGATTCCGGCTGCCCCGGAATTTACCAGGGCGGCGATTCTCGATGGCGCGCTGAGCAGGGCTTCGGCGTGGGCTCCGGGCGGGGTGTCGACGATAATCTGATCATAGCCGCCTTGCATCAGCTCATAGAGCTTCTCCATCGCCATATACTCGGTCGAACCGCCGAGTTCGTTCGACAGCGTGTCGTAGAGAGGGTTGCGGAGGATCGACGCAGCGATTGCCGGTGACGGAGCGACGCGATCGATCAACTCGTCGAAGGTTCGTTTCGTATCCAGCGCCATCGCGAATAGATCGCCCACGCCGCTCGCCCCGACCTCAAGTCGCTGCGGTGTGGCATCGAGATCACCGAGGCCGAGTGCCGAGCGCAATCTCCTCGCCGGGTCGACTGTGATCAGAGCGCAGCGCGATCCGCGCCGTGCTGCGGCCACCCCGAGAGCTGCTGCGGTCGTGGTCTTGCCAACGCCGCCGCTGCCGATGCAGAGCGTGAGTCTCGCGTCGAACGGCGATCGAGTCGAACGTTTTCGGGACTTCGGCTGCCGGCTCATCCGAGCAGGGCCTTGGCCAAGATCGACCCCAGTTGCTCGTCGAGCTGATCTTCCAGGGATTCCGGGAGGCGTAGTGCGGAGGCACCGAAGAATCGGCGTAGGGTGCGGGCGTACTTTTTGACCCGATCCTGTGCGGCGAGTTGCTCATCGGCCGCCACCAAGTATGGATGGCCTCCCTGACTGTCGAGCAGTGCGTCGATATCGCGCCGGTCTTGCAGGCTGAAGAAGCGCTCTGCGCACCGGTTGAGTACGGGGCGTTCGACGGCCATGCCGACGTGTTCTGCAAGGACCTCGCGGGCGTCCGCGGACTCCTCAATCGACATCTCTTCACACAGGGAAACAATGAGGGCGGTGCAACGGCGCGGGTTGCGCAGCATTGCCATTTGCCGTTTGAGAGGCTTGTGAAGAGGTCCGCTCGGGGCGATCTGCGCGAGTTGGAAGGGCGTGCGCAGCAGTTGCAGCCAGTGCCCAGTCGCTGGTCCATCGACGATGATTCGGTCGAACCTGCGATCCTTGCTCCAGCCCTCTAGTTGGTCGAGGACCAGGAACTCGGTCACTCCCGGGGCAGCGGCTGTGAGCGAATTGAAGGCCGAGCTGCCGAGCAGTCGTTGGACGAGGGCAGGCAGGCGCAGTAGGGCCCCGAAGTACGATTCGACCAGTTGCCGGGGTTGCCAAGATGCAATCGACAGGCGTTCGGTGACGGGCGTTGGGTCGGTTGAGGATTCGTTCACGGAAAAAAACGTAGCGGCACCTTCGTGGCCGTGCGGTTCTACGATTAGCGTTCGATGCCCTTGCCGAGCGAGCTCTTGGCCGAGCGAGCAGGCGACGGTTGTTTTCCCAGTGCCACCCTTGCCGGTGACGAATAGTATGGGCGCGATTGGCATCTTGAGGTCGGGGTGGCGGTGAACGCTGGTAAACCGTCGGCACTTTACGATAGACGAATCTGTCGCCCCGCATCTACAGGGCGTGACGATCAATTGGGAGGTGGCTCATGGGAAAACGGATTTTGGCGATTGACCAGGGGACGACCGGGTCTACGGCCATGGTATTCGACGAGCGCGGGCGGGTTCGTGGCAAGGGCTATGCGGAGTTCCCGCAATACTATCCGAAACCCGGTTGGGTCGAACACAACCCCGAAGAAATTTGGAAAGTCACTAAGCGGGTCATCGGCAAGGCCTTGCGCGCGGCCAGGACTAAGCCTGCGGGATTGGCCGCGATTGGCATTACGAACCAGCGCGAGACCACGGTCGTTTGGGATCGGCGGAACGGCGAGCCGGTCCACAACGCCATCGTTTGGCAGGACCGCCGCACGGCGGCGATTTGCCAAGAGCTGAAAGAGGAGGGCCATGAGGCGGCGATCCGTCGCAAGACTGGCCTCGTCGTCGATCCCTATTTTTCTGGAACAAAGGTGAAGTGGTTGCTCGATAACGTGCGTGGGCTGCGCAAGAAAACTGCGCATCTTGCCTTTGGCACGATTGATAGTTGGCTGATCTGGAAGCTCACGGGTGGCGAGACGCACGTGACGGACTACACCAACGCCTCGCGTACCCTTCTTTACGATATCTATCGACGCTGTTGGGATGCGTCGCTGCTCGATACACTCGAAGTGCCGGCTGAGATGTTGCCGCAGGTGGTTCCATCGAGCGGAGTTGTGGCAACGACCGCCAAATCCGTATTTGGCGCAGAGGTGCCGATCGCCGGAATTGCCGGTGATCAGCAGGCGGCATTGTTTGGCCAGGCGTGCTTTGAGCCCGGCCTGGTGAAGAATACTTACGGGACGGGATGCTTCGTCCTGATGTATACGGGGGACAAGCCGGTGCGCTCCCGCAAGGGACTGGTGACGACGATTGCTTGTGCTGCCGATGGTAGCCCCGGCTACGCTCTGGAGGGATCAGTCTTTGTCGCGGGTGCCGCCGTGCAATGGTTGCGCGACGGTCTGCGAATTCTCAAATCGGCGCAGCGCAGCGAAAAGATGGCTCTCAAGGTGGAGTCGGCGCTCGGCGTTTACGTGGTCCCGGCCTTTGTCGGTCTCGGCGCACCGTATTGGGATCCAGATGCGCGCGGTGCGATCGTCGGGCTCACACGGGGCGTTGGCCGAGAGCACATCGTGCGAGCGACACTCGAGTCGCTGGCGTACCAGACTCGCGACGTCGTCGACACAATGGCGGCGGAGTCGAAACGGTCGCTGGCGGGTATGAGGGTCGATGGAGGGGCGGCGGCCAACGACTTCCTGATGCAGTTTCAAGCCGATATCCTGAAGGCCCCGGTAGACCGCCCAAAGCTCGTGGAGACGACGGCGTTGGGTGCGGCCCTTCTCGCCGGTCGTGGCGTCGGGCTCTGGAAGACCGCGGCGCAGTTGAAAAAAGTTCGCGAGCCGGACCGCATCTTCAAGCCGGCGATGCGCCCGAAAGAGCGTGAAGAACTCTACGGCGGCTGGCGCAAGGCGGTCGCGGCGGCGCAAGCCTTCCGCGTCTAGCCACAGGCCGGTACGCTCGACTTGGACTTCCTGGGAGTCGAATCTCTATTGCTCCCGTATCGGGTGCTGACGCCTGTAGTGCCGCTGGTGCGCATTGCGGTCGTGACGCTGTTGATCGTCACGCTGGTGCAGGTGTGGCGGCGACCGGAAGCTCGTGCGAGGACGACGGCTCTTGGCTTGGTGGTGTCGGCGCTGGCGCTGGTGGTTTGTCGAGGATGGTTCACCGGCGATTCAGCGGCGACGACGATCTTGGCCTCTACGGCGTGTGTGGCCTTCGCGGCGGCGCTGGTCGGTGGACAACTCGACACGCCGGTAGAAGAGCCGCCGGGACCGGTTTGGTGGGGCGGGCTGGTGATCCTCTTGTCTACGCTTCTGAAGTGCCTGGATCTGGGAGAGTGGCCAGCGCATCTCAATGCCTACTCGGCGGAAACCGGCTTGCGTGGTATCGAAGCCGCCACCGGGACCTGGCCGACGGCGATATGGCGAGCCCAGGAGTATGATCTGGTCAACGGCGGTGTGTCGCCGCTGCATCTTCCGATCTCTTGGCTGTCGGTCAAGCTGTTCGGCGGCAACGTTCTGGCGACGCGGTTTGCCGAGGTCGTGGGGTCGACGTTCTTGTTGGCGGTGTTCTGGGCTTGGATTCGGACTCGCGTCGGGGGGACCCTGGCGGTCCTGGGGTTGTCGGCCTTCGCATTCTCTCCTTGGCACCTTGCACAGTCTCGCATGGGCACATTCTTCTCGATCAGTGTGGCGGTTGCGATCTCGATGTTGGCAATCGCTGAACGGATTGCCGGCGACAGACGGGAGAGTGCGCTCTGGTGGGCGGGATTCGGTACTTGTTGTGGACTTCTCGGCTACGCTTACACGCCGATCAAGGTGCTGTACCTCTTCTTTTTGGTCGTTGTTACCGGCTTGGGATACCAGGGATGGCGGCGCGGGCTAGCTGCGTGGTGGAAGGGGCCAGCGATTGCCGTGGCGGTCGCAACGGTGATGCTCGGGGTTCAGCTCGGAGTGCCCCCTCGCTTCGGGACGATGCTCAGACATGACTACGGCGAGCTGGCGACGGATACGAGCGTTTGGCACAAGAATAGGACTGGCGAAGTGACGGCCCACGTTCAGCCTTTGATCGTGATTGTCGAAAACTTTGCCAGCAACGTTCAAGCATGGTGGTGGAACGCCTGGTACGTCGACGACGTAGCAATTTGGTATGCGCCGGCTGCGCTTTTGGCAGTCATCACGGCGTTTTGGTGGTTGCCCAGTCGGGCTTGGATTCTCGCGTCCTTCTGTTTGATCGGGGCGTTGCCTCCGTTGCTCGTCTATCCGGTCGCACGCCGCAGTCTAGTAATTTGGCCACTGGTGTATGTGTTCGGTGCCTTATTCGCGACCGTGGTCGCGCGTGTCTGCCGGTCGTCGGTGGACCGTGCGTGGTGGCGGCTTTTGACTCAGGGGGTGTCGGCATGTGCTGTGGTCTTGATCGGTTTGCATGGACTGAGCGTGTACGCATCCACCAACTCCGTGGTTCGCCTCGGCACGTATTTTGGACCGCACCATCGTTTGGACATGCTCCTAGAAGCGGAGAAGCTGCTCCCGAGATGCCGGGCGAAGTTCATCGGCCTTTCCTTTGAGGACCGGATGGTCGCTCGAGTTCGCTTGTTCGATGCCGCCACTAGGACTGGAGACCCGGAGCGTTTCACGTTTCTCGACATCGATGCGGCTCGTCTGCTATCGGACTTAGGTCGCGACGGAGCGGATTGCTTGTTCTTCCTGGATGGGACCGACGCAGATCCGACTGTAATGACTGACCTGGCGCAGACGTTCGCTAAGTCGGCTCTGATGCAGCGATACTCAACGGATGGCAGCGGTGAGCTGCTCTACAAGGTTCTCATTGTTGGAGGAGAGGCAGGGTGAAATGAAGAAGGCGTTTTTTTTTGTCGTCATTGCGATCGTGGCGACTGGCTGTTCGCAGACAGCGACTTCCGCGCGACGGGTGGAGCCCGGCGAGCCCAGTGCGGGCGCGATTGAGCGACTGACCGATGCTGTGAGATTGCGGACCGTCTCCGAGCAGGGGGGAGTCTTGTCGGCAGCAGCTGAGTTTCGCGGTTTTCGCGAGCTGGTGACAAAACATTTCCCTCTGACGCACGCCAAACTCGACCTCGAAATCGTCGGGGAGCACAGCTTGCTGTACAGCTGGGGGCCGCCGACCGGAGAGGCGATCCTTCTTGCAGCGCACTACGATGTGGTACCCACCGAGTCGGAAGAGTGGTCCGTCGGGCCGTTTGCTGGAACGGTCGATGAGAACTTTATCTGGGGCCGAGGGACTCTTGACAACAAGAGCAGTGTGATGGCGATTCTCGAGGCGGTGGAGAGCCTGATAGCCGAGGGATACGAGCCTCAAGGACGAATCTACCTTGCCTTTGGCCACGACGAAGAGAACGAAGGCCTCGGGGCCAAGTTGATGGCGTCGGCGCTCGAGAAACGGGGCGAACGTTTGGCCATGGTGCTCGACGAGGGTGGATTTGTCGTCGAAGGCATTGTGGACGGCGTCGACCGACCGTTGGCGTCGGTCGGGGTGGCGGAGAAAGGCTATGTCAACGTCGAGCTGGTGACCGCCGGTATTGGCGGTCACTCGTCGATACCGCCGAAAACGACGGCGGTGGGGCGCATCGCACGCGCCATCGCTCTGCTCGAAGATCACCCGATGCCGGCGAGAGTGATCCCGGTGACCCGAACACAGATCGAGCGTGTCGCCACGGTGATGTCTTGGGGGCGCCGTGCGGCGCTGTCGACCCCGCTGATCTCCGGTCCATTGATCAAGATGACGCTGTCGGGGTCGCCGGAGACCGAGGCGATGTTGCGCACGACGACTGCAGCGACGCTGGTGAGTGGCGGGGTGAAATCGAATGTTTTGCCGCGCGAAGCCAGGGCTGTGGTCAACTTTCGCATTCTTCCCGGAGACACGGTCGCAGAGGTGTTGGAGCACGTACGTACGACGATCGACGATGATGCGGTCACGGTTGGCCCGATCGGCGAACCGAGCGAGGCCTCACCAGTGTCGCGGACGGAGGGGGCTGCGTACGAGGCGATTGCCGAGTCGATTCGAGAGTGCTTCCCCGAGGCCCTGTTGGTCCCGAGCCTGGTCGTCGGCATGACCGACTCGCGACGCTATCAATCGATCGCTCGCGACGTCTACCGCTTCCTACCGATTCGTATGGCGAAGGCCGATCTCAGTCGGATGCACGGCACGAACGAGAGAATCTCGCGATCCGGCTACGCCGGGATGATCGGCTTCTACCGCGTTCTGATCCCGAGGCTCGCCGGGCGGAAAGCCCTGCACTAGCCGCCCGTTGAAGAACAGGACGCGGGCTGCCAGCGCCCTTCCGACACTCTGGCTGCGTTGCGAAATCCTCAACAAAAGCTTGGGCTTGGCATCCTCCGCCGCCAAGGCTTCGGACGGCAGGCGGGTTTCGCGCCTTGCCAGCGCGCCGAAATCCTCGTTTTCGCGTCCGCGCCTGTTTTTCAACGGACCGCTAGGCAGCAAAATCTGGCAAGAATTGGCCGCGCCAGCATTTCAGGTGGCTTATTTCGGAGTCCTGGAATTGTCCAAACAGGCTAGCTTGCGAGGGCGGGTGGCCGCTGGTAAGGTCACCGGTTCGGAGAAGATGCCATGAAAGAAGCGATTCACCCAGATTATAAGGTAGCCAAGGCGATTTGTGCCTGCGGCAGCACTTTCGAGACGCGATCGACGATTGCAGAGTTGCACGTCGATATCTGCTCGGAGTGTCATCCGTTCTACACCGGAAAGCAGAAGTTGATTGACACTGCTGGCCGCGTCGAGCGATTTCGCCGCAAGTACGGAAAACAGAAATAGCACGATTCACTGTGTCCGCACCGATTTGGTGCGAGTGACCGAGGGTGTGGGTCTTCCCCACGCCCTCGTCTCGTTTTGGGGCGCTTCGTCGCTGCCCGTTTGGTTCCGGCGGCTCGCGTCCGAAAGCTGTTTCTTCTCTCAACCTTGGGAACGCGATGCTGCAGAAGCTTGAAGATGTAGAAGCTCGCTACGTCGATCTGGAAACCCAGCTGATCGACCCAGAGGTTCTCGCCGACCAGAAGAGCTACACCAAGCTCGCCCGGGAGCGCTCTGGGCTCGAGCCGATCGTGGCGGCCTACCGCGATTGGAAGGCGTTGCGCGACGAGATCGCCGGCCATAAAGAGCTACTCGAGGCTGACGACGAGGAGATTCGCGAGCTGGCGAAAGAGGAACTCCCCGCACTGCGAGAGCGTTCCGAGGCTCTGGAGGCGGAGCTCAAGCTCTTGTTGTTGCCGAAGGACCCGAACGACGAGCGCAATACAGTGCTCGAGATTCGCGCTGGTACGGGTGGTGACGAGGCCGCCCTCTTTGCGGCGAGTCTCTTCCGGATGTACGGGCGTTATGCGGAGGTCCGGGGTTGGAAGGTGGAAATCCTCAGCAGCAGCGATACCGGCATCGGGGGCTTCAAAGAAGTGATCGCCTTGATCGAGGGGAATCACGTCTTTTCGCGCCTCAAGTATGAGGGGGGTGTGCACCGGGTACAGCGTGTGCCGGTGACGGAGACCTCGGGGCGAATTCACACGTCGGCCGTTACGGTCGCGGTACTGCCAGAGGCCGAAGAAGTTGACGTTGCCATCGACGAAGGCACCGACCTTCGTATCGATGTCTTTCGGTCTTCTGGGCCAGGCGGGCAGAGCGTCAACACCACAGACTCGGCGGTGCGAATCACGCACGTCCCCACCGGGCTGGTGGTCTCGTGTCAGGACGAAAAGTCGCAGCACAAGAACAAGGCGAAGGCGCTCAAGATTCTCCGTTCGCGCTTGTTGGAAAGGGCGCAGGCCGAGGCCCACGCCGAGGAAGCGGAGAGCCGTCGAACCATGGTCGGCAGCGGCGATCGTTCCGAGCGTGTCCGCACCTACAACTTCCCGCAGGGGCGTATGACCGACCACCGCATCAACCTGACCTTGTACAACCTCGAAAAGATCGTCGACGGCGATCTTGACGAACTCATTGACGCGCTCGCGACACACTACCAAGCGGAGCTGTTGAAGCACTGAGTTTGGTGCGATGCGATCGGGCGGTTGATTTGGCGGTTGCGATTCCGTTGCGGTACGGCGACCTGATCGATTCGGGAGTGGCTTCGCTGTCGGTTGCTGGAGTTGATACCGCGCGGCTCGATTGTGAGGTGCTACTGGCGCATGCGGTCGGGGTGAATCGGGCGGGGGTATTTGCCCGTCTGCGGGACGAAGCGCCGCGGTCCGTCATCGATCGGTTTGAGGCTCTGCTCGCGCGGCGTGCGCAGCGTGAACCGGTGGCTTACATCGTCTGCGAGAAGGAGTTCTGCTCCCTGATGTTTCGCGTGACGGATGCGGTCTTGATCCCTCGACCAGAAACTGAGCTGTTGGTGGAGACTGTGGTCGAACGGGCTCCGGTCGGCGGGCATGTGCTCGAGGTCGGTACCGGAAGTGGTTGTGTCGCCATCGCGATTGCGGCGATGCGACCGGACCTATCGGTCACGGCTTGTGATATATCCCCGGCGGCCCTGTCGGTGGCGGAGGACAACGCGGTGCGGCTCGGCATCGATTCGGTCCGGTTTTTTCGTTCCGATCTCTTCGATGGGGTCGGTGGCGAAGTGCGGTTCGATGTCGTCGCTTCGAACCCGCCCTATGTTGCCGATGACTTCGTGCTAGAGCCGGAGTTGGACTGGGAGCCCTCGATGGCGTTGCGTGCGGGATCCGATGGGATGGCGGTGATCGACCCCTTATTGACTGGAGCCCCTGCTCGATTGAATTCGGGTGGCTACACGATTGTCGAGATCGGTAGCGATCAAGAACGCTCCGTGCGATCGTGTGCGGCTCAGGCTGGATTTGGTGAGGTTGAGATCCTGCGCGACCTCGCCGGCCACCCGCGTCTCTTGGTTGCGAAATTGGGAAGCGAAGCTGTAAATGGATAAGATTATCGTACGAGGCGGGCGTCGGCTGGCTGGCGAGATCAGTGTCGCCGGTGCAAAGAATGCCGCGCTGCCGATTCTTTTTTCGACCTTGCTGACGGACCAGCCGTGTTCGGTTCGCAACATCCCGGATGTGGCCGATGTGCGCACTGCACTGCGCTTGCTCAGCGACCTAGGCGCGACAGTCGAGCAGGACGGGGCCGATGTCACCGTCGAAGCACGGGAGCTGGCCTCCTGGGAGGCGCCGTACGAGCTCGTCAAGACGATGCGAGCCTCGTTTCTGGTTCTTGGGCCTTTGCTGGCTCGAGTAGGTCGGGCGCGGGTTTCACAACCTGGTGGGTGTGCCATCGGCGGTCGGCCGGTGAATCTGCATGTGCACGCTCTGCAGCAGCTCGGTGCCGAAGTCGAGTTGGTGCACGGTTACACCGAAGCGCGGGCCGAGAAACTCGTAGGCGCGCATGTGCAGCTCGATTTTCCCTCGGTCGGCGCCACGGAACACCTGATGATGGTCGCCAGTCTCGCCGATGGCGAGACGACGATCGAGAACGCCGCGCGCGAGCCGGAGATCGTAGATCTCGCGGATGCCCTGCGTTCGATGGGTGCACGAATCGAAGGCGACGGTAAGTCGCGCATCGTGATTTCGGGAGTGCCGCGACTGAGCGGCATGAATCATCGCGTACTACCGGATCGCATCGAAGCGGGCACATTCTTGATTGCAGCCGCGATGACCGCGGGCGAAGTCATGGTTCGTGATGCGCGGCCGGATTGCCTCCATGCGTTGATCGAAAAGCTGCGTGAGGCCGGCGCGACGATTGAGGAACACGAGGACTTTGTACGGGTGGTGTCATCGCAACGCTTGCGCGGGGTTGATATCAAGACGTTGCCCTATCCTGGGTTCCCAACGGACCTACAGGCCCAAATGATGGCGTTGGCAACCGTATCGGAAGGGACGTCTGTGGTGACCGAGACGATCTTTGAGAATCGCTTCATGCATGCGAATGAGTTCATGCGTCTCGGCGCCGACATTGCTTTGGACGGTCACAATGCAGTGGTGCGGGGTACCGAGCGGCTGAGCGGTGCGCCGGTGATGGCGACCGACTTGCGGGCCAGCGTCTCGCTGATCCTCGCCGGCATGGTGGCGGACAACGAGACTGAGATTCGGCGCGTCTATCACCTCGATCGCGGGTATGAACGGATCGAGGAAAAACTTGCAGCCTTGGGCGCGGACATCGAACGAATAGAGGGGGCGCGCGGATGAGTGAGACGATTCGAACACTGGACACCCAGGCGCGAGGATTTGCGAAAGAGTTGGCGCGTCTGCGTTCGACGCAGGAGCAGGATACCGCCCGCGCCGAAGCGGCGGCCGCGGAAATCGTCAAGGCGGTACGACGGCGCGGTGACCAGGCGGTCATCTCGTATGCGAAGAAGTTCGACGAGATTCGGCTGACGCCGCGTACCATGCGCGTGTCCGAACGTGATCTCGACGCCGCGGTGGCGGCGATGCCGAGCAAAGTGGTCGCGGCCTTGCAGAAAGCGGCGCGGCGCATCAGGGCCTTTCATCAGAAGCAGCGTCAGCCGTCGTGGAGTTTTCGCGACGCTACTGGGCTGACCTTGGGGCAGCAAATTACGCCATTGCGGCGTGTCGGTGTCTATGTGCCCGGTGGCAAGGGTGCTTATCCGTCCTCGGTGCTGATGAACGCCATCCCGGCGCGGGTCGCAGGTGTGGACGAGGTGATCATGGTTTCACCGGCCGGACCTGACGGTCATCCGATTGCGGTTTTGGCGGCGGCGCGCATCGCCGGGGTGGATGCCGTTTACAAGATCGGTGGGGCGCAGGCGGTAGCGGCTTTGGCCTACGGTACACGCACGGTTCCGCGTGTCGACAAGATCGTTGGACCGGGGAACGCCTTTGTACAGGCTGCGAAGCGGCAGGTTTACGGCCAGGTCGATATCGATGCAACGGCCGGTCCGAGCGAAGTCCTAGTGATCGCCGACACCAGCGCCGACCCAGCCTATGTTGCAGCAGATCTGCTGGCGCAAGCGGAGCATGGCAGTGGCGACGAGTGTGCGATCTTACTGACCCCGTCAAAGCGCATTGCCAATGCGACCGCAGCAGCGATCGAGGAGCAGTTGCCGAAGCTGCCGCGACGCCGCGATATCGCTCGGGTGCTGAAGCGTCGCGGCGCGCTGATCGTTGTTCGGAATCTCGACGAAGCGGTGGAGATCGCTGAGGACATCGCGCCCGAGCACCTAGAGATCCAGACGCGAAACGCGATGAAGCTAGCGCGCCGCGTGCGCAACGCCGGCGCGATCTTTTGTGGCGACCACGCCCCAGCTCCGCTCGGCGATTACCTCGCCGGGCCAAATCATGTCCTGCCGACAGGTGGATCGGCGCGATTTTTCTCTCCGCTTGGAGTTTACGATTTCGTCAAGCGAACCAACCTTGTCCAGGCTTCGTCCGCGGCGTTGGCCAAACTCGGGCCGGCGATCGAGACGTTGGCAGAGCTTGAAGGGTACGATGCTCATGCCGCGGCCGTTCGAATGCGCCGCCGTTAGACCGTCGCAGCGCGTTTCACCGACCAGATTATACCGCCTGCGCTCCGATCGCGTCGTCAAGCCCAAACTGACGGATAGGCTCGTCCCGATAGTTGCTAGCCAGCGGCCGGTACGGGGCGACTGGTTCTCAGGCGGTTGAGTACGGCTTGTTGTCTGGCAGTCGGCGCGTTGTTGTTTGCCGTGGCAAGGGCGAACCTGAAGCGAGCACGACCTTGTAGACGCTCAGCGCCTTTACGGCAGTCGTCTTTGATCGATGTGTCGGCAGCCCACCGGGTAAGGGCGTCAAGAATCTCGAGAGCTCGCTTGCCGTCGCAGTCGCGAAGCTCGGATTCCATGGACTTCAAGAACGGCGTGACATCGATCTGCTTCAAGGGTCTTCCTCCCGCTGAGCCAGTGATTCGGACTAGGGAGAGAATCAATCAATGTGCCACTGGTTGTGGTGGCTTTACGCTTGTCTGCTCAATTGTACATTGCACAGTCAACCGTTACTAATTCGCCGATTCTGGATGTGAGCGGCTGCTTCGTAACGATGGGCGATACGATCCAGTCCCTCTGGAACAACCCGGGCGGCTCCCTACGAAGAGCCGCCCTGTTGCCAGAATCAGTCTAGTCGTTCAACGGACTGCGAGAGTGTTGGCTAGGAAGCGCGCGACCGAAGAGGCTCTTTCTTGCAGCGGGTAGGTGTCGGACCGGACCCAGCTCAGAAAGATCGAGTACCAGCTGCCGACGACGACCTCGGTCATGGTTTCGAGGTCGGTCTCCTGGCGGATGCTGCCGGTCGCGAGACCGTCGCGCAGGAAGTTCTGGAAAGCCTGGCGTATCCTCTGGTCGTGTTTGCGACTCGTCTCTGGAACCGACGTGGCCATCATGGCGTTGATGAGGCCGCGCGTTTCGGGACCCATTTTTATCGCGCTATTGGCGGTGGTTTCGAACAGGTCCACGAGGTTCGCCGGGAAGGATGCCTTACGGCGATCGACAGCCGCCACGTCGTCGAAGAGTGAAGACAGGGCGAGGTCGCTCACCTCCCGTAATAGGTCGAGCTTGGTCGGGAAGTGTTTGAAGAAGGTTCCGTAGGCGATGTCGGCTTGTTCGGCGATCTCGGTAACGGTCGTAGTCTCGTATCCCTTGTTCTCGAAGAGCGAGAAAGCCGTATGCACGATGCGTTCGCGGATCTCGAGGCGGCGCCGTTCGCGTCGCGTCGGCTGCGGATCCTGCGCGACGTTCGTCAGCTCGGGCATTGGATCGTCGAAAGTTCCGGACCGATCTTGTCGACTAGCGGAGCCAGTGAGTCCAAGTCGAAGCCGAATACTTTTGCGGCGTTGGTGCCAAGCATCGCGCGTGTCTCGCTCTCCGGATAGCTGCCAAAAGTCTCGCGTATGGCCTCCATGGTATTGGGCCAGCTCCCCTCGAGGTGTGGGTAGTCTGAGCCCCACATCATCTTGTCGAGACCGATCTTGTGTCGATCTTCGCCTTCGTGCGGCGGCAGGAAGGACGCGCCGATGAAGCACTGACGCTCAAAGTATTCCGTCGGGCGTAGCGAGAGCTCTTTCGTGAAGTGCCTGAAGAAGGGGATGTCCGCCTTGAACTCCAACACCCGCAGTGTTTCGAGGATCCACGAGCAACCGGTTTCGGTGAGGATGTACTTCAGGTTTGGGTGCCTCTCGAACGCACCGGACCAGACCAGGGCGGTGAAGGGGCGATGCGCCCACATGTCGACTTCACTGATGTACATCGCGGTGGCGGCCGGCACGTCGCCGTAGTCCGGTGACCAACCCGAGTGTGAATGGATCGGCATCTCGAGGTCTTCGCATGCCGCCCAGAGCGGTTCGTAGCGTGGATGGTGGTAGAACGGCATCTCGCCGGTACTCGACGGGAGCAAGACACCGCCCCAGAGACCGGCTTTCTTGGCGTTGGTAATTTCCGTGATGGCAACATCGATGTCGTCGACGTTGATCAACGCGACGCCGGCGTGGCGCCCGGGATGGAGATTGCAGAAGTCGGCGAGCCAGCGGTTGTAGGCGCGGATGCCCACGAGGTTCTGTTCGGGTGAGACAGGGTAGCGATATTGTTGAAGGCCCGCGCCGAACGGTGCCATCTGCGGAAAGATGACCTCACCGACGACACCGTCGGCTTCGAGATCGCTGATACGCCGGTTAGCGTCGAACTCGCCGCGTCGCGGGGCGAAGGGACTCGTTTCATCGCAGATCATCCCCATGATCTCGTCGTCGCTCAGCTTTACGTCTGGGTCACTGAACGCCTTCATCCAGCCGCCGGCCTCGCCCGTGTTGTCCGCGAAGCTGTCGACCGCCTCTTGGTCGAAGAAGGTTCCGGCCCGATTCATCATCTCGCGGGCGTAACCGAGCCACCATGTGTGTGCGGCGTCGTGGAACTCGCGCGGCATGTATTCCGTGTAACCCGAGGGGTGTGCTCCGGCGTGGCAGTCGGAGCTGATCATTAATAGCTTTTCCAATGCGGTCTCCCCTCTGTATTCCTCGGTTGACGCCCGCGCGCTGAGGATGTCGCCGGACGGTGGAGCAAGGTCAAAATCTGACGATAGTCGGAAAGTGATGATAGTCAATATGGTCTTCTGAGTCTGCAGTCGGGCCGTGCGGCTGTTGCGCTTGCGCACAGGCCCTGACCTGCCCCAAAGCAAAGAAATCTGCTTGGGAATCAACGCATTTCTGACGCTGTGTCGGGATCGTCGTGGACCGTCCGAAATCAAGGTGTCGAACGGGTACTAGTTGATGTCTCGAGGCCGCTGCCGGGGTGCCCGCTCCGTTGGCATCAGAGTTGCGATGTAGCTGTCGAATGCGCCAGCGGAGGTCCGGTTTCACGATGAGAATTCGATTTGCGGTAGGATTGGTGTCCCTCATAGGGATGATTGCGGGATTGGGTGAGAGCGCGTTGGCCACTCATTTCCGATTTGGTCGTGTCGACTGGCGGCCGCTGATGAGCACCGATCCGAATGCTGTCGAGTTCGAGGTGACCCTTGGCTACCGGCGCTCGTATTTCGGCGCACCCGATCTTGGGGCGATGCTGACCGTGGATCCACTCAACTACGGCGATGGCTCATCGAGCGGATTTCTGCAGATGGAGGTGACCAGTCTGAGTCAGGACGAGGACTGGGTCGTTGGAACCGCGAAAGTTGTTCACACCTACCCAAGTGCGGATCAATATATCGCGGCGGTCGACAACCTGTCGCGGACTCGCGATTGTGATTCGCCGAATTCACACATCAACAACCCACAGCTCGGCTACCGAGTCGAAACCGCGGTCGATGCCGGGTCCGGTAATACTCCACCGAATAGCAGCTTACCGCCCGTAATCCGCTGCCCGCAGGACGGACTGTGTTTGTTTGAGGTACCGGCCGCTGATCTCGACGGTGACCCGCTCGACTTTCGACTGTCGACCTTTGTCGAATCGTCCCTCGTCAATCAGCCCGGCGAAAGCGACAGCTGTACTGGCGGCGCGGCGACGGTGTCTTCTTCTGGGCTGTTCATGTGGGACACGACCGGCTGCGACCTTGCCGACGACATTTGTAGCGAGCAGGGACTCAACACCTTCTACTCTACCCAGGTCACGATCGAAGAGAGTCAGGGCGACGCGAAAACGGCTCTCGACTTTTTTATCGAGCTGGTCGATTGTCCGCCGGATAATGCCGTGCCGGTCTTTGATAGTGCGACTCCGTGCGGACAGGTCGTCACCGCGGGTGCTGGTTCGCAGTTGACGATTGCGGTCGGCGCGTCCGATGCGGATGTCGAAAATCTAATTCTTGGCTCCGGGGCTTTGCCGATCGGTTCAGCCACCTCGCCGTTGCTGCCGCTGATCGCCAACCCGGTTTCCACGAGCTTCGTGTGGACGCCGACGATGGATGACCTCGGCCAACACGTGGTTGTCTTCTCTGCGCAAGATACGTGCGGCGCGCAGGTTCTGTGCGGCATCACGATTGACGTTAGTGAGATTTGTGACAACGGGACAGACGACGACGGCGATTCGCTGATCGACTGCGACGATCCAGACTGTGCGACAGCACCCGAGTGTCTGCCTGATCCGACTGCCACCCCGACGCCCGAAGCGGCGATGCCGACCGCAACGGCGACGGCGACGGCAACGGCAACGGCTACGTCTACGGGTATCGCTCCGACTGAAACTCCTACTCAGGTGGCGGCGACGCCGACGAGCACCGCGACGAACACTCCTGCGAATAGCGCCACTGCCACCGTTGGTCCCAGCGAGCGTGCTTTCATTTTGCGCAAACTCAAATTGAAGGGGAACACGTCGACAAACCCGGAACGGCCAAACGGATTGACGACGATTCATGGGTTGGTGGATGTGAATCCACCGTACCAGGGGTTGTCGCAGGCGATCGAAGCTGGGGGTCTGACGATCCTCGTGGAGAACGGCATCGTCGCCGAGTCGCTCATTTGGTCCGCGTCCGAATGTGAAGTGGACGAACCGCGACCCGGCAAGCGCAAGATTCGGTGCAAGACGGCCGATGGGCGCTTGAGTCTCAAGATGAAACCGGTTTCCGGTAACATCGGGCCGAATCTGTTCAAGTTGCGGGTGACGGCGCGCCGTATGGATCTACCAGTTCCCCTGACCGCCGTGCCGATCACGGTAACCCTAGACACGACTGACCCGGATCCGAGCGATACGATCGGTGAGACTGGTACCTGCCTGGTTCGTGGCGGTTCGCAACACAAGGTTCTCTGTCAGGAGAAGGGCATCATCGATTGAAGCGCGAAGCTGAATCACGACGATCGTTGGAGGCTGCTTGACTTTGCGCTGATCTCCCGTGACGCTCGCGCGGGAGGAATCGAGGATGGCCGGCAGGGTCCAGCAGCGCAGCGCAAAAGTTAGTCGCGAGACAAAAGAGACGTCGATTACCCTCGACGTGCGAGTCGGCGGTAGTGGGAAGTCGGATGTCGATACCGGGATCCCGTTTCTCGACCACATGCTGGACAGCCTGACGCGGCACGCGTTCCTCGACCTGAAAATTCGCGCCAAGGGCGATCTCGATGTGGATCAGCACCACACGGTGGAAGATGTCGGGCTGACACTCGGCGAAGCGCTCGCCAAGGCTCTCGGAGACAAGAAGGGGATTCGTCGCTTTGGCGAAGCGAGTTGTCCACTCGATGAGGCGTTGGTGAGAGTTGTCGTCGACATCAGTGGGCGACCCTTCCTGGTGTACAACGTGGAGATCGCGCAAGATCGGGTGGGTACCTTTGATACCGAGCTGGTGCACGACTTTCTTTTGGCTTTCTCGAACCAACTCGGGATCAACTTACATATCGACATGATCCGCGGTCGCAACGCGCATCATGTGATCGAGGCGACCTTTAAGGCCTTGGCAAAGGCGTTGGACGTGGCCATGCAGATTGATCCGCGCGTTGAGGGAGTTTTGTCGACAAAGGGAAAGCTCTAGCCGTTGCGGAGAGGCGCCCGCTGGTGGTGGGGCGCGAGCGGTGGTTTGCGATTGGTCGATCCGGACTGGCTTGCCGAGAACAGGCGCGTTGGCGATCTCAGACTGTTTGACGAAGAATGTATGGAGAGTGCGGTTTAGATGGCTGAGGCGAAGCTCGAGGTGGCCATCGTCGACTACGGCATGGGCAACCTGCGCTCAGTCCAGAAGGGGCTGGAGCGTGTCGGTGTGAATGCCGAGATCACACGTGATGTTGGTCGAATCGGAAAGGCCGCCGGAGTTGTGCTTCCGGGAGTCGGAGCCTTTGGGGCCTGCATGGATAATCTGCGTCGCTACGATCTCGAGGGTGTTGTGCGCGACGCAGTCGACAGCGGGCGTCCGTTTCTGGGAATTTGTGTGGGGATGCAGCTCTTGTTCGAAGAGAGCGAAGAGTATGGGCCGGTCCAGGGCTTGGGGATCTTGCGAGGTCGCTGCCGACGCTTTCCACGTACGAATGATCCCGCATACCGCGTCCCGCACATGGGATGGAACCAGCTCGATTTGGTCGAGCCATCGCCTCTCTTTGATGGTCTTGCGGAAGGTGCGTTCGTCTATTTCGTGCACTCTTATTACGCTGAGTCAGATGACCCGTCAGTGATCGCGGCAACGACGACGTACGGTCCTCGATTCGTCGCGTCGGTGGTTCGCGACAATCTTTTTGGGTGCCAGTTCCACCCGGAGAAGAGTCAGGATGTCGGGTTGAGGATCCTGAAGAACTTCGGCGATGTCGTGATGAAGAATGGAACCGCAGATGAACGCAGATGAACGTAGAATTGGTAGCAACAGTTGCGGCGGGCAGGACTTCTCATGCTGATCTTGCCGGCGATTGATCTCAAGGGTGGCAAGTGCGTGCGACTGCTGCGTGGCGACCTTGATCAGGAAACGGTCTACGGCGACGATCCTGTCGCGATGGGACGTCGGTGGGTCAGTGAAGGGGCGACGTTCCTGCATGTCGTCGATCTCGATGGCGCGGTCCAGGGCGAGCCAGTGAACGGGGCTGCCATTGCCGGCCTGTGTGCGAGCTTGTCGATCCCGATTCAAGTCGGTGGCGGGGTGCGTTCTGTGGAACGTGCCGGAGTCTTGTTCGGGATGGGCGTGGACCGAGTCATTTTCGGAACCGCTGCCCTAGAGGAGCCTGAGATCGTCGTCGACGCTTGCCGGAGATTCGCGGGGCGGATCGCAGTCGGCATTGACGCACGCGGCGGCAAGGTAGCCGTGAAGGGGTGGACCGAGACCAGCGAGGTCGAAGCGATCGACCTTGCCCGTCGCATGCAGGACGCCGGTGCGGCGCGCATTATTTACACCGATATCAGTCGCGACGGGACCCAAGAGGGGGTCAACGTCGAAGCGACCGCAGCCTTGGCCGAGGCTCTCGAGATCCCAGTCATCGCCTCGGGAGGCGTGGGTTCTCTCGACCACATCAAATCGCTGCTTCCACACGAAGAATCAGGCATCGAAGCAGTCATCGTCGGCCGCGCCCTCTATACCGGAGCGGTCAAACTCCGCGACGCCATTGCGCTCGACAATGAAACCGCAGATGAACGCCGATGAACGCTGAAGGGCTACGGGCTCGATCGAGCCATTCGCTTGATGCCGATTTTCGGCGTGCCGAAGTTGAGGAGCAGCCCCACGGTGATTCCGGTCGCTTTGAGATAGTTGAGGAGCTGCGCTTGGTGGATCGCATCGATTGCCTTTGTCGCTTTGACTTCGACGATTACCGATCGGGCGACAATCAGATCGGCTCGATAGTCGCCGACCTTGCACCCGTCGTAGTAGATTTCGATTGGCTCTTCTTCGGAAACGAGCAGTTGACGTCTCCGGAGCTCGTAGGAGAGAGCGTTCGGGTAGACCTTTTCGAGAAATCCAGCACCGAGACTGTTCGACACGAGCATCGCCGATTCAATGATCGTCTGAGTGAGTTCGCTGGAAGCAAAGTCACGATTCATGGAGATAATAATATGGTAGATTCTAGAGTCTATCAAGAGCTATCTCTGGCTGGGCTCCTGCGCTTCGATTCAAGTCCGATCGGTCCGGGGACTTCGATCAGCGTCCGTCGGCGTTCATCAGCGGTTCCCTCGAAATGCTGACGAAGCGCATCATCCCCTGCCTCGATGTGAAGGACGGTCGGGTGGTGAAGGGTGTCAACTTCGTAGGGCTTCGCGACGCCGGTGATCCGGTTGAAGCGGCGCAGCGCTACGATGCGGAAGGGGCTGACGAACTGACTTTTCTCGATATCACGGCGTCGAGCGATCAGCGCAACATCATCCTCGACGTTGTAGCGCGCACGGCGGAGACCGTGTTTATGCCCCTTACGGTTGGGGGTGGCGTGCGGGAGCTGCAGGACATTCGAAATCTACTCAACGCCGGTGCCGACAAGGTCTCGATCAATACGGCAGCGGTCAACGATCCCGAGTTCGTTGCCCGTGCGAGTGAGAAGTTCGGCAACCAATGTATCGTCGTCGCGATCGATGCAAAACGAATCGAGGCCGAAGCCGACTCGCGACGCTGGGAGGTGTTCATTCACGGCGGTCGGACTCCCACCGGGCTGGACGTCATTGAGTGGGCCAAGCGAATGGAATCGTTCGGTGCTGGCGAGATTCTTCTCACGAGTATGGACAAAGACGGTACGAAAGATGGCTACGACCTTGCCCTGACGCGCGCGGTTTCCGATGCCGTCGAGGTCCCGGTGATCGCGTCGGGTGGAGTGGGGAACTTGTCGCACATCTACGAGGGTCTAACGGAAGGCGGCGCGTCCGCCGCGCTGGCGGCGTCGATCTTTCATTTCCGCGAACATACCGTACCGGAGTGTAAGGCGTTCCTGGGCGAACGTGGTGTGCCGGTTCGCCCAGCATCGGGCAAGGCAGAGCCGACCTGATTGACGGCCCGCTGCAGATCTAGGCTTGTGCCGGCGAACCCCGCAGGGGGCTCTGTGCGCTCGAAGCTATTCGACAACGCGTGCGCGCTCTCTGTTGACAAGTAGTCCATTGCGCGTCGACAAGGCGCCCCACCCCCCGCTGGCGGCATTTGGTTGGTGGGGTCGATCGGCCATGGCACGTTGGCTGCTTAGATCTGAGGTATGATGGAATTGGGTTGGTGCGGTGAGGATTGCGGGGTCGTCGAATGAATAATCCAAGAGCTCAGGTATTGGCGATCGACGACGACCGGGATTGTTTGGTCATGGTGCAGCATATGCTGCGGCAGATGGGATTTGCGGTTTGCGCCGCTGCGAGCGGGGCCGAGGCGCTCGGGATCGTCACATCGGTGCAACCCGACATCATCCTGCTCGACCTGTTGATGCCGGAGATGGACGGCTTTACGGTCTTGCAAAAGCTCCAGGAGAATCCGGCGACACAGTCGATCCCTGTCGTGATTGTGTCGGCTCGGGGCCAGGACGACGACCTCTTGGCAGGGTATGTGGCCGGGGCGGCCTACTACGTCTCTAAGCCGTTTACGTCGAGCCAACTACTCTACGGCATCGAGATGGTGTTGGGCGAGCCGTCTTCACCGACCGCGCCCTTGGGTACCGACGCGCCAATGGTGTTTCGGCCGACAGAGCACTAGAGTTTTAGCCGTTGTCGAGGGCGGTCGCTCTCGCGAACGACCGCTCCTCCCAACGACTGAGTTTGGACCTACGCGTCGTACATCATCCCGAGACGGCGCCAATCGGGCGCGGTTCGTTCGGTGATCAAGCCCAGCCTCTTTAGGTTCGGTACGACCGTGTGCATGTAGATCTTACTGTTGATCATGGGCCACTCGGGCATCGTGACCATGGCTTGAACGACGGCTTCGGGTTCGAGCCCGTACTTCGGGCCGAGCACGCGGAGCATGTCGAGCTGTTGATTCGCATTGAGGCTTTCGAGGATCGAAAAAGCGAAATCTTCCATCTCCTCGAGTTCTTCCGGTTCGGAGTCCTTCACGACCTCCCGCATGCAGAGCATGCCGAAAGCGGCGTGGCGTGACTCGTCGATCTGAACTCGGCGCATGATGTCATGCAGTAGTGGGTTCGTGGTGTGGCGCGCGACCTCATCGAGAATGCTGACGGCCATTCCTTCGAACAAAGTTTGCATGCCGAGGGTCTTGAGTTTCCAGGTGGGCGCTTCGAGGAGTTTGTCGAGCAAGACCTTGAGCGTCGGGTCGATGGGGTAGAGAGTTCCGACTTTGCGATGAAGAAACTTCGACATCACCTCGACGTGGCGTACTTCATCGATGACCTGGGAGCCGGCGTAGAACTTGGCGTCCATCGTCGGACATGCGTTGGTCAGCTGCCCACAGAGTTGCAACGCCGCTTGCTCACCGTGCAGAAGCTGGGAGAGGGTGTGTGCGAACTCATCGCGCGACGCCTCGCGGCACGTGTCGTCATCCGCCCCCATTTGGCCGAGAATGGAAGGTAGGATTTGCAGGTTCTCTTTTGGCAGGAACCATTCGTCTTCTGGGAACTTTGCGTCCCAGTCGATGTCGGCTTCGGCGTCCCATTGCCCTTTTTTGCCGCGCTCGTAGAGATTGCGCAGCTCTTCGACCTCGCTGCCGTACTCCCAGGTCCACTGCAGTTCGAGTGGGACGTCGACGTCAATCTGCTTGCGCAACCCTTCCACGACGGACTCGTCTACGAAGTCGACGGCCTCGAAGTCCCCGAACGCGCGCCGGTAGTCGGCTAATAGCTTCTCCGCCATAGTCTTGTCTCCTCATTTAGTGACCCGGCTCGACGACCGGACTGAATCTATAGGCCCCGTTCGATGACCAGGCCGTGGTGCAGAAATGCTTTGATCTCTCGTTTGCGACGCTTGACCTCGTCGCTGTGGAAAATGGATCGGCCAATCAACTCGTCGCCGAATTCGCCCGAAGCGAAGTGGTAGACGATGATGCCGATCAATGTCTGGATCGTGTGCGGGATGTTCGCGACGCGGAGCTCGCCTTGCGCCATGCCGTCGCGCAGGACGTTGTTTGCGTGCTGAATGATCCGCTGCAGCTTCTCGTCCGCCTCTTGTTGTTCGGGCAGGACGTTCGAGATTTCGTCTTCTTCGAATAACGAGCGCAGCAGCAGTCGGGCATGGGCCGGAGTTCGCGCCATCAAGTCGATGAGAACCTCGATCCAACGATCCAACCGGTCTGCCGCACTGCCTCCGCGAGCGAGAGTCCGGGTGAGTTCGAGGTCGACCTCAGCGAGTACTCGATCGACCGTGGCTGCGTAAAGCTGTGCCTTGGTTCGGAAATGATGGAAGAGCGAGGACTTACTCATCCCGACACTTTCGGCGATCTCGCTGATGCCCACGGCCGCGAAACCGCGCCGCGCGAAAAGCTCTTCGGCCGCTTCCAGAATTCTGTCTCGCGGCGAAATCTCAGCTGTGTTCGTTGTTGTCATCGACCGACCGATCGGTCGAATAATGTCGATCGTTCGGTCTGGTGTCAATCCCTTTTTTGTGAATCCGGCTCCCGCCACGCCTGGGAATCGGCGGACTGTGTATCCGAGTCAGTGGAACCCCTGATCGGGTGCCCCTTGAGCCTTCGGCGGTAAATGTGGTTATCACCGGGGAGCGGCGGTTGTTTATTGCTCACTTATAGGGAGATCAGTAAATGCTTGTCTCGAAAAATGAGGTTTGTTGGTTGCTCTCGCTTGCCTTCGTCGTCGGCGGGAATCTCATCCCAGCTCAATCGGCGGCTGAGGTTGCGTTGCCCTGCGTTGGGGACTGCAATGATGACAGCATGGTTTCGGTCAGCGAATTGATCACCGGTGTAAACATTTTGTTGGGCAGACGGCCGGTTGAAGTTTGTCTGGCCTTTGATGCGTGTGGCAACGGATCGGTCGAGGTGAACGAGCTGATTCGGGGCGTCAACTCGGCCCTTCGGGGGTGCGACGGCGCGCCACCGACTGCGACGCCTACGGAGTCCGCTTCAACTGAGATTCCAGCGACCGAAACGCCGACGCCGGCTCCCGAGGCGGAGAGATTGGCTGGTGCGGCGGCCGCAGTCGTCAACGGTGTATCTTCGATTCCGAATCTGATCGCCGCTGTCGTCGCTGGATTCACGGGCGGTTCGAACGCTGCGTTGAGCGGCCTTGCAGGGACTGGTGCCGGCGGTGTGGATACGTGTGAGCTCGGCGGAAGTGTCGATTCCAGTCTTGGATTTGGTGGTGTGGACGTCAGTCTGTCCCAGTGTAAGGTTTCGCGACCCGACGGGGGTAGGGCGTTGTTCGACGGCATCCTGAATATCGACTTCGCCAACGCCCAAGATGCTCTCGCCCTGCGCGGGCCGGGTTCGTTCCTCGCGACCATCGACTTCTTGGACTCGAACGACGCAGTGATCGCCACCTCGGAGCTCGATTTGGCAGCCGATGTCGATATCAACCCGGCACCGGGTGGCGGGCACCCTTGTCAGATCTCCACACCGATTGGCGCGCAGCTGATCGACGAGGTGATCCTCACAGACCTGGAAGGTCCTGTCAGCACGGAGATACCCGGTGTGGGTCTTGCGGACGTAGACTTCGACGGGGCCAGTGTGACGATTGAGGTTACCGGCTTCGGCGCCGACTGTGTACCGACGGACTTTGTGGTGTTGCTGAACGGACTTGCGACGATTTCGCAGGATACGACGGAGACGTCACTGTTCTTTGACCTAACCTTTGATAACTTTCGCATCACCGCGACCAGTGACGGTTCCGGCGGTAGCTCGGTGGCCATGGAGGGGTCGTTGGTTGCTGATTGCTTCAATGGTCCGGTGACTCTTTCCACCCCGCAGAACTTGAGCTTTGCTCTCGGTCAATTCTGCCCTGGCTCAGGCACGATTTCGGTTCAGGACATTGGCGAGATCGTATTCTCGCAGCAAGGCTTGAGCGTCGGGGGGATGGACTTTGCGTCGTGCCTCGATCCTGCTTTGCAAAGTTGTGAGCTGTAGCCTCCGGAGGGGAACGGGCCCTTCGCCCGTTCCCTTTACCGCTGTGATGGGTGACGGGTGCTTCCTGTAGTCGTCGGGACAACAAGCCAATCACCAGTAACGAATCACCAGTAACGAATCACCAATCACCAGTCACCAGTCACGAATCACCAAGCACTGCTCCTCTCCGTTGATGACGAGTGGTGCGGTTGGTGCACGCGGCCGTTGTGGGCAGCGGTAGCCCGGAGTCTCAAGTCGAATGACTTTGCGTTCCGGCGAAGGAGGAAGAGATGGCGGTGCGTCCACTTCGAAAGAAGGTGAAGCCAGGGAAGAAGCAGGCGACGTTGTCGCACATCGACGAGAGCGGTCGTGCCCGCATGGTGGACGTCGGTGCCAAGGAAACGACGGAGCGCGTCGCGACGGCGTCGGCGACGCTGTTGATGCAACCCTCCACGCTGCGTCTGATCAAGAGCGGAAACATCGCGAAGGGCGAGGTCTTTGCCGTTGCGCGGGTTGCCGGAATCATGGCAGCGAAACGGACGCATGAGTTGATTCCGCTCTGTCACCCGCTGCCGATCAACGTTGCATCGATCGATTTTCGGTCGCGCAAAGGCGGCCGTCTCGACGTCACCGCGACTGTCAAGGTCAGCGGCAAGACCGGCGTCGAAATGGAAGCGCTGACCGCGGTGACGACGGCCTCTTTGACGGTCTACGATATGTGTAAGGCCGTGGACCGGGCCATGACGATCACCGATGTCTGTCTGTTGGAGAAGAGTGGCGGACGCAGTGGGCACTACGTTCGCTGAAGTGGCGGCAGGGGCGGACGGAAGGGGATGATGAAGTACTGGCACGGAAGATCTTCGTCGGAGGCTTGCTTTGATTGAAGTGCGCCTGAAGCCGGGGCGCGAGAAACCTCTGCTGCGCGGCCATCCTTGGGTTTTTGGCGGAGCGATCCGCGATCTAGACGCGGCGACTCCGGCGGGCACCTTGGCGCGGGTTTGCTCGTCGAGTGGCGACTTTCTCGGCGTCGGGTATGTAAATCCCCGTTGCACGATCGCGTTGCGCATTTGTAGCCGGGCCGATGTGCCCCTCGATGAGGGATTTTTCGCTGGACGGCTGATGCGCGCCTTGGCTCTTCGGGAGGCGTTGATCGATCATGAGACCGATACGTACCGTATGGTCAACGGCGAGGGAGATCTGCTTCCCGGGTTCGTCGTCGATCGGCTTGCTGACGTGTTGGCGGTCCAATGTTTAACTGCGGGGGCCGACGCGTTGCGCGATGAGTTCGTGTCGGCACTGGCAGCGGCGGTGCCGACAGCTGCGATCGTCGAATGCAGCCGCGGTTCGGTTCGCAAGGCCGAGGGGCTGGAAGACCGGCAGGGGGTGCTGCGCGGAATCATCCCGGAGCGACTCCTGGTGCGCGAGCACGGCGTATTGTTGGCAGCGGCCCCCGGCGGGGGCCAGAAGACAGGTCATTTTTGTGACCAGCGGGAAAATCGACGGCGTCTGCGCGGCATGGCTGAGGGGTGCCGGGTGCTTGATGCGTTCTGCTACTCGGGCGGCTTTTCGATCAATGCGGCGGCTGGTGGAGCTGCCCAAGTGGTGGCTCTGGACAGCTCGCGTAGTGCCCTCGAGTTGGTGCAAGTCGGTGCGGCCGCGAATTGGCTGGACAGCCGGATCGAGCCAGTGCGCGCGAAGGTGGCCGAGTACTTGCGCTCGACCGACGCTAGCTTCGATGTCGTGGTCCTGGATCCGCCGCCGCTAGTGCGACGACGCAGCGACCTGCGCCAGGGGATGCGTGCCTACCGCGATCTCAACCTCTGGGCGATGCGGCGGGTGGCGAAGGACGGGGGAGTCCTGATGACGTTCACCTGTTCGCAGCACGTTGATGGCGAGTCGTTTCGCCGCACCATCGTGGAGGCGGGGCGGTCGGTGGGGCGCCAGGTGCAGGTTCTCGATGTTCTCGGTCCAGGGCCGGACCACCCGGTCGTAGCTGCCCATGCCGAAGGCGAGTACCTGCGCGGTCTGCTGGTTCGAATCATGTAATCACCGCCTGCCGATTGCAGGGTCAGGGTCTATGTGATAAGTATCTTCGACGTGGGGATCAAGCAATGGTCGGCCGGGGAAAGGCCGCGCGAGAAACTACTGGCCGATGGTCCAGGCTCTCTGTCGGTCGTGGAGTTGCTCGCCATCGTGTTGCGCAACGGCGTGGCGGGTGAGAGTGCGGTCGTACAGGCGCGATGTGTGATGGCGGCGGCTGGCGGCAGTTTGCGGCGCCTGGCGGGTCTGGGACCGGCCGACCTCTGTCGGTTGCGCGGCATCGGGACCGCGAAGGCGGCTGAGATCCTCGCGGTTGCCGAGCTGGCGCGGCGTTTTGGCGAGGAGGAGTTCGTTCCCGGTGACGCCTATCGAAGTAGCTATGACGTATACGCCCATTTTCGCGAGCGTCTGGCGGAGGAGCGGTGCGAACTTTTCTACGCGGTTCTGCTGGACAACAAACACCGGAAGATTCGCGATGTGCGGGTTTCCCAGGGATCTCTCACCTCGAGTATCGTTCATCCGCGCGAGGTGTTCCTACCTGTGATTCGCGAATCAGCCGCAGCCGTCATCTTCGTGCACAACCACCCGAGCGGCGATCCGACGCCGAGTCGCGAAGATCTCGAGATCACACGCCGTCTTCGCGAGGTGGGCGAACTGATCGGGGTTCGGGTTCTCGATCATTTGGTGATCGGTCGAGGTCGTTATGTGAGTTTCGTCGACGACGGGTACTGGTGAGGCGGCGAGTTCTCGCGGCTTTCGTCGGGGCCGCCCACGCCGACGCCGATGGGTTACCTCATTGGATCATTTTTGCGAAGTAGAGGCCGAGGACGACGCCGGCGATGCTGCCGCCGAAGTTCAGAATCGTGTTCGCGAAAGACGCAGCGAAGCGGGCCGAACGTATCTGGTCCACCGCGGAGACTGCGAAAGTCGAGAATGTCGTCAGGCCGCCGCAAAACCCTGTGACCAAGAATGGATGGAGTGATTCGCCAGCTATTCCGATGGCTAATCCCAACAGCGTCGATCCCAAGGTGTTCACGATGTAGATCGCGTGGGGGAAGTCGCCGGCGCTGGCGCGGCGTGTTGCGGCCGACAGGGCAGCTCGCAGGCAGGCGCCGGCAGCTCCCCCGAGGCCTACGGCGATTGCCGTTCCAATGCTCATTTTCGCTCTGCCAAAAAGACCCCGAGTCCGGCCGCGGCAATGCCGATCATCAGCGTCGCCAGGGCGTACGGGGCTCCGAGTGGTTGCGAGGACCCGCTCACGCCGACCGCGATCTCATAGGCTAGTGTCGAGAACGTCGTGAAGGAGCCGAGGAAGCCGACATTGGCGAGGAGCAGGATACGAGCGTCTCCGGTCAAGCCCCGGCTGGTGTAGCCCAGAACAAAGGCACCGACTACGTTCACCAAGAGGGTCGCGTACGGGATGCCGGCGTCCGCAGCCCAGTGTGCGTTCACGGAATGTCGAGCCAGACTTCCGAGCCCGCCGCCGACGGCGATTGCGAGGTAATCCAACAGGGCGCCCTTCATGAGAACCAAAAACCCCGATTTTCGTCGGGACGATTCTCGGGCACTAGGGTTGTGCGGGGGCTTGTCACCTGTAAGTTGGCCTGAGTCCTTCGGGTGGAATTGCTTTGCATGTTATATAGGGCGTGTGCTAGTACGGACGATGATCGAGATTCATCGGGTCCTTTGTGACGCGGTGCGCGATCTTGCCGGGCCAGTGATTCGCTGGCACTAACCAAGACTGCCGTAAGGCATCGCCGTGTGGCCAACTTGCAACGCGGATTGCGAAAACGCAAGTCTCTGACCAATGTGCAAGGCTCGTGTTGACGCGGTGCATCACTTCAATGATGTAATGAGTTCCTAATAGGGATGGCATGTGTATTGCGATACCTATTGCGAGATAAAGTCAGACAGTTGGGCCGTGCGGAAGACTTGGACTGAGTATGAGTTTGGGTCTTTCAACGGGGCGTGGCCCGATCAAGTAGGGTTGGCGAAAGCGATCATGGTTCGCCAGAGATGAAGTAGCAACACTAATCGGAGGAGGAAGTTCATGAAGAAGTCAAAATTGGTAACGGTGGCGCTGGCTGCTGCCGCTACGGCGATGCTTGCCGGCTGTACGCAGCAGGCGGCGACGACCGTAACAACAGATGCCCAGCGTGCGCTGCGTGACAAAGAGCGTCAGATGGCGGCCCTCGAGTCGCAGCTAGCGGCAAGCAAGTCCCAGGTCGCAACCCTGACCAAACGAGTCGAGACAGCGGGAACCACCATGGTCTCCGCGGGCGTGCCGACGGGCGATGGTGGGAGCCTTTTTCCACCCAACGCGCAGGCTGGTGAGTGTTATACTCGCGTCCTGGTCCCGGCCAAGTATGAGACCAAGACCGAGCAGATCCTCAAGCGTGCTGCGACGGAGCGTCTCGAAATCACTCCGGGCACCTACGAATGGGGTACCGAAGAGGTTCTCGTCCGGGAAGCCAGCGAGCGTATTGAAGTAGTTCCAGCTGAGTATGGCTACGCCGAGGAGCAGATCTTGGTGAAGCCAGCCTCGCGCCGTTTGGTCGAAGTTCCGGCTGAGTACGAGTGGGAAGAAGAGCGCATCCTGGTCAAGCCAGCTCACCAGGTGTGGAAGAAGGGCCGTGGCCCGATCGAGAAGGTCGCCGAAGGAACCGGCGAGATCCTCTGCTTGGTCGACGTGCCGGCTCAGTACAAGACTGTCCGCAAGAAAGTCGTGAAGCGACCCGCAACGGTACGCGAAGTGGAGATTCCGGCGGAGTATACGACTGTCAAGCGGAAGGTCGTAAAGAAGCCGGCGACAACTCGTACAGTCACGATTCCGGCGGAGTACAAGACGGTCAAGGTGCGCAAGATCGCCACACCGCCGTCGGAGCGCCGTATCCCGATCGCAGAAGAGTACGACACCATCACCAAGCGTGTGAAGATTTCTGAAGAGCACATGGCTTGGAGAACGATCCTTTGCGAGACGAACGCGCGTCCGGGTGTTGTCAAGGAGATCCAGCGAGCCCTCAAGGCCGCGGGGCACGATCCAGGTGTGATCGACGGCAATCTGGGTGCATCGACCAACAGGGCGGTCGCTTCCTACCAGCGCTCTAAGGGTCTGGCCACCGGTGGCCTCACCATGAAGACTCTCGATTCGCTTGGCGTGAAGATCAGCCGCTAGTTTTCAGGTTTCTTGGGCCCGCCCCCGTTTGGGGCGGGCCCAACGGTTCTTTTGTGAGTGCCGGGTCCGGATTGGACCGGTACGGAACGCTAGACCGCCCCGGGGCCGACGGCCCTGGTTACGACGCATCAGCAATTGCTTTGCCGGTGCGCAACCAACGGGAGAGTTGCGCCCACTTGGCTGCGGACTGCGCACACAGGGAGAAGTTTTCAGAATGGCGAACAAGAAGATTGAAGAAGTCGAAGGTATCGGACCGGCGTTTGGTGAGAAGCTAATCGCAGCGGGTTGTACGAAGACCGACGAATTGCTCGAGATGGGTTGCTCCAAAAAGGGCCGCGCCGAGATCGCTGCGAAGACCGGAATCGGAGAATCGCAGATTCTCAAGTGGGTCAACATGGTGGACCTGTTCCGCATCAAGGGTGTGGCGGGGGAGTACGCCGAACTCTTGGAATGCTCTGGCGTCGACACCGTCAAAGAGCTGGCGACGCGGAACGCGGAGAACCTCGCCGCCAAGATGGAGGAGGTCAACGTCGAGAAGAAGCTGACGCGACGTGTTCCGACTCTGGACAACGTCAATGATTGGGTTGCGCAAGCGAAAGAGCTTCCGCCGAAAGTCACTCACTGAATGAGCAGCCCAACCGGTTCGCTGAACCGCGTAAGGAGAGCCCTATGAATCGAATGAATCGAATGCTTTTTTTCGGTGCGCTGTGTGTAGCGATCACCTCGGGTTGTTCCGGAGAGAGCTCGCAGAATAGCACCCACGATACGGAGAACGCGGCCGACAAGGCCAAGGCGAGGATGGGCAGCGCGGTGGATGCGGCGGCCGATGCCGGCGATGCCGGTATGGATGCCGTGAAAGCAGCGAAGGAAAACGCAGCGAAGAAGGCGGCTGACGCCGGTCATGCTGCGGTGGATGCCGGCAGGGCAGCGGTGGACGCGGCCAAGCAAGTTGGTGGCGAAGCGGCCGCAGGTGTTGCCGACGCGGGCCATGCGGCGGTTGATGCTGGCGAGGCCGCGCTTGATGCGGCCAAGGGCACCGCGGCGGGGGCAGTCGATGCCACTGCGGACACGGCTGCTGCCGCCAGGGACGCTGCTGTCACCGCCAAGAACGACGCTGTAGACGCCGCTGTTGGCGCGAAAGACGCGGCGGCCGATGCAGCTGTCGATACTGCCAATGCGGCGGCTGATGCCGCCAAGGACGCAGCGAACGCGGCCGCGGCGCGAGCGGCCAATACTGCCGACGCTGCGGCGAAAAAGGCGGCGGATGCGGCGCAGGCTGCCAGGGATAGCGCCGCCGGCGCATCTGCCGGCGCGGCGAATGCCATGGGTGTCGGTCGCTAGGTAAAAAGATTGTGAGGGGAGATGAGGACGGCTCTCTCCTCACATCTTCTCAAAACATTCTCAAAACACCGCCGACGGGCTGGCAAAGCTCGTCGGCCCTGCGCTCTTTGGGCCGGGCCACGCGCGGGACTTACTTGGGGAGTTGGTACCACCAGAAGCGGAGCGGTATGCTGGGCCCTTGTCCGGTGACACCGCCACGTAGGTAGCGCTCGGCTGTCGTCATCATTGGTGTGGTTTTCGTCGCAACGCTTGCCTGGGAAGACAATCTATGAAGAAACTCTTGATCCTGTTCGTCGTATTGCTGCTCTTAGTTGGTGCTGGCGTCTTCGCGGTCACGAACTTCAACGGCTATTTGCAAGACAATCGCGTCTGGCTCGCAGAGCGAGCCTCTGCTGCCCTGGGACGTCCGATTTCGTTTGACGAGATCGGGGTCTCGTTTCGCGGCGGCTTGGGCGCTCGCGTTGGCAACGTTTCCATTGGCGACGACCCCGCTTTTTCAAAGGACAAGTTCCTCGAGGTCGGACGCGCCGATGTGGTCGTGAAGATCTGGCCGGCCTTGTTTGGCCGCTACGAAGTCGACCGAGTGGTTCTCGCGGCCCCCAAGGTCAATGTCATTCGCACCAAGGACGGATTCAACTTTGATTCGATCGGCCAAAGTGTCGACCGCCCTGTGCCCGGTACGGCGGCGCCGGACACCGGTGCTAGTTCTGGTGATGCGGGGACACTACCGCTGCTGGTCTCGGTCCTGCGCATCAGCGATGGGCGGCTCAGCTTCACCGACCGCACCGCTTCTCCAGCATCCGAGCTGTTGATCGAGCACGTCGATTTCGCCGCTTCGGACGTAGGGTTTGACACGCCGGTGTCGCTAGAATTTGCAGCCGCCGTGCTCGGCTCCCAGGATCAGAATGTCAAGGTCGGCGGAACCGTCGGGCCGATTGGCTCGCCGCAAGCTGCGGCGCGCGCCCCGATCGATCTAGACGTCGACATCGGGCCGGTGATCGTCGACCGCCTCAAGAAGTTGCCGGTGATCGGCGAGTCGGTACCGCCCGAGCTTTCTTCCCCAGATCCCATGAGCGTCAAGGTCGACGTCACCGGCAGCGCCGATGCGCCGAAGATCAAAGCGTCTTTTGATGGCAGTGATGCGGGCCTGCGCTTCGCTAAGGTTTTTACGAAACCCAAGGGGACGCGGTTCACTCTTTCGGCCGATGTTACGCAAGCGGCGGAACGGATCGATATCGCCAATCTCGTCCTTCGATTGGCGGATGCGACTGTGAACGGCGGAGGTTCCATCGGTACCGGATCCTCGATGCCAGTGGATTTTACCATTAAGGCGAATGCTGTTCCGCTCAATGGTTGGGGAGAGTTTTTTGCGGCGGCGCAGGGCATCGATGTCGGCGGCGCGATCGATCTCGATGTTCATGCGAAGGGGCCTGCTGCTTCGGGTGCTCCAACTCTGAACGGAACCATTGCCTTGAAGAATGTCAGAGCAGTACAGCCCGGTGGCGGGATCGAGATTGCTGGATTGAGCACAGTCGTTGCGTTGAAGGGCGACCGAGTCGAGGTACCGCCGACACAGCTGACGGTTGGCGGGGAGCCGATGCAGCTCTCGGCTACAGTCACGAGCTTGAAGAATCTCGCCGCCGACTTCGCTGTGTCTTCGCCGAAACTGCGCCTGGCTGCGGTTGGGGCGGCTGGAGATGGTGTTGCCAAGGAAGAGTTTCTGCGCGAGCTCGATGTGAAGGGGACGTATCGCGCCGCTGCGGCGGGACCTGAGGTTCGTGCAACCGTGCGGTCAGCTGGCGGGGTGTTGAGGGATGTCGACTACTCCAGTCTCAACGCTGACATGGGGATGGTCGGACAAAAGGCGACCCTGAAGAAAGTCTCGGTGAAGACTTTCGACGGACTGGTTATCGGATCTGGCTCGTACGATATGGCGAACGCAAATGATCCGGCCTTCACCTTCCGCGGCAAAGTCAACGACCTCGATGTCGCCAAGATCATGTCCTATTTGAAGGTCGGTGCGGTGAAGATGACCGGTAAGATGAACGGTGACCTCAACCTCGACGGCCACGGTTCACAAAAGGAACAAATTACCAAGGCGCTGACCGGGGCCGGGACGCTTCAAGTCACAGATGGCGTCCTCAAGGGAGTCAATGTTGCCGAGACGATCCTGGCGAGCATCACGGGGATTCCCGGCTTGAGTGCATTGATTAGCCCAAAAATTAAACAGAAGTACCCTGCACTCTTCGAAATGTCGGACACGGCGTTTGAAGCGCTTGGCGGCAAGGTTGATATCGGAGGCGGGGCAGCGAATCTCAAGGAGCTGGCCTTGGCGGCGCGTGACTATAGTGTGCGCGGTGACGGCACGTTCAGCTTCGAGAATGTTCTCGACATGGCGGCGAGCTTTGTCGCCTCGGAAAAGTTGACGCAAGACTTGTTGGCGAGCGTGAAGGAGGCGAAGTATCTCCTCGATCCGCAGGGGCGATTTCAGATCCCCGTGCGACTCGGGGGCAGCTTGCCAACTCTGCGCACGCAGCCGGACACGCAGTATGTGACCAAGCAGCTTTCCGGCGCACTAGTCGCGAAGGGTGTCGAGAAGGGGCTGGATGCCTTGTTCGGCAAGAAGAAGGACGAGGCAGCCGAATCGGGCGATTCGGCCGCGGCCGTAAAACAGCCTGCGAAACCCGAGGATGCAGCCAAAGAGCTGTTACGAAAAGGCCTCGGCGGGTTGTTTGGCGGCAAGAAGTAGCTTGGAGAGATTTCAGACGTCCGCATTTCGAAGTCGATGGACGGTGCGGGCGAAAGGAGATGGTTATGCGCAATCGAACGATCACAATATGCGGAGCGATGGTCTTGATGATGGCTGCTTGTACAGCCAGTCGGCCTGTCGTCTACCCCAACGAAAAGTCTCAGAAAGCCGGGCCAGAAGTCACAGCCGCGGACATTGAACACTGCCTGCAGCGCGCAAAGGAATTTGCGTCGGGCGATCGGAGTGGACAGGCCGCCCGCGATGTGGCGGGACGCACCGCGGTATCAGCCGGAGTCGGAGCAGCGGCGGGGGCAGCCGGTGGTGCAATTTATGGCAATGCCGGTCGCGGTGCAGCCTCCGGTGCAGCCGGCGGCGCTGCGGCCGGACTGTTGGGCGGAATTTTTGATGGAATGCGTCAGCGTGAACCGGAGCCTGTGTTCAAAAATTTCGTGACGCGTTGCCTGCACGAAATGGGCTACGACGTCATCGGGTGGGAATAGACCCAACCGAAGGCCGGCGTCTTGTCGCCGGCTGAGTCGCATCAACGTTCGAGGTTGCGTCCAGGGGAAGGGGCCGACTCGGGACAAACCGATTTGGGAGGAGAACGAAATGTTTCAAGAATTTAAGAAGTTCGCCATGCGGGGCAACGTCGTCGATATGGCAGTTGGAATTGTCATCGGCGCAGCCTTCGGCAAGATTGTGAGCTCGTTTGTCAACGATATCCTGATGCCGCCGATAGGCCTGATGCTGGGCGGAGTCGACTTTTCGAACTTGATGATCACCCTGAAGGAGGCCGTCGGTGAGACCGAAGCGGTTGCCATTCGTTACGGCGCCTTCTTCAACATTGTGCTCGATTTCGTGATCGTGGCGCTCGCGATTTTCATGGTTGTTAAGGCAATGAACAAGATGCAGGGGCCCCCAGAAGAGAAAAAGCCAGCCGAAACGCCGGCTGACATTCTGCTGTTGACCGAGATTCGCGACACGCTGAAGGCCAAATAGCACGGTGTACGAATCAGCGAGACGAAAAGGGCCCCGCGGCGAATGCCGCGGGGCCCTTTTTTTTGAGGCTTTATCCGCAGGTTATCGAGTTGTCGGCCGTAGCGGCTCGACTGGTTGCGGAAATGGTCCCGGCGCTGGTGCTGGCATTGCAGTGCAAAGCCCGCGGACGCAGGCGCCGACGCTCTGCTGACAAGCAGGTGTGCTGAACGGGCAACCATCTTCTTGGTAGCCTGTGCAGTAGCGCTCATCGACGTGGCTGATGAAGTTCTGCACGCGTTCGGCGTAGCGGCGGTTGACGAAAGCGCCACAGGAACCCTGGCAACCGGTACTGGTGTCTACCCGGGTGCACTCGTTGTCGGCGCGACACGGTCGAGTCTTCTCGACGACGCGGTTGATACGCCGCTGGGACATGCGCAGGCGCTTGCGGCACATGGGGTCCTCACAGTCTGGGACGCAGACTTGTCGGACACAGTCGTCACACTCCGGGCAGCTGGACAGGCAGATGCACTTGTCGCCGTCTTGTGCGCAAGTGCCGTCGTCGTTGCACTGATAGGGAGTTGGCGTATCGGGTGCGACGCATGCATTCGGGCCGCAGTCTTCGCAAGTCGGGCAGCTGGCGGTGCATTTGCAGACCCGGTCATCTCCGCAGTTGCGATTGGGACTGTCATTCGAACAGAGCCAGGCGTGATCGATGCATTGGCCGTCGCAGCGATCCATGCGGCCGTCGCGGTGTTGGCACTGCTGATCGGCCGGACAGACGTCGCCTTCGCAACAGTAGACCGGCGCGATTCCGGCGATACATTGACCGTCGAAGCATCCGAGTCCAGGTGCACAGTCACAGGCCGTGCGGCATTCTGGTTCTGGTTGGCAACGATCCATGCGGCCATTCTCGTGTTGGCATTGCTGTCCGGCTGGGCAGACATCACCCTCGCAACAGAACACGGGGGCGACACCGGCGATGCACTGTCCATCGAAGCAGCCTAGGCCGGGCTCGCAATCACAGGCGGTGCGGCACTCACGCTGACAAACGTCGATCTCACCGTTGGCGGCCTGACACTTCTCGCCGGCCGGGCAGTCTGGGCTGTCGCAACAGTGGACTGGCTCTGCGTCGGCGTGGCAGTAACCGTTGCGGCACCCCATTCCTTCGGGGCAATCGCAGGCGCTGTGGCAGGCAATCTCGACTGGCACACAAACCTGGGCTGGACAGTCGTCACAGAGCGGGCAGCTCGGCACACAGACGCAGGCGTGGCCGTCCGGACACTGTTCCGCGTCCGGTGAGATCACCGGATTGCCGCAAGTCGATACCGGCTGGCAACTCAACCGATCCGGATGGCGCGCTTCAACGACCGAAGAGCCCAACACTCCTCCGACCATCAGCGTGATGGCCAACGCAATAACTCTTTTTGCCCACATGGATTTGCTCCTCCTCAAAAGTGATGCCCCTGGCACAGTTTCCGTCTATTAGTGCGAGCAGATTCGGTGCCAATGAGGTGGACGTTGAGAATCCAAAGAATCCAGGTGTCCCTAGCCCAGCGAGGAGGTCTGGGCAGCCGAAGTGTTCGCACCGGGCACGAATCAGCGTTCGCGGTAATGAAACGGGTGTAGAATCACCAGTCACCAGTCACCAGTCACCAATCACCCACCACCATACATCCGTTGGTATCGTCGGTAGTTGCCGAGGACTTTCTTTACGTAGTCGCGGGTCTCGCGATAGGTGATCGACTCGACGTATTCGTCTGGCGGCAGATCCCCGAAGCGGCGGTCCCATTTTGCGACCGCGGCAGCGCCTGCGTTGTAGGCAGCCAGGATGCGGACGTGATCTCCGTTGTAGCGGTCGGCGAGCTCGCGCAGATGTGCGGTGCCGAGCTCGATGTTGGTAGCGGGATCGTAGAGATCGATCCCGCCTCCGCGGCCAATCCGGCCGGCGACTGCCTCGGCGGTGCTTGGCAGGAGCTGCATCAAGCCTCGCGCATTTGCTGGCGATCGGGCCTCGGGATCGAACAAACTCTCCTGGCGCATTAGGGACAGTGCGAGCAGTGGGTCGACCTGATAGCGGTTGGCGCTGTTCTTTGTATGTCCCCAAAAGGCGAGGGGGTACAGGATATCGCCGTATCGGTCGCGGTTGCTGCCGGCCAGACGAATTGCTTGCCGGTGTCCGTCGACCGCGCGGTACAGCTTGATCATGGTGGCGCGGGGAAGTGCTTGTTCAGTGCGAGAATAGGCGCGCACCTCTCTGCGAGCGAGGTCGAAGAGGCCGGCTGCATGCAGCTGCCGAGCGCGCGATAAGTGGTAGTCCTGTAGCTGCGCTACTTGGAGCTGCGGGAACGGGGCTGCTTCCGCTACGACCTTGTCGGCGGCGAAGTTGGAGCGACGGCCGAGCCGCTCGGCGGCAAGCCCTGCGTAGTACGAGTCGGGAGCGCGCTCGAGAATGAGGTCGTACTGGGTGCGCGCCTCGGCCGATCGTCCGGCACGTTCGAGCGACCGGGCACGCCAGTAGGCGTCCCCGGGGTTGCGTTTGACAGAGCTGTGACCCGCGAGCTTCGAGAATTCTTTCGCGGCGTTGCTCCACTGCTGATTTCGATAGTGGATCCACGGAATCTGACGGCGCGACTCGGCGCCGAATCTGCCGCGCGGGTAGCGCTTGATCACCTCGCGAAAACCGGCGATGGCGGTTGCATCGTCCCCAGCGGTTTGGGCGATTCGTGCCAACGCATAGTGGGCTGATGCTGTGCGCGGGTGGCGCGGGTAGCGTTGCCGGAGCTCGAGAAATGCCTTCTTTGCGTTCTCGTCGCTGTCTTTATTCCATAACCATCGCGCTTCTTCGTACAGCGCCTGCGGTGCATTAGGCGATTGCGGGTAGCTTCGATGGACCGAGCGCAAGGTTTCTAAGTGACGGTCGATCGAGCCGCTGGCCTTCTCGATCTCGGCACGCAGCAAGAGGATTTCCGGGCGTCCTCGTTCTTCTGTCGTCGCGAGGAGTGCTGCGCACAACCGCAATGCGGCATCAAAGTCGCCCTCGCGCATGAGGAGTCGGGCCTCGGCGCGCCGATTGTCGCCAGTCGGCTGCAGCTCCGGATAGCGCTCGCGCAGGGCCATGGCGTAGCCCTTTGCGCGGTTGCCGACGTCGGTGCCGACGGCGTCTTCCCGAAGTGCGGAGAATACTGCGTAGGAGGACCGGACGTTCTTGTTGGCCAAATCGATCTCGGCCAGGATCAGACGGGCCTCTTGCGCGATTTTCTTTTGCTCGCTGTTGCTGGCGCGGCGCAACCAAAGCTCCGCTCCGGTGTCGCCAGTTGCGTGCTGGTGCCGTCCCACGCCCAGGGCTGCCTCCTCGGCAAATACGCTGCGCGCGTGATCCTTCACCAGCTGGAGCCTTGCTTGCATCGCCGCGTTCGCATCGCCCTTGGCCTCAGCACAGAGTGCGAGATGATAGAGGTGGTAGTCCGCCATCTCGGGGTACGCGTCGAGCAGAACTCGAAGGAGAGGGATGGCCTCGTGGCAGCGCTGACTTCGCGTCAAATCGACGGCACTGGCCAGAGCGCGCCCTTTTTCCGCGTCGGTCGTCGGCCGTGAGATACGGGTCGGTGTCAGGGTGGGAAGCGGTGTAGCCTTTGGCGCCGTCGGCTCACCAACTTGGCTCGAACACCCGACTGACAGGGTCGCGAGGAGCAGCGGGACGATGACTTGTTGAGATACTGGTGGCCGCGTCATTTCCCAAAACTAACGTGGATGCCGCTTGTCTTCCAACGCAAAGCGCATGGCGTGCCCGGTTGACACCGAGCCAAGGCATGCGGATGGTCAGAGCGCATGGGGTGTGGGGGAGGCGGATGAGGTCGGAGGGAAAGCTGGTTCTGGGGTCTGCGTCACCGCGCCGCGCCCGATTGTTGTCGCAGTTGTCTGTACCCTTCGATGTGGTCCCGAGCTCAATCGCGGAGGTGCGCGCCGAGCGAGAGGGCGCGGGCGAGTTTGCCCAGCGGCTGGCGCGCGAGAAGGCGCTGGCCGTTTCTTCGGACCTTCCGCGACTATGGGTGTTGGGCGCCGACACGATCGTTACTCTCAAAAAGGAAGTGCTCGGCAAGCCGACTGACGCGGCGGATGCCTGTCGCATGCTGGCCTCGCTTTCCGGTCGGACGCACCGCGTGATTACCGCTGTTGCGCTGGTTGCCCCCGGCGGGACGTTGCACGAACAAATCAGCGAGGAGAGCACGGTACGTTTTCGTCGTCTCGCCAGTGATGAGATTCAGCGCTATGTGGCGACGGCTGAACCGCTCGACAAGGCCGGCGCCTATGCGATTCAGGGAGGGGCGGCGGACTTTGTGTCGCGACTCCAAGGATCGTATGACAACGTCGTAGGGCTACCGCTGGACCAAGTCCGGGAGCTGCTGCGGCGTGCAGGGCTATACCCAGCCGCCCGCGAGGTCAGAAAGGGGCTGTAGTTGGACGCAGAGTTGATCGGGCGCAACGTCCGCCATGTACGCGATCGGATTGCTCGGGCGGCCGAACGGGCGCGTCGCGATCCCTCGAGCGTAGGCCTGATCGCCGCCGCCAAGACCATGCCCACAGCGGCCGTCCATGCGGCCGTCGAAGCGGGGGTGACGGATATCGGACACAACTATGTCCAAGAAGCCGTGGCGATGGTTGGGCAAGTCTCGGCACCGGTGCGCTGGCATCTCATCGGTCATTTGCAGCGCAACAAAGCGGCGAAGTCGGCTGCAACTTTCGATGTCGTCCAGACAGTCGACAGCCCCGGCCTCGGGGAAGCCTTATCCCGCGCCGCGTCGAAGGCGGGGCGAGTCTTGTCTGTCTTGGTTGAGGTCAACGTTGGCGGCGAAGCCTCGAAAAGCGGCGTTGCGCCCGAGGATGCGGCCGGACTGGTCGATGCCCTGCGAGCGAATGCCGGACTAACGGTAGACGGGCTGATGGCCATTCCGCCGCCCGCAGATGAAACCCAGGCGCGTCGCTATTTCCGGCAGCTGCGCGACCTCAGCGAAGAACTTGGCCTTGCTCAGCTGTCTATGGGCATGACCAACGACTTTGAGATCGCCATTGAAGAAGGCGCCACAATGGTTCGCGTCGGCAGAGCGATTTTTGGCGAGCGGGGTTAGCCGCTTTGCGGGCGTCCCAAGCCGCGCTTCGCGGGGGCGTCCCAAGCCGCGCTTCGCGTGGCGTCCCAAGCCGCGTTTCGCGGGGGCGTCCCAAGCCCCGTTTCGCGGGGGCGTACGGGGTGGAGGGTGCTGGCCTCGAATAGTTGGATTTTGCGCGATAGGTTGGTGGATCGATTGGGGAGGATGTGACCATGGGTAGTCGGAGTGGCAAGGTTATTGAGCGCAGGGGCGCGGCGGCGCGGGGGTATGGGGTTGGTTTCGTCGGCGGCGGCAATATGGCGACTGCGCTGATTCGTGGGCTGATTGAAGCGAGGCTCTACAAGCCTCGCGAGATTGTCGCCTCGGATGTCGATAAGCGGAAGCTTGCGACGATGCGCCGCCACTTCGGGGTCGAGACGACATCCGACAATTCCGCTTTGGTGCGCGACGCTTCGGTGGTTGTTCTGGCGGTGAAGCCGCAGATTCTGGACGGGGTTCTGCGTGACTTGCGCGACGCGGCCACCTCGAAGAACGTTTTCATCTCCATCGCAGCTGGTGTTTCAACGGCTCGGATCGAGGCCGTTCTCGGCAAGAGCGCGCGGGTTGTGCGCGTGATGCCGAATACGCCCGCACTGCTCGGCAAAGCGATGTCTGTTGTGGTTCGTGGATCGGTCGCCAAGCCAGCAGATGAGAAGCTGGCCTTGCGGCTCTTCGCCGCTGTGGGCAAGGCGCGCGCGGTCAGGGATGAGAAGCTCATCGATGCGGTTACGGGGTTGAGCGGCAGCGGCCCGGCCTACGTTTACCGCTTTGCCGAAGCCCTGATTGCTGGCGGCATCGACGCGGGTCTCAGCCCAGAGATGGCGCAGGAGCTGTCGTTGCAGACGATCGCCGGGGCGGCGGCGATGCTGCAGGAGAGTGGCGATTCACCGGCCCAGCTTCGCGAGGCGGTGTCGTCCCCCGGTGGTACGACGCTGGCGGGCCTCGACGAGATGGCGCGGCAAGGCTTCGCGGCGGTCGTGGGCAGTGCGGTCAAGCGCGCCACCGAACGCTCGCGTGAACTAGGCAAAGGATAATAAGGAAATCAGCCGTACCCTGTACCCTGTACCCCGGGGTACCCCGTACCCACCGCCTTGCCATGCGCGATCACCGTGGTTAGCCTTGGAGAAGCGATATGTTCATTTTTTCGAACTTGATCAACGCCATCGCCATCGTCCTCGGGATGGTCCTGAATCTCTTCCTACTGTTGGTAGTCGGGCGGGCGATTCTGTCCTGGGTCAGCCCCGATCCGCGCAACCCGATCGTTCGCTTCCTGTATTCTGCTACCGAGCCGCTTCTCTACGAGGTTCGAAAGCGTATGCCCTTCGTGGCTGCGGGGCTTGATCTGTCGCCCATCATCGTCATTTTCGGGATCTACTTTCTCGACGCGTTTTTGGTCGAAAGTCTGCGCCAGTTGGCGGCGGAGATCCGCTGAGCCGAGCTTTCGTTGAAGTCGGGCGAGATCAGGTTCGACTGTTGGTTCGAGTCCAGCCGCGTAGCTCGCGGGATCGCGTCGTCGGCGTGCACGGCAACCGGATCAAGGTGCAAATTTCGGCACCTCCGGTGGACGGCGCTGCCAACGAAGCAGTGATCAAGCTTCTGGCGAAGTGGCTGGATGTTCCCCGGCGGTCGGTTGAAATCGTGCGTGGCACAGCCGGCCGCCAGAAAGAGATTGTGGTGGCGTCAGCTGTACCGGAACTTCTGCTGGCGAAGATTGAGTCGATCCTGGGGCCGGAATAGCCTTCGCGAGAAAAAACAACCAAAGATCCGGGATGTTGGCTTGTTTGGCTGGAACTTGCCGGGTCGTAGTTGACACCCTATGTGTCCGTGGTTAGCCTCTGTGGGTTCGGAGGTGCCATGCCCATATACGAGTATGAATGCCCGAAATGTGGGGTCATCGAGGTCACGCAGCGGATCACAGAAGACGCTCTGACCAAGTGCCCGGAGTGCAAGCGGTGCAAGGTTAAAAAGCTTATTTCCAATACCTCATTCCAGCTCAAGGGATCTGGTTGGTACGTCACTGACTACGGAGGCAAGAAGACGGACGACGCAGGTGCGGCGGGCGGATCTTCGGCGGCCGGCGAGTCCAAGAGTGACTCGAGCAGTGACTCCAAGAGTGATTCCAAGAGTGATTCGTCAGGTGACTCGAGTAGCGCGAAAAGCACTCCCAAAAAGAAAAAAGAGAGCAAGAAGGCGAAGGCTGCCTGAATTGGTCTCTCTGCGGTTGGTCGAATCTTTGAGTTCGGGCGGCCGATAAGGTGATGGGCAGTTGACCGAAACGGTCGGGCGCGGCACGCCACTTCGAGCGAGGCGTTCGGTCGACAGCGGTTCCAGGCAACCCACCGTTCTTGTCGGTGTGGACACGGGGGGAACGTTCACTGACTTCGTCGCCGTCGACAAGGCTGGCCGCTGTCGCATTCACAAGCGTCCTTCGACCCCGGATGACCCAGCTCGAGCCGTGCTCGAGGGGCTCGATCATCTTTTGGGCGATTCCGAGAGCGCCGAGATTACCTACGGGTCGACGGTTGCTACCAACGCGGTTCTCGAACGAAAAGGGGCTCGGGTCGTAGTGCTGACGACGGCTGGCTTCGAAGACTTGATCGAAATCGGCCGACAGCAGCGTCCGGACATCTACTCGCTGACGCCGCGCAAACCGGTGCCGCTGGTGCCTCGGGCACGTCGCGTCGGAGTGGCTGAGCGACTATTGTTTGATGGGACCGTGGCGACCGCGTTGACCGACGCGGAACTCGTCCGTGTAGGGCAGGGGCTTGCAAAGCTACGCGCCGATTCGGTGGCTATTTGCTTTTTGCATTCGTACGCGGAGCCGCTGCACGAGCGAGTCCTGGCCGAAGCGTTGCGCGCGCAGGGCTACTCAGTTTCCGTGTCGCACGAGCTGATTGCTGAGTACCGGGAGTATGAACGGCTCTCGACGACTGTGTTGAACGCGTACGTGGCGCCGTTGATGGAGCGTCATTTGGCGCGCCTCGCGGCCCGGACCGGTGGTCATCGGTTGCGGGTGTTGCAGTCGTCCGGCGGTGCGATCTCGGTTGAAACGGCCAGTCGGGAGGCGGTTCGCACACTACTGTCGGGCCCAGCTGGGGGTGTTGTTGGAGCGGTTCAGTCCGCCGCGCGTATCGGTGAGAGCCGCCTACTCACACTCGACATGGGCGGCACGTCGACGGACGTTAGCTTGATCGACCGAGTCGTGCCGCGGCACACCGAGTGGGCGATCGACCGGCTGCCGGTGAAGATTCCCGCGATCGACATTCACACGGTGGGGGCGGGTGGTGGTTCAATTGCGCGCGTCGATGCCGGTGGTGCACTCAAAGTTGGGCCTGACAGCGCGGGAGCGAACCCTGGGCCTGCCTGCTACGGTCGCGGCGTTTTGCCGACCGTGACCGATGCTGATGTGGTGTTGGGTCGGTTGGTGCCGGATGCATTTCTCGGCGGCGCCATGTCGATCGATACCGAGCGTGCGAAGCGTGCGGTCGCGGACTTGGCAGCGAAACTCGACATGGATGTCGTCGGTGCGGCGGAAGGAATTGTTCGCGTCGTCAACGCAGGGATGGAGCGGGCGATGCGAGCGATTTCGGTCGAACGCGGGTGGGACCCGCGTGAGTTTGCGCTGGTGTCGTTCGGCGGCGCAGCCGGAATGCACGCCTGCGAGTTGGCCGAGTCTCTGGAGATGCGGAAGGTGTTGGTACCGCTCAACCCAGGCGTGCTGTCAGCCTGGGGCGCGCTGCGGGCCGAGGTCGAGCGCAGTTATGTCCAAACGGTTCGGCAAATTGATCCGCACGTTGCCGCCCTCGATACGATTGCTGCGTCGATGCGGCGCAGGGCTCGACGCGAAATTCGAGTCGAGGCGCGGGTCGGAAAAATTGAAACGAGCACGACCGCCGACGTGCGCTACAGAGGCCAATCCTACGAGCTCGAGGTTCCCCTCTCACGCCAGCTACGCCGCGATTTTGAGAAGGCTCACGAGCGTCTCTACGGTTACAGCGACGAACAGCGTTCGATCGAGGTGGTGAACTTGCGGGTCGTCGGTTCCATTGCGCGACGGCCGGTTGTCGATCGAGTGCCCGAGCGGGCAGCGGCCCGTTCGGCCATACACAGGTTGTACTGGGGGGGGCGTTGGGTGGAGGCGAAGCATATGGTTCGCCCGTCGTTGTCGTCGCGCCGATGTGCTGGGCCGATCGTCGTCACCGAGGTGAGCGCGACGACCATGGTTCCGCCTGGCTGGACGGTTCGCGCCGCCGCCAGCGGGGATCTTCTAATCGAGCGCAAGACCTCGCGGGGGAAATGATCGTGGGTGGGCGCAAGGCAAAGCCTCTGGTTGGCATCGATCCGATCACACTCGAGGTCTTTAATCACAAGCTGAGTGCTATCGCCGAAGAAATGGGCGTTGTGTTGTGTCGCAGTGCGTTCTCTCCGAACATCAAAGAGCGTCGGGACTATTCGTGCGCGTTGTTCGATGCGAACGGCGAGATGGTGGCGCAGGCGGCGCATATCCCGGTGCACCTCGGATCGACTCCGATGTCGGTGCGCGCAGCGCTGGCGCGTCACGATCTCGGGGCGGGCGATGTCGTTCTGCTCAACGATCCGTTTGAGGGAGGCACGCATCTGCCGGATATTACCGTCGTGGCGCCGGTGTATGTGGGGACACGGCGGATCGGCTACACGGCGAACCGTGCTCATCATTCCGACGTCGGTGGTATGAGCCCGGGATCGATGCCGTTGGCGCGGGAGATCTACCAGGAAGGATTGCGTCTACCGCCGGTCAAGATCGTACGTGGCGGTGTCGTCGAGGAGGACTTATTGGCGATGTTCCTCGCCAATACGCGTGTGGCCGACGAGCGGCTCGGGGATCTCTATGCGCAACTGGCGGCTTTGCGTGTAGGCGCCGAGCGGTTGGCACAGCTGGTCGAGCGCGACGGACGGCTTCGTGTTTCGGCAGCGATGCAAGCGCTACAGGGCTATTCGGAAAAACTCATGGCCGAGGGGCTACGGGAGTTGCCGCGCGGGGTGTTCACCGCTGAAGACTATCTCGACGGCGACGGGTTTGGGCGAGAGTCGATTCGCATTGTGGTGACAATCCGCACCAAGGGCGGGCGGGTCGAGGTCGATTTTGCCGGCACGGACGCGCAGGTGGAGGGCGGCGTGAATGCCAACGAGGCGGTTACGCTTGCCGCTGTCTACTATGTCTTTCGTTGCCTGTCTTCGATCGACATTCCTCCCAACGCCGGCATGATGCGACCCATCGCGGTTCGCGCGCCGGCCGGCTCGGTGGTGAACGCTTCGTTCCCGGCGGCTGTGGCGGCGGGGAATGTCGAGACGTCGCAGCGCATTGTCGATGTTCTGTACCGGGCGTTGTCGCACGCGGTACCGGGGCGCGTTCCGGCGGCGAGTAGCGGGACAATGAACAACCTCGCGCTGGGCGGCTTCGATGCGGCGCGTTCGCGCCAATTTTCCTATTACGAGACGATCGCTGGCGGAGCAGGCGCTAGTGCTGAGGGGCACGGTGAGTCGGCCGTGCAGACGCACATGACCAACCCCATGAACACTCCGATCGAGGCGCTCGAGGCGGAGCTACCATTGCGTGTCGTACGCTACAGGGTGCGCCGGGGTTCCGGCGGCGCTGGCGCGCATCGCGGTGGAGACGGTGTGGATCGCGAGATCGAAATCACGTCTCCGGCGAGTGTGACGATCTTGAGCGAACGCCGGGCCTATCGCCCTTACGGACTTGGCGGCGAACCCGGCAAGGCGGGTCGTAACCAGCTCACGCTGCCAAACGGCAGAAAACAGCTGGTACCGGCGAAGATTTCGCTCCAGATCGAAGCGGGAACAAAGCTTCGCATTTTGACACCCGGAGGCGGCGGGTGGCGTCGCTGAGAGCGACGTCCGATTGCGTGCCCCCGTCGGAAATCGGTCCGCTCCACCTCCCGAGATAGGATAGGGTGGGAAGCGGGGCGGACCTTGGGGAAAGCTTGTTAGGCTAGCTCGACGTACTTACGCAGCGCGACGTGTGGTCTTTTTACGGCGTGTCGTCTTGCTCGCGGTGTTCTTTTTGGTCGTCGGACTCTTGCCGACCTTGCGCTCGATCTGCGTCAGGCGGCGTTTCAGAGTAGCGACCTCGGACTGCGATGCGATATCGAGTCGTTTGGCGACCGGTCGAACGACATTAGCGACTCGATCTTCGACCGTACCGAATACACCTTCGATCTGCTTCTCGTAGCGCTTGGTCAGCTGCTGACGGCGCTTGTCGAGATCCGCGAGGGTCTTCTCGACACTCTTGACCGTCTGCTTGCGGCGCTTGTCGAAGTCGGCAATCGACTTCTCCACGTTCTTGACGGTCTGCTTGCGACGCTTTTTCAGATCCTTGGAAAGATCGCGAACAACGTCCTCGACACTCTCGGGCAGGGCCTCGAAGGCGGCTTCAAAGCCGCGCGTCAGGACATCCTCGGCGCGATCAATCGCGTCTCCGAAAGCATCCGAAATCTCGTCAAAAGGGGTCTGTCTCTTAGCTGTTCTTGCCATGGGTAATACCTCCTGACGCATAGTGTTAACACAGCGCGTCATAATGTCAACACGGTGCGTCAAGAAAAATGATCGGTCGAACATCAAAGGCCCGCGCTTTGCACCCCAGCATGGAGGGCGAAGCTCCTGCTGAGCCGCGGTGCGGCACCACCCGATGGAGGGCGAAGCTCCCGCTGAGCCGTGGCCCGTAAAACCCCATGGAGGGCGAAGCTCCCGCTGAGCCGTGGTCGGGGACCACGACTCGGTAGAGAACATTATTCAGTCGCTTCGACTCAGAACCTGAAACTCACTTCGCCACCCCAGGTGCGTGGTGCGTTGAAGTACCGGTTGATGTTGCCGAAGCTGTCGCCGAAGCCCTGGATATGGTCGAAGTAGGCTACGTCGAGCAGGTTCTTGCCCCACATCGCGATAACGGCTCGTTCGTCGTAAAACTCGTACGAAAGCCGCGCGTTGAGCAAGTTGAAGCCACCTTGCCTGCCGGCGGCGACTTCTTGGCCGAGGTAGCGGGCACTGCTCTGGAAGCTCCATTGAAGGAGCGGAACCAGGTTGCCGGAAAAATCGCCGCTGCCCAACTCGATTGGCTGCGTGTAGCTCACGGATAGTGAGGTTTGCAGCTGCGGGCTGCCGAGGAATCTCTGTCCGGAGCGGTTGGTTGGGTCGCCGTTGAAGTCGTTGACGGCGCACTTCAGAGTATCGATGACGTTCCTGGCGTCGGCGGCAATTTCGGGGTCGTTATCTGGGTTTGAGAAGTCCTCCGTACAGCTGCGCTGCGCCCCATCGACCAGTCCATCGCTACCGAAGTTGAGAAACTCGGTGTCGGAAAACCCTGCCGAGCCGATTACGCGAAACTGTGAAGTCGGCGCCAGCACGAACTCGGTTTCGATGCCACGGATGCGGGCTTTGGCGGCATTCTGCGTAATCCGTGCGATCGTCGGCAGGCCTGTGGTGGGGTTGGTACCGGCGGTTCGCTGCGACACCACCTGGATATCGTCATAGTTACCCCAGTAGAGTGCGAGGTTGAAGGACAATCGGTCGTCGAAGGCGCGCGTTTTGAAACCTATTTCGTAGTTGTCGAGGGTCTCGGGTTCGAAACCTTCCAAGATGTTGGTCGGCAGGTTGACTGCCCCGGACGGCGTGGCGTTGAAGCCGCCGCCTTTGAAGCCCTGCGAGAACGTGAAGTAGGTCATCGCGTGGTCCATGTGGAGCGCGTCCAGGACCGGATCGGTTGCGGTCAGACGGAGACTTCCCATCCAAGTGGTGCTGTAGAAGACACGTCGTTCGATGCCGTTGCCCACGTTCGCCGGGACCGGGAAGGTTTGCGTTGGCGTGCCGTCGGGATTGAGTTGGGTCAACAAGAACTCACGACGCTGCGCGCCCTTCTTGTCAGCCGTGCGTCGGACACCACCGGTGATGCTGAGCCAGTCGGTTACGTCCAGCGAAGCCTGGCCGAAGAGAGCGACCGTCCAGTTGCTGAAGTCGAATTCGATTTGCGAAATGCGTCGGTTGAGGGGGGCGATGAGCTCGGTCGCCTGGGCGGCCCTCTCGGAGGATTCCTCCCAGAATCCAAAGACGCCACCGACCGCGTTGATACGGTCGTCCCACGCGGTCGCGTTGAACTGCAGCTCCTGATTGATCTGCTGCTGGCGCGTCGGCTCACCGGCCAGCGGACCGCCCCCGAAGAGGTGACGCTCGAGAAACACGGCGCTGGTGTTGTCGATGTCGAAGACAACGCCGACGTTTTGTTTTCGCAGCGCGGAGAGCGACTTTGCGGACAAGTCGACGTACGAGTTTTCGAGCAGGTCCCATTGGAGAGTGCCCCAAAATCCGTAGCTCTCGAGATCGGCGATGCCTTGCAGATCGCCCTCGAATTCGAAGGGGGTTTGCCTAGCACAGGACTCCTGGAGCTCGGCACTGTTGCGGAACACCCCCAGAGAGTCTGCGTCTGGGTTGATGAAGACACATTGCGCCGACCGCCCTCGATTGTGGTCGCGCGAATATTGACCGCTGACATCGATGGTGTGTGGAACGAGTGCGAAGTCGATATCCGGCAGAATTCGCAGCGAACCGATGATGTTCTGCGACTGATGGTCCGAATAGTACTCGTCGAGCGTACGGTTGTACGTATAGCCACGCGTGTTGCGCGATCCGAACGTGAACCGCGACAAGACGTGTTCCTCGATCAGCGGTATGTTTAGAGTCGCCTTGGTCTCGACTGTGTCGAAGTTACCGGCGCGCACTCGAATGTGACCCGAGAACTCATCTTGCGGCTTCACCGAAGTCACCAGGAGCGCGCCGCCAACGGTGTTCTTACCAAACAGTGTACCTTGCGGTCCACGCAGGACCTCGATCTGTTGGACGTCGACAACGTCGAGCAGTGCACCGAGGGCCCGTGGCATGAAGACCCCGTCCATATAGACGCCGACACCTGGGTCGAAGGCCAGAGCCGGAGCGCCGGTGCCGATACCGCGGATCCTGATGTTCGCGTCGAAACCCTGATTTCCGGTGTTGAAGATCAAGTTCGGAACGAAGCCCTGGATCTCATCGACGCGCGCGACGCCTGAGTCTTCCAGGAAGTTCTCGCTGAGAGCCGTGACCGAGACTGGAGTGTCCTGGATCCTCTCATCGCGTTTCCGAGCTCGGACGACGATCTCTTCGATACCGCCCTTCGACGCTTCTTGGGCCGGCACATCTTTCGCGAAGAACGAGCAAGCGATTGCGAGCGCGACGACACGCGCAGTGGATTTCTGCATCTGACCCTCTCCCCGCGCCCGCAAAGCGAACGCTTTAACTCTGCGACTGAGGTAGTCAGTCGGCAAAAAAAAGGCAAACGACAGTTTGACGGAAAGAGAAGAGTCGAAGGTCGAAGGCCGCGCTTTGAAGGGATCTTGTCGAAGGTGGAAGGCCGCGCTGCGCGCCTGGCCCCGGGTCGAAGGTCGAAACGCCGAGCGCCGGTCGATTTCCCTGCGGCAAAGCAGCCGACATCCTTTCGACCTTCGGCCTTCGACCTGTCCCCGGGGATTGTCGTATCCCAGGAGTGCGAGGGATTCCCGACGTCCTGCGGAACTCGTGGAGGCGCGATTTTCGACCCATCTCCACGACGTCTTGGGGCCTGCAGGGTACAGAAATCCTGAAGATTGAAGGAGGCCGAAGTGCTCGATCCTCGACCGGGCCCGACCGGGACCTTGTTGCTCCCCCGAGACAATCCCGGTAGCTATCGACGTCGGTCCTACTGGAAGGTCGCATAGCTCAGTTGGTTAGAGCACCTGCCTCACATGCAGGGGGTCCGCCGTTCGAATCGGCGTGCGACCATACTTTCCGCCCTCCGTCGCTTGGGCTCCGGAGGACGAGTCGAAAGTCGAAGGAGCGGCTTCCTGCTCCGCCCGTTACCGTGGCCCGTGGCCACGATGGTGCTCCTCGGCGCACGCGCAGTTGTGCTTGCCGCAGCGCCGGTAGGTCTCCGCGATCGAACCACGTCGAAAGTCGCCAATCTCCGAAAGCTCCGCGTACAATCGTTCCCTTCCGCCTCCAATTGCTCCACCGTCCGCTTCATTACACCGCCCCTCTCTGGCTATAGACCTATGTCCAGATTCGAACCGGACGCCAACTATTGTTGCTTTCTCCCCACAAATTTGTCGCGCACCCCCAGCGCGGGAGGGCAGCCGGTGGAGATCTCTAGTTGACACTGTCACTTCTCACGAGCATGACCCACCCGGATTCTCACGGGATGACCCAGGGTCCGAGACGCTGTTGGCTATAGCATAAGTCGGGTAAGCATCGTCAATTGGCCGTGGATGAGCGGCGGCGTTTGCGGCGTGGGGGTGCGG
>JAJCZJ010000093.1 GCA_029262455.1 Deltaproteobacteria bacterium | reverse complement strand
CCGGTACCCGGCTGCTCTGCAGCTACTGTCCGCCGGAATGGTACGCGGCTCGGCGGCGCCTCTCCCTCCCGGTACCCGGCAGCTCCGCAGCTACTGTCCGCCGGAGTAGTATGCGGCTCGGCGGCGCCTCTCCCTCCCGGTACCCGGCTGCTGCCGCGCCTCTCCCTCCCGGTACCCGGCTGCTGCCGCGCCTCTCCCTCCCGGTACCCGGCTGCTGCCGCGCACTACCCCTGCGGTCGTTGCGCCGCGGAGTGTGTCATCGAGCCGAGGTTGATCAAGACCGATACGTTGATCAACCTCGACTCGATGATCTGTGGTGCTCGGATACAAGGCGGCGACTAGACCCAGCGTTGGCCGATGAAGTCGACGAGCGGTTTGATGATTCCCGCCAAGTGATCGCTCTCGTGACGTTGCGTGATGAACTTTGCCAGTTTGGGCCATTTGCCCGAGTCGGGCATCACCCCGGCAATGCGCAGGCTCACGAATCCTGACGCAACGGCGATGTCTGCGATCGTCGTCGAATCGCCAACGAAATAACCGCTTTCGCCGATTTGACTATCTAAATAGTCAAAGAAGGGTGGAAGGTCCTCGTCGATGGCCTTGTTGATTGCAACTTCGTCGGGGGCGTCCCCGCCCATCATGGGGGCAAGCACCAGGGGCCGGAAGATCTTGTTTCCTGCGACAGGAATCAGTCCGCCGTCTGAGTATTCTTCGATCCACTCAGCGCGCGCGGCGTCGAAGGGGTCCGAAGGGTAGAGCGGGTTGTCCGGGTTCGTGTTCTCGATATACCGACAAATGACGGACGAGTCGTTGATCACCCGGTCGCCGTGGCGCAGAACGGGAATCCGACCGAGTGGGCTGATTTCGCGAAACCCTTCCGGCGGGCCGAAGGGGTTGACGTCTTCGTGGACGTAGTCGATTCCTTTTTCGGCAAGGAAGACGCCGACTTTGCGGACAAAGGGCGAGATCATGCTGCCGAGGACGGTGTATGTCATTGCGTTTGACTCCTCTCGTCGGGGACGATCTGGTTGGTCATTCAGTGTCTTTCTCGGAGGCTATTAGGAGACAGACGTACGTCAAGAGGGTGGACAGAAGGACGTGAACAACGCAGTCACAGTGGCGATGGACGAATGCCGCGGACAACGTAAAGATTTCGATGCACGGGCGATGTGTTACCGTTGCGGGAAAGCCGCGTCGGTGTGCATTTGTGATGCGATCACTGCGGTGGCGAACCGCACCGGGGTCGTTATCTTGCAGCATCGCCACGAAAGCCGGCATCCGATCGGTACGACTCGGATCGCGCGCTTGGGGCTCGAGCGCGTTCGTGTCGATACGTGTGCTCCTTGGGAAGACAACGCAACTTTGTTGGCCTCGGTGCCGACAGACGCAATGCTCCTCTATCCATCGCCTGGAGCGGTTCGGGTCGACGAGCTAGCGGTCGAAGAACGACCGGAACACCTGATTGTGATCGATGGCACTTGGTTTCAAGCGAAGAAAATCTACGATGCTAGTCCCGCGTTGCAGCGACTGCGTGCCGTGACGTTGCCTCCGGGGCGACCGAGTGACTATCGGATCCGTCGCGAACCGAAGCGGCACTACCTGTCCACGATCGAGGCGATCGTGCGGGCGTTGCGTGTGCTGGAGCCGGAGACGGAAGGGCTCGAGGGGTTACACGCGGTGTTTAGCCTCATGATCGATCGCCAACTCGCGTTCATCCGCGCCGCTTCAACTACCACTTCTCGCTATGCGGCCGGATCTCCACGCTGAAAGACCAGGCTGAGCGCGGCTGGTGCGCGATGTGGAAGCACTCGTCGGCGATGTGGGCCGGTTGGATATAGAAGTCGTCCGGCTTGTCCCCGAACATCTGGCGGGTCCATTCGAGGTCGATGACTGCGTCGATCGTGAGGTAAGCGACATGCACACCGAGCGGCCCGGCGTGGCGGGCGATCGACTCGGCGAGAATACGCTGCGCCGCCTTGGTGGGGGCGAAGGCTGCAAAGTTGGCGACACCGCGATGAGCTGATGTGTTGCCGGTCGCGATGAGTACGCCGTCGCCTGCTTCGATCATCGGCGGCACTGCTAGGCGGGCGATGTGGAGCAGGCCCATGGTGTTGACCTCGAAATTGTTTCGGAGAGTTTCCGGGTCGATCGTCATGAAATCGCCGAACGAACCGCCGACCGCGTTCTGCACAGCCACCCGCGGGTTGCCGAGGTCGCTCTGAATCGCATGGTAGGTGCGTTGCAGCGCGTCCGTATCGGTTACGTCGCAGGCGTAGCCCTTGCTGCCGTCGATTGCGGATTCGAATTCGTGGAGGCGGTCGGCATTGCGCGCCACCATGGCAACTCGATAGCCATCGGCGGCAAATCGTTCGGCGATTGCACGACCGGTTCCAGGGCCAGCTCCGAATACAGCGCATACGCGATCCATGTGGATAATCTCCCTATCGGGTTTCGGTCAGCGCACGGGCGCGCAGTTGCCCACAGCCGGCGTTGATGTCGATGCCCTTCTCCATGCGCACGGTCGATGCCACACCGTGCGTCGTCAGCTTTTCTTGAAAGGCCTTGCTGGCGGCCCGACCCGGGCGCGGGTAGGGCCCTTCGGTCGTGGGATTGACCGGGATCAGGTTGACGTGGCACAGCATTCCGCGCAGGAGGCGGCCGAGTCGATCGGCATGGTCGACGCTGTCGTTTTGACCGTCGAGCAGGACGTATTCGAAGAAGATCTTGCGGTTCGTCGCTGCGACGTAGTCGCGGCAGGCTTCGATGACTTCTTCGATCGGATGGCGCTTGTTGATCGGCATCGTTTGCGAACGGGTCGCGTTGTCCGGCGCATGTAGGGAGACGGCTAGGTTGATCTGGACATCCTCGGAACCGAGGCGGACGATTTGGTCCGGTAGTCCGACGGTCGACACCGTGATGTGTCGCGCACCGATGTGCAGGCCCTGGTCGTGGTTGAGAACACGTACGGCGGCCAGGGTGTTGTCATAGTTGGCCAGGGGTTCGCCCATGCCCATGAAGACGACGTTGGTGACGCCCTGTCGTTCTCCACGGCTACGTTCGTTGACAGCGATCTCGGCGTTGTCCTCGGCTCGCGCGATGCGCTCCATGCGCATCACTTGCGCGACGATCTCGCCGACGCTGAGTTGGCGTCGGAACCCCTGTTGGCCAGTTGCACAAAACGTACACCCGAGAGCGCATCCAGCTTGCGTCGAGATGCAGACCGTTTTGCGCCGTTTGCGGTGGTCGTCGGCCTCGTAGCGCATCAGGACGGTTTCGATCAGCTCGCCGTCGCGCAGCCTGAGTAAGGCCTTGTCGGTCGATCCGTCTTTGGAGCGTTCTTCGACCGCGGTTTCGAAGCAGTCGACGGTGTAATGCTGCTCGAGTTTGGCGCGCAGGGATCGCGCCAATGTGCTCATTTCGCCGAACGATGGCGTCAACGTTCGATAAAGCGATATCCACAACTGGCGGGCTCGATACGCCGGCTCGTCCAGCCCTCGTACGATCTCCTCGAGTTCGGCAAAGGACAAATCGAGGATCGAAGGGCGCTCTCTCAAGCGGCGCTCTTCCTGGTTTGGGTCGGCTGATCCGGCGGACATGATTCCGCCATCTTAGCACGCGTTTGCTTGGCGGTCGCGGGCCCCGCCCTGGGGGCCCGCGACCGCATGTTTGCTAGCGTCGGCGGCGCAGCGCGCCGGCGGCGATTCCAAGCAGGCCGAGTCCGCCTAACAGCATGGCGAATGGGGACATCGCCGGTGCCGGGACGACTAGAGCTGCTGTCGCAGGTCCACCAATGTCGCGGATGATGCCGTCGCCGCCTGTGCCACTGGTTGCAGCTCCGGTTGCGGGCCCAGCGCCGGATACATCGCCAATGCCGCCGTCGGTCAGGTTCAACGTCGCCATATTGCCCATCAGATCGACATTGGGCAGCGGCATGTATTCCATGGTGGTCGGGTCGAAGAAGCGATAGACGAAGCCGTTGCCGAAGTCGTTTTCCGATGCCTCGAAGGTGATCTTGATCTGAGCGTTGGTGCACGGTGGGATGCCGTCGCACGGATCGCCGTCGGTGTCGTCGTCATCGTCCGAGCAGACCGAAACATCCACCAAGCCGTCCGGGTAGGCCCCTTCTTCGTCGGCGACAGGAAGGTCTATTTCTTGGATGAACTCGAAATTGACGATTCGATTGCAGTTGCCGCCTGCGAGGGTGGCGGAAATGATCGGATCTTCCCCCGGAGGCTGAATGGTGACCTGGGTTGGGTCCATCTCGGTGTCTTCCGGTTCGAGATCGTCGCAGACCGAATCCCCATCGCTATCCAGGAACGGAATGTCGATGGGACATGCGTTGCCACCTTCGCAAAGTTCCGCTGGATCGCAGAGCCCGCTCGAGGCACGGCACTCAGTGCCCGCTGGTTCGACCACGTCTTCACTGGGGCACTGTGGCTCGTCACCGGCACTACACGTCTCGGCAATGTCACAAGCGCCGGCCGCCGGCCGACACTCATAGCTTACGGATTCGAAGAGGCAGGTGTCCGAGCAACAGTCGTTCGGATCGAATTCGCCGACGTCGCACTGTTCGGTGCCTTCGTCGATGACCCCGTCGCCGCATGCGGTCTCGTAGGAACCGATATCACAGGCGACCCCTTGCGGTCGCGTGATGTCGCGCTGGTCGGTGGTGACCTCATCGCCGGCGGCGTCTTCACAGGCGCCACTGACTCCATCGATCGCCGGACTCCCGTCGAGCGGTTGATGTGTTTCGGTTGGGCCACCGTTGTCGGTGAGGGGCCCGAGCATGGCGTCGACATCGACGACGTCGCCAAGCTCGGTGAAAATGCCACTGCAGCCGTTGTCCTCGCCGATGATGTTCGAGCCAAGTGATTCGATGGTTCCGGACAGTACCTCGCAGTCGGGGGTTGCTCCATCGTCGTCATCGAAATTGCCGGCGACGATGGTGCTGCGAAGAACGATCGTCTGGTTGCCGGAGTCTTCAAAAATCCCACCGCCGTCACCATTGGAAATCGGGATGATGATCTCTGAAGTGGACGCCCCGTTGGCCCCATTTCCACTGGCGCCGGCTGTGTTGTCGGTGACCGTCACGTGGCTGAGCGTTACATGACCGAAGTCGAAGTTGGCGACACCGCCTCCGCTTTGAGAGGCTTCGTTGCCGGAGAAGGTGCTGTTCAGCGCAGTGGTCAAAGCGGCGCTGTTTAGTAGCCCGCCGCCATCGGCGAGGGCCTCGTTGCCGCTGATCGTCGATCCTTCAATGGTCAGTTCGGTTTCTGGATCCGTACTTGCCAACGGCAGCGAACCGGTCGCGGTGCCCTGTGTCGGGGCGAATGAGAAGAAAAAATCCAGGAACGAGGTCAGTGAATTGAGGGGGAGGAAGAACCCGCCGGGACCGCCCACCGATGCGATGCCTCCACCGACGGCGGCAGTGTTGCCTTCGACGGTGCTGTCGATCAGCGAAGTCGGCCCGAAGGCTGTGTAGAGTCCCCCGCCGGTACTCAAGAACGGTGCGCCCGGTGCGCTGGTTTGCGCTTCGGCGGCCCCGAAGAAAAAGAAGGCTATTGGGAAGAAGTCGTTGTCGAAGACGCCAGAGCCGATGATGTTCGTTGTTGTCAAGAAGCTCGCGATACCGGCTCCCACCGGGCTGTTATTTAAGACGATGGGACTGTCTTGGACCAAAAGGTTGACTTTGGCGGAGTCGAGCCCTGGGATCGGAAATCCAGAGGTCGCGGCCGCCGGCGACTCGGCGAGGCCGTCGAGCAAATAGATGACCGAAAATGGTACGAAAAACTGATCGTTGAGAATTCCTCCGCCTACCAGCGCGTTGTTGCCGACGACAGCGGACCGGTCGACCTCTGCCGTGGCGTTGCCGATCGCCGACATGCTGACCGCGGCCGGCGCAGTCGCGGTTCCCAAGGCCCCGCTCGATGCCAGACCGCCGCTCACGCCGAGGGCTTGGGCAAGTTGGATCGAGCAGGGCGAGCTGAGAAGTTCTTCTACGATCGTACGGCTGTTCATGATGCCGCCGCCGGCGATCGCCAGATTGTTTGCGACGATACTTTCGTTCTCGAGTCGGAGGTGGGCGTTGCCGACCGTCGGATCCGAGAACCCGGTGATCAGCAGGAGAAAGATGGAGCCGGCCCGGTTCCAGATACCGCCGCCGAAAATCGCGAAGTTGTTGGAGACGTTGGTGTTGCGCAGGGTTAGGATCGAATCGACGGGAATCTCGGTGGCGCCGCTCACTGAGGCGGTCATCGTCTCGCGCGGGAAGGGCGTGCTGCAGATGCCGCCACCGACGAAGCCGAAGTGTCCGCTTACGATTGAGTCGACCAGGGTCAGGTCGCTAAAGTTCGCGATGCCGCCGCAGAATCCAGCGTCCTCGAGGTCCTCGATCGGCGGTCCTGGGATGCCTGGAGCACTGGTCGTTGCGACTGGGCCGGGCAGCGCGCCCAGGAGAGGGAGAGGGCCGATGATCTGTGTGCTGGTTACCATCGCCGTGCCGAGGTTCCAGATTCCACCGCCTCCGAAGAATTGCGCGGTGTTGTTGGTGAGCTGGCACCCGGTCATGGTCAGGGTGCCGAAGTTGGCGACACCACCGCCACCGTCGCTGGCGGCGTTAGTGTCGATGGCACAATCCGAGATATCGAGACTCGCGCCCGCTTCGATTCTGACGCCCCCGCCGAATTCGTCGTTGCCGTGTCGGAGGGTGACGCCTGAAATGGTTGCGTCGCCATTCTCGATGTCCAGAACTCTCTCTGTGGCGGGAGTCGGGATACCGCTGGTGGTTGCTAGGCCGTTGAAGTCCGGCGGGACCATCGATGCCTGGATGCAGGTGTCGGAGCCGTCGCACTCTCCGGAGCCGGCTCCGACAACCGTCACGTCGTCGGTGATCTCGAGCCCGGCTTGAACGGTGTAAATCCCGGCCGGGATGTTGATGGTGTCCGGCCCTGGGTTGCTGTTGGCCGCGGCAAAGGCGCCGGCCAGAGTGCAATCGTTTGGAGCCCCGGTGCAGGCATCGACAACCGTGTCGTCGATGCGATCGACATCGAAGGTGAGTCCGAGCGCGAGAATCGGCAACAGTGAGATGAGCAAAGCCGCTCGGATCACTGCGTCGGAAATAGTTTGAATCGTCCGCATTAGGGGGCCTCCGTATCGGGGCGGCGAGTAAGTCCACCGCAAACCCTGATGTTATTGCAACAAAGGTGGTGCGGGACAAGCCCAAAAGAACAAACCCGTCGCTGGGGCGAGGTGTCTTGCTGAGTCACGGATCTGTGTCTAAACAGGTCTGCTCAAGAAGGCTGACAAGGACGCGTTTGGATGGGTTGGCGAGGCGGATTCTTAAGTGTGAGCATCGTCTGTGCGGGATGCTTGTTACTCCTTGGCACGGGTGGCGATTTTGGCGTGGCCGAGGTCGGCCCAGCGCGTGCTGGGGCAGCCGACGATGGGGCGGTGGTTGGGGCCGCTGCGCCGACTCCGTTGCGCAAGGCAAAACGATCGGCCAAGAAGCGACCGGCCTATCCGCTGATTTCGCAAGTAGGCCGGTCGGGATTGGAATGGGAGTTTCGCGATTCCAAGAAACCGTCTGCGGTCGATCTCGCTGATGACGGGAGACGTTTGGTTGCCGACGGCAGCGCTAACGCAGTGCTCACCTACGGTCCGGAAGGCAAACTCCTGTCGCGGATTCCTGCTTCGGCCCCCGTGGATGCAGACTTCTTGCCCGGTGGCGGGGTCCTGATCACAAATACGAAGCCCGCGTCTGTTGTCGAAGTCGATCGCACGGGGCACGTGGTTTGGAAGTTTGAGAGGGTCGTTCGCCCCAGCGACGCCGACCGCCTGCCGAACGGCAACACGTTGATTGCGGACTCGCGGCCGGGTCGGGTCTTCGAAGTGACTCCGACCGGCGAGATCGTTTGGAGCTTCAGCGAAGGGCTGGCGTATCCCTACGATGTCGAGGCCAAGGCGGATGGAACGGTGTTGATCGCCGACTACAACCGGCATCTCGTACAATGCGTACGGCGCGACGGTTCGACGTGCTGGCGGGTCAACGAACTTGGCCATCCGTCGCAGCTCACCTTGCTGCGCGAGGGTGGTTTCTTGGTGTCCACCCACAAGGCCGGTTCGATTGTTTGGGTTGGGAACGACCACCAGATCGTCAGTCAGTGGACGCTCGGGCCCGACATCGAGGACTTTGCCATTGGCGACGGACAGGTGATTGTGGCGCAGCGGCTGTGGGTGGACGATCAGGGCACAAGCGCGGTCCGCACGGCCCTGTCAGGTGGTATGCTCGATCGTTTGGGCCGCGGCGACGAGCGAACGCTGGTCCCGGAACCTGGGGTCCGCGTAGTCGCTGGAGGGCCACCGACGCAGCGGAAGAATTTACTGCTGATTCTCTTCGACTCGCTGCGTTGGGATCACGTGCCGTGGAGTGGTTACTGGCGCCGGACAACCCCGCACCTTGCCAAGCTCGCGAGCGATGGTCTCGTTTTTGATCAGTACATCACGCAAGCGCCGTGGACGAAGCCCTCGGTGGCTTCGCTACTGACGTCTACCTACGCGTCTACCCACGGCGCGACGAGCCAAAAGCCGAAGAGCTTGGTCCCAGCCTCGTTGACGACACTGGCTGAGGCTCTTGCGGATGCAGGCTACTACACGGCGGCGGTGATGGAGAATCCCCATATGGGAGACCGATTGTCGACTAAGGGGTTTGAGCAGGGGTACGAATATTATGACTACGTGCCCGAGCGGTCGCGTGGCGCGAAGGCAAAGAAGGGTCCTGCCAATGCGGAAAAAACCTTGTTGGGTTCGACGCAGGCTGCCCTACAGGGGCGGCCTGCCGGGAAGCCGTTTTTTCTGACCATGTTCTTCATGAACCCGCACTATCCGTACGAACCAAAGCGATTGATCTACGGGGACAAGAGCGCGGGGCCGAGCAACCCGGGCCCGTGGAACGAGTACGACGCCGAAATCCGAGAGGCCGACGCAATGGTTGGCCGGGTACTACAGATCATCGAGTCGACCGGCGTAGGGGAGGACACCATCGTCGTGTTTTCCAGTGACCACGGCGAGGAGTTTGGCGATCACCGACTGCGTTTTCACGGCGACACCTTGTTTGATTGTGTGATCAAGGTGCCTCTGCTGATCAGCGGGGTCGATCGAGTCGGACGTTTTCCAGGATTGGTGCGTGAGATTGACTTGATGCCGACGCTATTGGACTTCGTTGGAGTCACGCCGCCGCCAAGCCTCGTGTCTCAGTTGGCGGGCAGGTCGGTTCGCTCGTTCCTCGAGCCGGGAGTGTCCCGGACCGGCCTTGTGGCCTACTCCCAGTCGCGTTTCCGCGACAACGTTCATCTCGTCTCGGAACGCAGCGAAGATCGCAAAGTCATTGCCGATTTCACCAAGGCTACGGTGAGCATCTACGATCTTCGGTCAGATGCCCAGGAGTACAACGACTTGGCGACGGAGCGGGATCAGAAGCGGGAGCTGGAGCGCCTGCGCCGATGGGAAGCCGGACGAATCGTGGTCAGAGAGCCTGAGTCCGGCCCAACGAAAGAGGTGCCCGAGGAGGTTCTCGAAAGGCTTCGGGCTGCAGGATACCTCGAAGCCGATTGATCGGACCGTCTCGACGGCGCGGCCGCTTGTTGGAAAAGCAGGACGCGGACGGCCTCCTCGCTTGCGCGCCCGTTTCTCGACGGACTGCTGATCGGTTCGGATTGTCAGGCAGATTTGTTAGAATCTCGCGATGGTCATGGATGCGAAACTCCCGACTGGAGCGGCCAGTACGGCGCTGTGGTGTGCGGCGTGGAGTCGTGAGGCCGGCGAGTCGCCGGTCGGCACCGCGGTGGGAGCGGACCGCTTCGTTTTGATTGAACTTCCGTTGCCGTGGCCGGCAGCGATTGAGTTACACCCGCTCTTGGCCGACGCGTTGCTGGGGCAAGATCTCGTCGCAGCCCGGGTGCTGGCGGTGGGTTGCGAAGGCGGATGCAGTGAAGAGCATACGGTGATTTGCTACTGGCGTGACCCGGCGCAGCCGTTCGCCGGCTTCAATCGCAGCGAAACGAAGGTCCCGCGAGAGCGACTGGGGGAGGTGGTTCGCGGTTTGGTCGCGGGCGACGACCTGCGTGGCGACGTCGTTCCAGGCGTGGCCGATTTCTTGATCTGTACGCATGGCTCGCGCGATCGTTGCTGCGGCAAAATGGGCGGCCGGCTGTTTGAGGATCTTCGCCGTGAGTCGTCGGTTGTCGCTCGGCTCTGGCGTACGAGTCATACCGGTGGTCATCGGTTTGCACCGACTGGAATCACCTTTCCCGATGGCATGACCTGGGCCGGACTCGACTTGGCGAGCGCTCGTGGGATCCTGGGTCGCACTCTGGCCGTTGATCAAGTCGTGCCCCGCCTGCGCGGATGCGCTGGTCTACGCGACGGTCTAGCGCAGGCGGCTGACGCCGAGGGCTTCGCGCGTCACGGTTGGGATTGGTTGACGACTGCGCGCGACGCTACTGTCGTCGGAGACGACGGAAACTGCGCCGAAATCCGGGTCGACTATCGAACGGATGGGGGGGGCGGGTCCTTCGAAGCGCAAATCGAGCGCGGTCGAACTCTTCCCATTGTCGCCTGCGGAGCGCCGATCGCGGCAGCATTGAAGACGACGACCGAATTGGTTGTTCGTCGGGTGCGGTGAGCAAGGCGGAGCGCATTAATCGAGCCTCTTGTAACGTTCTTGCTGCGGACGCCATTTTGGACTTGACATTGGGCGCTCTGATCGGGTTGATGCGTCTCATGGCGTACTACGGCACACGGCTTCCGGGAATCGTTGTTCTTTTTCTACTCTTGGCAGGCTCCGGCGCGTATGGGTCACTCCGGTCGACGCCGGTGGCCCAGTTAAGCGGGTCTGAAGGCCTACCTGTACCGACGGCGACTCCCACCGATACGCCGACGGGGACTCCGACCGACACACCGGTGGCGACGGATACGCCGACGGGAACCCCGACCGACACGCCAGTCGCGACGGATACCCCGACGGGGACTCCGACCGACACGCCAGCCGTGACGGATACGCCGACGGGAACCCCGACGGACACGCCGGTGGCGACGGATACGCCGACGGGAACTCCGACCGACACGCCAGCCGCGACGGATACGCCGACAGGTACGCCGACGGACACTCCGGTGGCGACGGATACACCGACAGGTACGCCGACGGACACGCCGGTGGCGACGGATACGCCGACGGGGACGCCGACGGATACTCCGGTGGCGACGGAAACTCCGACGGGGACGCCGACGGATACTCCGGTGGCGACGGATACACCTACGAGTACTCCGACGGATACTCCGGTGGCGACGGCGACTGACACAGCTGCAGCAACTGCGACGGCGACATCCACCGGTGCAGCATCGCCGACGCCGACGCCGACACTCGGCCCAGCGCTTTGCGCTCTCGATGTTGATTTTGATGGTGCGGTGGTAGGCGCGACCGACGGCGTCTACATCTTTCGCCGCCTCGCTGGCTTGCAGCGTGTCGTGCCGCAAGCGTTCCGCAACGTAGCACCGGATATTCCGTCGGATGATGTTGTTGGTGGTGCAGTTGATGCGATCGGCCAGGGGATAGACGTGGACGGCAGTGGTTCCGTGGCTGCGAGTACGGACGGTGTCTACGTTTTTCGTCATCTCGCCGGTATCCAGCTGGTCGTGCCGGTGGCGTTCCGGATCATCGACCCAACGATCCCGGATGACGTGACGATCGGAATGACGATCGACGCTCTTTGCGCGCCATAGCGATTTATCGTTTGTAAGCTTCTCGTCTTGGCGCTTTGCTCTGCGAGGTGGGTATATAGTGCTGTTACGGGTCGCTATGGCATTGTCGCTGGCGGCGTGCCGGAGCGGCGGTCGGTGAAAGCGGGTGCTATTGGGCGCGGATGGCATCGCACTTGCTTTGTATCTGGCAGGGGTCATTGCTTGACGGCTCTGCACTGGCATGCACAACGCGACGGAAGATACTCTCGGCACAGGGAGCGAGGCGGCGCGCGAGACCGAGGACGCATTTTTTGTTTTGAACGGTCGCTCGCTTCGGCAGTTGTGGTCGTTGATGAACACGCCGCGCCCGGTGGACTATCGAGGCGTTCGGTTGGTGCTTGGTATCGTTCTGAGCTGCTACTTCATCGCTGCTTGCATCCGCTCAGCCGGCGTCATCGATCCTGTGCAGATCGGGCTTCGCGGGGGCATCTGTCTGTACCTGGCATTTGGCATTTGGCTCGCAACTGCGGAAATGACTTGGCATACGCTGCGCCTTTATTCAGCTGCTTTGGGCGTCTTGCTACCGCTCCTGACCGGCTACCTATCGGCACTTGACTCCGGCCCCGGCGCCGCCGTCACCCTGCCTTGCCTGGTGACGTTCTGCTCGCTCGTCTTCATGATGACAGCGAAGGATTTGCTTGTGGTTACACCGATCTTGGCGATCGCAGCGACGCTTCGCTTAACGGTGTTTCCTCCGGAGGGTGTGGTCGTGTCTGAGGCCGCGATCCTCTACGGCGGATCGATCGCGGGTGGGTTCGCGCTTTCCCTGGTCCTCGGCATGTACAGGGCAGGGTTGAACGAGAGAGTTACGTGGTGGCGTGCTTCCTGTAGCAGGGAACGAGCGCAGCGCGGGTTCGCCGAGCATGCGACTGCCGGCGGTAGCAATGTTGATGACCTACTGCTGCGCTTTCTGAAAATCTTTCGGGGTGGTGACGGGCGTGTTGCCGGGACGCTCGCATTGTGCGGCGACGACGACTTGGAAGTAGTGAGCGCATTGAGCTTTCCGAGTTGCACCCTTGTCGGCGGGGCCGAGGCCGAGTCTTGCGTGCGCACTTTTATGAGACAATCGGTGCAACAGATGTCCCCGCTGATCTGGGACTGCGAAGGAACCGAAGTTTCATCGCGAGTGACGGAGGGGCCGGTCAATGGTCGCTGGGTTGCCATTCCGCTCGTCGTCGAGGGGGTGGCGCACGGTGTCGTCGTGCTGGAATCGTGTGAGCCGAGGTGGATCTTAGAGGAAGACATCTTGTTGTGGCAAGCAGTCGCCACGCAGCTGGGGCTGGCGGTATCTAGAGCCGACATGGTCACTCAATTGCGGACCGCTCTGAACGCGAAGACAGAGTTCGTCAATACGATGTCTCACGAGCTGCGGTCACCGTTGAACGTGATCATTGGCTACGCAGAGATGATCGAAGCTGGCGCCGTGGCAACCGACAGGGGTGCCGAACGCGTGCGAGGTAGCGCTCTCGAGTTGTTGCAGCTAGTCGAGAACACGATGGCGGTGGCGCAGATGGGTACGGGCAAACTCGGCCTGAACTTGGAGGATTTTTCGCTCTCGGATTTGGCAGTCGAGCTAGCCGACCACGTCACCGCTCTTCCTGAATCGCAAGGGAAGCCGCCGGTGCGCTGGAATGTCGAAGGGACGCCGGTCGTCGTGCGGCTCGATCGATTGAAGGTCAAGGAGATTATTCAGAACCTGGTGTCCAACGGCCTTAAATACGCAGGTGGCTCGCGCGTTGAGGTTTGCCTGAAGCGACACGCCGAATCCGTCGAGATCGAGGTGGTCGATTGCGGCGTCGGGATTCCGCCTGATGCGCAGAGTCGCATCTTTGATATGTTCGAGCGCGTCGACCGGGACTCCACGACGGCGACGCCAGGTGTGGGGCTAGGCCTCTACATCGTGAAGAATTTGGTCGACCTGCTTCGCGGAAAGATTGAGTTGGTCAGTTCAGCGGAGGAGGGGACGCGGTTTACCGTCGTCCTGCCGGCTGAGTTGGAGCCGGCAGCGGACGTTGGACGCGCCGCTTGACGCTTTCTGAAGCAGCAGCTTGAAACGGACGAGACCGATGACGGTTGCTGTCGTCATCGGCCTCGTAAATGCCGCGGCTTTGCCGCGTGCGTCCCGACAAGAAGCCGGAACCAATTTTTTTTCGACTGCTGACGCAGTCTTATGGGTTGGGCCTGCCGCCGATCGTGTCGGACGGCTGGCGAAGCGACTAACGTGGCGGCTCTTCCATTTCGTAGCTTCCTTTTCTGACGACAGCTCAAGAATTTGTCGCCATGCATGTATACATTCCTCCTGCGCGGCTTCGCTGTCAACATAAATTTGTCCCTCTCGATTCATTGACCCACCAACGTTGGATGCACTACGGAGTTGGGCTTGTGTATGTCGCGATCTGTGAACGCGGGAGGAGTCAACGTGGACAGCTATCGAATCTACTCGTGCGACGACCACCTCGACATGAACGCAGTGCCGCCGACACTTTGGACGGACCGTGTCGAAGCGAAGTATGAAGAGGAAGTGCCGCACGTCGTTGAGCACGGTGAGCTGAAACTTTGGCAAGTTCGCGATCGCATCACCGGTGTTAGCGGCCCGTATCCCGAGATAGAAACGGCGCTCGACCGCGAAGGGTTGGGCGATGATGTGTTCCGGCCGAGTGATCCGGTGCGTCGGATGCAGGACATGGAGCAGGATGGTATCTGGTCGTCGATGGTCTATGGACCGACGTCGCTGTTCTCGTACGGGATCGAAGATCCAACCATTCAGCTGATTGCGATTCGCGCGTGGAATGACTGGGCGGCAGAGGTGTTCAACGTCTACATGCCCGAGCGACTGAATGCGTTCCCGGAGATTCCTCCGACCTCGCCCGAAGACGCAGTCGCCGAGCTACAACGGCTGGCCAAGATGGGCCACCGCGGTGCTTGCTTCAGCGGGTTCGAAGCGGACATCCGTGATTCCGCGTGGGACCTACTCTGGGCGGCGGCGGCGGAAGCAAAGATGCCGATCTCGTTCCACATCGGTGGCGGCACGCGATTCGATCCTCGTCAGCGCGACTGGCAGATCGCCGGTTTCGCTGCGGTCGCCCCGATGCAGATGGATGAGATTCTCGCGACGATGATTTTTTCGGGTGCACTCGAGCGCCATCCGGATTTGAAGATCGTCCTGGCCGAGAGCGGGATTGGTTGGTTGCCGTATTTGGTGGCCCGCATGGATGCGACGTTTGAGAAGCATGTCGTGCCACACCCCGAGCGCAACAAGATCACCATGCGGCCGAGCGAGTTGTTCCGCCGCCAGGTATTCGCGACGTTTGAAGAGGAGCCTCTCGGCTCTGATCTGATCCCCTTGCTCGGACCCGACAACTTCATGTGGGCATGCGACTACCCGCACCCGGATAGCACTTGGCCGAACTCGCGTGCCGCGATCGATCACGCGCTCGGTAAGCTCGGCGTCGATGCTGTGCGCAAGGTGACTTCGGACAATTGCCGTACTCTCTACAACCTACCCTAGACCATGACGGAAGAGTCCGTGGCTGAACGCGGGTATCAGGTCGAGATTTCGGATCTCGTCTTACCCCCGTCTCCTAGTGATGAGGAGTGCGATCGAATTTACGAGAGGGTGCGTAAAGAGCTCCACGCGTTTGAAGACAAGTGTGATCCTCCCCTTGCAGTGGAACTGACGCGCCGCGCGATGATCACTCTCGGGGACGACGAGTTGGCGGCTGCCCTCGAGATTGTTCGCGATGCGATGGTCGACGTGCTGGGCGTACCCTCGGACGATAGGCGCGTCGATTGGCACTTCGCCCAACGACAGGATCGCGACTCTCTGCTGATCCGAGTCGAGCCCGCGTAGCGCGCCTTCGGTTTCCTGTCGTAGGACGGCGACGCCCCCGCAGCAATCCAATACGACTTGCGCTTTGCCTTGCGGTAGACTTGGCGGCTTGCTAGGCGTCAGGGCCTTGAAGTTGGTGGCGTGTGGAGGATGTGTGGCGGGCACTTCGGATAGCGGTGAATGCCGAATGAATCGGCAAGCATTGATGGTGTTTCCTGGCGGGCGGGTGGCTGCCTGGATTGCCTCTGTGGTCGGAGCAACCTTGCGCCGACACGCGGTCGAGCCGGTGGTCATTTCTGGTGAGCGGCCGGCTGGCTTCGCGGCGCAAGTGAACGAGCTCGATCGTTGCCTGTCTCGCTGTGAGATGAGCGTTGGCCACGGGTTCGGCGGATGGTTGTTGATGGCCGCAGCGGAGCAACGGATGCGGCGCGGAGATTCGCTGCCGCCATTGTTGCTGCTCAACCCGGTGCTCGGTTCGAGTCAACATCTGAACGGATCCCTGATTGGATATCGGGCGCCGCGCTCGGAGCGGGTGCGCGCGGCGTTTGGCCTGGATCCAAACGACGGGGCCGTACGGCTGGTCCAACGTGTCGAGTTCGTCTTCGGCGACAACGACCGGTTCTCATCCGAACAAGACTGGCGCTACCTGCGAGGTTTGGGCTACGAAGTTCAGCTGATCTACGGGTGGCACGAGCGCCACAGTCACGAAGTCGGCCTGCGCTTGGAATCGGTTGTAGAGGACTACATTGCCTCACTCCCGGAGGAAGCGGCGCCGAGTGCCGACCAGGAACTTCCCCTGTTGGCCGCAAACGAAGGCTAGTTAGGGCAGGCTCTAGCCTACCGAGCTGGTCGATCAGTGTCGGTGGTGTGGCGGGTTGATTGGTGGGCTGAAGCCCACCCTGCGGAACTACGGAACTGGTGGGGTAGGCTTTAGCCTACCGAGACAGAGCGAACGCTAGAAAATTCCGAAGGCCAGCCCTGCGGCGAATGCCTGGCCTTGTTCGCGGCATCGTTCGATGTCGTCGTCGGTGACGGCACCGCGTACGATGATCGGGTCGGCGATGCGCCGGAACTTGTAGCCGGTCGCGATTTTCTCGATTTGCGTCACCGTGTTGGTGCCGTCGTTGCCTGCGCTGACGATTACTGCGTACGGCAACTGGTCGACTTTTCCTTCCGCTGGGTAGAAGGTTCGATCGAAAAAGTCCTTGATCGCCCCCGCCATGTAGCCGAGGTTTTCCGGCGAGCAAATCAGGAGCCCGTGGCACGACAGTAGGTCGTCGATGCCGGCGTCGAACGCTCGCCGAAGTTCGACGTTGATGGTTTCCTCCCGAGCCGCTCCTTCGCTTGCTGCTCGAGCCAGACTCTCGGTCGAGCCTCCTTGTGAATGGTAAACGATCAGCAATTGTTTGGAGGCGTCGCCGGCCATCGCTCTAGCTCGGTTGGACGTGGTCGACGTAGATCGGCGAAGACCAGGCTCGCTCCTCGGCCGGGCTCAGGCAGTCGTCGTCGGGCGACGTCGGGTCGCCGCCATGACACTCGTCGATGGCGGTCGCAATCCCGTCGGGACCCATTGTGGTTCGCAGGTTGGCGGCATTGATCGCCGGAGTCGCTACCTGCAGAGCGCGAACATAGTAAACGGTGTCGCGCATGAAATCCGGGTCTTCGAATTGGACAGTGCAGCCCGCTGGATCCGCGGCACACTCGAAGCGTTTCCAGGGATCTTCGATCAGTCCGGCGATCGGTTCGCCCGGGCGCATTTGCGGGCGGATACGAATGATCTCGATCGCCGAAATCGGATGCCGGACGGAGCTCGGATTGTAGCACTCGCCTCGGCAGAGATGGTGCAGCCGCTCCGCGCTGAGTGCGTTGCTGATTTCGGTGGGACAGCCCGGCTGCTGCTCGAGTGCGCCAGCAGCGCGCACTTCGAACCTGGGCGTAGCGCTCATTGCTACCTCGCTTCCCATTGGATGGTTGCCGTCTGGTCCGTTGACTAGATCGAACCACAACAGCATGCGCGGACCGCTTGTGCCGTATACTTCCTTGCGATGTAGTGCCTGCCAGATCGAATTCCGGTCCCGCGCCGCGGAGTGTACGGCTACGATTCCGCCTGGGTACATGAAGCTTGCCTTCCGCTCGGTGTCGAAGAGCTCGAAGAGTCGCGTCGACTCGGATGGCTGCGGGATCTGTCGATCTGCCTGTGCACCGCCGAGCCAGCTGCGTACGCGCTCCCTGCTGCTCGCGTCGGCGATGCCACGCGCGTCCGTCATGACCGTGCGAGCGTATTGCTTGTAGCCCGTCCCGGGTCTTGCACCGTGGTTGTCGGTCGACGCGATAAAGCCCCAGCGAAAACGACGCGGTGAATCGGTTTGCGCAAGCCCTTCGAAATTGGAAACAGCAGCGCCGTATTGCGAGGTGAGCCTCGGTCGCAGAGTCATCGCCGGTTTGAAGCAATCGCGGCATTGGTCACAGTCCAACCAGTCCGAGGCGGCTGAATCTTGAAAGACGAGATCTGGGGAGACTCCGCCCGATAGGGCGAGGTGCTGGGCCTGTTTTACGCGGCGCTCGCATTCATCGACAGCCAGACCGTCGCAACGAGTGCGCATGATTTCCCCGGCGCGCCAGCAGCACGGCTCGTAGTCGGGAGTCGGGTTGGGGCAGACTCGCTGGCCGTCGGCGCCGACGACGTACTCGCCGAAGTTGCGATACTCTTCGCTGTTGCCGTGCCCGGACATGATCTCGATGAGGCGCTGTTTGCTCGGGTCGTGTAGATCCCCGCTGAGTTGAGTGGCCAAGGTTGCGCCGGGTGGTGCATGGATGCCCCAGGCCAGGCCGTGCGGGATTACCAGCGTTTCAAATCCCCATTGGTCGAGTTTCGCGAACAGTTCGGCCGGCGTCTCGGCCGCTTCCCGGCAGTCGAGCGGTAGATCTCGTGTGTCGATACCCGTCGGGCAATCCGGGGTGTCGGCCAGGCTTGTCATAAACGAGATCATGTCTGCGTACTCCGCGTAGCCGAGGATGCGGGTGATGCCGGACGCTGCTGCCATGACGATGCGTGGCGGTGGCTTCTGTTCGTAGTTGGTGATGGAGATCGACGAGATCGGTCGGGTCGGGATCTCGTCGTCGGCCAGCCCCGGAAAAATCACGTTCTTGTGTCCGTAGTGTTGTTCAGGAGTTGTCGATGTTTGGGTCCATTCCCAGCCGAGAAACGCGACCATGTCGGGATTGGTGTCATCTCCGCTACGCCGGTTGCACTCTCGGATGCTCTCGATCGTCTCACGCCACAGATGAGGGGAAAGCCCTTCGGCGTGATCGTTGATCGAGAAGAAGTCGAGTCCCGAACAGAACCGCGCGAAGTCGCAAGCGTCTGCTGGCGGGTGTGCTCCCTCGCCGTTGAAGACGGGAAGGGCGTACATGAAGGCATCGACAGAGAAGGTCGAGTGCACATGAAGATCGCCGAAGAGAATTTGTTTCGATGCATCGACGACGGCGAGGCCAGTAGCCGTCTTATTTCGGGCCCTCGTTCGGGCAGCGATGAACGAGTCGGGCAATGGCTGACCTTCGATTGAACCTGCGCTTCTCGGCGCGTGGTCGCAGCCAATCGCCAGTGCAAGCAAGATCGCAGCTAGGACCCCTTTAGACATGGATCAGGCGGTGGCGCCGTCCGAAGGCGACGCGTCCTCGCGTTGTTGGATGAGGATCTCGCGATACGACGCGATGCCCTTTTGGTGGCACGCATCGCCGGCGCCGTCGCATCGGCGCTGATCCAAGGCGGCGATGCGCGAGGTTCTTCCGTAGACTGTGACGGTGTCGCCGGTGATTAGGACGGTATTGCCGATCGGGGCGCCGACATAGGAGCCGTCTCCGCGGTGAATGCCGATAACGATGAGTCCTTCGTCGCGCAGCCGTAGCGCATCGAGGCTCCTGTCGGCCATCCAGTCGTCGGTGCGTACAGGTAGCTCGGAGATACCGTACTCGCCGGCGAGATGGAGCAAGTTTGCATAGTCGTGGACGTCGATATCGGTCCAGCGGCGCAGGGCCCAAGCGATTGCCTGAGACATCTTGTTTTCAACCCAACGGCTTCGCGCGAGCGAAACAAACGCAGAGAGTCCCAGCAGAAGTACGACGAAACGGCCAAAGTGCATTCCACCGCCAAAGACATCGACCAGCGAAATAATCGCTGAGGAGACGACCGTGACGATGCCGACGTTGCCCAAGAGCATCAGCAACATGACGATGCGGCGCCGCACCGGATGGTTGACCAGGCCCTCGGCCTCACTGGTGGTGAATCCAACGCCGGTGAAAGCCGAGCGCGCCTGAAACTTTGCGGACTCCAGAGACAGGCCGGTGAACGTAAGCGCGATCGTAGCGACACGCGTAATGATGAGCGAAAAAACCAAGAGCGAGAGCAGTGATAGGACCGCGATCATAGACCGGTTCCTTACCATACTTAGCCCGGCCTGTGCATGTCCGCGGAGCTGCTGGTTCGGCGCTTTTGACTGGGTCCGGATAGAGGCTTAGTTTGCCTACTTCGCTAAGGAGGAAGTTCCAATGGCTGGAGAGGTTCAGGGAGTATGCGGCAAGATCGGGTTGGCTGACCTCGGTCGTACGCTGATGCACGAGCACTTGTTGATCGGCTACCCGGGTTGGGAGGCCGATACGGTTCGCCTCGGTCAGTCGCGCGCCGAGATGGTCAAAGTCTGCGTCGACAAGGTGGAAGAGCTCAAGGCTGGTGGCATCGATAGCATGCTCGATCCTTGCCCGGCCGATCTTGGACGCGATGTGGAACTGATCGCCGAGGTGGCGCAAAAGACAGGGTTCCAGATCATCTGCGCGACCGGTCTTTACAAAGAAGAAGAGGGTGGGACTGCGTATTGGAAGTTTCGGTCGAACTTCGGACCGCAGGTCGAGGCGATGGCCGAGCTCTTCGTCCATGAGCTCACCGAAGGCATCGGCGAAACCGGCATCTGCGCTGGGATCATCAAGGTCGGTACCGGGCACGGCGCGATTACCGATTACGAGAAGGTTGTGCTCGAGGCGGCGGCGCGCGCCTCGCTCGAGACCGGTGCGCCGATCACGACGCACACCGACCAGGGGAAACTCGGAGACGAGCAGCAAGAGATTCTGACGTCGCACGGCGTCGCCCCGCATCGGATTATCATTGGTCACTCGTGCGGTACGGACGATCACGATTATCATATGAAGATTGCCGGGCGCGGATCTTACCTCGGGTTTGACCGCTTCGGTCTCGATATCGTTTTTCCGGACGACAGCCGCATTGCATCCCTCGCCAAAGTCGTACAAGCGGGCGCCGCGGCACAGGTCGTTGTGTCGCACGACACGGTTTGGTGTTGGCGTGGGCAGCCCTTGCCGGATCCTGCTGGGATGGCGGCGGTAGCGGCGAACTGGCATCCGCTTCACTTTGTCCGCAATGTTGCGCCGCGGCTTCGCGAAGCCGGAGTGAGCGCCGAGCAGATCGAGATGATGACGGTCGAGAATCCGCGCCGATTTTTCGCGGGCGATGCTTTGCCGTGAAGTTCCCTCTCCGGGACTTGTCGATCTGGAACTGCGAAACGAGTACTTGCTGACAACCCGAGAGCCTTCCCCTCTACTTCCGCAGGGTGTCGATTTGGAACTGCGAAACGAGCAATTGCCGACAACCCGAGAGTCTGCCCCTCTACCTCCGGGAGAGGGTTAAGGGTGAGGGGATCAAAACGCCAACTTCCTTCATGCCCTAGTGTCGCAGTGCTTTCGCGCGCACCTTCAAAACGAACCCTCACCATTCATCGTCTCCCGCTTGCAATGCGGGAGAGGAGATATTGTTGGGCGTTGCCCGTCATTTCGAGATGATCGACAGTCTCAAAGCAGGGGGAATTCGAGCCGTTGATCCGCGCCGTGCTTGGGCGTACTAGTCTCTTTGCCCGTTCGGTCGAGCGGGTGTCCTCATTCAATCAACCTTCAATGCTGGGAAACATGCGAGAGGGGCCGTTCTGCGAGGTCGATCCCCCGCGTGGAAAGGAGCGGTTAGGTGCCTATCGATAAAGAGAAAGCGATGTCGGCGAGTTTCGAGTCGGCTCCGGGGTCGTGGAGCAAGGACGATGTCATTCTGTACCATCTCGGCCTCGGGGCGGGGCTGGAAAAGCCGACGGATCCTAAGGAACTCGAGTATACGTACGAAAAGAATCTCAAGGCGTTGCCCAGCTTCGGTGTGATCCCGGTGTTTGATGCCCTCGGCAAGGGGATGGGTGGCACTCCGGGAATCGACATCAATTTTGCGCTGGTCTTGCACGGTGAGCAGGATATCGAGATCCACAAGCCGATCCCGACGGAGGCCGAAGTTGTGAGCCAGCCGGGTATCGCCGGGATCTACGACAAGGGGAAGGCCGCTCTGATCATCATGGAAGTCGTGACCAGCGAGAAGGGTGGCGACAAACTGTTCACGAACCGCTTTTCGATCTTTGCGCGCGGTGAAGGTGGCTTTGGTGGTGATTCCGGGCCGAAGGCGGGTAACGTTTCGCCGGATCGCGCGCCGGATCAGGTCGTCGAATCGCGTACGTTGCCGAACCAGGCGCTCCTCTATCGACTGAGCGGCGACAAGAATCCACTCCACGCCGATCCGGAGTTCGCCAGCATGGGCGGCTTCGATGTGCCGATCCTGCACGGACTCTGCTCCTACGGTGTCGTTTGCAAGGCGGTCGTCGACAACATGCTCGACGGCGACACCAGCAAGGTGGGGCGCTATCAAGCGCGCTTCGCCGGTGTGTTGTTCCCGGGCGAGACGATCGTGACTTCGATGTGGAAAGAGGGGAACCAAATCCTCGTTGCCGCGAAGTCCAAGGAACGTGACGCGCCGGTCATCAGCAACTGTGCGCTGACGTTGAACTAGCTGTGTCGAGACCGAGCGCGGCGGTGCGAGCCGCCGCGCTCGACTCAATCTAGGCGCACGGTTAGCTGCGACGGTGCGCGGAACATCAGTCCGGTAATGACGACGTCGTCGACCTCGGGATCTTTGCGCAGGTTCGGCAAACGATCGAGCACTGCCGTCAGCGCGACATCCGTCTCCATGCGAGCAAGGTGCAACCCCAGGCATGTGTGTGCGCCGGTAGCGAAGGCGAGGTGCGTCCGTGCTTTGCGATGGATGTTGAAGGTGTGTGGATCTTCGTATCGCGTGGCGTCGTGATTCGCGGCGCCGAGGCAGACGGTGACCTGGGCTTCCGCGGGGATGGTGACGCCGCAGACGTCGGCGTCGCGCGTTGCCGTGCGGACGATGGTCGTCAGCGGCGGCTCCCAACGCAGACCTTCTTCGATGGTCTGCTTCATGAGTGAACGATCATCGCGCAGAGCCGCGAGCTGGTCCGGGTTGTCGAGTAGTCCCGCGAGCAGATTGCTCGAGGAACGGTATGTCGTTTCGGCCCCGGCCGGCAGCAGCAGCCGCAGAAAGGCGAAGATCTCCTCGTCGGTGAGCCGCTTGCCGTCGAGCTCTGCCTCGACGAGCATGCTGATCAGATCGGTCCCGGGTTTGCTGCGGCGTTGTTCGACGATGCCGGCAAAGTAGTCGCGCAGCGACTGTGATGCGATCAGGCCGCGTTCGATATCCACCGAGATGCTGATGAGCTCGACGGCGAGGCGGTGGAACTCCGGCAAGTCGGCCTCCGGCAATCCGAGCATCGCCGCGATGACTTGGATCGGGAAGGGAAAGGTCAGATCTCCGATCAGCTCGGCGCGAGATTGGCCGGCCAGCGCATCGACCCGCTTGTTGACGATCGGCTCGACGATCTCGGCGCGCCAGCGCCCCATCGCCTTCAAGGTAAAGGCGTGCTTGAGCAGATCGCGGTAGGTCCGGTGCTCGGGTTCATCCATTTCAAGGATGCTGTGGCCCATGACCAGACCCATGGAATTGGCGTAGCCTGAGGACGAGAACGTCGCGCCGTCGAGTAGGACCTGCGTGACCGCCTCGTGCGACAGTGCTGTAAAATGCCGGCTGTGCTCCGTGCCGGGGATGGTCATTTCCGGCAACCCGAACAGCGCTGACAGCTTGCCTTCCCAGACCGGTGTTTCGCTCAACAGTTCCTCGAACTTGGCGTAAGGATCAACGACGATCCCGGTACCGGTTGCTTCGTTCAGCTCGGCAAACGGATTGGTCTCTGTCATGAGTGTCTTCTCATCGCGATTCTCAGACTGAACACCCTTGTCACGGGGGCTACGGCAGTCACGGCGGCAAGCTACCTAGTCTGCGTCCCCGCGTCTATCGCGAATTTCTTTCAGGCCGCCTGCCGGCTTGTCGGGGGATGAGGGGCGCTTGGACGAAAAAGGGCCGGCCCCAACCAGGCCGGCCCTTTGATGCTCCAAGTTGCGCTGCCCGATCAGCCGACGGCCTTGAGTGTCCTCAGCTCTTCGCTGATGGGCATCCGCACCCGCACGCGGGCGATGTCCTCGGCGGTTGCGGTGATGGCCATGTCATTGGACGGAACCTTCTCGGTGCGCATCCACTCGGGCGCTGTGCCGTCGTAGCCCGCCTTGTCGTTGAACGCCCACTCGTCCTCCAAACACTGCCAACCGAGGTCGGCGGCATCTTCAAACGACAGATCCCCCGCGTGCATCGCGTTGTAGAGGGCTCGAATGTTCTCGATGTTCGGACCCTGAAACTGACAGAAGCCGCTCGAGTCGCAGAGGGCGTTGACCAGCTGTGCCTCTTGCGAGCCCTTCGCGGGATCTTCCGGGGTCGCGATGACGAGGCCGGCAGTGTGGTCGGCGCCCATCGGGCCGGTAATGTACGTCAGAGCGGTGGCGGGGAGGGTTCGCGGTTCCCATGCGGGCAAGCCCTGGCCGCCGATGACCGGGACTCGATCTTCTACGTTGAAGTGTTTTGCAACGGCAGAGACGCCATTGCCAATGGCCTCGGCGAGAGGGTCGCCTTTGTCGATCTTGTCCATCAGAGCGAGGGCGCCGTCGGCATCGCCGAATTCTAGCGCGCCACAGTCCATGGCGAGACCGATCGCGCCGCCGGTCTCGATCGTGTCGAGACCGAGCTCGTCACACATGCGGTCCATCAGAGCTACCTTGTCGAGATCTCCGATGCCGCAGTTGGATCCGCAGAGTGTGAGGGTCTCAAACTCGAGAGCTGAGGTGACGTAGTTGCCGTCTTCGTCGTGAACGACATTGGAGCACGACACAATGCATCCGGTCATGCAGTGGTGCATGCCGCCGCCGCGCTTTTCGAAGTTCTGCACGATGTTGGCACCGTCCAGCTTGTCGGCGTGTTCGAATTGCATCTCGCGCCGGTTGCGCGTCGGAAAAGTGTGCATCATGTTGGCCAGCGGTACGGTCGTCGAGGTGCCGTACTCGAAAAGATTGCCGCCCTCTTTAAACGCTGTGGTGAAGGTCTTGAGGTATTCTTTGAAGGCCTTCATGTCCTGCGGCTGACGCGGTTTGGTCCCACTGTCGTCGACGGCAACGGCTTTGAGGCCTTTGATTCCGAAGGCCGCGCCGAGACCACCGCGCGCGGCGTGTCGCGCCGGGTGTGTCGCGCCCTCGTCTGTGAGCGCAACGCTGGCGCCGGCCATGCCCTTTTCACCGGCCGATCCACACAGAACGAAGACAGCTTTGTCACCGTACTTCGCGGCCAGCTTCTCCGACGCCGCGTAGGTCCGCAGTCCCTTGAGCTCGGGGCATTCGACGATCTCGTAGCCGTCCTTGTTGATCGACACGGTGTAGCGCTTCTCCGGGTCCTTGGCTTTGCCTTCGATGATCATCGCTCTGTAGCCGAGGCGCGCCATCTTCTGTCCGGCCTGTCCGCCGGAGTTCGCTTCCTTGATACCGCCGGTCAGCGGGCTCTTGCCGCCGACACTCATGCGCCCGGACGTAGGTGCAACGGATCCGGAAAGCACTCCCGGCGCGAGAATGACCTTGTTGTCGGGTCCGAGTGGATCACATTTCGGATCAACTTCCTTCAGTAGGATTTTCGCGGAAAGACCGCGCCCTCCCAGGTATTTCCACTCTTCGGGGAATGGCTCATCGGTAACCGTCAGATCCGTCATATTGACGCGCAAAATCTTGTCCATCGTCGTCCTACCTCCAGATAAATTCGAATCGATCTCAGTATCATGGGCCCCGGGGAAAGGAAAACTGCGGACGAGCGGGGTACGGGGGTCAGGGTTCGGGGTAAGGCTGGGTGGCAATGACCCCCGACCCAGAGCCCCGAACCCGTACCCCCAACCCAAATA
>JAJCZJ010000092.1 GCA_029262455.1 Deltaproteobacteria bacterium | reverse complement strand
CGCCGACTGGAGGACAAACTGGAGAACCTGGAACGAGAGATGTTGGTGAACAATCGGACCCTGGCCTTCGTGGCCGGCCAACTCAAGTACTTACGGCCGGGAGCGCCCCCCAACTCCGGCTGACCCCGCCTGTGAGTGGAGGCCGGGCCCTACTGGGCCGGCGTGTCGCCGCCACGCCGCAAGGCAAGCATTTCAGGTTGCCAGCCGGCCACCCCGATGCCTAACCATTCTTTGCCTGCGCCACCGGGGTCGGGTAGCGGTGAATGGACGAGATGGCGCGGTGAAGTAGGGGGCGACGGAATCGTCGCTGGCGGGTTCGCTCCAGATTCGGTCGTCGGCGAGTCCGGCGAAAAAGTCCTGGATTAAGGCTGTGGCCAGTAGGGCTGTCGGCAAGCTCAGGATCAGCTGAAGTGCAGTCGTCGGTACCTCCCGATTGGTGGACGTTGCCAATGTCGGGACAGCATCCTTGGGTCTGCCTAGAAGAACACTAAAACGCGGCATTTTCAGGTCTCGCGTCGATCTCTCCTCATGGCCCCCAGGGTGGTTCCGGTCAGCCTTGGGGACTTAAGTGGTTCGAAAGCCAACCCGAAGGAGGCGCGGTGAGACTGGGTGCCGACGGATGCGGATCAACCCAATCCGATCGAAGAATTGCGGAAAGTACCGGTCTAGTGAGATGGGAGGAAGGGTTTGGCTACCGAGAGCTACGCGCCAAGGTATGGGACGGGTGCCGGGAGAGCCGCTGCTGGGAGGCGTCGAGGCCTCGCGGGAACGATGGTCGTGGGCCTGCTGGTGGGTGCGGGAATGATCTATGTCTCGACCTACGGCGTTTCAGGCCTGCCTGGGCAACGTGTTCCAAGCGCAAGCAGCGTTGCCGGACAAGACGCGGAACCGCAGGTCGGCGACGGCGATCCTGTGGAAAGATTTGTATTGTCCAGGAGTGGAGTCTCATCCTCTGCCGCTGACCTTGACCCGGTCTTAACGGTCGAATTCACCGATGCTTTCGGCACCAATACGGAGGAGTTCGTGTGTCACGACGACTCCTTCGATGGTGCCCTGCTGGTTTTGCCAGTGGGATCCGAAGGAGTTTAAGGCGAGCACGTTCTCGGGGTGCCGCTAGGTGTTGGAGAGAGACAAAAACCCGATATGTAAGGATATGTTTGGAAGATGCCGGGTGTTGCTGTCGGATCTAAGAATTGCCAACAATCTGGGGCGGCGAAAAGGGAGAAACCAATGACCGCGAACTGTCGATCGTGTGGACGACTGGCCCATGATGAGGCCTTCTTCTGCTCCGCATGTGGAGGAGATGTCGCAATAAAGGCTGAGAGTTGCAAAGAGTCTGCTACCGACCACTCGCGGGGCGGTGCCGCCCTATTCGCGCCAGCAAGCGCTTCAATCGCTGAAATGGCGAACGGACGATCTCGCCCTACGGCCCGCTGGAGTAGCCCAGTCGCAGTTCCGGTCGAGCTGGTGATCGTTCAGACGGTAGCCGGCTTGGTGGGTCTGTACTTCCTGCTAAAGAACCTTCGGGTCTTGCCCCCGTCAATTCGGTTCGCCTCCGAGGACCTAGAATTTGGCGGTTCGGCCTTGGCCGACACGGCTCTGGCGCTCGTTGTAGGTGGCGGCTTTTTGTATTCGCTCCTCCCGCTACAGAAGGGGCAACGCGTCGGGCGCACGCTCTTGCTGGCTCTGTCTGCGGCGATCGTCGCCGGTTTCATCAGATCTTCTTGGGGCCCATTCGCCTCCGTCACTTTCGGCCAGATGCTAGTAATTCTCGGATGTGTGGTCCTTGCGGGGTTGCTGGTGTTCTCTCCTAAACTGAACGCACACTTGGCTTTAGAGAGAACTGGAGCCGGAGGGGTGCCTGACTCCGTGAGGAGCGCCACAACTCTTGCCCTTGTATTTGCCGGCCTGAGCGCCATGCTGGCGCTTGCGCTGCTGCCCAAGACGACTTTCGGATGGCAGAAGCCAATCCTGGGGCTGGTAGTCCTCGGGACCGCCGGAATTGTTGCGTCGCTCGCACGCCAACTCATCTTCGGCGATTCACTGGTGCGTATGAAACTCAGCGTGGCAGTGGTCGCATGCTGCGCAGCGGCCGTGCTTTCCGACATTTCTCCCTTCTCGACCACCTCCGTCTTGGCAGCAGGAGCAAGTGCGCTAGTGGTTCTCTGGCTAGGAGACGCTTCTCGCAGCTTTTTCGGAGATACACCGCTCTCCTTGCCATCACTTGCCGCCGGGTTCGTTGAATTTCAGAGAATCAGCGAGGGCGGAATGCGGACAAACAATCCGCTGACCTCCGGCCAGCCGGTGTCAACCGAGCCTGAGCCACTGCGATTGGTTGAGGTTGGGCCTGTGGGCGAGGGCGAAGAAAGGGACTGCCGGACTTTGGAGATTGCCATTGCAGCCAAGACCTTCTTGCCTTACTCGTGGGACTTTGAGCCGCCCCGTGAGGGATATGTCGTAACCGCTCAAATTGCGGCTCCTTGCGCAATGGATCTTCAGGGATCCGAAGGGCAGCCGGGGCAGGGATTTCGCGGTACCTCCACCTTGGCATTGGGTTCTACCGGCCTTCTGGGAGTCGGCGTGCGCGGCATATCTCATGCTGGCGCGATTAATCCCAAAGGAACGGTGATCGCCTGGGCATTGCCCTACCGAACTGTCAGCGGGATCCGGGTGGTCGTTGACGATTCCGACCAAGAGGTAGTCGTTTTGGACCTACGCTCTGGTGGGCGGGTCAGGATGCGCAAGCCCCGTCTGCTGATGCAAGACTCTTGGGAAAAGATCCCGTTTTCCGAGTTTCTGGCCACAGTACGATTGGCGGTGGAGCGGAACTCCGTAGTAGGAGCAGCCCCACGGGCCAGGATCGCAAGTTCCGCCAGTCACCCTGTCCCTGTGGCCGCGCCGACCCTCCCAAGGGGTTTGGTTGGCGAGTACCTTTCTACGCTCAAGCGGTTTGCCGACTTCAGCGGCCGGTCTGGAAGCCGCGAGTTCTGGTTCTTCACGCTGGCCAACGGCGCTATTTCGCTTCTCCTATCAATTGGTTGGTACCTGAGTCTGGCGGCGACCTTCGCTGGGAGCATGCAGGGTGGGGGAGGGGCGGCAGGGCTCTATCTGGTATCAGCGTTATTCGTGGGATTTGGACTGATCACCTTGGTGCCCGGAATTGCTGTGACAGTCCGCAGGCTGCATGACACCGGACGGAACGGGGTCCTTTGGCTTGTCGGGCTCGTCCCGCTGGTTGGGCTCGTGTTGATCTACTTTGTGGCCCTGCCCAGCGACCCGGGGGACAACCGATACGGGCCGAGGCCAAATTAGCGGGCCCTTTGCCGGCCACACGGGGTTTGATGGGCTTTAGTCGCCCGTTGCTCGGCCTTAAGCGCCGCCACCTATTGTCTGACCCAGTTCCACTGTTCGTTTCGAGGTCCGCAAAGAAGGGACGGATCAGATCCTTTGCAGTTCGAGGTTGGCTATAAGTATTCTGCTTAGACCAAAATTTACTAAAGGAGGCTAAAAATGTCGGGAAGCATTCTTGCAACGCCGGAGGAGCTGCGAGGACACGCCAGCACCGTTCGCAGCAAGGCACAGCAGGCTCAGGGCGACTTCACGTCGATGCGGGCGCAGCTGGAAGCCCTTGCGTCTTCCTTCCAGGGCCAGGCAGCACAGGCGTTCCAGCAGCACTGGGAGCAGTGGCACAACGGCGCAACCCAGCTGATCCAGGGTCTCGAGGGCCTGGGCGGATTCCTTCAGACCTCGGCAGACGCCATTGAAGACACCGACCGTCAACTGGCCTCTGGCTTGGGCCAGGGCTAGTCGGACCGCGTCGGATAGCGAGGAAGTCGCCATGGCCCAGACAATCGAAGTTGATCCTCCCGCCCTTTTGGAGTTGGCCGGGCGGCTGTCGATAGTGAAAGCTGAATTGGAAACGGCTCAGTGCGTCTTTAATGACGACGGCTCAATCCACAGCGCCAAGATCGACGGAGCTTTGGAGCACTTTTGCGGCGCTTGGAGCGACAAACGTGGCGAACTGGTGATCCACCTCCAGGGCGCCGGCGACTTCCTCAGGAGCTGTGCCGAGCAGTTTGCCTCGAGGGACAAGGAGCTTGAGGGTGCCCTGGGGGCACCCTCGGAATCCAATGACCGGCCGGCCGAGTCCTCGGGAAACAGCGCTTCGGGTAATGGGGCGGGGCAGAGCGGTTTTCCGGTGGGTACCGCTGGTCCCGTCCCGTCGGGCGCGGGGACGCCTCAGGGTGTTCAGGCCCCCGGCTACCCGGAATCGCCAGGTCACTATGCTCCAATTCCGGTGGCCCCGGTGGTGGGAGCAATCGCTCCAACGAACGGCAGCCAGCCGAGTGGGAGTCAGCCACCTGTGCAGCCCACCCGCTCCCTGCCGAAGCCCCCGGAAGGGGCTGAATACGACTTTGCTGAAGGACCCCTCAACGAACCGACGGAGCGGGGTTTCCGGTCGGGTCGCCCCGAAGACTTTGCCGCCTGGTCCTTGAACGAGATGCTTCAAGAGCAGGACGCTGAATGGACGTTCGACAACTACATGACTACTCAGGTTGACGGCGGCGAGGCCGACTATGGCAAGTGGGGCCCGGCGCACCATTGGCTGGATAGGGCCGAAGAGCTTGGATTCGACCACGACGACACTCCCAAGACCGGGGCAGTCGCCTACTGGGGCAAGGAGTTCGGCGGCGGGGACGGCAACGTGGCGGTGGTTAAAGACCTCAATGAGGACGGATCGATAACGACCGAATCATTGAGTCGCCGAAGCGGTTTGCCGCAGCTGCGCACTCTGCAGGAGGGGAGTCGCCGCTGGCCTGAAGCATTCATTCACATCGTTCCAGGAAGCTGATAGCGGTATCCCGGACCACCATTCCAGAAAGGTATACGGACTGTGAACGTCAACGACTACGCTCCCGGATCACCCCAGGGAATCCGGCAGATTGCCTCTCGAATCGGGGAGACGGGGAACGCTGCTCATGAAGCCCAGCGTGAGATGCAGGCGATCAACGGCGTTTGTGGCGACGTCAAATGGGAGGGCGGTGCCCGAAATTCTTTCGCCGACTACGCCCTGGATTTGCCGGCCGACCTGGGACGAATGGCTCAAAGCTACACCGCGGCGTCGGACGCTCTTAGCTCCTATGCCTGGGAGCTGGAGGACATTCGCAACCAAGTGGATCAGGCCCTCGCCCGTTACCAGGTAGCTGAATCCCGCAAGAATCAGGCGGAGGGTGAGGTTTCCAGGGCGGCGACCCGTTTGAATCAGCTCCGGTCGCAACTTCGTCCTGCCCGGGTTAACGAGGCGTGGACCAAGGGCCAGTATCAGGTGGCCAGCCTCGTAGGGCACGATGCGGGACTCTACGATCAATACCTGCGAGCCAGGAACTGGCGGAACCATCTGGAATCCGAAGAGACGGCCGAGGAGCAGGTGCGTCATCGCCACCAGGTGACGGCGGATTCAGCCGAGAGCGATATGCGCTCCGTGGCGGCAAACCTGGACGACCTGCGGGAGCAGCGCCATCAGGCGGAAGACAGGTGCCGGCAGCGAATAGATGCCGCACTCGAGGGCGACCTCAAGAACCGAAGCTGGTGGGAGAAGGCCGGCGATGCGGTAGGCGAAGCGGTAGTGGGCATGGCCAAGGCGGTCTGGGATAAAGACTTCGGAGACTTCGTGTTCCACCTGAGGGAGTCCCTAGGTGTTCTTTCGGAGATTCTTCAGAAGCTAACTCTAATCGCGTTAGTCGTCGGGGTGGTCATGGCGATTGTGTTGGCTGCAGTTCTGGGGCCCCTAATCGGGGCGGCGGTGCTGTTCCTTACTATGAAGTTCGTAGCACTGCTGCACAGGGGCTCGAGGATCCTGGCTGCCGGACGACTTATGACCGGAGCGTTTTTGAGTGCTACAGGCCATAGGCACCCAAGGACCGGCAGCAGAAGCGTTACCGAAATCGACGTTCTTTTTGATTCTGCCGATCTTGCACTGACGATGGTGGACGTGAAGGTCGCAGATGAGGCAGCGAAGAACCTGGGAAAGATAGTGATTAGTCCTCAGTTCAGCTACAAGAACCTGCTTCAGGTTTCCCTCGACCAAGTTGATCCGAAGGATCTGATTATCGAAAACTCAAAACCCATCCGGGAGAAGGCCAATCAGGTTATGAACGAAGCAGTCAATTCCTTGTCGAAGCCCATCCCACGAGCCAGGTTAGACACTGTCTGGGATGGGCGCCGGCCTGTTAAGGGCCCGGTGTTCGCAAATTGAAGACCGCTCTTCCCAACTCATTCAAACTCCAATTGCCCGACGCCTGGTACCCGGTTTCCCTGGACAGAGATGATGTGCAGCAAACGGTCAACGAGGCGACCAGAATGCCGGGAGGGGAGCCCTTTACCGCCGATCAAGTGGCTTGGCTCAAGGCAACTCTCGGCAAAATGGTGGTGGAAGCCAAGGAATCAGGGGTCAACTTCTGCGCCACCTATGTCGATCTCCTTCCCGAGGAGGACGTTGTCCCCGCTACCTCTGATGGGCCGCTCCTCGACGACGAAGGTAAAATCAATCCCGAGACGATCCCTCAGATGTTTCTGTCTGCGGTGGTACTTTTGGCAACCTATCCAGCGACGGATGTCTCGCCGGAGGGCACCGCAGTCTCGGTTGCGGCTCTGCTGGCCGCCCTCGAAACACCGACGAGCACAAGGAGTCGCTACCTCCGGGACCCGGCTCAGGTTTTCTTGCCGGCCGGGCCGTCCGTAGAGCTAAAGGCTCTTGAGACCTTCAATGTTCCCGAACTGCGAGAACCGATTCCCATCTACGCCTTGACCTATTACCTGCCGATCGCAAATGGAGAAGGTCTGGCGGTCTTATCGTTCCGGACTCCGTGCCTCGGGCTGGCCGACGAGTTCACCGAACTGTTCGAGGCAATGGCCGAGACTCTTGAGTTCGAAGCCGAGCAGGACGGCTCGTCTCCTACTGATGCCTAAGGCGAGCTTCTTTCGGTGACTCATAGGGGTCGCCGTCTCCGCCTTTGTGGTCGCGGGTGTTGTTGGATGTGTTGGAGCGGATGAGTCCTTCCCGAACGCGCTCTACGGCGCATGGAGAAAGTCTGATGGAGAAATGGTTCAACTCGATTTCTCCGATGGAGGCGGGATAGACATCACGCTCGTGGGCGGTAGCTCATGGTCTGGGAGAGACCGGCTGACAAACTTCTCTATCAGACAGGCCTTTCTAAGGCCGGGCCACATTGGTTGTCCACCTTTTAATGGATGGCTTTGCAACGAACGAGATGGCTATGGAGGGTGATGCCCAGTAGGGGCCCAACGGCTCGGGAGGCTGGCACTATCTCTACACGTTTGGGTCCGACGACCCGTCTTTCCGAAGGAATCCATTCCCATTTCTTTCTCATGGGGGATCGCAGATGTATGTATGTACTTGTCCTCCAAGCCTTTCCTGCTCGCGAGTTTGAGGATCTGGAAGCCGTCTTCGACCGCATTATCAGTAGCTTTAGGCTTGTATAAGGGTTTCTCAGGTTGTTTATTTTTGTCTTGTTGTTCCAGCTATTCCGTCATTGGAACCTGAATCAGTGTCATGTCGCCGGCCAGGCCGAGCAGGGCCCGGCCGGCGGGGGTTGCGAAGAGGGAGGCTCGATCCAGGTTCCCGGCACCTATGAGGGCGCCGTCGTAGGGGCTGTCGGGACACAGAATCAGACCCGACTTATGGCGGCGCACACCCGGAACATATCCGCTCATCTGATTCTTCAGAAACTCGGTGGGACCGGCTACCACCACTGCGAGACCGGGGCGAGCCTGCCCGACCAGAGCGGTGAGCCCCTGATGGTAGGGATCGATCTGATCCGCATCGTCCACCAGGACCAGCACGCGATCTGCAGTGCCCAGCGCAGCCAGATCTGCAGTGGCGATGTCATTGGCTCCGAGCACCCCCAGAACTCCGGGAGCGCCGGCCAGAGCTAACAGCGGAGACTTCTTGGGTGTGAGCACAACAACGGCGACCCCGGTACTGAGCGCCGAACGGGCCATGGCCAGAAGTGCAGTCGATCGGCCCTTGCGGCGGGGTCCCGCCACGACAAATCCGGGTGCTTCTGCGGCCAGATCCATCCACAGGGCGTCCCCTGATTCCGCAGACAGGCCTACAAGGACAGGAATCAAAGCACCGGGCGGCGGGGGGTTGGAGTCGGTCAGAACCTTCAGATCCACCTGAGATTTAAGTGAGGCCAGTTTCTTGGGGCGCCGGCTCCGCTCCACGCCGGCATCGCGGCCACCGATGCGCTGGGCAAGCCTGTCGAACGATTCCGCAGTCTGCCTGCCCGCCGCGTCACCGAGAGTCCCGATCTGGTGGACCCGGCCGTCGGAGAGCGCTCGCCCGGGCGGCATCTGTTCGGGTACTTTCGACGACGAAACCCCCAGCGCGTCATAGTCGCCCGGGCTGTTGAAGCGCAACAGAAACTGATGCGAGAAGGAGCGCCCGGCGCGTCCCATCGCCACCCACCTATCTCCGGCAACCACGGCCTGCAGGCCCAGGCGCTGGCCGTCGCCCAGCAGCCGAAGGATTCGGTCGTGCATCTGGGCTCCGGCTGCGGTCTGTGATTCTTCGTGAATGATCTCCCAGCCATCGATCAGCAGAACCAGCCAGGGGAGCCGGCTCTGCGGGCTCCGGGCCTGGGAGTTGTACTCGGTCAGATTCGCCGCGCCGACCTGTTCGAGCTTCTCGCGCCGGGACCTGACCTGTAGCTCCAGGTGTTCGATGATTCTGGAGGCCAGCTCCCGATCGGAAGAGGCAACTCCCGCGCAGTGGGGGAGTTTCGTCAAAAGACTGAGCCCGCCGCCCGAGAAGTCCAGGCCGTACAGATGGGCCTCGTCGCAGGGCAGGGCGGATGCCACCCCGATGGCGGCGGTGCGCAAGGCGGTGGTCCTCCCGGTGGCGCCGCTGCCTGCTATCGCTACATGACCGGCGCCCAGCAGGATGGGGGCCGGCACGTGGGCCTGCCTCTCGGGGTCGTCGCGAAGGGCGAACGGGATCGCCAGGCGGGAGTCGGCAGCGGACATCTTGGCCAGCCGGCCGAGTTTTACCACCGACGGCAGGGGCCGCGGCCAGGGGACCGCGTTTTCCGTCCAGCCGCTGTCGGCCGCCGCCTGCTTGATGGCCTGCACCAGGTCGAACATATCGGTGTCCGGGTCGGCAACTTCACCGACGGCGAGCTTGGCCGCCGGGGCATGTCCCAGGGCCCTGAAGTGGGAGACCGAGACCTGAAGTGGCTGAATGGGTCCGGTCCCAGGGCGGGCATTGCCCACCCGGGCGCACTGGAACTCAATGGGTGGTTGCTGGTGCGCTCGCTTGAACCCCCGGCCGCGGTGTCGCTCTGCGATGGCCGCAGCATCCGGTGTGCCCATGATGTCGATGCTCTGCTCCGGGCTGGCGGTCCGAAAGCACACCCGCAGCGGCGCGTTGGCGTCGATCTGACCCGAAACCACCCCCGATGGGCGCTGGGTGGCCAGCAGGAGGTGAACCCCGAAAGCCGCACCCACACGGGCCACGCTGACCAGACGATCGAGTTGGTCCGGCTGTTTTTGGGCAAGCTCGGCGAACTCGTCGACGATTACGACCAGGCGGCCGAGGATGCCGGTCTTCTCCAGACGTTTGGCCTGCTCGGCCCAGTAGCCTTCCAGGGTGGAGGTCTTCAAACCACGGGCTATCTCCTGGCGCCGCAAGATCTCCGCGTCCAGCAGCCGGAGGGCGCGTTCGAAGCCCGCCGGATCGGTTTGAGTGGAAAGGTCGACTGCGTGGGGGAGTTGCGCTGCCAGTTGGTAGTCGTTGCCGCCCTTAAAGTCGATGAACAGGAAGGAGAGATCGTCGGGGTGGTTGTTGGCCGCCAGGCTGGCGATCAGGGTCTTCAAAAACTCACTCTTGCCCGACCGGCTCATCCCTGCGATCACCCCGTGGGGGCCGTCGCGGGTCAGGTCGAGCTTTACCGGTCCCCCGGCCGACAGGCCAACCGCAGCATCGGGCTTGCGTGACTGAGCGGCCCATCGTTGAGAGATGCCATCGGGGCTCGGAACCGCGAGATTTAGTAACTCAAGCAGGCGCAGGTTGGCCGGTAGCTCCTGGGCCCCCTTCTCCCCGATAACCTTTATGGGAGCCAGGCATCGTGCCGTGAGATCGCAGATTGCGGGGGTCACGCCATCGACCAGGACGCCCTCCTTGCGAGGTCGTCCGGCGCGCTCGACTACCGAACGGTCGCCTACCTGCTCCAGGGCAACCGATCCGTTGCACCCTTCCGGAATCAGGCTTTCATCGATGGAGATGGCATGTATGCCCACCGCCGGACCGTCGCGCATAATTTCCGCGCCTCCCTCGCCGAGTAGATCGGAGGCGGTGTCGTAGACAACCAGAATCAACGGCAGCGAGCGCTCGTTCCGGCGCTTGGACTTCTCCTCCCGCCTCTGTTTGATAATGCTGCGCAGCTCCTCAATGCGTCCGAATGTCGATCCGGAATCGCTTCCCACCAAAACGAACTGCTCGTCGGCGGCCCATCGTGCGTGGGGCAGCCACCGGACGAAGCCCCAGTCGTCATCGGCGTCCTCGCTGCACAACACGACCACACGAAGCTCGGCCGGAGAATGCAACGTGGCGGCCTGCATGACGAGCGACCGCGCCAGTGCCCGGCTCCTTGGGACGTTACCGGTCAACGCGACCCCGCCCAGTTCGCCGAAATCTACGGTCAAGGGCGCCATCCACAGTTCGCCCGCCGGCTCCGATTCGTCGGAGGCCGAGATCTCCGAGGGCAGCTGCGTGCTGCCCAGCCTGAGGACCAACAGATCCTTGTCGTTTGCCCTTCTTGACCACAGGTCCCGGCCGGCGGAACGGGCACATTGGAGTGTGGCTGCCGGGTCAAGAGCGGTTTCCCGCTGCTGCCTTACCTCCTGAATTCGAAGGTTGCGCAGGAGTTGCCTGGCCTTGACGATGTCCTGTTCGTACTGCTGTCGTTCCTTAGCGTTCTTGCGATCCCAGGCCCGTCGCCGGGAGGTGGAGGTGAGCAGGCCTACTATCGGGCCCATGGCCATGAAAGCGAGAAACATCAACCTGCCCGTGATGAGCACTATGACGAGGGCACCGAACGCCGGGGCCATCATCATCAGGACGTTGAGCTTGGGCCGTTCTGATTCCTGGGGTTCGGTTGGAAATTGAACCTTCTTGGGCAGGTCCGGCTGGCCGGAGCGAAACTTGCGGTTGAGCCCCAATTGTCCGGCGCCCAGGTCGACCAGAGTCAGTTCGGGGGCCGCGGCCGGTTGGATGCACAGCAAGGAGTTGCCTGCCTGAAACAGGGTGCCCGGTTCTATTGCCCGGGGTTCACGAAGCTCTTCACCTTCGACGATAGTGGTGTTGTTCGAGCCTAGGTCCTCGATCTCTACCGTTCCTGGGCCTACGGTCAGCCGCAGCTGGCGCCGGCCGAGGAACCGGTCGCTTCCCGGAAGCCGAAGATCTACCTCACCCCGGCCGAGTTCGTGGATGCCTTCGGTCAGCGGAAAGACGGTGCCGGCGAAGGGTCCGCCCACTACTCTCAATTCGAGCTCGGTTGGGGCCCTGGAAATTCGCAGGGCCGATACCGGGGTGCCGCATCCGATGATTGCCCCGTCGGGAAGCGGCAGTTCACCCAAAGTTCCTTCGGCGGGAAACGGCCGGCCGTTTAGAAAGAGGTCGCCGGGGACGGGGGCCAGACGGGCGAGGCCGGCGTGAACGTCCACGAGGGGAGTCTGTTCATCGCCATTGACCACAGCCTCAACGGAGACGCCGGTCGCTGGGTCCAGGAGGCTGATTCTTCGAAAGATCACGGGGCCACAAGACTACAAGTGACTGGGCACGGTCAATAGTCGCCCCCCAACTGGTCAAATGAGATGGAGCCCGCGATCGCTCCAATGGGGACATTGTCCGGGCGGCTTGCGCCACGCCTCCCGGTGCGCTGCGGCTCCAGACGGATCCGCTCCCCGTTGGAGCCGCCCACAGATTCTGGGCTTGCACAGCGCACCTTCCGGTTGCGACTGATCCTTTGGTCCAGCGGGTTTCAAGGTTGCCGTGATCTATCCCATCGCATTCTTAGTCGCTTCCTAAGGGGACGTTAAGTGGGTCCCCCTAGCATTCAGCCAGCGCATCGAAGGGGTCGAACGAGGTTGTCCCCGACTTAGTTGAAATTTGAAGTGACGGTTCCACCCCGTCCCTACCAGCTCGTGGTAGAGACGGGGCTACGTCAATAGAAAGGAACCGTCGTGGAGAACGTACAGCGGATACCGGTTGGACGAAAGCCCGGAGAGCGAAAGGTTCAGCTCCCGGAGCAGGTCAGCGTCGAGTTGGCCGACCTGGCGGACAAGGTGAAGGAGGGCCTGCTCGGCTTCGCCGTAGGGGTCGGGCTTGAGGTCTTCAAGACCCTGCTCGAGGAGGACCGGTCCGGGCTGGCCGGACCCAAAGGCAAGCACGACCCCACCGGACGCAGCGCCAACCGTCACGGCGCTCAGCCCTCATCGGTCATCTTGGGGGGACGCAAGGTAGCCGTGGACCGCCCCCGGGTCAGGTCCATCGCAGGCGAAGAACTGTCCCTGCCCGTCTGGCAGGCGCTGGCCGGTGATGACGAGCTTTTGGGCGAGATGGCACTGGGGCGGATGCTGGCCGGGCTGTCCACCCGCAACTACGGCATCGGGCTGGAACCGGTAGGGGAGGATCTTGCGACCTCTGCCACTTCAAAGTCAGCTGTTTCACGCCGCTTCGTCACCCGGACCAAGGTGGCGCTGGATGAGCTGCTGGGCAAGGATCTGTCCGAGCTCAAGATCTGCGCGCTGTTCGTCGACGGGATCGAGATGGCCGATCACCTGATGGTGTGTGCGCTGGGGCTTGACCGAGGCGGCAACAAGCACGTTTTGGGCATCCGTCAGGGCACGACCGAGAACCAGGCGGTCTGTTCAGGGCTGCTGAGCGGCCTGGTAGAGCGGGGATTGGATGCCACGGAGGGGATCTTGGTGGTGATCGACGGCGGCAAGGGCCTGCGGGCCGCGGTCAAACGAGTCTTCGGGGATCTGGGGCTGGTACAACGCTGCCGGCTCCATAAGCGCCGGAATATAACTCAGCATCTGCCAAAGGAGCAGCATGCCACGGTGAGCAAGAAGCTGGCCAAGGCCTACGCCAAGCCGGATCCGGACAAGGCCCTGGCTGCCCTCAAGGCCCTCGCCGACAAGCTCGAGATCTCCCACCCTGGAGCGGCGGCTTCACTGCGGGAGGGGATGGCCGAGACGCTGACTGTGAACCGGCTTGGGATCCCCGAGAGCCTGCTGCCCACGCTGTCGAACACCAACACCATAGAGTCGTCGTTCTCGGTCGCCCGCACCGCCATGCGAAACGTGAAGAGGTGGCGCAACGGCAAGATGGTGGAGCGCTGGACGGCCGCCGGCATGGAGGTGGCGGCAGCCAAGTTCCGCCGGGTGAAAGGCTACCGGGAACTGCCCATCCTGGTGGAGAACCTCAAGACCGAAGTCGCGAAATTGTCACCGGTAGAGGATAGGATCTCGGCATAGGCAATGGTCAGGAACCGTCACCCAAATTCAACGGCGAACGGGACATCCTCGGGGTCGAACGCAGGACCAATTTTGCAGACCTGGGGGGATTCAGAATGCGGAAAGTTACTGGCATCGTAGTTCTTTTTCTCGGGCTTTTTCAGGCGTCATGCGGAGTAAATAGATCCGGGCTAGAAGACGTAACTCTGACCGAATGCAGCGGTGATCCAGCGTACACGCAAGCACGCCTGGCAATCGAGAATGGCGGGAACGCCAATGCTGATTACCAAGTGATTGTGTCTTTCACCAACAAAGCCAGCGGCAACCAGCTAGCCACCGGTTCTGGCGAAGCCCGAGCCTTGGCCGCCGCCCAGCGGACATCGATCGTCGTCAATAGCCCGCAATGGTTCTTCAATGTGGAAGAGGTGGAGTGCACTATCGCCGATGTTCAGCGGGTCGCTCGCTAGGCCAGCGCTTGGACTGGACTGACCCTGTTGACAGCCATCCTTTCCGGGGCAGCAGCCCCCGGAAAGGATGTCCTAACCGATGAAGAATTGGGAAAAGTGAAATAGCCCACTGGGCTATTTCATCTTCGCGAATGGCCGGGGGCGTCCGCTCCCACTCGCCGGCAGCATCGGCTTAAGAGAAGCTGCTGCGTCCTCAGTTCCAAGAGTCCCGCTTCTGTTCCGAGGCCAAACTGTCGGGTCGCGCCGTTGAGTCACCTGGCCGCAGTTGCCTCTTTCAGGGGTTGAAGCCGTCGGGAGTGGCTTTATCTCGACGATCCCTACGACGGACGCGGTCTGGGGACGCCTGACGCTAAGGATCTACTAAAGGCCGGCTTAATCCCGAAATCGGGTGTCAGATGCCTCTGGTATATTTCACCACCTATGGCGACGGTATCCATTCCCTTGACCAAACGCTTCGAAAGCCGGCGCGCTTCGCGGGCCTTTGTCGCCGCAGCGCTTTCGGTTTTTGTCTTGATGGGGACTCTGGCATACGTTTATGGCGCACCTGCCAGCAACGCTCTTCTCAACCTTCTCGACGGCAAGGCCTGGTTCTCCGACGACGAGAACGGCGTCGTGATGCTGGCCAATGGTGCGTCGGGCGTTGTAGATACCCGAGTCAAGATTCCCGGCGGCGAGAACGGCGAGCTGCGGGTGCTGAGGGTAGGCAAGCACTCGATTGTTATCAACGACCGGACCGGCCAAGCGAGCCGTCTGGATCTGAGCAATCTCCAGATTTCGGTGTCCAAGCAGATTGCCGGCAAGGGTGTGGATGTGATTGCGCTGGGTAGCCGCATGCTTGTGGTCAACAAGGCCAAGGGTTCGGTTGAGGTATTCAACGCCTCAAGCCTGACTCCGTTGTCTAAATTGAGTTTTGGGAATCCCCTGACCAGGGCGGTTGTCGATTCTGAGGGCGTAGCCTGGGTGGCCGATGCCAAGGCGGGCCAGCTGATTTCGGTCCACTACGACGAGTCAACCAAAAAACTGGTTCGTGGTTCTGTGAAGGTGAATCCGGGGCCGCAGTTCGAGTTGGCCGCAGTTGATGGAGCCCCGACACTGGTGGATCTTGGTGCCCAGTCAATTGTGACGTTGAAGAATCGTACCCCTGCCAAGCCGGTCTCGATTCCGCTCCGCAGCAACGAGAGTCCTGCGATCTCACGGTCCATCGAAGGCAAGACCTTGCCGATCGCGGCCAACTCTGCCGGCGTGCTGGTCCTCGCTACGCCCGATCAACCCTCCCGGACCGACCTCGGCCGGCCCGGGAACGAGTTCGGGCCGCCGGTGACCTTCGGCGATCGCATCTATGTGCCGGATCTGACGGCCGGCGAGCTGTTGATCCTGGATACCGCAGGAAACATGGTTGAAAGCTCGAGGAAGATCGGAAACGGGCCGTTCTCGCTGCGGGTTGAGGAGGGGTTCCTATGGGTCGACGACACGAAAGGCGAGGGAGCTTTTGTCGCCGGACCGGACGGAAAGTTTCGTCAGGTTGATAAAGGCCGTGAGGAAGTCCCGGACAACGTGGTGGAGCCAGCCCCCGTGGACCTACCTGAACCGATTTCAGACCCGGACCGGGCGGATGATCCGAATCCACCAGACGTTTCACCTGTCCCCGGGCCCGATGCGCCGCCGCCGCCGCCGGCACCCGCGTCCTCGCCCACCGCGCCCGAGGTGGCTCCGGACGCCCCAGCTTCTGTTACCGCCGTCGCAGGCAACCAATCTGCCGTGATCTCCTGGACTCAGCCTACGAGTTATCCGGTATGGACCGGAGGGCTTCGGCCGGTCCCCTTGGACTACAAGATTCAGTGGACCGATCGCGGACGCACCCAGGAAAAGATAGTCCATGACGCGCTGGAGACTACCGTCGAAGGCCTTACGAACGGCACGACATATTCCTTCAGCGTCTCCGCCCTTAATTCGGCAGGAGAGGGACCGGCCAGAAAATCTGAGCCCGCTACCCCAAGCTCGGAGGTCCCCGGACCTCCGACCGCTGTTGCCGCAAAGGCAACGGCTAGCGGAGAGGTCAACATCAGCTGGAAAGCAGCCAACGGCCGGGGGCGCCCGATTAACGGCTACTCGGTAAGCGCTTCGGAGGGTTCCGGTGCGGCTCAGCAGATTGCAAGTGGGTTGACTGCAACAACCTTCCGCGCCGCTGCCGGCGCCGGTGGTTTGGAACTCGGAAAGAGCTACACGTTCACAGTAGTCGCCCTGAATGACCTCGAACGTGTCAGCATAGAGTCGGCGCCCAGCGCGGAGATCAGGATGGCTAAGGCCGCCGCCGCACCCGGAGGTTTTACGGCAACGGGTTCATCGCAGACCGTCCAGTTGAGCTGGACCGCCCCCAACCTTAACGGCGGAACACTTGTCGATTATGTGGTGACCGGCACCAACGGACTTCAATCGAAAAACTTGACGGGTACCTCCACCAGCTTCACCGGGTTGTCCAACGGGGTTGCCTACACCTTTGGGGTGACAGCGCGAACATCGGCCAACGGCCTGACGATGACCGGCGCTTCGGCCAGCCTTGCCGCCACCCCTGGGACGGCCCCCGCAATTTCCGTGTCGGCCAACGCAGCCGGAGACCGGACCATCAACTGGAGCTACAGCTTCAATGCCAACAGCAGTGGTGCGGCCACATGCACGGTCTTTAGGAGCGGCACCCAAATCTGGGGACCGGCACCTTGCCAGGGAAGCGTCTCCGGCAGCACGGGGGGTTTGGCGTACAGCACCAACTACGAGATCTTCGCTCGTGCGCAGAACCAGTTCGGAACTACCGATTCAAACAGGGTCTCTCCCAGGACGAACGATGCGCCACCGCCACCGCCACCGCCACCCAGCGTGTCACTCGGCTTGGGGAAGTCGGAGCCGTGCGATTCGAGGCCTTCGGCCACGTGCCGACGGCTGACAGTTACCAAGCACAACTTCCCACCGGGCTCTCGCACGGTATCTTGCCAAAACGGGTCGGGCCAGTTCTACAGTTACAGCACGCCCAATGATTATTCGGCGGTTTGTCATTACGGCGTCTTGAATAGCCAGGTCTGGGTCGTCGTCAACGGCGTTGAATCCAACCGCGTGAGTTTCTGATGCACCAACATGAAATGAGGTAGTGATGCTTCGGAACCTAGATGATAGATAGGGGCGATTTCCACACCGATTTCGACAAACTGCTCCGCAACCTGGAGCGGGTTATCCGCGGCAAAAACTCGGTTCTTAGGGTTGGCCTGATCTGCTTCTTCGCCGAGGGGCACCTGCTTATAGAGGACGTCCCTGGGACCGGGAAGACATCTATCGCCCGGGCGCTGGCGGCTTCTATTCGGGGGCAGTTCCGCCGTATTCAATTCACTCCCGACCTTTTGCCGACGGATGTGACCGGCGCCACGATCCTCAACGCCCAGCGCAGCGGGTTCGACTTTCATCCCGGCGGGGTCTTCGCAAACATTGTGTTGGCCGACGAGATCAACCGGGCTTCTCCCAAGACCCAGGCTGCGCTGCTGGAGGTTATGGAGGAGCGGCGGGTGACTGCGGATTCTAAGTCCTACAAGGTTCCCAGGCCGTTCATTGTGATCGCTACTCAGAACCCGGTGGAGCTTGACGGCACCTACCCGCTGCCCGAGGCGCAGTTGGATCGCTTTCTGCTGCGGATCGAGGTGGGGTACCCGGATGCCAAATCCGAACGGGAGATCCTCGGTGGCTACCACGAGGGAGCGGCCATTGATTCACTGCCGCAGGTGCTTACCGTGGAGCGGGTTCATGAGATGGTGGGTCAGGCGGCAGCCGTAACCGTTGCTTCGGAGATACAGGACTACATCGTTGGGCTGGCCTCGGCCACCCGAAACCTTCCCGAAGTACGGCTAGGAGTAAGTCCCCGAGGAAGCATTGCCTTGATGAGGGCCGCCCGGGTCCGCGCCCTGGCCGACGGCCGGAGTTTCGTGCTGCCTGAGGACATCAAGGCCCTCACCACGGCAGCCTTCGCCCATCGAATGATCATGCACCCCGAAGCCGAGCTGCGCGGAGTTCTACCGGCCGACATCATCCAACAGGTGCTGGCCGCTGTTCCGGTACCTCGGGTTACCTCCCAGGACTAGAGGATGCTCACGCGGCGTGGCCGCGCCCTGTTGACCATGGCGATCCTGGTTTACGCAGTCGGAGTGCTGCTGGGCTACGTTGAGCTGGTGGTACTGGCGGCGGCCCCCATACTCGCTCTTGGGACCGGCGTCTTCTGGATTCTACGCAGCCCAAATCTTGAGGTGACCAGGGTGATCGCACCCAGCAGGGTCACCCGGGGCAACCCTGCGTTCGGAGAATTGCGGATCACAAACCCGAATTCCCTGGCCTCCGCCCCCCTTCGAGTGCTGGAGAGTTGCGGTTCAACCGAAATCTGGGTGGATGTTCCCAGGTTGGGCCCGTCGGCGGTCACGGTCAAGCGATACCGGTTGCCGACGGAGCGGCGCGGAGTGTACCCGGTGGGCCCACTGCGCATCACGCGTACGGACCCACTGGGCCTGTGGCGAAAGGCCAGGCAGCTAGGGGGCTTCGACAAGCTTTGGGTCCATCCCTTCGTCCACCAGCTTGGGGGCATGCCCGCCGGCCGCATCAAGAGCCTGGACGGCGTTGCCTCAAACCGGGTCACCCAGGGCGGGGTGGCGTTCCATGCTCTGCGCGACTATCAGCGAGGCGACGACATGCGTATGGTCCACTGGCGCTCGACCGCCAGGACCGGCACCCTGATGGTGCGGGAGAACCTTGAGACCAGCCTTCCGCAGATGACGGTTCTGGTGGATACCCGCGCTTCGTCACATGATGCCGACGGATTCGAGGAAGTGATCGAGGCTGCCGCGAGCGTGCTGGCGGCGGCGAGTAGATCTCAACTCCCGGTGCGTTTGCTAACCACCTGCGGCAGGGCAGCCAGCGGCAGAGGGCCGGCCAGGAGGGGATCCCTGCTGGATCTTCTGGCGGAACTGGGGCTGTCGGCTGTCCGCGATCCCTTGAAGGTCCAGATCTCCCGGCTTGGAACCGAAAGGCGGGGCGACACCCTGGTCATTCTTACGGGGGCTCCTTCAACCGAGGAGATTGTGGTTCTGGCCGGGTTGGCGCGCCGCTACAACGACGCGGTAATTGGGTTTGTGACTTCCAAAGCACAGGAGATCGTCCTTCCACCCGGGGTAAACGTACGCTCGATCAGGGTGACGAACGCCGCTGGGTTCGCCCAATCCTGGACCGGTCAGGTGCTGCGTTGAAGGTTCCCATCCGCATTACGGGTCGAGTTGCGATCGCGGGGCTGGTGGCGGTAGCGGCTTTGATAGGCGGGCTGGAGTACCAGAGGGTGTTCGGCTGGAATCTCTCGCTGATTCGATTGGTGGGCGCGGTTGTCATTCCTGCGGGACTTGCAATTTGGGCCACCCGTAAGCCCGCCGGCCCGCAGCCCCTGCCTGTCTCCGGCATGCTCTCGGTCGTCCTTCTTCTCGGATATTTGTTGGTGACCGGCGGCGGCCCTGCCCTGGTTCTTGAAGCGTTGATTTCCGGCTGGAGCCGCATCCTGACGACTACCCTGCCGGTTACCAGCAACCCCGAACTGCTGGCCTTCCCCACCATGCTGACCTGGCTGTGCACTCTTGCCGGGGTGGAGTCGGCCCTGCGGGCACGACTGTCTCAGGCCGGGTTTCTGCCTCCGGTAGTCCTTATGGGGTCGGCCGTGTTCTTCGGGAGCAGGGGCGATGGTGCTGGCCTGTTGCCGGCGGGGCTCTTTTGCTTTGTTCTGCTGGCTGCCTACGTTGTCAACGTGGATGCTCCCGGAGCCGGCACCCGGGCGTTCACCGAACCCGGCTTCAAGCGGGTAACCCAATCGACGGTCACCGGCTTGCTGGTAGCGGGATCCTGCGCATTGCTGGCCGCTTTACTGGGTCCCGGGCTGCCTCTGGCTCAGGCGAACGACCCATACGAGGCCGGACTCGATGTGGTGAGCCCGGAGGAGCTGGCTTCGGTAAACCCCCTTGCCCGTCTGGGCGGATGGGCGCTGACGCCGGACCAGGTCCTATTCGAGGTGACCTCCGACCGACCGGCGCTTTGGAGGCTGGCCGTTCTGGACCGCTACGACCCGGAGTCCGGCTGGTACGCGGATCCCAACCTGGAGTTCTTCGGCGGCGCTCTCTCCGCCCCGTCCCAGCAGACGGCGGTTGAACCTCTGGAGTATCGAGTCGAGGTGGTTGAGCTGCCCGGCATCTGGGTTCCGGCGGCGGATCGTCCAATCCGGGCGTCCGGCGAGGGGCTGTTGGTCGATGAGGAGACCGGTGTTCTGGTTCAGCCCGGAGGTCTGCAAGCCGGATCGAGCTACTCGTTGACCTCCACCCTCTACTCGGGCCCAACCGATTGTGCGCAAGTCATTTCGTCACCCCCGCCGGTAACCGAGGGCGGCACCCTCCCTCAGAAGTTGATAGATGTGGTGAATGCTTTCGATGCCGCAGAGGCATCGCCCTGTGAGAAAGTTAGAGCCATTGAGGAATACCTGAAGGAGGGTAGGAGTATTGATCCCCAAGCGCCCTCGGGCAGCAGCATCTGGCGGATCCAGCAATTCCTTGGAGGGGGCACGGGAGGAGGACGCGGTACCTCGGAGCAGTTTGCCTCTGCGTTCGCCCTCCTGGCTAACGCTACCGGGATGAACGCAAGGGTGGTCGTGGGATTCCATGCCGGCCAGCAGACCGGGTCCACCTGGACCGTTCGTGCCGGGGACGCCCACGCCTACGTGGAACTGCAGTCGGTGGATCAACGATGGATCCCGTTTGATCCATCTCCTCCCGCCGTTGAAGGCTCGAGGCCTCCTGTTCCAGGAACTCTCATTGTGGAGGCCGGTCAAGCGGAGGAACCTGCTATCGACCCGGCACAGGTCCCGGATCCGGCGGGCGAGGGGACCGCTCCAATAACCCAGGCAAGTGAGCGCACGCTGGTCGGTTGGTTGCGCCTGGCCCTTATTGCTGCGGCAGCGATAGTTGCGCTGCTGGCTATTGGGATTGTCTTTGCCAGGCGGCGTCTGAAGAAGGCGAGACTGACGGGCCGTGCCGGCCGGCGGGTGGTAGGCGCCTGGCGGCAGGCGGTCGATGAGATGAGGGGCAGCGGCGTCGTGATTCCGCCGTCCTCGACGGTTTCCGACTGCGTGAATTACTGCCGGGAGTCCGTGGGCCGCGAGCAGGCGGAGATTCTGATGCCCCTGGGCTCTCTGGCCAACAACGCCCTGTTCTCTTTGGAGTCGGCTGCCGAATCCTCCGCACAAAAGGCATGGCGGCTCACGGACGAGTTCAAGCGGGCTCTGGCCGCGAATCGGTCCGTGCCCGCGAAGCTTCGATACGCCCTTGACCCCCGGGTTCTGGTTGCGGGCATGAAGCGGCCGGCCGCTAGGAATCCGGCTCCTCGGGGACGCACCCCCGCAGGCCGGCGTCGGCGAAGTCATTGACTATCTGATCGTTCTCATCGGTTGCCAGGGCGAAGACCCTGAAGCAGTAGCCGGAATCGGGGTCCAGGTCTCTTACGGTATGGGTGGTGACCCCTTGCGCAACCGGGATGGGAGCCGCCTCACTCAAGTCACCCGAATCGGCGTAGAAGACGACGAACTGGGCGGTTCCCCCAGGTGGATCGGTCCATCGCAGAGTGGCGGATGTGCCATCGGCCTCCACGATCAGCGGTCCGGGATCTAATGCCGGATCGATTGGGGGAGGGGGTCCGGGTGGTTTAGGCCTTGAGGCAAAGAAGACCACCAATCCACTCAGAAGGAGTGAGACGCAAGCAACCGCAGGAAGCAGCCAGCGGCGGGGAGTCTTGGGGGAATCGGTGGGCTCCTCAGGAACCGATTCCTTTGGTGGCGCGTTGAGCGGCGGCGGTCGGACGAGCGTTTCTTCGCCGGCCACCTCAACGAGGGTCGGCTTCGGTTGATAGTTCTCCGGTGGGGGGCCTGGGTCGACCGAGGTAGCAAATCCCCGGCGCAGAGCCCGCGCCACCTCGCCGGCGTTGGCGTAGCGACCCGCAAGATCCTTGGAGAGACATCGTTTGATGACTGCCATCAGCCCCTCATCGACGTCGGATCGGGGGATGGGACGAAGGGGTGCGGTCTCCAGCCGGGCGAGATATGCGGGAAGGCTTTCGGCTCGCGAGGAGTGAAAGGGGGGATTGGCAGCCAGCGCCGTGTAAAGCGTAGAGCCGAGAGACCAAACATCAACCCGGGGGTCCGGTGCTGCCTCCCCCAGGATCAACTCGGGGGCCGCGTGAAGGGGCGACAGGCCTGACCCAGCCTGATCCGCTCCCACTCGCGCAACGCCGAAGTCTGCCAGGCCGGGGCCGTGCTCCGAGAACAAGATATTGGCCGGCTTGATATCGCAGTGGAGGATTTTCTTGGAGTGGGCAAAGTGGACTGCATCGGCGATCGTGGCCACCAGTTCAATGGCTTCCTGCACCGGCAGAGACCCGCTCCGGTCGATCCTGTCCTTGAGCGACCCATCGTAGAGTTGCATTACCAGGTAGGGCGAACCGTCCGGAGCGCTACCGCTGTCGAAGACCTGGACGATGTTGGGATGCTGACCTACCTGGCCGATCACCCGGCTCTCCAGAACGAACTGGTCGCGGCCGGCCGATTTCTTGAGAACCTTGATTGCAACATCCCGCCCGATCTTCGTGTCCGTCGCCCGGAAGACGATGCTGCTGGTGCCCCGGCCGATCTCAACAAAATCCCGAAACCCCGGTATCGCGGGCCAGGGGGCTCCCGGTTCCCCGGTGCTTTCCGTAGGCCTTGGCCCGGTGCGGGTCCGCAGCAGCGGTTTGTCTGCGCGCCGACCCGACCCCCCCAGAACTTCGGCCCAGGTGTCGATTGCCCAGTTGGCGTGTTCGATTGCCACCCCCTGTTCGGCCGAGAGCCTTCGCGATAGCTTCAGCGCGAGCTTTTGAGGCGGGACCCTGGATGTCAGCAGTTCTTCGCACACTCCCGATGCGGCCGCCGCAGTCAGTAGGTTGACCTCCAGGACATGGCTTCGCGCATGTTGTCCAAGGGCGTCGTTCAGCAGGCCCTTGACGCGGGCCCCGGTTGCGATCTGAGTCCCCTGATCCGACAGGAGGGTGGTCAATGCCGCCCGGATGTGCGTGTCGTCGGCATTCAGGTTAGGGGTCAATCAGGCCTCCGCTTTAATTTGCAGGCAACTATCCGTCCGCAGTCAGAATGAATCTCAGGGTCGTGTTGCCGATTAGCAACTCATCTCCGGACTCAAGGACATGTTCGGTCGAGTATTGCCCGTTGATCTTCGTCCCGTTGCTGGATTTGTCTTGATACCGAAAACCTGCGGCATCCCTTTTGATGACGCCGTGCTGGCGGCTTGCGTGTGGATCTTTGAGGACAAGGTCCTGATCCGGGCGTCGCCCAATCGTGATTAGCGGCTTGTCGAGATCAACCCTCTCTCCGTCGACCATTAGATGGGCTGCATGCCGGGCCAGGGTGGATCGCAGCAAAGTGGGGATAGCAGTGTCGAATTGTCCGGGCTGCGGCGCTTCGAGGGTGGGGCTCTGGGCCAGGATCTGCGTCTCAAGGTCACACAACCCCTGGCCGGGATCGAGCCCCAAGTCGTCCGCCAGGCGGCGGCGGTAGGCTGCGAAGGTGGAAAGGGAGTCGGCCTGACGCCCGTTGCGGTAAAGCGCAATCATCAACAATCCCAAAACGCGTTCGTCCAGGGGATTTGCGGCGACCAGACCTGCCAGCTCGCCGACCAGTTCTTTGTGGCGCCCGAGTGCCAAATCGGCTTCGATGCGGCCTACCAGTGCTTCCGTCCTGGCTGCCCGCAGCCGGGCAATGACCGGACGGACGAATGAATCGTCGGTCAGGTCACTCAGCGGCTCACCCCTCCAAAGCCCCAGCGCCTCTCCGTAGCGAAAACTGGCGCGGATAAAGTCATTGTTCTCCAGATTCTTGCGGGCGGAGCGGGTGTGTGCTTCGAAAGTCAGTAGATCCAGCTGTTCATTGGTGACCTGAATCTTGTACCCGGGCGCCTGGGTAACCACCAGATCTTTGCCGAGGAGCGCCGAGGCCGGGGTCAAGGCCTTGCGCAGGTTCGAGACGTGAACCTGAAGTTTGCTGCGCGCCGCCTCATCAGGATCCTCATCCCAGATGGCGCCCACCAGGTGGCTGATCGAATGGACCCGGTTGGGTTCGGAGAGCAGGTGCGCCAGAAGGGCCCTTTGTTTGCCGCCCCCCAGCGGAATGGGTTTGCCATTTGCCAGGGCCTCGAGGGGGCCGAGAATGCGAAACTCAACTTCCGAAGGGGTCGTGCTCATCGCGGAGCACTCCTGACCGCAAGAACCATGCTCACGTCGTCTCCTCCGGTGCTGGCGGATTCAGCCAGCCAGGAACCGATTCGTTCCTGGACCCATTCCGCGCCATTTTCGCTTAGGTGCCTAAGTAGGTCGGTACCAACCTGCCGTTGCCACTGGGGGTCGCTGAAAGAGTTGCCGTATCCGTCCGTCACCAGTGCCCAAAGGGCAATGGGGCCCTGCTCCGGGTCAATGCGTCCAACTCGAAACTGGGAAGAGGCGCGGGAGGAGCACAAAGATGCGGTTGCGCCTGCGACCATCTCCGGGTCGGGCGGAACGGGTAGCAATACTCTGCCGCAGGAATCCACAGCGATGGCGTCGCCGTCCCCTATCTGCAGAACCAATCCGCAGTGGTCGGTAAGAAGGGCGAGCAACAGCGTGGTCCCGTAGGGGAGCAGGGAACTGTCCGCACCGGCAGATAGGAGGAAGGTGTGCTCGTGGTCGGTCAGCGGTTGGAGCGTGCGGTGTTCGGTCACCCGCGTGATCCACTCCTGCACAATGAGCGGGATTAGCTCGTCGGTAGCTGCGGCGGACAGGGTTTCACCGGGTTGCTGGCCGTGTTTTTGAAGGAAGGCGACCCCCAGGCGGGTTGCGATCTCGACTGCTGCTTGCGACCCGACATCGCTGCGAAAGCAGAATTCATTCCCATGCCCGTCCGCAACGCTGATCGCAAGGAGGCTGCCTTCCAGATCAGCCGACCTGGCCAGGACGGCATCCTGGTTGGGGACACCGGTTATCAGGTGGTGCCCACCGAGACTCGTTCCGGAAACCACCTGCCAGGCTGAACTCAGGGTTTCGGTCACCAGGTTTCCTCAAGGTCGGGGAGCCCGGTAAGGCCCAGTTGGGCCTGAGCAAATCCCCTGGTGGGTTCGGAAGATAGCCGGCTTGCGACGACCGACGCCCATCTAATAGACGCGACCAACTGCTCGGGATTGTTTGCCGAAACCGGAGCAAGCTGAGAATCTCCCATGAACTGGCGAAGGACGTCCACGTCCGCGTCGCGCCCGATGGCAATGGCCAGCCGGATGGACTGCCTTCCCCAGGGTTGCCGCAGGAGCGTGTCCAGGCCGGCCTGGAAGTCGTCCGTGGGCTGCCCGTCGGAGATGAGAATGAGTGAGGGGGGCAGGGCCCTCCGTTCCATAGAGGGTGAGCTCAGCTCGGCGGCGACTTCCTGTAGTGCTTCGCCCATATGGGTATAGCCGCCCGCTCTCAGATCCTTCCATGTCAGATCCTCAATCGGAGTCGGCTCCCGAATGTGCCAGCGAACCCCGGTGGAGAAGGCCACGCATCGGACCAGCATCTGCGCGAACGGGTGGCTTTCGGCCACCTGCCGGAGATGGGGAATCGTCTCCCTGATGGCGTTGTTGAGACTTTGGATTTTCCCGTCACTGGCCATCGAGCCCGACGCATCGGCAATCCAAACGAAATGTAGAGGGCGGGTGGCGAGACCACCTCCGGGGCGTTCGGCGCGGGCTACCACGGGTTTGGCTCGAAGCACCTCTGCACCGACATGCTATTAGATTAACTAGCAATGCTTACCACGCAAGCCCTTGTTCCGGCGGGTACCCGAGTCGACCCGGTAAACACCGAGGACTACTGGTGGGTGGTCGAGTGTATTGGAGAAGGCAGCCAGGGTGCCGTCTTCAAGGTCGAAAATGATCAGGGCTCGACCCTGGCTCTCAAGTGGTATCACCCGGCTGCGGCCACAGATGAACAGTGGCGGGCTCTTGAGTACCTCCTGGATCAGGACGCTCCGAGCGAGCGCTTCTTGTGGCCGATCGACCTAGTGTCGATAGAGGGAATCTCCGGATTCGGATACCTGATGCCGCTCCGCGATCCCGACTTCGTGAGAATGTCCGATGTGGTTTCTCGCCGCAGGGACATTTCATTCCGGATCGCCTGCACGGTGGGTCTGCACCTTGCGGAGAGCTTTTTAATGCTTCATAGCCGCGGACTTTGCTATCGAGACATCAGCTTTGGCAACGTCTTCCTCGATCCCAAGCATGGAGCAATCTTGATCTGCGATGTCGATAACGTCGGCATTGACGGTGAGGATGATTCTCAGGTCCTGGGCACGCCGTATTTCATGGCCCCTGAAATCCTGACCGGGGAGGCTCTGCCGAGTACCCGTACCGATCAGTTCTCGCTGGCAGTGCTCTTGTTCTTCTTATTTATCAACCACCATCCACTCGAGGGCAGAAGGGCGCTTACATTCGACATCTGGGACGCCCAGGCGCAGCTTGAGGTCTTCGGGATCAGCCCGATTTTCATATTCGATCCCTACGACGATTCGAACCGCCCGGTAGCGGGATATCAGGATGCGCCATTGACTCTTTGGCCCGTATATCCACAATTGCTGCGGGATCGCTTCAGTCAATCCTTTGGAAAGGGACTGGTGGATGCGGAAAACGGCAGAGTGGCGGACAGCCTCTGGCGTTCCGACATGGTTCGGATTCGGGACAGCATTGTGCGTTGCCCGACGTGCTCGCGGGAGAATTTCTTCGACGCTGTGCAGCCGACTGTTTGTTGGTCGTGTAGCTCTGTGGTGCCGGAACCGCTGAGACTGAGGATAACCCGCGGCATAAGACAAAGCTCCATCGCAGCAAGGGAGGTAGTTCTCAATGACGATACGGTCATTTACCGACACCACATTGCCCTCGATTATGATTTCGGATCGCCTGTCGCCAAGGTAGTGCCGCACCCGACCAAGGAAGGTTTTAGGGGGCTCAAGAATCTGGGACCCGGTTCGTGGAAGGCAACGGGGCTGAACGGCCGCGTGCAGGAGGGTCTGCCGGGCAGTGCGCTCAGGCTTGTTCCCGGAATCCGCTTCCGGGCGGGTCCGGTATGGGCCGAGATTGTCGGACCTACTTAGTTCTGGCCGAGTTCACCGGGGCTTGAAGCGGTCGCCGGAGATTCCGGTGGTAACTCGTTGAGAGATGGGACTTGTCCGGTACTCGAGGCTACGAAAGGACGACTATCGGGACACTCTGGGAGTCCTTTTCCCTGATTCTCTATCTCAAGATATGCACTCGATACGAATCCGGCCGGTTCGATGGACCGGTTCCATACGTAGGTTTCCCCAACCATTCCCTGAACGAGTTCGCCGTGGGTAGCGCAAGTGAGTTCCAGGCTTCCGCCCGATGCAACGGATCCGACCCTTTCGGCTTGAGTTGAGGGCCCTGCTCGTACGATCACCCCACTGCCGAGAGCGAAGGCCTCGTATGGCTGCGGGGCGTCGTTCGTCTGTCCTGCTGCGAGCAGCTGGCGGGCCCCAACGCCGGATCCGATCAGCGCAATAGAAATCAGCACGACGCGAACGGACGTTGCGGACCGACCGCGCCCGTCCGGAACTGACGGTCGCGGGGGTTGTGGAAGTCCCAGTTGTTGATTGCAGGGCGGGGACCCTCCGCTCACAGTCTCGGCTAGGCAATTCACTGCCCACAGCGCGTGGTCCCGAGAAAGGCCTCTCTCGCTTACCAACTGGGCAATTACTCGGCGATTAACGCCAGGATCGAAAGTTCGCGGGAGGGGCATGTCCGATGCAACCCATACCTCAAGGGCAGTCACGAGAAGGTTGACGTCTAGTACGCATTTGCGGGCGTCTCCCCCGAGGGCGTCGTTTAGCAATCCCCGTAAGCTCTTGGGGTTCGTGAGGGCTTCGGTTCCGTGGTCGACTCCGAGCTGATTAAGTGCCTTTTGGATTCGATCGTTCTCCAAGGCTGGCTCCGATGAGTAGGGACGCACTTCCTCTGAGGCAGATGGATGATCCTAGCAATTCAAGACTATGTCGCCTACTTGTGGCCCGCGATCGTGGGGCCGAGCTGCTCCAGAACGCACTGATTGTCTGAATTTCTCCTTGCATGTAGGCACATCGAAGGTTTTGTTGAGTTCCCTACTGTCTCGGTCGATGTAAGATCTATGGACGCCCTCAGGCCGGTCGAAGCAATTGACCGTGCAAGGGATGAAATGTTACCGTTGACGATCTGTGCTGGAGCCCTTCGGGAGTCTCATGCACCCCGAACGCATCTGGTTCCGGAAAAGCAGTGAACA
>JAJCZJ010000091.1 GCA_029262455.1 Deltaproteobacteria bacterium | reverse complement strand
ACGCGGCTCGGCAGGAGCCTCTCCCTCCATGGGTAGGATTCTCACCGTAACGCGGCTCGGCAGGAGCCTCTCCCTCCATGGGTAAGATTCTCACCGTAACGCGGCTCGGCAGGAGCCTCTCCCTCCGTATCAGAACGACTGGAATGGTCCTTTCGGCTCCTGTGGCATTACGGCCTCGAGGAGTGGGATCGGGTCACGGGTCGTCACGATGTAGAGGACGCGTTCGCGCACCGCGCCCTCGGCGTGCCAGGCTCCTTTCGGGATCACCAATCGGTCACCTGGGCCAATCTCGATTCTCGTGCCATCTTCGTCGAGCAGATAGGTCTCGCCTTCAATGACGTAACCGAGGATATCGTGGTTGTGGTAGTGCACCGGCAACTCTGGCGATGGCTTGGAGATGAAGGTCGTCGGCCAGTAGCCCGAGTCGCGAATATCCTCCATCACCTGCGCGCGATTCGTGAAGCGATCCTTCTCGACGATCATCTTCGACATGACGGCCCTCGTCCTCTCAACTCGACGCGCCGCGATGGCGTCGCTCTCGCCTACTTCTTTGTGCTCAGCACCTGGACCTCGGTGAAGCCCTCGTATCCCCAGCGACCATTTTCGCGTCCGATGCCGCTCCAACGAAAGCCGCCCATCGGTGCCAGCGGATTGACATCGAAATGCTGGTTGACCCAGGTCGTGCCGGCATCGATCTCCCGCGCAATCGCTTCACCGCGCGCCACATCGGACGTCCAAACCGAGGCGCTCAGTCCGTAGTGCGAATCGTTGGCCTGTCGCACCGCATCGTCGAGGTTGCGGTAGCGAATCACCGGCAAGGCAGTTCCAAATTGCTCCTCGTCGACCAGCTCCATCCCGCCCCGCGCTTTTGTGACGAGCGTTGGCGGATAAAAGTACCCCGGTCGGCTGAGCGGTTCGCCGCCAACAGCGACACTCGCGCCATCTTTCACCGCGTCGTCGACCATGCGGCGCACCGTGTCGAACTGCGCCTTGTTGTTGAGCGGCCCGAGCTGCGTGCCCTCCTCCAGACCGCCGCCGACTTTGACCGAACGACACTGCTCGGCCAACGCTTCGACCAGCGGATCGTGCAAATTCTCCGGCACGTAGAGGCGCTTGATTGCCATACAGAGCTGCCCCGAGTTCTGAAACGCTGCCCAGAAAATCCCCTCGGCAACATCGGCGGGATTGGCGTCTTCCAAGACGATCGCAGGATCGTTGCCACCCAGTTCCAGAGTGACACGCTTCAGGTCGGACGCGGCGCTCTCCATGACTCTCTTGCCCGTCGGGATGCCGCCGGTAAACGAGATCTTGCGAATGTCCGGGTGTTCGGTTAAAGCGGCGCCGACATGTGCGCCGCCCGTAACCATGTTCAATACGCCCGCCGGCACGATGTCCTTGAGGATCTCGCCGAGCAACAGTGTGCTGAGTGGAGTAAACGGAGACGGTTTCGCCACAACCGTATTGCCCGCAAGCAGCGCCGGTGCGAGCTTGAAGATCAATAGAATGATCGGGTAATTCCACGGCGTAATCGCTGCCACCGCGCCGAGTGGCTTGCGGATCACTTGGATCCGTTTGTCGTCGTCGTCCTGCAAGATCTCCGGCGCTGTATCCATGGCGGCATAACCGGCGAACCACATCGAGGCCCCAAAGACTTCTCCGATCGCCTGCTCGAGGGATTTCCCCTGCTCCTGCGACAACAGTGTGCCGAGGTCGGTCGCACGTGCCTGCATGGCCGTCGCGCATTCATTCAATACCCGACGCCGCGCGGCCTCGTCCTTGCGCCACGCTGGGAACGCGCGCACGGCAGCAGCGACTGCTTGGTCAACCTGCTCGGCCGTTGCCCGCGGACACTTCTCAAACGGTTCCGCGGTTGCCGGGTTGATGACATCGTCTGTCGCAGTCGCGTCGACGAGGGCGCCGTCGATCAACATTCGGTAGGACATGCGTACTTCTCCTCAGAGTGAAGCGTCGATTTACGAGGCGCTACGAGCCGCGCACTTGTCGAAAGCGGCAAGGATCGCTGCAAAACGCTTCTCGGCGATCTCCCGCGTATCCGGGTGGGTGAAGATGTAGAGATCATCATCGATCACCGCTTGGCGAACGATGCGCCCGACTTCCATCGGATCCATTCCAGCCGAGATCTGCTCCTGGACGTCGGGGTGCACACGACTGTCCGGACCACCGACATCGTCTTGTCGATTGCGCCCACTGGCGACGATCTGTGTATGGACGTTGCCGGGGCAAAGGACCGAAGATCCGATGCCGTGATGTTCGCGTTCGGCATGCAGCGTCTCGGAGATCCCGACCACGCCGTATTTCGTGGCGACGTACGGAGCAATCCCTTCGTGCGGCCCGATCCCGGCGATCGATGCGGTGTTGACGATGTGCTTTTCACCGGCTTGCGCCTTCATCCGCGGCATGAACGCCTGGATCCCGTTGATCACGCCTTCGAGATTGACCGATATGACCCAGCGCCAATCAGCGTCGCTGGTATCGTCCATCAGATCGAAGGTGACGACGCCAGCGTTGTTACAAAGCAGGTGCACCTCGCCGAATTTGTCAAAGACTTTGTCGGCAAAGCTCCCGACCGCGTCGCGGTCGGCGACATCGAGTTTCGCGGCTATCGAAGAAATCCCCATCTCTTCGACCTCTCGTTGAACGCGTTCCCCAGCCGCTAGTTCAATATCGCCGATCGCGACGTGCATTCCGGCCGCGGCAAAAGCATGCGCCATACCGCGACCGATCCCCGAACCGCCGCCGGTGATGACGGCTACCTTACCCGCGAGATCTTGCATCGTTGCCCTTCACACTTTCGGGAAGAGCGAGTCTTCCATCATCTTTATCGAGTCAAAGGAGAACCATTTTTCGGGAACGACCTCGAAAATTACACGGTTCGGCGAATCCAGCATCGACTGAAACGCCAGCTTCCCTTTGTCACTGCCGGGGACGATGGCGCTGGCGAGCGCAGGGTAGAACCAGTCCTTGGTCTCCCGATCATCGAGCAGATTGCATCGCCCCTTGACGGTGACTGTCTTTGCCGGCCCCAAGCTCGTGCCAACGCTCGTAATCGCGAGCGACACACGATTGTCGCGCCGCAACGCGGCGATCCGCGCCCGCTGTTTCGCCGCCGTCAGCCAAAACCGCCCATCCTTCCAGACGTAACTCATGACCATGCCGATCGGCCAATGATCGCGGGTGCCCCAGCAGAAGACACACTCGTTTTGCTCGCTCAGGAGTTGCTCCTGCACCTCCGGCTCGAGCGGATATACGTCGACCTTCTCGTAGTTCGTGACCGGCATCGGTTGCGTCCCCAAGGAATAAGACTCTCGTTAGCCGAGAATCGCCTGGTTCCCCTCTTGCCACAGAAACCGCAACTCGCGCTGCTGGATGCGCCAACCATCCGCTGTGCGGACGATCTCGTCGAGGTACGTCCCGCCGATGATCATGTTGTCGCCACCGGGCGTTCCGGCCTTGGTGTGTTGGGCGTGAACATAACATCGCGAAGTCGCGCGGTCGCCGTCGATTTCAATCTCCGGGTTAGAGATAATGTGCTGGCTCGAATCCAACTTGCCCAGTGCACTGCGACAGGTTTCTCGGATCGCCTCGAAACCATCCTTGCGACCCAGCACCTCTCCGTAGAGCGCGACTGCATCCGGCGTGAAGCAGGTAGCGAGCAGTTCCCAGTTCTTTTCATCGAGGGCCTGCGCATAACGGTAGAGCAGGTTGCACACGTCGTGATGGTCGAGAAGATACTCGAGGGTACGGTCGGAAACGCTCATCCCTCATTCTCCGTCAGGCGCACGACCAGCTTGCCGCGATTGCCTCCGGCAAACATTCGGCAAAATGCCGGCCCGGTGTTCTCGATACCAATCGCGACTTCCTCAGCATTCTTCAGCTGGCCGGACTTCAGCCATCCGGTCATCTCCTCGATCGCCGCCGGGTATTCTTCGACGTAGTCCGTGACCATGAAGCCCTGCAGGATGGCGCGCTGCGTGATCACCTTGAACATGTTGAAAGGGCCGGGGACCGGCTCGGACGTGTTGTAGGTCGACACGGCACCGGAGAGCGCCACCCGGGCGCGCTCGTTCAAGTGGGCCAGCACTGTGTCCAGCGTCTCGCCTCCGACGTTGTCGAAGTAGACGTCGACTCCCTGCGGGCAGTGCTGTGCAATCCCGGCCTCGACTCCGCCCGCAGCGCGATAGTTGATCGCCGCGTCCAATCCGAGAAAATCAGTCAGCCACTTGCACTTCTCATCGGTGCTGGTCATTCCGACGACGCGCGCGCCTCGGATCTTCGCGATCTGCGCCGCCGTCGAGCCAACCGCGCCGGCCGCTGTGCTGATCAGCACGGTTTCACCCGGCTGCACGCGACCAACGTCGCGCAGCCCGAAGTACGCTGTCAGGCCGGTTGGCCCGAGGATGCCGAGATAGCAAGAAGGTGAGATCTCCGGATCGGGCGCCAACTTCGACATATAGTCGGAGCCGTCGGCGATCGAAAACTCTTCCCAGCGGCTCCGGCACATCAGCAGATCACCGACAGCGTAGAGCGGATGGTTCGACTCCTCGACCCTCCCGAGCACCAGCCCCATGACCGGCTCGTCGAGTTCCATCGCCGGCAAGTATCCGTCTCCGGCACCTTCATTCATCCACTGACGAAATCCAGCGTCCAAAGAGAGATACAAATTGCGCAGGAGAAACTCGCCGTCGCCCAACGCAGGCAACGAAGTTTCGACACACTCGAAGTCCGTGTCACGGGGTGCGCCCACCGGATGGGCACGCAACAAGACCTGGCGATTGATGCGCTCGCTCATCGACTCTTGTTCTCCAGCGGCTTGGCAGCAGGCGGGGGAACCCGCGCACCGGCAACGACCGGCGGTCCCACCAAGGCCATCATCCGCGCCAGCTCGTCGAGCTCGGGCGGATCCAATCCCATCAGCAGAAATTGATCGAGTAATCCGCCCATCGACATGAAGAGCCAAGCTTGGGCCCTGACATCCGTGTCGGCGGCAATCTCCCCCGCGTCCCGGGCCCGCCTGTAGATCCCTTCAATAAACTCGAACGTTTCCCAGAAAACCTTGCGCGCATGGTCGGCAACCATCTCGTCGCCGGTCTCCAGTAGCGACCGCGCACGCAACAAGAACTGCGAAGGGTCTTCCTTGAGCTGGGTATAGTACTGGATACCAATCGCCGTAATGCCGCCCATCGCCGACGGGCTCTCCTCAGCGAGTCGCCGCCAGCCGGCAAGCAGTCGCTTGGCATTGCGATCCAGCATCGCCAGGTACAGATCGCGCTTGCTGTCGAAGTAGCGATAGAGAGTGGGCTCCGAAACGCCCGCTTCGGCCGCGACTCCCGCTGTCCCGACATCGCGGTAGCTGTTGACCGAAAACACCGCTTCGGCAGCGTCGAGTACTTGTTGGCGCCGCTCGTTCGCCGGCATTCGTTTGGCGCGCGAACGGGGCTCTACAGCCCTGGTAACTCGATCGGTTGACATCGTAGTGAGTCGTCACTACGGTCAGCCCGCTGAAAAGTCAAGGCGCGGAAATGGCGTGGATTTGAAGGGGAGTTTCGATGGGGAGTCCAAGAACCTGTAACAATCTTGAGGGAGATCTGCGAGATCGACAGTCGCTCACGGCGACGCGACGCGCAGGATTCCTCGCCATTGCGGCCGCCATTTTCACAAGTCTGAGCCTGGCAACGATGGCAATCGGTCAGGACGACGAAGGCGCCGAGGAGGACGCCGGCTACGAAGCCGAAGAAAGTACCGCACCGCGTTCGCGCGGCCGTGTCGAGGAAATCGTCATCACCGCGCAAAAGCGCGAGCAAAACATTCAGGAAGTCCCAATCTCGGTCACTGCGCTCACCTCAGAGTTCGTTCAGGACTCCGGCCTGACGGAGTTCGGCGGGATCCAACAGTACGCACCCAACGTGTCGGTCAACCCGATCGTCGATACCCGCAGCACAGCGATTCGAATCCGCGGCATCGGAGCCGACCAAAGCAACGCCGGTATCGACGCCGCCGTCGGCGTTTTCATCGACGGGATCTACCAAGGGCGGACCGGGCTAGCCGCCGGTGCTGGGCTCCTCGACATCGAACGGATCGAGGTTCTGCGCGGGCCACAAGGAACCCTCTTCGGCAAGAACACCGCTGCTGGGGCCTTCAACATCACCACAAAGAAGCCCGATTTCGATGATCGCGCGGCGATGCTCGAGGTGGTCTATGGGAAGTACAACCAACATGAGCTACGAGGCTGGATCAACTTGCCGATCTTCGACGACCGTATCGCAACCCGGATTGCCGGCTACGTCACGAGGCGCGGTTTCTTCGACAGGAACCTCTCCGGAGGCGGTCGCAATGACGCCGACACCAACGGCTTCCGCTGGCGCACCCTATTTGACGTCAGCGACAACCTCGAGTTCTTGCTCTCCGCCGACTACGGGACTAGCCAGAACACTTGCTGCGCGCCTGACATCGTCACCTACCAGGGACCCCCGAGTCTCGACGTCACCTTTGGCCCTTTCGATGCACCGGAGGAGTTGTTCCTCGGGTCACTCGCCGAGTCGACCGGCCGCCCGTTGCCAGCCGTCGTCGACCCGTTTGACCGAATCGTCGACGCGGACGCCGACACAAGAAATTCTACTCGCTATTGGGGGATCTCGACCGAGCTCAACTACGATATCGGAGAGCACTCGATCAAATGGCTCACCGGCCATCGCCGCTTCGATTCCGACTCCCTTCTCGATGGAGACTTCTCAGGCTACGACGCGATTCTCCTGGAGACCGACGAGAAGTTCTACCAATGGTCCACTGAAATTCAGCTCGTCTCGCCCGGAGGCGAAGACTTCGAGTACGTCATCGGCGCCTACCACTATTTCCAGAAGGATTTGACCCTGGGGAAAATCAGCGTCTTGCCAGAATGGCGGGCAGTAGGGTCGCCGGTCGGGTTAGTCCTCGACCTCACCGCCGACGAGAACGGTGAAGCCTTCAACCGAGATACGAACACCCACCGCACATGGAGCTACGCTCTCTTTGGACAAGGCACGTACCACTTCAACGACGAGTGGAGCCTGACTGTCGGCGTCCGTGGAACACACGAGCGAAAGGCGCAAGACGGGAGCCAGATCGCGACCCTCAAGATCGACGCAGGCCCGTTTGGCCCCGATCGCATCCTGAACGAGGAACCCCTCGCTGTGTACAACGTCTCGCCGATGGCCGTCTTGCACTACAACGTGACCGAAGACGCAATGCTTTTCGGTAAATTCGCGCGCGGTTTCAAGTCCGGCGGCTTCAACCAGCAGCGGACACCTGAGGGCGTCAGCACGAGATTCGAAGACGAGGAGGCGACGGACTTCGAGCTCGGGGCGCGAACGACCTGGCTGGACCGAATGTTGACCGCCAACATCACCGGCTTCTACACGATCTACGATGAGTTTCAGGCACAGGGTTTCGATGGAACCGCGCTTACCGTAACCAACGCAGGCAAACTCACGAGCGCTGGCCTCGAAGCGGACATGTTCCTGGCTCCACATGAAACGACTGTCATCGGTGCGGCATTGGGCTGGAACATCGCCGAATACGACACGTTTCCCAACTCTCCTTGTACGGCCGACCAGACCTGGGCGGCCCGACTCGCAAACAGCGACCCAAGCACCCCTGCTTTTTGCGAACAGGATCTCGCCGGCCGGCAGCTCGACAACGCACCGCGGTGGACATCGAGTTTCTTCACGCAGTACATCAACGAGTTGAGTGACTTCGGTTTTTTCGATGCACCCCTGCTCGGCCGTTTGCGATTGGAGTACAGTTACCGCGACTTCATCTACCTAGCTCAGGACCTGGAGCCTAACCTCACACAGGGCCCAACCCATCTCCTGAACCTCCGCGCCGGCATCGAGGACGACGGGGGACGTTGGCAATTCGCTCTCTGGAGCCAGAATACGCTCGACGAAAAGTACGCCGTCGTCGGGATCGACACTCCAATCACCAGCGGTTACGGCGTCATCAACGGCCCCCCGCTCCAATGGGGCTTCACACTGCGCGCGTTCTTCTAGGCTGCACGAAGATTGAACAAACCGTAACCGCCCGTTGCTCACATCTGTCTACGCTCGAGCCTACTTCGTCCAATTATTGGCGGCGAACGCCCAAAAAACATTGACGGCGGACCCTCAGGCCTGCCATGCTCATGGACATTCGGTGAGCCAGGTGGGTTCGCCAAGGGGCTCGAGAGGGGAACTTACATGCAAACACTGATTCGCTCGATGAGCGGCATCTTGGTCGCGGCGTTCTTGTCGACGGCTGCCCTGGGGCAATCGTTCGTCAACTTTGAAAGTGGCCACGTTCGGCCGCTGGCAATGGACCCGAGCGGCGACCGAGTGTACGCGGTCAATACGCCGGACAACCGATTGGCGATCTTTGACGTCGTCGGTTCGACACTTGCACTCGCTGCCGAAGTACAAGTCGGACTCGAGCCTGTGGCCGTCGCCGCTCGCACGAATGGCAGTGGTGACGTAGAAGTTTGGGTCGTCAACCATCTCTCGGACAGTATCAGCATTGTCGAAATCGATGCCGCCGATGTCACGTTGTCTCACGTCGCCAACACTCTCTACGTCGGCGACGAACCGCGCGACATCGTCTTCGGCGGTAGCAGCTTCGATCGTGCCTTCGTCACGGCCGCTCACCGCGGTCAGAACCGTCCAGGCAATCCGCAGATCACCACAGAAGGAATCGGCCGAGCCGATGTCTGGATCTTCGATGCCGATGCTCCTGGCTCCGGGCCGATCGCAACGCCCATCTCCATCATTACCTTGTTCGCCGATACCCCCCGCGCCTTGGCTGTTAGCCCCGACGGTGCAACGCTGTACGCTGCAGGTTTTCACTCCGGCAGTCGTACCACGACCGTGCTCGAGCCGGTGGTCACAGCCGGCGCAACACCGAACAAACCCGCCGACCCGACCGGCAACTACCCAACGCCGCCCAACACCGGGCTGATCGTCAAATTCGATCCGGTCTCCGGAGAATGGCGCGATGAGCTCGATCAGGACTGGTCGTCGGTGGTGCGCTTCGATCTGCCTGACTTCGATGTCTTTCGTATCGACGCGGACACCGGCAGCGTCATCGACTCAATTTCGGACGTCGGCACGATCATATTCAACATGGCCGTGAACCCCGCCAACGGCAAAGTGTATGTGACAAACTTGGAGGCGCGGAACCACGTTCGCTTCGAGGGCATGGACCCGATCGAAGGCGCGTTGACCCAGGGAGTCAAAGGCCACATCGCCGAGAGCCGTATCTCGATCATCGACGGGACCACCGTTACGCCGCGACACCTCAACGATCATATCGACTACTTGGTCGTCCCGGGCGATGAGGACGAAATCGAGCAAACTCTGGCGTTTCCGCTCGACCTCGCATTCTCTAGCGCGGGAACAACCGTCTACGTCGTCGCCTTCGGCTCCGAGAAGGTAGCCGTCTTACCGACCGCGATGATCGAAGGCGCCGGCCCTATCATGCGCCAATCGATCGACGTCGGGGGAGGTCCGAGTGGAGTCATCCTCGACGAGGCGCGCAATCGCCTTTACGTCATGAGCCGCTTTACGCAGCGCCTCAACGTCGTCGACCTCGGCATTTCCGCGGTCAGTGACACAATCTCCCTGCGCTTCGACCCTTCGCCCGCACTGGTGCAAGGTGGGCGGCGTTTTCTCTACGACGCACTTCGTACTTCCGGCCACGGCGACTCAGCGTGCGCCAGCTGTCACATCTTCGGCGACTTCGACAGTCTCGCCTGGGACTTGGGAGACCCTGAGGGCACGACGTTCCCGAATCCCAATCCCTTCGTGTCGGGCGGACCCGGAAACGACTTCCATCCACTGAAGGGACCGATGACGACCCAGAGTCTGCGCGGCATGGCGAACCACGGCCCCATGCACTGGCGCGGTGATCGCACTGGCGGGGCCAGCGGCGAGGACCCCCTCGACGAGGACTTGGCGTTCAAAGAGTTCAACGGAGCCTTCCCAGGCTTACTGGGCCGCGACGCACAGCTCGAGACGGAGGAGATGCAACGCTTCACCGACTTCGTGCTGACTATGCAGTATCCGCCCAATCCGCTGAAAGCTCTCAACGACTCACAGCAGACGTATTGGAAACAGGGCTTGTCCAACGGCGATTTCGCCGACGGCGAGTTTTTCTACTTCAATACCCCGACCGACGGTGGATCTACCTGCAACACCTGCCATACGGTCGATTTGAATGCTGGCTTCTTCGGCGGTGACGGCCGATCGACCTTCGAAGGTGAGACGCAGGAGTTCAAGGTCCCGCACCTGCGCAACATGTACCAGAAGGTCGGGATGTTCGGCATGCCGACCGCCGGTGGCATACCCGGCGGCGGCTTCACGGGCGACCAGGTACGCGGATTCGGTGTGCTGCACGACGGCGGCATCGACACTCTCTTCCGCTTCGTCAGTGCCAACGTCTTCAACTTCCCCGGGACACCGGCCGAGCAAGACGCACTGCGCCGCGAGGTCGAAGAGTTCATGCTGACCCTCGACGCCGGCCTGGCACCGATCGTCGGACAGCAGCTGACCATCACCCCAGAGAATTTCTCCAACGGGGACGTCCACGCCCGGCACGCACTCCTGGTAGCGCAAGCCGACGCCGGCGATTGCGAGCTGATCAGCAAAGGCGTCTTCAACGGTGTGCCGCGCGGCGCGCTCTACCTCGGCAGCAACCAGTGGCGCAGCGATTTGTCTTCGGAACCGATCTTTACGACTTCATTCGTCGTTGGCCTGTCCGCCGGCACCAGCGCCGCCGCCGACGCAACCTACACCTGCGTCCCGCCGGGACTCGGCGCTCGCATGGGAATTGATCGCGACGAAGACGGCTTCTTCGATACCGACGAAACTGTCGCCGGCAGCAACCCGGCGGACACCCTGAGTATCCCGGGCGGCGCTCAGACGGTCTCGGTGGCGACCACCACGCTTACTTTCAAAGACGACACCCAGGCCCCAACAGACCCGAACAAGCGCAAGTTCCGCTTCAAGTCGGCAACCAAGAAAGATCCACAGGCCAACCGCATCGTGCCACCGGCGTTCGGTGCGGCCGGCGACCCGACCAGCGGCGGCGCGACGTTGCATGTCTACAACACGAACGGCAGTGGTGAGTTCACCACCATCTCGCTGCCGTCGACCGGATGGAGCAACTCGGGCAGCAGCGGTTACAAGTTTAAAGACACCAGTGCCAACGCGCCGATCAAACTGGTCAACCTCAAGAGCGACAAGCTCGTCATCAAGGGCGGCAAGGCCAACTTCGCCTACGATCTCGACGAACCATCGCAGGGCAACATCGCGGTGCGTCTGAGCCTCGGCACGACCATCGAATGGTGCGCCGAAGCGCGCGCCAAAACTAGCGGCAACCCACCCAGCCCAGCCAAGAACGACAAGAGGGACAAGTTCAAGGCGGAGCGCAAGACTGCCGCGCCAGCTTTGTGCCCGGCACCGCCGATCGGCTAACGCCACCCAAATCATCAAAGAATCGGCCGGTAAGCTTCGCGCTTGCCGGCCGATCTTGTTTCTGGGCTGTCATTCTCAGCGCGGAATACCATATGGATAGCCGGCGGGCAGGCCAATTGGGTTTCCGGCCAACGCGGGGGAGAAGATGAACAAGACCGGGACAAACACGGCACCCGTCGAGGGGGCAACCTACGCACTGACGATGCTGACGGTCGCGTACATGTTCAACTTCATCGATCGACAGATCCTGGTCATTCTGCAGGAGTCCATCAAAGCCGATATGGGCCTGAGCGATGCACAGCTGGGGCTGCTCAGTGGGTTCTCGTTCGCGCTCGTCTACATCACGGCCGGCATCCCCATCGCCTACTGGGCCGATCGCGGCAACCGCCGCAACATCGTCGCACTCGCCGTCACCGTCTGGAGCGCGCTCACCGCGATGTCGGGACTGGCCCAGAACTACACGCAGCTGCTGCTCGCAAGAATCGGCGTCGGCATCGGCGAGGCCGGTGGCAGCCCGCCAGCGCACGCGATGATCAGCGACTACTATCCCCCGGAGAAGCGAGCGACGGCGCTATCCATCTACTCGAGCGGCGTGCACATCGGAATTTTCGTCGGCTTCATCGTCGGCGGGACGATCGATCAAATGTTTGGCTGGCGAGCGGCGTTCATGGTCGTGGGCCTGCCAGGAATCGTCTTCGCCACTGGGTTTTTCCTTACCGTGAAAGAGCCGCAACGTGGGCGATGGGAAACCGCGGAGCAGGCGGCGTACAAGCCAACCCTCCAAGAGACTCTCAAAGTCCTGACTGGATTTCGATCGTTCTGGTACCTCGCTGCAGGGGCCGGCATGACCGCCTTCGCGGGTTACGGCAACGGCAACTTCACCCCATCTTTCCTGGCCCGCAGCCACGGAATCGAAGGAAGCACTCTAGGGCTCCTCCTGGCGGTGTTCGGCGGCGGCGGCGGCATTATCGGGACTCTGTTGGGCGGATACCTCGCCGACCGCTTCGGAAGCACCGACAGGCGCTGGTATCTCTGGATCCCGGCGATCGCCGGGCTACTGGCCGTACCGTTGAGTGTTCCGTACCTGCTGCTCGACAACACACCGGTCGTGATCGCCCTCATGTTCGGCGTGACCATCCTCATCAACACCTACCTCGGCCCCGCCCTCGCCATCTCGCACGAGCTGGTTCCGCCGGCCATGCGCGCCCTGACCTCGTCGATCCTATTTTTCGTGCTCAACCTGATCGGGCTCGGCATGGGTCCATTGACCGCCGGTTACTTGAGCGACATTTTCTCCCAGACCTACGGCGACGACGGACTTCGCTACGCAATGCTGGTCGTCGGCGTCATCGCATCGAGCGGCGTCTTGATGTTCTACCTCGCCGCACGAAACCTGCCGCACGACCTGGAGATTCGCGATCAGCTCGCGGCAAAGTGATCGTCGTTCTCAAGCGTGTCGGCTCGGTCGGATCTTCTCTTGTCCGATGCTCAGCTGACTGGGTCAAAGCGCAGCTGATCGAGCCTGAGGCCGAGCTCGCGTTGGCGACTGATTCGATGTTCGTCTTCGTCGACTGTCTTAAACGGTGACAGCATTCGGAACTTGATCACCAGCCGATCCGCGCTCGCTACGACTCCCGAAGGGATGCGGAAGGTCCGCTCCTCGGGAGCTTGCCAATTCGTTAACGTCCACTCGCCGAGCAGGTGATCGTTGGCGTAGACCTCGACCTGCTGCTGCGGATGGATCGCTCCGACGCGCGCCTGCGCCCGGATCCACAGGTCGAGGGCGCCGCGGATCTCGCGACGCTCGAAGCTAACCACCGCCTCCGGACCATCGGTCCAGGTTCCATGATCGACCATTCCGCCCCAGCCCTGCTCGCGATAGACCGCTGACTGTGAAGTCTTCGCGAAATCGAAAGGCTGGCCAAGTCGCAACAGCGGGCGCGCCGCCTCGGGCCACGAGGCCAGCTCCCAAAGTGGACCCTCGACCGGGTACTGAACCAGACCAGGGATGTAGTCGAGACCGAGGTAGGTATTCTTCCAGACAAAGTAACTGTACACCCGCCGCGCCCTGCGCTCCGCGCTATCCGCGAAGACCGAGGTCCCCGGAAATCCCTCGCAATCACCGAGCATCTCGCAAACCGTCGCGGCGATGTCGCGCACCTGGACTCTCGCATCTGAGGTCTTCAGTTTGCCCCGCGCACCCAACGGCTTGACCAGCAGGATCGGATTGGCTCCACCGACGAGCCCGGCCCCGGCATAACTCGGCCGACCGTCGCTGCCCATGTAAGTGCTACCAAGGTTGCGCGCACCCGAACCCGTATCCGCGATCAGCATGATCGCTGTCTGATCGTAGACTCCAATCCTTTTCAGTTGCTCCAGCGTATCGGTGAATTCGTCGACGGCACAGCGTGCCTGGACGCTCATCGCAGCGCGCGAATCGATCCGCCCGTAGCTTCGGTAACCGCAATCGTCGTCCATGACGAACGGCGGGTGGGTGTTCATCAAGTGCAGGAACTTGGTCGTCGGCCGCGATGACTTCACACTCGCCCGCTCGGAGAACTCGCCGAGTAGTCGATTGCTCAACACGACGAAATGGTTCGAACGTTCCTGAATCGAGCGCAACCACCAAGCTCCGTTGCGATAAACAAACGACTTGAAAACAAACGGCACTGCGCGAAACAATGACAAGTCGACCAAACCGGCCACTTCGTGCAACGTCACGCTCGCTCGGCTCTTGAGAACCTCCTCTACCTCCAAACACAGATCGGTCTTCTCTGGGCATCCAAATGTTCGCGGCCCAACCAGGACCACTTCGTGACCAGCATCAGACAATGCGTTGAGGAACGAGCCCCGCTCTACGTTCTGCTCATAGAAATCCTTCAGCATCGTGCCGGAGTCGTAGTCCGCCCCAGAATGCAGCGATGGCATGGTCAGATAGGTGGTCGGCGCCGAACCCAGGTTGTCCGGGAAAAAAGTGAATCCGTCGAAGCGCGTCTCGAGCGCTGCGTCAGCTTTCACCAACTCCGCGAACACGTCGGACTGAAACGTGTCCATCAGAACGATGAGAAGATTCTTGTCCGGCGAGAAGCGATAGATCGGGGCGCGATCAGAGCTGTCGAGGGTTCCGAAAGAGAACGGCGTGGTTACAACGCTGGCAAGCGAGGAAAGCAAGACCACGGCGCCGAGCAAGAAAACAAAGTCTCTCAGCACCTTCGGCCAGCGGCGGAATGCCCAATAAAGGACAAGGACACCCAACAGAAGCGTCACCCCCTCCAACAAGTACGTCGTCCACCCGAAGTCCAGGTTGAGCCGTTGCCCGTCCAAAACGCCGACATCGAGCCGCACGAAGTTGCTGTAGATCCAGACGCCAAGGCTACTGGCGAGCGCTGCAAACGAGTACGCATGGAGCCCCGTCCCGCAAAGCAAGAAGAGTGGAGCCAAGCCGATCAATATGAAACACGCGGAGAGCGGGATCAGCACAAGCAGAGCAGCGACCAACGAGATCACGACCTCGTTGGGATTGCCGACATAGATCGTTACCGGGTTCTGGATCAACAACACCAGAAAAAGCAGTCCTATCGAAACTACTCCGATCCAGCGCAACAGGCCGCTATCCATTGTATTCACAGGAGTCGAAAAAAGTCGCCAAAAGCTCAGCGTTCCTCAGGGCTCAGATCAGCGCGATCACTTCGCGAACGATCATGGTCGCCAGCGCAATCCAAGAAAGTAGGAATAGGGTAAATCGAATATTGACAATATTGATGGTGGCCTGCACGAATGAATGAGCGACCCGCAATATTGTGAAGGCCCATGCGCACTGCACATGCAGCGAATCGACGTGCCCGAGCACCGCGATCGAAATCGCCACCGCGTAAAACAAGGTCGGCTGCTCGAAGAGGTGATTGTAGTTGTCGGCTACCTGAGAGACTTTCTGCGGAAGGGACATCTTCAGCGCCGACGTGTCCCACGCTTCTTGCGCATCGATGCCGGCTTTGCTCATTGCCGGAATCCGCGTCGCCACCATCCAGACAAACATAACAACCGACAGGAGACCCAATACAAAGACAGGCAAAAGGATTGCGCTCGCTGGCATTCTTGTGCTCCTTTTTCTCATAGAGCCCCGCCCGGACGAGACTCCCAACCTTCTCTTCGGTAGCACGCCGCCACAAATCACCGAAGCGCCGGCATGTCCACGATACCCCGCACGAACTCCCGAGCATCCGGCCCAACCCGGCGACGGTGGCCATAACACAAGCTGGACGGAATGAAATAAATGAATTGCTGCCTTATCGTCGTAGACTCTCTCCGGGCCGACTTCGCGCTGAGTGCGGGAAGCAAGCGACAGAACTTTTTCGAGAAAGTAGCGTCACGCACTCATACTTTTCAGAAAGCTTATGCGACCGAGTGTTGGACCTTACCGACTCACATGAGCATGTTTACGGGCCTCCTCCCCTCGCAGCACGAAGCCCACCTTCAAACCATGGGATATCGCGGGGATTCACCCACGATCGCCGAGCTTCTGGCGAAAGAGGGATTTCATACAGAGCTGGTCACCCGCAACTCGATTTTTGATGGAACGATGCCGGGTGTCACCCGCGGGTTCCAACACAACACCCTGGTGCTATCGGATTTGAAGGGCCTCAACGTGATGTCGGTCGTCCTTGCCCTCACGAAGCCACGGTTTCGAAGGCAGATCGAAACGACCGGATTCTTTCATCCGCTTCAGCGAGACAACCGAGAGTTCCTTGCCAACTTCGCCCGAGCCACCGTCCCAGCAGACCGTGAAGCACTCGGAATTGTGATCGATCGCATTCGATCTCTTCGCGTCCAGAAGAAACCCTTCTTCATTTTCGCCAACCTCTACGACGTGCACGCACCCTACCCGCCCGTCGAAAAATCGATGATCCGCCCGCTCTTAGCCCGAAACGGATTCGCAGAGGCGGTCCGCATGCCCTTCGTGCTTCCGCGGCTCGGGGGGCACGCCTATCTAGCACCAGATTTCAAACTCTCAGAAAGAAACCGTCAACTGCTGATCGACCGCTATGTCGATGCAGTCGAGATGATGTCCGACAAGCTGTCCGAGTTTTACGCAGCGCTCGAGGCAATGGGTGCACTCGAGGACACCCTGGTCATCATCACCAGCGACCACGGGGAAGCATTCGGCGATCATGGACTGTACTTGCACGACTCATCGGTGTGGCAAACACACTTGCATGTCCCCCTGCATGTGCACCATCCAGGAATCGCGCCGGCACCAGTCGAGGACATCGTCAGTACCAAGGATCTCTTCGGTTTGATGCGCGCCGCCACGCTCGGTCACACCTGGCAAGACACGATCCTCGACAGCAACTATCGACAGCGCCACCCAATCGCGATCGCCGAACACTTCTTCTCGCCGCACGCTACACACGCAGCAGAGCGCTACCGCCAAAACCTCGTCGCCGGGATCGGGGGGGCCGACAAAGTCATTCTTCGTCACGACGGGCCGACACACTTTGACCTGGCCAAGGACCCCAACGAGACAGAACCTATATCGGCACCGATTGAAGACTTCGCGGTTGCCTGCGCATCAAGCGGCATCGACACCGTGTGTACCGAGCCTGCGATGGCCCACTTCCGTGAGTGGCGCCACCACAACAGTGCCTAACGAGCTCGCCCAGAATACGCGAGCTCTTCTCGCAACTAGCGCGCGCTGCGCGCCCGAATGGCGACCAAGGTCACCAAGCCCAGCACCCCGACCACCAGGGCAGCCTGCTGGACCACCGGGATGGTCGTGAACCTGAAAGACTCCAGCACAAATTTTCCGAGACCGGCTGCGGTCAGGTACACCAAGAAAACCTGGCCGTCGAAACGCTTTCGATCAAGCAACCAAAGCGACAGAGCGGCAAGGCTCAGCGAGTAGAGGCCGAAGTAGGCTTGAAGGGGATGAACGGCCAGGCTGGAAGCCGCCGACGATTCGAGGATTCCGTGCCGCAGATGCGTGTTGAAAACTTGGCTATTCGCCGGAAATGTAATGGCCCATGGCAGTGAGCAGACCTTCCCCGAGCAGCATCCGTTCAGCAGGCAACCAATCCTGACGAACGCCATCGCCACGCCAATCCCCGGCGTCATTACATCGGCGAGGGCTAGGGGACTCAAGCCCCCTAGCCGCCCGCGAAGTAGCAAGACTCCCAAACCAGCGCCAAGGACACCACCCTGATACCGATATCCGGCACTGAGCTCGGCGCTGAAAGTCCCAAAGTTGCCACCACGTTCGATCACCCCATGAAACTTCGCCCCGAGCACACTAAAGAGAGCGACCAAGGCAAGTCCCCACGCAACATTCGCGTTGAGCACTCCTCGGCGACTGGCGATGCCAATTGACACCGCCGTGCCGACGAGAACCGCCAGAGCCAACACGACGCTGTACGTCGAGACATTCGCAACAAAGGGATACACGAACCGAACCTAATCAGTCACTCAGCGCTGGGGGCAAAGAGCCATGGCCACGCAGAGCCTCGCGATATTCCTTCTCCGTCGCGTTCTCGAGCCCAACCCCTCTAGTAAGATATGCGGGAGGCTCAACGGTAACTGTCCCACCATGCGCATCACCTGGCCACCCCGCCAAAACGAAAACTGATGAAACCGCAAAGACCGTCCACTTCATAAACAACCTCCAATCTGCACGGACCACTGACATTCCTCGTCAAAAAAGCCTTCGAGGCGCTCCATCTGCCACTGGGGTTCCGTGAATTCCAAAGCGAGCCGCCGGCCGCCATCGGCCAAAGCAACTTCACCTACCGCCGTGGTGCCGGTATCCCGATACCACGGAACAACTTGCAGAAAACCATCGAAGCCCGTTCTGGTGATGTACTTCCGGTCCAATACTCCTTCGACGATGAGACCACCGAAGAAAATATGGTGGGAAAATCCATCAGAGACGTCGTCTGGATTCATCGCCACGAGACCGTTAGTCAACCGAGCCCACCCCACCTCGACCTCCCCAGTGGTGAACCACAACTGGGCGCGAAAAGTGCACTCCATCGGCATATCGTTCAATGGGAACACACAGCGCCCGCAGCCGCGGAGCGCCGAAACCACAGAGCGCTGCAGCACCGCGACCGAGACCCGCCCTCCCACTCGGTTCAGCTCGCCGCAGTTTCCAACAGATGAAAACGCGACTTCATCTTGGCCGAGCACCACCTTCACCAGGGATACGAGCTCCGCAACGCCAACACGACCGTCATCGTTCAGATCACCACAACACCCGGGCCCCTGTCCCAAGACAGGTGTAGCCAAGAGCACGGCTACCAACAGCGAGACAAGGACGGCTCTCGCCGACGTAGGGCCGTGCCAATCGCCACGCTCGGCCACCGTCACTTCTTCATTCACGCGGAAGGCCCCAACGACTCGGTGCAGCTAACATCACTCGCGTTCCCCTCGGTCCGTCTCGAAGTCTATCTGTACGCTCGCTCAGATATGCCGCGCACTTTCGGTACGCTCCTATACATAGGATGCAGTGCACTCCAAAGTTGATGCAAGCGTGTCGGGTTCACCCAGCGTCTCTCCTCAGTTCCGACCGTCCGATGGCGTGCTCGATAGTCTCGCACCTCAGGTGAAGTCAAGGTTTAACCTTGCTCGTCACGATAATGCCATTTTCGATAGGTTCGATAACCAATTCTTGTTATCTACGATGCGGGCAGGCAAACACCCACAACTGGACCTTCACCGCCTCGTGCACTAGGAGAATCGGATGCCCGGAGCACTGGATGGAATCAAAATCGTCGAGCTCGGCCAAATGGTGTCGGCGCCGTATTGCGCAAAGTTGTTCGCCGACTTCGGCGCCGACGTAATCAAAGTCGAGCCACCTGAGGGCGACGTTGCACGGACCTGGGGGCCCTTCCCCGACGATGAACCCGACCCCGAAAAGAGCGGCCTTCATTTGTTCGTCAACACTTCCAAAAAATCGGTTACCCTCAATCTCGAAGAAGACGGCGGTCGCTCCCTCTTCCTCGAGTTGGTCGCCGACGCGGATGCGCTCATCGAGAACAACCTGCCGAAGCGAATGCGCGGCTGGGGACTCGCGTACTCAGAACTCGAGAAGATCAATCCGGGATTGGTCATGATCTCAATCACGCCGTTCGGTCAGACCGGCCCGTACAGCGAGTGGAACGGCTACGACCTCAACGCCTACCACCTCACCGGGGCCAGCAGCCGCTACTGCGGTCGTCCGGGTGAGTCTCCACTCGAGCACGGCACGTTTTCCGGAGACTACTTCGGTGCGGTCGCCGCCGCATCGTGGGGTCTGGCGGCGATCTACGGTCGTGACAACGCCGGTGGCGGACAACACGTCGATGTTTCCTGCGCCGAGGCGATCGCGGCGTCGTTTGTCGGCGGGCAAAACATCGGCGCCTTCGCACAAGATGGCAAGTTCGACAAACGCACCGGGGTGGGCATGTCTCTCGGTGCTCCCGCGACGATCATGCCTTGCAAGGACGGACACGTATGGATTCTCTGTCTCGAGACGGCACAGTGGAACGGTCTTGCCAAGACCATGGGCGATCCCGAGTGGATGCAGATGGACATCTTCCAGGACATGTTCAGTCGCGCCCAGAATTCCGACGCAATGTATCCACTCATCGAACAGTGGACCATGGAACACGGCAAGATGGAGATCATGGAGCGTTGCCAAGCCAATGGCGTGCCGGTGTCTGCTGTCTTCACCGTCGGCGAAGCCGCCGAACACGAACACCTCCAGAGCCGCGGCTACATCGTCGAACAAGACCACCCGGTCGCTGGAAAAATCCGCAACCTGGGAGCACCATTCAAGATGCCGGCCTGTCCCGGCGGTCCGCAGAGCCCGGCACCGCTACTCGGCCAACACAACGACGAAGTCTATGGAGAACTCGGCAAGTCCGCCGACGACATCGCTCAGCTACGCAGCGACGGCATCATCTGACAAGGGACTTCTTCATCCGCAGATGACGCAGATCGACACAAACGGGCTTTCGGGCCTTCTCCGCCCACCGCGCGGCTTTGGATCCGCGTCATCTGCGCATCAAACCAATCGAACGGAAAACCGACATGCCTAAGAATCTTCCTCTCAAAGGAATTCGTGTTGCCAACTTTGGATGGGTTTGGGCTGGTCCGGTGACGGGTCAGACTCTGGCCTTCCTCGGAGCCGAGGTCTACAAGATCGAATCGAAAGCGCGCATCGATTTGACTCGGAAGCTGCCACCATTTGGCGGCGGCGAACCCGGCCCCGATCGCTCACTTTCGAATCACGCATGTTGGGCTGGTAACGGCAGCGTAACTCTCAATCTCAAGAAACCAGAAGCGCAAGCGATCGCTCGTAACCTCGCAGCCAAATGCGATGTCGTCATCGAGAACTTCGGCCCCGGCGCCATGGATCGGATCGGCTGCGGCTACGAAACTTTGCGGGCCGAGAGACCCGATACGATCATGTTCTCGATGCCCGCTGCCGGCCTCGACGGGCCGATGAAAAGCGTCCGGACCTATGGACTGAGTCTGACCAGCCTGACTGGACTCGATAGCTTGACCGGCTACACAGGCGGCCCGCCCATCCCTGTCGAAAACGCCTACTCAGATCCCTACAACGGCATCCTCGGCGCCTTTCCGGTGATCGCCGCGCTGCGCCACCGCGACCGCACCGGTGAGGGCCAACACATCGACTACTCGCAGCAGGAAGCAGTCATGCACATGGTCGGTCCGGCGTTTATGGATTATGCGCTCAACGGGCGCAATGCCGGCCCGATCGGCAATCGTCACCCGCTGGCCGCCGCAGCGCCGCACGGCGTCTTTCCGTGCTCCGGCGACGATCGATGGATCAGCATTGCCGTGCTTACCGACGACGAGTGGAACGGTCTTCGGTCCGTGATGGGCGATCCCGCCTGGACGAGCCAACCCGACTTTGAATCGCTGCAAGCACGCGTAACGAACATTGAGGCCCTGCACTCGCAGCTAGCTGAATGGACAAGACACCACGACGACCGCGATCTGGCCGAAAAGCTACAGGGTGCAGGGGTCGCGGCGGCACCGGTCTTGAATGTCGGAGACCTTTTGGATGACCCCCACTACAAAGCACGCGGAACGTACATCGAAGTTACACACCCGCTCGGCTTCAAAGAGACGATCTACGGCGCTTACGTGAAGACCAGCCGCACCGAAGCCGCCGTCGAACCCGGGCCGGTCATGGGACGCGACAACGATCACGTCTTCAAAGAAATCCTCGAAATCGCACCCGATCGATACGACAAGTTGATCGCCGACGAGATCATCTTCTGATCAAGAATTCTCCCTCCTCGGTCGGGGAAGCTGGCTGCGGCAAGCGAACAGTTGGATCGACTGTCGAGCTTGAAGTTCTCGGAGAACCCTTCAGCTTGAACAGATGAATCGCCTCGCACTCCTACTCGCACTCTTGATTCCCATCAACGCTTGCCAGGCTCGAGAGTTCGGCGACGGCGTAGCGCTGCAGGAAGTGGGTCTTTTCGGCGAGCCCGGCCCTACGCCAACGGATCAGCGGCCGGACGGCGTTTTGGTGCAACTATGGTTCAGGTCACAGGGACGAGGACTCGTAGGCTGCCGCTCCGACGGCAAAGTCATCCTTGCCAGCATGGACGGGAAATTTACCCCGACAGATCTCCATACGACCGAAATCTGCGCTTTCGCCCCAGACATAGACTCCTTGCTCTTGCGTGAGTCTGGCAATCAGATCGCCCTCGTCCAACTTTCAAACCAAACGCGAAAAGTCGTCACCGCCGGAAAGTACGTTCGCGGTGCCGTCAATGGACGCGGCACCGTCGTTGCTCTGACCACCGGAGATCGAAAGGTCGAGGTTTGGAACATCAATACCGGCGATCTTTTCAGAACACTGCCGACCAAAATGGAGGTGAGAAACGGACTCGCCTTTTCCGGGGACGGCACCGTCCTGGCCGCTGCCGAAGGAACCTACAGCGACTCCCATCGCACGCGCCTAGAAGTATGGAATACTCGCGCTGGAAAGAAACTCTCGAGCACAGCTCAAGATGGGACCGCGGCCAACGCCGGGGTGTGGGGCATCGCGCTTTCGCAGCGTGGAAAGCGGCTGGCCGCAGGAACACAAGCTGGCGCGAAGGGCGGCGTTCAGGTTTGGTCGTCAGACCTGAAGCCCGTCTTCAAGCGCGAACGCTTTAGCACCTACTGGGTCCGGGCCCTGGCTCTGGCCAGCGACGGCAAGACGCTAGCCAGTGGTGACGAACGCGGCAACATCGTCGTATGGGACATCGAAAACGATCGTGAGCTGGCAAATGCGCGGCAAGAGCAAATTGTTCAATCTGTTGCCCTCTCGCCCGACAGTGTCTATATCGCTGCCGGGCTCTGGGACTCACGTATCGGCCTTTGGAAGCTCCCGTAGCGGGTCGCGCAAGTCGGCAATCAGCTACTTCTTGGCCTCGATGGCAGCCAAACGAGCCTTCGTCACCCAGTCCTTGAGGATCGAGGAATCTTCCAATACGTCCTCCGGCACCTCATAGTAAGGCATCCCCTTGCCCTTGCCACCGGGAAACTTCTTCATCCCCCGTTCCTTGAAGTCGTCAACGTTGCTCGGTCCTACCCGCAAGTAGAATCGATCCGAGGACCCGACGATGGCGCAAAACGTTCCGCGAACATAAATGCCGAGTCCGCCAAACATCTTACGCGTCGTAACATCCCGCGACTCCTGCATCTGCTCGACGACATAATCGACATACTCTGGGGACATCGCTCCAAACCTCCTATCCACAGCAATGCCCACAGAGAGCGGATTGCCGGGAAGACCTCGTGTTTGTTACGAGCCGTTACTGCAAGACACGCGAGGTCTTTGGGAACTTGTACTCCTCCGGAAAGTCATCGAAGTGTTCCGCACGGATCGCCGCGTCGAACTTTGAGCCCTCGATGTAGGTCCAAGCACCACCCTCTTCCTCGCGCACACCGATCTGGAAATTCCGACTCACCAATTTCTTTGCACCGGCCGACACGATCACCCGCGTCGGGACAATTGCATAGAGGCGCTCGTCATTCCCCGCTACGAACGAAGTCGCCCCTGAGAATTCGAAGCTCTGGACTTTCAGGCCCAAGCTCTTCACGCGCTCAATCGCTGTCGTGAAGCTCTTGCGTGCATCCCCCCGACCGCCGAGCGCCTTGATCAACACCGGATGGGTCAGCCGAAGCGCGACCTCGACATCGCCGCCATAAGACGCATCGAGAAGGTCGCGCACGTCAGATTGAACCTGTTCGACATCCAAGGTTCCCGCAATAGGTTCGGCAGCCTCGCCAACCTCTAGATCTTCGGCCGCAACCGGAGCCACGATGGCCAAAAGGAAGCACAGATGCAAAATCAATCGACTCATGCCGGAACCCCACAATTCAAAAAACTTAGCCTCATTCGCAAATCTCTTGTTCGGCCGAGGCGCAGCCACACTAGATAGAAGTACACCCCGCAACCCCATTTTTCTAACGCGCGTAATTCGTGCGGCCGGGTCACCCGTACTTCCGGCCCATATCCGCAACCGAACGAGCAACGAGTTTGCGTAGAGTCGGGCGATCCAAATCATCGAGTTTCTTGACGTACAGACATGATTTCCCGAGGCGAAACTTGCCGAGCTCCTGCATCAATGACTCGTATGGGGCAAAACCGGGTATGATGTAAATGCTCAAGTCACGCTTGCGCGGGGAAAATCCAGTGACGAACCAATCGCCCTCTCGACCGCTCTCGTACTTGTAGTGATATGTGCCGAAGCCGACGATGCTATCACCCCACATCGTCGGCCTCTCGCCGGTCACTTCCTTCATCAACGCCAACAACTCGCTACAGTCCTTGCGCCGTTGGACGTCTTCGACTGCAGACACAAAGGCCGACACACTCTGACGACTCGGTTTTGTTTTGAGCTCCGCGGTTTTGGCCATTGAACCTCCCAATCACAAATCACGGAGCCACCGTACACAATAGCGCGCCTTCACTCCCGCAAACCCACGACGGCAGCCCCAGTCATTGGCACTCAAATCTGTGTAACAAAGATGTCGTTTCTGCGCGGCGCGCGAAGAGTTTATGCGGCACGGAAGATCCGTGTTCATCAGGGTTCAGCCATGGAATTAGTGATTAGTGAGGCGGTTGGTCGGGTCGTTCGTAGCCTCACCGTTCACCAGCGTTCATCAGCGGTTTGGTTCCGGCCAATGGCCGGGCTAGTTTTACCATTGTTCATCCGTGGCCAAGTCCCGGCCCAGCCTCGGTGTTCACCAGCGGTCTGGTTCTGGCCGTCGGTCGGGCTGGGTTCGCCCGCGGCCGAGCCGTGACATCTGCCAGCTCGCAGCAACTCACTGAAACTCCGGCATCACATCCCGAGCAAACCACTCGATCCACTCGATGAAGTGCTCACCGCTCCTGGTTTTCGGCGGCGCGACTTGCGTCACTGTCACTCCGGCTTCCCTATGACGGCCAACTTCGTCGATCATATGCTGCGTCGAGGCCGGCACTGTAGTCTCACCAAGTTCCCTGTGAGAGTAGTCCTCGACCTTGTACTCGCTAATCGGCAACACGACCTCAAACCCTGGATCGTTCGCCCGCGAGTTCGGTTGCGAGCGGACGTAGTCCAGGCAATCCGGTAGATCCTCACGCTTGATCAACCACGGCAGCCAGCCGTCTCCGTACTTGGCAGCGCGCCGCATGGCGGGCTTGGAATTGCCACCGACCATCAACGGGGGATGCGGCTTTTGCACCGGCTTCGGATCGAACGCAATCTCTGCGAACTCGACGAAGTCGCCCTTGAACTTCGGCGAGTTACTGGTCCAAAGCTCTTTCATCGCCTCGATGTACTCGTTTGATCGCGAGCCGCGGTGCTCAAATGGAACGCCAATCGCATTAAACTCGGCGCGCGTATGGCCAATGCCGACGCCCAGGACAAAGCGACCATCAGACATGAAATCAACTGTCGCCACCTGCTTGGCCAATACGACAGGATTGCGAAACGGAAGCACCAAGACATAAGTCAGCATCTTGATGCGCTGTGTGGCGCCCGCCAACACCGACGCCGCAACCAAAGAATCGGGAAAGCGCCGGCCCATCGCGCCGGCCATCTTCTCCGGCATGACGATATGCTCGGATATTGTGAGCATGTCGAAACCCAGCTCGTCAGCACGCTGAGCAATACCGACGAGATCTCGCGGCGACGCGTCTGCCTCCCAAGGCCCGACCAACGGTGGGTAAAGAATCAAACCAGGCATTCCGAGTGCAAACTTCATCTCGCCCCCTCGTGGTAGCCCCGCGAAGCTACCCGCACCGCCCGCTACTTGCCCGTATACTTCGGCTTGCGCTTCTCGGCGAAGGCGCGAGGCCCCTCCTTAGCATCCTCCGACTGCATCACGCGCGCGCCGAGAGCTTTCTCGAGGACAAAGCCGGACTCGAGAGACAAAGCACGCACCGCGATTTCCTTCGCCGTACGCACTGCCAGCGGGCCGTTCTTGCAGATCGTTTCTGCCCACTTGATTGCCGACTCCATCAGCTTTTCGGCAGGTACAATTTCATTGATCAAACCAATGTCGTACGCTCGTTGCGCACTTAAGTTCTTTCCGGATAGCAACATCTCCATCGCGATCGCCCATGGAATCTGCCGCGGCAGACGCACGTGCGAGCCGCCGGTCGGGATAATGCCCCAACGCACTTCCCCAAGGCCAAAGGTCGCGGTTTCGGCCGCAATGCGAATATCGGTTCCCTGCAGGAACTCCATCCCGCCTGCGATGCAAAAACCATTCACCGCACCGATGATCGGCTTGAATACGTCAGAGAACGGCCGTTTCGTGTGGTCCTCATAGCCCATTTCGTCACCGCTCTGCAGCATCGGAATGGCTTCTTTGAGGTCCATACCAGCCGAAAAGGCCTTCTCACCAGCAGCGGTAAGGATCGCCACCCAGAGACCGTCATCCTGCTGGAAGTCATCGAACGCGGCATCCATGCCGCGCAGCATGTCTGCCGTAAAGGCGTTCATCGCGTCCGGACGGTTGATTGTCATGATCGCAATCTTGTCGCGCTTTTCGTACGTGAACGTGTCGGGAAGATTGAGATTGCTCATGGGACCTCCAGAGTTCATGCGAATAGCGGTGGAACTAGTTTCAAACCGCGGGTGAACGCTGTTAACCGCAGATATTCGGCTGCCGGATGTCGTCGCGGCCGCGCCGATAAAGAATCAGCGCTTTTCTGCGTTCATCTGCGGTTAGCTCTTTTTGAATTTCGGCAAAGTTACTTCGGGGGTCACGGCTTCGAAGGTGACCTCTACTGGCATGTCGATGACCAGGTCGGACGGCATGCAGTCGGTCATCTCGGTCAGGACCCGGACGCCTTCTTCCAATTCTACGACGACCGGTGCGTACGGGGCTGCGTCGGCAAATCCGGGATGCATCGGACGTTCAGCGACCGTCCAGGTGAAGATTTTCCCCTTGCCGGATGATCGCTGCCACTCCCAATCCGTTGATGCACACTCGGGACACATCTCTCGCGGTACATGACGCCATCCGTTGCAGCTCAGGCATCGTTGGAACCGCAGTTCGCCCTTCTTGCACCAACCGTAGAACTCCGCGGTCAGACCATCGAGCTCGGGCAGGGGTTTTTTGTATTCACTCATCTCGGCCTAGTTCCTGAGAATCGCCAAGCTGCCGTCGCCGAAGTCACCCCATCCGGTGACAACACCAAGCTCCGCCTCTGCGACTTGTCGATCACCAGCTTCACCCCGCAACTGCTTCACCGCTTCGACGATGTGGTTCATACCGAGCACGTGCGCTTCAGAGAGCAAACCGCCGTGCGTATTGACCGGCAGCTCTCCACCAATCTCGATGCGGCCACCTTCGACGAACGCCCCACCGCCGCCACGCTCGCAAAAACCGGTCTCTTCGAGCTGTTGTAACACTTCGAAGGTGAAGCAATCGTAAATCTCTGCGAAGTCGATATCCTTCGGCTTTACACCGGCTGCGGCAAACGCCTCGGGCGCGGCGATCGTGAGTCCGGTTTGGAAGATGTCTTTTCGATTCGTGATCTCGTCGGCGGGATAGGGCTGCCCCGAGGCGACGCCCATGATCGAAACTGGCTTTTTGCCAAGGTCGCGCGCACGCTCCGTCGTCGTCACCAACACCGCGGCGGCGCCGTCCGTCTCGAGGCAACAGTCGAAAAGACGGTACGGATCCGTAATCATCGGAGAAGCCATGTAGTCGTCGAGTGTCATCGGCTTGCCGTGCATCACCGCGTTGGGATTGAGTTGCGCATGTTTACGCATTGCGACGGCAATCGCGCCGAGCTGTTCGGCGGTCGTGCCGAAATCGTGCATGTGCCGACGCGCCATCAACGAATACCACTGCGGCGGCGCCGTGAGTCCGAACGGCAAGTAGTAGTCACGCGCGATGCCGCCACCTGGAAGGGACGATACATCCTGCGAGACCGTTTGCCGTGCCCGGCTACCCGAGTAGCCGTTCCACCCAGCTGGAATCAGGACTGCATTCGCAGCGCCGCAACACACCGCCATCGCCGCAATCCGCAACGAAGCCACCGGCGCCGCGCCACCAGTGTGGACCGTAGTCGCGAAGCGCAGATTCTCGATACCCAGGTTCGCGGCGAACTCCTCGGCATTGCCGAGGTTCGGAAACGGCATCAAACCATCAACGTCCTTGAGCGAAACGCCTGCGTCGTCGACCGCACGCCTCGCCGCCAGCAACTGGAGACCGAGTTGCGTCAGTCCAGAGCCCGGCTTGCGCACGTACGGAGTCTCGCCGATCCCGACGATGCAGGCCTTGTCTTTCAAATTCATCATCTTTGAGCGAAAAAGATCCCCTCTCCTCCCGGAGAGTGCTAGGTGAGGGGATCAATCCGCCAACTACCTTCTTGTCTCGCATTGCGAGGCTACTGCCGAGCCGTGCTCGCTGTTCCCACGCGGCTCGGCAGGAGACTCCCCCTCTCCCCGTGTCCAGGAAGAGTGCTAGCGTTTCTTTTTCGCCGCTTTCTTCGCGACCTTCTTCGCCACCTTCTTGGCTGCGACCTTCTTGGCGGGTTTGTCTTTCTTGATGCGCTTGGTCGGCTTGATTCCGGCTAGCTTGGCAAGGTTCTTACCGAGGATCTTAGCCTTCGACTCCTCGGAGAGCGTCTTGTAGCCCCACTTCTCCTGCAACTCTTCGGGCATCTCGAAGTTGCGGATATAGTCGACCGCTGCACCCATGTCGTCAAAGGCCAGATCGCAGCCCATGACGATCTTGTCGTCGGATACCCACTGTAGGGCCTCGCCGATCATGTGGTAACCGCGGTACGGGGCATGGACAAACCAGCCAATGATTCCAGACAAACTCAGGTAAAGATTCTGATGTTTGCCCGCTAGTCCCATCAATTCTTCATGGTACGGCCAGCCCATGTGGTACGCGATGACCTTCAGATCGGGAAAGTCCAGACAAACATCGTCGAGCAACAGGGGTAGAGTGTTCTTGGTCGGCTGCGGTAGGACGTACGCCATTCCGGTATGGATGGTCAGCGCAACTCCTAGCTCCTGCGCCTTCTCATAGAACGGCCACATCCCGGGATCATTGAGCGGCGCATCTTCCGGCGCGTAGACTTTACACAGCTTGGCGTTCTCGTTCTTGTAAAGATACTCGAGCTCCCAGATCGCGTGCTTGACGCCGCGGCGCAGTACCGGGCCAACGTTGCACTCGAGATACATGCGATCCTTATAGGGCTCGATCTCCTTCATGATGAATCCGTTGGTCGACATGCAGGTGGCATAGCCGGCCGTGTCCATCATGGATTCTCGCAGCGCGAAACAGACGTCGACGCCGAACTTGTCCATGTACTCGATCAAGGCGTGCGCTCGCGGCTCGGGCATCGCATCGCCGCCTGCGAGGTCTCGCCCGCCGCCCCAGGCCCGCATCACACCATCGATACTCTTCCACCACTGCTCAAACCCCGGGTAGTAGGACATTTCATGCATCGACTCGGGATTCATGAAGTGACACTCGGAGAGGGCTACGAAATGGTCTTTTCCTGCCATGACAATCCCTTCTTCACGGCGTCATCTTGGCGAAGCCGTGCAAGTTCAGTTGTTCAATTGAGATTATTTGAAGACGCGTTGTCCGCGTCAGCCTACGGATTGATCGTGCAACAACGTCCACAGCCGTCTCGGCGAGGCGGGAACTTCATGGGCCTTGACCCCGAGCGGACGCAGCGCGTCGTTGATCGCGCACATCACTGCTGCAGGCGTTGTGTGAATCGCCCCCTCGCCCATGCCCTTGGCTCCGAGGGGTGTGTACGGCGACGGCGTGACGAGTGCCTTCTTCGTCGTCATCGGCACTTCGTAGATGGTCGGAATCAGGTAGTCGATGAAGGTCGATGTCAGTAGCTGAGCGTCGTCATCGTAGACGTACTCCTCGAGCAGCGCAGCACCGACTCCCTGCGCCACTCCGCCCTGCGTCATTCCCTCACAGGTCGCCGGATTCAGTCGTGTTCCGCAGTCATCGACAATGAAATACTTCAGAATCTCGACCATGCCAGTGGCGGTATCGACCTCGACCAGGACCAAGTGACACGCGTTGGCCGCCGTCAGATAGCTCTTCGCGCGCCCTTGATCGTCGGCCGGAGTGCGCCCGGCGGCGGTCCAGACATAGGTCGCCTCAGGATTCGGATCCATGCCTTCGGGAAGTAGATCGCTGCGCGCCAGCATCGTCGCAGCAACTTGCGCGACCGGGATCTGTGCTTCGGCGACGCCCGGGATACGGATCATCCCGTCGCTGAGTTCGAGCGCCTCCGGCGGCGACTGCAGCAAGTTCGCGCCAACCCGGATCAACTTTTCGCGGAGTCGATCGGCGGCGCCCAGCACGGCACCCGTGATGGCAACACCAAGGCGACTTCCGCCCGGACCAAAATGCGGCGGAGCCGAGAGTGAATCCTGCGGCACGACCCGGACATCGCTCATCTCTACCTTGAAGTAGTCGGCAAGGACTTGCGAGATCACGGTGTATTGGCCCTGGCCCTCCAAGGAAAAACCGACCTTGGCGACGATCTTGCCCATGATGTCGATCCCGACGGTGGCACCTTCGGGGACCCCGGTCTGCTGGCTGCCGACGATTGCGTAAGCGTTCCAGTCGAAGACCCCTGGCTCGATCGTGTTGACCAGGCCGATGCCGAGGTGACGTCCCTGCTCGCGCGCCTCTTCCTGTTCGCGCCGCAGAGCCTTGTAGTCGGCCATTTCGACAATCGCGTCGAGTGCGGCCTCATAGTCCCCGCTGTCGTACTCGTTGCCGCTGGCGATCGTGTAGGGAAACGCGTTCTTGGGGATATAGTTCTTGCGTCGAATCTCCGCTGGGTCGAGACCCAACTCGACGGCGGCGAGGTCGACCATCTGTTCGAGCGCCCAATTATGGGGAGGCGGTCCCATGCCGCGGTATGGACTTTGCGGGAGCTTGTTCGTCGCCACCAAGGTCAGGTCGTATTCGGCAACCGGAATCGCGTACGGGCCCGTGAAGGCAGCCAGCGGCTTTGCCGCACTCACCGCGCCGAAGCCTTCCGCACTCGCACCGAGATCATCGAGCAAGACGACACGCAATCCGGTAATCGTCCCGTCCGTCTTGAGCGCCAACGAGACGTCGTAAAACCTGTCCCACGACTGACCGGCGCCACCTGCCAGGTACTCCATGCGGTCTTCAATCCACTTAACCGGCCGGCCGCCGGCCTTACGCGAGAGCAGCGCGGTGATGATCGTACCACGCGGCCCACCCTTGCCACCGAAGCTGCCCCCATGAGGCTGACTGATGACGCGCATCCGGTTCGACGGCACACCCAGCGCACCGGCCGACAGGAGGCCCATGTTGACCTGCGATTGAAAGCTACCGCGGGTCGTCACCGTTCCGTCAATGATGTCCCATTCGGTAATGACACCGTTGCATTCGAGCGGATTGGCCCCGAGTCGATGCCAGCGGAACTTGTCGGTCAGCACCTTGTCGGCGTCAGTGAACGCCGCGTCGACCTCTCCCCAGGTAAACTTGCGTTGGAACACCACGTTCGACTCGTGCTCGTCGTAAATCGGCGGCGCATCGGCGGCCTTCTGCGTATCCGCAACCGGCGGCAATGGATCGTAGTCAACGATAATCTCATCGAGCGCGTCCTCGGCGATGTACCGGCTCGTCGCTGCAACCGCAACAACCGGTTCACCGACAAATCGAACACGATCGGTCGCAAGGCAAAGTGTGCCCCAACCTTCCGGGACGGTCTGCATCGGCTGTGTCCAGCGCTTCGCATCCTCGCCTGTGATGATAGCGATGACGCCCGGCATTTTCTCCGCTGCCGACGTATCGATCGAAGTAATCTTCGCGTGCGCATTGGGGCTGCGCAGGATCGCGCAATGCAACATTCCCGGCAGGGAAACATTGTCGATAAACTCCGTCTTTCCGGACACCAGTTGGCGATCCTCGACCCGTTCGACTTCCTGACCGATGAAGCGAGGCGACGAATTTGGCAAATCGGCGATCTTGTTGGGGATCCGACTGGTCACTGGGAACTCCGACTCGAATCGACAGCGGGAACGGCACAGTAACTTCGACCACCCCCTGCCCCCCTCCTTGGGAGACTGTCGATTAATGCAGATTGCCAAGTCGCATCGACCAACCCACCCGAATCCCCTCTCCCTCCGGGAGAGGGCCAGGGTGAGGGGATCGAAACGCCGACTTCCTTCTTGCCCTTGTGCCGCAGTGCTTTCGCGCACACGTTCAAGAACGAACCCTCACCTTTCATCCTCTCCCACCTGCAATGCGGGAGAAGAGATCTTGTTGGGCTTTGCCCGTCATTTCGAGAAAATCGACAGTCCCGCAAGGACCGGGGACTGGCTGCATCGAGAAAGATCACGATGCCGCCTTCTTTTTCTCGATCGCGTTGCGCACCGCGGCCAGAATACTTTGATACCCGGTGCAGCGGCAGATCTGACCGCCGAGGTAGTCGTAGATTTCCTCATCGCTCGGATCCGGATTACGGTCCAGCATCTCGGTGATCGTCATCAGGAACCCCGGCGTGCAGAAACCGCACTGCAGGCCGTGCTCCTCTACGAACGCCTGCTGAATCGCGTTCAGTTCACCGTCTTTACTGAGGCCCTCGACTGTCGTGATCTCGGTACCGTCGGTCTGCACCGCCAACATGATGCACGAACGAACAGCGCGACCGTTCCACAGAACCGTGCAAGCACCGCAAACTCCGTGCTCGCAACCAACGTGCGTTCCCGGGAGCGCCAGCTCGTGCCGCAGAAAGTCCGCAAGCGTCAACCGCGGTTCAACAGTCGATTCATACACCGTGCCGTTTACGGTGACACTGATCTGTCTTGGAGTCGGCATATCAGATTGCAATCCCCGCGCGTCGCGCCGCGTCGGCCAGCCCTCGCTCTGTCATGACACCTGCGATGGCACGACGTTGAGCGGCACTGGCGTGAACATCGGACTGAGGTTCTTCGACGTCGTCGAGCACTGCCTTGCCGACGGACGCGAAGAGAGCCGCACTAGGCGCCTCGCCGATCATCGCTTGCTCCGCCTTGCTCGCCCGCACTGGCGTGCCGCCGACACCGAACACAACAATCCGCGCCGTCGCGCACTTGCCATCGGCCCCCAGGGTGAAGTACGAGGTCGCGCCCGCCAGAGCGTAGTCACCATGTCGTCGCGCCACTTCGGTAAACGCCCAAGCCGCGCCGTCCGGCAGCGCAGGAATCCGCACCTCGGTGAGAATCTCCGCGCCCTCCAGGTCCGTCGTCAGGTACGTCACAAAGAAGTCTTCGGCATCAATCGTCCGCTCGCCGTCGGGCCCAACCGCCTTGAACTGAGCGCCCAGTGCGACTGCGAGCGCGGGGTACTCCGCTGACGGGTCGGCATGAGCCACCGAGCCGCCGAAGGTACCCTGATTGCGGTTCTGCGGGTGGGCAACATTGATCGTAGCCTCGTAGACCAACGGGTGTTTTTCGCGCACCATCGGATCGAGCTCAACGGTTCTTTGCCGAGTCATCGCACCGATCACCAGGGCGCCATGATCCTCGCGAACGTAGTCCAGCTCGGGAATCCGCGCGAGGTCGACCAACACCTCGGGACGCGCCAGGCGCATGTTGAGCAGCGGCATCAGGCTCTGTCCGCCAGAGAGAACTTTGGCGTCACCCTCGTTTTGCTCCAAGACCTCGACCGCCTCGGTCAAGACTTCGGGGGCACAGTACTCAAAAGGCGCGGGCTTCATGAATTATTTCTTGGTCCTCGGAACCGGATCGGCTAGCCAAACGAACGTTTCATAACGTGCTAGCTCGACCGGAACAAGGCTTCGCAGGGCAGAAAAGTTGGAGTTTCCTACGAGGCTGCGGATCAAACTCCGGACGGGCAGCCTGCGGTCGCCGCAGGAGGCATGGTTCCCCAGGCACGTCGCGGCAAACGCCCGCTCAGCCAGACGATATATCCCGCCACGACCAGGTCATAAACGCCGCACAACAGCGCGTACCAACTCGGAACTCCGGCATTCACGACGAAAGCGTCATGGTACAAGTCATAGAACCCGTGCCCGAGCCATCCGGCGGCCAAAATGAGTGCGGACCCAGAGAATCCAGTGGCTAGACAGAGCCCACCGACCGCTACGAAGGGAATCGTCGCAATCAATTCTGGGACCAGTGCGTCCGGATCTCCCCAGCCAGCAAAGGCTACGTAGATGAAGGGCATCGCCGCCAGAACGACCGGGTAGGTCAATCGTTCCGTTCCGGTGGCACGGGCTGTGGCCAGGGTCCAGCCGGCCGCCACCAGTGCAATCAGAGCCGCAATCATCAATCGGCCCCAATCATGCGGCGGCCTGGATTTTCTTCCCCGGGGAAAAAGCTACTGGGAAGTGTCCCAGTCCTTGCGTTAGAGCGGTCACGCCCGGAGTCACCGTCGTTTTAGGAGCAAAGTCGATGTCAGGCATGCGGCTGAGAATGTGCTCGAAGGCAATCTTCATCTCGAGTCGCGCCAGGTTCGCGCCCAAGCAGAAGTGCGGTCCGAAGCCGAACGCAACGTGATCGTTCGGGTTACGATCGATGTTGAACGTGAAGGGATCGTCAAACACTTCCTCGTCGCGGTTGGCGGACGGGTATACAATGATTACCTTGTCACCTTCGCGAATTTTCTGACCACGCAGCTCAGTGTCCTCGGTCGCTGTGCGCCTAAAAAAGCGCAACACCGAAGTATAGCGCAGAATCTCTTCGACGGCTTTCGGTAGCAGCGTTGGATCAGCAGCCAAGCGAGCGAGCGAATCCGGATGCTTCAGCAGCGTCTCCATACCGCGCGAGATCGAATTGCGCGTCGTCTCATTGCCCGCGGTGATGAGAAGCACACAGAACATCACGAGTTCGTCATCGGCCATCGCATCACTGGCCTGCAACACCCCTTCCGACTCGGCTGCCACGAGCGCAGAGATCATGTCTTCGCGGGGATTGCGTCGGCGATCGTCGAGCGCTGCAACGATCACCTCGGTGAATTCCGTAAACGCTTCCCCCGCGGCTAGGAGCACCGCTTCCTCGGTCGAACCGTTCGCTTCGAACATCGTATCCGTCCAACGCCGAAAGTCGCCGAGGTCGGCGTCGTCGAAGCCGACCATGTGGGCGATGATCCGCATCGGTAGAGGCACGGCGATGTCTTCGACAAAGTCACATTCGCCCCTCTCGATCACGTCATCGATCGACTCCTGCATGAACCGGTGACAAAGCTGCGCCTGGTGTTGCACCACCCGCGGAGTAAATCCTCGGCTGAGGATGGAGCGCTTTTGCGCGTGCAGGGGATCGTCCATCGTGATCATCGAGATGTCCGTGTCCTGCGGCATCGTCACACCGAAACGGTTGCAGAAGATCTTGGAATTCTTCGACACGTAACGGACATCGTCGTACTTGGTGACGACCCAAGCGCCATTCTTCTCATCCCACCAAACTGGCGCCTCGGCGCGCAACTTCCGCAGCTGCTCGTGCTGGATATCGATGTCTACAGTCGGGTCCATGAAGTCGTACATTGGCAATCTCCAAACGCAGCTAGGGCGCGATTCCACGAACAAACACGTCCACCGCATGGTGAAGGGTCGCTCGCAACTCCGATTCAGGGGTTCCCAGGCGCAACAACAACAACCCGAAGACGCCTGGCAAAAATGCTATCGACAACTCGCTCGGGGTGAGGTCGGAACGAATGTCGCCGCGCGCCTGCGCGGCTTCAAAAAACTCGGTCATCCCCGAATAGAGCGGGGCGCCGTCGCCGATCTCCTCGACGTGCCGACTGATTGCGGAAAGTGCCTCCCGCAGAATCGTCGGCTCCTCCTTGGCCACTACTTCGAGCAAGACGTCGACCGCGTTCCTGAAAAACGGACGCGGCGCCTCCTCAGTACACTCGGCCAATCGCGCCGCCGCTCCCTGCTGGAGACGATCCAAATACTCCAGCAATACGTGCTCTTTGGTTGGGAAGTGGTTGTAGAACGTCCCGCGCGCGACGCCGGCGGCTCTAATGATGTCTTCAATTTGGGTCGCTTGAACACCAACCCGGCGAAACTCTGTCATCGAGGCAGCGAACAACCTGCTGCGCGTCTCGAGCCGTTGCTCGTTGCGACTCTTCCGGCCTTCTTCGAGCCGTTCCCCTTCGACGTTCGGTGACATTCGTCACTGACATACGTCACTGACGAATGTCAGTCAAGGGCAATTTCCGACTTGGTCGATCTTTCGACTTCGGAGCAAACCATCGATTGCCATCGTCCCATTCGGGTCATCGTTCGACGGCCCTGGGGCGGCCTTGCGCCGCGTTCGTCCGCTTCGTACTTACCTGCGACCACGATAACCAAGGAGTTCTCTCAGAAATGGCATGGACAAAATGGCAAACCGTCGAGGGAGACGGCTTCGATTTCGACGAAATCCTCTACGACAAGTGCTTTCACGACGAGCTCGGGGGTGGCGTCGCCAGAGTCACGATCAACAAGCCCGACCGCTACAATGTAATGACACTCGAAACGGTCGAACAGATGTTTCGCGCGTTCTACGACGCCAACCACGACCCCAAGATCGGTGTCATCGTCATCGCCGGCAGCGGAAAAAACTTCGGCACCGGCGGCGACGTCGAGTGGGAGAAGTGGGGCCTCCGCAAGGCCTTCTATTTTCGCTACCCACACAATCGACTGCTGCGCCAATCGCGCAAACCTGTCATCGCCGCGGTGCAGGGCTACTGCATCGGGGGCCACAACCACATGGCCTACTGCTGCGACTTCACGATCGCAGCGGACAACGCAGTGTTCGCACAGGCCGGACCCCGAGTATCGAGTCCCGCCGACGGATTTTTCGTTCCGTATTTGACCAAGGTCGTCGGCGCCAAGAAGGCGCGCGAGATCTGGATGCTGTGCCGCCGCTATCCGGCCGAGAAGGCGCTCGAGATGGGCCTGGTCAACACCGTCGTCCCGCTCGACGACCTCGAAGCAGAGTACTTGAAGTGGTCAGAAGAGATGCTGGCACTCAGCCCCGGATGTCTCGAGATTCTCAAAGCATCCTTCGATCAAGAGATGGACGGTTACCTCGAGATGGGGACGCTCTCAAACCAATACTATCCCGATTGGTTCGATACCCCGGAAGGTAAAGAGGGCGGCAACGCGTTCGTGGAAAAACGCAAACCGAAGTTCTGGGACATCCGCGAGCAGTACGCCGATGCGCACCAGAAGATCATGGACGACTACGAGGCTTCACAAAAAAAGTAAGTCGGGGCCAACCGCGCGTTCAACGATATCGCCGCCGCCCGCATCGATGCGGGCGGCGGCGCGTCGTCAATCTTCGACGTAGTAGGCTCCCATGAGGATGTACATTTCATCCTCGGTCGTAACGCCACCGCGCACCGTACATCCGCCGCATACGCCGTCGCCCACTCCGGGGGCGCTGTCGCAACTCGTATCGCGTTGCGCCTGGGATCCGCCGACACACTTTGCGCTGACGCGTCCTTCGATGCAGCCGGTCGGGTTTGCACAAGGCATGGGACCATCGTCGGTGGCGCGGAAGGTTTTCACATCCGCCGGGTCTCCGAAGCCGTTGTCGAATAGGGAACAGTAAGTGAACGTGCGCGCGGCTGCGCTGCCTCTCTCGTCGGCCAGTGCCTTCGGCGGATCGTACAGAATCACTGTCGGGTCGTTGTAGACCAGATTGCTGTAAAGGAAATCATCTTCTGGGTCCCGAAAAGTCGGTTCAGCTAGAGCGATTTTGACCATTCTGACCAACTCCGCCACCGTCACTGAACCACTGGCGTCCGGGTCGCTACTCAGACATGCCGACAACGGCCTCGTGTCCAAAGCGATACTCACGGAGGTGATGAGATCGGGAATGCCGACCCGTCCGTCGCCGTCGCAATCCCCAATTGGAGCCGGCTCAACAGCACCACAGACCGCACCCGAGCAGAGATCCGGAAGATCGATCGAGTCACCCGCCATTGGGTTGCAGGGGTCGCCCGCGCTTGCCCCGCCCTGACACTCGTAGCGTCCTTCAAAAACGTCGAAACGCTTGCCGCGCTGGTGGGTGTGCGAACTCAGCTCATAGAGCTTCGTGTTGGCTGGAAACACGTGATGCCGGCAGATTTCCTGCGCTTCAAACGGCGGCACGTTCATCGCGAAGATGCTGTTAACGTTGAACAGACGCTCCATGAGCCAGGTTTGCTCGTCCGGAGCAGCAAACTCGAAGTTCATCCACGCTTCGATCTTGCCGTCCTTGTCAGTGAGATTGAAGGCGTGCGAGTTCCATATCATCATGCCCTTGAGCGGCGCCTCGCGGAACGTTCCCGCAGGAAAGATGAGCTGGGCTGAGGCCTCCTGGATAATGACCATCGACTGGTTCACCGCACCCTGATCCGGTGGGCCAAACCCCGTGCAAGCAATCGCGCGCTTCCAATCCGTGCCGCAGAGTCCCTCATCACCACAGAACGTCAGATCGGTCGAAGGACAGATCTCGCCATCCTTTGCACCACCGCGGCATCGAAAGGTTCCCCAGGCCGGATCGTCGAGCGCGGCGACACCGTTGTAGCGATCGACAATCAAGTGGTGACTGAGCGGATCCTGCCGAATCTGCTGACTCTTGTAGCGAAAGGTCGTTCCATCCGGGCCACGAAATTCGCTCGGCACTTGATCCGTGATGTCATAGTACGCAGCGAAACAGACTTCGTTCTCGCTATTCGCCGGCAAGATCCACTTCGGGCTGCGGATCTGAACGCCGGTCCCCGCTAGCGGAGGCTCCAAAGGTTCGACCTCGATCGGCTCAGCCGGAGGTAAACACGCATCGAGCAACTCATCGGTACCCGGCACCACCCCGTCGCGCGAGGCACCCGCTTCGATCCATTGACGAACCGCCTCGAGCTCGTCGAGAGAAAGAGGGTCGACTCCAAGCGGCATCGCCCGCAGCGGAGCCTCCCAGCGATCGGGCAGGCTCCCCGCCGCCAGGTTCAAGAAAAGTAGGCTCTGATCTTTCTGGGACGGGACGACCCGCCTGAGCCCCGGGTACTTGTCGTCGTCTCGAACCGTCTCGGCCGGCTGACTGACCAAGTTGTCGTACGAAACGTCCGCCGTCAGCACGAGTCCCCCGGCAGCGGCAGAGCCATGGCAAGCGTCAGCTGTGCAGCCCTTGTTCTCGAAGATGGCCTTCTGAATCAGGTCGTAAGTACTGTCGAACGAACCATTCTGACATTCGTCCTGAGCAAAGGCCTGAGAGCCGGAGACTAAGGTCATGACCATCGCCATGCCGATTGCGGACCGAAGAATTTTCATCATCCGCACATGCTGCAGTTCCCGGAGAGCTCAATCAAGCCTACTCGTGCCGGACGGTCAATACGCAGTCCCTACGGTCGAGATGGAGACCTGCTTCACTGAATACCGTCTAGCGCCGAGACCGAGCAGCTTCAAACCGCCCCCGTTGTCCACTTTGAAACGCGGCAATCATCTGGACTGGTACTGCAACTACCCCGAGATTCACGCGTCGTAGGTCTTGCGGAGATCGGTCTTGAGCACCTTGCCCATCTGGTTCTTCGGCAGTTCATCAACAAAATGGAGAATCTCCGGCTTTTTGAAGCTGGCCATCTGCTGGTGGCAGTACTCTTGCAGGTCCTTCGCGCTGGCATTCTCCCCCGGCCTGAGAACGATAATGGCGCCTACCTGCTCGCCCCACTCCTCGTTCTTGAAGCCGATGACCGCTGCTTCCTCAACACACGGGTGCGATTGCAGCACGGCCTCGACTTCGGCGGGCGCGATGTTCTCGCCGCCGCGAATGATCATGTCGTCTTTGCGGCCGCCCAAGAAGATGTATCCTTCCTCATCGATCCAACCCATGTCACGGGTCGGCAGCCAGCCGTCGCGAACCGGTGAGTCGGCACCACCTTGGTCGTTGGCGTAGCCCTTCATCAGCCGTGGCGTGCTCACCCAGATCTCGCCCACCTCGCCCGTCGGCAAGGTGTTCCCCTCATCATCAACCACCTTGACCTCGACGTCCGGCAACGGCCGCCCGATCGAGGTCAGACGCTTGAGACGTAGCGCAACCTCTTCTTCGCTGCCGTCGAGCTTGTGATCATCCGGGCCGAGAATTGTGAGGGTCGAAGTCGTCTCCGTCTGGCCAAATGCATTGACGAACCCCACGCCGGGCGGGAATCTCTCAATCGCTCGCCGAATGACCGGGAACGGCATCGCCGCACCGCCGTATGACAAGTTCGTGATGCTATCGAGCTTGAAGTCCGCAAATTTCGGGTGGTCGATGACCATCTTCATCATCGTAGGAACGACGAAGGCGTGCGTAACTTCTTCCTGTTGTGCCGCCGCCAGCCAATCGCTGGGATCGAACTGCGGCAACACCACCAGTTTCCGGCCGGTGAACAAGCTCGTCATTATATTGGTTGCACCAGCAATGTGGTACAGCGGCGCCGACAGGAGAGCCGTACCACGCGGTGTGCCGTCTGCCATCTCGACGTTGTTCACAACGTAGGCCGTGAACTCATTGTGGGTCAGCATGACACCCTTCGGCAATGAGGTCGTGCCGCTGGTGTACATCAAGATCGTCGTTTCCGCATCGTCGATCGCCGCCTCTTCGCATTCCGGAGACGCACCTTCCAACAACTTCGGAAAGTGCACCATGCCATCCTGCTCGCTCTCGAGCGCGACGTAGGTTTCGACGGTCGGCAGGTCGCTGCGCAGCTCGTTGATCAACGAAACGTACCGATCACCGGTCAGGAGCACCTTGGTCTTCGCGGTCGTCAAGATGTGCTTCAACTCGATCGGCTTGGCGCGGTAGTTTACCGGGACAAAAACGCCGCCAATCAGCGCCGTCGCAAAATAACTCGCGACGTAGTCGTCCGAGTTCGTCTGCAACACCGCGACCCGATCGCCGCTACCGACGCCAGTGCTGCGCAACGCGTTGCCAATCTGCTGCACCCGCTGCCACAGTTGGCCGTAGGTCCATCGGCGGCCGGCAAACACGAGGATTTCCTGATCCGGAAAGATCGAAGCCGGGATACTGACAAAGTTGGCTGTGTTCATGCTGAAGTCCTACTCCTAGTGGAGGTCTCGGGTTGGAAGGCTCGCGAAATCAACGGTCAAAGTGGAAATGATCGGGCGAAGCCCGCACTAATCTCCGTCTCCCGCATTGCTCGCGGGAGAAAATTAAAGGTGAGGGCACATTCTCGAAAGGGCACGGACGGCCTTGCGGCACAAGGGCAAGAAGAGAGTTGGCATTTCGATCCCCTCACCTTGGCCCTCCCCCTGAGGGAGAGGGGATTCTTTCCGGCCACTCGCCGGCAATCTTGGTTTCGACAAACCCGCGGATCTCCTCGTCGGAGTATCCGAGGCCGGACAATATCTCTTGGGTATGCTCACCCAGCATCGGTGGATGTCTCTGCACCGCCCCGGGCGTTCCGTGAAAGTGCAAAGGCAATCCCGTCACATCGACCTCGCCGAGCTTGGGATGGTCAACGGTCTGAATCATTCCATTGTGTCGCACCTGCGGATCTTCGACGACTTCCGGCGCTTCCTTGATCGGGGCGGTCAGCACGTCGGCGTCGACGAGCCGCTGCACGAGTTCCTCGCGCGCAAAGTCCACGGTACGCTCGCCAATGATACGATCGAGCTCGTCTTGGTTGGCCAACCGGTTATCGACCGTCGAGAAGCGCTCCTCGTCGATCCACTTGCGCTCCATTGCAGTGCAGAGATTGGCGAAAAACTTCTGCCCCGGGCATGTGATCACCGCCATCTTGCCATCCTTGGTCGGATAGATACCCGAAGGCGCAAAGTACAAGCTGCGATTGCCGGTACGCGGCACCACCTCGCCAGTGATCAGATAACTACCCAGACCCGCCGCCTGCGCATGAATCAAAGCATCGAGCAGACACAAATCGACGCGTTGGCCCTTGCCGGTCTGGTCACGCACACGCAGCGCTGCCAGCGCCGCGGTCGTCGCCAGCACCGACGTCAAAGTATCGATCAACGGAACGGTAACGCGTACCGGATCTCCGTCCGGATCTCCGTTCAACGCCAACAGACCGGCATACCCTTGCGCCAGGAAGTCGATCCCGGGCCGCCCTTCGTAAGGGCCATCAGCCCCAAATGCCGTAATGCCAATCCACACGATGTCTTCGCGATGCTTGACGACACTGTCGTAGTCGACGCGCAACTTGGACAGCGCCGGCTCGCGCACATTGGTCACGATGATGTCCGACGACTTCACGAGCCGGGCAAACACTTCCTGCGACTCGCCTTTTCGCAGATCGAGGCAAAGACTGCGCTTACTGCGGTTCAGGCTGAGATACGCGGATCGCTCCCCATCGCGCGATGGCCCGAGATGACGACTCTCGTCGCCATAGTGCGATTCGACCTTGATGACATCCGCTCCCATATCGCCCATCAAAGTCCCGGCGTAGGGACCGGCCATCATGGTGGAGATGTCGAGAATACGTAGGCCGGCAAGCGGACCGAGCGGCGTGCCCATTACGAGAAGAACTCATCCACAGATGAACGCTGGTGAACGCCGATCAGTGCAGGCGTCGCATACATCCTAGAAACCCATCTGCGTTCATCAGCGTTCATCTGCGGTTCCTATGGAATGACGCCAGCTTCCTTGAGCTCGGCGATTTCTTCCCACGAGTAATCCAGCAACATGTTGAGCGTCAGCTCGGTATCCTGCGCCAACTCGGGACCAAGGGTGCGCACGCTTCCCGGAGTCTTGCGCAAGCCGATCGGCAGCCCGCGCACGTCTACCTCGCGTTGCACTTCTTCGCAGTGCGCTTTCACGAAGTAGTCGTTTTCCCAGGCCTGTGGATCAGCGGCGAGGTCGGCCAAGTTGCACACCGGGCTCGACGGGACATTCTTGGCCCGGAGTTTCTTCACCCAATCGTCGGAAGCGCCCTGTGCGAAAACCGCGTCGAGCGCATCGACCAATTCGGGACCGTTGCTGCGTCGGAGATCCGCATTCGCAAAACGCGCGTCGTTCGCCAGCTCGGATGCGCCCATTGCGCCGCAGACCTTCTTCCAGCCAGTCTCGTTGTTGTGTGCGCAAACGAACAACCAACGATCGCTCGCCTGGTAGACGTTCCACAGCGGGTTCACAACGTCCCGTCGAGAGCGCTGTTTGGCGCGATCCCGATCGCCCGCCAGGTACGCCTGTAGCGTCTGGCCAGTGAGATAGAGCTGCGCTCCATACAAGGACGCGTCGACCCACTGCCCCTTGCCGGTACGGCGCCGGTGATGCAGGGCCATCATGATGGCCAAGGCCGACATCAGGCCACCAAAGGCATCGCCCGACCCCATGCCGAGGTAGATCGGCGGCTGCCCCGGCTCACCGAGCCGCGCCATCAGTCCAGTAAGCGCCTGCACGGTCATGTCAAACGACGGCTTATTCACTGCACCGAAGCGGCCGTAGCCGGTGTTTGTGGCATAGACCAACTTTGGGTTGATCTCGCTCAACTTGTCGTAGCCCAAGTTCCAACCTTCGAGCAGCTCGATGCCCATGTTGGATAAGAACACATCCGACTTCTCGACCAGCCGATAGAGAATCTCGCGCCCCGATTCCTTCTTGAGATCGATGGCGATGCTCTTCTTGTTGCGGTTGATGACCAGGAAGTACTGGTTCCAATCGGCAACCGGCAGCGCTTTGATGCTGCGAACACCGCGTCCCTGATCGCCGCCGTTCGGGCGCTCGACCTTGATGACCTCCGCGCCGAAGTCGGCAAGGTGCTGCGCCGCGACCGGTCCTTGAAACCAAACCGTGAGATCGACAACCCGGATTCCTTCGAGAGCATTGCCCATGTCAGCTCCGGTTGACCACGCCACTCTCGGCGAGCTCGTTGATGCGATCCTCCGAGTAACCCAAGACATCGCTCAGGACTCGCGCCGTGTGCTGACCTCGGCCCGGAGCCAGGCGATCCAATCGCGCCGGGCTGTCACTCATGAAAATAGGAAATCCGACCGACTGAACCTTGCCCAAACCCGGACGCTCGACATCAATGATGTACCGGTTGCGGAGCGCTTGCGGGTCGTTGGTTGGGTAATCGAAGTCCTCAATGACATCTGCCGACAGTTGATTCTCCGTAAGCACGCGCTTCCAGTGCTCCGAAGGCTGGGAGCGAAACTTCTCTTCCAACACTTCCATCATCAGAATCCGATTGTCGCCGCAACGCTTATCGTGCGTGTTGAAACGCTCGTCGTTCTCATCCAATCCAACGACCTTGGCCAGTCCCGGCCACCAACGACCTGTATCGGGCATCGTCAAACAAACCCATTTGGTGTCCGCCGACGGATAGAGAACTCCGCTCATCGGGTTTCCGGCATCCATGCGGTCGATTGGCGACAGAAAGCGATCGCCCCCCATGGCGATGAACGCCTGCACGTCGAGACTCGCGCCGTACATATTGCTCGCGTAAAGCGACGCATCCACTTCCTGCCCTTCGCCGGTTTCGTCGCGATGATGCAACGCCAACGAAATCCCCAACGCAAGCATCACCGCCGTGTACATGACACCGGCCCCAGCGTAGACTGGAGGCTGCCCCGGCTGCTGCATGATCGGCATCATTCCGGTGCGCGCTGCCGCCAGCTCATCGATCGCCGGCAGATCAGCCTCCGGCCCCTTCGGACCAAAGCCGCTGCCACGTGCGTAGATGAGTTTCGGGTTGGTCTTAGCGAGGGAGTCGTAGTCGAGGCCGTGCGCCGCGAGTTTTGCTTCCTGCCAATCGGTGAGCAGTACATCGGCCTTGCCGACCAGCTCACGAAGAACCTCGCGACCGGCATCTGCAGCCGTATCGACGACGACGCTCTCCTTGTTGCGATGCGAGAGCTCGACCTCATGGTCGCAGCCCCCAGCGGGCGGCAGCTCGCCACCATTGCCGATGCGCTCACTACCCGGCGTCTCGACCAACACAACCGTCGCGCCAAAGTCACCCAACATCGAACCGGCCATCGCTGACCACAGCTCCGTGGCCAATTCGACGACCAAAAGGTCTCCCAGTGCTTTGCTATCGTTCATAGGTTCAAGAAACCGGAGCCTTGTTGCGGTCCGTAGACATCGGTGGCGCGGAGCATGTGCCGTGGAGCTAGATCCGTTATTCGCGAGTGCGAACCGTAGCTAGTAGCGCAAACCAAACGATCGTTTCAACCGTACCGACATGCGCGGGTTTCTCATTTCATATCAGTGACTTACAAAATCGATATTCGAACCAGATCCCGCCGCCTCCGGTGAACACGTGCTCCCTTGGAGAAGCGCTGTACCGTTCGGCAGCCCCAAAGGTCACCCGGCTCGCTTCGGCAGCTCAGTCAGCTGCGCTTGCGAAAAAGGCCAACAATCGCATCCCAGATCGCCCGCAGGATCAGCGGAAGAATCGACAACGCTTCTTCCTCGTCATCCTGCGCGCCCGGTGTCGGCGACGGAGTTGTGGCGGGTTGCGCGGGGGCTTCAGCCGCTCCCGGCGCTTTCGAAGCGACCGGAGCACTTGCCTCGCCCGCTGCCACTCCAGATGCTTCCTCGGTCTCCAATTTCTTCCGCAAGCGCTTGGCAAACTGCCCGAAGAGTTGTTTCGAAACCCCTTCGATCATGCGACTGCCGACCTGCATCACCTTGCCGGTGAGATCCGCCGTTGCCTGGACAGTGACTTCAGTACCGCCGCTCGCGGTCGGCACCAGAGTACTCGTGATCAGCGCCTTGGCCATTCCGCCGCTAGTCTCACGGCCTTCGGCAGCCATCTCAACCTTGCGGCTGGCCTCGTCGATGTTCGTAAGCTCAATCTTACCTTTGTACTGCGTCGTGATCGCGCCGATCTTGATCTTCACGCCGCCGAGAAAGTTGCGCTCGTCTACGACCTCCTCGAGCTTCGCGCCCGGCAAACACGGAGCCACCAACTTCGGGTCCATGAAAAACTGCCATACTTTTTCGATCGGAGCGGCCACCTCAAACTTCTCGCGAATCTCAATCGACATACAGATGGCCCTTATCGGCGGCCCTGCGGGGCGTCAACCATCCGCGTTGGCGATGAGGTTCTGGTAATCTGCATCGGTGTCGACATCACGTGGCGCTGCCCCGCCGACGCGAACTCGCACCACAGCGCTGTCGTGCAGCCGAAGAACTTCCCGCGCCCCTACGTCGCCTTGCACCGCCCGGACTTCGTCCCACAGGACCCGCGCAATCAAGGTCGGGTGCGCCAGTACACCAGCGTCGTACTCGGCCCGGGCCGCAAGCCCGGGCCGCCTTCGGTACGCGGTCACCAACGCATTGATCGCTTCGCAGGCAATCGTCGGCTGATCGCCGAGCAGCACGACAGCAGCGCCGGTATCCTTATGCAGAGCATCGAGGCCGGCCGCCAGAGAACGTGATTGTCCCTCGCCGTGATTCTGATTGACGACAAATCTCACCCGATTCTCGTACGATGAGAGCTTCGAGCGAACCACCGCCGCTTCGTAACCAAGAACGACGACAACGTCGTCGAGAGTCGAGGCGAGTGCGGTGTCGAGAACATGTGACAACAATGGCCGACCGCCTAGGGGCAACAATTGCTTCGTCACTCCCATGCGCGTCCCGCGCCCAGCCGCTAGGACAACGCCCGACACCGATGTCATTCGGCTGGCCGAATGCGCGGAGCGCGGCCATAACGAATCGCCGTAATCTCGGCAATGACCGACAATGCGATTTCTGCCGGAGCCCGCCCGCCCAAATCCAACCCGACGGGGGAGTGAATTCGAACCAACTCAGCTTCGGTGAATCCCTCTTCGCGCAGCTTTTCGAGCCGCTTTGCATGCGTACGTCGGCTGCCTAGCGCTCCGATGTATCCGACATCGGAGCGCAGCACCTTGCGCAAGGTCGGAAGGTCGAATTTCTCATCGTGGGTCAACGCGACGACGTAAGTGTTCTCGTCAAAGCGCATCGACTCCAAGGCGCGATCCGGCCACTCTCGAATCACCTCATCGGCGTCCTGCAGTCGGTCGGCAGCAGCGAAGACTTCGCGCGGGTCGACCACTGTCACGTGGAAATCGAGCTCGTGAGCCATTCTAATCAGTGGCAATGCCGTCTGGGTGGCTCCGATGACGATCAAGCTCGGCGGCGGCGCGACCGCCTCGACGAACACCCGCACCGGTTCTCCGGCGCGATCGACTTCCAAGTTACTACTGCCGCCCACGATCAATTGCTGTCGCATCGCCTCAACGACCGCCGCATCGACGGCGGGATCGATCGTTCCAGCCGTGTCGTCCGTGAGAAACATTCGACGACCGCGCAAATCATCCGGGCTGACCGCCACCGCCAATGCAACCGCCTGGTCGCGTTCGATACAATCGAGGACCTTGTCCCACGCGCCGCCGTGATCGCTCAAACTCTCGACGAGAACCTCGATCATCCCTCCACAAGTAAGTCCAATGCGCATCGCATCGGCGTCGGCGACGTCGTACGAAATGACGCGTGGCGAGCCACCCGCCACAACTGATCGCGACCATTCGATCAAGTCGCTCTCGACACATCCGGCGCTGATCGCGCCAACCATCGCGCCCGACTCAGCAACCGCGCAGTGAGCCCCGGGCAACCGTGGCGCCGAACGTTGCACGTGAACCAACGTCGCCAGCGCCAGCCGCTCGCCGCGTTCGAGCCACGCACGAATATCGGCCGCTACTTCACGCATCGGACAACCGCCGCAACCAGCACCCCCTCCTTGGGAAACAGGGGATATTCCGTTCGGAGTCGTCCAACACCATTACAACCGCACCATCCCATAGATCAGTTGGTCGAGCAGCTTCCCGTCCTTATAGACGCTTTTGCGCAACCGCCCCTCGAACTCGTAGCCTACCTTCTCGAGCACTCGTACCGACGCGGGATTCCCTTCAAACACGTTGGCGTAGATCCGCACCAACGGATAGGTCGCAAACGCATAGTCGGTCATCGCATCGACCGCATGGGTCGCTATGCCGTGTCCCCAGAAGGGCTCCCCCAACCAATAGCCAATCTCCGCCGACCGCCGATGCACGTCGTCTTGCACATGGACCCCGACACCGCCAATCAATTCGAGCTCGGCGGCAATGGCAAAGTCACAAGTCGGCTCTTGTCGCCGTACATGCCGCAACCAATCGATCGCATGCGCGCGCGTGTACGGATGCGGAAAGCGGTCTCGGAGGTGCTGCCAGACTTTCACATTGTTGCCGTATTTCACGAGCGCTCCGACGTCGTTACTCTCATACGGTCGAATCTTATGTTCGCCAATTCTGATCACAGACTCCAAGCCTTAGCCTATGCGTCAGCGCCCGCCTAGAAGCCACTCGCGTTCCATCCCAACAAGTCTTGGCAACGCAGAGAGCTGTTCACACGCCATTCCCGACGACTCGCACCGTGACCCTTGACCGATCGGTCCAAATCTCCATAGCGTGCCACCAGGCGGAGGCACGAAGATGAATCAAAGAAGCGCGATCGCGATCGCTACCCTGCTTTGGGCGGCGCCCACTCAAGCAGATTTCCAGATCAGCGCCGACGATGGCGATAGCCATTCGTACCCCAGCGTCTGTCGAACCCCGGACGGTTTCGTCGCAGCCTGGGAGTCGCGTTCTGCAAACGGTCGCGATGTTACGATCCAGAAACTGGACTCCAACGGTCGACCTACAGACGCACCAAGCCAAGCCAACCAGGAGACCAACGGCGACCAACAACTACCCGACATTGCCTGCCGCGCCGACGGCAGCTTCCTCGTCGTCTGGGAGTCGCGCGGCCAGGACGGCGACGCGCTCGGAGTATTTGCTCGCAACTTCAACACCGACGGGTCCCCCGCCGGAAACGAGTTTCAGGTCAACACCTATACGACCGACGATCAGCGCCGGCCGCGGCTGTGCACGGCACCGGACGGCGCGGCGGTCGTCGTTTGGGACAGCTTCGGGCAAGACGGCGACGGTGCGGGGGTCTACCTCCAACGCTACAACCCCGACTCGAGCCCGCTCGGCGACGAACGCGTCATCAACAACGAAACCGCAGAGAGCCAGAGCGAGCCAGTGATCGCCTGCGGCACCGACGGACGGCAATTGATCGCCTGGACCAACAGGCAGAGCGCTCTCAAGACGGACATCCGCGCCAGGTTGATGTTTGCGACCGGCGATCTCGCCAGCAACGTCCGCCGACTCAGCAGCGCGAATCCAGATGATTCTGGTCGTCATCCATTCGCCGCCGCGATGCAAGACGGACGGTTCCTGGTTGCGTTGAGTGACAACGAAGCGACGCTCGAACTCGCAACCATCGACCTGGGGGAAACAGGAGGCGGATCGGTCACCACGCGCTCCCTCCGCTTCGAAGGACGAATGGAAGCACCGGCCGTCGCAGCCGACTCCAACAACAACATCCTCCTCGCGTGGTCGAGAGGCTCCGGTTTCGACTTCGATGTAGCCGGCCTGCGCCACACCCCAGGGTCGCCCGATGATCGGCTCTTCACCGCTAATTCCAATCGCGACGGCAACGACGGTGCTCTCTCCACGCTTGGACGCGGTATCGATGTCGCGACCGATGTCGCTGGCGACATCGTTGTCTGGCAGAAGCGCAACGTCTTCGCTGACAATTCAACCTCTGCAATCTTTGCACAGCGTTTCAAAAACTGCATCGGCGACTGCAGTGGGGACGGTGTGGTCCGCGTCAACGAGCTGATTGTCGGGGTTCGCATCGCCCTCAATCAGGCCGCGACCGCCGAGTGTCCATTGCTCGACGTGAACAGCAATGGCGGCGTTGAGATCAACGAGTTGGTCCGCGCCGTCGGCGAGGCCCTCGCAAGCATCTGTCCATCACCGGTCAGCTGACACCACAAAAGCAAACACACATGGTGAAAAAATGAGTGGCTCCGAACTAATCCCCTGGCTTCCCTTTCCGCTGGCTCCAGTTTCGAACGGCGAATGGTCGCCGCCACCGCCGTCCCACAAACAGAAACAGGTCATGCGCATCCTCGACGAGGAAGCCGACAAACGCGCCAAGAAACTCGGCCTGTCGCGCCGTGACTTTCTGCGCACCGCCGCCGGCACTGCGACCGCTTACATGGTGATGAACCAGGTGCACGGCTTGGCGAATGCCGGCGACAGCTCGGTCCTTCCGGTGACGCTCGAGCAAACCCAAGATCCAGACGCCGCGGCGGGGTTATTCGAAGCCGAATATTTCGTCATGGACGTCCAGCTACACCATGTCGACCTCGACGTGTTCGGCGGGCTAACAGGCCTAGCAGGCCTGCGATTCCTGGAGGGAAACCTACCACCGGAACAGCGGCTTCAGAATCTCTCGCAAGCCAATATGATCAAAGAGGTCTGGGTCGACTCGGAAACCGCGGTGGGAGTGATCAGCGGTGTCCCCGACGGAGTGCCGATGGGACCCGAAGTCATGGCGCAAACCCGCGACATGGTGAACGAACTTTCGGGATCAAACCGAGCGCTGTCGCAAGCGATGATCGACCCGCTCAAACCGGCAGCCAATATCCTTTCGATCGAATCCATGGAACGCCAAGTCAAAGAGCTCGGAGCTGTCGCGGTAAAGACCTACACCGGGAACGGCGAAGGTCAGGTCGCGGGATGGTTCCTCGACGATGAAGAGATCGCGTATCCGATGTTCGAGGAAGTAGAGCGACTCGGACTCAGCATGATCAACGTCCACAAGGGCTTCCCCCTCCAGTTCGGGATGGACGATAGCTTCGTAAGCGCACGCGACATCCCGAAGGCGTCAAAGGACTGGCCCCGATTGAACTTTGTCGCTTACCATTCCGGTTACTTCCCCAATGAAGGTGGCAACAGCGAGTTCATCGAAGTTCTCAAACAGGTACGCGGCCAAGGCAACGTCTACGCCGAAATCGGCAGCACCTTCGCAACTACTTTTCTTGCCGCTCCAGACCGGGCGGCCGCCCTGATCGGCGCCATGGCCAAAGAAATCGGCTATGACCATATCATCTGGGGCACCGATTCCATCTGGTGGGGATCGCCACAGTTCCAGATCAACGCCCTCAAGAACCTGCAGATTTCCACACAAATGCAGGAGCAGTTCGGCTACCCGGAGCTAACCGACCAAGCCAAAGCACAGATTCTCGGACTCAACGCCGCGCGCCTCTACCGTGTAGACGTCAACGAAACACGCAACGCGATCGAAGCTGATGGAATCGTCAAGATCCGCGAAGAGCTCGGCGGGATGGACGACAGCCGCACCAACTTCGTTTACGGCCCGAAAACGCGACGCGAGTTCCTACAATACCTCGCACGCGCAAACGCGTAGCCGGCCAAGCTCGGTTCACCTGCAGGCGGCTACCGCCCTCGGGTGCAGCCCGGTCACACGCCGAGGCTGTACCTGTTAGGCGTGCGCCGCCGCTTCCTCGTTGACGGGGCACCGAATCCCGTCCGGGTGGTCGATGAGCGCGACGCAGCGATTGCAGTGCGTACAGCCGTTCACGTAGCTCGGATCCTGCATCGCCTTGCGAACGAAGTCCGGGTCCTGAATCAGCGGCCGCCCCAGCTGGACGAAGTCGAACCCTTCCGCCAAGACTCGCTCCATACTCTCCAGCGTCCCGCACCCACCGATGTAAACCAAGGAGCACTGAACTGAGTCTCGAATGCGTTTGGCCCGATCTAATAAATACAACTCCTTATACGGATAGTCGCGAAACAATTTCGGGCCGACTAGCCGCAGGCCAAATTTGGCGATTGGGTTCTTCTCCACCTCGATCATTCCGCGCACGATGCTCGGCCCGTGGAACATCAACATCGGATTGAAGCTGCTGGTGCCTGCGCTGGTGACAAGAGCGTCGACACCGCCGCGGTCGATGGCCTGCGCAACGGCCACGCCTTCATCCCAGCTCACGCCGCCCTTGATGCCGTCGCACATACTGATCTTGCCCAAGATTGGAAAGTCGGAGCCCACGGCATCGCGCACCGCCGCAAGAACACGCAGTGGCAAGCGCATACGATTTTCGAGACTCCCTCCGTACTCGTCGGTGCGACGATTCGTCCTGGGACTGATAAACTGGCTCAGTGCGTACCCGTGCCCAAAGTGGACCTCCGCCGCATCAAATCCAATGCGTTTCATCAACCGCGCTGCGTCACCATAGGCACCGACGAGGTAATCGATGTCGCCGGCCGTCATCGCGCCAGCGATCGGGATTCCGGCGGGCAGGCCAAGCATATTGAAGTGCCGCGATGGCCCAAGAGGTCGTTTCAGCCGTTGTAGCCGGCGGTTCTTGGAGAAGTTGCCACAGTGCGCCATTTGACCAGAGACCCGGGCCCCTGCAGCCTGCACTGCTCCAACGAGCTGCCGCAACTCCGTTTCGATACCTTCATGCAGGTACATCATGTCATCGCTCAGCCGGCCGTCGGCTTCAACCGCACAGTAGGCGATCGTCGTCATCGCGACTCCCCCCTGCGCGAGGCGACGGTGAAAGCCGACGAGCTGTTCAGTCGGTGTACCACCACGGCTCATGCCCTCGAATGTGGCGGCCTTGATCACACGGTTTTTCAACTCCAAACCCGCCAGACGACCGGGGCTGAACGCAGTCGGAATCTCAGTGTTCATGTCCTATCCTGGCGCACCTAGCGAGCGAGCGCTACAGATGGGTTGGCCGCCGCCCCTGGACACACCGAACTCTCCTAGGGAGATCCATGACCGAGACAATCTTCGATCTATTTCAGCCAGAAACCCTCGAGTCGGACGAGGGACACGCAAAACTCCGCTTCCGCTCTCGCCCACGGCTGACGATACCCGGCGGTATCATGCAGGGCGGAATCGTGACCGCGATGCTCGACATGACCATGGCTTTCGCCGCCGGGGGGTCGTTTTCGACGGCGTCGATTCACGCCGAGATTCACAGGCCGGTGACAGCGGAAGTCGTGGTTGTCTCCGCTGCGATCACCAAAAAGGGCCGACGCATCGTTTTCGCCGAGGCCGTCATGCACGATCTCGATGGCCGAATGCTGGCGAAGGGCACGCAAACAGCCGTCCCACTCACCGGCTAGTCTGGAGTCAATCGGCAACAGGTCATCTCACCCAGCAAGTCGCTTGTTTCAGTGAAATGCGACGCTCATTGCGTAAAGCTACCGCTTGGTAGCCCCTTCTTCCGTAGTACACTGCCCTCCTCAGGCTACGGACGAAACCTTGGAGCCCCTCTCCCCCAACATGCTAGACAACCATTCGTTCCTCCTCGAACGAATCCAGCTCGCCTTTCGAATCGCTTTGGCGTTCATCATCGGCTTTTCGATCGCCGACCTGTGGCTAGCAGGCGAGCTCCTGTGGCCGCTGTACACAATGAAGGCGGTAATGCTTGCCTCCGTTCTGGTTGGATCGTGGGTCATTCGCCGCAAGCCTCCGGAACGCACAGCGACAACCGTCTGCCTACTCGTCGCCGGCGCTTGCCTCGGCGCGAACGGTGTTTCGGAGGTCTTCACTGGTGAGTTCGCGACCACGCCGCTCGTCTCGCTGGCGGCGGTCGTCGGCGCTGCCACAATGCTGCCATGGGGCGCGCTTCCACAAACCGGAATCGTCGTTTTTGCGCTCGGCTCGATGGCACTGCCGTGGGGAATTCAAAACGGCTTCGCAACCCTACTCGGCTACGGCCCAACAGCGTTGACCGCGATGCTATTGGTCTCGATCCACGCCGCGCGCGTCGTTCGCCGCGACCGACATGCTGCCTACGAAGCCGAGCTGGCGCGACGAGAGAGCGAAGAGCGCTTTCGAGAGCTGGCCGAAAACGCTCAACAGTTGATCGTCCTGATTGAGGCCAATAGCGGCAGCATCCTGTACGCCAATCCCCACGCACATCAGTTGCTGGGGCGAACCCTGGAAGCTGGCAGGGATGTCGCCCAGGATCTCGTACATTTCGTGCACCCAGAAGACCGTCAGCGCGCATCAGATCGCTACCTTGGGACACTGAACGACACCGTCCCCGACTCTATCCCCGCCGACGACGCCGAGATCTTCCGTGTGTGCCGGACCGACGGCGAGGTGCGCTGGGTTCGGGTTCGCGGTTTTCCGATTCGCGACGAATCCGGTCGCGTCTATCGCGTCGGCGGAATCATCTCCGATGTGACCGAGCGCCGCCGCGTGCGCGAAAAGTTGGAAGAAGCCGATCGCTTCAAGACAAAGTTTCTCGCCAACATGTCGCACGAGCTGCGCACTCCCCTCAATGTCATTATCGGCTACAATGACATGCTCCTCGAAGGCGATCGCGGCACCTTGCCCCCGGATCAATCCGCACTCATCGAGCGCGCGCAAACCAACGCCAAGGACCTGCTGACCATCGTATCGACAGCCCTCGAGCTCAGTCGTTACGACGAAGTCGGCATCGTCCTGACGCGAACCGAAACTGACATCGGCTCGCTGATCAGCGAGCTGGCGGACGAAACCAGCACCATCCTTCGCAATCGCAGACTGCAGGTCGTTTGGGATTCAGCTGCCAACCTTCCCGCGCTCTACACCGATCGAACCAAGCTCAAGATGGTACTCAAGAATCTCATCGACAACGCGATCAAATACACACCGGAAGGAACGATCCGCGTCGAGGCATGCACCGACGAGGACAACATCAGAGTAGACATCACTGACAGCGGACCTGGCCTCGAGCCCTCGCAGATCGACGCAATCTTCGAACCTTTCCGCCAAGTCAGCGATCACGAAGGCGGCGTCGGCCTCGGGCTGTACATTGTGCGTCGCCTCGTCGATGCACTTGGCGGCACAATCAAAGTCGACAGCCAGCCCAGAATTGGTTCGACGTTCAGCGTCCAGCTCCCACTGAAGGCACAAGCCAAACTCCGCTCCGTCGCCAACGGCTAAGCGAACGCGCGACAATCACCACACGGCTCCCGTGTTGAGTCATTCAAGATGCAGCGCTAAGTTGATCCCATGGTTCAACGGCGCGACGCCAGCCTAATACCACTGTCCCACGATCACCACCACGGGCTGGTGCGCGTGTTCGAGATTCGTCAAGCGATACGGGGCGGCGAGGGCCTCGCAGACCAGCTGCGCGCCACTGTCGAATTCTTCCGCAGCGACTTAGAGCCACACTTTGAGGCAGAAGAGGAAGCGGTCGTACCCGCATTGCAGGCCGCCACAACAGACGCCCGGGCGGAACTGGAGCGGTTGTCAGATGAGCACCGGCAACTTCGCGACATGGCGGCAAACCTAGATGCTAGCGCCGCGCGCTTGGGCGCGTTCGCGGAACTTCTCGAAAGCCACATCCGCTTTGAGGAGCGTCAACTATTCCCAATCTATCAAGAACACGTGAGCGCCGCGGCACGTGCCGCGGTGGAAGCAGCCGTGCGACGCATTCTCGAGCGCCCAAACGACACGCCTCGCGCTTGCAAGGTACCGTAGGCCCTGAGCCAGAAAATTCGTCACCGGGTCGCGACCCAACCTATCTTCGTTCGAAGCGCAGCCCGATACCGTCGACGTTGACCGTATAGTTTTCGCCGGATTCCAAGTCGGGTGGCGTACTATCGGCGAACGGTCCGATATCAACACCTTGGCTTGTATCGCCGTAAACTACGGGCGGACTGATCGCACCGTCCGACGTCAGATCGAAGAGCGTTGCCGGATTGCCGCCAATCGGAGTCCGGATCAAGCGAACCCGGTCAACGGATTGAGAGAGAATGGCGTCTGCCCAGGGACCGTGCCAATCGATGGTCGGTCGCGCGGCATTGCCGGTAACACAGACGACCGCCGCATCCGGGGAATGAAGGAGACGCGGCGTCCCCGGCTGGAACACTTCGTCGGCGTCGAGATCAAAGAAGGTGAGTTGGTTTCCGGATTGGATCCGTCCGGACGTCACCTTGAAGTGGCTCAATTCGCTGGAACAGGAGGGATTGGCGACGTATAGGTCGGCGGTGCCGCTCACTCTGCCACCGCCGGAGATGTCAAAGCGTCTTAGACCTTGGGCTAGATCCGGTCCACCCGCTAGCCAGGCGTACTCGCCGACCGGAAGGCCGGAGATCTCCGCGACCCCTTCCAAATTGGTAGCAGCCTGCGCCAGGGGGAAGAGGTCGCGGTCGAGGACTGTAACTGTGGCGGCCGCAACAGGAGTGATCGTGCCGCCAGGTTCGCGCCGGTTCACCCGAACGCTCAAGCGACCGGGTCCGTCAAGCGGTTCGAGAAACAGTGGCAGATCGACGTCATCGTCAGCTGCGATATCGATCAACTCATCGACCGGGCGAAAGCCGTCCGCGAAGGCGCGGACCGTGTACCGCCCCGCGGGGACATCACCGAAGAAATAGCCTCCACCACCACTGACAAGCTCACCGACAATCTGGCCGCCAGCGGCGATGAGCTGGATGGTCGCACCCGGGATTGGATCGCCGCCGCGGGCGTTGAACACAGTGCCGCCGATGTCCCCCGCCGAAAGGCCGAAGACAAGCTCGGCGGGCGTGCTGCGGTTGCCGGATTCGTCGATGGCGGTTGCTGTCAAGACGATCGTGTCACCGACTCCAGTTACTACCGGCAGCGCGAAAACATTCATGCAGTCGCCCGTCGTTGTGATCGGATAGACTGGGTTGCAGTCAAACAACTGAATCGTGTCCGGCGGGGCGATCGGTCCCGTCGCCAAGAGCTCGATCTCCGCGATCGAATGATTGTCTTCACCATTCGCCAAGACCTGAATCGTCTGCCCCGGGACGACATTCTCAGGCGTACCCGCACTACGCTCGAGCCTGACCGTTGGTAGGATTTCGTCTCGCACCTCGACGACGACCCCCTCCTGGCTACGGCCGACAAAGCGGTCGAGACCACCGTCGACGCGGCGCAGCTCAGCCAACACTCGGACCCTCCCTGGGCCACGTGCCGCCAGCAAGCCGCTGCGCTGAGTGTCGGGAGCAATCCGCAAGATGTTGTCGGGCTGCAGACCGCCAGCGTCGACTGTTTCGACTGTGAAGCGAGTCTCACCGCGACCCCCCTCAAACAAGTTGTCGATCCTACAGCGCGCGACCGGCCCTCCCATTTGCACGGCCCGAGGACATACGAGATCGAGGTCGGTCAGGGAGGTATCAACGATCAACTGCTCCGACCCGAAGCTCCCTAGGGGCAAATCGAAAAGATGATCGAGCCGCACTGCGAAGCGACCCGGATATAACTTGCGCAGGCCATAACGAACGAGATTCCGACTCAGCACCGAGGCCACGAGGGTGAACGGCGCATCCCGCATCTCTCCTTCCGTGGCGCGAAACCGCGCCACGGAACGGCCTTCGCATCCAACAACGGCTCGAACTTCCAGATCAATGTGATTCTCAGCAGGCGAAGAAACAACCGATGGTGCGGCGTCGAGGACTTGCCGCACAAGCACTGAGCGGGAAAACGGTGAGGCCGTCCCCAAGAAGGGAACGCGGAGGTACACATCCATGCGGCCACAAGCGCCGCTAGCGTCGGGGACGCGGAAGCCGAGCAGATCGTCTCCAACCTCAATCGATTCGAAGACGGTGATCTCCTGGCCGTTTCGGTTTCGCAGAACGAGATTTGGTTCAAGGTCGAAAAATCCGCCGAGGTTGCTACCGAACACCGTGAGCCGATCGCCAGGTTGTACGATCGCCGGGAAGATCGTCGTGACGATAGGCGCGTCCTGTATCAGTACAGCTCCAGCGGCACCAACTACCAAGACAGCGCCGGCCGCGGCGACGACTGCCCCCACAGCAGCTCCTGCCGTCGCAGTCGATGCAGCGTCGAGCGTCGCAGCCGCCGTTTGCGCTGCCGCCGTAGCCGCGGCAGCGACGACTCGCCCCGCAGCAACCGCAGTTCGCCCAGCCTGCACCAAGATCGTCCCGTTCGGGCCGACTCCGGCCCCAGTCCCTCCACCTGCAAGGCTAGTAAGGCTGTCGCGCAATAGTTCGGGAGTGCCGGATGAATCGATCAAACGATCCAACTCGGCGCTGAATTCAGCGGTGAATCCCGACCCGTCACGCAGCAGCGCTACCGCGGCGGGGAGATCGATACCGAGCGTGGTGAGTTCGCTCAAAACCAGCTCCTCCGCTGGACCAAACTCCACCGTCGTATCCAGCGCGAGCACCATCTCGATCAACGCCGTTACTCCATCGACCACGTCGTCGAGAGTGTCCGGATCCCCAATGGCAGTCCCAGCCCCGACCTCAACCTCAAACGGAGGGCTCTCGATCTCGCCCACGAAAACCGTCAAAGCCCGCGTTCCGGGTTCGATATTGGGCATCAGCGCTAGGACACTGTCGGGACCTTCCAAGCTAACGATATCGCCGCGGAGTTCGCCGACGTTGATTCCGAGGATCACTTCAGAGTCACCGAGATTCACCCCGACGACGCGAATCAACGACAGCGGCCGCACCGCCGCGGTGCTCAGGGCTTCGACGGACAGAATTCGCGGAGCACCGGGCGGCACCGCGCACTTGCCGAACAGGCAACTCGCAACACAAGCCAAATCCCCCTCGTCGAGATCGCCGTCGCGATCACAATCGTCGTTGTCACAGACCGAAGTATCAGCCAGCGCAAAGACCTGCGCAACGACATCCGCGGCACTCGGCGTCAAGCTACAATTGGTATCGCCACGGCTAAACACATCGAATTCTCCCGGCGCGAAAGTCGGACTGGGACTTAGCGATCCAGCAATCGTGGGAGTACTCGTGGGAGTACCCGTCGGAGTGCCCGTCGGGCTAGCCGGTGAAGGATTGATCGGGGGCGTTGGAGTCGCAACAGATGCCGACACAAAGACGCGCTCGGCGCGATTATTGAACTCGAACTCCTCGACAATGACATCGCCAGGATCGAGCACCCACTCCAGCGTATGCTCCCCGGCCGTCACCGTCCACGGCGTCGAACACCAAGTCGTTTGACTGAGCACAGTCGGCGTTACCGAACCGCCACACAACCTCGCACCATCCAGCCTGGCCTCCACGTCGACCGAAACCCCGCCGGGAGGGATGCGTAAGGCTCGCCAAACAAGGTGAGCGTAGACTTCCTCCCCGACGGCCGGCATCTCGATATCGGTGCCCCCATCGGGCTGCGCAAGCAAAAGCGCACGATCGGCGACCAGATCGACCAGCGACGCACCGGCGCTCACCGCCCGACCCGGCACTTCCCGCACAGATATCGTTCGTTCGCCGGCATCAGTCGCCGACGGTAGCGTCAGAAGAAAAACGACTCCAAGCAGGACAAAAAGCCGCATCGCCGGATGGTAGTCCCGCGCGAGCCATCCTTCAAACACTTCACGATGCCCCGCGTCGACGCTTTCTTAGGGATCGGAGTCCGCAGCGTCGTCCTCTTCAACAATATCCAGGCTGTCCAAGGCCCCCTGCTCTTGGGCGGCACGTGAGCGCGGAGGTGCCCGGAACTGATGCCAGCAACTTTCCGGCCTTCCCGTCGATTGGCGTGGAACGGCTGCACTAAATCGCTATCATCGGACATGACTCGACAAGCTCGAATTACGACCCCGGGCGTGCTCGCCCTTCTGAAGCCAAACAGACTTCGCCGTACACGGGATTGGCTACCACGTCTTCGAACGCTTTGGCTCGGGCTATGGATGACTGTCGGATGCCCGCTACCGGGCATCCTGGAAGCCGACGAGATACCGCCAAAGTGTGATCCGTTCGATCCTCCACTGCACTACGAAATCAAATCGACGCGAGATCAGATGTGCCGACTCAGTCACGATGTCGCGCTGATTTACGGACGGGACTCTACCATCGTCGCGGACTTGCGCAGCGACGATGACGACGTTGCAACCACCGCGCTCCTCAGGCTGGTGGCCACCGCGCCGCCGCAGGCGGAAGATTCGGCGGTGTTCGCCAGGATGCAATCCAGCGATGCGCGGCGTACAGCCGTATTGCTTCTAGTCGGGCAGCTGAATCTCGATGTCGTTCCCGTCTTGCTGGACTGGCTGAAAGTCGTCGTCGCCGAGTCGCGCGGCGTGTCCCCGGAAGCCGCCGACGTGGAGGTACACCTGCTGGCCAAAGAGCTCAGCGCGATCTCCTATGGTATCAGGGTATTGCAAGCGAAGGCGGCCTTGCCCGGTTTGCGCACACTGATGAAGGCGCGGCACGAACCAATCCGCACGATCGCATCGACGACGATCGCAAGTCTCGACATACCCGAGGCGACGGAAAGTCAACGAGAGATCACAGAGGACTCGTCGCTGAATCTGCGACTGCGTTGCCAGGCCGCAACGTCCTTGGCGCGCAGGGGACACCAGGCCGGGCGGGAGATGTTAATGCACGGATACAGGGAGTTTCTGCGAGAGCTCGATACCACGAGACGTCACAGCGAAACTTTGGGTTGCACGAGCGGAATGGAAACCCTCGCGGACGAAGACCTCATCACCACTTTGGAGGCCCTCGCTGAGCGCGAGCCCGCCGGGGGGAAGAAAAGGAACATCCTCAGCCATGTGAAGCTCATGAAAATCAACAGCAAGCCCGACGAAGAGCTGAAGAAAATGGCGGCCGACAACGAGTGGTTACGCACTCGGTCCACACGGTACGAAGCGATCAAGGAGTTGGGCCGCCGAGGTGACTTGGCGCTGATCCCGTTTCTCGAGAATCTCGAGCCGTGGGTAGTCCCCGAGGCGGCGAACGACGCTGTCTGCGGGATCGTTGATTTCCAACAGCAAGTGATGCGCGACGAAATCATAGCGCCGGCGATCAACCAGATTCGACTTCGCAGCGCCCGAGACTCCCGCCCCTGATCCAATGGGGGTCGTTTCTCTTGGTGTCGGACCCAGCATGAGCTGCTGAAACTAGTGAGCCCAAGCCGGGCCGTGCGCGCCTGTATTGACGCTTGACGTTTCGGTCTCCGGAAAGTCAGGGAGTGCTTCACGAGATCATCAAGGCGGGCCGCCTCTCGTTGGTGCTCAGCGCTGCTCGCACAGCACGGATTAGTTCGCTGATGCTGATCTCTCCGTCTGAGTCTCGGTCGAAGGCCCGGAGACAGTCAGGATCCATCGCCCTATCCAGGGCTATGTTGACCCCTTTGATGAGCTCGCTGATTGTCACGCGCATATTATCGTCGCAGTCTCCGGCCAATTCGGGTGTTGAAAGTGGAGTCACTGTTGATGAAGGAACGGGCGCAGTGGCCGTTGACTCCGCAGTGGCGGTGACATCTGGCTCGCTAGTTCTGGTCGGTGTCTGGACGGCTGTAGCGGTGAGAGTGGCGGTCGAGTTGGCGGTGCGCGTGTGCGTCGGACCGCCACTGGGGGGCGTGTTCGATGCGCTGGGCGTCTGTGTCTGGGTCGCCACCAGCGTGGCGGTCATAGTCGAAGTCGCGGTCGCCACGGACGCGATCGTCGGAGAAGGCGTAGTTGATGGCACGGCCGTCATGGTCTCCGACGGCGTCGCAGTTGGTACCAAAGATACGCAGTTTCCGTCGCTACAGACCTCTTCGTCTCCAACGCAGTCGAGGTCGTCAAGGCAGGTTTCCTGAAACGTAAAAACGCCATCATCTGTTGCAGCGTAGATCTTGCTGCTTCCCGGCGTACTAGACATCGCGAGAACCTGAACTCCTTCAATTCCGCTATCGAAAGGTCTCCACGTCTCGCCCCCGTTGACGCTCCGAAAAAGGAAGCTGGGTTCCCGTACGCCCCCCTCGAAGCCCGCATAGACAGTCATGGGATTGGTTTGGTCGACGGCGAGGCCGTTGATGCTTGTATCTGGTAAGCCAGTCAAGCCGATCCAGTTGTTGCCTCCATCCTCACTCTTGAACGCGATGTGCTCGCCACCCTTCGCGACTCCTGCGTACAAAGTCGAAGTAGAGCTGGCGTCGAGGGTCAGTGCCGTGACGGCAAGATTCGACGACAGTCCGAGGTCGATCGGGTGCCACTCTGTTGAAGCCGCAGTGCGTTTGTATGGACGAGTTCGGGTACCGACGTAGACCGTATCGCGAGCGGTGGGATCGATGACTAGTGCTCGGGCGTTGAACTCTAGACTCAGCTCCCAGGAGCTGCCTCCATCGTCGCTCGTGTAGAGTCCGCCTTCGTCGCTGTTGACGGTCCCTGCCTGGGTGGCAGCATAGATCAGATTGATAGGTGGTCCGGTGACGGCGAGTGCTCGGACTCCCCTGCTTGGCGACGCAGGAAGCTGTGACCATACGAGCCCGCCGTCGGTGCTTTTGAAGATCCCCTCGATTTCGGTGCCGCAGTACACAACCTCAGAGTCGCTTGGGTCAACGGCGAAGGACAACACCCAAGGGTCGGTCAGGCCGCGATTGATCGCAATCCAGCTTCTTCCCCCATCGAGAGTCTTGAACGCCCCACCGAATGCAGTTCCTACGTACGCGGTAGTCGGGACGCTCGGATCGACAGTGATTCCAAACGCGATCGTATCGAATCCAAGCCGCAGGGTCTGCCAATCGCTGCCGTTCCTATTGAAACGGAAGACCCCACCACCTTCTGTCGCGGCATAGAGGCCGTCTGCCGATTGCGCGAGTGCGTTTACAAGCGGGATGGAGAGGTCGCGTCCCAGCTGGCTCCAGTTTTCTCCGACGTCGATCGATCTATAGACACCTGAGCCAAACGTGCCGGCGTAGATTACGTTCGGATTACCAATATCAATGAAGAGGGATCGAATCGGGGTTCCCGGAAGGCCAATGCTGGCGTTGGCCCATAGGTCCCCGCCGTCCACCGTCTTGTGGACATCGCCATTCTCGAGCCCGGCGTAGACGGTCGATGCCGTTCCAGCTGCGAGGGCGCGAACGTCTGCGTTCCCCATGCCTATGGTTGAGGGCGTCCAATTCCTCCCACCGTCAATGCTCTTAAACACTCCGTCGCCCTGGCTGGCGGCATAAACGGTTGATGACTGAGAAGGAGCGATGGCCAGTGCATGAATAACAGAGGAAGTAAGGCCGTGGCTTGACGCCTCCCACGAATCGCCCCCATCGACGGTTCGGAATACTCCGTCGCCGTTGGTTCCGGCCAACAGCGTCTGCGGGGTTTGCGCGTCGAGCGACAGCGAGAGTACCAACGTGCCTTGCAGTCCCGTATTGGCTGGCCTCCACATCATGCCTCCACTGACAGTCTTAAAAACTCCGTCGCCCGTCCCGACGTAGAGGGTCTCGTCGGCATTTGGGTCGATGGCGAGCGCTTGTACGAACGGATCCGCCAGTCCCTCAGTCGCTGTGGACCAGTTCTCGCCAGCGTTTACAGTTCTGAGGAAGGCTGACCTGCCGAGTCGCCCAACTGTCTCGCTCACAGCATAAACCGTGCTGGACATCCTCGGGTTGATTGCGATTGCTCGGATCGGATCCCTGCGCGGGCCAGCACTGGTCCATCGTCCGACCGCCGCATCAACAGACGCAACGTCAACGATCAATACGATCGCCAAAAGTAGCACGCCGATGAATCGGGAGGCAGATGGCGCGGGAATGAGGGCGGTGTTTCTTGACTCATCGCCAGGCGCTCTCCTTCGGGTCGGGTCGCCAGCGTTCATGTTCGCCCGAAGAGCACAAGTCCTCAGGACCTGTCAATGGTCGAGCCTAGTGCACCCGCGTATCAGGGTTCCAACACTGATCTTGGTTCGCTGTCGGAAACGGCTAGAGGCAGCGCCCGAAAACCGAGTGACAATCATCTCAAGACTCCGCAATTGCAACTGCTTGCGCTGGTCCGTCTCCAGCCAATGCGCCTTGACAAATTCCGGCATGGCCGAGAGGAGTGTCGTCGAGGTGATGCCTGTGAGATTCAGATTGAGAACGTTCGGATATGCGGCAATGTTGGCCGTCGTCCTCGGATTGGTCGGCGTCGTGGTCAGCAGCGCTGGGGTGACGCTCCCAACAGCGGTGCGAGTCTTGGTCGTACAGGTGATCGAGCAATTCGTTATCGATCTTGATGATGGAAGTAGCGGGACAGAATCTGCTCTGGATGTGCCCCGATACAACACCTTCGCCTTGGCCGACATCGATGCCGACGACAGCATCGATCTGATCGCGTTGGACACCGACCTATCTGAGATCAGTGTCTACCTTGGGCTCGGCGACGGAAGCTTTGGCGCCCCGGACACTTTCGAAGCGGTGGATGATTCGGATATCGGCATGGATCCGATCGCGGTCGTGATTGGGGATTTCACGGCACCGTTCGCAGAGAACCAGGGTGCTCCCGATGGACATCTCGACTTGGCTCTGATCAACGAGTTCGGCGAATTGGCTGTGATGATCGGGGATGGCACCGGCGCCTTCTCGACTCCGGAAACGCTGTTCGATTTTGGTGGTTTTGACTCGTCGGGCGCTGTTTCGGCGAATTTTGATGGCGATGCCGATAATACCTCGGATCTTGCGATCGCTGACTTCGATCGCGTCTTCTTCCTTTGCAATAACGCAGGATCGTTTGAAGCGTGTGGGACTGAGTTCGTACAGATTGGGTTAGAAGAAACTACGGACATTGCGGACCTGGCGGTCGGCGACTTCGACGGCGACGGAATGCCGGACGTTGTCGTGACCGAACCAGAACGAGACCTCGCGCACGTCGTGTACAACAACGGCGATGGAGATTTCGAAGTAGGTGACCCACCGGTATCGTTTGGCGATGAACTTCGGCAAAGCGAGGCTTCTCTCGCCGTTGGAAAGTTCGACACGTCGCCGCCGGGCGAAGCTGATACCGACGACTTTTTGGTCGTCAAGAACGATCCATTCGGTGGCCCGTTCAACGGCGTGGTTGCTTCCGGAAACATCGATCGTTCTTTCACCACACAAGGTTTCTTGTTCCCGGCAAATGTGTCGGCTGCCGCTGTGGGGCGTTTCGATGAAGACGAGCTCGACGATGTCGTCTTCGCCATCGAAGACGCGCCTTTGATGTTGATCGTGGGTGACGGAGTGAGCTTTTCGAAAAACGCCGGGGCCACCGCTGTCGCCGACGCCGGCGGGGTGGAAGGACGCCAGTTGGTCAATGCCGCGGTCCTCAAGGTTGGTCGGATCGACGGAGACCGCCTCGCCGATATTGTTGGCTTGGTGACCAGCGGCACAGAGTTTGAGATTGCTCGCAATCTTGCAGATGCCTCACCTACACCTGGCGATCTGACGACTCCCACTCCGACCCCGGATGTGCAGCCAACAGCATCAGCGACTGCCACGCTCACGATGACGCCGCCCCCTGCGACCTCCACAGCGACGGCGACAGACACAGCAGCGGCCACTGAAACGCAAACCGCCGTGGCCACGGCAACCGACACCGCCGTCGCTACAGCAACGGCGACCAATACATTGTTCACGGCGACTCCGACGGAAACCGAAACAACGCCGACGGCCACAGCGACCTCGGAGGATACCCCGACATCTACGCTCACCCCGGACGAAACCGCCTTTCAGTTTGGCGGTGGGTGTGCCGTCAACGGGCCTGGGACTTCGGATAGGAAAGGGCTGGCCGTGTTCTTGGTTGCTCTTCTTTTCGTTGCTCGGCAGCGATCGGTGGTCTGATCGGCCGTTGTTTCTCTCTCTTTGGCCAAGGATGAACGCGGGTCAATGTGTTCCGACTGGGAGTAAGAAGGAGGAAGAAGGACATCCACTCGTGGTGGCGAGCCGAGGGAAGGGTCCGGCCAGCAGTGGCGGGTATCCTCCCCGTCTTGTTTCCCAACTCAGTCGTCCGCTCGGTCGTTGCAGCGGTTTAGCGGGCGGCCGGGGTTTTTCGCCGTTCCGCACTTCTTCGCTTGCCGATCAGGTGGGGCGTTTGCTCGGAGTTTGCGAGGACTGCTGCGCGTCTCCGCGCATGCGTCCGACGGCGTACGCCAACTCCGCTGCCGATCGCGCATCCATGCAATTCAGCATCCGGGAGCGATGGAGTTCGACCGTTCGCTCGCTGATCTTCAGGTCGTGAGCGATGGACTTGTTCGGCAAGCCCTGGACGACCAGCTCCATCACTTCGCGCTGTCTCGTAGTTAGTTGTTCGATCCGAGATTGTAGTACGCGCCTATCTCTTTGACGTTCTCGTGCCTCAGTATCGCGTTTTAGGGCTTCTGTGATCGCGTCGAGCAACTGCTGCTCGCGAAACGGTTTCTCCAGGAGTGTCACGGCGCCGAGTCGCATGACGTCGATCGCCAACTGGACGACGGCGTACGCGGTAATGAGAATCACCGGCGTCAAGACCCGACGTCTTACCAATTCTTGTTGAAGCTCGTGTCCACTCATCCCAGGCATGCGCTCGTCCAACACGATGCACCCGGCGCGCTCCGGGTTGTAACCCGCCAGGAATTCGTGCGCCGAATTGTAAGTTTCGACTTGGTGTCCGACTGACTCGAGCAATGTTGCAAGCGAATCGGTTACCGAGCAATCGTCGTCTACGATCCAAACAGTCTTGGTCATGCGGCTTCCCCCCGGGGCCATTCTCATTCGTCCTGTAGCTGAATTGACGTAGGTACCTCAAGTCCGCAACCAGATACCACCGGGTTGGTTGTCGAGAGTTCAGGGTCTGCTGAAGCTCTGGTCGAGAAACCAGGGCGCATGCGGTGTCGCAGTCCGTTGAGAAACAGGTGCAGGAGCGAAAACGAGGATTTGGGCAGGAGCACACGGGACGAAACCGGCCTGTCCTCCGAAGCCTTGGCGGCGGAGGGAACTAAAGCCGAAGCTATTGTTGAGGATTTCGCGACGCAGCGATACTGTTCAAAGTCATTTGCAACCCGCGTCCTTTTTCTCAACGGGCTGCTGAGCAAGAAGGTCACTGTGGCGAATTGACGAGAAAGCGGGACCGCATCGTAATGGCCGATTTGCACAACAATCGATGGGCGCAGTCGACAGTCATTGCACTGTTGTTCGTCGCGACAGCGCGACTCGGCCAGTTGCTCGCGATTCCACCGGGACTGGCGACACCTGTTTGGCTTCCGTCGGGGATCACATTGGCTGCCGTCATCTTGTGGGGGCCGCGGGTGTGGCCCGGCATTTTTGTTGGCGCGATGGTGGTTTGCTGGGCCGGGATCGGCGCCTCGGATTCAAGTGGTGCGATTGCGAGTGCCTTGGCAGCTTCATTTTCGATTGCACTCGGCGTAACCGCGGAGCCCCTGCTGATAGACCGACTGTTCATACAGCGCCGCCCGCCACGACTTCTCTCCAGTGTGCGCAACGTATCAGTGTTCTTGTTGGTTAGTGTGCCGCTAGGTTGTGCGTTGTCCTCATCGATCGCCACGGTCGTCCTGGTTTCGGCGAATCTGATCGGAGCTTCCGAGATGCCTGAGACGTGGGCGACGTGGATCATCGGTGACATGGCGGGTATCTATTCCATTACCCCGGTGTTGCTCATTTGGGCGGAAGGTAGCGCCCCACAGCTCAGCGAGAAGGACCGTGTTGTCGCGATCGCATCGAGCGTCGCCTTGGCACTGGCCTGCGTCGTTGCGTTCCTCGATGTCGTGTCGGTCGGTGCTGTCGAAGTTCCGCTGGATTATCTTCCGATTCCGCTTTTGGTTTTCATCGCGTATCGATTCGACGATCGTTTCGCCGCCCTGGTTGGCCCCGCAGTAGCGGCATTCGCCATCATAGCAGCCGTGAATGGACAAGGTCCGTTTGGCGGTGGTTTGTCGAACGACTCGCTGTTGTCGGTTCAGTTGTTTTCCCTGGTTGGAATCCTGACAGCCCTTGTCGCTCGAGCGCTGGTCAACGAGCGGGATGTTGCGGCGGCGGAAACGCAACGGTTGATCACCGATCTCGCACACGTATCTCGGGTGACGATGATGGGTGAGATCGCCGCGGCGATGGCGCACGACTACCATCAGCCACTGGCGGCGATCTCCAACTATGCCAGCGCTGCTCGAAACAAGCTCCGACCGCACGAGGCGGCCTATCGCGACGTCCATCGACCTCTGGAACGGGTCATCGAAGAAGCGCAGCGTGCTGCGAAGATCGTCGATGGACTCAAGGAGTTTCTGCAAAAGCGCGCCACCGAGCGGCTTCCCTGTGACGCAAATCAGATCGTCGCCGAGGCGATTACTCTGACGCGGATGTCGCACCCGTTTCCAGACATCTCGCTACGTCAAGAAATCACGCCCGATCTGCCGTTGGTCGAGGTTGATCGCATCCAGGTCATGCAGATCCTCGTGAATCTGCTGGTGAACGCGTGCGAAGCCATCCAGTCGACCAACGTCGACGACGGCGATGTCTTGGTGACCGCCCACTTGGTAAACAACGAAGGCATCCGGATTTGGGTCGAAGACAACGGTCCGGGAATGGATGTAGAAGCGGCGCGAGCTTGTTTTGCCCAGTTCTACACGACGAAGGAGAGTGGTCTGGGAATCGGACTGGGGATCAGCAGAACGTTGGCCGCCGCCCACGGCGGGCGCCTCTTCTTCGAACCCACAGATGGACGAGGTGCGCGGGCGTGCCTCGAGCTTCCGCTCAGCGCGGCCCATATCGGGTAGAGTGAGAGTTGGCGCGTGGGGGACGAACGAGGTGTCACCATCGCACCCCTTCACTGATGAACGCAGTCCGGGCCACGGATGAACACGGTTCGAAAACCCGGGAGACGGCACCGGCGAGAGACTGTGTTCTTCTGTTTGCTAGGTTTCGCGACGCCCTCGCGTCGCCAACATCTCGATTCTGCGCGGCGCGCGAAGATTTCATGCGGCACCGAAGATTGGGGAATTCTAATTAGCGACAGGCTCGCTGCAGAGACGATCAGAAAAACCAGATCCGCTACGCGGCTCGGACGGAGCCTCGCCCTCCATTTTCCTCGATACGCCTCCACCGACATCAATAACGAGCGCAGCGAGCACCAACCTTAGCCTCAACCCGAGCCAGATCCTTTCTTCTCGATCAGCGTTCCTCCGTGGCCAAAAAACCGTCAGCGTTTACCTGCGTTCATCAGTGGTTTGGTTCGGCCGATGGCCCGGCTGGGTTCATCGGAAAATGGCCGGGGTGAACATCGCAGCCCTTTACTTGCCCTTGGTGCGACTCAACTTCACCGACGCCGCCGGCTCCAGCACGCGGAAGGTAAACGACTCGGTGACGTAGAGCTCAACCTCGTCTTTGTCGTGCGACGCGTAACCGATCGACAGATCCTGCCCAAGCGTGAGGACGTAGTCGCCGCCGCGTGTAGACGTAACCGCGGCACCGTCCAGACTCGGCGCATGGATGATCGGCCCGTCGAGGATCTGCCGCTCGATTTGACGTCGGATCGGATAGCCGTCGTTGGTCGCTCGGTTGAGCTCCTTGTACGCCTCGGTTCCGAGAACCAGCGCGTACGGCTCGTTGATGCCCGAATCGCGCAGTTTCTCGATCGCCTCTACGAGCGCGCCCGGGTAGTCTCCGGCCGCCCGCACGGCGATCGGCTTGTGAGACGATGATCCCAACATCCCCTCGATACCGGCTGGAGACAGGCCGCTAAAGATCGCGCCGTCTTCGAATTGCGCTACCTTCTCGGCGGCCTCGGATACCGCGTCGAGATCGATGTCCTTGGCGCCGCGCGTACTACCGTCGAGCTCCATCAGGTTCAACTTGAAGGGCACCCGGATCTCGACCAGCGGCAGGACCTTGCGCAGTCCCCACAACGAACCGTCTTTGCCCTTCTTGGTATCGAGGTCTAAACGACCGAGATCCACGACGCCGTGCTCCCAACCAAATGGCCCTTCGATATCGACCAACTTGCGCCCGGCAAGATCGAGCTCGAGCTTCTGCCGCGCCATCTCGTCGATCTCGCTCCAGGCCTCCGCCGAAATCGGCGCCAGCTCACGTCTAAGTATGCTCATTTCGTGGTCCCTTCGACTTTCAAGCTACCGATTCCGAGCGACTTCTCGCCACGCGACGTCACGCCACCCGCCCCGCCCGCGGCGGCGCCGGTCGCGGCCGCCTCGGCACCGGTAATCGGAACGTCGGTAAACAGATAGGTCCGCAGCTCCTGATCGAACTTCGGAACGTTGCGCCGCAACCACTCCAGGACCATGCACGCGTGCTCAATCTCCTCGTCTCGGTTGTGGCGCAAGACTTCCGCGAGTTGCTCGTCGGAGCACGCGTCGGCGCGCTGCTGGTACCAATCGACGGCCTCCAGCTCCTCCATCAGGCTGACGATGGCTCGGTGGACGTTCTTGGTATCCTCGGACAGCAGCTCGAGGGGTTCGTGGTATCCGTCACTAGCCATTGGGACTCCTTCTGAGAGCCGCGCCCGAGGATTCGGGGGCAGCCGATAATTCGACCAGAATATGATCTAGGTTTAACCAAGCAAGTGCCGTGCCGACAAGCCAAAGTTCAGCCACCAGTGACGCAGCAGCAGTCGAACCTAGCGCCGGATGTAAGAAGTACTGAGACTTCCCGCTTATCCCAAGTAGGCCGAAGCCCGTATCGAGCAGCATGCCCCTAGCTCAATCTTTTTGATCCGGGGCGACACGGGGCAGCGCAGGGTGAAACAAACGAGATGTCTGCGCCAACAAAGTCCGCGCCGCCGACTGACCAATCGACTGCGCCTCAGTCAGTGAGTAGTTGTAATGGCCGGCGGGCGCGACGGTCACTCAGCGATCTTGTGGTCACCAAAGTCAGAGAGAGTCGCGAGAATCATCCTAACGACGGTTCGTCTCCCACGAAACAAGCGGGACATCCACTCAAAGCGGACACGCGAGACACCCCTGAGTGAGCATCAACCGCGGCAAGAGGATACTCGGCGTGATCGCCCCCCAGGGTGCGCGTAGTTGCGGGCGGAAAGCAAACAAGGGAGATAAGCGGGACATCCACTCAAAGCAAACAAGCGCAAACAAGCGGGACATCCACTCAAAGCAAACAAGCGGGACATCCACTCAAAGCGGACACGCGAGACACCCCTGAGTGAGCATCAACCGCGGCAAGAGGATACTCGGCGTGATCGCCCCCCCAGGGTGCGCGTAGTTGCGGGCGGAAGAACTGACCGGTGGGTCGTGGATCAGCGGCGGCCGGAGCTGCCGACGGTCTGTCTCACAGGCTCTCCGAGCGGTTCATTCGGTCGGGCAGCACCACAGCGGCTGTCGGCTGCTGCGATCAGGCTGCCCGGTATAGCTTGCGCGCCGCCCTCAATCCGAGTCGGCGCCGATAGCCGCGACGTTCGGTCTCGGCTTCGATGCGATGCTTCTCCCCGACCATCGTGAAGAAGCTGCGAGCAAAGTCGCGCACACTCTGCGCAAAGCCACTGGGACTCAATCCGAACTCTTCTAGGATTGATCCAGCCGCTCCCGTCAGCGCTTCGTCTCCGCCCCCCTCCGGTCGTACGATTCCCGCCGTTTCCCGCAGCAGCAGCACGTAGTCCTCGAAGCGCATCGGCAGCGGTCGTTGCGACCAACGGGCAGAACTCTCCAGCCCGGATCCCTCCTCGGCAAACGGCACCAGCTCCCCAGCGTTCCACCCCGGCCTTGTTGTGGGCGCGGTAGGAGTCCGCTGCGCCTTGGCTGCCGCCAACAATCTCTCGCGGATCGACGTAAACTCGGACGCTTCCAGGCTATCGGCAATACCCGCCCGAATCGGGTTCAGATCGACATAGCTCATGCATGTCAGCAGCGCGCCCTCATCGAGTAGAGCCTGACTTTTAAAGCGTCCCTCCCAGAACCGTCCCGTACAGCCGTCCTCTTGGTTGGCCCGGCGGGCGATCGCCTCGTTCAGGCAGCGCATGTACCAGCTCAGGCTCCACAGCCGCTCCCGCCACAGTGAAATCTTCCCGGCCCGATCGCTGGCCGAGGCTTTTTCGAGGCGCTTGGCGACTTTCGGAAAGACTCGCCCGTAACGCTCGACGACCTGTGAATCGCTCAGTTTTTGTCCTCGTTCGGCGTCGATGCGCAGGACCAGGTGAAAGTGGGTGCTGAGCATCGAGTACGAACAGACGTCCACGGCGAAAACTGCAGCCAGCGTCTTCATGCGGTCCACCAACCACTGTTTGCGATGGTCGAAGTTGGTGCCGGTGAGCGGGTCGTCGCCGCACAGGTAGGCGCGCCGCACGCAGCGGTTGATGCAGTGGTAGTGGGGCGTCGAGTCGAGGTCGACGAGCAGGCGGCGGGGCTTCGGCACGATACCTATGGTGCACGCCCGTGAGCTAGGTGTCAAGTATCCTAGTGACTATCTCCAGGTATGCCGGGGGGCTTTTGGGCGACTCTCACTCGTGTGGCTGTCCCGCTTCTCGCGTTACTCAGACGTGTGGCTGTCCCGCTTCTCATGCTCGATCGCAACTTCAAGACGGACGCACCCGACAAGGTTTGGGTGACGGATCTGACCTACATCAGGACTCGCCAGGGCTGGCTCTACCTGTCTGCGATTCTCGACCTGTACTCAAGATGAGCCTCCCCGCGTCTCTCAATCGACAATTCCTCACAACACATGGTCCAGCAGTTTGCCGATCGAACTCGTATTCTGTTCAGAACTGTTGCTGGTCACAGCCAGCGATCCACTAGATCTGGTGAAATTCCCGCTCAGCTCTACACGGCAGTCTCTCAATCCCTCGCAGTTACCCGCAATATTGAGGTCCAGCGAGATGTCGGCCGGAGTAAAATTCGCCGTCAGTTGCGATCGGATCTGGATATTGGCGGCGATCGTACAGCCCGCTTCAGATTCCATTGCGCTCGTCGACATCGTCACATTTCCATCTCTGTCGACAGAACCTTGATACACCGCACCATTACATTGGTTCGCTGTTATCGACGCACCCGCTTGGGAAACATCGTAGTTGCACGGAGCCTGGAAGCCTAGAATCTGAACAATGGCTGCATCCAGCTCGGCGCCGCACGTCGAGGTTGCCAGGCCACCGACAGAGAGCGACCAGACGCCCGATACCAGCGGCCCCTCTGCGCGGCTCCCGATGAATGTGCCGCTTTCTCCCGTCACCCGATTGTTCCAGGTGCCTTGAATCGTCCCCGAGTCGTCTACGCGCCCACTGAAATTGCTTTCGTCGGTCGAGCCGAGAGCAAATGTAACGTTGCCGCCCTGCGTGACTTGACCGTTGATCGGGAAGCCACCAAAAGATACCGATGTGCCGCTTCCCGTGATTTGGCCGTGACTGCTCACCTGTGCGCTAAAATTTCCCGAATCATCGCCGCTGAACGTTCCCGCATATGTACCTGCGAAGCGGGCAAACGGGCCAGAACCGTCGTCGCCGCCTCCGCCTCCGCAGGCGGCGAAGCTGACTACACCAAGCAATGCCAGAGCCGTACAGAATCGTTTCCCGTCGAAATCGATCATGACTTCCTCCCTTAAAGTGGTAGCGTCTGAGTGTCCGTCGGTGTGCTGTTGAGACGGTGGAAGGCACCACCACTCAAGGCGGCGGTCGCTTCCACATGATGCTGCAGAACAGGAGGATCCCTCCGCCCCCGGTTAGGTTCTCAGAGCCACAATCTTGCATCACACCGATATTCTGCTGTCAATAGAATCGGGTTGCCAAAACACTACTCGAGGAGCGCTATAGGAACATACCGGTCATTGCGGTCGTCCTACCTAACAAATGACGACACCGACTTAAGGCTTCGTTGCCAAGGCAGTCGACCAAAATGCCCAAAGCGTAGGGCAACCACGGGCCGAGCCGATGACATTTGTTATACAACTGTCATCTGCCAGATCAGCATCTTGCGCCAAAATTAGTACGCAGCGCCCGGTGTCGCCACGTATGCTGGGAGAGCGTGATAGAAGGCATTCAGCAGACGGCCGTACAAACGCAAATACACGAATAGTGACGGCGTTTTCCAGATGGTGCTCAATGCCCGGCCGCGCCAGATCTAACCGACGATCGACTCGGATCGCAGCTCTTTGATTTTGACATCGTCGTAGCCGAGCTCGCGGAGTATGTCGTCGGTGTGCTCCCCAAGGCCGTGCGGCATGCGGCTGACGCTGGTTGGCGTTTCCGAATAACGTACAAGGGTTTCTCAGCTGACGAATCGTGCCGCCGTCCGGATGGTCGAGCTCGAAGACTGTGCCGTTGTTCTGCGCCTGGGCATCGGCGACGAGATCCTGGAAGTCGTTGGTCGGCGCTAGCGGGGCGCCGTATTTGCGGGCGCGCTCCACCAGTTACGGCGTCGGCCACTTGGTGATTTTCCAGGCGGTTCTGGAACTCTCACCGAGTCCGTGCTGCGCGATGGGATCTGGGGATGGTGGCAGTGCCGATCTCACCTGGTGGATCGGCTGCCAGATCGTAGAACTCTTGTGCACACGATGTGATCAGGAGGACCCCTATCAACCGTTGCGTAAGTAGTTTGGCGAGCATCGTCTCGGGTCGCGCGACGTTTACACCTGCAACCGGCCCATGTAAATGTGCGTCTCTGAAGGAATTGACTCGTTCGCTTCGCTCACCCGGGACGTTGCAAGTTTGTTAGTCTCCGCTGGTAGGCAGCCCCGCCCGCGCGTGAGGATGCCAAGGTGCCGTGCAACCTCCACCGGGCGGACCCGTGTCTTCACCAGGGGCAGCTCCACCGAGTTGCTACCGCGCCTCGTACAGTTCACGGGAAAGTACGCTCCGCAGAAAGCAGTGCTACCACACACGAGAATGTCGACCGTGGTCTACGGGAAACGACCCTGGAGCGACCGCGCTCCATAAACTAACAAACTAGCAACGTCCCTTGTGAGCGAAGCGAACTTGTGAGCAAATCGCTTTTGTCTCGAGTGCTTGGGCTGTCGTTGGAACTGAACGAGGAGAAGCAAATGAAATATGGCCCCGGTGACAGTCACCGATACAATTGGCTTTTCGCGAATAACCTGGATGTGGACGTCCAATTCGTGACCTTTCGCGCCGACGGCCTACCCCTAAAGCAGGATGGTCCAGTAATCCCACCTGGGGTATCGAGGAACGTCGATACCCGGCAAGCCTTCGACCTTGACTGGTTCATTGTTCTTGCCTTCATGAAAGATGCCGTGATTCCGCCGCGCCTTGAAGTAACCCAGGCTGTTGAAGGGAGCGGGGGGGGCGCTAGCGTTGGGCTGACGATCGGAGGGACCGGGGGGAGCATCGGCGCCCAAGGCTCCAAGACCGAGACGGTGTACTTTTCGTCGGGAGTTGCCGCCCTGACTGTTGGCCAGGCCGACGAGCCCGACCCCTCGTTTATGAAGGGTTGGTGGGTGCTCAACCAAGACGTAGCTAACAAGAGCTTGTATTGGGAGAGGAAGTCGGCCGACGAATTTAGAGCTGCGTTTCCCGGGGTGCCCGAGCTGGGGTGGTAGCAACGGATAGCAAGTCCGTGAACGGAAGCATCCGGCTCGGGACTAGCCCTCCCAATGACGCTGGATACGCCTACGGCGTGACGATGTTGAAATCCCCTTCAGGGGAGTCCATCAGCGAGAAGAACGATAACAACTTCATTCGACTGCCGTCGACGTCGAGCTCATCCGAGAAGATCATCTCGCGCAGTCCAGCTTGGCCAATGACCAGCTTTAGCCAAAAATCGCGGGTCAAATGCATTGTGACGTCGGCTTCGGTATCGGCCGGCGTCTCACGGTAGTTCAGCACGCCGTTCTCGATCTCGACCAGGAAGGACTGCCCCATGTCCACGAAGTCGAAGACGATCGAAACATCTGAGTCGGCAGCACTCTCTCCGTCGACCCGCACCGCCATCGCGTCGAAAAAGCGCGCCACCGGCATCAATCGCAGCAAGTCACTCGACGCTTTGATATCGAGGGGCGAGGGGCTATCGCCTCCACGCAACTCGAGCGCTCCGCTCAGATACACATCGCGCCACGGTCCCGACTCGGCGCGGTAGCCCAACTGATCGTAGGTCTTCGCCAACAAGGTCCGCGCAGCCTTGTTCCCGGGCTCGGCAAAGACCAAGTGATCAAGCAAAGTCGCGACCCAGCGATATTCACCAGCACTAAAGGCCGCCTCCGCCTTTGCCAGAATCGCCGAACTTCCACCCATCGCATCGACATACTTGACCGCGAGCGGTTCGGGCGGGAGAGGATCGAGATTAGCTGGATTTCCATCGTACCAGCCAAAGTACCATTGATAGACGGCCTTGGCGTTGTGCTTCACGGTGCCGTAGTAGCCGCGATTCGCAAACGAAGTCCGCAGCGACTCCGGCAGCCGAATCTCTTCCGCGATCTCGCGCGGCGTCATGCCGACGTTGGCCATGCGCAGTGTCTGATCGTGGATGTACTTATAGGTGTCGCGCTGCTTTTCGAGATTGGCGATGACGCGTTCGTTGCCCCAAGTCGGCCAGTGATGGCTGGCGAATAGCACCTCAGCTCCGCCGAAGAGCTCGATCGCTTCGTGGATATAGCCACTCCACTTCAGCGCATCGCGAACCTTCGCACCGCGCAAGGTGTACAGGTTGTGCATGTTGTGCGAGACAACCTCGGCCCCGCAAAAGGCCTTGTGATCGGGCAGGTAGAAGGTCAGTTCCGCGGGCGCTTCGGACTCCGGGGCGTACTGAAAGATGAACCGAACGCCGTCGATGTTGATGGGCTGCGGAGTTCTATCGATTACATCCGTCGACGGAACCAGCCCGAACGAGCCGCGCGCCGGTTCTTTGCCCAAACCGGAGTCAACATGCCCACGCGGGCTGCGCTCCAGCCCGAACCCGTACATGAACGCGGCGCGGCGCCCCATGGCGATACCGGCGAGTACATTCTCGCTGGTCGCTTCCTCGACAAACTCTTCGGGCGCAAAAACGCGAACGCGACCGCTTTCGACGTCGTCGATTGAAGCCACCGCTTGCACTCCGCCGAAGTGATCAATGTGACTGTGGGTGAGAATCACCGCCACGATGGGCGCATCACCCAAGTGCTTGCGAGCAAATGACAACGCCGCGGTAGCGGTCTCCCGAGAGGTCAGCGGATCGACGATGATCCAGCCACTGTGTCCGCGAATGAGGGACATATTCGACAAGTCGTAGCCGCGCACTTGGTAGATGCCGTCGGCGACTTCAAACAGTCCGTGAATGTTGTTGAGCTGGGCCTGACGCCACAAACTCGGGTTCACAGTGTCGGGCGCCGGCCCTGTTTGATCGGCGTACGATGAGGTGTCCCAGACGACGCGGCCGCTCTCCGTTCGGACGACTACCCGATCTTGGCGCGCGACCAATCCACGACTCGCGTCCTCGAAGTCCTGCTGGTCGCCGAGCGGAAGGCTGTCAGCAACTGCACGGTTGTCTCGCCGCGTCTGTTCGCTTGGATCCGAATTCCCCTGAGAGCCAGGAGGCGGCGCGGTCGGTGCCATCGGCTCACTCGAGCAACTGGCCAACAACGCTACGAGCACGAGAAGGGGTCCGGCAATACTCTTCATTTGAGCTCCCGTAGCACGAACATCTTTGGCAAGGCGAGGCGCCCGCGGCTCGCGTTGCGACGCGGCTCGGCGGGAGCCTCGCCCTCCATGAATTTTATGGACTTGGCCGAATCGACGCGGCTCGGCGGGAGCCTCGCCCTGCCTGAAATTGGCCGCAAGCCAAGATCACAGGTCGACGAGCGAGTCGCGCGGTTGATCGTGACTTGTACTGTCGCTATGCACGCAGGACTGCTTCCCCAGGAAACGAGGAGAATCGTCATGAGGTTCGGATTTCACCTTTTCATGGTCGACCCCGCCCAGCACCTGGACATTGCCCGAACCGCCGATGAAGCCGGCTGGGACAGCCTCCAGGTCGCCGACGCTCCTTTTTTCCCCGAAGAGGTGTCCGTCCCCTACCCATACACTCCCGACGGAACGCGTTTCTGGCCGCTCGATCTGCCGGTTCTGGATCCTTGGGTAGCAATCACCGCGATGGCGGTGGTGACCAAGCGCATTCGCTTCATACCGTCGGTGCTGCGACTGGCGGTCCGCCAGCCGTTGTTGGAGGCCAAGAGTCTGTGCTCGGTCGCCGCCGTTTCCGGTGGGCGCGTCGCGCTCGGCGTCGGGCTGGCGTGGATGCCCGAAGAGTTCAGGTGGCTGGGCCAGGACAAGAAGACCCGCGGGCGGCGGCAGAACGAGGCCATCGAGATCCTCAAGTTGGTGATGGGAGGCGGCTTCGTTGAGTTCCACGGCAAGTACTACGATTTCGACCGGCTAATCATGGCGCCGGTCCCGGAGAAGAAGGTGCCGATCTACGTCGGCGGCACCACCAAGCCGGCCTTGAGACGGGCGGCGCAGTTCGGCGACGGTTGGATCGGCGTGATGCACCCGTTGGGAGAGATTGAGGGCACGCTCGCCGAGCTCAACAACTACCGCCGTGAATTCGGGCGCGAGACCGAGCCTTTCGACATTATGCTGCACTGCCCGGATGCCCAGAGTATCGACGACATTCGACGGCTAGAGGATCTCGGGGTGACCGATCTCCAGGTCACGCCCTGGACCATGCCGGACACGCCCGCCCATCTCGGTGTGGCGGCGTTCATGCAACAGCAACCTCCGCTGAGTGAAAAGCGTGATGCAATAAAGCGTTACGCCGACGAGGTCATCTCGAAGCTCAGCTGACCGTTGCCCGAGAGGAGCCGGTGGGGGTCGATTTTTCGCTGCCGCACCCGACGTCAAACCGCACCGAGCTTGGGCTTGGCGGGGGCTTGTGGATATTCTATGAAACAACTGTTTGTGTGAGGTTCGGCCCGCAAGTTCGACCCCAAATGGAGGATGAAGATGTCTAGCCGTGACAACATCGAGAAACCGGATTTCCTGTCCGATGAGGACTGGGCGACGGTCTCCGACCAGACGTCATCGCTCAAACGAATCCGAAGCGACGGCAAAGCGGACGTCGAGGCGTATCTCGCCGATCCCGCCGGCAGGGCGACAGGCGGTGGACCTTCCGGACTGCCCACCCTTCTGTTGACTGCGATCGGCCGAAAATCGGGCGAGCAGCGTACCGTCGCGCTGGTCTTCCTGCAGCACGGCGAAGAGATGGTGGTCGTGGCTTCGCTGGCCGGATACGACAGCAATCCCGCCTGGTATCTCAATGTCAGCGCCAATTCGAAGTGCTGGGTCCAGCTCGACGACAAGAAGATGAAGGCCGTCGCACGCGAGGCTTCGGAGCAAGAACGGAAAGAGCTGTGGCCGAAACTGACTACGCTTCTGCCGCTCTGGAGCCATTTTCAGAACCAGACCGAGCGCCCGTTTCCTATCGTCATTCTCAAACCGACCGGCCCTGCGTGACACGCGGCTAACTGAGGCATCGTACTGTGAGCAAAGTAGAATTCGAACATCTCTTCTCTCCGATCAAGGTCGGCCCGATGCTGGTGCCGAATCGCATCTGCGAGACCACCAACACGATCAACTCGTCGCAGATCCCAGGCGAGATCGACGAGAACTACATCGCACACCACGCCGCCAAGGCGCGCGGCGGCACCGGCTGGATCGGCAGCGAGACCTGGTTGCTCCATTTTCCGTTTCCACGCGCAGCGCCGGACGAAGTCGGGCTGTCGGTAGGGTTTGCCGCACACCAGTCGGCCTACCAGAACCCGGCCTTTCTCGAGGGCATGAAGAAGTTCATCGGCGAGGTCCACGACGCCGGCTCGGTGGCGATCGTGCAGCTCACGCATCTGAGTGCGGTATGGGCTCCCTCCGAGATCCCAGCGGTCGGAGCCCAGGACCACTGCCCGCACGAGCTCGGCGACGAGGAGATCGAAGCCATTCTGGACATCTACGGCGACGCAGCGGCCGCGGCCAAGGCGTGCGGCGCGGACGCGATCGAAGTCCACTGTGCGCACGAGACGCTCGGCTACACTTTCCTGTCTCCGGTAACGAACCAGCGCACAGACAAGTGGGGCGGCGGACCGCAGGAGCGCATCCGCTTCGTTGTCGAGGCTTTAAAGAAGGTCCGCGACGCGCCCGGCAAGGATGTCGCGTTGGGGATCCGCATGAGCGGCAAAGAGTTTCGAAAGGGCGGCTTCGACAACATCGAGTCGCGTGAAATGACCTACTACATCGGCGAGACCGGACTGCTCGACTTCGTATCGGTCGATGTGGGGCACTGCTGGGGCTCACCGTCCTACGTGCCGTCATCCTACTTCTCGCACGGTGAGTTCCGAGAGTGCGGCAAGGCGGTCCGCGCCGACCTCGGGGACAATATCAAGGTTCTCTTCGCAGGCCGTGTCAACGACCCGGTGATCGCAGAGGAGATGCTCCAAGAGGGATACTGCGATCTGATCGGGATGGTGCGCGCCGGAATCGCCGACGCAGAGTTCGCCAACAAGGCGCGCGAAGGTCGCTTGGGAGAAATCCGCCGCTGCATCAGCTGTACTCGATGCATCGACGAAGCTTCGGAGCCGATGACCTTCCCGTACAAACCGCGATGCTCGATCAACCCGGTGATCGGCAACGAGGTGCGCTGGAAGAATGAATTTAAGCCCGCCGAAAAATCGAAGCGTGTCGTCGTCGTCGGCGGCGGCCTCGCCGGCTGCGAGGCGGCGCGCATCGCAACCGAGCGCGGACACAAGGTAACGCTCTTCGAACAGGGCAAACGGCTGGGCGGGCAGCTCAACCTCGCAGCCAGGGCATCCGGTCGCGACGACTTCGAAGACCAGATCTATTTCGAAGAAAACGAAATGGAGCGCCTCGGGGTGGACGTCAAACTGCGAACCGACGCGGACGTAGCAACCATCAAGGCGCTTTCGCCGGAAGCGGTAGTGATCGCGACCGGGGCGGTGCCGCGCGTCCCCCACGATGTCGTGGGCCTCGACCTTCCTCACGTGGTACAGGGCTGGGACGCGATCCGCGGAACCGCCGAAGTCGGTCAGCGCGTCGCCATTGTCTCGCAGGAGGACTACTACGAAACGCCGACAATCGCCGAGTACCTAGCGCAAAAGGGCAAAGACGTCGAAGTCTTTACCAAGTCGACACAACTGGGCTTCGAGATCGCCCGCTACTCGGTCGCGATGGTCCTGGCACATATGGAGAACGTCGGCGTCAAGGTCACGCCAAACCTGGTCTTGAACGAAATCAAGAGTGACGGATTGGAGTTCGTTTCATCCTTCGGCGGGCACAAGTATCGCAAGGAAGCCTTCGATAGCGTCGTTCTGATCTACGGCCAGGTCCCCGTACACGGGCTCTACGACCAGCTAGTGGCCGATGGCGATATCGAAGAGGTCTATATCGCTGGATCGGCCTGGATTCCGCGCTTCATGGCCGAGGCCACCGAGCACGGGGCATCGATCGGGCTGACAATTTAGTCTCAACCACCTTCGCGAAGTGGGATTCGGCCACGCATGAACACGGATCTTTGCTGCCGATGAAGTCTTCGCGCCCTGCGGCGCAGCCAGTCAGCGCCGAACGTCGCGCAAGTGGTCTTCGACAGCCTCGAACCAGCCTTCGGGGTTCTCCAGTTGTGGGCTGTGCGCGGCCTCAGGGATGACAACCAGGGTCGAGTTGTTGATCCCTGCCTGCAGTTCTCTGGCCGGAGCGATAAAGGGCGCGTCTTGGTTTCCGACGAGGATCGTGGTGGGACAGCGAATCTCGCCGAGGCGGTCCGTGAGGGGTTCCTGATCGCACATCGCAGCGCCCAACTCGGCGAAGGCCTCTGGGTCCATTGCCGACATGCGATTGCGATGACGCTCCCAATACGCCGCCGACCCAATGTGCTGTTCGTAGGCCAATGAGGCTTGCGGGCGGTTCGGGTCATCCGCGGCCAGCGCGCGAGCAACCTCCGCCAGCTTCGCCATGCCCTCGGTACGTGCCACCTCTCCGCCAGCCGAGAACACCGAGCGAACAAACCGGTCCGGCACCCGAGCCGCAGTGTCCATCAGGATCAATGACCGAACTCGACTTGGATGTTGGAGCACAAAACGCAGCGCCACCATACCACCCATCGAGTGACCGAGCAGGTCACAAACATCGACCGACAGGGCATCGAGAAACGCCACCAAATCGGCCACGAGCTGCATCAGATTATAGGAGGACCCATCACCCGTGTTGGTCGAATCGCCGTGCCCGCGGTGGTCATAGATGATGGTCCGGCCGATCTTGCACAGCGCTTCGTAGTGGTCGCGAAAGTCGTGGCGGTTCCCGGTGAAGCCGTGCACCAAGACAAAGGCGGGACCACTTCCACCGGAATCTTCATAGGCGATCGAGACGCCGTTCAGCTCGTGCGTAGGCATGGAGTTAGGCAATCAAACTCGCGGATCTTGGTCCTCTGGGCAAGTGCTTTCTTCGTCTTCCAGATGTCGAATACAGTTCAGGGTCACCACACCCCAAGGGGCTGGCGTCTCCACGATGGTAACCGAGGTATTGTGGAACCCCACCGGCACAACTGCTACCCGCGCGCAATCGAGACGACGGCTGACCAGCGAATACAACACCAAACCGTGTGTTACGACTGCGATGTCGCCAGTCCCTTCGGCATGGTCCTCGGCGACCTTTTGCAGATGCGTCCAAGCGCCATCGACACGCTGATGAAACTCCCGCCATGTCTCACCTCCCGGCGGTTCATAATCGGGATCCAAGATATTGGCGCCTACGTCGTCGTAGGGGAGACCACGGACTTCTCCGTAGTTGCGTTCTTGGAGATCGGCACGGCGCTCGACCGGGATTCCGATCGCCTCGCTCAGGGTTTCCGCCGTCATCACGGCTCGGCGCAGATTGCTGCTGAGGATCTTCGTGATCCCCACTTCTCTCATCCGCTTCGCCAGCTGCTCCGCCTGCATTGCACCCGTATCACTCAACGGAGTGTCCGGAGTCTGCACCACCCTACCCGCATTCGAAGGGGTCTCGCCGTGGCGTATCAGGTAGATTCGCATCCCAACTAAATGTAGATCATAAGCACGCCCATTTGGCCATTTGCGACTTCCCTATGAAGTTCATCATTTTCCTCGCCCTGATTGTGTCTACTGCGAGTGCGGCCAACCCAGCCGTCGGCTCGATGGACGATCGCGCCAAGGAGATCGTCGACCGCGTCGATCAGCTGATGCGCGGCGACTCGAGCAGAGCCGACATCAGGATGGAGATCCAGTCTAAACACTGGAAGCGCATCCTCGAGGCGAAGGCCTGGTCGAAGGGCACGGAGCGTGCCTTGATCCAGATTCGCAAACCGGTGAAAGAGCGTGGCACGGCCACACTCAGGGCCGAGGAAAATATTTGGAATTACCTTCCCAAGGTCGAGCGTGTCATCAAGATCCCCTCTTCTATGATGATGGGGTCGTGGATGGGCAGTCACTTCACGAATGATGACCTGGTGAAGGAAAGCCGCATGATCACCGACTATCACATCACGATTTCGTTCGACGGTGAGCGCTCCGGAACCAAGGTGTGGGAGTTTACCATGGCACCCGTCGAAAACGCGGCCGTGGTGTGGGGCAAGCTCGTGCTGGAGGTTCGACAAGAGGACTACATGCCGACCTGGCAACGGTACTACGACGAAGACGGCGAAATGGTGCGAACCATGACGTTCGGCGACTACCGTAAGCTCGACGACCGCTTGGTTCCTACACTGATGGAAGTCCGGCCCACGGACACGCCCGAAGAGTACACCCGCGTCATCTACCAAGACATCGATTTCGACGTCGATCTCGCGGACGAGTTCTTTTCACTGCGCAACTTGCGCGCTCAACGCCTCGACTGAAGGGGAACCATCCTGACCCTCCTGCGAATCGGATGGCGAAACCTCTGGCGCAACCCGCGCCGGACCGCGATCACTTCGCTGGCAATGGCAATCGGCATGATCATGCTGGCCTTCGTTCTGAGCATCATGGCCGGAATGAAGCGCGATATGATCAACCAGGGCACCAGCCTCCTCCTCGGCCATATGCAAATCCACGCCAAGGATTACCGGCCGGATCGTTCAATCTATGACGCGATCCCCGCCGGTCGAAGCGACCTCCTCGGCCAACTCAGGGGCGACCCGTCGGTCCTCGGCGCGGCGCCGCGCGTCTCGACCTTCGGACTAGCCAGCTCGGGCAACAAGAGCATCGGGGTCGAAATTCTCGGGATGGAGGCTGCCGCCGAACGCAACGTCACGATCTTGCACGAAAAGCTGATCGAAGGGAGTTTACCGGAACCCAGCGAACAGTCGCAGATCGCCATCGGTGAGCTTGCCGCCAAGGCACTCGGGGTTTCGCTAGGGGGCGAGGTCATCTTGATCGCGCAAGCCGCGGACGGTTCACTCGGGAACGACCTATTTACCGTTAGCGGGATCTTCCGCAGCGGCCTGGATCTGCTCGACGGCGGTATGGCGATACTCGACCTCGGTGCGGCGCAGTCCTTGATCGCGCTGCCGGCGGAGACGATTCACGAGATCGCACTGCGCACCGCGTCGCCAACCGACGCAAAGACGGTTGCGTCGGCCTTGGAACGAACCCTCGCCAATCCCGCGATCGAAGTCTCGCCATGGCAAACCCTCACGCCAGAGCTGTCGAGCTGGGTCGCAATGAGCGACAGCTGGTCGTGGATCATGTACGTGATCGTCTTTTCACTGGCTGCCATCTCGGTCCTGAATACGATGCTCATGGCCGTCTTCGAGCGATTGCGCGAGTTCGGCGTACTCGCTGCGATCGGAATGAAGCCGCGATCGGTCGTCGCCCTCATCGTCATCGAGGTCACGGCTCTCGCTGGTGTCAGCCTGCTCGTCGCAATCGCCATCGGCACTCCTCTCCTCCGACGGGTCGTCGGCAAGGGAATCGACCTGAGCAGCTTCTCCGACGGATTCTCGGTGACGGGCGTAGCCGTTGGCCCGATCATTCGAGGGGACTGGGTGTTCGGTGATTTCGCCGTCGGCGCGGCACTCCTGTTCGTCTGCGCAGCGCTCGCCGGACTCTATCCCGCAATGCGCGCCGCCGCAGTCGATCCAGCGCGCCTCACCAGGGGTGAGATTCGATGAGGTTCAACGTCTTCCGGATGTCGTGGCGCAATTTGTGGCGACACCCGCGGCGCACCTTCCTCACTGCCCTGGCCTTCGCTATCGGCGTCTTCCTGCTGATCACCTCACTCGGACTCGGGGATGGCATGCACGAGAAGATGATCGATACCGGGATTCGCATGGGCAGCGGTCACATCGTCATCGAGCCGGAGGGCGCACGCGACACCATTGGAGAGCAACTTTACCTGAGCAAGGAGAACACCTCCGCCGCTGAGCAAGTTCTGGCAAGCGCCGGCATCCGCGGCGAAGTTCGCGGTTCGGCGCCCCGGCTCCTCGCCTCTGGTCTGCTGAGCTCAGCAGCGAATTCCACCGGCGTCCAAGTCATCGGCGCTATCCCGGAACGCGAAGCTAACATCGCCTTATTGCCCGAGAAGATCACGAAAGGAACGTTCCTCGAGCGCGAAGGGCGCACCCCGCCGGCCCTCATCGGCAGCGGACTCGCAGAGAAACTCGACGTCGATATTGGTTCGAAGGTCGTGCTCATGACCCAAGCCGGCTCGGAGATTCAAAGCCAACTACTACGGGTTCGCGGAATCTTCTCCACCGGTATGGAACAGGTCGATCAACGGTTGGTTTCAGTGCGTCTCGAAGATCTGCAAGCCGTCGTCCAGCGTCCCGGCGCCATCTCCCACCTTGCAGTCTTCCTCAACGACTCCCTGCGAACCCCTGCATTGCGCGCAGAGATCGATCGCGAACTGACGACCCTCGCCGAAGGTCCGGCGCCGAGCGTACTTTCGTGGCGGCAGGCGATGCCGGAACTCGATGAGTTCATCATCATCGACGATGCCGGCAACTACCTGTTCAACGGCGTCTTGCTGTTCATGGTGACACTCGGAGTTCTCAACACGATCTTGATGGCCGTACTCGAGCGCAAGCGGGAATTCAGCCTACTGCTCTGCCTCGGCATGCACCCCTGGCAGATCACCACGATGGTGATCGTCGAAAGCATGATGCTCACCGCACTGGGCGCAGGCGCCGGGCTCGCCATGGGCTGGGGAACGCACGCCTACTTCGCGAAGTACGGCCTCGACCTAACCTCGCTGATGGACCAGAGCTTCTCCGTCGCCGGTGTCAGCGTCGACGCGATGGTCTATTCTTACCTGTATCCCGGCCGCATCGAGTGGACACTGTCCTTCGTGGCATTTCTCGGCTTCGCCGCCTCACTCTACCCAGCACTGCGCGCCGCACGCACCGACCCGACGGAGGCAACCCGCGGATGACGAGCCATAGCAAACCAGCGGTTCGCACCGACAGCGTCCGCAAGATCTTCAAGAGCGGCGACCAGACCGTCGCCGCGGTAGACGGAGTTACGCTCGAGATCCATCGCGGTGAGTTCGCCGCGATCGCGGGCCCGTCGGGTTCCGGAAAAACCACGCTACTCAACCTCATCGGCGCGCTCGACGAACCTGACGAAGGAAAGGTTTGGATCGACGATACCGAGATCACAACGCTCTCGCGCGGCCAACGGGCCGACCTCCGCAAAGACAAGATCGGATTCATTTTCCAGTCCTACAATTTGATCGAGGTCCTATCGGCGTTGGAAAACGCTGAGTTCGTGCTGCTGCTGCAGGGCGTGCCTCCCAGCGAACGCCGCCGGCGCGTGACTGAAATGTTCAAAAAGATAGGTCTAGAAGGGCTCGAGAATCGCCGCCCCCATCAACTCTCAGGGGGACAACAACAAAGGGTCGCCATCGCACGCGCCATCGTTGCGTCGCCGTCTCTGGTCCTCGCCGACGAGCCGACCGCCAACCTCGACAGCGCCACCGGCGCAGCACTCCTCGACGTGATGCAGGAGCTCAACCAAGAGATCGGAACGACTTTTGTCTTTTCGACCCACGATCCACGTGTCATGGACCGCGCCAGCCGCCTGATACGGCTCGTCGATGGCAAGATCGAAGACGACCATTAGGACATTCGAGCGACTGGCGAACGCGGCATTGGCCAGCGTTCTCGTTGCCACAGCCGCGCCGGCACTGGAATTCGATCTTCCGGGCGATCGGTCGCTATCTATCAGCGGCTACTACAAGAACTTTCTGCTCGGCATCGACTCATCCTTGCCGGGCCTCGAAGACGGCATCTCGGATATCAATCGTCTGCGACTCATGTTCGACACAGCGCTATCCGACACTTGGGAGGTCTCACTCCACTACGAGACGATTGCCGAGATCAACCCGCTCCTCGGTGGCGGTCTATTCTTCGAGAGCCGCGACCGGCCTGGCCTGACGCCGCTGAGCTGGCCCATCGACCGCACCGACAATCTCTCTTGGTCACACGAAATCGACCGGCTCCAAATCCGGGGACGACTTGCATGGGGCGACGTTACGATCGGACGGCAAGCCATCGGCTGGGGAGTCGGTGTGGTTTGGGCCCCGCTCGACCTCCTCGTCGGGTTCTCGCCAGTGCAAGTCGACCGCGAGTTCCGCCTCGGCGTCGATGCCGCACGCGCAATCGTCCCGCTCGGCAACTACACGGAAGTCGAGCTCGTCTACGCGGCCTACGATACGCGCTTCCCCGAGCAGGTCACCGCCGTTCGCTGGCGCACGACACTCCAGGACTCCGGAATCGACTTCGGCCTGGTGGCCGGAAAGTTCTTCGAAGACATCGTGGTCGGCGCATTGGCGGTGGGAGAGGTCAACGGGGTCGGACTTCACTCGTCGGTGAACCTCACCCATCACTACGGCGACGATGTCGGTCCCAGCGACTACGCCCGCATCGTCGCCGGAGCCGACTACCGCTTCGAGAACAACATCATCGCCATCGCCGAGTACTACTTCAACGGCTGGGGAGCGTCCGACGCCGGCCAATACATCACGCGCGCGACGGCCCAGCGACTACAACGCGGTGAGCTATTCAACGTCGGCCGTCATTACCTCGGCGCCATCATCGACTGGGAAGCGCATCCCCTGGTCCACCTCGCAGGACGCAGCCAAATCAACCTACTCGACCCAAGCGCACAGATCGGGCCGATCATCACCATCTCGCTGAGCGACGAAGCGCAACTAGAAGCGGGCGCGTACTTTGCGATCGGATCACGCTTGGACGGCTTCCGCGTGCAGTCAGAGTTCGGCCTCCAGCCGCACTTCTTCTACACCGCGGCGAAGGTTTACTTTTGAACGAAGTAGACTAAACCGCAGATGAACGCTGGTGAACGCTGATGACTTTGGCCACGCATGAACGCTGATGGACACGGATGGTTTTGGCCACGGAAGCCCTCCCCAACCAAAGATCCGTGTAGCAAAGATCTCGTTTCTGCGCAGCACGCGAAGATTTTCACCGGCGACGAAGATTGGGATCTCCGACCGCGTCAGACGATCGAGCGCAGCGAGGTCAGCGGAACCCGTAGCGCGTACCGGAGCAATACCGAAACAGCGCAGAGACGATCAGAGAAAACCAGATCCGCTACGCGGCTCGGACGGAGCCTTGAGCCCTCCATTTAACTCGATGCTCCTGCACCGACGTCAGTAACGAGCGCAGCCAGCACCAGTCTTAGCCCTTCGATCCGTGTTCATCTGTGGTCAAGATGAAACCCGACTCACGTAAGCCCATCAGCGTCTATCCGCGTTCATCTGCGGTTCAATTTTCATCCCACCGCCGCCTCGTGATATTCCAGCGCCCATGTCCGAGAACATCGAGCTCATCCAATTTCCCTACTCGCACTACAACGAGAAAGTCCGGTGGGTTCTCGACCTGAAGAACCCAGAGCACAAGCGAACCAACTTGATGCCCGGCCCGCACGCGCTGACCACGCTTCGCCTCAGTGGTCAGCCGCAGGTTCCGATCATGAAGTTCGGCAGCGCCGTAGTTGCCGGATCGTCGGCTATCATCGACCAGCTCGAACGACGCTTCCCCGATCCATCGATCTACCCGGAAGATCCGGCCGAACGCGCGCGCGCGCTCGAGGTACAACGATACTTCGACGACGAGATCGGGCCGATGGTACGACGCGGCGTCTTCTCGGTGCTGACCCAGGAGGCAGACTACGTATGTTCGATGTTTAGCGAGGACCGCAGCCGAGCAAAACAAAAGATCTATCGAGCCATGTTCCCTCTCACGAAAGCGATCATGAAGACGTCGATGGGAATCAACACAACCGCCGGTATAGAAGAGGGCATCGAAGGAACACAGGATGGTCTCGATTTTGTCGCACGAGAAGCCAACGACGCAGGGTTCCTGGTGGCCCAGAGTCTCTCCGTCGCGGATATCACTGCAGCATCCCTACTCGCTCCCGCGGTCATGCCAGAGGGATCACCAATGGCGCTGCCGATTCCACGTCCTGCTCGCGTCGAGACTTGGTTAGCCAAGTGGGCCGATCACCCCGGTGCGGATTGGGTGCGAACAATCTACCGCAACCACAGGAGTACGCGATGATCCGTTTCAATCACATGGAGCTAACCGTCGAACCCGGCACCCTGGACGATCCAACCCGGTCGGAGCTGATCAACTTCTACACAAATCTCTTCGGTTGGATGCCGATCGAGCCGAACATCTTCGACGACTCCGACCTGTTGCTAGCCACCGACGAAGTCGCCAGCTCTTTTCTACTGCTCTATCAAGGCGAGAAGGCGATGCGCGCGCCCGGCTTCGACCACCTGGGCATTCTTGTTGAAACCAGAGCCGAGGTGGATGAAATGCTGGCAAAGTGCAAACGGCAGCAAGAAGCCGACAAACGCATCGCCATCAGGGAGTATGACGATCTCCTGCAAGGAGATCTCACTGTGCACGCGTTTTACGTAAAGTACTTGTTGCCGATCTACTTCGACGTCCAATGCATGGAGTGGGCCGAAGGTACCGGACCGACCAAGAACTGGACGTACGCCTAACAGCCCGTCCCTGAACTTAGAGCATCCTCAGAATGAAAAGGACGACGACGACGACACCAACGATATAAAAGACACTGTGCATGATTTTCTCCTCCGGCTTGCGCTGAGTTGAATTAGCTTCTGCGCGATGAGAAGCAATCGTCGTGCCGAAGGTCGCCGAAAGAGAACCGTAAGCTCTAGCCAACGCCAAGCGCCCGTTGCTCCTGTAAGTCCTACAAGCTCTGTTGGCCGGCAAGCCCCGACTATTCCACGTACAACGGACCGCTAACCTGGAAAATTCAGAAGATTGAAGGAAGCGCCCGCAGATTCAAGCATTCCGGTTCCGTTGAGCCTTCTGCCAGATTCGAAGATTGACCAGTGTCGATTCTGCACAACTCGGAATACTCGTCGGTAGCCCTTGTGTCACAACGGTTTCAACAGGAAACACTTCCAGTTCATGAATTATTCGGGCTAGAAGCGAACTTGGACCTTCGCCCCGGAATCAGTCGGCAGAAGGTGCCAGCTCACCCGCGGCTCAGTGCGGATACCGGACGGCGGAAACCGATCCTCGTAATCCTGAAGGTCCGACGCCCCACGCCACGGATGACTAAACGTCATCACTTCGCCGACAGCAATGCCAACAGCCGCGGAAGTCCACCCCCGATCAGACTCGTCGAAGCCCTCCGCTACGATCAATCCACCGGTCACGTTCACGACTACGTTGAACAAATGTCGCTTCCACGAGTAGCGGGAATTCGCCTCTTCTGCGTTCGTACGCAACAGCGCTTCCCCCTTAGCCAAGCGATCTCTGCATGCAGGCTGCGAAACCGCCGGGATGGCCAACATTTCGTCGGCACCGGAACGCGCGCTCGGCCGCGAAAACCACAAGCGAGTCGTCCCACCTAACGCTTTGACGGCACTGACCACGTCATTCGCCTGAGTACCCTCGTCGTCCTCCTGTGAAGCCTGGACGCTGGTTACGATAACACCCAACCCATAAAAACTGAGCCAACCCTTCCACCAGTAGTCGGCGTTGGTTCGCCCGTCCTCGAGCCTGTCTTCGATGAACCGCAAGCGTGCTGCCGTCTCCGCTTCGCACTGGTCGAGCGTCGATCGGGGTGAGTCCTGCGCCGACAGACAACTCGGCATCGAAGTAACCAACAGAGCCAGGGACAGCATAAAACTCAAGAGGCGGGGTAGGATCACGATTGTAGTTGTAGGCATTTATCAGTCTGCTGCAACCTTAGTGCCACGGGGCCCCAACAAGCCAGATACGGGTTTGCGACCGGGCCACCCACAGAATGTAAAGATTGCAATGACCTCATCTCTAAAAGGGTTATTCCAAGATCCACGTCGCCGGGCGCAAGGGTCCAGTACTTTGGTTCCTATCTTGCGGTAACGGCTTGGATTGGTTGCGAGCGGGCAAAGGTTCGCAATGCAACTCTCCACTCGTTAGTCAGGAGTACGATGCGCGGCCCCCTGTCAAATATTCCGAGGAATGATCGCGCCGCCGTATGGGCCGGGTTCTGGCTGCTGCTCGCGGTCGTCGCCTCGCATGCACTGCTCGAAACAACGCGTGACGCTCTCTTCTTGCGCGATCTCCCGGCCACCGACCTGCCTTGGGCATACCTTGCGATCGCCGTCCTCTGTGTCCTGGCGGCGGGCTTTCATCGGCGCATGCGTGCGTTCAATTCGAGCAACCGCACGCTGATCGTGACACTGCTGCTCGGCGCCGGCGTCACGGCCGGCCTGTGGTTCGCGACGGAAAGACCCGGCACAACGTCCCTTTTTGCCGTCTACGTCTGGACGGGCGTCTTGGCGACCGTCGTGGTCGTGCAAATTTGGTTGCGTCTCGGGGCCGTTCTCGACGTCGTGAGCGCCAAAAGCGGATTTGCCTTCGCCGGCGCCGGAGGAATGGCTGGCGCCGCGCTCGGCTCTTGGCTCGCGGCACTGCTCCTGAGCCACTATCAGCCACGCGTCCTTCTATTAGCCGCAGCCGCAGGGTTATGCATTGCTGCCGCGATCGCCAAGAAGCTCACCGGCGATCGGCCAAACGAATCCACGGCAACCGAGCAAGAGGCACCGATCGCAACGGTCTTCGAGTTCGTCTCAGAGGCGCGGCGCGACCCCTACATCGTACGCCTCCTTTCGATGGCAGCGCTCGCACCCATACCGTTAACGCTTACCGACTATCTGTTTAAGGCGGCAGTCGCTGAAAATATTGCAGCGCCAGAACTGGGACTTTTCTTCGCCAAGTTCTACGGGATCACCAATACCGTCGCGCTCGTCTTTCAGCTTCTACTCGTACCCCGCATCCTCGCCCGCATCGGTGCGGTGAGGTCCTGTGCGATTTTTCCTCTCTTGCTGGCGGGTACCGCCGGTGGGGCCGTCTTCGGCGGTCTCATGGCGATCGTCATCATGAAGGGAACCGATGCCTCGCTCCGGCACTCGCTCAACCGCGCCGGTACGGAGATTCTGTTCTTGCCGCTGACCCCGGCGCAACGACCGACGGCCAAGTTCATCGCCGAAGCGGCGGGCCAGCGCGGCGGCCAAGCGATCGCCTCGGTGTTGCTCATGGCCGCGCTCGCTTTCGGGGCGACGCCCCCGCTCATCGCAATGGCGATTGCACTGCTGAGCGTCGCTTGGATCGCCGGGTTCCTGAGCATGCGCGGCCACTACGTCGACCGCTTCCGTTCCAAGATTGAAACCCTTCGCGACGTCGACGGCAGCACCTCGGCGCCAACATTGGAGCTCGATTCACTCGAAACGTTGATCGCCGCGCTCAGCTCGCAACGCGACGAAGAGGTCATCGCGGCACTCGACATTCTGCACTCCTACGAACGCGCACGCCTGATCCCTGGACTGATCCTGTATCATCCGTCCCCCGCTGTCGTCATACGAGCGATCGACATCCTTTCCGATGAAGAGCGTTCCGATACGGCAGAACTCTTCGAGCGCCTTCTCGATCACGCCGATGAGAACGTACGGGCGCGCGCCGTACAGCATCAATTCTGCGATACGCCCAAGGAGCGCCTCAAGGAAATGACTCGCAGCGACCCCTCAGCCCTCGTCCGCGCCACCGCAATCATCAGCTGGCTCGCGCGCCTACCGGCGCGCGAGGAAACGCGCACGAAGCGTCTGCACGAATTCATTGAAGGCAACGACATCGAAGCACAGAGGGCGGTCGCACGGGCCGTATCGTCATTGCCCGATGCAATGGCAGTTCGTATCGCGTCGCGCTTGAGTTCTTCGCCTGACCGAAAAATGCGCACCGAGTTGGCCGAATCGATTGCAGACAAGCCAATCCCGGAGCTACTGCCGGTACTGACATCGCTTCTCACAACGCGCGACGCCCGGTTTGCCGCTCGACAAGCCTTCCTCAAGATTGGAGATGAGGCGTTGCAGTACCTGGCAAAGGAATTTCGCCGCCCAGACGTCGACAAGGCGATCCGACGGCATATCCCCCGATCGATCAGCCGTTTCGGCAATCAGGCCGCGCTGGATATCCTGGTCGAGGCGTTGCAGAGCGACGTCGATTCCTCCGTTCGTTACAAGATCCTGCGCGGCCTCGGCCGACTACGCGCCGACAACCCCACGCTTCCCATCGAAGTGGCACCGCTGCAGAGGGAAGCCGAGGAATCGCTGCAACGCGCGATTACGATCCTCTCATACCGCGTCGCGTTGCAGCGCGCGTGGGCGATTGTCGGCCAGCCAGCATCCACTGTGGCCGAACTGCTACTGCCGCTGCTCGCAGAGAAGGAGGAAGCCGCTCTGGAACGGATTTTTCGCATCCTGCGCATCATCAACCCAGGGGAACGCTTCGACGCGATCTTCGACGGTCTGCGGTCCAACAACCGAGAGTTACGGGCAGGCAGTCTCGAGATGCTTACACACATTGTAGAGGGCGACCTACGAGACGGTATTGTCGCCGTCACCAGCTTCGGCGACGACGACGAGCGCCTGGAAAAGGCCGTCGATCATTTCGAACCACCCTTGAGCCAACGAGCCCTCGGCCTCTCCACCGAAAACGGTACCGAACTAGATCCTAAGGCCCGCGAATACGCGCGTGACCTATTGGACCGACTGCGGCAAGAACTCGCCACCGACGGCGATCCCGTCCTCCGATCAATCGCAGTCCTGGCTCTCACCGAAGTCGAAGCACCTAAGGCGGCTACCGCATGACCAACGGGACAACCGAAACCATCATCGCTAAGGTCCTTCAGCTCAAGCGCTTCACTGCCTTCTCGGACTTATCCGCATCGGCGCTCAAGGGGTTGGCATCCCAGGCGAGCGAGCTCACCTTTGAAGCAAACGACACCGTACTGGCCAGCGGCACACCGGTCGACGCCGCTTACTTCATCTTGAGCGGGGCCATCGACGAGTGGCGCGACGAACGTTGCCTGCGTCGCCACGCCGCGGGCGATATCCTCGCCGGGGCTGCCGTCCTCGCGGCCCAACCTCCGTCGTGCATCACCGCCCGCGCAACGTGTCCGACCCGCGTACTGAGGGTCTCGCGCGAAAGTCTATTCTCCGCTCAAGACGACTGTTTCCCGCTCCAGAGGGCCCTACTGAAGGCGATCGGGTACGCCGAATTGGTCGCTCGCGCGCGACTCGGTTGGGAGAAAGTCTATGACAACAGCTCCCCTTCGACGTTCGACACAACTCCCAACCCCGCATGCGAACTCGGGCAGCGAGTCGTCTTCTTGCGAGAAGCTCGCGAGTTCCGACACCTGCGCCTTCGGACGCTCGGCAGCCTGGCTGCCGATTCGGAGATCGTCGACTTGAAGAAGGGCGAGGTCCTATGGCACGAGGGCGATGCGCCCGACTACGCCGTCCAGGTCGTTTCCGGAGCCCTGGACTGTCGCCCAAACAACTCGCCCGACTTCCGCGTCCGGTCAGGTGCACTTCTCGGTCTCAACGAGGCGTTGGCTGAACGCCCGCGCTGGTGTGAGGTGGTCGCCGCAAGATCAGTGACGATGGTCCGACTGCAGGTCGAAGATATCTTCGATGCCCTGGAAGACGATCCCGATGTCGCGATCGATCTGATGAACATCCTGGCGGGCGATGTCCTCGAGCTTCAGGAACGCATCGCGTGTAGCGCAGCGGAAACGGATCTATGAGAAGAGCCCCAATCGGGCAGCGTCGGTCCAAGCTCGCCACCTTCGCCACGTTCGCCGCCGCCCTCGTCCTCTTTTCAGGCTGTTGGTACAGCCAGCCCGACGAGCCTACCTCGCGGTGGCTGGCAACCCTAGCAGATGCCCCACTCCCACCTCCGGCAGGCAACAATTGGCCGGTGCCCCCCACGGAAGCCGAGAAAATCTTCGCGGCGGATTCGTTGCAGCTGGTCGACGCCCGACGAACGGTTGGCGGCAATACTGGCGCAACACGGGCCCACCTGATCGCCGACGGGCGCCGCATCGAAGTCAAATGGAAGGCCGCTCCCGCCGACACAGCGGAAGGTTGGAACAATACCCCGCGACGAGAGATGGCGGCCTTCGAAATTCAAAAATGGTTTTTGCGGCCCGAAGACTACGTCGTCGCGCCCGCCGCGGCGCGCTGTTTGCGCCTCGGCGAATACCGGGCCATCGACAGTGAGGCACAACCGACCGTGCGCGGAACGAAGTGTGTCATCGGAACGCTCTCCCTGTGGTTGGAGAACCTCGAGATCGCCAAGCCGATCTACGATCCCCAGCGTTTTATTCGCGACCCGCCGTACGCGTATCACATCGCAAATTTGAACGTACTGACCTATCTGGTCGAGCACCAAGATGCGCGCGCCGACAACTTTCTCGCCGCAACCGACGCCGCCAACCGCCGTGTCTTCTCGATCGACAACGGGATTACGTTCGGCGAACTTCGACACAACTATCTCGTCATCAACTGGGACCGTATCCACGTACCGGCGATACCGAGTGAGACCATTGCAGCGCTGCGCAAAGTAACAAGGGACGATGTCGATGCACTCGCCTCCATCGTGGTTCTGGTCGCCGGCCCGGACGGAATGATGCGCCCTTCATCAGCGGAACCACCGACCGATACCGCGTTCATCCGTTTCGGGTTGACCCCGACGGAACGAGATGAACTCTGGCAAAGAATCCGCGACCTACTCGATCGCGTCGACCGAGGCGAGATACTCACTTTCTGAGTTGCTCACCGAGAGGACTACGCCCATGCCGAACGATTCGACCGCGCCCGCTTCCCCTCTGGCGATCCTGCGAAGCATTCGCGGAGAAGAACTCACCCTAACCGGTTTGATGTTCACCTACTTCTTCCTCGTCATCACCAGCTTCTGGATCCTCAAGCCACTCAAGAAGGCGCTCTTCATCCAGTACTACGACAAGGCCGGGTTCGACTTTCTCGGCTCCACGTTTACAGCCGCGGAAGCGGAGCTGGTAGCAAAAGTCGTCAACATGTTTGTGGCGTTTGTCGCGGTGGTGGTCTTCACGGTGCTATCTCGCCACTTGAAGAGAGAACGTTTGACTTTCGCCCTCACGGGCCTTTTCGTCGCGGGATATTTTGCGTACGCGTGGCTGGCTCCGGACCCCGGAGCCGGCACTGTCTGGTCCTTCTATTTCTTTGGCGATCTGTTCTCGACGGCAATGGTCGCAGCGTTTTTCGCGTTTCTCAACGACAGCGTCGATTCCAAGCACGCCAAACGACTCTACGGCCCGATCGGATTGGGCGGAGTCGTTGGCGGGGCATTTGGCAGCATGGCGGTCGGCGCCTGGATCGACGACCTCTCCCTGCGCACGTGGTTGTTCATTTGCGTCGCCATCGCAGTGCTAATCGTAGCAGTCGCAGCGGCGGCCGGCCGCGCCGTTGCGCGAAGCGAAATATCGAAACAAGGCAATAACGACACCGAGACCGTTCAAGAGGAGACCACTGGGGAACGCAACGCCGCGCTGGCCGGAGCGGCGCTGGTACTGCGGTCGCGATACCTGCTCTCCATCGTCGCGATCGTCGGTATTTACGAGATCGTATCGACGATCATGGATTTTCAGTTTACCGCAACCGTCGCGCACTACCGAGACGGCGCGGCGATCGGATCGTATTTGGCGACGGTCTACGCAATAACCAACATTTGCGCCGCCGGCATCCAGTTGTTCGGTACCAGCTGGATCATGACCCGTTTCGGACTCGCGCCGGCGCTACTGGTCCTTCCGGTCGCAACCATACTCGGCTCGGCCACATTTCTGGCGCTGCCCGTCCTCCTGGTCGGATCGGCGCTCAACACCTTGGACAACGCGTTCAACTACTCGATCAACCAGTCGGCCAAGGAGGCCTTGTACGTCCCGAGGTCGCGCGAAGAAAAGTACCGCGCCAAAGCGTTTATCGACATGTTCGTCCAGCGCACGGCGAAGGCGATTGCCGTCGGTGTAAGCCTTGGCGCCGGAGCAATTTTCAGCGATTTTTCCGGTGTTCGTTGGTTGTCCGTAGTCTCTCTACTGTTGGTCGCGGTGTGGATCGTGGCAGCACGCTACGCGGGGCGCCGATTCACCGAGTTGGAATCGGCTGCTGCTGACGCTCCGCCCTCTTGAGTTCTCGCGCGTAGAGCTCTTTCGGCTCGCCGGCACGCGGACTCCAGACGAAAACCGCTAGGCGGACGCGGCCGCTTCGGGCGAAGTCTACTTGCATCAAGCCCGGCCGCTTCTTCGAGGAATGGGCGAAGAGCGTGTAGGGTCCAGACGTAACTACCGATGCCTTACCAGACGAACCGAGGCCGCTGACGAGCGAATAGGTTGGGCCGAAAGGTTCATCAAAGACCTGCAGGCTGTGATCATGCCCTGCGGCGAAGATCAGCGGCTCGTGCCCCGTGATTTTGGCGATCTCCATGCTAATGACCAGCTCGGCCCGCATGTGCTCGTAACTGCTGTTCGACAGGTCTTGGACCGACGGCGAGTTCAACTGGCGCCAACCGACAATTGCGCTTCCAAAGAACGGCAACGGAGTCCAGTGCAAAAGGGAGGGAACGTACGAACTAAACATTCGGATCGGAAAAATGTGATCGAGAATCCCGTAGTGCCCACCGTGTGGGCCGTGACTTCGCAGCGGATGATGAGCAACGACGACCGAATACCGCTCACCAGCCTCCACTAGTTGCCGCTCGAGCCCCCGTCGTACAGAAGCTTCCGTAACGTGAGCGCAACCGGTCGAGTTGTCGTCCGGGCTGGGTTTTCCACCGATCCCCGTGTCTAGCCACCACTGCGTATCGAGAGCGACGATACGCAAACGCGCGCCTAGGTCCATCGACACCGGTCCAGGGCATCCGCCGGAAGGAATCAACTCCACGTTTGCACCGAGCTTGCGAACTCTACGGATGTAGCGATCGAGCGCACATACCCGCTCCCACCCGCCGACCCCGAACTGATCCCAGTCGTGGTTCCCCGGCACGAAGATCGCCTGCGCTCCGGCGCTGATGACTGCGTCAATCTGCTCGTCCAGGCGAGCCTCAGCCTCGCTCCGGCTCTCGAAGAGATTGAGAAGTACATCGTCGAGGATCTCCTCGGTCTCCGTCCCCTCGAGGTCCGTGGCGTCGGGCATTCCGGTCTCGTAAACGTTGTCACCGAGAAAGACGACGGTTGTCCGCGACGGGATCTCCTTCGCCCTCGCATGCAACGTGGCGAGGGCCGGCTCCCCTTCCGGGTCGGGTGCGCCCGCGTCGCCAATCAGCAGCAGGCGGTGATCAATCTCCTCCGGATCGAATGGTTCGAGATATCCGAGCCCGACCGCCCCGGCATCCGAGGCAAAGGCCGCAAAATGTCCCGTCGAGGCAAGCGCGAGGCACGCCAGCAGAACTGAGAAAAGTCGCCGAAGGGACGCACCAACTTCCGTCGCGCGTCGGATGGTCTCCGCTTTGATTTGCAACTTCAAAACTGTGCTAACTCGCCACCATCCACAGCCTCGAGGATCTCTTCGACGTTCTCTCGAACCTCGTCAATCTCTGACTGCGTCAGACCCAACTGCAACACACCGCCACGCCAGCGAGCGCCCTCGTCCGGATCGATCGGTGGTCCCGGATCTTCGACCGTGCGCAACATTCCCGATTCGTCGAGGCGCATCTCGAGCAACACGGCAAGCGATGCGTAGTCTTGCGCCGAGATGCCGCGCAGACGCTCGACGCTCGGTCTCGGCAAAGCCGGTACACGGATGTCTTCCCAGTTGCGAACAAAGTAGTTCCAAATCCATGTACTGAAGGAAATACCGTTGTCGGCCGCGTAAACACGCGGCACATCTCCCGACTTCGCACTAAGGAAATTGCCCTTACGCCCATCGCGGTGATCGATCAGAGTTGTCAGGATATTGAAGTTCGCCATATGGAACGCGTAATCTGGACTGCTCAGGAAGCGCTCCTCGTCATACAATTTGTCGGGCACTGTCACGTTCTGCAGCCAGACCGCAAGCGTCACCAGCACGCACCGACTCTTGTCGAGTGTCGCGACCGCCGCCAGCCCCCGAATCTCGTCGACGTCGACGCAACGTGCGACGGTCGTCGGGACGACGTAGTGTTCCGGGTCGAGAAACCATTTCTGTATCTGGTAGGCCGCGATCTCCTTGCGAGGAGAGTTATTCCAACCATCCAAGCCTCGCGGAAAGTCCTTCCATTTGACTTCGATCGATATGCCATCAGGGAACTCAAGGGAGGCCTTCTTGGCCCCGGTGACCCCGCCGCCGGCATCTTCGAACGCGGCCATCGTAAAGTCATCTTCCGCTAACCGCCGCTCCAACGATGCCGGAGGCTCGCCCCAATGGTAAAACGCTTGCTCCGAAGAAATATCAGCGGCCGAAAAGGCAAGCGGCGGTCTTACACTTGCCGAGCAGGCGACCAGCACCAAGCTCGCCCCAACACCCAGCCAAGCGATCCATGTTGATTGCTTAAAAGGCATCAATCCCAGCTAGCATCTTTGTCAGTCGCGAACCACATCGGCTCGCCAGCGGCACCGGGCCGGACCCGTATATTGGCGCAAAAAAATCGGGGCGGAAGGAAGGAATCTCGATTCATCCGCCGCCAAGAACTCTGACACCAAAGTCACCTCCGCTTGGCCTCTTCCGCAATCCGCTTCTTCGTCGCAGCCCAAGAGCATATGGGGCATCCCGTCAGATCATGACTGCGCGCAGGACAATACTGACGTCCAAAATAGATGATCTGCAGGTGAAGCTTGTTCCAAAACTCGATGGGAAAAAGTTTCTTGAGATCGCGCTCCGTGTGCACCACCGACCGCCCATTCGACAATCCCCAACGCGCTGCCAGCCGATGAATGTGCGTGTCGACCGGAAAGGCAGGGTGACCAAATGCCTGCGACATAACGACGCTGGCAGTCTTGTGCCCAACCCCTGGCAAGTGCTCGAGTTGGTCGAAGCTTTCCGGCACTGCACCGCCGTAGTTCTCGACGAGGATCTCCGACAGCGAACGGATCGCTTTCGACTTTTGCGGCGAAAGCCCGCACGGCCGAATCACCGCACGAATATCGCCGACGCTGACGCGAGCCATATCGCGAGCATTGTCCGCCAGGGCAAACAGGGCGGGAGTCACCTGGTTCACACGGACATCCGTACACTGCGCCGATAACAACACCGCAACCAGCAACGTAAACGGGTCCTTGTGATCGAGCGGGATCGGCACCTCGGGAATCCGATCGTCAAGAATCCCCTGGATCCGCCTCGCCTTTTCGTCGCGCTTCATGGCGCCGAAACATAACGAGCCAGCAGTCCGTTGAGCAAGTAGCCAGGAGTGAAGACGAAAGATCTCGTCCCGAATCAAGGCGCCGAGGGGGGGTCCGCGCCTCACTAGTCCGTCGAAATCCTAGTTTTCGCTTCGCACCTGCTCTCCATCGGACTAGCTAGCCTTGCCAAACTCCCAACCGTCGAAGTCGCAGGCAGGGTAGTGAAGGCGATCAATCCACCTCCGATTGGGCAAATCAGGGGCGCTGGTGGCGATCGCCGCCCGAAACGCCTTGTTGATTCGGTGTCGGGCCGCCGATATCCTCTATTACAGTCATGGCAACGGGAGAGAAGCGTCGTAGCAAGCGCGTTCGACGCAGGCGTCTTAGGCGGCGCGTCGCTTTGGCAGTGCTTCTTCTCGGCATGCTTGGCGCTGGTGCGGCTGCTTCGGTTGGCTATATTCTCTACACCGAGATCGACGCGAATTTACCTACCATCGATGGTGTAGTCGATTACAAACCACCCGTAGCGACCCAGATTCTGGCCAACGACGGCACGATCATCGGCGAGTTCTACAACGAGAAGCGCTATTTGGTTCCGTTCGATCGGATCCCCGTGCACGTGCGCCAAGCGTTCATGGCGGCTGAGGATCAGTCGTTCTACAAGCACAAGGGAGTCGACCCGGTCGGTATTACCCGCGCCTTCATCAACAACCTGGCAGCCGGCGGTAAGAAAGTGCAGGGCGGCAGTACGATTACGCAGCAGGTGGTGAAGTCACTGCTGCTCACGCCGAAGAAGAGCTACGAGCGCAAGATCAAGGAGATCATTCTGTCGCTGCGACTCGAGCAGCAGCTCTCCAAGGACGAAATCCTCGCGCTCTACCTCAACCACATCTACCTCGGAAGCAGCGCGCACGGCATCGCAGCTGCGGCGCGTGAATATTTCGGCAAAGACCCATCGGAACTTTCGCTGGCGGAAGCGGCCCTGCTTGCCGGCCTGCCACAGGCGCCGAGTCGCTATTCGCCGTTTCGCCACTGGCCACGGGCGAAGGCCCGTCAACGCTACGTGTTGCGCCGAATGTTCATCGCCGGATTCATCACCGCCGACGAGCGCGACGCGGCGGTCGCCCGACCGCTATCCTTGTCGCCGCGCGAGGGTAGCTTTCGCGCGGCTCCTTACTTCGTCGAACATGTCCGACAGATGATCGAGGAGAAGTACGGATCAGCCAACGTCTACGACCTCGGCTTGCGCATCCACACGACACTCGACCTGCGCCTGCAGGAATCGGCCGAGGAGGCGGTCCGCAAGGGGCTGCGCGACCTGGCCAAGCGACACAACAACTATCGCGATTCATACCGCCGTATGGACCCCAAGGTACGGAGGATCTATCGCAAGCACCAAGTGGCACAGTTGCGTTCGCAACCACTCGAAGCAGACATTCCATACGAAGCGATCGTGACGTCCGCAAAGGCCGACGCTGTCGCAGTCTCGGTCGGGCCGTACGAGGGCGTGGTGGTCGCGCCGCCGACCGACAAGAAAAAGAAGCTCAAGAAGGACGACTTTTTGCTGGTTCGACTGGCCGACGATGACGACGAAAGCGAGCCAAGGCGGTTTACAATCGACCCAAGCCCGCCAGTCGAGGCCGCCCTGGTCGGAATGGAACCCACCACCGGCTACGTGCGCGCACTCGTCGGCGGTTACGATTTTCATCGCAGCCAGTTCAACCGCGCCATTCAGGCTCGGCGTCAACCCGGTTCGGCGTTCAAACCACTCGTATTCGCCGCCGCTCTCGACACCAACCTAACCCCGGCCTCCGTCATCCTCGACGAACCCATCACCTACAACGACCACGGCCGCAAATGGAGTCCGCAAAACTTCGAAAAGAAGCACTACGGGCTGACTTCTCTACGCGAAGCTCTGACCCACTCGCGCAACGTCGTCTCGGTGAAACTCGCCGACCAAATCGGCATCGGCTACCTGGTCAAGTATCTCGGCCGCTTTGGGTTTCAAGGCCCAATGCAGCGCAACCTTTCCCTAGCGCTTGGATCTGCCGAGGTCACCCCGCTCGAGCTGGCCACGGCCTACACAGTCTTTCCCAACGGCGGCAAAATTGTCACGCCGCTCTTCGTCACACGAATCACCGACCACGAAGGACAAGTCCTCGAAACGAACGAGATCGAAGAACGCGAAGTGATTCCGCCAACAACGGCCTACATGGTCACGAGCATGATGCAGGATGTGGTTCGCCGCGGCACGGGCCGAAGTGTGCGGGGGCTGGGCCAGCCGACTGCCGGCAAGACAGGCACGACGAACGATCTCCACGACGCTTGGTTCATGGGCTTCACTCCGAAGATGCTAGCCTCGGTCTGGGTCGGATTCGACAACAAACGACCGCTGCGCGAAACAGGGGGCCGCATCGCTGCGCCGATCTGGAAATCGTTCATGAAAGAAGCAGTGCGCGACCAGCCGAGACAGGAGTTTGCGATCCCCGAAGGCCTCAAGTGCGTCCACATCGACCGGTTCACCGGCGTGCGTTCAGCGGCCGGTGGAGACGGAATCCTGGAATGCTTCCGCGCCGGAACCGAGCCGGAGCCCGGATCAATCCCGGCGATCCAGCTGGTCGGCCGCGAATCCGAGAGAGGGCCGTCCGCAATCGAGTTCTTGCGCAACGACTTCTAGTCGGCGCGAACTCGCGGAGAAGCGCAGCTTCGGGCGCCCGCCCTCCGCGACCCGGAATGCAGCCAGTTTTTTGGAGCGCGCGGCTCCTGCCGAGCCGCGAATCAATACGCGGCCACGGCTCGGCGAGAGCCTCCCCGCCAACGCCTCAGAACCGCCAATAGTCGGCGTAGGTCCGGCGCACGGCATCGATGACAGGAGCCGCCCGGCTCTCTCCGGCTGGCGGCGGAATCTCCGCCTCGCTATCCATCAGCTGCCCCAACACCGCTGCACTCGAGTTGCGAATCGCATTGAGATCGTAGCCACCCTCCAGCACAGCAACACAGCGGCCGGCGCAGCAACGCCGGGCAACTGCCAGTAGCGACTTCGCCATCGACGCAAACCCTGCCTCGGTCACCGCCATGCCGCCGAGCGGATCGCGCACGTGCGGATCGAATCCGGCAGAGATCAGAATGAAGTCGGGGTCGTACTCTTCGGCCACCGGTTCAACGATCGCCTCGAAGGCAGCCGCATACTCCACATCGCCAAATCCTCCGGGGAATGGGATATTGACGGTAAAACCGGCACCATCGCCGTGACCGACTTCCTCGAGTGAACCCGTACCGGGATAAAACGGGAACCGATGCGTCGACACGAACATCACACTGGGGTCGCCATAAAACGAATGCTGCGTACCGTTGCCGTGGTGCACGTCCCAATCGACAATGAGCACCCGCTCGAGACCATGGCGCTCACGCAGGTATGCCGCACCGACTGCTACATTGTTGAACAGACAAAAACCCATCGCACGGTCGCGTTCGGCGTGATGGCCCGGCGGCCGCACCATGGCAAACCCGTTGTCCAGATCCCCTGCGATCACGCCGTCGATGAGGCTCAGCACGCCACCAGTCGCTAGCAGCGCGGTGTCGTAGGACTGCGCCGAGGCCGGAGTGTCGCCATCAAAGGCGCTGCGCGCGACGCCCTTGGTACCAGCAACCGCGTCGATGTGGCGCCCCTCATGAATCAGCGCAACTTCGTCCGCATTCGCCAGCCTGGGCTCAACCCGTTGCAGACCGGGCCTCTCAGAGATGGCCGAGAGCAAGACCTCGATGCGTTCCGCCCGCTCCGGATGACCGTCGCCGGTATCGTGATCGAGATAGCGTTCATCTAAGACAAATCCTGTTTTAGTCATAGATTCCCTCGCTGGCGGCGACCAAATCAGCTCGGCGAATTGTCGATGTCCCGCGGTTCCACAATCGCTCTTCTGCGTATATGCTATGAGATCTTCTCACTTTTTGATTGGATCGTCACTCTTCGAGAGCAAATGTTCGGAATCGGCGTCAGCGAGTTGCTAGTCATTATGGTCATTGCTTTGGTCGTCCTCGGACCCAAGCGATTACCGGAGGCTGCGCGCTTCTTGGGGCGCGGCCTGGCCGAGTTCCGCAAGGCCACTGCCGACGTGACCGGCGAGTTGCGCAGCGCACAGGCCGCGATCGACCGCGAGGCCCGCAACGTCATGCGCTCTGTCGATCCGAGGCAAAACCCCGAAAAGTCCGATCGCGCGAAGCAGAAGGAACAGGAAAACAAGATCGGCGGCGATCAAAAGGACAGCCGCATCGAATCGGCAAAGGCTGATGCCGACAAGGAAAAGGTCGAAAAGAAACCCGCCCCAGCGGCAAATAGGGCCAAGGCGGAAGCCGAGACCGACCCAAGCGCGAAGGCGGCCAAGACAGCAAAGAAGCGCAAGAAAGCTGAATCTGCGGCTGCCGCCAAGCCTGCGGACAAGGGTGCGGAAAAAGGTATGGCCAAAGGCGCGGTCACGGCCAAAGACGCGGCCGACTCACCTGAATCTGGCTCGGATACTGCGGCGAACCCTGCCGAAACGTCGAAGACGGCTAGTTAAGCCAAGCGGCGAGTCCCTCCAGGAATGACGACGGCCGAAGACACCACCACGATGCCGCTGACATCGCATCTCGAGGAGTTGCGCTGGCGCATCGTTCGCGCAGTCATCGCCATCGCCATCGCCTTCGCACTGACCTATGGCTTCGCCAACCATGTCTTCGCCTTTCTCACTCAACCACTTCTCGCCACGCTCGGCGACGAGGTCGATCTCATTGGAACAGGCGTCACTGAGGCATTCTTCACCAAGCTCAAGGTCTCACTCATTGCAGCGCTATTCCTCGCCAGCCCGGTCATTTTCTTCCAGATTTGGGGTTTCGTAGCGCCGGGGCTTTACGACAACGAAAAGCGCTACGCCCGGCCTTTCGTATTCTTCGCAACGTTGTTCTTTATCCTCGGCGCGAGCTTCTGCTACTACGCCGTATTTCCGATCGCCTTCGCCTTTTTCGTCGACGAGTTTCTGTCAATCGGCGTCGAACCAACGCTGCGGATCACCGAGTACCTTTCATTCTCGTCGCGCATGCTGCTCGCGTTCGGAGTCGTCTTCGAGCTCCCAGTGTTCACTTTTTTCCTGGCTCGTGTCGGACTGGTCGACCACAAGATGATGATCGCATGGTCGCGGTATGCAGTGGTCGGTAGCTTTATCCTCGCAGCGATCCTAACTCCGGCCGACGCAGCCTCGCAGTTCCTAATGGCTTGTCCACTGATGGTTTTGTACGGCATCAGTATCGGCGTCGCGTACTTCATCGCCGGTCGCAACAAGGAAAAGGTTGACGAACCCGAGAAGGACGAAGAATGACCTGCGGCGTTGTGCCGTTGTTCATCGAGATCGCACGGGCGGACATCGCGCTCCTCAAGTTCCTCTTCGAATCCTACGAGGGAGTCGCAGTGATCCGCACCCTCGATCGCCACAAGGCGATCATTGTGGCGCTGGTGTCCGCCGACTTTCTCGATGTCGCGCGCGGTATGCTGAGCTCGCTCGTCGGCAGCCTCGAATTTCGCGAGGTCGAGCCGCCCAACTACGTCGACGACGAATGGCTCACGCACTTCGCACTCGGCCAGGAACCGCCTAACCCGGAAAATTCAGAAGATTTAGGGAAGCGCCCGCAGGTTTAAGCACGCCTGTCCCGTTGAGCATCTCGCTGGGTTGGAAGACTGACCCAGTGTCGATTCTGCAGAAGCTAATTCAGCCTCAAGAATCATCCGGGCTAACGCAGCTGGCGAGTAATTTTCCACCGATCGTAGCAATGAAACAGAACCAACTTCTGGTACTCGATCAGCAGCCGGCGCACGCTCATCCGGTCCCGCCACCACGCTCCCGGCTGAAACGCTCCGTAGCGCGCCGGACGCGTCGTTACCCGGATAGCTCCGCCGGCGAGATGCCGGTAAATCGCCCCGGCGCGACGCGTGTGGTACTTCGACGTCACCAGTAGCATCGATTCGGCCCCGCGATCCGCCAAATACTGCAGGACAACCCGGGCCTCGGTGAAAGTCGACCCGGCCGAGCGCTCCAGAACCGTGATCGCCTGCTTCGGCACTCCCAATTGTTCGGCAACGGAAACGTTGTTCTCAAAGATTCGCGGCACCGAGGCTCCGCGGTCACGCAACTGGCGAAATCCGGCGTTTTCCGGTTCGCGACACAAGACGATCTCCGCAGCAAAGCCCGCCTGGTAGAGATCGACCGCTTCGAGGATGCGGTCCGGAAACGAACCCGAAAGCACAACGATCGCATCGGACCGAACCGGCTCCTCATCGGCTACCAAGAAGGCCCCGGCGGCGGCGAGGAAGATCGGGGACGCAAACCACGCAAGGATGCCGAGCAGGAGGGCGGCAGCTAGACCACCACGCATCATTCCAATTGGGCGCGCCCGACCCGTCACTTGCCGCGTCCATTCCGGAAGGGCGAGACTCCTACCGAGCCGCTTCTCGAATCGATGTACGGCTCGGCGGGAGCCTCGCCGTCCCGGCTATTTCGGTTGCACCGCAAAGATCCGTTTCTCATACCAAACACTTGCGAGGAAGCACTTGCACAGGCGGCCTGCTCACGCCAGACTATCTGTATGAAGATCAAATACACAGCGATAGGTTTCGCCCTCGGCGCGGCGCTAGCATTGGGAGGCTTCGCACTCGCCCCCCAAGCGGCCCAAGCCGAGCCCGCGGAGAACGTCGTCGCTGCCGGACAGCACCGCTACCTCGTCGGTGTATCCGGCATGACCTGACCGTCAGGCTGCGCAGCCAGAGTCCGTGCGGCTCTGCAAAAAGTACCAGCGGTTGGCGACGTCTCCATCGACTTTGCCGCAAAAACGGCAACAATCTCTTCGAATTCAGCGGAGATCAGCGAAGCGACTTGTCAGGAAGCGCTCAGCAACGCCGGGTACGGCGTGACAAGCTTCATCAAGCTCGCCGCGAAGTGAGCGCGCGCCAGCGCCACGCACCGGCAACCGCTCGAAATCGACAGCCAATCCTGGAAGTCCTGAGGCGGGTTCTACCCGCCTCAGGCACCGTCCTCGAAGTTGCTAGTGGTAGTGGCGAACACGGCGTATTTTTTGCCGCTCAACTGCCAGAGATCGCGTGGCAGCCAACCGACCAGGACCCCGAGGCGATCGAGAGTGTCGAGGCTTGGAACTCGGAAGAAAACGTCGCCAATCTTCGGCAGCCGCTCAATCTCGATGCAGCCAGTCCGAAGTGGCCGATCGGTTCGGCCGATGCTTTGGTCTGTATCAACATGGTTCATATATCGCCCTGGGCTGCCACGCTGGGGCTCCTAGACGGCGCCTCCCGCATCCTCCCAGTCGGCGGACCACTGATCCTGTACGGCCCGTACCATTTGGCCGGCCGCCCCACCGCTGCGAGTAATTTGGACTTCGACGCCAGCCTGCGGGCCCGGAACCCAGAATGGGGCCTACGCAACGCCGAGGACGTCGTTCGAGAAGCAAACTCGCGACAGCTCGAGCTCAACGAGATCGTCGACATGCCGGCCAACAACGTGATTCTCGTCTTCACGAAAATCGCCGACTGACGGCTTTGCTCAAGGTCAACGAATCGGGCATTCTGCAGCTTATGGAACGGTACTCATTCCGCTTTGCGATCGGCATTTTGGCATTCGTCTTTGTCGTCTCCGGGTGCAGCACAAAGGACCCTGAGACAGCACAGGAATTTTACGACCTCGCCAGCGGTCACTTACGCGACGGAGCCTATTCGTTGGCGATCGAGAATTACCGCGAGCTTCTCGACCAACATCCCTTCAGCGATCTCGCGGAGGAATCTGAGTTCAAGATCGCACAGGCCCACTTCCAAGACCGCGCCTGCCCGGAGGCGATCGCCGCCTTCTCCGACTTTCAGCGGCGCCACCCGACCAGCCCACATCTGCCTCGAGTCGGGTTCATGATCGGCATCTGTCACGAGCGACAGATGAAGAACCCAGACCGCGATCAAAGCGCATCGCAAAGCGCCCACGCCCACTTCCAGTCTGTGATCAATCAATATCCGGACAGCCCGTATGCCGATCTATCGCGCGAACGACTACACCATTGCCGCGAGGCACTCGCGGAGCACGAACTCAATGTCTCCCGGTACTACCAACGCGTTGGCAAGGAGGCGGCGACCGAAACCCGTCTCATCGACCTGGTTAAACGTTACAACGATACCGACCAAGCGGCCGAAGCGCTCTACGAATTAGGAATGCTCTACTCGGCGCGGGATGAAGCCGACAAAGCGAGCCTCGCGATGGCATCGCTGATCTATCACCACCCGAACCACAACCTCGCAAATGACGCGGAGAGCGAGCTGGACGACCTAACCGACGACCGCCCGATCGGCGATCCACTGGCGGTACTCATGGCCCGGTCGGGGCGGTATCGCAATCTCGACGACAGCAATGCCGAGGAGGTCGAGACGACAGCCGCTACGGCAGCCGCGGCACAATCAAGCAGCCAACCACGGGTCGGATTCAATCAGCCGACGTACGATCCTATCGAGACAAGCCGGCCCAATCGCCAGTACTAGCTTCCCAAAAACGACGACGCCCCCAGGGCGGCCATCCGCCATGAGCTCTCGAATCACCGCCGCACATATCGCGATCATTGGGCTCGGCGGTCTAGGTTGCCCTGCGGCAGCAGCGCTCGTACGTTGCGGTATCGGAAAGCTGACGCTCGTCGATCCAGATACCGTCGAGTTGTCGAACCTCCCGCGCCAGCACTTGCATACGGAAGCCGACCTGGGACGAACAAAGGTCCAATCGGCAGCCGATTCCCTGGCTGAGCTGGCCAGCGAAACATCGATCGCGACGATCGACACCGCCCTTACACGAGAAAACGCAGCTAAACTGTTCAAGCTCACAGACTTCGTGATCGATGCGACGGACGGCGTCTCGACGAAGCTGCTGATCAACGACATTTCGATCGCGACCGGTACTCCTTATTGCTACGCAGGGGTGGTCGGTTTTTGCGGGCAAACCATGGTGGTCACGCCTGACACAGCCTGCTTGCGTTGTCTTTTTCCCGATTTCGCTGACGCCGAGGAAGCGGCAAGCTGTGAAGAAGCCGGAATCATCGGACCGGTCGCCGGCCTATTCGGCGCAATGCAAGCAGTCCTCGCGCTGGAATACCTAACCAATCAGCGCCGCAACGTCGGGCGGCTGGTTTCATACGACGGCCTCACCGAGCGCTGGTCCAACATTTCCGTGCCGATCTCGGCGAGCTGCCGGGGCTGCTCCGATGCTGCCGGGCAAGGGCCGCGGCCAAAGGAACGGACCGGCGCATGGACTACGTAAGCGGCCTGCGCTGCCGCGAGTGCGGCACAGACTTCGACCAAGCACCGGTGCACGTCTGCGACGAGTGCTTCGGCGCACTCGAGGTGCAATACGATTTCGAACGCATCTCGCAAGTCCTGACCCGGGATCTGATCGAAAGCCGGCCCCGCAATCTATGGCGCTACCGCGAGCTTTTGCCGAACGGCGGCGAACCTCAGATCGGACTCTACTCGGGGTGGACTCCTCTCGTACGCGCCGAACGACTCGCCCAGCACTGGGGGGTCGATGAAGTCTACCTCAAGGACGACTCGGCAAATCACCCGAGTTTCTCGTACAAGGATCGGGTCGTCCCGGTCGCAATCGCCAAGGCGGTCGAGTTCGGTATGGATACCGTGGCTTGTGCATCGACCGGCAATCTCGCCAACAGCGTCGCAGCGCATGCCGCGCGCGCCGGACTCACTTGCTACATCTTCATCCCCGAAGGCCTCGAGCAGGGGAAGGTCATCGGCTCGACGATTTTCGCTCCAAACGCTGTCACCGTCCGCGGCAATTACGACGCCGTCGACCGGCTGTGCAGCGAGATTGCAGATCGCTACCCTTGGGCGTTCGTCAACATCAACCTACGGCCCTACTACATCCAAGGTGCCAAAACCTTCGGCTACGAAATCGCCGAACAGCTCGGGTGGCGCTTCCCCGACCATGTCGTCGTACCGACCGCCGGCGGCACACTCCTGCCAACCGTCGCCAGAGCTTTCGCCGAGCTAGCCCAAGTCGGCCTAGTCGGCGGAGACCTACCAAGAATTCACTGCGCCCAGGCGGCCGGAGCCTCGCCTATCATCCAGGCGCTGCATAGCGACGCGGACGTCATCAAACCCGTCAAGCCCGACACCATCGCCAAGTCGATCGCCATCGGCGACCCCGGGGACGGCTACGACGTGCTGGCCACGCTGCAAGCTTCCGGCGGCTGGGGAGAGTCCGCAACGGACGTTGAGATCGTCAACGCCATCCAGCTCTTGGCCCGCACAGAAGGAATCTTCACCGAGCCAGCGGGCGGAGCGACGCTAGCCGCCACCGGCAAGCTCATCGATCAGGGGCGCATCGCACCCAACGAATCCATTGTGGTCAGCATCACTGGCAACGGTTACAAAACGGTAGACGCCGTCGCGGCTTCCCTGCCCGGGCCCCATGTCATCGACGCAAATCTCGCAGATTTCAACAATCTTCAACAGGACTTGCACTCGCGCCAAGACCGATAGATGCTTTGCAGCATCACCTGGGCCCCGAGATCTCCAAGTCTGGGGGCCACGGAAAGTACAATTTCAACAGCAAGGAGCACGAAATGCCCGTACAAGTCCGAATCCCGACCCCGCTACGCAAGTTGACAGGTGGCTCCGAGGAAGTATCTGCCGCGGCCGATACCGTAGGCAACCTCGTCGAAGAACTCGAACGCCAGTACGCCGGAATCAAGGATCGTTTGTGCGACGAAGAGGGCCAAGTCCGACGCTTCGTGAACATCTACGTCAACGGCGACGACATCCGCTTTCTGAGCAATCTCGACACCTCTGTCAAAGACGGCGACGAAGTATCCATCGTACCGGCCATCGCCGGGGGCTGATGGAACCATGTCCACCGCTCGACGCGCCGACCGCGAAATGTCACCGGCCGACGCTCCGCCCCGCGCCAACTCAGTCCTAGACTTGGTCGGCAATACTCCGCTCGTGGATGTCACGGCCATGGGTGAGGGGCTGTCACCAAAGGTAAAGCTCTACGCCAAGCTCGAGGGCTTCAACCCGGGCGGGTCCGTGAAAGATCGCGCGGCACTGTGGATGATGCGACATGGCGTCGAAACGGGAGAGCTGGGCGAGGGCAAGACCGTTCTCGACTCCACCTCGGGCAACACCGGAATCGCCTTGGCAATGATCGGGGCGGCCATGGGCTACCCGGTTACGCTGGTGCTTCCCGACAATGTCAGTCAGGAACGCAAGCGTATCATTCAGGCATTCGGCGCCGGAATCATCTACAGCAGCGGACTCGAAGGTTCCGACGGGGCCATCCTCAAATGTCGCGAAATCGTCGAGAGTGATCCCGATCGCTACTTCAAGCCAGATCAGTACTTCAATGCCAACAATCCTCAAGCCCACTTCGACAGCACAGGGCCTGAGATCTGGACAGCAACCGGCGGCCTGGTAAGCCACTTGGTCGCTGGGATCGGGACCAGCGGTACGATCATGGGAACCGGGCGTTATCTCAAGACGATGAATCCAGGGGTGCAAGTCGTCGCCGCCGAACCAGAAGACGCCCTGCACGGCCTCGAGGGTCTCAAGCACATGGAAAGCTCGATCGTACCCGGCATCTATCACGAGAACGAGCTCGACCGGAAGATTCCCATTCCGACCGAAGACGCCTACGACTGGTGCTACAAAATGGGTGAGAAACTCGGGATCGTCGTCGGCCAATCAGCTGGAGCCGCACTGCACGCTTCGTTGGAAGTGGCAGGCGACGTCGATGACGGAGTGATCGTCATGATCTTTCCCGACTTCGGCGACCGCTATCTGAGTACCAACCTGTGGCACGGCTGGCTCGAATGGGCCAAACATCGACAGGAACGCTCGGGCTAAAGCAACTCGCGAACGCGCAATGACGCTCAGCGAAAAACAAATCGACCGCTACAGTCGGCAAGTCCTGGTGCCCCAAATCGGCGGCCGGGGCCAGGCGCGCCTACTCGCAGCGCAAGTGCTCGTCTGCGGCAACTCGCTCGCTTTGAATACCGCCCTCGAATACGTCCGCGGTGCCGGCGTTACCGTCGCCAAAACAGACAGTGCGAGGCCGGACGTCATTTTAATGGACTCTGCCACAACCAAGCTCAACCATCGGCTCGGCATCGAGCTGCCAGCAATCGTCTTCGGAGCCCAAAAAGAATCGAATTGGTACCTGCGGATGACGAACTGCCCACAGTGCATCGGCGAAAATTCGCGCCGCGTCACAGCGGACGACAGTGATCGCGAAGGAGACCCCGCCACTGCAAGCGCCCGCGCTGCGACACTCGGCGCCGCCGCGGCCCTCGATACTCTCAAGTACATACTCGGGCTAACTCCGCTGAATCCCGCCGTCGTCGTACTCGCCAACGGATCGCAGTCGGTCAACGCCCTCCCCCCCTGCCCACATCGGTCGACGTTGGACACTTGCGCGGGAAGCTGAGAGAGACCCTCCGAATGTCCCCCAACCCAGGCCTGCTCAAGCTGGACCTCGCGATTCGCGGGGTGTCGCTCGATCAATCGTTGCGCAACCGCCGCGACCTTTTTCACGAGCCGTCGGTGCGTGGACCGATTGCGCGCTGCCTCGAGTTGGTTTTACCGGGAGAAGTTCTGGTTAGCGCACCGGCGGACGAGGCATTCACCGCCGATTCACCCTACCGACTGACACAGGACGCCAAAGGCTTTTATTTGGAAACAGACGGCGAGCGCTCAGAGGTCGGCATCGTCGCCCCACCGAGTTATTACCGGAAGAAGACGCGAGCCGGGACACCGATGTGGCGAGTCGGCAGCAGCTATGGTCCCTATATCGCCATCAATCCAGCGAGCCGGTGCGCCTTCTCGGCGCGTGGATCACACTGTCGATTCTGTGATGTCTCGAACCAAGGTGTCGATCGCACGGAGCCAATCTCGGTCGAGGATGTCGTCGAAACCGTACGCGCCGCGTTCGCTGACGGCGCCATCGAGTTCGTTTATTTACACATCGGGTACATCGAGGGTGACGACTCCGGTGTTCAGTTCATCGAGCCCTATGTTCGCGCCATCAAACGCCACTTCGACACATTGGTCGCAGTGCAGCTCCAACCACCGAGAGAAGACCGCTGGATCGACCACCTCTACGCCATCGGAGTCGACGCGGTCAGCTACAGCATCCAGATCCACGACGAGCACTTGCTCGCAGAGATGTGCGCCGGCCGCGTCGAACAAGTCGGACGCCAGCGCTACTACGATGCCCTCGCCCACGCAGCCTCGATTTTCCCAAACGGAACGGTGTGGAGCGATCTAATCATCGGCCTCGAACCCGCTGAATCCACGCAGAGCGGAATCGATACGCTCGTAGCGATGGGCGTCCTCCCGGTTCTGTCGGTCTTCCGGCCGCTCAGCGATATTGATCTGCGCGATCACCCGATGCCGAGTATCGAAGATGTAGCACCGGTTTTCACCCATCTCTTCAAGCGGGTGCTCGAGGCAGGCATCAACATGAACTGGGTACGCGACTTGAGCTTCGCCGTAACACCTTTTGAAGCGCGATTCTTCGCTGACTCGGACACGCCGATCCCGAGCGGACTCGGTCCCCTGTATCGGTCGAAGCTCGGCAATATGGCGGTGCGCAATTTATCCAAATTACGGCGCCGTCTTCGGGTTCGCCAAGTCAGCGACTCCTATGGCTCATCCAATCTCTAGCAGCTCGCGCAAATGAGCCAACCGAACAACTTCGTCGTCGACACCAGACCGCTGTGGATCCTGGTCCTGCAGCGCATGAAACAACCGGTGTTGCTGATGATCGGTGTCGGCCTCTACGTTGCCGTTCGCACTCTCCTCGTGGCAACAGATCTATCGCCCGAGGGACACCGAGCTCTCGCCGTGTTCGCGCTATGCGTTTTCTACTGGGTCTTCGACGTACTGCCGCTCATGATCACCAGCATCCTCGCGATCATCCTGCTTCCTCTCACCGGCGTCCTACCGGCAAAAGAAGCCTACGCCCTATTCGGCAGCGAGGCAGTTTTCTTCATTCTCGGCGCCTTTATCTTGGCCGCCGCAATGATGAAGTCCGGATTGTCCGGGCGACTGGCGCTGGTCATTCTCAGCCGCTTCGGCCACGACCCCGTCGCACTCTTGCGCGGCATCTTCATTCTCAACGCGACGATGTCCTTTTTCATGTCCGAGCACGCCGTCGCGGCAATGACGTTTCCCATCTTGGTAGAAATCACAGCGGCCCTTCATCTCCCCGCGAGTCGCGCCAACTACGGCCGGTCGCTCTTCTTGGCCATGGCGTGGGGTTCGACCATCGGCGGTGTCGCTACTCTCCTGGGCGGCGCACGTGCGCCCCTGGCGTTGGGTATCCTGCGTGAGGTCACAGGCGAGAGCTACTCCTTTGCAGAATGGGCGGCACTCAACATCCCGCTGACGCTCTCCCTGTCGGTGGCAGCCTGGTTCATCCTGCGCACTTTCTTTCCGATCGGCACGCCGGACGTATCCAAAGCAGAGCAAGCCGTCGATGAAAAGTTGATGAAGATCGGCCGTATGACTCTGCAAGAACGAATCATCGCGGTTGTAATGTTGGGAACGATCGCAACCTGGATCTTCTTCGGCGAACACTTCGGTCTCGCCAACATCGCTCTAGCCGCGGTCGTACTACTCTTTGCCCTAGGGGCCGTCGAGTGGCGCGACGTCGAGGGCTACGTCAACTGGGGACTGATCCTCATGTACGGCGGCGCCATTAGCCTCGGGTCAGCCTTGCACAAGAGCGGCGCCGCCGAGTGGCTGGCCGACCACACCATCTCTAGCTGGGCCAGCGGGCCGGTGAGTGTCGTTCTGATGATCACAACCGCAGCCGTAATGCTGACTGAGATGATGAGCAACTCGGCCGCCGTCGCCATTCTGATGCCTCTCAGCATCGCTGTTGCGGCGCAGTTTGATCTCGATCCGAAAATGATGGCCCCGCTCGTTGCGGTTCCCGCTGGACTCAGCTTCATCTTGCCGATCGGTACGCCAGCCAACGCAATGGCCTACTCGTCAGGCTACCTGCGTGTACGTGATCTCATCCTACCCGGATTGCTGTTGCACGGAATTGCCCTCGTAATCTTCAACTGTCTGGTTTGGTTCTATTGGCCGCTCTTCGGCTTCAAGTACTGACCCCTGATGTCTGGAAACAAAGAATGGCAAAAAACGTACTCTTGGTGATTCCCCCAGGCGTCAAGCCCAGCATCGGCTTCGAGCACGCCTGCGAAAAGGCGGCCGCCGACGGGGCAAAATTGGTGGCGCTGATGATCCTCGACCCGACCGAGACGGCCCGTATCGCGGCACGCCTCGACAGCGCATTCATGGGCGAGCGCGTCGGCGACCGAGTCATGCAAGCGCTCGAGCGCGAGCAGAGCGTTCGCGCGAGCTCTGTCCTCGAGGCCATCGACCATTGTGCAGGCAAGTCCGGGGTCACGGTCGTGCCGTTGGTCGAAACCGGCGATACGGTCGAGGTCTGTGGACGCGTCATCCGCGAGCACGAAATCGGCTACGCCGTGCTGTTGACCGAGAAGAAGTCCTGGCTGACCCGCTTGCTGTCACGATCCTCGTCGGTTCAGATCCCCGCGTTCGAAGGATGCGAGGTCAAAGTCATCGAAGAAGACGGCGACGGTGACTTGGAGACCGAGCCACTCAATTGAGCGCGAGTTGGATACCCAGCACCTGATCCAAGAGCAGGTGCGCAACCAACAACGAAGCGACCAACACTGCGAGCGAACCAACCGCAATCCCGCTGAGAACAATCAGCGATAGGAGCGCCGCAAGCGCAACCGACGGGGCCAGCCATCCGGGCAGTGCTTCGAACGGCACCGCGGGTCGCCAGAAGTCGATCGACTTCTGCATCTGCCAGAGAGACTCCGCCAGATCGGTAAGAAAGCGGAACTGATCCATCAACGGGCTTCTTTCGCTCGGCGCAATCCCCTCGGATCAGCCATCACCGCTCCGATCGACAGGAACAAGACGCCCTCTCCATACTGCGGGCCGGCAACGACGAATTCACCGGGACTACGCAGGCGTAGGACTGTGTTCACCAACGCCTTCTGATCGTGCATCAACATCACATAGAGCGAAACTCGGCCATTCTCGAACCCGGTTGGCTGAATCAACAAACGCCTACCCCCGGGCACCGGGAACTCTGCCATCTTCTTCATCCGCACTGGACGCCGCGCCTCTTGCAGAAGGCGATACGAGGTGTACGGAAACATGAGGAAGGACTTTTCGAGCGCTTTTGATCCCGCACCGCGCAATCCCGCGACTCCCTTATTCGAGGCCATCACGATCCGAGTCGTGACGATGACCTCCCTCGGGGCGTGTCGTTCCTGATCCGCAAACCCTGCGATCGGCGCTGCCAAAGCAACACAGCCGGCAACCAGAGCCACCGCGCGCTGGCGCGAGCACCGCCCGCCAAGTGGCAATCGAGACTGCGCCCCACGCTTTGCCATCGGCTGCGTGAGCGCGAGCGTTGTCACTGCAGATCTCCCGTATCGCTCACCCACAGTACGGCGGTGTGCGTATCGGGATCGATCATCAACCGGTCCACCGAACCCACGATCGACTCGAAGACTGCACTGTTGTCGAGATCAGCCTCGATCTCTTCAACCGCATCTTCCACCAAGCGCTCAGCGGACTCACCGGCGGCTACTTTGACCGCCACGGACGGTGCCAGCGGTGTCGTGACATCGTCCGTCGGCCAAAACGCAAACGTCAACATCACCGTAGCTGCAGCCGCTACCGCCGGACCGAGAAAGCCAGGGCTGGCAATTTCTAGACCGTCCCACCACGCCGCCAGTCGTTGTGAAAACGGTGCGGGCACGTCGCCGATCTGTTCCGAAACAACTGTCCAGACGGAACTCAGATCGACATCCCGAACCTCCGCGGACACCTCTTCGACAACCATGTCCTGCACTCTCTCGAGTACTCGCAGATCGCCTTCACAACCCGCACAACGAGTAATGTGCAGAGCCACTGACCTCATTTGCCGGCCGTCCAGCTCACCATCAAAAAAGCGCGCTACCAACGGAGCAATCTCGGGACACTTCACAATCAACAACCTCCGCGGTTGGCAGCACGGCTAGGAGAGGGGGCTACGGGATTGGAAGTCGGCATCGTTCGAATCACAGGTAGTCGCTCAACTTTTCCTGCAGCACCTTTCGAGCATAGTGAAGACGGCTCATGACCGTGCCCTTCGGGCATTGCATCACCTGGCTGATTTCGTCGTACGAAAGTCCCTCGACCTCTCGCAAAAGTATTACGGCTTTCTGGTCGGGCGTCAAATCTTCGATTGCTTCGCGGATCCGGCCTCCAAGCTCGTGTGACGAGGCCTGCTGATACGGATCGCTCAGCCGTTGGGAAGGCAGATCCACTTCGAGATCCTCGCCACCGCCGGGCCGGTCTTCGAGCGACACCGTACCGTGGCGACGTTCGCGACGGCGACGGTCGATCGATAAGTTGACTACAATTCGATACAGCCATGTGTAGAAGCTCGATTCACCCTTGAAACGGTCCAGGTTCCCATACGCTTTGACAAACGCCTCTTGCGTTACCTCGAGAGCGTCATCCTGATTGTGGAGCATGCCCATCGCGACCGACAGGATCTTTCGTTGATAGCGCTCGACGAGCACACGAAAAGCGTCTTTATTACCTCCACGACACTCTCGTACGAGCTCACGATCACTACGCTCCACGAGAATGCCCTAACTCTAGTGACGACTTGAGGCGGCCGTTATTCATAGGGAATTCGCCATTTTGCCTCGAAGAGTACAATTTTTCGAGAGTTTCGGCATTCAATGGGCCTCGGCCCAGCTTCGGCCCGCGCCGATCTCGACTTCCAACGGTACGGCTAGCTCGATGGCGGTCGCCATCGCCTCACGAACCAGCTCCGCCACCTGATCGGCGCACGCTGACGCAGATTCGACCAACAGCTCATCGTGGACCTGTAAGATCATGAATGCATCCAACCCCGCTTCGGCGAGACCACCATCGACCTTCAACATGGCCAACTTGATGATATCAGCCGCCGATCCCTGGATCGGCGAGTTGGTTGCGATGCGCTCAGCAGCCTGAACGATGCCCCGCCTGCCACTCGTCAGCTCGGGAACCGGACGCCGGCGCCCTAGGATCGTCGCTACGAAACCTTGCTCACGGGCACCTTCGAGCACACTTTCCATGAAATCACGCACACCCGCGAGCCTCTCGAAATAGTTGTCGATATACTTCCGCGCCTCCGCCTGGGAAATACCGAGGTCGCGGGCCAGACGTTGCGGGCCCATCCCGTACAAGATCCCGAAGTTGATCACCTTGGCGGCACGCCGCATATCAGGTGTTACCGTCCCTGGCAGCAGACCAAAGACCTCGGCGGCGGTTCGCGTATGGATGTCCTCGCCGCGGCTGAACGATTCGAGCAAGACGGGATCGCCAGAAAGGTGCGCCAACACCCGCAATTCGATCTGGGAATAGTCGGCTGCGATCAACACCCTTCCCTTCGGAGCAACGAAGGCCTCGCGAATCCGGCGCCCTTCGTCACCGCGGATCGGGATGTTCTGCAGGTTCGGATCGCTCGAACTCAACCGACCGGTGGCAGCAACCGTCTGGTGCAAGGTCGTGTGCAAGCGTCTGGTCGTCGGATTCACCGCCAGCGGGAGGGCGTCGATATACGTCGACTTGAGCTTCGACAGCGCTCGATAGTCGAGAATCTTGCTGGGCAACGGATGCTGGGAAGACAACTTGGTCAACACGTCGACGTCCGTCGAGTATCCAGTCTTTCCCTTCTTCACACCTTTGGTGGGCAGGCCGAGCTCTTCGAAGAGCACCTGCCGCAACTGCGGCGGTGAGTGGATGTTGAACTCATGTCCCGCTACTTCGTAGATCTCCGCCATCAGGGTCGCGAGCCGTCCCTCGAACTCAGAGCTCATCGCCGCCAAATGGTCGATGTCGAGAGCCATGCCGCGCGACTCGATTCGCGACAAAACTCCGACCAGCGGCGTTTCGAGATCGTCAAAGAGAGCAAGCGACGAACAGTCCTCGAGACGCTTCTGCAATCTCCCGCCGAGTTCGGGAATCTGCGCCAGAATCGCGGCTGTAGACTCAACACCCTCGCCAAAGCCAGACACCGATCCGCCCGCGAGCAAAGAGGCCAAGTCGTGCGACGAAGTTGGGTCGACCACATACGACGCCACCATCACATCGAAGCCACCGGCTGGCAGCGAAACGCCCGCCGCAGCCAAGTGTTGGCCGATTCGCTTGAGGTCGTGGCCGACGAGCCGCGCACTGCCTCCCCGCAAGGCCTCATCCAGTGCTCGCCGTACCTCATCCGTCGTCAGATCGACGGCGACGACCACACCACTTTGAGCCCCCGCGAGAAAGGTCGCCGCGGGAGTCGTCACCGCCGGTCCATCCTCCGCCAAGACCGCTACCGCGACGAAACCATCGGTTGGCGATAGGGCCTCGGACAACACTCGCGAGATGGCAACTGGTTCTGAAACGCGCTCGACTTCGACCTTCGGCGGCGGCGCGGTGTGCGCCACCTGATCCGCCAAGGTCTCGAATCCCAGTTCCGCAAAAATTCTCCGCAAGGCGTCCGTGTCAGGCGCCCCAACCGCCATCTCCGCGCGATCGACCGCCAGATCGACCTTGTCGTTGAGAGCCACGAGGCGCCGGCTCAACCGCGCGTCTTCGACACCATCTCGCAGTCTTTCCGCGACTTTTTTGGCGCCGCGCAGACCCATCTCCGGCACCTCATCAATGCGCCCAAAGAGCGAGTCGAGATCGCCAAAATGCTGGATCAAAGCCGTGGCACTTTTCGCCCCAATCCCTTTCACCCCAGGAATATTGTCCGAGGAGTCGCCCATCAGAGCTAGGACATCCGCGACCTGGGTCGGCTCGACACCAAACTTCTCTCGCACCGCTGCAGCGTCGATCCAGCGGTCCCGCATCGTATCCCAAATCCGCACCGTCGGCCGGACCAGCTGCATCAAGTCTTTGTCGCCCGTGATGATGACGCAATCCGTATCGGCCACGTACCGCTCGACCAAGGTCGCAATGACATCGTCGGCTTCGACTCCGGCCTCGGCAATCTTGCAGACCCTGAAGGCGTCGACGACCTCGTGAATCAACGGTATTTGCGCCCGCAGATCGTCCGGAGCTGGCGGTCGATTCGCTTTATAGGCGCTGTAGATGTCATCGCGAAATGTTTTGCCCGGCGCGTCGAAGACCACAACCAAAGAATCAGGCTTCACCTCGGCAAACAGCTTGTTCACCATCGTGGTGAAGCCGTAAACCGCTTGCGTGGGCACGCCGCGGGGACTCGTCAATGGCGGCAGTGCGTGAAACGCGCGATAGATGTACGAGCTGCCGTCGATCAGATAGAGGATCGGTCGGTCTCCGGCCATAGCAAGCGGCGCAAGCTACCAAATGAAGTCACGACCGGCAATCGAAGCCTTGACTTCAGAAATCCGCAGCATTAAAGCGCGCTCAGCACCCGCCGACCGGGCATCCATATCAAACGACAAACGAGAGAGCCCCAGAGCGATGATCGAAGTTGACCATCTGACGAAGAGATACGGCGACCTGATGGCCGTGCGAGACATCTCCTTTGAAGCCAAAAAGGGCGAAATTCTTGGGTTTCTAGGCCCCAACGGCGCTGGCAAAACGACCACCATGCGGGTCATTACGGGCTTCTTGCCAGCAACCACGGGCACCGTTCGCGTCGCCGGCTTCGACATCTTCGAACAAGCCCACGAAGTACGCCAGCGCATCGGGTACCTTCCAGAGAACCCTCCGCTCTACAACGACATGACCGTGTCGTCGTACCTGGCCTTCGTCGGCCGCATCAAAGGACTCACCCGCAACGAGATCCCAGACGCATCCGACCGCACGATCGAACGCTGTGGACTGACCGACGTCCACAATCGGGTCCTGGGCCACCTGTCAAAGGGATTTCGCCAGCGCGTCGGCCTCGCGCAAGCCCTGATCCACGACCCCAGCGTCCTGGTTCTCGACGAGCCGACGATCGGACTCGACCCGCGACAGATCATCGATATCCGCAGTCTAATCCGCGATCTCTCGGGCGAGCGTACGGTCATCCTATCGACACACATCCTTCCCGAGGTGGCCCAGCTTTGCGACAAGGTCGTGATCATCAATCGCGGACGCATCGCGGTCGAGGATTCGATCTCAAATTTGACGGCAGTGCTTTCCCTCGAGGAAGTCTTCCTCAAGTACATCACCAGCGACGTGGCCCCTTTGACGGCCGAGGCGGCTCTATGAAGAACACCCTAACGATCGCTGCCCGCGACCTCAGATCGTACTTCACGTCCCCAATCGCCTACGTCGTACTGACCGGTTTTTTGGTTCTCGGCGGCTGGTTCTTCTTCAACTTGTTGTCGAACTTCAACCAGTTGCTGATGGCCTACATGGGCTATCAAATGCCAGAATTGCTGGACAGCCTGAACCTCAACGAACTGGTCGTCGCGCCGCTTTTGCACAACCTCGCCGTCGTGCTGGTCATTCTCGTCCCAATGATCACCATGCGCACCTTCGCCGAGGAAAAGAGGAGCGGTACCTACGAGCTGTTGATGACATCGCCGATTCACGTCGGTGAAATCGTCGCTGGCAAGTTCCTCGGCGCGTTTGTGTTCATCCTCCTCATGGTTCTGCTGACCGCAATCTACCCAGTCATCCTGCTCTGGTACGGTGATCCCGAGGTCGGCGTGATCCTCAGTGGCTTGCTAGGCCTACTCCTGCTCGGTTCGAGCTTCGTCGCCGTCGGGCTGTTCACCTCCTCCCTAACCGATAATCAGATCGTCGCCGCCGTCAGCTGCCTGGTGACCTTACTCTTCCTCTACATCATCGCCTGGCCGGCTCAGTCGGCCGGTGAGGGGCTCGGTGGGCTGCTGCGCTATCTCTCGCTCACGGAGCACTACGGCGAACTCGTCAAGGGCGTAATCGATACGCGAGACCTGGTGTACTTTCTTAGCGTCATCGCCCTCGCACTGTTTCTCACGGTGCGCTCCGTCGAATCGCTGCGCTGGAGATAGACGTGCGACAGTCCTACGGATTTTTCGGATCGGTCGGTCTCGGCCTCTTGGCTTTCGGCGTACTGTTACTGCTGTTCACTGGTGGCGTCGGTACCTATGATTCGCTTGCCATCTTTGTTCACTTCGCGGCCGGCATCGCCTGCCTGGTCGTGTATCTCAGCACCGGGCTCGGCAACCTGACCGAGTTTCTGAACGAACGCTCGACAAAATACGGCACCAGCACGATCTTAGCATCGGTATTCTTCATCGGCATCCTGGCCGGACTGAACTTTCTTTCGTCGCGCTACAACACGCGCTGGGACATGAGCGAGAGCGGCGCTTTCTCACTATCGACACAAACGACGTCGCTGCTCGAGAGTCTCGAGGGCGACCTGACCATGCAGGCCTTCGTCGAGCGCGGACAGAATCCCGCAATCGAAGACCTACTCAAGCGCTACCGCGACAACTCGCCGCACGCGTCCTATGAGATCATCGATCCCGACGTCCGTCCCGAGCTTGCCGAGCGCTATTCCATTCGCAGCTACAACACCGTCAGGCTGGCCTACGGTGACGAGTCGACGACCGTTTCAGAGCCGAACGAGGAAAGCCTTACCAACGCTCTCATTAAGCTGACCCGCGAATCGTCGATCAATGTCTGTGTCGCGGAAGGACACGGTGAGCCGCGCTTCGACGATCGAGAAACGGCGAACGGCTTTGCGCTTGCTGCCGCAGCAATCGAGAACGAACACTACTCCGTGGAGAACCTGCTCCTCCCGAGCCAAGAACAAATTCCCGACACATGCGAAGTCCTGCTCATCAACGGCCCGTCGCGGTCATTTTTGGAACACGAGATCAAAGCGATCGATCGCTTCGTGCGCAACGGCGGTGGCGTCCTGGCGCTCATCGCCCCTCGACAATCGGCCGAGCTGGTCGAGCTCTTCGCGCGCTGGGGCATCGCGATCGGTAACGACGTCGTCGTCGATCAGGTCGTGCGCCTGTTTCAGGGTCCGAGTCTCGGCTTGGCGCCGTTGGTCGAAGATTACGACCCCGAACACGAAATCACCCGCGATCTCAAGGACCGTTCGCTGTTTCCGATGGTTCGATCCGTAGGCGCCGTAGAAAACCCCCGCGACGGAATGCTCATCACAGAAATCGCACGCACCAGCCCATCGAGCTGGGCCGAAACCGACCTGGAAGGGCTTTTTGCAGCTGCCACCGCAACCCTCGACGGCGCCGATCGGCGCGGACCGATATCGATCGCCGCAGCGGCACAGATCGACCTTTCCCAGCTCAACAAGCCTAGTGACGGGGAAGCTCGCATCGTCGTCGTCGGCTCGGTCGAATTCGCCGACAATCAAAACCTCGAGGGCACGTTCTTCAATCGCGATCTCTTCCTCAACTCCATCGGCTGGGTCGCCGGACAAGGTGACCTCCTCTCGATCCGGCCGCGCGGTGTGCGCGCCTCCCGCGTCAACCTCACCAGCGACGAAGGTACACTCATCTTCTACCTGTCGGTGATCCTGCTGCCAGAGGTCCTGCTGATGATCGGCCTCTATGTGTGGTGGCGACGCAATTAGCCCGCTATGCACTTACGCAACACCCTGCTTCTCGCCCTTCTCTGCGCCGCACTCGGTGGCTACCTCTACTTCGTCGAGCTGCCGCGCGAGCCGAATTCAGAGGGCATCCAAAATGCGTTGGACTTCGATGTCGCCAACGTGACCCACATCGAGCTCGAACACCCGGGCCGCAAAGTCGTTCTGGAACGAACCGAAGACGGCTGGACAATGCTCGAGCCAGTCGAGGACCTCGCCGACGAACGCGCGATCGACAACCTCTTGGAAGCAGCTCACGGGTGCCAGATCACACGCACACTCGACGCGGTCGACAACCTGGCGACGTTCGGCCTGGACCACGCCTCCGCCACTCTGCGGCTGCGTCTGGGAGATCAGGAACTTCCTGCCCTCAGGATCGGAAAAAACGCACCCGTTGGAGGGTCCACGTACCTGAATCGCGAGGGCGATGAGACCGTACATCTGACTCCGTCGACGTTCGCGACGCGCATCGACCTCAAGAGCAATGATCTCAGAGACAAGCGGGTCCTGCGGTTCGACCAAGGCGCCGTCCAAAGCATCACCCTCGCGAGACCGAGCGGCGACATCACTCTGGCAATGGACGACAGCGGCATCTGGAAAATCACTGCGCCGACCGCACACGATGTCGATCAAAGTACCGTCACCAGCCTGCTCTCTACCCTGCTGTCGATTCGCGCCACGAACTTTATCGACGAGGCACCAGACCTAAGGCCCTACGGCCTCGACAAGCCCGCGCTCCGAATAAAGGTCGGCCTAGCGGACGGCGTCGCCGCTTCCATCGACATCGGAAACGAACGCCAAGGCAAGTTGCGCATCCGGAGCAACCGGGGCGCCACGATTTACGAAGTGGCTTCGTGGTTACGGGAAAACCTCGACCAAGACCTGAACCATTTTCGCGACAAGTCGATCTGCAACTTTGCGCCCGACGACTTGGCGGAGCTCCGGATCACCACCGAAGGCGGCGAAACTCTCAACTTATCCAGCCGCGACGGCGGGGATTGGGTGGCGCCGGGTCGAGACGGCAACGTAAACGGTGAAGCAGTCCAGGAACTCATCCGCGAGCTCGCCGCTCTTCAGGGGTTCGAGATTGCTGCCGACAGTCCCGACGACCTCGTGGCGCTCGGCCTGGAGCCGCCGAAGCGCACGATCGAAGCACTCTCCCAGGACGGCGCTGCGCTAGCTACGGTCGTGATCGGATCGCACACGACCGTCGGGGCTCAGACCGAATACACTGCCATGAGGCAAGGCGCCGATGTCGTCATGCATCTGCGCGAGTTCGTCTTCGATCGGCTCAACCGGCCGATCGTCGAACTCGTCTCTCTACCGGCGGCGTCAGAAGGTTCCGCGCCCCCAGTACCAGACAGCGGCGCCGGCGACGGCGTAGACGAGAACACCCTCGACGATACTGCAGCCGCCAGCGAACAGGGATAGACCTAGCACCAAAACGGTAGACAAGATCGCGACGACCTTCTCGATCTGTTCCTCACGATCGCGCTCGCCCTGCACGTGCTCGCGGACGTCTTCTTCACATGCCGGACACTTGCCGGCCGGACGCCGCTTCATCTCGACGCCACAGGCTGGACAGTAGAATTTCTGAGCGATGGGCATATCGTTCTAGCCTTTGATCGTCAGCGGATCTTGAAGCTCAGTGGCAACCAGGCCCAGACCCGCTCGCTGCTCACGAACGGAACTTCCGACAAGACGCCCCAAGGATCGAAAAGCTCGGAAGTACCGCCGAGCCGGCGCCCGAGTGCAGTCCGCCAGAAACTTTGCGACTTCGGAAAACGCTCCACCGTAACCGGCGCATCGACGGCCAAACCGATTTCTCGCTTGGCTTGTTCGAACGCCTCCTCAAAGCCCCCCAACTCGTCGACCAGCCCGCGGCTCCAGGCCTGCCGACCTGTCCACACCCGCCCGCGCGCAACATTCTCGGCCTCTTCGAACGCCAGGTTGCGGCCGTTGGCAACCTTGCCGACAAAGTCATTGTAGAACGCTTGTGCCTCGTCACGGATGCGTTCGCGCTCGCTGTCACCAAGCGGAATGAAGTCCGAATACATCGCCGCGTGCGCGCCGCGGCTTACGCTATCCTTGTGAACCCCGACCTTCTCGTAAAGACCGCGCAAATTAGCCTTGCCGGCAATGACACCAATCGAGCCGGTCACGGTTCCGGGTTCCGCAAAAACCTTGCGCCCCGCAAGTGCAACGAAATAGCCACCCGACGCGGCCACGTCACCAAACGAAACCAACAGCGGTTTTTTCTCCGCCACGCGCACCAACTCATGCCAAATGAGATCCGACGCCAGGCCCGAGCCTCCGGGACTCGACACCCGCAAGACAACCGCCTCGATGTCATCGCGCTCGCCGATCTCGCGTAGCGCCTTCCCGAGCGAAGCCGCCGAGGCACCTCGCCCTCGAGCCAGCGGGCCCGAACCGTCTTCCATCTTGATATTTCCGTTCACATGCACGACCGCCATGTGGTGCGGATCGGCGCGCAGGATCCGACGCCGCGCGACCCGAGACTGACGCTGCCCATAGTCATCTTCTTCGATCACTGCCGCATCGTCGAGCGCCTCCTGCAAACACGTCTGTGCCTCGTCGAAGTATTGCACCACGTCGACGAGGCCGTTCTCGGCGGCTTCGGCCGCGAGGAAGGGGCCTTTGTCGATCAGTGCTTTGATCTCTTCGGCACCAAGAGAACGAGCGCCGGCCAAGTCGACGACGATTTGGCCGTAGAGATCATCAATCAGCGATTCCATCATCTCGCGATTAGCGTCGGACATGCCGCGACGCGTAAAGCTCTCGCCCGCGGACTTGTAGCTGCCCATTTGGACGACCTCGGCCCGAACACCAAACTTATCGAGCGCGTCGAGAAAGAACATCGATTCCGACGCGATCCCGACGATGTCCAAACTCCCCGCTGGCGAGACACTGACGCGGTCCGCAACTGACGCGAGGTAGTACTCCGGCAACCCGCCCGAATCGAGATGGATCCAGACCTTCTTGCCGGCACTACGCAGCGCAATCAGGGAGCGCCTCAAACTCTGGATGCGAGCCCAACTTACATCCAACGGACCGCAGCGCACCAAGACTCCGCGGAGTTTTTCATCGTCACGCGCCCAGCGCAGCAAGGAGACGAGCGACAAGAAATCCGTCGGCGGTTCGCGCAGCCACGGAGGGAAAGCCCCTTCTTGGCCGTCCTCCGAAAGTTCGCCACTGATTTCCAGGGACAGAATCCCGTATTCAGGAAGCCGACCGAACCGCGCGAGAACAAACTCGTAAACCGCGATCCAAATCAGCGACACTCGCCTCCGCAACGCTTTCCACACGAAGGCGAGACTAGCAGCCTGTTGAAATACAGGACACCTAGTGCCGGCGGCGCCTTTCCGCCGCTTATGCCCCGCCGAATCCTCAAAAAGTCGGATGCGAGTGACTCACCCTCGGCAATCGGCCCAAATCACTCCACGGAGGCCGAGGAACGACAGGGCCGATCGTCGAAGGTTCCCCGCCTATGAGGCGGGAGGGGGAGTACGTTCTGCCTATACGGCAGGAGCGATTAGAGCATCGTCGAACTCCGTCAAATCTGGCAACGGAAGATCGGCGACTCGCGGCGGCTTCAACGCTGCCGTCTGCTGGGTTTCCCAACGTTCGAGACCTTCGCGCAGATACTGCGGATCGATCCCGAGGATCATACAACAATTCTCAAAGGAGAACGGCCATTTTCGGTCACCCGAATCGAACCATTCTCGCGCCTCATCGTATAGCTCTTTCGCACTTTGGCTCTTCGCAAATCGGTACTTCTGAAAGCTGTGGATTGCATCTTCCAGAAGCGCCAGAACCAAGTTGTATTCAGCTTCCTGAGGTACCCGGCCACGCACCCTCGCAGCATACTGCGACGGCAACATGACGTCCGGCTGAAAGAGCTTCCCCTCGCCTACTAGATGATCTCTCATAGTGCGGGGTAGACGCTGGCGAGGAAAAAATTATTCAGCGAATTCTGTCAAAAAAAACGCCGCATAACCCCTAAACGCCTAATATAATTAGATTTTTACGATCGTGTTTTTCGGCGAATCAAGCCGCCGAGCATGCTTGATGTAGGTGCTAGACGCTGAAGGATTGGCCGCAGCCACAGGTACGCGACACATTCGGATTGTTGAGTGTGAATCCGGTCTTCATTAGAGAGTCCTCGAAATCGAGGACAGTGCCGTTCAGATAAAGAAAACTCTTGCGATCGACGACGACCCGGGCGCCATCGCGCTCGAATACCTTGTCGCCCTTTTTCGGATCGTCGATGTCCATTTTGTACTGCAATCCGGAACACCCACCGCCAACGACCTTAACGCGAAGGCCTTTATCCACCTCGCCCATCGTCAGATTGAGAATTCGGAACACAGCGCCATCAGTCAGATCGATTGCCACGGGAAACTCCTCGAGAATTGAGACCTTTAAGTGTATCAGACATCCGCTCGCATCCGAAATTCCGGCGACATGGCCCGCAACCGAGGCACCTCAGCGGCGATTCGGTCGATTACATAGTCGATCTGCTGCTCCGTATTGGAGCGGCCTACCCCAAAACGAACCGAGCTTTGGGCCTTGCCGTCCGCCAATCCGATCGCTTTCAAGACGTGCGAGGGCTCGAGACTTGCCGTCGTGCACGCTGATCCAGAAGACACGGCGATGCCATCCAAGGCCATCAACAGCGATTCTCCCTCGATAAAGCCAAAGCAGACATTGAGATTACCCGGATGTCGCAGATCCGGGTGACCGTTCAGCACCACGTCGTCAAGCCGATCGAACAACCCCTCGCGCAACCGATCACGCAACTGTCTAACGTGAACAACGTCCTTGTCGCGATCCTCGGCGACTATCGCACAGGCCATGCCCATGCCAACGATGCCTGGAACATTGAGCGTTCCCGAACGCATACCGCGTTCGTGTCCGCCGCCGTGCACGATGGCGCGCAATCGTGCGCGCGGTTTGCGACCGCGGACATACAACGCTCCAACGCCCTTTGGTCCATAGATCTTGTGCGCACTCGTCGATAGCAAGTCGATCTGCATCGCCTCGACGTCAATCGGAAGAACCGCTGCGCTCTGCGCCGCATCACAATGAAACAGAATTTCGCGCTCACGAGCGATCGCGCCGATCTCGGCAACCGGATGAATCGTGCCGATCTCGTTGTTCACGTGCATGATCGAGATCAGCACGGTCTGTTCCGTAATCGCTGCGCGAACTTCGTCGGGATCGACCAATCCGCTCTCGTCGACCGACAACTTCGTCACGCGAGCAAGCCCCGCCCGTTCGAGCGCCTTGCAACAGTCAAGCACCGCTTTGTGCTCGGTCGCCGCGGTAATGATGTGATCGCCGCGCTCACGGTAGAACTGCAATGCCCCTTGGATCGCCAGATTGTTCGATTCCGTAGCGCCGCTAGTCCACACGATGTCACGACCGCGCGCACCAATCAGCGCCCCGACTTGCTCGCGAGCAGCCTCGACCGCCTGGTCCGCTTCCCATCCCCAGCGATGCGTTTTGCTCGCAGCGTTGCCGAAGCGTTCGCCGAAATACGGCAACATCGCCTCAAGGACCCGGGGATCAACCGGGGTCGTCGCGTGATGATCGAGATAAACCTCCACTAGATAGGCCCCTCCAAAGCCGGTGCAGTCCTCAGAAGGCTACCACACAGTCACCAACGATTGTGCCCACCCCACGCCCGCGGCCGCCGAGCTGCTTGGTGAACATACCCTTCAGAGACCTAGCCGAATCTGGTGCGAGCTCTCCAATCACAAGTGTAATCGAGTGCTCTCTCTGACAAAGACGCACGGGTGTCCCTGTACTCCTTACGAGTGTCAAGTTCTCCCCCACCGAGAATGTTTGGCATGTAGGCTGGCTATCCGCGCAGTTTCTGGATTTACGCACTTTCGCGTGTTACGAGCTTGCAAGCCGCTGCAGCAATTTTGGGGGTCTGCTTCGGTGAATGGCAGTTTTTCACAAGTCAATTTCATCGATTCCTAGACAGGGGGCTTTCCTATGGGTCGAGTGGCTGGACTAATCGTCGCGCTAAGTTTCCTTCGCGCCGCCGTCGTCACCGCCGGGACACCGGTCGAGGTCGATCTCTCAGCCTGGACCGTTGTCCAGTACGAGCTCAATCTCCAGCCGGACGCCAACTGGGTCCTGAGCGACATGAACACGACGGCCACCCAGACCGTCAACGCGGACGCGTCAATGCTGGTCAGCGATTTCAACCTGACCAGCGATCGCGTCGAGGGAACCTGGACCGTCCAGACGTCGAGCGACGACGACTTCATGGGTTTCGTGTTCGGCTATCAAGACGAGAACCGCTTCTACCTCTTCGACTGGAAACAAACCGACCAGAGTCTCCAGGGCTTCGCCGAGCGGGGCATGACCGTCAAGGTCGTCGACGTCGACTCGGCGCTGACCACGGCCGACCTGTGGCCGACCCAGGGCGACGGGACGCGCATCCGCACCCTCTACCACAACACCATCCCCTGGGCGGACAATACCGAGTACACCTTCCTGCTCGAATTCTTTCCCGGCCAGATCCTCATCCGCGTCTCGCAAGGCGACACTGTGCTCGACACCATCAACCTGTCCGACAGCACCTATACGAGTGGGCGTTTCGGCTTCTACAACTTTTCGCAGAACGCCGTCCGCTATACAGGGTTCAACCGGACCATCCTGCCGACGCCGACGCCATCGAATTCCGAACCTACGCCAACGCCCACCACTCCGACCGGTGGCCAGTGTATCACCGCCTTCGCCCAGGATGTCCCGCAGAGCATTCCCGACCAGGACTTCGTCGAATCGATCCTGTCAATTTCCGACGACAGAATCATCACGGATGTGAACGTTCGCGGGTTGAGATTCTCACACGACTTCCTCGGGGACTTACTGATCACCCTCGTCAGTCCGGAGTTCACCGATGCAACTCTTTACGACGACGAGCTCTGCGCAGAGGGCGGTTCCTTCGACTTCGACCTCGACGACGCTGCCGCCAGCACTGCGGCCTGTCCGCCTGCCAATGGCGCGACCTACCAGCCAGAAGAGGCGCTGAGTACCTTCAACGGCGAGAGCGCCGCGGGTGACTGGATCCTGGAGATCGACGACTTCGCCCTCGGCGATACCGGCACGCTGACTGGCTGGGGCATCGAAATCTGCTTCGAAGGGGCTGCCCCGACGCCGACACCTACGTCCCCTCCGTCCGACGATTGTTGCGTCGAGCACGGCTCATCAGGATGTGAGGACTCGGTCTGCGAGAGCTGTGTGTGCGAGGCGACGTTTGGCTCGTGTTGCACGGATCCCTGGGACAGCTTCTGCGTCATGGTCTCTGAGAACGAATGCGCCCTGGAGTGCGGCTGCGGCGATGCGACGCCGACACGAACACGGACACCGACCCGCACGCGGACGCCGACACCTTCGCACACGCGCACACCGACACAGACCAGGACAAGGACACGAACCCCAACCACCACGCGAACCTTCACGCGCACGCCGACCCCCAGCAACACGCCGACACGGACGCTCACGCCAACCGCAACGCGCACACCAACGTCGACGCGGACGTTCACGCGCACGCCGACTCTGACGCAGACAGAGACTCACACCATCACGCTCACGCCGACGCGGACGTTCACACGAACCATCACCCGCACCCGGACTCCTTCGTTCACACGTACGCACACGCGCACGCAAACGCCGACTCTGACACCTCGCCCCACGGGCGATCTCCTGGCCGGACGAATCGAGGTCTCACAAGCGATTCAGGATCTCGAGAACAGCGTCCGCCTCGTCGCCGGCAAGCGCACCTACGTCCGCTTTCACGTGCGGTCGGAGAACGGGCGCCATCTGGCGTCCGCCGAGCTGCGCGTGCAGCGGGGCAGCGACGCCGAAACTCTGGTCCCGATCAACCCCGGCGGCCAGATCGCGGTCGTTCCGAATCCCGACCGTGGAGTTCGCGACCAGGCGTTCTTGTTCGCGCTGCCGTCGCGGTTTACCTCGGGCTCGATCCGTCTGACCGCGCAGATCATGCCCAACAATCCCGCCCTGGACGATCCATCAAACAATACGGCAACGACGAATGTGTCGTTCGAGGACGTTCCCGGGCAGGACCTGATTCTCTACAAGATGAGCTACGAGCTCGGTGGATCCAGATTCGAACCGACCGATCTCGAACGCGCACGCGCCGCTGTGTGGCTGCGCCGCGCATACCCGCTCAGCCAGCTTTCGGTACAGCTGCGCAGCTATGACGTGGGCCGAGCCACGCGCGACGCTGACGGCGTCCTCGTCAAGCCCAACTGTCGGAGCATCAACGCCTTCCTCGCCGCGAAACGGTTGGCCGACATCGCCGCCGGAGCGGTGTCCGCTTCGGCGCACTACTACGCCATGGTCGCCGATGGCGGCGGCTTCATGCGCGGCTGTGCCGAGTTGCCCGGTTTCGTCAGCTCTGGGCCGACCGGACCGGGCACTTTCGGTTGGGACACCGACGGCTCCTACGGTGATTGGTACGGCGGACACGAGATTGCCCACACCTACAACCGCTTTCACGCGGAGTTCTGTGGTGCCTCCGGCGGACGCCCTTTTCCGAACCCATCCGGATTCATCAGCCCGACCCAGGTTGGCGACAACGCCGTCTACGGCTTCGATATCCTCACACGCGCCGTCTACGGACCCAACTGGAAGGACAACATGACTTACTGCACCTACCAGTGGGTCAGCCCGTTCACCTATCATGGATTGCTCGACCGCTTCCTGACGAGCACGGCTGTCCGGCGCGGCGGCGCCCGTATGGACCGCCTTCTCGTCGTTGGCGAGATTGACGTTTCGGGTAACAGCGCGACGCTGCAACCGCTCTACGTCCTGCCGCAGGCGACCGACTCGAAACCCCGCGTCCCGGGACCGTACGCCATCGTTCTGCGCAACGCCGCCGGCGATGAACTGGCGCGCTATCCGTTTACACCCAGCTCGCTCGAAAGCGGACCGCCCCTGCCCGGCATCGAAATGCCGGAGGAGACTTCCGTCTTGGTGATCGACGAATTGGTTCCGCACGTCGAGTCGACCGATCGTGTCGATATCGAGGGGCCGTCGGGATTGCTGGTCACGGTCAGTGGTGGCGCAGCGGTGCCGACCGTCGAGTTGGTGGCGCCCAACGGCGGCGAAGTACTGGACCAATCGGTGATTCGCGTCGAGTGGACTGCCAACGACGACGACGGCGACCCGCTGACATTCAACGTTCAGTTCAGTCGGGACGATGGCACCAACTGGGAGCTGATTGCGCAGAACGTCGAAGGCTCGTCGATCGACCTGGCGGCGGAGAACGTGCCACAGACCGAGCTCGGGCGCTTCCGGGTTCTCGTATCGGACAGCGTACATTCCGTCAGCGACACGTCGGCAGCGACATTTCGCATCCCTAACCGCGTCCCCTCCGCCGAGATCGTCGATCCGGCGGCGCAGCAGACGAGTATCGCCGCCGGCCAGACTTTGACCCTCGAAGGGAGTTCCTTCGACGTCGACTTCGGATTCGTGCCCGACTCCCAGCTCAACTGGAGTTCCAGCATCGATGGCGATCTCGGCTCCGGCGCTTCGTTGGCCGTCGCCGACCTCAGCGTCGGAACTCACACGATCACTTTCGCGGCGGACGATGGCGTCGGCGGCACGGCGTCGGATCAGCGGCAGGTGACGGTCGTCAACACGCTGGCGGAGTTGCCACCAACGTCCGACCGACTGACCGCTGGCCCCGAGCTGCTGACCTTCGACACCGAGGCCGAACGCACTTCGGTCGAGATTTCGATCGACAACGCGAACCCCGCGAACCCGCTCGGCTGGCAGGCGCAAGCGTCCGCACCATGGATCACGCTCAGCGCGTCGACCGGCACCTCGCCCTCCGTGATCACCGCGACGCTCGATCCGACTGGTCTGCCGATCGGGGTCAGCATCGGCGCCATCGACATCACCAGCGCGGCAGGCGACGTCACCATCCCGGTCGAAGCCACCATCGACACATCCTGCACCGGCGACTGTGACGGCAATGGTGTCGTCTCGATCGCCGAACTGATCCGTGGAGTCGGCATCGCGCTCGGCAATAACGAATTGTCCGTATGCCAATCATTTGACGAGAACAGCAACGGCCTCGTCTCGATCGCCGAGTTGGTCAGGGCCGTGAACAACGCGCTGACGGGTTGTCCGTGAGCCGAAAGCGGAGGTGTGTTGTACCACGTTGGAAAACAGGACGCGCGCCGTAAACGCTCTTTCGTGCCGGCTGCCCCCAGCAGATCGTTGTCAAGGCACGACCGAGCGTCCCACGAACCTCGTCGCATCGTTCGCCCTCACACCAACCCCGTCAAAAACGGCCTCGAAGCATGCACCGTTCTCGGCCTGAAGCTGGACGGTCAACGGCAACGACAAAGGCAACGCAGGTATCGGCAGCGCCGCCCCCTTCCCTTTGACAACGATCAGCGACTTCCCTTCGCCGCCGGACCTGAGGGAGACGGCGCGGACGCCGTCGTTGTTCGAGTCAGGGTCATCGTAGCGGGGTCCCTGAGAACGGTTCCTCCAGCACGGCTTGCCCGCGCACTCACCTCCGCCGGGAGCCGTGATCGCGGCCAAGGTCCCTCCGGCGAAGAGGCACAGCGCGTAATCGTCGCCACTGACCGGGTCTGCGAGATCGGTGCGCAGTGTCTCCTCTCCCCGCCACCTCCACGAGAGTCGCGCATTCGCGCCGTCCAATAGTACGAAGCGGCTGGCCTTCTGAGCGACCGTGCTCTTGCACCCGGTGCGAGGCGCGGGGCCACCGATGATGCAGCTACCGGCCCCGTCACACGTATCCGCAACGACACACGATTCGGGTAGAGGACCACAGATGGTCCCGACTACTTCGAACCGACAGCCAGGAGAGCAGCAGTCTCCAGCCACGAGGTTGCCGTCATCGCATTCTTCATCAAGGTCAACGTTGCCGTCGCCGCATACGGGACCCACATCGGCATCGAGGACGTGACGGGCCAACCCGAACTCCAATGGAGTGCTGGCCAAATAGGAACCTGACCATCCTGCGACGACAACCGTGTTGGGTTGAAAAGCCATCGCCGAGATCGCGCCAATGCTCCCGCTGCCGAAAGCGTTGAAGGTCGTATCGGTCCCGCCATCGGGGGAAAGACGAGTCAGCGTGAAGACATACGGGACCGAAAAGCCGTAGAAATCATTGGCGACCGAGCCTCCGACCAGAATCGAATCGTCCGCTTGCACCAGGACGGCGTTGACCGACGCCACTCTCAGCACGAACGGAGGTACGGGCAGGGGCAGCGGAACACCGACGAAACGCTGCACCATGCCGTCTCCGTCAAACCCGACATCCAGGTTTCCACCCGCGTCATAGCGAGCGACCTTGATCTGAGTTTCTTCGAACGGGTCGTTGAACAAGGCGCTGCCGCCGGCGACAATGTCCCCACCCGGACTCAGAGCAATCGCCTGTGCGATCTCGCTCGCACCGAAATCCGTGTTGACCGCGCCGCCGGTGCCGAACCCAAGGTCCGGCGAACCGTCGGGGTTGAATCGCCCGATCCAGAAGTCACTCGCATCGGCAGCACCAATCCCACCGGCGGCGAGGAAGTCACCGCCGTCCAGGAGCAAGAGCGCGCGTAGCCTCGGCGTCGAAACGAGGCCGCCGACGCCAAACGTCGCATCGAGCACCCCAGTGCTGTCGTAGCACGCCAAGGCACCCACGCCGGCGTGCGTGACATAAGTGAGGCCCGCGGCCGCGGCCAGGATCCGGCCGTCGCTCAGGACGGCGACGTCCTCGAAGCTGTCGAAAGCCGGCTCGAGGACCACTCCCGCCGTACCAAAAGTCGAGTCGAGGCTGCCGTCAGGGTTGTAGCGAACGAGGGCGGCATCGATGTCGGGTCCGAAGTCTACGAGCGCGTGCCCCGCGACGAGAATCTTTCCATCCGCCTGAATCGCCACGGCATTGGCGAGCGTGTCGAGGATGTCGCAGCAAGTCGTCGGCATTCCGACCGGCGTCGTGACGACTCCACCAACACCGAAGGACCCGTCCAACGCACCATTCGGATCGAAGCGAGCGACGGCGAAGGTGGCTCCGTCGAACGCGGTGGTGTTGAACATGGCGCCGACGACTACAATCTTGCCGTCGGCTTGCGTGGCCATGTCGTAGACCAGGCTATTGCCACCAATCGCGACGCCCGCGAGACCCAGCGAGCCGAAGGTGGGATCGAGGTCACCCGGCGCAGCTTGCGCCGACGAAACCAACAAAGCAGTAAAGCTCACCGCAACTACGTATCGGAGTACGGCATCCATCCGTGCTCTCAGCCCCCTTGGATTCTCACATGCTGCTGCAGAGTTCTTCTCGCTACCACACTCGAGCACACCCAGGCGAGCCAAACATTGCCGGCGAGGACGGGGACAAGAAGGATTCCGCTACCTCGCGGGGCGCAGACTTCGCCTTGTGTTTGCCAGTGGTGGATACTAGAAGTGAGCCCTCAAAGTCTAAGTGATGACCTAGGCACCGTGATCTTTTTTTGGCTTGGACGGGAATGAAGAAGGGGCTGTCGATGATCGAGAGATGGACTGTAGTGCTAACTGTGTTTTTCCTGGTCTTTGGGCTTTCGACCGCGCAGGCGCGGACCGCAGAGGAGAAATGCCAGTTCAAACGTGCCGTCGCTAAGGCAAACTACGGACGCTGTGTTCAAAAGTGGCTCGCCGGCTGTTATGGCGGCAGGTGCCCCAGTGGCGCAAAGATGGGCCGGTGCGTCTCGAAGTACGTTAGTACCTGGCCCCGCCTGCAGGCTTTGTCCGGAACGGCCTGCGATGCGCCCCGCTTCGTCGACAACGGTGCAACCGTCACCGACAATCTCACCGGCCTCATTTGGGAGAAGAAGACCACTGACGGAAGTGTTCACGATGTATCGAACACCTACGATTGGTCGGGGCTCGATCTGGACGAAAGCGATGAAGACGGCACGGCCTTCACTGTCTTCTTGGCGACGCTAAACGCCGTCGAGCTGTTCGACGGGGCGGCCGGTTGGCGTATGCCTACCCTCTCCGAATTGCTGACGATTCGTCTCGAGCCAGTTGGTCCACGATGCTCGACGGAGCCGTGCATCGACCCAATCTTCGGCCCAACCGCAACGGCGCCCCAATATGCGTCGTCAGGGAATCCCACACAGCCGCGTGCGGTGTGGCTCGTACTGTTCAATGACTTTCCGGGCGGGTTCAACCTCGGTCCGTCGTCCGTCGTCGAGTACCCCATTCGGGCGGTGCGCGCCGGCTGGTGAGCAAGCGCCACGGCATCGACAGCCCTGGACAGGGTGAAACGGAAGCCGGGAGACAACGATGGCGCAATCAGTTCCACGGCAACGACGACCTCGTCGCCCAGTACTGTTGCGGGTTCTCCAGCACGTCTTCTAGTGACGCGCGTGCTTCCTCACTCAAGTGGGTTCCTATTCCGACCGCATGGGAGCGCAAGTGATCGACTGTGGCAGCACCTGAGTTGACGACGTCGATGAAGGGCAGGGATGCAACAAACGCCACCGCAAGCTGATCGACAGTAAGCCCCGCCGTTGCCGCGATCGCGTCCAAACGCGCGACCAAATCGCGATCCTCAGGGCGCCGGTTGACCTGAGTCAATCGTCCGTTGGCGTGCACTTCTTTGACGATCACGCCCACGCCTGACGCTTGCGCATCGGCGAGACCGGCAGCGATCGATGGCTCGAGAATATTGTACGTCGCTTGCACGCAGTCGAAGACGCGCACACCATCAACCTGCAGAGCCAGCGCCCGATCCAGAGTCGTCGGCGAGGCGGGCCCGCTCAACGTGAGTCCCAACGCCTTGAAGGCGCCGTCGTGGCGCGCCGCGACCAGCGCCGCCATGAGTCGGTCGTCATCGAGTACACCCGAATCGAGTGTCGCGCTGTGAATTTGATACAGATCGAGGTGGCTCTCGAGGTGGCCACGCGATTCCGTCAGCTGCTCGCGGAAGCGTGCCAGCGACAGCTCTTTTTGTTCGTGGACCTCGGCTTCCACCGCCCAATCCGCAGTGTAGCGGTAGCCCCACTTGCTTCCGACCGTTAGCTCGTCGCGTGCGATGTTTCGCTCGCTGAGCCAGCGAGCCAGGAACTCTTCCGATCTGCCGTAACTTCGCGCCACATCGAAATAGCAAATGCCAAGCTCGCGGGCGACGTCGAGCAAGTCGGCGCAACGTCGATAGAGCGCATCTTGCGAACGTTCGGCAGGAAGATCCCGATCGCGGCCCAAGTTGATGTAACCGGGCCGCGCTACAGCAGCCAACCCCAGACCGAGTGATGTGACGCGCAGCTGCGAGTCCCCGAGACTTCGGATCTTCACCGCAGGCCCCCGCCGTCACTCATGCCGCCTTGCCCTTGAGCAGCGGGCGCAAAAAACGTCCCGTATGCGAGCCTTTGACCGCGGCCACATCTTCAGGACTGCCGGTTGCGACGATGCGTCCACCGCCGGCACCGCCTTCGGGGCCGATGTCGATCAGGTAGTCGGCTGTCTTAATGACGTCGAGGTTGTGTTCGATGACAACGACCGTGTTGCCGGTATCGACCAGACGGTCGAGGACCTCGAGCAGCTTGCGGATGTCGTCGAAGTGCAGTCCGGTCGTCGGCTCATCGAGAATGTAGAGTGTCTTTCCGGTCGCGCGCTTGCTCAATTCGCGCGCGAGCTTGATCCGCTGTGCCTCACCGCCGGAGAGGGTCGTCGCCGACTGGCCAAGGCGGATATAGTCGAGGCCCACTCCCGCAAGCGTCTCCAGCTTGGCGCGGGCCGACGGCACATTAGTCAGGAACGCCAACGCTTCGCCAACCGTCATGTCGAGGACATCGGCGATATTCTTGCCGCGGTAGCGAATCTCGAGAGTCTCGCGATTGTAGCGGCTGCCCTTGCACACTTCACAGGTCACGAAGACATCCGGGAGGAAGTGCATCTCGATCCGGTTGACTCCGTCGCCCGAGCACGCTTCGCAGCGACCGCCCTTCACGTTAAACGAAAAGCGACCCGGACCGTAGCCTCGTGCGCGTGCGTCCGGAAGCTGCGCAAATAGATCGCGGATGTGGGTAAACAGCCCCGCATAGGTTGCCGGATTCGATCGTGGAGTGCGGCCGATCGGCGCCTGATTGATGTCGATCACCTTGTCGATCAGCTGCCAGCCGACCATCTCCCTGTGCACACCGACAGCCTCCTTAGAATCGTGCAGTCGATGCGCCAGGCCACGGTACAACGTGTCGTTGACGAGCGAACTCTTGCCTGAACCCGAAACACCCGTGACGCAAGTCATCGTGCCGAGCGGGATGGCGACATCGATGCCGGTCAAATTGTTGTGGCGAGCGCCTTTGATCTCGAGGCGCCATCCATTGCCCGCACGGCGCGACGTTGGAACACCGATTTCAAGATCACCCGATAGATAGCGTCCGGTCATCGACTTCGGATTGCTCTCGATCGCTTTCGGCGGCCCTTCGGCAACGATCTCACCGCCTTCGACTCCAGCCGCAGGGCCCATATCGATGATGTGATCGGCCGCCAACATGGTGTCGCGGTCGTGCTCGACGACGATGACGGTGTTACCGAGCGACTGCAGTTGCTGCAGCGTTTCGAGCAAGCGCTGATTGTCGCGCTGATGGAGCCCAATCGACGGCTCGTCGAGAACGTACAGGACGCCGGTCAACCGCGAGCCAATCTGCGTCGCCAAACGGATCCGCTGGGCCTCACCGCCCGACAGCGAGCCGGCGCGTCGGTCCAAGGTCACATAGTCTAGGCCGACACTGACCAGGAAACCCAATCGCTCGCGAATTTCTCGCAACAGCCGATCGCCGATTGCCATTTGCGTTTCGGTCAGATCGAGACCGTCGAAGAGATCGCGTGCAGCCCCGACGGAAAGGGCCGTCACCTCGGCAATGTTCTGATCACCAACACGGACGGCCAAAGCCTCCGGACGCAGCCGCGCGCCGCTGCAATCCGGACACTCGCTCATGCTCATGTAGCGACCGAGTTCCTCGCGCACCCACTCCGAATCAGTTTCCTTGTAGCGGCGGTCGAGATTGCCGATCACGCCTTCGAAGTGACGAGAGAATTCGTACCGGCGCCGGTTCTTCTTGTAGACGATCGTGATCTCCTCGTCCCCCAAACCGAAGAGAATTCCCTTGCGCGCCTTGATTGGAAGCTTTTCGAACGGAGTCGTCAAGGAAACTTTGAAATGATTGGCAACACCGGCGAGAACCTGTTCGCGATAACTCGCAGCGCTCTTGCTGCTCCACGGCGCGATCGCCCCTTCGGACAGCGACTTCTTTGGGTCCGGCACGACCAGTTCGGGATCAAAGTAGTTGATGTTGCCGAGGCCGCTACATTTACCGCACGCGCCCTGCGGATTGTTGAAGGAGAACATTCGCGGTGTCAGTTCGGGGTAAGAGATCCCGCAATCGGTGCAGGCAAAGAGCTGGCTAAACAACAGCTCCTCGCGGATCTCGTCGCCGACGCCGAGAACGGCGATCTGCACGACGTCATCACCTTGCTGGAAGGCGACACCAAGCGAGTCGGCAAGCCGCGTCGCGATGCCTTCGCGCATCACGAGTCGGTCGACCAAGACTTCGATCGTGTGCTTGCGCTTTCGGTCGAGCGAGATCTCATCGGCAAGGTCACGCAATTCCCCGTCGACGCGTACACGAACAAAACCGGCCTTGCGCAAGTCTCCGAGCTCCTTGCGATATTCGCCCTTGCGCTGGCGTACGATCGGCGCGAGCACGTAAATCCGCGTGCGATCCGGCAACGCGAGGATGCGATCGACGATCTGCTGAATCGTCTGCGGGCGAATCTCCCGACCACATTTCGGACAATAGGCCGTGCCCACCCGGGCGAAGAGCAGCCGCAAGTAGTCGTAGATCTCGGTGACTGTACCGACCGTCGAGCGCGGATTGCGCGATGTCGATTTCTGTTCGATTGCGATAGCGGGGGAAAGACCTTCAATCGAATCGACGTCCGGCTTCTCCATCTGCTCGAGAAACTGGCGCGCGTAAGCCGACAGGGATTCGACATAGCGTCGCTGCCCTTCAGCATAAATCGTATCAAAGGCTAGGGATGACTTGCCCGAACCGGACGGACCGGTGATCACGACGAGACCGCCGCGCGGAATCGCGACGGTCAGGTTCTTGAGATTGTGCTCGCGAGCGCCGTTGACGACGAGCATTCCCGCGCTCGAGTTGACCTCCGACACCTTTTTCTTGCGCAATCTTGCTGGCATTCCACCCACCGTTCTATCGACAAACGGGGGCCCTGCAAATCAACCCGCGTCAACGGCTTGGCGTGAGCCAGCAAGGTTTCTATAGAGGAGTATGAAGTTCGGCATCGTCACCCCGGTCGTCACCCTCGCAGCTGGCACCCATTCCCCCTGGGAACGCGACGCGGGCCCGGCAGAGATCCGACGCATCGCTCGGCGTGCCGATGAACTCGGTTACTCTCACCTGACCTGCAGCGAACATGTGGCGATCCCCACCGAGGAAGTCGCCAGACGTGGCGGTCGCTACTACGACCCGTCGGCAACCCTGGGGTACATCGCGGCCCTCACGAGTCGGATTCGCCTTCTGACGCACGTCTTGGTGCTGCCGTACCATCACCCACTAACCGTGGCGAAGCGCTACGGAACTCTCGACCAGCTCTCCGATGGGAGACTGATCCTCGGTGTCGGTATCGGCAGTCTCGCGGAAGAGTTCGACCTCTTGGGAGTTCCATTCCAAGATCGCGGCGACCGCTATGAAGACGCCTTGCGGGCGCTCCGCGCCGCTCTCGGAACCGCGAATCCCCGCTACGAAGGATCACACTATCGCTTTGCAAATTTCACAATCGATCCACATTCCAAGCAGCACCAGCCGCCGATCTGGATCGGCGGCCGATCGGCCCGATCCCTGCGCCGTGCGCTACTCTTCGCAGATGGCTGGGACCCATTCGGCCTCGATCAGGTCCAACTCGCGGGCCTCCTCGCCGCCGCCAGAAAAAGCGGATTTTGGCAAACGAGACTCGAGAAGAGTCCCAGGTTCGAAGTAGCCCTGAGTCCGAACCCTCCACTCGCACTGGACACAAGCGCCGAGGTCAGCGAGGCGCGATCGATCGTTCGCACCTACCAAGACACCGGCGCCACAACGCTCAACCTCAGGTTTCGGCATCGCACCCCCGATCACTACATCGAGATTCTCGAACGCTTCCAAGAACAGGTCATGAACCATTTTTCAGTAAGTTAAGAGACCCGCAACAAGACTCCGTCTCAGAATCTGCGCCCACGTCAATTTATTTATTGCCATCCCGTGACAGGTTCGCTATACGGACAAGAGTACCTGAAAAATTCGGTAGATAGCTCCATCCAGAACCGTCAGCTCAGCAGTTGGGCAACGGCCCTGGTGACGGTCCCGAAACATTCGATCTAAAATATACTGCGAGAACTATTTGGGAATTAGAACGTCGTTTGTCGAGTTTGTTTGGCCCGGGGGCGGTTCAGACGAGCTACTGAAATACTGGGGTAAATCAGTGCGGCTGACGACACAGATGTAATTAGGGGGAACATCTCAATCAACGCACCGCGGGGTGAGTCGAGGTACTTCGTCACGCCCGGCGGCCAAAACCACGGCAAGCTCGACCCAGCCAGGGCGAGAAGGTCAGGGAGGGAAGGAAGACCATGACGGATCGCGGCCTCTTCGAACCAGATGTATTATTGAGAGATCAATTTGGCGTGCGGAGCGGGGCTACAGTCAGTCGCGAGAAGCGATTGATGCTCGCAGTCTTGGAGAACGCTCTAGACTCGTACCAAAAGTACGTGTTCGCCCACGATGGCCAGGGCCGTCAGATGTTCGACGAAGCGGTGGAGTGGCTCGAGTCTACCAATACTGAGTGGTTGTTCTCGTACCGCAACATCTGTGAGACGCTCGATATCAATCCCGATTACCTGCGCCGCGGCCTGGACGGCTGGAAGCATCGCGCGGCAAGGGCCAAGCAAGCCGAGATCGAGAGCTTGCAGCAAGAACCACTGGAGGCGCAAGCCACGATGGCGGCCGTCTAGAACTTTGGCCTAAGACTTCAGTTCAAACAGGGTCGCGCCATCGAGGCGCGACCCTGTTTTGCGTTTGTAGCTATCACCCAACAACGGGCGCCTCGACTGCGAGCGCCGATCCAGACCATGCACACCCTGACCGCCGCCCTAAACCAACGACTTCGGCAAAGAGCCAACCATTGCGCTGTCGTCTGGAACGGGCAAGAGATTCGCTTTGCCGAACTCGAGTCGTGGAGCAACGCAATCGCATTCGAGCTCCAGGCGATGGGCATCAGCGCGGCGGACCGTGTCGCCGTTGGACTGTCAAACAGTCCAGTCCTGGTCGCAACAGTGCTCGCTGTGATTCGCAGTGGAGCCATTCTCGTACCGCTCAATCCCAGCGGTAGCGCCGACGAAGCAAGATACATCGTCGACAATTCCGGAGCGGCGGTGGCGGTCCTAGGAAAGTCCCAGGAAAGCAACTGGGGAGAAGTCGGGACACCACTTTACACACCTTGCCGCGCAACCGTTTCAGCCACACCCGTGGCGCAGCACAACGCCAACGACGAAGACATCGCTCTTCTCGTCTACACCTCAGGAACGACCGGCCGACCGAAGGGCGTTGCTCTGTCGCAAGCCGCACTCGTGGGCAATCTCAAAACAGTTCGAGAAGCTTGGAAGTGGACCGCCGAGGACCGCCTTCTTCTAACACTGCCGTGCTTTCACCTGCACGGATTGGCATTGGGAATCATCGGCTCGATACTGGCGGGCTCGAGCATTGTACTGCGGGAGCGATTCGTCGCCGACGAAGTGCTTGGGATGATCGAACGCTGGCGTTGCACCCTCTTTTTCGGCGTCCCCACGATGTACAACCGATTAGTGTTGAGCGGTGAAGAGAGACAGGCCGCAGCCAATCTCACATCGATGCGCTTGTGGGTCTCGGGCTCAGCACCGCTTACACCGGCTACATTTTCTAGGTTTCAAGATCGTTTCGGGCACCAGATACTCGAACGATTCGGCATGAGCGAGGGAGGCTTCATGATTGCCGTACCGTACGAAGGACCGCGCCGCGCCGGCACGATCGGCCGCCCATTGCCCGGCATCGAGATTCGACTGATCGATCCGGAAAAAGCCGATCTCGGGCAAGTCGCAGACGACGTCCCGCGCGGCACTAGCGGAGAAATTGCGATCCGCGGCCCGAATCTCTTTTCCGGATATTGGAATGATCCGGACGCAACGCAACGCGCCTATGTCGGACCGTACTTTCGCTCAGGGGATCTCGCCCAGATCGATCCCGATGGAATGATTCGAATCATCGGCCGGCTGTCGGTCGACATCATCAAATCCCGCGGCTTCAAGATTAGCGCGATCGAAATCGAGAACTGCCTACAACGGCACCCGGACATCGCGGAGGTCGCGGTAGTCGGAGTCCCCAACGACGATCTCGGGCAAGAGGTGGTTGCCGCCGTGACCCCCAAGAGCGGCAATCAAATCGACATCGCCGCGGTCACGAACTTCGCGCGCCAGCACCTCGCCGGGTACAAGATCCCCAGACGCATTGTCGTCATGGATTCGATCCCGAAAACCGGCCCGGGCAAATTCAAGAAGACCGCACTCATCGAGAGTTTGAGCGAATAACGTCGCTCCCCAAGATCCCCTTTCATGATATAGAAACTCAAATATTGGGTGAACTAATATTCAGCTACCCGCAAAGGCAGCATGCGATACCGCAACCGCTGCCAATGCAAATATTCTGGTCTCTACGACCAAGGTCGTATAGCCTGTCTACCCCGATCCCGATTTCCATACGTTCCCCTGATTTCCGCAACCTAGGCCGGTGTTGAATGATCGACCCTCATCTCTCGAGATAAGTGACTATGCCAAAACGATACCGACTACTCACAGCCATCGCGTTAGGAAGTGCTGCATCCGTGCTCGCTTTGTTCGTCGCCTTGAACAGCTTCGATTGGATCGAGGCCAAAACGCCCGGCTTCTTTATAGACCCCTCGCGTCAAGTCTCGTTGCTGACGCTGCCTGGGTGGCCGCAGGTCCACAAACAGTGGCCGAGCGAGATCAAGTCGGTCGATGGCCTACCGGCGCGAGAGGCAGCCCAATTCTACCAGCTCGTACGCACACGCCCCGAGGGCGCCGACATCGTATACAAGACCACCCGTCTGGGAGTACCGGGAGAAGGCTTCTCGGCAAAGACCCGAACCATCACGGGAGCCGAGTATGGCTTGTTGTTCTTGGGACTCGTGATCAACGGGCTCATCACAATCCTCGTCGCAGTCAGTGTTTGGCGTCGGCACCCGGACAGCGCGTCTGCCAACTCGGCACTCGCAGCGGGTATGTCGCTCGGTGTTCTGGCGATCACTTCGGTCGCGACCACGATCGGCGATGGCTCGCTCGCCCGCCTTCAGATCCTGGCTCAGTCCATGGCACCAGCAGCCCTGATTCACCTGGCACTGGTCTTTCCCAGCAATCTACTCCGCAACGCAAAATCTCCAGCATACTTCGCCATCTACACGCCGTTCGCCGCACTGGCCTTGATGTACCAGCTCACTTGGCCCGATCCCTACGGCTCGGGCATGCTCCACGCTGCAGCTACGCTAGCCATCATCGGCGCCGGGGTTGGGTTGGTCGGCAGCGTGTTAGTGCGACTCCTCCCGGGCAACCCGATCGTTGTCCGTCGCCGTGCCGCCATCGCCGGCACCGGTATGGTCGGCGTCATCACCGCGGCCCTCTTGTGGGGATCGATCGGTGGATTCGACTGGCGCGCGATGACCGCGGCGCTGTTCGCCTGCGGGGGCCTCATCAGCCTGGCGATCGGCGGAGCAATTTCCGGCCGCGATTTCTTTTCACTCGACGAGCGGTTGCGCGCGATCATCACCTACGCGACTGCAATCCCGGCCGTGGCGGTCCTGTACTTTGGTTCGGTCTACCTCCTCGGTCCGAAAATCTCAGACCCATCTTCGCCAATGGCCGGAACTGCGCCATTCGCACTTCTCAACCTCGGCTTGCTGTTTGCGGTCTCTCCGGTCATCCGCGTCGTACGCGGTTGGGTCGATCGCATGTTCTCGCCCGAGACATACTCGGCCGATCGCAGCCTCTCCAACCTCAACCGAGGCCTCTCCTCAGCGCGTACGACGCAAACTCTGGCAGCCAACACTCTCGAAGTATTGAAACGAACTCTCGGGCCAAAAAAGGCCACCGTTTTTCTACGCGGTCGCGGCGCCGGGTTTCCGCTCTTCGCCTATGACGATCCGGAGCAGCGCAAGCTAGCTGTCCCGACCGAGCTAGTCGAAAAGCTCGAGGCTGGCGAGAACGCCGTACGGTACCAGTGGGACGACGGCTCGGGACGGACAATCCCCCCACTTCTCGACCGACTCGATGCTGACTTGATGGTTCCGATGTATCGCAGCGGAGCCTGCGTTGGTGTGATCGCTCTGTCGGCGAAAGAATCCGGACATCCGTACGATGCGCGAGACATTGCGTTCATCCGCGCGGCCGCGAACCAAATCGCACTAGCGCTCCCGAACGCCGCCGCACAAGACAAGCTCGACATTCTGCACAAGAACCTCGATGAGCTGAACGAAAGTCTTCGCGTCCAGACCAATCGCACGGAAACGTTGAAAGCCATGAACTCCGAGCTCGGCGAAGCTCTCAACCAGCTCCGTGATACCCACCATCGACTCACAGAAAACCAACAAGAGATCTTGCGCGCAGAGCGCCTGTCCGCGCTCAGCCGACTCAGCGTCGGTCTGACGCAAGAAATCAGTGGGCCTCTGGGCACCGTGCTCAACTCGCTCCAGGGCATTGCGAAGATCGGCAAAGACAACACCGGCACGGTACGCGAGCCCGCCAAACAAAGACAGGCAATCGACGAAATGCTCGGCCATGCCCAAACTGGCGCGGCGTGGGTCGAGCGAACGATATCCTACCTACGCAGCTTCCAGGCGCTCGGCCGCGGCGCGGCGACCGACAAGCTCGAGAGCTTCGCAGTCCGCGATGCGTTCAGCGACGTCACCCAGCTGCTGCGTTTGCGCCTGCGCGAAACCGCTTGCAGCGTCAACTACAAGGAAGATCCCGACGCCCTGCAACTGTACGGCAGCCGCCAGCGCTTTGCCCTGGTCTTGGTCGACCTCGTCACTGCAGCCATTCAAGCCTACCAAGAGGCCCAGATTCGGGACGGCATTATCTCGGTGGAAGCCGAACTCACCTCTCAGGGAGTTACCGTGCATGTCGTCGACTGGGCGGGAGGCGTTCCAGCTGCTGCGATTCCGCGCCTACTCGATCAACTCGGCAGCGACGAAATGGTCGGCAACCGACGCGGCCTGTGGATCGCTAAGAATCTCGTAGAAGAGGGATTCGGCGGCACCTTGGAGGCAGTCACGAACGACGAGCGCACATGCTTCTCCGCCGTCTTCCCATCGGTTTTTGCACAGCGAGGGCCGATGGCACCGCCGCCTTCGATTCGCAAAGTCGCCGGGTAATCCTTACCGCACGGAACAGCTGGGTGGTCCTTACTGCCTGGAAAAGCCGGGTGGTCCTTACCGCCCGGATTGGATCGCTAAGCTTCTGCAGCTAATGCTGCCGGAGCGTCGGCGCTCTGATCACGGTTGTAAAACGCCAACGCAGCCGAAAGCCGGTTCTTGACCGACAGCTTGGCAAAGATCCGCGTCAGGTGGGTCTTGACCGTCGGCTCCGAGATGCACAGGCGCTGACCGATCTCCTGGTTACTGATCCCCTGAGCGACGCAGGCCAGGACTTCACGCTCCCGCCTGGTCAGCGAGGCAAGTCCGCTATCGGCTCTGCCTTCCGTGTTGTGGGCGCGACGTTGGAAGACCTCGAAGACCTTTCGCGGCAGCGACGGATCGACCCAGATCCCACCCGCTCCGACCGTTCGGACAGCATCCGCGACAGCACTCAACTGCGTCGACTTGAGGATGTATCCACTGGCGCCTCCATCGGCCGCCTGACGGGCCACCTCAGTGCTGGCTGTCCCCGACAAAACAATGACGAACGTACGCTCGCTCGAGTCCCGGAGATCTCCTACCAAGCGGCTAAAGCTCTTGACCAACGGCATCTTGTAATCGAGCAAGAGGACATCCGGCCGCAGGCGCTCGACCACCGTACGAACGTCCTCAGCATCAGCTGCCTCGCCCACAATTTGGAACTCCCCACCCCGCGGCAGCGCAATACTAAGCATTTCCCGGAACATCTCATGATCATCAGCAACTACAATCCGAATCATATTGCGTCTCTCCCTTGGCGCCTAAATATCCAAGATCTATTCCAAGCTGGAGGACCCTAGGCGTGACTGAGGGAAATTCGCGAAACGCCGTAGCAAATGCGTTACTCTTGCGTCACTACCGGCATCCGCGGCAATCGACGAACAGTGCTCTGCACCGCGCAGCCGTTGGCGCGATTTGGACACAACCGTCACCATCTTGTCGATGATCCATCAAACGACACATCACGATTGAACACTCCTATAATTCCCGCCTCACTGAGGGGTCCCTCCAAACCTGGCATAGAGTTTGCGGTAACAATGGCGTAGCCGTGGTTGTTGAGGTGTCTCGCGGATGTTGGGCGGTTGCGTGGTTGAAAACGAGACACCATTTGGATGTGGTTTGGGCTTGGGTGGTGAGGGCCGGAGATCTTTGAGATCGCCGGCCCTCATTCAGTTTGGAGCGAGCAAAAATCAAGATGGTGCAACCGAACGCCTTGCATGCCGCACCTCGCCCTGTTTGGATCCCAGAGAATGTACCGCCGGTCGAAAAAATGGGCACTGGCTGCAGTGATTTTCGGCGTCACTACGGCAATCGCAGAACCTGAGCCGAGCAACCCTGCGGCGAGCGTCAACGGCGTCTCGATCGAACGCGGGGACCTACAACAGTTGGTCCAGGGATTGGCGCGCGGCGAGCCCAGCCCACCCGATCGAGGCCGGATCGATGAGTTGACACAGTCGGCGCTCGATTCCCTGATCGACCTCGAATTGCTCGTTCAGGAGGCTGGCCGAACAAAAACCAAAGTCTCGTCGGAAGAGATTGACAGAGAAGTCGAAAAGACTCGACGCCACTTCGGCAGCCAGGCTGAATTCACGACCGCTCTGACCCAACGAGGCCTTACGCCCGACCGTCTCAACCTCGACACGAAGCGAACCTTGCTGGCGACCCGCCTACTCGAACGCGGCGTATGGCGCGACATCACCGTTGATCGTGAGGAAGTCGATAACTTTTACCAGCAGAATCGAGCTCAGCTATCGAGCCCACTCGCAGATCTACGCGAGTCGATTATCCGGGTGCTGCGCGAGGAAAAACGAGCAAAGGCCCGGGCCGAACTCGTCAAGGACCTACGCAGCAAGGCCAAGATCGAACTGTTTCCGCCCTTCAGGAAGCTCGCGAACCGATAGAATCGGCTGGCCTTCACCGAAAAGGGAAGGGTCGGGAGCGGAGTCACGGATCGCTAGAGCTACCCGTAACTCCGCCCCCAGGGGGGAGGGAAGTTTGTAGGTGAATTTACCCCAGCAGCGTATGCTGCGGGCGGATCACGCGTCCGGTGCGCATCATGTGATCAATGACGGCCACGACCTCATCGTCACTCCGACATGTGTCCTGCACGGCGCGAAAAATCTCTAGAATTGTTAGCTTCTTTGAATTCTTCATGGGATAGCCCCCTTCTCTCAATGTCCCGCAAACCGGCCGAGTCGCCGCGTTCGCTGTTTCACTCAATCGCTGTATCTGAGTAAAAGCACAGAGCGTGCCAAGGGGGGCAAGATATCCAAATTCAAGGGCTTTGCCCCGGCACCCGTCATGTCCAGACGCACACAATGTACGTGGTGCTAATTTCCGATACATTTTTGGCAGCAAACGTCGCTTCTCAGCTGCTGATCTGGTGCCGGATTTCACCTAGACGTTCCAGGCAGAGCCGGACCGTGCGGTCCATCAAGCCAGAGAGGAGCTCGGCACGGACGGCTGCTTGCTCAGGCAGGGCTGCTTCGACGCGGTCGGCCTCTTCAAAGAGTTGCTTCTCGGTGCGATCCCATTCGTCTCGTACCAGTCCCCCAAGCCGTTCATGATCGCGTTCAATGAGGTCGAGCAGTTCGCGAAATCCCCACCAGGGCGAACATGTCGGACTGTTTTCGGCGCCACCAGCGGTCAGAACCTTTGGCAACTCACCTTCAACATAGAGCGGAATGAAGACGCCAGCGCATGGCGGTCCAAAGCAGGCGGAGTATCGCAGAGGCTGGTTCGCGGTAGCCGGCAGACGAACGACCGCCGCCGCCGTCGTCGCACCAATCGGATCGGCATGCATGCACAAGGAAAGGTAGCGCTCGTCTTCGGACGAGTACGCGTCACGATAGACCTGCGAGCCGTAGTGATCCCGCAACGCCAACCGCATCGAGGCTTCTGAAACCGCTCCGCGAGAACCCTCGAGCAATTCACGACTGCGCCGCAAGCGCCCACTGGAAAATGTCGGTGGTATAAAAGACACGTCACGGTAGGCGGCGGCGAAATCGAAGCGAGCGCCCTTGCCCGCCCACCAACCGGCCGCCTCGGCATGGCGCTCTGCGTCCGGCGACAGCCGGTGCCAGTCGTCGCCGATGGTCAAGTGATTCGTAGCGCTACCTGTCTCCTGAATTTGACGCAGGGCCCAGCGACGGTCCGAAGTTTCCAGCAAAAAGGCTTCGTTACGATCCGCGACCAGAAACGAACTATGATACGGGAAATCGCTGTCGGCGTATCCCGATCCACCCTGCCCGTAGCGCTCGACCAAGGTCGTAATCGTATCGATCGCCGCGCCGGCATCGCCACCGCGTTCCAGCCCGAGACGCACAAGGTCCATACCGATCAACTTTTCGCCTTGCGGTTTGTCGCGTGTGAAGACGGTATGGTTGCCGATCGCGACTCCCGCTTCGTTGACTCCATGCTCGAGTCCCCAAAGCCAGTATGGACGGGAACCAAGGACGCGTAGCGTTGATTCGACTTGTGGGATCTCGATGTACTGGCAGCGCACTCTCGACGCCGCGGGTCGCGTCGCTTCCAGCAAGGCCAGCGGCTGGCACTCCCGCGCTGGCCGATCACTATTCTTGGCGAACAGGACGTTGCCACCGGTGGTCGCTGTCCGCAGAGCGACCAGAGAGTCGCATGCAACTCGCGGAGAGGCGGACCTGTTCACCGCTCGAATCCGGCCGCAAATGACGCCGCGAAAGAAGCAAGCTTGGCGTCGTGCCCAAACCAGAAGTGGTCGGCGCCGTGCACAACCTCACCGCGCGCCGCGGGGCCGAGGCTCTGCAGTGCCCCCTGGAAGTCCGCGAGCGTGCAGTACTCGTCGCGATCACCGACGAGAAGGCTAACCGGCTTGTCGGAGGCGGAAAGCGCGCTTCCGAGCATCGCGAACGGTGGCGAAACCGCGAGCAAGCCTGCGATGTCGGAACGACCCAGCAAAGATTCGATCGCGATGTGCGCCCCGTAAGAATAGCCCCCGGCGATGACGTTCCCTGCACCGCTTTCTTCGACCAAGTAGTCGACGGCTGCCGCTGCGTCGGAGACGTGGCCCGCAACGTCGTCGACCGCGCCGCTGCTCGATCCGACGCCACGAAAGTTGAATCGCAATGTTGCCCACCCTCGCCCGGCGAGTTCGCTCGTCACTGCTGTGACGACGGGATTGTCCATGTCTCCGCCAAACATCGGATGCGGGTGGCAAAAGACAATCGCCCCCGAGCTACCAGCTGGTATCCGCAAGCGCCCGTCGAGGCGCGCGCCTCCAGACGGAATCTCGATTCTCTGTTCCTTGGTCATCGTCTCAACCCAAACCTCTCAGCCCGGTAGCAGGCAAGAGTGCACGCTGCACTCACCGTCGGACTCACCCTTCAGTGTCTTGATCGCCAACTCCGCGTCTTCGAGTCCAAAATCGTGCGTGTGCATACGCGCCAAGTCGAGCTGCCCCGATTCGATGAGATTGATCGCCGATCGGTAGGATCGACTGGTGACACCAAGAGCTCCACGCAGCGTGATCTCCTTGACCACAATCAGGTCGCTGATGAACTCAGGCACGTGCTTGAATCCCTTGACTCCCGCCAAGATGACGCGTCCGCCGGCTGCGACATAGTGCAACGCCTCTGCCACGGGTTGTGTGGCATAGGAAGACACCTCCACCACGACGTCGACGCCACGGCCGTCGGTAATCTCTTTCACCCGGCGCCGCGCATCTTCGCTCTCGACGTTGATGACATGATCCGCTCCGAATTCGAGCGCTAGGTCGAGCTTGGTGCGATCGCGTTCCAACCCAGTGACGATGATCGTGTCTGCGCCCGCCGCGCGGGCGGCGATAACGCTCGCCAACCCCCGTTGCCCTGGTCCCAGGATCATCACGGAATCTCCTGGGCCAGTCCCCGGCAGCTCCACCGCCCAACGAAAGCCCGCTCCCAGCGGGTTGAAGAGGACCGCCGTTTGCGCCGGAACGTCCTTGCGGACGCGATGCAAGATCGATCGTGGGTCCAGATACATGAAATCCGCATAGGCGCCCCAGAGCCCCGGCTCACGCGACAGCGGCAGATAGGAATATCCCGAAAGGCCGCGCCCATCACCGCGACACAGCTGGTAGGACCCCGACCGGCACAACGAACAGTGGCCGCAAGGCAATAGAACCTCGACCGCCACGCGGTCGCCGACTTCAACCCCCCAGCGCCTCGCCGCCCGGTCCCCGATCGCCGCGATTACACCGAGCGGCTCATGGCCCGGGATCAGCGGATAGGGGACTGGTAGCACACCATCGTACTGCTCGGCGTCGCTGCCGCAGATTCCACACGCCTCGACCTGCAGAAGCCCACTATCGTCGTCGATCTCCGGAATCGGTAAATCTCGCAGCTCGAGCTGGCGAGGCCCAGTCTGCACCACCGCACGGGTCTTTTTCATCAACTGACCCTACAACGACGCGCCGACCGGCCCAAAGGGGCCGGGTCCGCCGAACGAGGGCGAAACAAACCCCAAATCAGTATCTATTGAATATCGATTTCGACTCAGCTAAGGAATCCTCTAGATGTCCAAAGCGGTAGCCACTAAGCGTGCGAACGCGAAAAGCGAGATCCTCCAACCCGGCCAAATCTTCTGCCCTGTTGGACGCTCGCTCGACGTCATCGGGGACCGCTGGACCTTAGTGCTAGTGCGCCACCTGCTGCGCGGCCCGTGCGGTTTCCAGGAGCTTCGAGTGCGCTCCGGCATCGCACCGCGCGTCCTTTCCAGCCGACTGCGCGAGCTGTGCCACAAGGGATTCGTCCACAACACGTCGACCGGTTCGCGCCCAGTGTACGACGTCACGGAACGGGGCAAATCCCTCGAGCCGATCATCGCGGCAATCGCTCGTTGGTACATTCACCACGGACTCGACGACCTAGAGGTCGACGCCAACCGTTTCTCATCGACTTCGGCACAATCCGTACTCGAGTCACTGCCGTTCCTCTTGCGCGAAGAACGCGCGCGTGGCGTGTCGCTGGTCTTCGAGATCCGACTAACCGGAGACGGCGGCGGTGTCTGGACTGTTCGCATCGACAACGGAGCCTGCACAGTGACGCAAGGCTTCGCCGACCGTGCCGATGTTCGCTACACCGCCGAAGCCCGTACTTGGTGCGCGATCGCCCTCGGTCTCGCCGACGCAGGCGAAGCGTACCGGCGAGGCACGTTGGCCAAAGACGGTGATCAACACGCGATGGACTTCTTCTTTTTCCAAATCGCTCGCACACCGCGCACCAGCACGAAAGACCGCGACGCGGAAAGTGCCAAACAAGCGCCACGATTGATTCACAGCAAACCAATTCCGAACAAGGAGGCGACCCCGAAATGATTTCATTCGAACTCAGCGAGGAGCAGACGAGCGTCCGCGAGGCGATGCAAGGCTTTGCGAGTGACGTCCTGCGCCCTGCGGCGCGAGAGTACGACGAAGCGTCTGCGATCCCAGATCTCTTCTTCCAGCAGGCTTGGGCACTCGGCCTGACCGCGACCCAGATCCCCGAGTCGTACGGCGGTTACGGCGCCGAGCGATCTCCGTTCACGAATGCCCTGGTCCTCGAGGAGCTGGCCTATGGCGACGCGGCACTCGCCGTCGCCGCAATGACACCTTGCCTGTTCGCCAACGCCCTACTGGATCACGGTACGGACGAACAGAAGCAAGCGCACCTCGCAGCGTTCTGCGGCGACTCTTTTCACACCGGCTCTCTCGCCCTCAGCGAGCCGAAGCCGGGCTTCGATCCATTCGCCCCCAGCACGACGGCGGAGAAGAAGGGCTCGGGTTACACCCTTCACGGAGTCAAGTCCTTCGTGCCGCTGGCAGCGAGCGCCGCGCATTTTGTCGTCATCGCGCGCAGCGAAGATGGCCTGGATGCATTCATCGTACCGCGCGACACCCCCGGGCTGACAGTTTCCGAGACTGAGAAAAATCTCGGCCTCAAGGCGCTCCAGACATCGGAGCTACGCCTCGACGGCGTCGATCTGCCCGCTGCCCAACGGCTGGGCGGTGCAAAAGGCGCCGACGTCCGCCGCCTGATCAACCAGGGACGGGTCGCCATCTCCGCGGTTCTCACCGGGCTCTCACGTGCCGTGCTCGACTATTGTGTCCCCTACTCGAAAGAGCGCGTCGCGTTCGATGAGCCGATTGCGCAAAAGCAGTCGATCGCTTTCCGATTGGCTGAAATGCATATGGAGATCGAATCGAGCCGCTGGATGACCTGGAAGGCGGCGTCCGACCTCGAGGCGGGCCGCGATGCCACACGCAGCGCCACAATGGCGAAGCGCTACGTCGCCGAAAAGTCCATGTGGATCTCCGACAACGGCGTCCAGGTGCTCGGCGGTCACGGATTCATTCGTGAGCACCCCGTCGAACTGTGGTACCGCAACGCTCGCACTCTCGGCGTCCTGGAAGGTACCGCAACGGTCTAGCCAACGGATCAATCATCGACTGATATTAGGAGAATCTCATGGTCAATTTCGAACTTTCCAAGAACGACAAAACGGTCCTCGACGCACTTCGTAGCGAGTCCTTGATCGCACGGAAGTACGCTCGCCAATACGATGAGAACGAACACGAGTTCCCGCCCGACGAGTTGCCGGAAGCCAAAGATCATCCAAATTTCATGTCCCACATGGCAACCCGCGGTGCGGAAGATTCCGGCGGCAGCGTGATGATGACTCTGATCGCTATGGGTTCGACCTGGGGCGATTATTCGGTCCGTCTGCGACGCCGCGACAGCGGCCTGGGCAACTCCGCTCTCAAAGCTGCGGGCACGCCGGAACAGATCGAGAAGTGGGGTGGACTCACTCTTGCCATGGCCATCACCGAGCCTGGATGCGGCTCCGACCCCTCGCAAGTACGCACGACGGCGACACTCGATGGAGACAACTGGGTGATCAACGGTGAAAAGATTTTTGTGACCACTGGGTGTCGCGCAGACGGGGTCGTCGTCTGGGCCACACTCGACCGCTCCGCCGGTCGTGCCGGGATCAAGTCTTTCCTTGTCGAGAAGGGAGCCCCGGGCTTCATCGTCGCCCACAAGGAGAAGAAACTAGGCATTCGGGCCGACGACACCGCAGCCTACGTCTTCGAGGACTGCCGTATTCCACGCAGCAACCTCCTCGGTGGCAAAGAGGAAATCCCCAAGGGCGGCTCGGGAGGTTTCAAGGGGGTCATGAAGACTTTCAACATGACCCGCCCACTGGTCGCGGGGCTGGGGCTCGGGATGGCCGAAGCAGCTCTCGATTTCACGCGCGAAGAGCTGTCCCGGGCCGGCATCGACATCGCATACGACGTGCAAGGCACGACGCAATCGGCAGCAGCGGCAAAGTTCATCGAGCTCGAGTCAGCATTCGAGGCGGCCAAGCTGACCATGTTGCGCGCCTCGTGGCTTGCCGACAAGGGCGAGACAAACAACATCGAAGCCTCGGTAAGCAAAGCCAAGGCAGGCGGTGCGGTCCGCGATATTACGCAAGGGTGTATCGAGATCCTCGGCCCGATGGGGATTTCTCGCGCGCATCTGTTGGAGAAGTGGTTTCGCGACGTCCGCATCACCGACATCTACGAGGGCACCGGCGAGATTCAACGCATGATCATCGCCCGCGGCTTATTGGACTACACGCGGAAAGAGTTGAATTAGGACGGCGGAGAGAGAGGGGATTCGGGTGGGTTGGTCGATGGGACTTCGAAGTCTGCATTGATCGACAGTCTCCCAGGGCGCGGCTTGGGGCGTGGTCCCGTCAATCCACCCAGACGCGTTTGGAATGGCCGCTGGGCAAGACTAAGGCGTCAACTTCACCATGTAAGCTTTGGTCTTGCCCGACGTGACCCTCTCGCTGCGCGGTCGAAAAAAGCCCATCCAAGCGATCCAGTACTTGTTGTTGTAGTTCTCACCCATGCGATCGACCAGCGCCGCGTCCGTCACCTCGCGCGCCTCACCGACGAAATGCGGACCGTCTTTTTCACCGACCCACACATACACAGGACTGCCCGTAGCAATGCGCTTGGCCTTCCAGCTGTCCGGAGACGTGGTGAAGAAGAGTTCGTCGCCGCCCTCGTAGAAGAACCATATCGGAGCAATCGAGCTGCGTTCACCGTTCTTGCGGCGCGTCGCGGTGTAGATGTAGTCCGACGTTCGCAGCATCTCCCGCGTCTTGGCCGGCAGCTCCGCCGCAGCAGCCGGCTCAGCCGACCCAATCAGAGCTACCGCGAAGAGAAACGACAATCCCACGAGCTTTCGCATATACATGTCCCCAATCCCCAGCTAGCTGTTTCCGCTCACGGCCCGCGGCCCGCCGAACAATCCCTCGCCACCTTCGCGTAGCTGCTTCGGCAACGGGAACGTCACGTTCTCTTCCGCGGTCGTCAGATCTCGCACCTGTCCGAATCCGAGTTCGCGCAGCCGGAACACGACACCCTCCACCAGCGACTCCGGCGTCGACGCACCTGCCGTCAAGCCCACTCTGCGAATCGACTCGACGACTCGAGTCTCCACACCGCTGGCATTCTCAATGAGCAGAGAATCGGTGCCCTCGTTTCGAGCGACTTCGACCAACCGATTGGCGTTGCTCGAATTTGGCGACCCAATGACGAACACGAAGTCACAGTGCCGCGCCAGCTCCTTAACAGCCGTCTGACGGTTTTGCGTAGCATAACAAATATCGTCTTTGCCGGGGGTTCGGACGTTCGGGAATCGAGTGCGGATGGCCGCAACGATATCGCGCGTATCGTCGACCGACAGCGTCGTTTGGGTCACCACGGCCAGCTTGTCTGGGTTCGCAACCTCGAGCCGCTCAACATCCTCGACCGTCTCGACCAAATGCATCTGCTCTGGCGCATGCCCCAAAGTGCCCTCGACCTCGACGTGTCCGCGATGGCCGATGACCAAAATTTCGTAACCGTTGCGCGCGTGGCGCAGGGCTTCGATGTGAACCTTGGCAACTAGCGGGCAGGTCGCGTCGATCACTCTGAGATCGCGAGCCTTGGCCTCGGCGCGCACCGCTGGAGATACACCGTGGGCACTAAACACCAGGAGACTTCCCACCGGCACGTCCGAAAGATCTTCTACGAAGCGAGCGCCTCGTGCACGCAGGCCGTCGACGACATGCCTGTTGTGGACGATCTCGTGCCTCACATAGACCGGCGGCCCGTGTCGCTCGAGGACCAATTCGACGATATCAATGGCGTAGGAGACCCCCGCGCAGAAGCCGCGTGGACTGGCCACGAGAATCTCCCGAGGTGCTTGATCTCTGTCCATATTGACCACGCTGCCACGCTGCGCGCCGAGCCACAACTAGAGGCAGTCGCTTTTAGGCGGCGTCGTGGAAGATCAAACCGAGAGCAAAGCGGTGACCGCGGGTAATCGTACTGGCGCCGTGGCGCACGTTCACCCGATAGTCCCCGCGCCGGCCGACCGACGGCCTCTCCGCGTTTGGAAAGATCACCGCATCGCCCATCCTTGGCGTCACGACGCTCACCCGAGACTGCATTCGCGGTGCTTGCTCGGAAAGCAAAAATTCGCCACCGTCAAAGTCACCGCCCGCCTGACTCAGGGGAATCACGACCTGAAGCGGAAACGCTTCCGGTCCGTAGAGATCTTGGTGCATGCGATTGTACCCACCGGCTTCGTAGCGAAGCATCAGCGGCGTCGGTCGGCATTGCCCTACTCCATGACACTTGTCGGTGTACGCCTTCAGCGTACCGGGGTAGCGAAACGGCCGCTCGAGTCTCTCGGCCCAAGCATTGGCGATCGGCACGAGCCCTTTGTAAAAGCCGCGGCGGAGTTGCCCAACCGGAATCGGCAGAGGATAGCGAAAGTATCGGTAGTCCCCCTCGCCGAACCGGTGCTGAAGCATGCCGACTGTCTTGCGAAAGCGATCGTCACTGTCGTAGAGCGACACGAGACGACGACAACTTCCGGGCTCCATCACTCCGCGCAGCCGGCACCAACCCTGCTCGTCCAGTTTCTCCGCGACCTCGGCCCAATCGATCTCGGCCATCCTGCGCGACAGCGTCGAGGTCACTTCTCGTCGTACTCCAATCCAAAGTGCCGGTAGTACGACGCAAAGCGCTCGTGCACTTCACCGTCCGAAAGGTAAAACTGTTCCTTCCTATAATTGTGGGCCCCGTGCGCTCCTTGTGGGTTGGCTTCTTGCCAAGCCTGTAACGCACATTCGCCCTCAGTCGACAGATCGTGATCGAATGCGGAATAGATGCGCCGGACCGTGCCCATCGGATCCGCCAAGAAGTCACCAAACTCGACGTCGATAAACTGTCCGCCGCCCGGATTCGAGCGGGCCGCCACACCGCGGTCTGCCGCGCCGGCCCAACTTTCCAGCAATTCGTGAGCAATCGCCTCGCGATCGAGATCATCTTCAAAAATGCTTCGATAGCTCGCCACCATATTCGTGTAGGAACGCAGCACCGTCGCAGGGTTGCGGTGCGTTTGAACGACGCACGCATCCGGATACACGGCAAGCAACGAAGGAAGTTGTCGCAGATGGACCGGGTATTTGAGTAGCCAGCGGCGATCGCGGGCACTCGAGCCAATCAGGCGAACCAAATCGCGATGGCGCTCGTAGGTTTCGGGATGATCGTTATTCTCGTACCACGCCGCATAGGACGGCAGGGTCGTGCTAACGATGTAGCGATCGTCCGTAAAGTTTTGGGCAATCAAATGGCCGCACTCTTCCGGCAACGAGGCGTCCATGAAGTGCATCGCCTCCCGCGATCGATCTTGCGAATACAACGCGTGCAGACGCTTCTCCGTTCGCTTGAAATTTGGATGGGACTCCCAGGTGTCGCGCGGCGGCCGCGGAATGGGATTCTCCGCGAGCCAATGCGACAGAGGCTGCAGGTTCGGGTCCTGCCCCATCAGGTAGTGCAGAGCGGTACTGCCGGTCCGTACCAGGCCGGTGATGAAGATCGGGCGGCGGATCTCGTAAGAGTCTAGCTCAGCGGAAGACTCCCGCAACTGCTGCTGGCTGCGCAGCCGCTTGATCAGAGTGCTCTGCAGGTCGTGACGTGCGGCCAAGCGGCCCGTCTCCGACAGTTTGTCGTCCTCGTCGTACGCCTGCAGCAGGGCGCGTAGACCGCGCAGGTACGAGGGATCGCCGAAGTCGTTGAGTTCTACTTTCAGAATCGCCGCTTCGTGTATCTCTTCCTCGATTCCCGCAAACGTCCAATCAGCCATCGAAGCTGGTTATCCTATCCATACCGCTTCACTCAACAGCTCGGGCGATTCGAGGTAGGTTGGCGCACATGGAAATCTTGCGCACTCCCGAAGAGAGATTCGCCAGCCTGCCGGATTACCCGTTTGAGCCGAAGTATCAGGACGTCGCCTACCCAGGCGGTAAGAGGCTCCGGATGCACTACGTCGATGCGGGACCACGCGGCGGCGACTGTGTCTTACTTCTGCACGGCGAGCCTTCATGGTCGTACCTCTATCGCAAGATGATCGCACAAGTGGCCGAAAGCGGCTGCCGCGTCATCGCACCCGACCACATCGGCTTCGGTCGATCCGACAAGCCAGTCGATCAAGCCGAGTACACCTACGCGCACCATGTCGCCTGGTGCACGAGCCTACTCGATTCGCTAGACTTGGCCGGCGTCGTAGCATTCTTGCAAGACTGGGGCGGACCAATCGGCTTCAGTCTGGTCGCAGCACAGCCGCAGCGCTTCAGCGCGGTCGTGGCCGCCAACACGATCTTGCCCACAGCGCGCCAACGACCGGAAGGCGAAGTCGAGGGGTGGCCGGGGCCGGTGATCGAAGCGTGGATGGAAATGTCGCGCAGCGCACCCGAGCTAGCGGTCGGCGATATCATCCAAGGGGTAACGGTCGAGGATCTTCCAGTCGAGGTCATTGCCGCCTACGACGCTCCGTTCCCCAACGAGAGCTACAAAGCCGGCGTGCGCGCATTCCCGCAGATCATTCCAGTTGATCCGGAAGACCCCGGCGCTCTACACAACCGGAAAGTCTGGCAGGCGCTCGAACGTTTCGATCGACCTTTCCGGACGATCTTCAGCGACAATGATCCGACGACAGCCGCATGGGCCGAGGTTTTCCAGCGCCGCGTTCCCGGCGCCACTGGGCAACCCCACACGACGGTTCGCGGCGGCCACTTCCTACAGGAGGACTCGCCGCGAGAACTGGCCGAAGCGATCCTCAGCGTCCGGTAGAGGGCGCTTCGCAACGGACCGATCTGACAAACATACACAGACGGCTGCAATCGAGCCGTGGTGCCGGACCTCTATGAGCGGACCCGAGAACAATCTCAGAACGCGGTGGTGCCCCGCCCAGCGCGACTAAGAAGCCACCAGCGCTACCCGACGCTGCGCACCGGCCGCCCGCTACCCTCGCCATCCGAGGATCTGTCCTGTCGCACGCGCAGGACTTTCGGGCCTTCGGAGACACGCGGCAACGACATCTTCACCGTCGTACCCTTGCCGAGCTCGCTGTCCACTTCGAGGTGACCGCCAAGCAAAGCGACCAGCTCCTGCACCAGCGGCAAGCCGACTCCGAGACCACCGTAGCGACGGGTCACCGACCCATCCACTTGACGGAAGTCGTCAAAGATCAATGCGAGGTCGGACGAGGCGATACCAATTCCAGTGTCAGACACCGAGATCTCGAAGCGTTCCGGCCCACTGCGGCGCGCCATAACGTGGATGCGGCCCTCATTGGTGAACTTAGCGGCGTTGCTCAACAACCCGCTCAGAGCCTGCAGGAGCTTCCTGCGATCACTCGTGATCGTGTCGGCGCCTGAATCCACCTGCCATGAAACCGTGACCGGTTTGTCTGCGACCTGTTCGCGCGTGCGCCGACCGAGCTCGTCACACATATCACTCAACGCCAAGGGCTCGGCGACGATGCGGCCGTAACCTGCGCGCAGCTCCGCAAAGGTCAGCAACTCCTCGAGCAGACTCTTCAGCCGGCAACCGTTGACCCGCATGCGTTGAATGCTCTCTTCGACCATCGGGTCGGGGTCACCGCTCTTGTCGATCGAAGAGTCGAGAATTTCGAGGTACCCGAGGATGGCATGCAGCGGAGTCCGAAACTCGTGCGACACGGTGGCCAAAAACTCGTCCTTGGCGCGGGTCGCAGTATCTGCCTGATTCGACTGCTCGGCCGCATAGAGCGCCGAACCGGCCGTGCTCGCTACGATCTGGCAGATCCAATGCTCGCGATCGGTCAAACCGTCCCGATTGCAAGTATCAACCACCAAAGTCCCGTACGACTCGCCTCGCGAGCGCAGCGGAAAAGCGATTCGCCCCTGATCGAGCTGCGTGTCGACTTCGTCGGAAATGATATGGCAGCGCACACCATCGCACGCCCCCTCGACGAAGCGGCCCATCCCGCGCACGAACTCTTCGGTAACCTCGGTTTCGGAAAACGCGCCGGCCAAGTCCAGCAGCAAACGAAGCTGGCGACCCTCGAACTCCGCCATCATGCGCCGACGGCGTTCTCTTTTCAGTTGATCGATCAGCGTTGCGTAGAAGACGCCCACCAGAAAGAAAAACGGCAGCCGCACCCAAACCGATGGCGCCAACGGTCCGGCGCCGCCGACCCACATCCAGTAGCCGTACATGCCGGCCACCAACGCGCTACCAATGGCGATCTGCCCCACCGTCTCACCGACCGAGACCAAGAACACCGTAAAGAAATAAACCAGCAGAAGATCCTGCGAGAGCCCGTGACTCCACGAGAGAACACCAACAATCAGCAGCGAGTCGAAAAGCAGGAGGAGCGGCCCAAATCGCGAATCGTCAAAACGCTCGCGCGGCAACGCAATCAACCCAGCATGCGACAAAGCAAACAGCGCCAACGCCAGCAGTGAGAAGTCTACCGCAATCGGGTCGCCAGCGAGGGTCAGGTAGGCGGCGGTCACGATAACGACCGAGCGCACCACGAGGACCAAACGCTTGCGGTCCATCCAGGCCGACGGTGTATCCAACGGGCGCCCCGATAACTCTGTAGGGAACATGTCCATGAACGTTCCCTTGATTCTGCAAGTGCAGTGCCATGGCGTCACGAAGGGCCATTCGACAAATCCGCACCGCAAAGTTGCTAAATGTGGGGGGAAATCACCACACAGCGCCGAAATCTTGCCGACCTACACGCAGCAATCACGAGAAAATTGCCGACATTGTTCATAGCTCATTAGATCAATGGATAGGAAAAACAACTATCTCTTCTCAGCCACTTGCAAGAAAGTGCGGCGTGCGACCTCACATCATGCATCAGATGCGCAAATACGGTTTCCGCTCGAACTTTGGCGAGGTTCAAGACTCCTAGAGCAGCTGCCGTCCCCGAAGCCCCGCGATCACCGCAGCCCCAAGCAGAATCCACACTCCTCCGGCGTTATTGCCGCTACCGTCCACCGCACATGCTTCACCGCGCAGCTCAAAGAGTCCGGGGGTGGTTGTAATCGTTGGGGTCTGTGTCCGAGTCGCACGCTCAGTCTCGGTGAACGTCGCGCTTGCGGTAGGGGTTTCGGTCGGTGTCATCGACGGCGTCAGGGTGATCGATGGGGTCAGTGTCGGGGTATTCGTAATCGTCGGCGTAAACGTTGCGATTTCGTTCACGTTGGTCAGGAACATCGACACAGAGCCGTCATCCCGGTTGCCAACCGCCAGATCCTCGAACAGATCCTTATCAAAGTCCTCGACCAGCATGACCGTGGGACCACCGCCGGTTCGCATCGTATCAAATTCTTCGAACGTCCCGTCGCCAAGGCCGCGGAAGACGATGACACGGTCGTTGCCGTCGTCTGTGACAGCGATGTCCAACTCCGGCCACGCGACGGTAGAACCGGTGTCGGGATCGAAGGGCAGAAAATCACCCACCGCTACCGCCGACGGGCTCACATTCGGTCCGAGCTTCAGCACCGAAGGTGCTGACAATCCGAATCCACCCGCAGCGGTCCCACGAAACGTGACCAACGCGCCGCCGACCGGGTCTCCCCCGAGAAAGCCTACAACCGCCAGATCGGGTATGCCGTCGTTGTCAAAACCCAAAATACTCGAGTCGATGACTTCACTCAGTTCATCGCCCGCCACCGTAAACCCGGTAATCGTGAAGCTCACATCCGGGGTGCCCGCATCGCCGTCATCATCCAAGACACGATCGATCAGAGTGCTAGAAGCCTCAAAGACCGCCGGCAGCGGAGTCGGGGTCGGAGTGGAGACCGGGGTAATCCCCGCTGGCGTGTTGGTGGGTGAGGCGGTCGAGACTGCGCGCGGAAAAAACAAGAGCTGATCCTGATTGTTCAGGACCATGACATCGGGATGCTGATCATCCGTCAGCAGCGCGACCGCCAGAGACAGAACCGGCGCACCAACCGGCAACGGCTGGAACAACGAATTCTCTTGGCCAAGGCGTAGCACCTGAACGTTGTTGCCACCCAAAGTCCCGATCAGAATCTCATCGGCGTCGTCACCATCCACATTGGCTGCAGCAATTGCACGGCCTTGAGGTACGTCAAACTGCTCGCCAGCTCCCCCTGCCGACCCGCCGAGACCGTCGCCCAAATACACCGCGCCCCGGGAATTACCCGCCACGGCCACGTCGAGATCCAGTCCTGCATCGGCCAAGAAAACGTCGACCGCAAACGGTTGACTCTCCGTAATCATGGACACCGACCAGGCGCGCTCGCAGTCGACCCGCTGCAGTGCAATTGCATTGATCCGTACGAGTGCCACCGCATTGCTATCGGCGTCCGCGAGTACGAGGTCCGGGGTCGTATCGAATCCGTCATTGAGATTGCCGACCGCCGCCCCATCAATCGAGGTGATCCCCAAGCCAGACATTGTACATCGGCCGGGGAGGACTCTCGGGGTCGGCGTGATCGTCGGGGTCTGCGTCTGCGTCGCTGTCGGCCCGGTCGCAGTCGCCGTGGCAGTCGGCAGAATCGTTGGGGTCTCCGTTGGGGTCTCCTGCGAAAATGCAGGAACCGCGAGAAGCACTGACAAAACGATGGTCGTCCAAATGCGCACGATCACACTCCTACTCGACGACTCGCGATGATCGCCGCTAGTCCAACCAGAAGCATCAGTGGCCCTGAACCCGACCCACCCGATTCAACGGGAATCGCGCATCCATTGCCCGAAAGTTGAAACGTCCCCTCCTTGGGCGTCGGCGGCTCCTCGGTTGGGGTACCGGTTTGCGTCGGTGTGCCCGACGCAGCCGGAGTCGGTGTCACTTCGACCGTGTCGGTCGGAGTGTTGGTCATCGTCGGAGTTTCAGTCGGAGCTGGCGTCGGCGGGGGCGGCGGGACGCTACTGAGGAAGATCGAGATCGATCCGTCGGCGTTCGCCGTGACCAAGTCGCGGCCGCCGTCCCGATCGATGTCCCCCCAGGCGATGTCTACTGGTCCAACGCTCGTCGCCAGCGGCGCGAGTTCCAGGAAACCACCCGCACTATCGCCAAGGCCTACACGCAACTCGTTGTTGCCACCGATCGCCACTGCGGCGTCGAGCCGGTTTTCAATTGCGTCGAGCGAGAAAGCACTGACCGCTGTCGGGATACCACCGAGTTCTAACGCCAGAAAGTTACCGGGAATACTGAAATTAACCGGGTTCGTCATCAGGATCCGTGCCGTCGGTTCATTCGCTGCCACAAGAACATCCGAAAATGCGTCACCATCGTAGAATCCCGTATCCAGCCCAGCAATTGCCCCGTCGAGGCTAAACTCACCGGCTTGCCGGAACTCACCAGACTCGAGTTGCTCCAAGTAGGCCACAACATTCCTTGTCGTCGCCACGACAAAGTCGAGATCCTGGTCCGCATCGATGCGCCCGGCGGCGATTGAAACCGTCGGGTTGTTGGTGGGAACATTCGCTAAGCGTGGGAATAGCTGGGGTGCCGATGGATCGCCGAACAAGATGGAGGCCCGGTCGAGCGCCGAGTTAGAGACAAGCAAGTCGGTCCGGCTATCTCCGTCGATATCGATCGGAGCGCGGTTCATCTGCTGCCTGAGAGCCGAGATGTAGTCAGAAACAATCTGCGAAGGTTGACCGCCGATCACGATCGATCGCTCCGGGGAGGTTCGCCAAACGCTGGATTGTCGTACGAGAATCTCGACGTTGCGACCGCTGATGACGGCGATCTCCATCGATGCCGGGTTCCCATCAGCTTCTACCAACGCAAGGTCTCCGGCGCCGACAACAATATCCGATCGCTCCACGTCACGTGACCCCATGGTCAAGGATCCGCCGC
>JAJCZJ010000090.1 GCA_029262455.1 Deltaproteobacteria bacterium | reverse complement strand
CATCATCTCCGACGGCGCGGTGCGCTGGCGCGACCTCACCGAGAACTGGCGCATTCGCCCTCGCCCCAGCGACATATTGACAGTTCTCTCAACAGTGAGCGGAAGTAGTTAGTCGTCCCGGCCACTGGCTAGACCGATTCCCGCCGGGGATCGCCTGCCGGCGGCGAGGAACGTCGACCGTCGAACGTCGGCGGCAAAAAAAAGCGCCACGCCTTCACACTTCGAAGACGGTGGCGCTTTTCGAGCTGGGTGATCGACGTCAGACCTTACTTACGTTGATCGCTTGTTGTCCCTTCTTGCCATCGGTGATTTCGAACTCCACGCGCTGGCCCTCATCGAGACTACGGAAACCGTCGCCATTGATTCCGGTATGATGGACGAAGACATCGTCTCCGTCGTCGCGACTGATGAAGCCGTACCCCTTCTCCGGGTTAAACCACTTTACTGTTCCTTGCGGCATGACACTCCCTCCTTTCTTCAAAACTCGTCCTGAGGAAGGCCTGCTCAGTACTAAGCCCCAACATTGTCTTCCCTTTTAGACTGCACCCGCCGAATAACATCGGAAAACCAGTTTGACAAGAGATAAAGATTTTTATTTCCCTACACTCGTCAAACAATTGTTCCTGTAGAATCGGGCGCTCGATCAACCACCGCTACATCGCGGATCGGCGTTTTGAAGATCGGGAAACACCTCGCGCGGGATGCCAAGATCGACGCATCCTCGACCGGTCTCGCAGATAAAGTCGAAGTCGCGCGCAGCGGCGTGGCAACCAAAGCACTGTCCACCGAATCGATTGATAACATCGTCACGGCCACGAACCCGAATCGTCGTTCCGTCGACCGACGTGTCGAGTTCGAAGTACTCCCAATTGTTGTTGTCCGGGTCGAAGGTCTCACCACGCTTGACCATGGCTTCCCCGGGAAACAGCTGAATAATCGTCCCAACCGGGAACTGCCGTCCACGCTCCGGATTACGCGCCAGGTCGACAGCCTCGCCAACGAAACCAAGCTTGTTCGTAATGCGAAAGCTTCGCACCGGCTCCCAGTCGAGGATACAGTCGAAGTCTTCGGCGACGGCGGCGAAATCCAACGGGGCTGGCGTCGCTGTCGGAACGGCTGTCGCTGTCGCTGTCGGAACCGCGGTCGCTGTCGCTGTCGGGGCCGGGGGCGCAACGTCGTCGTCGTTACCACACGCCTGAAGGGTCAAGGTCAATATTGAAACGAGAAACGATCGCCGAAGAGTCATCATTCGCATGGCTTGACGAGTACAGCGGGAACCGACCTATGACAAGTCGAAGGCAGGCCCCTGTGGCTGACCCCTCTTGGACTTCGGCCCCGACCTTCCTTATGATCAACAACCGATGTCTCACGCAGCCGAAATCTTCTCGGGGGTGGCCCTCCTCGTCGCGACGGCGGTCACAGCAGGACCGCAAGCGACCTGGCAACGCGTCGCACCGGCCGACTATTCCTTTACCGCAATGCTGCCGACGACACCGAAAGTCTCCAGCAACGAGTACCCGTCGTTCATCGGCACCATCCGCTCCACGACGTACCAATCGATCGTCCCTGAGGCGACGTTTTCGATCAGCGTGACCAACCTTCCGATCGCGGCCAAATTCGCCCCGCAGCGACTACTTTTCAACAGGGCTAAGAATCGCCTCCTCGAGATGACCAAAGCAGCCGAAAAACGCTACGACGCTACCAGTCGATCGAGCGTCGAAGGCAAGGTCATGCACTTCGCCTCGGACACGCGCATTGGCCGTGCTGAGTTCTTCCTGCACCGCGGTCAGATGCTGACGATCGTCGCATCGCACCCGATCACACACGATGGGTCCTGGCTCGACAAATTCTTCGCCGCCCTACAGCTCGACCTAGGCGAATGTCGATTGCCGCAACTGCCGACACGGTGTCGGGTCGACATCAATCTCGATCGGTTGCACTAGTAGCCCGTTCGTTTTCAAAGTACGCGGTGACCATTTCGAGAATCGCTGGCGGCGCCTTTGTCGGCGATCCGGAGTCGAACGGTGGCTGCGGATCGTACTCGATCGCCAATTGAATCGCCTGAGCAAAATCGGCGCCCTGCTCTTCCGCCAATAGGAACAGCGCCATGTCGATGCCCGCCGACACACCGGCTGCCGTGATGATCTTTCCCTGGCGAACAAACCTCTGTGACACCGGGGTCGCGCCGCAAGCACGCAAGCGATCGAACGAACACCAGTGTGTCGTTGCCTCGATGCCGCGCAAAATCCCTGCAGCTCCGAGCACCAACGAGCCGGTGCAGACCGATGTGGTCCACTTCGTCGTCTCGTGGACGCGTTTCAGCCATGCCGTGTTTCGGCTATCCGCGCCCGCTGCTGCGTCGCCCGGCCCGCCAGGCACCAACACGATCTCCGGCGTCGCAGAAATCGAGTCCAAAGAACCCGACTCGATCCGCAGCATTCCGGTATCCGACTTGACCAATCCCCCATCCGCCGACACGAATTTCACTTCAGTGCCGGGACTCTTACTCAGAACTTCATACGGCCCGATGCAGTCGAGCGCCGTGAAGTTCTCGTACAACAAGATCGCGATTTCCATGAGGTCTCTCCCTTCCAGCTGAAAGCGCCGTACGACAACCTCAGTCGTTGGATATTCGGCTTTGGACTCGTCCGTGGCCCGGCGGTCTTGGCCCGGGATACTGAAAGTACGTACACTCAATACGTCCGTTATACAGCTTGCGCCGGCGCGCGGCGCGTCGTCCGAACACCTTCTCGAACCCGGAGTGCGACGTCAGGACGTAGACGGACCAAGTGTCGAGCGATCGGGTCGCATCCGATAGCGAGCGGTATAGCTTCTCCGCCTCGTCGCGGTCGCCGAGTCGCTCACCGTACGGTGGATTCGTGATCACGCATCCATAGCTCCGCTTCGATCGAAGATCCTTCGCGTCTGCCTGCTGAAAGTGGATATCGTCGCCGACTCCCGCGCGGTCGGCGTGGACCCTTGCCTGATCGAGCGCTTGGGGGACGACATCAGTACCGATCAACGTGTGACGCAGTGTCGGCCGACGGCGCTCGCCCACCTCCGATCGGCCTCGCTGCCACAGCTCCGCGCCAATCTGCGGCCACGACTCACTGGCAAAAGAACGCCCCGCGCCCGGCGCCATGTCGCGACCGATCATCGCCGCCTCGATCGCGATCGTTCCTGCACCACAGAACGGATCGACGAACGGACGATCTTGATTCCAGTACGACAGTTGAACCAATGCGGCCGCCAAGGTCTCGCGCAATGGCGCGGTCCCGCCGAGACTTCGGTAACCGCGCTTGTGCAACCCAGTGCCACTGGTGTCGAACGCCACGGTCACTCGATCCTTCAGGATGGACACGTCAACCTGATACACCGGCCCGTCTTCTTCGAACCACTCCCGCCCATAGCGCGCCTTCAGGGACTCGACGATCGCTTTCTTGACCAACGCCTGGCAGTCGCGAACACTCATCAAGGTCGACCGTACAGCTCTTCCGCGGACCGGGAACGCTGCGTTCTCCGCCAGCCAATCCGGCCATGGCAGCTCGCGTACGCGATCAAACAACTCACCGAAATCTGTCGCCTCGAAGGCACCGATCTTCACCAGCACGCGGTCAGCCGAGCGCAACCAGAGATTGCAACGAGAGACCGCGTCGAGGTCGCCGCGAAACGTGACCCGTCCATCCTCGACCTGCTGGTCCTCATAGCCTAGAGCCTTGAGTTCCCGGCCGACCACTGCCTCCAAACCGAAGGCCGCTGTCGCGATTAGCTCAATGCTACCCATTGCTCGCCCATCGCTGAGAATCCGCGGCAGCGCAAGGGGCCCGCACACTTGAACCAGCCGAATCGATGTTCGATGGTGTTGCCCAAGCGCAATCGCCCCAAGCACAACCGCCTAAGGGTCATTAGCTGGAGGGACTACGGAATGATGTTGGAGAACAAAGTCGCTGTCGTTACCGGCTCCGGCCGTGGCATCGGCCGCGGCATCGCTCTCGCCCTGGCCCGCGAGGGTGCCAAGTTGGTCGTCAACGACATCGGCTGTGACATCAACGGCCGCGGTGGCGAGGACGACCCGGCGGCCCAGGTCTGCCGCGAGATCGAAGCACTCGGGGGCAACGCTGTCCCGAACTACGACTCGGTCGCTGATTTCAATGCAGCTGGCTCGATCATCAACGCCGCGGTCAGCGCTTTCGGTAGGATCGACATTCTCGTCAACAACGCCGGCATCGTTCGGGACCGCTCGATCGGCAAGATGACTGAGGAAGACTTTGACGCGGTTCTCGCCGTGCACCTCAAAGGCACCTTCAACTGTGGTCGGCATGCACTGCCCCTAATGAAAGAGCAAGGCTTCGGCCGCATCATCAACATCACGTCCAGTGCTGGGCTGCGCGGCAACTTCGGCCAGTCGAACTACGGCGCCGCCAAGGCGGGCATCATGGGACTCACGCGCGTCTGGGCCGTCGAGATGGAAGGCCGAGGCGTCACGATCAACGCCATGGCGCCGGCTGGGATCACGCGCATGACCGGGACGATCCCGGGAATGGATCCCGACAACCCACCTCCGGAAATGGATCCAGAGCTCAACGGACCTATGGTCGCCTACCTCGCGTCCGACGCCGCAGGCCAAGTCAACGGCCAAGTCTTCGGCCGACGCGGGTACGGCTACACGATCTTCCAACAGCCAAAACCAGTGGCGATGTTGTTCAAGGACGGCGGCATGAGCGCAAGCGAGATCGCAGCGAACTTCGACACGGTCTTCGGTGAACACATGCAGCCCCCCGGCATCCCGGCGCTGCGAAAGAAGAAAGCGTAGGGCGCCCGAAGATGGACGTATACGATGTCATGCGGACGACTTTTGCCGCACGCGAATACAGCGACGTAGACATTCCAGACGACACTCTCTTCCGGATCCTGGACAATGCCCGTTTCGCGCCGAGCGGTGGCAACCGACAAGCATGGAAGGTCATCGTTGTTCGCGACGCCGAAGCAAGGCGAAAAATCGCGGATCTCGCAAAACCTGTCGCTCAGAAGTACCTCGCACAGCTGATCGCCGGAGAGTCCCCGCTCAACACGGTTCACGCGTCCAAGGTCAGTGACGAAACAATCCGCGCAACCGAAGTTCCCGGCGTCCTGTTCGAGCCAATCCTCCGAGCTCCCGTACTCCTGGTCGCCTGCGTCGACCTTTCCCTGGTTGCGTCGGTCGACGCCCACCTGGACCGTGTCGGGATTGCCAGCGGCGCTTCGATTTATCCCTTCGTGTGGAACATCTTGTTAGCGGCGCGCAATGAGGGATTCGGTGGAGTCTTGACAACGTTCGCCGCAGCCGCGGAAGCGGAAATCCAACAACTACTCGCCCTTCCAAAATCCATCGCGGTCGCCGCCATCGTCCCCCTCGGCAAACCCGTAAAGCAACTGCGCAAGTTGAAACGCGAACCGGTTGAAAGTTTCGCAAAGTGGGACACTTGGAACGGCGCCCCTGTGCAGCTACCCCAGCAAGATTAGGAGTCCAAGTATGGTCAATTTCGTCAGCATGGCAGAAGCCAGGGCCCTGGACGGGCTTCGCGTCGTTATGGTGGGCAGTGTTCCGAGTCCGTGGGGTGAGGCCGCAAAAGGCATCCTCCACGTCGAAAAGGTCCCTTACACGGCCACCCGACTGAGCAGCGAGATGGAGGCCGCGGTTGCCTGGACCGGCCAAACCAGCGCTCCGGTTGCAATCTACAACGACGAAGCCCCGAGGTCGGGCTGGGCAGAGATCTTGATCCTAGCCGAACGACTTGCCGCAAGGCCCTCCCTGGTGCCGCAAGACTGCGAAGAGCGGGCGCTGGTGTTCGGGCTTTCGCACGAAATCTGCGGCGAGGACGGCTTGGGCTGGGCGCGAAGGCTGGCCGGAATCCACGCAGGCATCGACGGTGACGGAGGCTTCCCCGATGGGGTCGCGCAATACCTCGCGCCAAAGTACGGCTACCGTGCGGACAACGGCAACTCCGCCACAAAGCGCGTCGTCGACCTGCTGCAGACCTTTGCTCAAAGGTTGAATCGACAACATGCAGCGGGGAGCCGCTACTTGGTCGGCGAGACACTCACCGCGACCGACATCTACTTGGCCACCTTCATGGCTTTGTTCGCGCCGCTACCACAAGACCAGTGCGAGATCCCCGACGCATTTCGAACCGCTTTCGAGAGCATGGATTCGTCGACCCGAGAGGCGCTAGACCCGGTGATCCTGAAACATCGGGACGAGATTTACGAAAAGCACCTCGAGCTGCCCCTCACGCTCTGATCACTCTGGGACCATCACTCTAGGACCATCACCCTGGGACCATCACCGCCACCAGCTATCGACCGGCTTGCGGGTTTGATCGCGACTTTCGATCGGCAGGGTCGAGACTACTTCCGGAACCCTGACGGTCGACCGGCTCGACAGAATTCCATACGCTTCCTTACCGAGGGATGTCTCCATCGACCGAGCCGCCGGATCGGATAGAGTCTCAAAGCTCTGTCGCAGCTGGCTCAGACACCAGACCCGATAGGGTTTGACCGGCTCGCGCCACGGCACCCCTTTCGCCTGATACGACACGGTCTTCTCGCGTCGCGCGAAGGCTGCCTCGGTGGCAGCGAGATAGGGTAAGTAGGTCCGGCCGACCTCCTCGAGTAGGGGATCGAGCAGAGGGTCTAGCCGATCGGGTATCGGCGCTGCTTCGACCTTTGACGGGTTGATATTCCACATCCGAGCCACCCACTCGTGCACGGCGGGAGCACGCTTGCGCATGATTCGCGCCGGAGTCGGATCGCAGAAGAAGTGGCGAAACATGGGCCCGAAGAATCCGAAATCCGCTTGCGTCGGTCGCTCGCCCAACAGATACGGGCGCGACGTGAAAATCGGTTCCAGCACCCGCAGTGTGTCGAGGTAGCAGTCCTCTGTGCTGCGCCAGGTGTCACCATCGACCCCGTCACCCCGCACGAACACGCGCCTCTGACGCCACCGCCAGAAGGCCTTCTTTGCGAACATTGGCAACGGAACTTCTTCCAGGTGCTCGGCGAGCCAGCCACTCACTAAACGTGCCGACTCCGGATAGGACCAACGGAAATGCATCGCCGGCCGCCACAACCATTCGTCGGCATAGTCCTCCAGCAGAAGACTGATGAATCGCACGCTCTCATCCTTCGGGTCGATGCGCGGCTCCGGACGCAGACGCTCGAAGTAGTCGATGATCAGCGTGCTATCGACTAACCATGTGCCGTCTGAGCATTCGACTTGTGGGACTTGCACCACTCCCGTGTGCTTCGAGCAATGTCGCATGCTGGCGGGCCCGAAACGCCGCATGTCGTACGGAATCCCCTTGGCGCGCAAGTACGCCTCGAGCTTGCCGGTATAGTACGACTCGTCAGCGCCGTGAACGAGGTAGGATACAGCCATCGATCATCGCCGCCCACGCCTCAGGACGAAAGCCACTCCAGACAACCACTATCTGCCAAAATCTTCCGCACTTCTTCATCGGAACTCACCGCGCTGTATTTTTTTCGGATCTCGCGCAGCGTTTTTGCATGGTACTTTTGCGGACCACCAACGCTCTGCTTCCACTCCTGTCCATCGAGATCGACCGACATTTCCTCGTCCCCTGCCGCGAGAGCCTTCGCGTTCGCATCCGACCACTTGAGGAACAGACGAACATCCCGCTCTAAGAACGGCGACAGTGTCGGCTCGAGTGAGCTCCAAGTCTCGAACTCGCCCTCCGCCTTGGGATCCAACATGCGTTCGATCCAGGCACAGGTGTTGGGGAACTCAGCCTTGAGCATCGCGCCCGGCGTCGGATCGGTCCACGCATTGTACACCTGCCCCCAGAGCCCAAAGTCCCCCAACGAGGGCCGGCCACCGAAGAGAAACTTTCGACCCGCCAAATGTTTCTCCAGAAGCGCGACACCTTGCTTGAAAGACTCCTCGATCATCGCAGCCGTCTGCTCGTTCGACCCGATCACCCAGCCGCGACCGACCATGCGCTCGCGGATCCCCTCAGCCATCTTGGCTCGTTCCTCGGCGGGGCTATCCGGCATCATCGCTCCGACAATGCGTTCCGCCGCAGACACCTGGTCGGCGTCGCGCGCCCAGCGATAGTGAAACATCCACTTGTTTCCCCATTCGTCACCGAACTCTTCAATCAGCTCGGAGAGAAAGCGGAGAGCACTGTTGTCTGGATGAATCGACGGTTCGGGAACACGCGCCTCGACCGTTTCAATGATCGGCGTCGAATCTTGCAAGGCCTCATCGCCCGGTGTCGCCACCGCTGGGATGATCGGTAGCTTGGCGTACTTTTGATACTCGGCCATGGTGTTCGAGTCGCGCACGATCCACTCGTGCGGCAGGTTCTTGTAGCGAAAATAGGACCGAACCTTCACCGAGTACGGTGACACTTCGGCACCGAAAATTCTGTACTTGTCAGCCACAGCTGCCCCCTTTTCCTAGACTCGGCTCAGGCAATCTTCGACAGGACGCCGTCGGCCAGCTTCTCGAGGTTCTTGATCGGGTCGCCTTCACCGATGAACTGCAGCGGCATGATCAGACGGCTGACGCCAATGTCTTCGTAGCGTTTGACGATGTCCGCATCCTCCATTGCCGGAATCCACATCGTCGAGATCTCGATCGTCGATCGGTCACGGCCCTCAGTGGCGCAAACTTCGTCCAAGTCCTTCAGCATCGCCGTGATCTGGTCGACGGTTGCGCTCGGGGCGAACCACCCACTGCCGTAGCGAGCCACACGCTTGTACGCGCGCCCCTTGTGTCCTCCGATCACCAGCGGGAACGGATCCTGAACAGGCGTCGGGTGACTCTTGAAACCACTCCACTGCACGAACTCGCCTTGGTGCTCAACGACTTCGCCCGACCACACCTTCCGCATCGCCTCGACGTAGTCGTTGAAGCGCGGCCCGCGTCTCTCGAACGGCACCCCGAGAGCAGCGAATTCTTCCGCCAACCAACCAATCCCAATCCCGAGCATGAAGCGCCCTTTCGAGACGAAGTCCAAGCTCGCCACCTGCTTGGCGAGGTAGAGCGGATTGGTCTGCGGCAGAATGTTCACCCCCGTTCCGAGCCGGATCTTCTTCGTCACCGCAGCGATCGCTGACAACGCGATCAGCGGATCGACAAAATTGGTCTCGGGAGTCGCACCCATCTTGCCGTCCATGCTGTACGGATACTTCGATTGGTAGTCGGTCGGAACAATGACGTGCTCGAAGGTCCAGACCGATTCCAATCCGATCTGCTCCGCCGTCTGCGCCAGGGCAACCATGTTATCGACACTGCCGACACCTACATTTACGGGAACGATTCCGATCTTCATTGGCGACCTCCAGAAATTTGTCAAAAAGAGTTGTCGTTCGATGCCCGATAGGTAGGAAGCACGCGGCAAGGGTCAGCTGGAATAACCGCTTCGCGAAAACTCAACCCGGCACCACCCCTGTCGCTGCCGCGGACCGATCCGCCGAAGACGCGGCTTGGCTGCTGGAAAACTCCATGGTGCCGTCATCGAGCGCGCCATAGCCCAGCGTCACCAGATCGAGCATATAGTTCTGATGCAATCGCCACGGTCGCTTCGACCCCTGCTTCGGGAACCTGTGGATCGATCGCTGAATGTAGCCCGAGCTAAAGTCGATCCAGGGTTCCTCCTCGACGGAGGCGTCCGTTTTGCGCGGTGTGCAGCGGTCGTAACCGTGCTCTTTCATGTGATTGAGAAGCCGGCACACATACTCGCAGGTGAGATCACATTTCAAAGTCCACGAGGCGTTCGTGTAACCCATCGAAGAAGCCATATTGGGCACATCACTCAGCATCATTCCTTTGTAGCTGAGCTTTCTCCCCGCCTCGACCGCTTCGCCGTCGACCAGGACCTCGAGGCCGCCCAACACTTCCATCTCCAAACCGGTCGCTGTGACGATCAGATCTGCCTCGAGCTCCTCGCCGGATTCCAGCAACAACCCCGCCTCGGTGAAGGTCTGGATTTGGTCGGTCACGACGGAGGCGTCTCCGCCGCGAATCGCGGCGAACAGATCGCCATTCGGCACCAAACACATGCGCTGATCCCAGGGGTTGTATCGCGGCGTAAAGTGCTTCGCGACGTCGAAGTCGGGACCCAGCTCCTGTCGAACCTGATCGAGAATCGCTCTCTTCACCGTTGCCGGGCGCTTGCGCGAAAGGTTGAAGAAGAACATCCCCAGCAGCACGTTCTTCCAACGCGTGATTCCGTAGGCCAGCTTCGCCGGCAGGCGTTCACGAAGCCAGTTCGCCAGCCAATCTTCTCCCGGCCGCGACACGACATAGCTCGGCGAGCGCTGCAGCATCGTGACGTGCTCGGCTTTCTCCGCCATCGCCGGGACGAGAGTCACCGCCGTCGCGCCACTGCCAATGATGACGACGCGCTTACCGGCGTAGTCGATGTCCTGCGTCCACTTTTGCGGGTGCACGATGCGCCCACCAAAGCGCTCCATGCCGGCAAAGTCCGGGGTGTATCCAGACTCGTAGCGATAGTACCCGCTGCACATGAACAAAAAGTTGCACGTGAAGCGCACGACTTCGTTGGCGTCACCGTGCTTGGTCTCGACCGTCCAACGCGCGTCGGCGGTCGACCACGATGCCCGTTCGACCATGTGCTGGTAACGGATGTGGCGTTCGACATCGTACTCTCGAGCCGTCTCCTCGAGGTAGTGCAGAATGTCCGGACCATCCGCGATCGCCTTGGGGTTTGTCCACGGCTTAAAGGAATAGCCGAGGGTGTACATGTCCGAGTCGGAACGAATCCCAGGATAGCGAAACAAATCCCACGTTCCGCCCAGTCGCTCACGTCCTTCGAGAATGACAAAAGTGCGGTCCGGGCATTTCGCCTGCAGGTGGTACCCCGCGCCGATCCCGGAGATTCCAGCGCCGACGACGACGACATCGAAGTGTTCAGTCATGGCATCGGGCAGTCATGGTAATGGGAATGTCGCTCATCTCCCATGCGTAGCACGACCAACCGACAATTCCAGACGTGCCGCCAGACTCCCGAGCGACCGGTCAAATCGGTGGGCTGAAGCCCCCAAAGAGTCTACCGTCGGCTGGCGACCTCTATCGCTGCAACGTTTTCTGGGCATTTTTGGCGAACGCTTCCGCGGCCTTGTCATCCTTGGTCAAACCGCCTGTGGCAAACGGAATTTCCACACCCCGCCGCAATGCCGGGCGTTCCTTCATCGTGTCCATCCAGCGCTTCAGGTGCGGCAGTCCTTCGCGCGAAACACCCGACCATTTGTACGTCCGCACCCAGCACCAGTTCGCAATATCGGCGATCGAGAAATCGCCCGCGAGCCACTCGTTGTCCGCCAGGTGTGCGTCGAGCACCTCGAACAATCGCCGACACTCGTTTTGGTACCGGTCGATCGCGGGCTGCAGCTTCTCGGGGAAGTAGCGGTAGAACACGTTGGCCTGGCCCATCATCGGACCGACCCCGCCGATCTGAAACATCAGCCACTGGATGACGCGCGAACGCCCCTTCGCGTCCGTCGGCAACAGCTTTCCGGTCTTCTCCGCCAGGTAGATCATCAACGCACCCGACTCGAACACCGCAAAGTCGCCGGCATCGCGATCGACAATCGCCGGGATGCGAGCGTTCGGTGAAATCGCGAGAAACCAAGGCTCCTTCTGAATGCCCTTACCGAGATCGACTACATGCACTTCGTACGGAATTTCGAGTTCCTCCAGAGTACAGGATGCCTTCCAACCATTCGGCGTTGGAGCGGTATACAGGTCAATCATTCTCACACCTCAGGGTCGGCAAGGCGCCAACTTCGCTCACAGAGTGCCTTCGGTGCAAGCGATGAGCCACTGCCCTTCGAGCCCCGCCGTCCGGTCGACGCCGATTGCCTCAACTTCTGGGCTCATCGCGATCTTCACAAAGGCCTCGCGCGACGGGTATTCGACGAGAGCGGCAACCTCGAATACAACATCGCTCGAACCAATGACCTGGGAATCCACCCGCCCACTCCAAACAAAGCGCCCGCCGGCCGCCTCGACGATCTTGCGCATCTCTGCCGCGTAGCGACCGTACGCCTCCCGGCCTGTCCCCGAGCCGTCTTCGGCCAGCTCCTTGAAGCGCAGCAGGTTCAGCATCACGACCGGACCCGGCTCCTTCGACTGCAGTAGCTCCGAGATTTGCTCACCTTGGGGCAATACCGCGATTTCCATGCTCACACTCCTTGCGCCATAGTGTTCCTTTCCTGTACCAACTGTCACTCTCTATGACAAATGATCGAGATAGCTGCTGGGAGACCACATGAAGAAGATCGCAATCGGAATTTTCATTGTCGCCCTGTCGGTCGGCGTCTTTTCCTATGCGTTTCGCAAGACCATTGCGGTGACGATGATGGAGCGCATCGTCACGCAAAACCTGCAGTCACCCCCGATCGACCAGCTACCCGACGGCCTGCACGTCGCGCTTTGCGGTGCGGGCTCACCCCTGCCCGACTTGAGCCGATCGGGCCCCTGCGTGGCTGTCGTTGCCGGCGGCAAACTCTACATCGTCGATGCCGGCTCCGGTTCCTCACGGATCCTGGCTCTCTCGGGGTTCCCGCAAGGGCGCGTCGAAGCCTTGTTTCTGACTCACTTCCACTCCGATCACATCGACGGACTCGGCGAGCTCATGCTGCAGCGTTGGGCCGGCGGCGGTCGCAAAGAACCGCTACAAGTATACGGTGCTCGCGGGGTCGAGCGAGTCGTCAATGGCTTCAACGAGGCCTACGCCCAGGACTTCGTCTACCGGGTCGAGCATCACGGCGAAGACACTGTTTCGCCGGGCGGTGCCGGCGGTACCGCCAAGCCATTCGACGAGCCTGCCGACGGTTCGGCACCTGTGATCTTTACCGATGGCGATCTCAAGGTCTCGGTCTTCCGGGTCGATCACAAACCGATCGCACCGGCAGTCGGATATCGCTTCGACTACAAGGGACGATCTGTCGTGATCAGTGGCGATACCAAGAAGTCGCCGAATCTCCAGAGATTCAGCGACGGCGTCGACCTCCTGGTCCACGAAGCACTCGCCCCGCAACTGGTAGGCGTCATGACCGAAGCAGCACGTAGTGCTGGAGTCGCCAACGTGGAAAAGATCACCATCGATATCCTCAACTATCACACCTCGCCGGTCGAGGTCGCGGAAATCGCACGCGATGCAAAGGTAAGCCACCTACTCTTCTACCACATCGTCCCGCCCCTCCCGTTGTCGGTTTTGGAAGAAATATTCGTCGAAGGAGTCGACGAAATCTACGACGGGCCGGTCACCATTGGCCGCGACGGCATCATCATTCAAATGCCAGCCACCTCCGACGAAATCACCGTGAAGAATTTGCTCTGAGTGCGGCTACTCCGTCAGGCGGCGGCGGATCTCTTCTTCCACCAGCCAGATACGGTCTTGGCCCCAAGTAGAGAAGTCGGATGTAGAGAAGTCGGATGCACGAGAATCCGATGGGCTGGCGCCTGCTCCGGCGTCACCGGCAGCGCCAATCAATCGAAAGCTGGGAACACCCCACAGCCCGTGGTCGAAAAGGCACTTCCGATTCGCCTCTAATTCTTCGCGCCACGACTCGTCACTGCGATGCTGTTGCGCATCAGCCCAGGACAGCCCCGCCATCTCGACGATGCGCTGCAATCCCTGGTCTGTTCCGGCATCGATGCCGTGCGCGAATACACCTTCAGCAAAGGCCTGCAGATAGGGCCCGACCCGGCCTTGAGATTTCGCAAAGTTGTAAAGCGAAAAGCCGCGCTCGACCGGCTCGCCAACTGGATCGCAAACCCGTCCAAAGTCGACCCCGGCCCGATCGGCCTCCCGTTTTGTATCGAGCACGATGTAGATCCGCTTGGCCAGCGGAACCGGAAGCCCGCGCATAACCATCGGCAGCACCGGCCGTAGAACGACGTCGACTGGATAGCGCTTCTCGAGGTCGAGGACCCGACCGATCGAAATCGCCGAATAGGGACTGCGCAACGACGGATAGAACTCGAGCTGGAGTCGGCGCTCCGGTGTCGCATCCGGCAACGGAGCCAACCCGCGACGGCTGACGACGGGCTTCCTTCCGGCAACGCGGAGACCCGATTGCACCAAACGCTCTTCGAGATGGCTCAGCCGATCGATGCCCCAGTACCACTCGGGGGCGCAGTAGAACATCGCCCCGAGATAGTGACCCAGCTTTGCCCGCAGACTGGTCCCCTCGGCTACCGCCGCAGCGGCGTCGAGCTCGGACGCCGAATTCTCCTCAACCAACCTCGACAGAGTGGTTTGATCATCGGTCCACAGCGCTCCTCCAACCGTCGCGGCAATGCTCAAGAATTGCTCGGCGCTCGCGCCGGCCAGAACCCGCGTAGCGAGAGCCACCAGTTCGGAAGACAGAGGTCGCTGGCGATCAGGTAGTGAGAGTCCGTAGGCGGGAGCCACCTGGGCAGCGTCTTTGCGGCCGAAGGCCTCGAGCTTGCTCCGTTCCGGCGCTGCCTCGTCCGGCGGCGGTCCGACGAGATGCGGGACGATATCGACATCGTACGTCGACGCGAGATCCGGAAGTACTTGCGCCACCAACTGGCTGTAGGGGTCATCCACCTGGTGGAAGTAGTGGACCTGCATCCGTCCACCGCGCAGACGGCGCCGCAAGGCAGCGACAGACCGCCGTCGATCCCGCAGCCAGGTGCTGGTCAGCAACCCTGTCAAATTCGCCGCAACGACGCCGCGGAGTCCACTCATAGGCGCTGCCGGCTGCGCCACGAGCGTTGCGCGCGACCGTCTACGGGAATAGCTTTCTGCGAGCCAGCCATCGGATGACTCAATGACACAGTCAGTGCACAAATCAACGGGTCCGACTCGCCGCGTCATGAAGCCCCGCCACTATTCGCGGGGGCGACAACCTTTGGGCGTCATTGGCATTCTGCTAACGTTCCTGTCTGCTATGGCGCTCGCCGAAGAATTACCCACTCCGGATCGGGATCTACCTCACATCGCCTCTGCGTCGGAGGTCATCAACCTTCCCTTAGACGATGCCTGGGCGAAGCTGCGCGATCTGACCGCTGCCGACAGATACGTCCCGGGCCTCAGCCGCGTCGAGATCACCACGGACGCAACCGAGGGCCTCGGCGCCAGCCGCCGCGTCTACCAGGGAGACGACGACGGCTTTGATGAAACCGTCGTAGAATGGACCGACGGTGCGGGGTTTCTTATTCGCCTGCACGACGGAGAAAACGGCCCGAACTTCCCCCTCGCCAACGCGTTCTTCCGCTACCACATCGAACCGGCCAACTCCGGTTCTGCGACGAGGGCTACCCTTTCCTTGAGTTACGCCATCCGCGGCGGTTGGTTCGGCCGCGCCATGCATCCGCTCATTGGCGGCGCGATCCGTAGCCGCATCCGCACCATCACGGCGAACATGAAGGCGTACTACGAGTCCGACTAGCCGCACACTCGGGGACGTTGAGGACTCTTCTACAGCCGCGCGATCTGACCGCCGTCTACGTTGATCACCTGCGCTGTCATCCACGAAGCATTGTCCGACAGCAGGAAGAGACAGACATCGACCATGTCCGCCGGCTGGCCGAGACGCGACAGAGGAAATTGCTTGATCATTTCATTCGCGTAGTCGCCCGCCTGCGTCCGCATAGCAGCCGTTTCGGTCGGCCCGGGGGCAATCGCGTTGACCCGGATCCCGCGATGGCCGAGCTCATTCGCCAACGAATGCGTCAGCCCGTTGATGGCGTGCTTTGCAACACCATAGTAGCCGATCCCCATCCATGCCGCGGTCGACGACTGATTCACGATTGCACCGCCACCGCGCGACTGCATCGACCGGTAACACGCACGCGTGCAGAGCAAGGCGCCGTTCATATTGACGTCCATGAACTTCTGGTAGTACGCCCAATCGACTTTCAGCATCGACTCGTTTTTCATCGTGCCAAAAATTGCAGCGTTGTTGACGAGAAAATCGATGCCGCCGAAGTGGTCGGTCACGGCCTTGGCCATTGCCTGCGTCGATTCTTCTGAGCTGACATCAACCTCCACGAACAACGTCTCGCCGCCCGCCGAGGCAATTTCGTTGGCCACGCGGCGACCGTTCTCGACAGCGATTTCGGCGACCACGACCTTCGCTCCTTGAGCGGACAAACCCTTCGCGTAGGCCTCGCCAATGCCGCCACCGGCTCCCGTAACGATGGCTACCTTGCCCTCGATTCCATCCAGCTTCATTTTTCCTCCGGCTCCTGCTGATTCGCGCAGGGGTTGCCGTACTCAATTCGCCGACACTCCACAAGCAGCTCCGGATGCGATAATGCAACCACCAAAGCACGAAACGGAACCCCAGAGATGACTCGACACTCGATCACACTTCTCGTGATTCTCGGCTTCTTCACCGCGACCGGTGCTAGCGCCGACGATCGCCCAAACATCCTGTTGTTGGTCGCCGAAGACATGAGCCCGCGCGTACGGGCGTTCGGCGACGAAGTCGCAGTCACGCCCAACATCGACCGACTCGCGCGCCAGGGGATCCGCTATCCAAACACCTTCACCACCGCCGGCGTATGCGCCCCGAGCCGCGCAGCGCTACTCACCGGCATGCATCAGATCGCCATGGGCGGACAACACATGCGGGCCTCCAGCTACGGCCGTGACAATCCCGAAGCCGGAGTCGATGGCTACGAGGCTGTGCCGCCGCCGTACGTAAAAGCGTTCGCCGAACTTTTGCGGGCCGCAGGCTACTACACGATCAGCGACGGCAAGCTCGACTACCAAATCGGCGGTCCGATGACCGGCGGTCCGTTCACCATATGGGACGACTACGGCGTCTTCGCCGACTGGAAGGATCGCCCAAAAGATCGTCCGTTCTACGCCCAGGTGAACTTCGGTGTTACGCACGAGAGCGGTCTCTTCCCCGCCGGATTCACTCTCAACCCGACACGGGCAATCATGGGGGCCATGCGTTGGTTTCGCTACGGTAGCTCGACGCAAGGTGTCGTGACGCCTGAAGCTGTTCGGGTGCCGGCCTACTACCCGGACACCGACATCGTTCGCCGCACGATCGCGCGCCAGTATTGGAACATCGAGATCATGGACAAAGAGATCGGTGCGGTGCTGAGCTATCTCGAACGCGAAGGACTCGCCGACTCTACGATCGTCATTTGGACGACCGACCATGGCGACGGGTTACCCCGGGCCAAAAGGACTCTCTACGATTCAGGGCTCAAAGTGCCGATGGTGATTCGCTGGCCGGAAAGGTTCGAACCGGCCGACGCGCAACCGGGCACGATCGACAATCGCCTCGTCTCCTTCATCGACCTGAGCAGCACGATCCTATCCCTGGCTGGCGTCGAGCCCCCGCTGTGGATGCACGGAAGAGTGTTTGCCGGCGATCAACGCGCACCGGAGAGACGTTATGTCTACGCTTCACGAGACCGCATTGACTCCATCCGCGACCGCGCCCGCGCCGTACGAGACAACCGCTTCAAGTACATTCGCAACTATCACCCCGATACGCCCGGAGCCCAGAAGCTTGCGTTTCGCGACAACCTGGAAATGATGGGTGAGCTTTGGGAGCTGCACGAGTCCAGCAAGCTCGAAGGAGCCACCGCTCTCTGGTTCGAGGCCACTAGGCCGCGCGAGGAACTCTACGACACCGTGGAGGACCCTGACGAAGTGAAGAACCTGGCGACCGACCCCGCGTACGCAGCAACGCTGGCGCGCATGCGGGGAGCCAGCGACGAGTGGCTGACACACGTGGAAGATTGGAGCGAGGCGCCCGAAGCAGAGATGGTGCAACGTTTCTGGCCGAATTGGCAGCAACCAACGACGGCAGCGCCGACCATCAAGAGCGAGAATTCGAGAGTCACCATCGAGTGTCCGACGGACGGCGCATCGATTGGCTACCGCATCAACGGCGCCGGAGCGGTTTCCGACTGGAACCTGTACACCGGTCCTTTTAAAGCCAAAGCCGGAGCCAAAATCACTGCCAAGGCGATCCGCTACGGATGGGCCGAAAGCGAGGTCACAGAGCGGCGCGTGCGCTGACACGCACAAGGGACAGTTGAGTAGTGTTTTCCTGTGGGAGACACCCGGCGCGGATGCCCCCCACAAGGGCTGCTAACCTTCATTCGCAAACGATCGCGACCTCTTCCTCGCCCACTTCGTTCACCCGCGTCATAAAAGGAGGCTCGAGCGGGTCGGGTGCCGGATCGCCAGGCAGGAGCAAGCCACAGTCCTCACACTCTACGTTGACCCAGTCCGGACTCACCGAGCGCGCATCGCTGTCCAACATGGCATTCACCCAACTCACGATCGTCGGCACATCACCGGTCACGTCGTCATACACCTTGTCACTGCCCCACATCGTGTGACGCGACCCGGTTCCGATGTAATACCGGTAGTTGTTCGGAACCGCCGCGTGCGTCTCCATCACTTGATCGCGCATCACTTCGTTGAACTGACAGCTGCCTTCCCACCAGGTCAAAGCATCGAGCGGGTTGTTGTCGTTCAGCATCAAGTTGTAGAAGCCTGTCTGCCCGCCGCTACCGCCGTCAAACGCTGTCGAGTAGTGAGCCCAGTTCGTGTTCGGAAACTGTTTTGCCACGACCTCCGTGTAGCCAACAATGCCGAGGTCATCGTCGAGGACCTGACGGATCTCGGGAATATCGTCGGGCAAGTTCCCGTCAAAATTCCAGTTCGGGAAAAAGTCGTTGAGAAACTGGTTCGTGATCACACCATTGCCTGCATCGGCGAGCACGTGAAATTGCGACGCCGGGAACGCGTCGTGAAGCAGCGGTGCGTGGAACCAAGCACCGTAAGCACCGGCACTCGATCCAGTTACGAAGACATCTTCCGGCGCAATAAAATGCTCGCGCGCCCACTTCTCGGCAACGCGGGCGTTGTGATACCCGCGGTGCTCGACATGTAGCGGCGCCGTATCGTCGGGACTGTTCACATAATCTTGCGCAGCATCGCCAAAGTGAATGTCGCAGCTACAGTAAGACACGTACACAGCGTGCCAATCCTTGAAAGGGTTTAGGTTTGGCGGCGCCGGAGGCCCCGGCGTGGAAATGTCCGTAAAACCGGTGGAGAAATTATTCGGATTGTCGTTGCCGTTCGGATCGACGTTGTCGTCACAGACCGGAACGCCGCAGGTCAATTTTTCCCAACAAGCACCGCCACCCTGGTAGTACATGACCAACTTGTTCACCGTGCCGCGTTTCGCAAAGAAGTGGTAAGGCGACCCATCGATGCACTGTGCCGTCAGAGTCTGCCCTTGGTAGTCCACAGAACCGGTCGGCGAGACTGTAACGTAGCCTGTCGTACCGAGATTGAAGGCGGAAAGGACCGCCGCCGCCAGCTCGTCGACCACACGATCCATCTCAACGCGCGCAGCATTCGAAACCAAACGGGCTTCGGCAGCGCCGCCGCTAACGCAGGCCGTTCCCAGCGCGCGGTCGGAACTCTCTAAGAATCGGATGCGCGAGCCTTCGCGCTTCCGACCTCGCTCGCTGTCGGCAGAGCCATCCGGTAGCTGGCGCAGGAATCCGCCTTCCGCCTTCAACATTTCGTCACAGATCGTCCCCGCCGCGGCGACAACGTTCGCCGTACACTCACCCGCTGCCGGGCCACCTGCACCGACGACGGCCTGCTGCACGTTGTCCCGGGCGGCACCCAAAATATCGGTCGCCTGATCAGACGTTAGAGCCAGGTCCGAGCAACCGAGCCCAGCCGCGCTAGCCTTGGCTTCGGCCCTGCCCCAAGCCGCATCGAATTCAGCGCGCCCACTGCCAGCGTCCGGCGAGAACAGCGCCAGACAGAACTCCGCTGCTGCCTCGAGCTTTTCCGCTCCACATTGCGTCGTCGCACTGGAGGCAACTCGACCAGCGCCGCCACCCCCATCGTCACTTCCACACGAAGCCATGGACAACGCCAACACGGCAGCCAAAGGAGTGTATCGCGACACTCTGATCATATCCCCTCCATCCCAAACTCAATCCCGAGACACTAGAGGTCATCCCCGCGTTCGGTCAACGCCCGTGCCCGCAACAACCGTGTGGTCCTAACCCGAATTATTCATGGACTGGAAGCGCTTCCTGTCGAAAGCCGTTGTGACACCAGGGCTAACGACGTGTACTCCGAGTTGTGCAGAGTCGACACTGTGTCAATTTCCGAATCTGGCAAAAGGCTCAACGGAACTGGACTGCTTGAATCTGCGGGCGCTTCAATCTTCTGAATTTTCCAGGCTCTAGAGACCAGTCAAGATGTTCCCAGGGTCGCACCCAGGGTCGCGTGTTCGGACCGCCACGCTGAAGAACGCCACCGGGGAAAGCGATCTAGTGAACGATGGTTCATGCAAAATCTCTTGACAGCACTATCGAAACTTAGCCATGCTCGGTAAAATTAGTCGCAAACGACCGTTTGTACACAATTTTGGCAGCGGTCCACAACGTCTTTCCCGAGAGGGAAGAAGGGGGTTCAACATGCGTAGGGTTCTTCTGATTACAACCGCGCTGGCCGTCGGCCTGACGTCTACCGCGTGGGCGGGAGCCAAGGACAAGTCACAGAATACTCTCGTCGATATCGGCGCAGCTGGCATCATTAACAACACAACCGTCAAGACAAAGGTTAAGTCCAAGGGATGCACACTGCAATTGCAGGCCAAGCCCGTCACCGGGTTGGCTGCGTCCGAGCTTGTAATTTGCCTTGCGGAAGCCGACGTCAACGGTTTCGGCGGTAGTCTGATCATCTTCACCGCCGAGGAGAAGAAGGCTCAGCTCAAGGTCAAAGTCGACCTCGGGGAAGCCGTACTTCTGTCAAACTCTTGCGGCTCGCTCGAGTCCATCAGCTACAACGGTAACCTGAAGTGCTATCGCGACGACGCGACCTTCCGCTCCAACGCCACTGGTGCCGGAACCTGGCGCGACGCCTGCGCCGCGGCGGGAATGGTCGCAGGTGACGGACCAGGCGCGACGTTGCACAAAGTAAACGATACGGTTCCAGTCGTGGTTGGCATTTGCCAAGACCTGAGCCCCAGCCCCGGAGCGCGCATCGACGCCGGAGCCCTCGGCCTTGTCGAATGGGCACGCCAGGGCCAGCGCACGGCCGTCGACTAAGATCCCGTCACACAACACCAACTAGTATCAAGAAGAAGCCCGAAGGATTTCCTTCGGGCTTCTTTCGGTTTTTGAGATATCGGATCAGTCGCCGAGAAAGCGTCGCACCTCGCTCAACAGCTCTGCCGGACGATCGAAGTGCAACCATAGGTCCGGCCCCGGCGACTTCGAGAAACTCGGCGTGTTGACAACTTCGAGTATCCACGGGAGTTGTCGTCCTCCTCTAGCCCTGCGGCCAAGCCCAATCAGAGATCGACCCAAGAGGGACGCATGACCCCTTACCAAGACCCCGATCAACCAGCAGAAGACCGCGTCGTCGACCTCATCAACCAGATGACCATCGACGAGAAGATCGCTCAACTCGGCGGCATCTTCCCTTTCCACCTCCTCGGCAACACCGGTGAGATGGATGGCACGAAGATGCGCGAACTGATTCCCCACGGCATCGGACAAATCTCCGGCGCGTCGATGATCGGCGCCAAGAGTCCCGAGGATCTGGCCACAGCCAGCAACACCATCCAACGATTCCACATCGAAGAAACCCGGCTTGGTATTCCCACCATCATTCACAACGAAGCCCTGTGCGGGATGATGTACGCGCCGGCGACGACGTTTCCGACGGCCATCAATCTCGCCGCGACCTGGCAACCTTCGCTCGTACGAGCAATGACGGATGTAACACGACGCGAGATGCGCGGCGCCGGAGTTCATCAGGCACTATCCCCCGTACTCGATGTCGCACGAGATGCGCGCTGGGGCCGGGTTCACGAGAGCTACGGCGAGGATCCAGTGCTCTGTGCCGCGTTCGGGGTGGCGTTCGTCGAAGGCCTGCAAGGCGAAGATCTGCGCAACGGAGTCATCGCGACGGCAAAACACTTCGTCGGCTACGGTCTCTCCGAAGGAGCCCTCAACCAGGCCGCCGTCCACTTGGGACCACGCGAGCTCTATGAGGTCTTTGCGCTGCCCTTCGAAGCCGCCATCCGCCAGGCGGGTCTCATGTCGATCATGAATTCCTACAGCGAGATCGATGGGGTTCCCGTCGCCGCCTCGCGCGAAGTTCTGACCAACCTACTTCGCATCGAGCTCGGCTTCGAAGGATTCGTCGTTGCCGACTACCGTGCCGTCCTCAACAACTACGATAAGCACCACGTCGCACGCGACGAGAAAGACGCCGCACTACAAGCCCTCGAAGCCGGTCTGGACTTGGAGTTGCCAGAGCTCAATTGCTTCCGCCACCTGGCGACTGCGGTCGAGGAAGGTCATGCCGACGTCGAATTCATTGATGTCGCAGTGTCGCGAATCCTCGAGGCAAAGTTTCACCTCGGACTCTTCGACGAACCCTACTGCGACGAATCCAAGGTCTCCACCGTGTATGGGTCGCAATCGGCGTCTGACCTGGCACGGGAAGCAACCGAACAATCCCTCGTCCTGCTCGACAACGACGGCATCCTGCCACTGTCCGCGGATACCCAGAAAGTGGCGCTCGTCGGGCCGTTCGCAAACTCGTTGCGGCTGATGTTTGCCGGCTACACCGCTGTCGGGGCCGACGAGCTCGGTCACTACATTGCGGCCGGTATGAGCGGAACCATGGCCGGCGTCGAGATCGACCTTCTCGACATCGATTCGATCGGAGAAGTGATTTTCGGCACCCGCGATCGCGGCATTCCCGACGAGACGATCGAGAACGCGGTCCGTTCGATCTATCCCGACATGCCCACCTTGGCACTTGCGCTGTCGAATGGCCGCGGCAACAAGCCCACGGCTCATGCGGTCGGATGCGAAGTTGTCGACACCAGCGGCGCCGATATCGACGCTGCGGTCGCGGCGTCCAGGGGTGCCGATGTCGCAATCTGCGCGATCGGGGAGAAATCGGGCTGGGTCGGTCATGCCACCGGCGGCGAAGGCCGCGACCGTTCTTCACTCGCACTCCCGGGACTCCAGAGCGATCTTCTCGACGCCATCATCGCGAGCGGCACTCCGACCGTGGTGATTCTCTTCGGCGGCCGTCCTCTCGCCATCGACCGACAGGCAAACGCAACTATCTGGGCGGGCTGTCCAGGGTTGCACGGCCCGAAAGCCATTGCGGACGCTCTGATCGGCACTCTCAATCCAAGCGGCAAACTGCCGATCACATTCCCGCGCAGTGCGGGCCACACCCCCGTCTACGCATCGCACAAGCCCGGGAGCTCATACTCGGAGGAGGCCGGTCACGGCTACATCGACGCCGCGCTGGGCCCGCTCTACGCGTTCGGCCACGGGGTGAGCTATACGAAATTTGAAATCTCAGATCTGGACATTTCAGAAACCGTGGTCATTGCGGACGAAACGGTGGAGATCTCCTGCACGGTAGCGAACACCGGCAAGGTCGCCGGTGCAGAAGTGGTGCAAGTGTATTTGCGCGACCGTGAAGCCAGTGTCACACGACCGGTCAAGCAACTCGCCGGCTTTTCGAGATGCGAGCTGCAACCCGGGGAGAAGAAGCGCATCACGTTTCACGTCTATGTCGGGCAGCTCGCCTTTCTCAACCGCGAATACCGCCTTGTGGTCGAACCCGGCGAGATCGACGTCATGGTCGGCTCGTCTTCGGAAGACATCCAGCTCCGCGGCGGCCTCACGATCGATGGCGACGTCGTTGAGCTGGAAAACCGCGGGCCGTTCTACGCCAGAATCGAGCAGGGCGAAGTTCTCTGACCGTCGGGCTTCAGCGCTTCGGCGTTGGCACGTTCGGCCGCACTTCCATGAAGTCGACCGCCAGGCCCGGCGGATAAGACAGGCAGTGCGCGACCGTTTCGCCAAAGAGTTTCGGATCGGCCATGCCATCGCTATTGGGGCCCTTGTCCCGACACCACGCGTCATACGCTTCGGCGGTCGGCTCCTTTTCGAAATTCGCCATAATCGGAGTTCCAAATGCCCCAGGACTCACGCAGGTCACGGCAATCCCGTCGCCCTTTACTTCATCGCGCAACTCGAGTGAAAATTTCTCGACGGCAGCTTTCACCGCGCCGTAGATCGCCATGTGGGGGAACTCTTCGCGGTGCCGCGCGCTCGCCGAAGAAATCGTCACGATCCGTCCTCCGCCGCGCTCGCGCAATCGTGGAATCGCCGCCTGGCAGCAGAATACGGTGCCGATCAGGTTCACATCGATAATATGCCGTAATCGCTCCTCCGGTAGCACTTCGATCCGATAAGCGAAGGTGAGCCCCGCGCACGTGACGATTCCGTCGAGCCCGCCAAGTTCTTCGCTAGCCCGGTCAAAGCCGGCATCGACCGAGGCCTTGTCGGTCACGTCCATCACAATGGGGATGGCCAGTTCCCCCAACCCGGTTGCCGCCGACGCCACGACATCCTCGCGGCGCGCAGCGAGTGCAACCCGAGCCCCGCGAGCGACTAGCGACTGAGCAACCGAGAGCCCGAGACCACTGGAACCGCCAGTGATGACGTAGTTCTTGTCCTTCAGGGATTCCATGGCCGGAACCTACACGAGGCATTTTGGCCAGACCAGCACTGCCGATACTTCTTGCCAAGTTAGATTCTTGATGCATTGATGCGCCACGCCCCGGAACGATGCCGATGGTCCCCAACCTCAAAGTCCCGCTCTCCTCTGTCGCGCTCTCCGAGAGCGAGAAGAAGTACGCACACGACGCTATCGACAGCAGTTGGATTTCGTCGAGCGGTCCTTACGTCCAGCGCCTCAAGGACTCATTGGCCAGCTATACAAAGCGAAAACACGTCACCCTCACTTCGTCGGGCACCAGCGCTTTGGCCTTGGTCCTCAGGGCAATGGACATCGGGCCTGGCGACGAAGTGATCGTCCCGGCACTGACCTTTGCCGCCCCGGCCTCAGCGGTCGCGGCCGTTGGGGCCACTCCGGTCTTCGTCGACATCACGGCTGCGGACTGGACGATCGATCCGGAGCTACTCCCACCAGCCATCACCACACGCACGCGCGCACTCATTGCCGTTGACCTACTTGGCCACCCCTGCCACTTCAGTCAACTCGAGCGACACGGAATTCCGATCATCGAGGACGCCGCAGAGGCCTTTGGGGCGCGCTACGCCGACCGACCCGTAGGTAGCTTCGGCATTGCTTCGATTTGTTCGTTCCACGCAAACAAGACCATCACGACCGGCGAAGGCGGCTGCACGCTCACCGATGACGACACCATCGCCGAGCGCATTGCACTGATGAACAACCACGGCATGTCTCCGACCAATCCCTACATTCACCGGGAAATTGGCCAGAACTTTCGAATGACGAACGTCGCAGCCGCCATCGGATTCGGACAGATAGAACGCTGCGCTGAACTAGTCGCAGCCCGCAACCACGTGTCGAGGCAATACGACGAGCTTCTCGGCGACCTCCCGATCGAACGCCGCCCGGTTGCGCAATGGGCCGAGGAAGCGACCTGGCTCCATACCGTCGCCTCGCGACACAAACCAGCAATTCTGCAAAGCTGTGCACAGCGCGGCGTCGACGCACGCAGTATCTGGCCCGCCCTGCCCGACCAACCGATCTTTCGCAACGACTGGATCGGGCATGAGTTCCCGGTTGCACGCCGGGTCTCGGCGCAATCGATGTGGCTCCCGACCTGGGCCTTTATGCCGCGTGAAGCGATCGAGTCTGTAGCTACGGCAATCCGCGCGGCCCACGCCCTGTAGATTGGTCGTTCTGCGCATCGCGCTCTCGCGCCGACCGCGCCATGCGCCAATGGCGATGACGGTGCGGTGCAACCTTGGCTTCGATGCTGGCGGCGGTCCGGGCAAGCACCTCAAGCAATACGACGCCCAACAGCCAGAAGCTTTCGCGAAGGTCCTGCCGGAGATGGCGCCGGCGCCCGTTGGAGCCCGCGCCATAGTGGCGACCGAACCGCTCCAACACCAATCCGCCAAGAGCGCGCACGATCGGCGCCGCGCTCAGAGTTGCGACCTCGTGCCCGGACTCGCGTTGTAACACCGTGTGCGCGAAGGTGTTGCGCCGACGCACGCTCAAGTACTCACCCAACGCCAACGGCACGCCGCTCGAAACGATCGCCGCGGGCACATAGACCACCCTGAGGCCGCGCCGACGCGCCGTCGCCTCGAGATACGCCTCGTCGGCGATCATCGTCTCCGGGATTTGGTCGACAAGCGGCCGAAATGCCACAGCCTCTCCCATCTTCGGCTGCTCACTCACGACTACATGGTGCACCTCCCACAGAACGTGATTGGCGAACTCAATAAAGCCGCGTTCGTCCCGGCTTCGAATCCGAGGAACGACCCGGCACCCGGTAATGCCGACCGTTGGATCCGAGAGCGGCGCCAACAGGGCCTGCAAGGCACCCGGTGCCAGGATTACGTCGGCGTTGCACAACGAGTAGTAGTCGAATCCGGGATAGCGCTCGAAGAACACATTGTCGGCATGGACCTTGCCTCGACGATCAACCTCCGTCACGAGCACGATCCTGTCGTCCTCCCCGGCAAGCTGGCGTACGATCTCATCGGTACGATCTGTCGATCCGCTCGAAACCACGACGATTGACTCGACCGTCGCGCACTCGACCTCCTGCGCGAGCAGCGACCGCAGCGCAGACGCGATCGTAGCCGCCTCATTGTGCGCCATCACGCCGACCACGCAGCGCGGCAGATCAGTCGGCGAGCTTCCCACAGGCGCGCGCCAAGGGACCTTCAGGACACCAACACATCGCGAGCGATACGAAGCATACTGCGCCAATCGGCGATCATCGACATGTAGGCCGAGCTCACCATCGGGCACGCGCACTCCCGATTGCGAATCGACGTACGCAATTTTTCGGCTTCCTCGGAGAACCAGACCCGGCGAAAGTCGTAGTCGACCTCACGCAGGAAGCCGAGGGGCTGCGCCCTCGTGCTACAGGTCCAGACCTCTCCGTCAGCACCGACGTGCGCAGACATCCAGCCGGCCATACATGGCACTACTTGCTGGCGGCGCGCCAGGTAATCACGGGTCAACTCGTAGTAGCGCAAGCGCAGGGCGCGCACCAGCTTGGTCGCGCGCGTCGCCGCCCTCTCAGCGCGAAGGCGCTCGATCAGAGTATCGACGGCGCGCTTATACAACTTCTCCGTCGGCTCGATCTCATCACCGCGATTCAACAATTCGCCGCGGTACTCTGCCATCTCGACGATCAGCGAGTCGGGCGACAGCTTCAAGAGCTCATCGTGAATCTCCTCGAAGCGATCGGCGTTGAACGACGAAAGGCACGTGTGAATGCCCACGGTCACATTGCGCGCCCCAAGGCCCTTGAGACCGTTAAACGTCTCGATCGCATTGTCCCAGTTGCCAGGGGTCTGCCGGATCTCGTTGTGTCGTTCACCGAGGTCGTCCAGTGACAAATTCAGAACCCAATCCGTTTTCGGATTCCGCCGAGCGATTTCCTCGACCGCGGTCACAGTCCGCTCCGGCATGGTTCCATTGGTCGGGATCGTCACGAAAGAAGGAGCGCAGCGCCGTCCCAGAGCAGAAGCAACGTCCGCCATGTCCTTGCGCAGAAAAGGCTCGCCGCCGGTCAGCACAGCCCATGTCGGTGTCGTTCCGAGCGAGTGAAACACCTTGTCGAATTCTTCAACCGTCAGCGGTTTCACTTTGCGCTCGTAGATGTTGCACGTCTTACAACGCGAGTTGCAGGCGTAGAGGACGTTGAACGCAACACTGGCCGGGAGCATCCCCGGCCCTCCCGACGTTCGGAACAAGTGATAGAAAGGCAGCTGGAGTCCCATTCGCCACATGCCTGGAACTATGGGTCACTCCCCGATCGAAACGCAAACGGCCTTGCCCGAGCCCTTCGATCTCGTCTATCAATCATGGTTGCGCCGCGCCTACAAACATCAACGTTGTCGAGGAGCCACCTACCGATGTCCGATCCTGCCGTAATCGTCGAGGCCGAGGGCCCGATCCTAATCGTCACCATCAACCGCCCCGAGAAGAAGAACTGCGTCAACTCCGAAGTCATGTGTCGTCTCTACGATGCCTGGGTGCGGCTGGACGAGGAAGACGAACTGAGAGTCGCCATCCTCACCGGCAACGGCGACACCTTCTGCGCCGGCATGGACCTCTCCGAGATCCCCAAGCTCGCTTCTGGTAAAGCCGATAGCCCGTGGATGGAGAGAGTCCTGAAAGAGGGGGAGGTCATCTACGGCTGCTGGCTCAAGACGTACCGACCGAAAAAGCCGGTCATCCTCGCCGCCGAGGGCTTCGCCCGTGCTGGTGGCACCGAGATCCTTCAGGGGACCGACATTCGCGTTGCCGGCAACAGCGCCTGCTTCGGCATCACGGAGGTCCAGCGAGGGCTCTTCCCCATGGCCGGCAGCGCCGTCCGACTACGACGCCAAATCGGCTACGCAGTGGCCGCGGAGATGCTGCTGGCCGGCGAGGATCTGCCCGCGCAACGCGCTTGGGAGCTGGGTCTGATCAATCACGTGGTGGCGGACGGCCAGGCTCTCACGAAAGCCAAAGAAATCGCCACGCGTATCGCCGAGAACGGGCCACTTGCAGTCAAAGCGATTCTCGCAACCCTGCGCGAAACAGAGATGCTGGACGAGCCCGCCGCCTTCGAGATCGAACAGAAACACGGCATGGAAGTCATGATGTCGAAAGACGCGGCCGAAGGTCCACGAGCGTTCCTCGAAAAGCGCAAGCCGAACTTTCAGGGCAAGTAGTTCTTTGGCCAGACACGGATGCGGCACCACCACGGAACCCTTGGTGCAAACATCCCGTTTCTGCGCGAAGATTTTCGAGCGCGCCGCGCTGCATCGACGTTTCAAATTCCAAAAAAAAACCGCAGGTGAACGCAGATAAACGCCCATTGCGGGCAAAGCCCGCAATCGAGTAGCGAAGGTTCTCAGCGTTCAACCGCGTTCATCTGCGGTTCAAAAAAAAAGTTAGACCGTCAGCCGACCGCCTTTTCAACGGCCTTGATGCCGCCCTGGTAAATTCCTTCGAAGAGCTTCACCAGATCCTCTTCCGTGGCACCATTCGGCTCGAACTCGCTGGTCCATACGATCTTGGTGCGACCAGCTCCGGCATCCGAAACAACGACTTTCGCCAGATATCCTGTCGCCGGGATCGGGCCGCCGATGATCGCATAGCTGTAGGTTTTGTTGTCGGCATCGAGCTTCTCTAAGCGCTCCTGGATGGAGATCCCACCCATCCCCAAGGTGCGGACCATCCCGACCCCTTCACCTTCGACCTCGCAAGTCTCAATCCCCGAATTCCAAGACTTGACGCCACCGAAGTCGCTCATCAAGTCCCAAACCTTGCCCGCATCTGCTGCAATTTCCTCTTCGACTCGTACGTTCCCCATCAGACTCATCTCCTATGTTGGTTCCTGACTCCGTGCGCGGACACTTCGCTCCCGTTGGGAGTCCAGTGCTCACCCGCGCCTGGCTCCTGTTAATCCTCGAATACTGGTTTTCTTCCGGCGGCGCGGGCTTTGACGGCTTCTTCGAAGTTCTTCGTGGTTAGCCGTACGAAGAGTTGGGTGTGCGATTCGAGCTCGATCGCCGCATTCAAGCTTGCGGTCTCGAGCCCTGCCCACATCATGCGTTTCGTCAGTTGTACCCCTTGCGTGCTCCAGCCGTTGATCTGATCGGCCAGGTCGAGCGCTTCATTCATCAATTGGTCATCCGGCACGGTTCGCGAAACCAACCCAATGCGCGCCGCCTCTTCAGCGTCGACGTCGCGACCCGATAGCGCGATCTCAAACGCTCGCGTCGCCCCGATCGCACGCGGCAGCAAGAAGGACATGCCGAGTTCAGTTGCGGTCAGACCGTTGTTGATTCCGGCGGCGCGGAAGTAGGCCGACTCTCCAGCGATACGAATCTCCGCGCCTAGGGAAAGGCACATGCCACCACCGATCGCCGCTCCGTTGATCGCCGCGATCACCGGCTGTGGCATGCGGCGCATTTTTGGCACCAGATCGGCGAGTAGAGTCATCGAACGCGTGGCAATCCGAGTCAACGTCAGACCGTCGACATTGGGCGGGGGGACCATGTCGCGCGTGTCAGCACCGGAGCAAAATCCTTTACCACTTCCGGTCAAGACGACCGTCCAGGTGTCGTTGTCTTCGGCCACTTTGTCCAGGGCGTCGTGCAGTGGAACCATCAGGTCGAACGACATCGAATTCATCCGCTCCGGCCGATTCATCGTGATCACAGTCGTGTGTGGCCGCGGCTTCTCGATCAGAATCTCGCTCATTTGGGTGCCGCTCCCGTACGCGCTTCGCGCTCCGATGACCTCGCTTCGCTCATCTTGACACCGCTCCCGTACGCGCTTCGCGCTCCGATGACCTCGCTTCGCTCATCCTGATACCGCTCCCGTGCGCGCTGCGCGCTCCGATGACCTCGCTTCGCTCATCCTGACACCGCTCCCGTGCGCGCTGCGCGCTCCGATGACCTCGCGTCGCTCATCTTGGTTTTGCTCCCGTACGCGCTGCGCGCTCCGATGACCTCGCTTCGCTCATCTTGGTTCCGCTCCCGTACGCGCTGCGCGCTCCGATGACCTCGCTTCGCTCACGTCCACACCTTCCTTCACTGGATGACTTCGAAATCCGCCAGGTCGCAGTGCTTCGTTCGCTTGCGATACTCGGTCGTGCGGCCGGGCCAGTTGTTGGTCACTTTGCCGTCGTGCACATACCAGCTGTCACCGACCGTCGCCCACGACGAGCCCGCCAAACGATCCTGCATCTCGCGGTTGTATTCGCGCTGCACTTCTTCCCGCATGTTGACGGCCGCGATTCCCTGCGATGTCATCTGGTCGAGGCAAGACATCACATAGCGCACCTGCGATTCGATCATCATCACGATCGAACTGTGGCCGAGATTGGTATTGGGACCGTAGAGAAAAAAAAGATTCGGAAATCCCGACGCCGTGATGCCCAAGCACGCTTCCGGCCCATCGCGCCAGACCTCGTTCAGGACCTGTCCGCCCAACCCGACAACGCGCATCGGCGTCAGGAAGTCGTTGGTTTGGAATCCCGAGGCGTAGATCAACGTATCCACTTCGTGGGTCCGGCCATCCGCCGTCACAACCCCTTCGGCGCACGCTCGCTCAATCGACTCGGTCACGACGTCGACATTGTCGCGCGCCAACGCCTCATAGTAGTTGTCCGAAAACAGAATCCGCTTCGCACCGAGTGGATAATCGGGAATCAGTTTCTTGCGTAGCTCGGGATCCGCAATCGTGTCGTTGATATACTCGAGTGTATTGTTGACCAGGCGCTCGCGCAGCTTGCTCTCGCCGCTGCGCATCGCCGGGTAGATAAGCAACTCACCGAAGAGCCAGATCGAAAGTCGTCGCAGCTTGCTCAGTGCCGGAAACGCCCGCAGCACCTTCTTTTCGAGTTCGGAATAGTCTCGATCGTTCTTGCGCAGCATCCAGTTCGCGCTGCGCTGAAACACGGTCAAGTGCTCGACGATCGGTGCGATTTCCGGGATGAACTGAATCGCGCTGGCCGCGTTACCGATCACTCCGACACGCCGGCCGCGTAAATCGTGATCGTGATTCCAACGCGCCGAGTGAAATGCCGTACCGCAAAACTCGTCTAGCCCCTCGATGCTCGGAAACCGAGGACGACTGAGCTGACCTGTCGCTGAGACGACGATATCAAAGTTCTCAGTCAACCCACTCGCCGTCGTCAACTTCCACTTTCGGTCACCTTCAATCCACTCGATCGACGAGACCTCCGTCGATCGTCGCAAATGCGGCAACACTCCGAAGTCCCGGGCGCACTTTTCGAGATAGTGAAGAATCACCGGTTGGTGCGACCACTTACTCGGCCACTCGGCATACGGCGCAAACGAGTAGGAGTAGAGAGCCGAAGGAATGTCACATTCACACCCGGGGTAGGTATTGGCCCGCCAAGTCCCACCGAGGCCATCGCCCTTCTCAAAGATCGAGAAGTCCTCATAGCCGGCCTCACGGAGCTGGATCCCCATGCAGATACCACCAAACCCGGATCCCACGATCGCAACCTTTGGAGCCGATCTCTTCAAAAAACCGATCCTTCGGTCATAGGGCTGCTCAACCGAGAGTAAACACAGAACATCTCGCAAACCTTGATCAAATTGGCCGACTAGGTCAATCAAGTTAGCGACAGTGCACCAAACAAGCCAAGTCCGGGGGGAGAACAAGTTGATCAATCCAGCAGGCATCAGGGCAGTCGTCATCCTCGTCGCAATCATCGCACTAGTTCCGGCGATGTCGCCGGCGCAAGAGTCGAAAGCGAAACGCGTCGGGGCGGTCGACGAGATCGTCGTATACGCTCGCAAAAGAGCCGAGCTGCTCGAGGAAACACCCGTCTCAGTAACAGCCTTCAATGCAGATCAACTCAGCGTCACCGGCACGACCAGCATCGATCAGATCCAAACGATGGTTCCGAATCTAACGATGCTGCGCGGCGCCAACGGCCAAACCGCATCCTTCAATATGCGCGGGGTCGGGAACTTCCCCAGCATCCACTTCGACCAAGGCGTCGGCGTTTATGTCGACGGCATCTATCTGGCCCGCAACCCTGGCACCATTCTCGACATCGTCGACACAGCGGGAGTCGAGGTCCTGCGTGGCCCGCAAGGCACTCTGTTTGGAAAGAATACTCTCGGCGGCGCCATCAACATTACGACGATCAAGCCACAGAACGAGTTTTCGTCGTCGCTGTTCATACGCGCCGGCAGCTACAACCAAATCGACACCAAAGCGACGCTGAACCTGCCAATTGCGTTCGGCCTGGAAACTCTCGAAGATCGGCTCTTCGGACGTTTCACGTTCGCCAGCTTCAACCACGACGGATACGTCTACAACTCCTTTCGAGACGAGGACGTCGCTGACCGCAACTCGATCAACTTCTTGGGGTCCCTGCGATTCCTGGCGAGCGACGACGTTACCATCGACGTCAGCGGCATGTGGTCCAAGAGCCATACCAGAGGCTTGGGGGCCAAGTGCATCTACATCGAGCCAGAAGCGGTGGATACCGCGTTCGGACTGATCCTGGGTTCCATCGATCAGATTCTCACGGCAAATGGATCCTCGCGCGACGAGTACCGCGACCGATGCAACGCCACCACGCCGTTTCGCGTCGAATCGGATGACCACGGATTCTTCGACATCTCGAGCTACGGCACCTGGGGGATCCTCAACTGGGACGTCGGAAACTTGCTGATTTTCGAAGACGTCAGCGTCATGCTCCGATCGGGTTGGCGCGAGCAACGGCCACGCGGACGCACCGATTTGGATCAAACCCCCTTCCCGCTTTTCACTGCCTCTACGGCCGGAGGCGGACCGAATCTGGTCACCGGGACCGGACCGCGAGCGGGCGAGGTCGTCGACATCGGCGGCGCGCCCGGCGAGCAACGCCAGATTCAGCAGGAGATGCAGGTCAACATGTCGGCAGCCGATGACCGGATTCAGGTCGTCGGCGGCGTCTTTGGTTATTGGGAAAACGCCGAGAACAACTTTGGCGTAAGCCTCCTCCCTGGAACATTGGTTTCTGAGCCGCCGCTGGGTCTCGGTCTGAGCCGGGGCGACGTGAAAACGAGCAATTGGGACTGGGCGGTGTACAGCCAAGCCACCTTCACTCCCTGGGAATGGCTGAGCCTTACCGGAGGCATTCGCTACACCCAGGAAAAGAAGGGACTCTCCCGTATACTGCGCCAGCCGAACGGTGAGGTCGAGGAGGGCAATCCCCTCTCCGGAGATCCGCTTCCCGTCAACTTCAGTGAGTCCGAGATCTTCACTGACGCCTCGCCGATGGGCACCCTCTCCCTCACAGTACCGGACTCGTGGCTGGAAGTGGTCGAGGTCGAACACCTCATGGGATACTTCACCTACAGCGAAGGCTTCCGCGGCGGCGGCTTCAATGGCGATGCGCGCTTCACCACCGACGCCCTTCGCATCCCATTCAAGCCGGAGACAATCGAGTCCCTGGAGTGGGGCGTGAAGAGCCTTCTCTTCGATCACCGACTCTCGTTGAGTGCCGCCTACTTCCGCCACCAACGCAGCGATCAGCAGATTCCGCAAGTGATTCCATGCGACACCTGCGCTGCCCCGGTTTTCGATATCCTGACGACCAATGCCGGCCAATCGACCGCTCAGGGATTCGAAATCGAGCTACTTGCCCAGCCCCTGCCGCAGATGGCCGTACGAGCTTCGGCAGGGTACCTCGACGCAGTTTACGACGACTTCGCAAATACCAGACACTCGCGTACAGACGAACTCATCAACCGGGCCGGCCAGCGGTTCAACTTTCTTCCAGAGTGGCAAACACACCTGGGAGCACAATACTCGTTCGAAATCGCCGACCTCGGCCCCGCGTGGACCGACGGAAGTTTCACGCCACGCCTCGATTGGTCCTGGCAGAGCCGGACGACCAACTGGGCGATCGAGCTTCCGGAGCTCATCCAACCCAAGTTCCACTTGCTCAATCTTCGCTCGACCTACGCATTCAACAACGACAAGACGAGTCTTGCGTTGTTCGTGAACAACGTGACCGACGAGGAGTACTTCCGCGATTCGATCGCTCTCGGCCCACGCGCAACACTCGTGGTCGGAAAGTACTACCAACCCCCGCGCTGGTGGGGCGTCGAAATCAGCCAGAGTTTCTGAGCACCTTGAGCTGCAATCGATCAGATCCGGACATTCTCTATCAGGACTCCCATCGAGGGAGCACGGGATAGTGGACCGTCGGCGGTCACTAGAGGCGACTCGAAGCGCCAAGCGACCGCCAGGTACATTGAATCATAGCCGCTGGCATTCTGACGAAAGCGCCACGCGTCGCGAACCAGGTCGCGGCTCGGGATTCGGCGCACCGGCCACTCAACCAGATCGGCCAGAGCCTCCTCGGCTCTCCTGACGCCGAGCCGCCCGTGCCCTACTGCGTGGCGAAGTGCAGACAGCACTTCAGAGTCGAGCAAGTCGGGAGCAACGAGGTTGGCATGATCGAGTCGCGGTGCACAGGACCGACCCAATTCGGTTCGCAGCAAGTACTCGACTGCAACACTTGCGTCGACAACGACGATCAACCCGAGTCCCGTCCAGCCCGTTCGGCCACGAGCAGATCCGCCGCCGAACCGCCCAGATCTACAGGCTCACGATCGGCGAGCCTGCGCAGAAAGTGCTCATGGTCGAGCTCTCGGCGCACCGCATCCAGCACCAACTCGCGAATCGTCGTCCCCCGGCGTTTTGCGCTGCTCCGCAAGCGACGATGCAACTCAGCCGGAACATCCTTGACCTGAAGGTTCGCCATGGCATCCCATTAGCATGCTTGTGGCATGCTCACAACTCCGATCATCCGTCCGGCTACGGTCGCAAGCCCTCCGACACCGGGTGGCGGTAGAGTTCGGCTGCGTTCTCGTATCCGATCATGCGAATTTCCTTCTCGGACAGATGCCCGATTAGTTTTTCCATTACATCCTGGGTGTCTGGCCAGGTGCCGTCGCCGTGCGGGTAGTCGGACTCGAAGAGGATATTCTCGACGCCGATCGCGTCCTTGGTCGAGATGGTCGATGGATCGTCGATCATGCAGAACCAAAAATTTCGTCGCAGACAATCCGACGGACCGACTTTCTTGTCCGGCCATCCCGATCCGTATCCAGAACGAGCCATGAGATTGTCGAGGCGGTCGATCAATCCAGCCACCCACGCAATGCCTCCCTCAGACATCGCAATCTTGAGTTCCGGGTACCGCGCCGGCCAGCCGCTCCACAGCCACTCGGCACAGGAATCGAACGCCATCGACTGAAACAACGTCGCGCCGAGCTCCATCATCGGAGCCCCTGGCGGCATATCCGGAAACCCTGAGGAACCGACGTGCAGATTCATCACCGTCTCTGTTTCGGCGCAGGCGCGGATGATGGGTTCCCAGTACTCGTCGAAGATCGGCGGCAAACCCTGCCGGTGTGGTTGTTCCGGCATTGTGACCGCAGTGAACCCACGTTTCGCGTTGCGGCGGATCTCATCCGCTCCAATCTGCGGATCGGTCAGAAAAGTGATCCCCAGCGGCACGATGCGATCCGGATAGGATCCGTGCCACTCTTCGAACAGCCAATCGTTCCAGGCGCGTACACAGGCGAGACCAAAATCCTTGTCGTCAAACTCAGAAAACAACGTACCGCCAAAGCCAGTCACGCCTGAAGGAAAATTGACCGACGCCCAGATGCCGCCGAGGTCCATGTCCTTGATCCGCGCGTGAATATCCCAACATCCTTTGCGCATCTCGTCGTAGCGCGCCGGCTCGAGGCGATGATCTTCTTGCGGCCGCCCTGCTACGCACATGAAGCCGACTTGGAAGTACGGAGTGTCATCAATCACCCAGACCTGGTGCCCCTCTTCGGTTTCGACGACCCGCGGCGCCCGGTCGGTATACTTCGCCGGCATTCGCCCTTCAAAAGTATGCGGCGGTTCCATCAAATGATCGTCGACCGAAAAGATCGTGTGTCGGACGCGTCGGCGCTCGGGATCCGGCAACAGCGGTTTTGTTGCGGGGCGTTTGATTCCTAGTTTTACGGCTCGAACCATGGGTTGTCTCCTGAACTTGGAAGCCGGGCTTGAAAGTGGCGCCGGCCAGGCGCTTCGAACACTATTCCCGATCGACTGCCGCGATCAATCGCCGGCGACAGACGCCGCAATTGCGCGGAACATCGCGATGTGCAGATCCTTCGATTCCTGGCGCTCTGCCGTGTAGCGATGATTGGCCGAGTTCTTGACGATCACAACCTCGCGCTTCGGATCGACATAGATGTACTGATTGTAAATCCCGGCTGCGGCGTAGTCGCCCATATCGGGGTCGGGGACCCACCACTGATAACCGTAGCCCCAACTGTTCGACGAGCCCGGATTATCCTCGCCTGGCTCCAAATGCGGCGCATCGGGGCGAACTGATGATTGCACCCAAGCACGCGGTACAATTTGTGTGCCGTCCCACTCGCCGCCCTGCAGATACAACAATCCGAAGCGGCCATAGTCGCGCAACGTAACATTGAGGCCACCGAGCGCCACCTCCATCCCGCTCTCGTCCAAGAGCCAGTAAGCGTCGTACTCCATTCCGATAGGCCGCCAGATCCGCTCCTCGAGGTACTGGGTCAGGGGCATCCCGGTAACACGAGCCACCAACATTCCGAGCACCTGGGTGTCGATACTGACGTAGTGATGGAACGTCCCAGGAGTTCGCGCGCGCTTCAGACTGGCGGCAAACTCAGCCATCGAACCACCAAACGCAATCACCCTACCGAAACGATTGATGTCGGAATCGTAGTCGCCGTAGTCCTCATTGAAGCCAACTCCGGACGACATCTGCAGAATGTCCTTGATGCGCACTCCGTCGTAAGCCGTCCCGACAAACTCGGGCAGATACTTCGTGATCGGCTCCTCGATACTGGAAAACTTCCCCTCATTTAGTGCAATTCCAACCAGCGCGGAGACGAACGACTTGGCTACCGACCACGAAATATGTTGGTTGTCCTTCTCGTGGCCACGCCAATATTGCTCGTGCACCACGTCCCCACCGCGCAGGACCAAGAGCCCAGTCGACCAACTATAGTCGAGGTACTCGGCCGTGCTGCGCTCGGTTCCATCATACGTAAAAGTCGCAGGCAGCTCGGCGGGAGCCCGGCCGAAGGTGGAAGGGTTCGGCCCGGCCTTGATGGTGCTCACTGGGAAGATTTTCTCCATGTCGAGAAAGTTCCCGACGATGCGATCCTCGTCGTAGAGATGAATGACGCGATACAGGCGCAGCGCCGCCGGGCCAAAGTAGGCCGCTCCGACCAAGGCCAGCACGCCGACAGCGGCCAAGACGTACCGAATTCTCTTCGAGCGGACCTGCGACACATCAATCTCCCGGGCGTTCTCTCATCCAGAAGGTCGACACAATTGACAGGATTCGTCCGTAGCGCAATGTTGCCGACCAATGCCGCAACTCGTCAGCAAACCTGAAGACATCAACGCCGATTGGCTCACCGAGACACTCAACGAGATCGGCCTGCTGAGTGGGCAACGCGTCGCGTCCGTCGAGAGCAAGACCATCGGCACCGGCAAGATGGGCGACAACGTTCGCTACAGAGTGACCTACGATCGGCCGGATCCGAGACTCCCGCAATCATTCGTCGCGAAACTGCCGGCCGCCGAACCGGTCGCCCGCAACAGCTCCGCGGCCCAGGGAAGCTATTGGCGCGAGGTCCAGTTCTACCAGGAGGTCGCGCCGAAGATTCCCATGCGCACACCGCGCGCATACGTCGCCATGGTCGCCGACAACCGCAGCGACTACGTGATCCTGATGGAGGACATGACTCCGGCCGCGCCGGGCGACCAAATCACCGGCTGCGACCCGTCAGTCGCTGAGATCGCACTGCGCGAAGCCGCAAAGCTACACGGCCCTCTGACCGGTTCGGCCGCCATCGAAGCGGCAGAGTGGGTGGTCAAAACGACCGACGATGGAGCGACCTTCGGTCAGATGATGTTGAAGACGATGTGGCCCGGCTTTGTCGAGCGCTTCGCGTCGGCGATTTCGCCCGAAACCAACGCCATCGCCGAACGCTTCATCGACTCGTTCGCCTCCTTCGCGACGTCATACGACGGCCCGCGCACCATGATTCATGCCGACTATCGACTCGAAAACATGCTCTTCGGCAACCAAGACGGCGGACCACCAGTTGCTGTAGTCGATTGGCAATCCTGCTCCCACGGCTGCGGCGTATTCGATGTAGCCTACTTCGTCGGCGGCGGCCTCCGCCTCGCGGAACGCCGCGCACACGAGCGTGAGCTAGTCGAGCTCTACCGCGGAGAACTTCATTCCAACGGTGTCGCACTCACCAGCGAACAATGCTGGGAGCAATATCGTCGAGGATCACTCCACGGGATTTTCATCACCGTGATTGGCGCGATGCTGTCCGGACAGGACGATCGCGGCGATCAGATGTTCCGCGCCATGATCGAACGACACGGCCAGCACGCCATCGACATGGAGGCCGGCGACTTCCTCTAGCGGTTGCGCCCGTTCAAAACACACTGCAAACCGTATCAGCCCGCCATGCCCGCAAACGGCGCCATATCGAAATAGTCGCGCCAACCCGAGATCTTGCCTTCATCGGTCAGCTCGAAGACCCCGCAAACCGGAAGTTCCACCGTCTTGCCGCCGACCGACAGGGTATCGACACGCTCGTTCATCACGATGTTGCCACTCACGAGCTGCTGCCGAATATCGAACTTCACTCCGCCGTCGCTGGTCGCGAGAAACCCTTCGACAAACTCCCGAATCGCCGCCTTGCCATTGCACGGCTCCATCGGAATGTTGTGGTAAACGGCATCTTCAGTGAAACCATCCAAAATGGCTTGAATATCCGATCGCCCCCAAGCAGCACAAAATTCCCTAACGATCTTGTCGGCATCCATCAGCTCACCCACTTTCTGTTGGCAACTGGATATCCAAAGCCGGCCAAACATTCCAGAATGGCCCGTACCCCGTACCCTGTACCCTGTACCCTGTACCCTGCACCCCGTACCCCGTACCCCGTACCCCGCCCCTACAAGGAGATCCAAGTGACTGCCAATCAAGAAACGCATCCAGACGGTTCGGTGTCGACCGAGCGCCGCGGGCCCATCTACTTGATGGGCTTCAACCGGCCCGAAAAGTACAACGGCCTGACGCCAAAGATGCTGAGCGAGCTGGGAGAGGCTTACACGACTCTCGAGGACGATCCAGAGTTGCGCGTTGGGATCCTCTTCGGGCACGGCAAGCACTTCACCGCCGGCCTCGATTTGCCGAAATGGCGCGAACGAATGAAGGGCGGCAATCGACTGGCGCGCGAGGATCGCGTCAACCCGTTCGGACTCGAAGGCCGGCGCTCCACCAAGCCCATCCTGACGGCTGCACACGGCATCACCTACACTGCCGGCATCGAGCTGATGCTCGCCGGTGATATCGTCGTCGCTGCTGACGACTGCAGGTTCTCCCAACTGGAACCAAAACGAGGCATCATGGCCACCGGGGGCGCCACTTTCCGCTTCGTCGAGCGCGGAGGCTGGGGCAACGGCATGTACCATCTATTAGTGGTCGACGAATTCGACGCCACCGAAGCGCACCGCTGCGGGCTGGTACAGGAAGTGGTCCCAGCCGGCACCCAGCTCGACCGCGCCATCGAGTTGGCAGAAAAGATCGCCAAGCTAGCTCCACTGGCCATCCAAGCCACCAAAGCCTCGGCGCAATTGTACGCAGAGAAAGGCGAAGAGGCGTGCTACTCGAACTTCACCAGCGTACAGCGCGGCCTCGCAGCCAGCGAAGATGCCGAAGAAGGAGTCAACTCGTTCAAAGAGCGCCGCGAGCCAAAGTTCAGCGGCCACTAGGCCCAAGCCACGTTACAATTTATTCCCACCGGGCATTGAACACCCGCCCCTCGCGAAAAAACATCTCAAGGCTCCGCCCTCCATGGGGTTGGGTTGTTGTCAGCCGACACCTCCGCCTACGTCGCGAACATCGCTTCGCAGCCCGTCCCTCGCAACATGTCGTCGACGCACGATCGGTCGCTCGGCACTAGTGCAGCATAGTCGCGCCGCAGCCACTGCAGGCACTTCCCTTGATACGGGAACGGCTTCTGAACCCACCGTCGGCCGTCGATATCGCATTCGACACGCTCGGCACCCTCGGCCAACGCCGCCGCGTTCGCCAGCAAGAATGGCGCGTACACCCGCCCCGCCTCGGTGAGGACATTGCGGAACGTATCCGGCACGGCATCCCGCTCCATCCAATCGCTTTCCTCTACCTCAACGCCCGATAGTTCCTCGACGATGTCGACCCACGCCGCTACACGCGGCGCTTCCTCCAAGGCGATTGCCGCAGAGGTCGGATCAAACCCGACGAGTTGCGTCAGTTGGCCGTATAAGCCGAAGTCTGAAACTCCCGGCCGCCCACCGAGAAGAAAGCGGTGCTCGGTAAGGTGTGCGTCGAGCAACGCTAGCAACCGTCGATAGCTATCCTCGATCAACGATGCCGTGACCTCGTTGGACCCCACGACCCAGAGACGCGACACCTGGCGTTCCGAGAACTGAACACCCGCCGCTTTGGCCGAGGCTTCCGGCTGGTTGATGCGAAACCACCTCGGCAGGATCTCAGCCGCCTTCGCTACATCCGGTGCAAATGCCCACCGGTAGTGAAACATGCACTTAGTCACCCACTCGTCGGCGTAGTCCTCGACGAGAGCATCGAGGAACGCGATTGCCGGATCGGGCGGAATCACCGATCGCCCGACCGGAAAACGCGTCTCCAAGTCTCGGATCAAGGGAGTTGTATCCGTCCGTGCTTTCAAGACCCCGGACTCGTTCTCCAAGATCAACTGAGGAAGCAACTCGACACGCGGCCGCGGCAACCCCGCCGCCTCTGGACTGCCCTGATGAACCCAAACATACGGGATTCGCCGAAAGCGTAAGATCGCTCGCAACTTACGGCTATACGGCGAACCTACCGCACCAACCATCGTCAGTCTGTCATCGGACATGCCTACCCCAATCGTGAAAGTCGATGCGAAAACAATTGTCACACGAACTGGCGTTATTCAAGAATTGGAATTACGGCAACATCAATTCATGCAAGTGCGAACCTAAACACCGTCCGGGATCGGTACACCTGTCCCGGCCGCAAGATGGTCGATGGAAAGTGCGCTTGGTTCGGCGAGTCGGGGAAGTGCTGTGTTTCCAGGCAGAAGCCGCTCCGCCTAGCGTACGGCTCACCCGCCCTACCGATCGCAGCACCATCCAGCGCATTACCCGAATAGAACTGGAGCCCGGGTTCGGTCGTATACACTTCGAGCACGCGCCCGCTCTGTGGCTCGACTACGCGCGCAGCCCGCGACAAACCGGCGGTGTCACGGTCGAGGACGAAGTTGTGATCGTAGCCTCCACCACGACGAATCTGCTCATCGTCGGCATCGATGTGGCGGCCGATGGGAGTGGCTTCGCGAAAGTCGAATGGCGTACCGGCAACCGACACCACCTCACCGGTTGGGATGAGATTGGCGTCTACTGGGGTATACCGAGATGCGCCGAGCGTAAGCAGGTGTCCGCCAATGTCACCGTTCCCCGCCAGGTTGAAATACGAGTGTTGCGACAGGTTGATCGGCGTCGCCTTGTCGGTGGTTGCTTTGAACTCCACCGCCAACTCACCATCAGAAGTCAGTGTGTACACCACCTTAGCTGAGACATTGCCAGGATACCCCTCATCCCCATCCGGGCTGACGTGCCGCAACACGACCCCTTCCGAGACGTCGGTAACAAAGGCCTCCGACTGCCATCGCACCTTGTCGAAGCCGAGCACACCTCCGTGCAAATGATTCGGGCCGTTGTTCGCGGCGAGACGGTACTCCGTATCATCGAGGACGAATCTCCCTCCGGCAATGCGATTGGCGTAGCGGCCAACCACAGCCCCGAAGTATGGCGAGCTCGCAATGTAAGGCTCGAGACGATCGAATCCGAGCACCACATCGGCAAGGCGCCCTTCGCGATCAGGTACGCGCAGTGACGCAACGATCGCGCCGTAGTCGAGAATCTGAGTTTGCAGGCCGCTCGTGTTCGCCAATTTGAACGCATGGACGGTCTGCCCATTCGCCATACGTCCAAATACACTCTGCTCCATAGCCTCTCCGCAAGAACGGCCGCGCTCTCAGCCACCGTCAATCCTGCACGCGTCATCCTGATGAGTCCCTAGCTCGGGCGAACCTAACCGCCGCATGCCTTGCTCGGCAAGGCTCGCTGTACGAATCTCCAACCTTGCGTTAGGGTCCCGAGGATGAAGCTTCTACGGATCCACGGCCCTGGCAAAGTTGCTCTCGACGACGTCCCCGCGCCCGAGCCAGGACCCGACGATGCCGTCGTCCGTGTCGAGGCTTGCGGCATCTGTGGTTCGGACCTCGGCTATATCAAGATCGGCGGTGTCGCCGGGCCGGGCCCCGACCCGCTGCCGCTCGGGCACGAGTTCTCCGCCACTATCGATCGCGTCGGCCACAACGTCCGCAACTACCGACCCGGCACCCGGGTCGTCATCAATCCGCTCGCTGGTTCCAACATGATCGGCAATGGCGGCGACACCGGTGCGTTTAGCCCCGAAGTCTTGGTTCGTGACGTCGATAGCGCCGCCGCTCTCTTCCCGATTCCCGACGATCTCCCCTTTGATCGCGCCGCGCTGGCCGAACCACTCGGTGTCGGTATGCAGGCAGTCAACCGAGCCGGCCTCAGCCCTGGCGACAAGGTGACCATCTTCGGCGCCGGACCGATCGGCTTGATGTCGCTGGCTGCTCTCCGCTATCGCGGCTTCGACGACATTGCGATCGTTGATCTATCCGACAACCGACTCGCAATCGCCGAGCAACTCGGCGCGAAGAAAACTCTCAATCCGACGCGCGATCATCTCTGGGAAGAGCTCAAGACTCTTCACGGAACCAAAATGTTTCTCGATTTCTTGCCGATGAACGGTACCGACGCATACATCGAAGCCTCAGGTGCCCCCACAGTCATCGGTGACATCATCGGCCAAGCCGGGCCCGGCGCAACAATCTCCGTCGTGGCTCTGCACCGCGATCCAGAGCCAGTGGATTTCACCATGGTCATGGCCAAACAACTGACCATCGCAGGATCGATGGCGTACCCTGAGAACTACGGCGAGATGGTCGAGATTCTCACCCAACACGATCTGTCCCCGGCGATCACGCACCATTTCTCCCTTGCCGACATCGAACTCGCCCTCGATACGGCGCGCGATCCAAACGTTGCCGGAAAGGTCATGATAACGCCGTAGTCACTCCAGCTGCAGGCGACTCGACAGATACTCTGCAGCCACATCAACCGCCTTGGCACTTGGATGACGATCTAGCGGATGCACAGTGAGATCGTCCCAGGTCATGTACCCGTCGTAGGCCGGAAGCAAATCGATAAACTCAATGCCGAGCCCCTCGACTCGCTCGCGGACGTAATCGTGGATCCGGCCGAGCGGATAGTCGGCGAGAGGGGCTTTGTAGAAGAGCGGAAACATGACCACGACGAAACGCGCCCCCTGCCTCTCGATGTCCGCTTTCATTGCCGCAATCTTCGCGAATGACCGCTCACGCGGCTCATCATTCTCATCCGAGAAATAGAGGTCGTGATAGAAGTCGATGGAAGCCTGACTCCGGTGAATCTCGGCATCGCGACGCTCGAGCAGCTGACAAGCGCGAAAGTAGCCGCAGTATCCGAAAAGACGACCGCTATTTTCAAGTGGCTCGGCCACTTCCTGCTCGCGGTTGACGCTGTGCAGTTCGTAGCTTCGTTGGTCGAGTTTGGCGGTGCGATACAGGTCGTTGATGTTGTACAGATAAAGAACCGCCTTGTAGCGATCGATGTGCTTGGACACGTCGTAGAGAGTCTCCAACGACGCTCCGGGCCAGGCCATGTTAACGAAATTGCTCGCCGGAAAGCGGCGCGCCAGGGAATAACCGATCGAGTCCTCGATCCGCAGCCCTTCGCCAAAGGCGAATGAATCACCGATCACGAGAGTGGAATGGGGTCGTTCCGGATTCGGCCCTGTGTTGAGAGCTACGAGTTCGATGTTGTTACAAGACGGCGCGTTGTCCCGCAGATGATCGACCTTTTCGGCCGGCGATAATTCATCTGGAAGGTCCGATACATCTGCAATGAGCTCGCGCATAGCGGCGAGCTGTTCGGGATCAGTCAAATCGTGCGGGAAATACTCTCGACTGTCGGACGGGTAACACTTCCCCAACCCGGTGTTGGTGTAGATGTAATGCATTCTTTGCGGGCCACCGGTCGCGTCGTGCACGCCGCCGGGGCCAAAGACTGCCAAGCCCAACTCTACGACCCCAAGACCGATCACGATCCCAAGCACCACGGTCGCCAGTGCAAATCCAAAGCGCTGCAACGTTTCCCCCCGAAAAACATTCCACGCTGCAGCGTGGATGACCACAAATCGCGCTCTCAGCAGCGCGCCGCTCCACCTGTCGAAAAGAAGCTCAACGACCTCCGCGCACCAGGCGACCCGGCAATGCGCCCGTTGGTTCGTCGTTCTCCATCGTGACCTCCCCGTTGACAACGGTCGCGCGGTAACCGCGCGCTCGCTGCATGAAGCGCTTACCGCCAGCAGGCAGATCGTAGATCATCTCAGGCGCTTCGAGCCGCAACCCCTCGAGATCGATCACATTGATATCCGCCTTCTTCCCAACCTCCAAGACGCCGCGATCCGGCAGTCCGTAGAGGTCCGCCGTATCTTTCGTCATGCGCTTCACGGCAAATTCAACCGGGATCCGCTCGCCGCGCGTTCGGTCGCGCACCCAATGCGTGAGCATGAAGGTTTGGATCGACGCGTCACAGATCGTCGCGCAATGCGCACCACCGTCACCCAATCCGAGTGCCGCGTTGGGATGGAACATCATCTCCCGAATCGGATCCGCAGTGAGACGCGAGTAGTTGAGCACCGGCACCAAGAACAACTCCCGCCCATCCCGCTCGAGCATCTTGTCGTAGATCAACTCACCTGGATCGCGCCCCTCGCGCTTGGCGATCGCCTCGACCGAATCCTCATAGCCTGGTTCGTAATTCGGCGGATCGCCCATCGGGAAGGTCCGTCCCATCGCGGCGAAAAGTGGCGACGGGGCTGCCGCGGCCTCCGCCAGGATCGCCTTTTTGACTTCGGGATCGCGTAGCCGTTCGATGCGTTCATCGAAAGACAGCGACATCAACGCCGCGTAGGAGGGATAGTCGTTAAATGGGTGAAACGTTGCCTGGTGGCCGATCAACAACCCAAAAGGCCGCCCCGCGACTTGCGGATATACCTGCGAGCCTTCACCCACCGCTTGCGCGGACAACTCGAGAAGCTCGCGCCACAGGTCCGGAGCCGCATCGACCTGCAACATTCCGAAGGTAATCGGCCGTCCGATCTCCGCCGACAGCCGCCTCATCCAGTCGAGTTCCGTCTTCGGTGCAATGACGTCCTCACCGGCTGCGCCGGCGCCCGCAACTTCGAAGATGCCACGGTCGAGCTCGCCCAAGACACGTCCGATGCCGAAAAGCTCGTCCTCCGCCGCGAATGTACCCGGCACGGGCTCACCAGTGATCGCCTTGTGGGCAATCGTACGCGAGGTCGAGAAGCCAAGGGCGCCTGCCTGCATCCCCTCTCGGACAATCGCCGCCATCGCTTTGATATCTTCCGGAGTCGCCGCCTCGTTGTTGGCACCGCGTTCGCCCATCACATAGGTCCGGACCGAGCCGTGCGGCACTTGGGTCGCAATGTCCATCGAGTACTGGCGCGCATCGAGGGCGTCGAGATACTCGGGGAAGCTCTCCCACTCCCACTGGATCCCCTCGTGCAGGGCGGCCCCGGGGATGTCCTCGACTCCTTCCATCAGTTGGATCAAGAAGTCGTGCTGATCGGGTCGCACGGGAGCAAACCCAACGCCACAATTGCCCATCACCACCGTTGTCACGCCGTGATAACAGGACGGCGCCAGCTGCGGGTCCCAGGTCGCCTGACCGTCGTAGTGGGTATGGATATCGACGAACCCGGGTGTCACCGCCAATCCGGTCGCGTCGATCGTTCGCTCAGCATCACCCGATACGTCGCCGACAGCGACAATCTTGCCGTCGCGGATGCCAACATCACCAACTCTCGGCTCCCCACCGCTACCGTCAATCAACGTCCCGCCGCGAATCAATAAGTCAAAATCCATGCGATGCCTCCATAACGGTCGAGCCGCTCAACTCGAAGAGTTCAACATCAACTAGTACCGCGGAATTCGCTCGATGCAAACTCCGAACGCCCTCTCCGACCCGTAGGTCAGGCTTCAGCCTGACAATGGACTCGCCTGGCAGCAATCTCCCAAGTTCGAAGAGTTGTCAGGCTTAAGCCTGACCTACGCGTATACTGCTACCACACCGACCCACCAGATACATTGCGCCTGCTACGCAAATGCCCTATTCGCAACCAAATCAGCGAGGAGAGATGCGATGTCTGTACGTGCGGGTTTCATAGGATTGGGGATCATGGGCAAGCCGATGGCCCGTTGCATGATCGAAAAAGGTCTCGAGACTCGCGTCTATGACGTAGCGGACCCGCCGGTCGAAGAGCTCGTTGCCCTGGGCGCCACCGCAGCCAAGACTCCGGCAGAGCTCGCCGCCAACTCGGACCTCATTGGTATTTGCGTGCGCGACGACAATGACGTGCGCGACGTCTGCTTCGGCAAGGACGGGTTCTTCGAAGCCGAAAACGAGGGTTTGATTCTAGCAATCCACAGCACAGTATTTCCGGAGACTGTTCGCGAGGTAGCCGAAGCAGCCGAGAATCGCGGCATGCAGGTACTCGACGCGCCGGTCACCGGCGGACCAATGGCTGCTGAAGCGGCGGCCCTGACGTACATGGTGGGCGGCGACGAGTCCGCATTCGAACGATACAAACCCGCTTTCGAAACGTCGGCAAAGAAGATCGTCTATACCGGTCCGCTGTGTTCGGCGACCTACACCAAGATCTGCAACAACGCCCTGCAGTACATCGCCTTCTCTGGAATCTACGAAGCGTTCAACTTGCTCAAACACCTCGGCGTGCGCAACGAGGCCCACGAGGAAGTGACGAAATCGAACGGCCTGCTCAACGAATCGTGCGGCACGTTCATGAACGGCATTGTGCAGATGGATGATCCGACCGTTCACAGTGACGGAATCCAGGACTACATGCGCGGCCGTCTCGCCATCGCCGACAAGGATCTGTCCATCGCCCTAAGTGAAGCCCAGAGAGTCGGGTACACGATACCAACGACTGCGTTGGTGTCACAGCTGATGGCACGCATCTATCGCGTCGACGACCCGAACAAGCGTTGAAGCCTACGCGCCGAAACGCTGATCGGCCCGCTCCGCTCCTTCATGTGCGGCTGATGATCCAACGAGGCATCGCCACTCCGTCCACATCCTCAAACACGACCGAAACGTTAGCGCCAATCTCGATCGTGTCTGCGCTCACCTCATTGATGGCGCCACCCGGTCTGGCGACTAAGTTGCCTACCATTCGCAAGCTCGGGTCTTCTTCCAAGGAGACTACGACCACCGGATACGGCGCCAACTCGGCGTAAGCAGGTAGTAGCGGTGGGTGAGCAAGCACCCAAGACCAGATCTTTCCGCGCCCCGAAACCTTCACCCAAACCTGGTCAATCGACTGGCACCGCGGGCACATCGGACGCGGTGGGAAACGCAGCTGACGACACGCGCCGCACGACTGAACGACCAGCTCGCCGCGGCTGGCCGCCTGCCAAAACGGCCGGCCATCTTCGTCTTCGATGTCCGGCAAGAGTCTTCCACTTTCCATCAATCACTCCGCCTCAGCTGCGCAGCAGCAACGCACTGGTCGGCACACCTTCGCCGCTCGTCACCAGACAGCTGGTGGCGTTCTCGACCTGAGAAGTCGAGCTCCCTCGCATCTGGCGCACGCCTTCCAGGACCAAATTGAAGCCGTGCACATAGGCCTCGGACATCCCGCCCCCCGAGGTGTTGGTGGGCAGCCTTCCGTTCGGCCACTCCAATGCACCGTCGTTCGTAAACTCCGCGCCCTCGCCGCGCCCGCAGAAACCGTAGCCCTCCAACGAAAGCGGTACCAACGGCGAAAACGCGTCGTAGATTTGCGCACACGAGACGTCGGCGGGCTGGATGTCGCTATTCTCCCACAGCCGCTTCGCGCACGCCCATGAAGGCCCGCGCAATGGATCGTCGCAGTAGTAGTTGGTCATGACCGTATGCTGTGCCGGAAGCCCTTGAGCGTACGAATGGATATACACAGGCGGCTGCTCGAGGTCGCGTGCCCTCTCAGGCGTCGTGATGACCAAGGCCAAAGCCCCGTCGGTTTCGAGGCAGTTATCGAACAGACATAGCGGCTCCGAGATCCAGCGCGCGTTCATGTACTGATCGCGAGACATGCTCTTCTCGTACATCGTTGCTTGCGGGTTGCGGTTCGCGTGCTTGCGAAACGCCAAGGCAACATTGGCGAGATGATCACGCGTCGCGCCGAACTCGTGCATGTAGCGCCGGGTCAGCATCGCGACTTCGTCCACCGGACGCAGTAGCCCAAAGGGCCGCGACCACTGCTGATCTCCACCGACCGTTGGCCGAGCCTGCGCCCACGGTCGACTCGCCTTCGATGCCCGCTTGCGCGCACGCCACGCCACGGCGACCTCGCACTGGCCGGTGGCTACCGCCAACGCGGCCTGTCCGACCACGCCGCAGCCGGCCCCGCCGCCGTAGCCGACTTGGGAAAAGAACGTTACGTCGCCGATACCCACCGCCCGCGCAACATGAACTTCCCGACCGTCCTCCATCGAGAACATCGCCAAGCCGTCGACATCCGTGGCGTCCAGACTTGCGTCGTCGATCGCCGCGGAGATTGCCTGGCAGGCGAGCGATAGCTCGCTATCTTCGAGGTTCTTGCCGAATCGCGTCTGCCCGATCCCGACAACGACCGCTCGGTCCTTGATCGAAATCATCAGCTCGCGGACCCGGCCACCGCTTCACCCGTACAGCCATCGGGGCGCGGCGCGCTCCGCGCCCGGAACGCCCCCGACCGGTCGGCGGCCACCGGGCGATCTCGCGTAACCGTGCCGCCAAACAGGGCACACTGCCGCACACTGCCGATACGCACCTCGATCTCGAGCTGCTCCTGGACGCGTTCGTCGAGGGTGAACTCAATCTCTTCGCCGCGGCAGGAAACTTTCAAAATCCTTCCCGGCGCGTACAACGCTCGCGTGCAAGGACCATCGATGCCGCGGGGATCCCGGTACTCGTAGCGACGGACCTCTTCATCTCGAACTCTCGCCAGCCAGCGGCTGGCGGGCAGGCGCAGGGTCGCTCGTTCCCCCGTCGCAGGGTTCGAAACGTCGATCTCCATCCCCTCACGGCTCGGGGCTTCCCCGGTTGCGGTGAGTGCCGCCCCGAGAAATCCATCGCGCAGCGCGACCGCCAGTCTGCGCGATGTTGCGTCGCCGGCACGTTGGCGCAGAGACAAAGAACGACCAAGGACTCCACGCGGGGTCGTTTGCCCATCACACTGATCACCGACCATGTCGCGATCGGCGTTGCCCTGTGACGGATTGACTTCCTCGGCGCAGTTGTCCTGATCGTCCGGAACCCCGTCCTGGTCGGTATCGGCCACCCCGGTCCCGACAGACACCGCGGTCGCAACGCACAGCGTGTCGCGCGGGCAATCGCTCTGCCGCACACAGGTCGCGGGCTGCCGCAGAACACAACGCCTGCAATCGGCATCGCGTCCACAAGCCAGACCCGGCTGCGCCAAACACGCCCCTGTGGCAGCATTGCAGCGGTCATCCAAACACGATGCCCCCGCCCCACAACCGCCGCTCACTGCCGGATCGCACCTTTCTTCCGTGTTGCATTGACCCGCCGGTGCGACGAAGGTGCGGCCGCGCACGGCGTCGAGCAACGGGTCCGAGTCGCCATCTTCCGAGACGGGCCCAATCGTCGTCACCGCCCCAGTACAAGCATCGTAAACTTGCAGCACGATGCCTCCAACCTGCCCATCGCCGGACAGATCACTGCTGCCCTGATCCAACTCTCGGGTCAGAAACGACACCTTGCTGCCGGTGACTCTGTAGGGAAAGCGCGGATCGCACTGCGGAATCCTGCAGGGAATGATTGCTTGTCCTGAGTTGCGGATCTCCTGCGTACGCAAGTCGTAAACCTGCAGAACATCATCGTCTAGGTCGGCATCACCAGTCAGCGATCCTTCGCTCTGACGGTTCAAGTTGCGCCCCTGCAACCGCTCGGATGTTCGTATGGCGATCAGCTGGGCACCACAGGCCGACGGTGCGTCTACGCCTATCACCAGATCCTCGACGGTCTGGCGAGTATTCACCACAGCCGACGGGACACTCAGCCTATCCGATACGCGCAGAACACGGGCCGACAACAACCCGTCGCCACTCAGATCTGCGCCGTGATCCGCCTCCCGGGTCGTAAACGCCACCCAAGTGCCGGAAGTAAACACGGAGTCCGCGACTGCTTCAGAATTCGACCACTGCGGTGGATCTTCATGCCACGTCTGGACAACACGGTCATCCAGATCGCCGTCTTGATTGTAGTCCACACCGTCGCCACTCTCGGAGACCAGAGCCGCCAAATAGTCGAAGGCCGAATCCCTGGAAGCTGCGATCGCCACCGCCGACCGCTCCAACGACACGGCAACGCCCGACGACCAGACGTGAACGACCTCGTCCTCGACATCGCCGTCCCCATTGAGAGGCCCTCCCGGGCATTCGTCGGTTCCGACGACCGACTCGGGGCGCAAGAACGCGGTGAGCCGCGGACCCACAGAAACCGCTCCGGATGGGCACAGAGTCGTCAAGGTGCGGGTCCCGAGATCGACGACTTCCAGGACTGTATCGTTTGGCTCTCCGTCCGCGAAGAGGGCCGAATCAACCTCACCGGCGCCCTCTGCCGTCGAACCGAATACGTCAATCGCCCCATTCGAGTCGCGACCATCGGTTAGGTCGTTAGCGCCGCTGGCAAACACAACCACTTGCCCATCGCTCGACACGTCCGAACCGCCAGGAGAGAATGATCCTGCCGACTCCCCACCATCGTCGCGCTCGCTGACCCTCTCCACAACTCCAGACATGAGATCCGCAAGAAAGGTGTCGAAGAGCTGATTGCGGTCACCATCAGGACCGACGAGATTGGAAGCCAGACTGGCGAACACGACCCAACGCCCATCATCCGACATCGCGGGAGCAACGGACTCGGCATCCCCCTCGCCGCCCAAAAGCGCAACGCTGACCCGCTGATTGCCAGGCTCACAGCCACGAATCGGCAGGCCGTCGACACGACAACGGTCGCGGACGAAGACATCACTGACGCCGTTCGTATCCGTCCCCTGTTCGATCAGGTCGCTTGCGTCGCTCACGAAGAGCACCAGGCGCCCATCTGCCGACACCGCGTGGGGAGTTCCAGTACGATCATCCCCCGTCACCGACAAAGTGACCGTTTGCAACTCGTCGAGATCCAAATCGTAGAGCATGCCGCGTCCGTCGGCAGCAACGAAGGTGACAAAACGGCCGCTACGGCTCATTGAAACCGGAGCCGTCTCATCGGCGCCGACCTCGGCCCCGATCACCCGAGTGCCAGCAGGTCCACCAAGCCGGAGAATGCATTCAGCCCGCTCCTGGCGACCGATCACACATCGCTCTCGCACAAACACATGCGGTCCAGCAGCAAGCGACTCGTCCACCAAGTTCGTCGCCTCAGACACAAACGCCACCAGAAAGGCATCGCCCGACATCGCGTATCCGTGGCTGGCCCCGTTTGCCGCTGAGCCATCGGACGCCACGCTCATCACCGTCGTCGACGGCGCACATCCGGCCGGCGCAGACCCCGTACAGCGGTCGCGAACAAAGATATCACCGACCTCGTTTCGATCGAATGCGCCGGGCCCAGTAGGACTGTCTGCAAGCAGATTGTCAGCGTGCGATCCGAAGACGACGAATCGGCCATTGTCGGAGATGTCAGGCTGGCCGAACGCGTCGTCGTTGCCTTCAGCCCCCGAATTCGAAACCGATACGCGCTGTGACGCCTGCGAACACTCGGCGCAAAGTTCTCGGACGTAGACGTCACCGGACTGATTGCCGTCGCCTCGCGCACCGATCAAGTTGGTCGCACCGCTCGCGTACACCAAGGTCGTCCCATCGCGACTGATCCGAGGTCGCCCAGAGAAGCCATCTCCAGGGCTCCCTCTTTGGGTCACGGAAAGGATGTCTGTTCCTCGACGCACCATGGCCGCCTCAGAGCTGCGGAAAAAAAACCGCCCGCGCGACAGGCCCAAGCTCTGGCCGTCGATCACCAGCGCCGGCGAGACCGCACGCAACAGGCACCTTCCTATACAGTCACTGTCTTCCCGGCACAGCGACCCATCACTGCAGGTGCCAGTTCCAATTTCGCCGTCGACCAGTCCAAAGCTACGCGGGATCAAATCGCTGCGATCTCCGTCGCCGTTCAGATCGCAGTGATTGCTGCTCAACTCTGACTCCAAGAAGGCGACGTGCTGCCCCTCGACCGCCAACGCCGGAAAGGAAAACGGTGGCACCGACATTCGCGCCATCGAACGCCCCTCGGCGGAGCTATCGATCGCGCAACCATCGACGATCGGGATCGGACGAGGTTCACCGCTCGAGCGGTCGCGTACGACCAGCACCGTATCGATCGCATCGGTGTCTCCATTGCGGTCTACACCGTCGATCGCTTCGCGAACCGCGAACGCTCGCACCTCATTCGTCTCAGCGAGCCCCTCGAGCGGAACCGGTAGTTCCGCCTCGAATTCGTAGGCGACACAGTCACCGCCCGAACCACAACCCGAAATCGTGCCACCCCCCGTCGGTGCAATGAACAGCACACCGTCTTCGCCGCGCAATATCGCCGGATCGAAAAGCTGACCGCAGCGGACTCCAGGGCCGCAATCTTCGTCGCCCTGGCAGGGAACAAAGCTACGGGCGCACGTGGCGCCGCAAACCCCAGATCCAGGACAATCGAGATCACTCGCGCAAAACGACCCCGCTGAGTTCCCGCCCACACACGCCCCATGCCGCCTCGCCACACGCAAGATTGTGTAGGGCGCATCCGCAGAGCCCAGAATCGAAAGATCATTCGGACGAGCTGCAGGCGGAGCCAGAGGTTCGAAGATCGGTGGCAGTTTCGCACCCTCCGGCGTAAACGAACCAAGGAACACGGCATCGGGAATACGCAAATCAAACGCACCGGTAAATCGTGCCCGCAGCAGACGCGGCACCGGGATACCGCCGTCTCGAACCAAAATCCCCTGCCAATTGAAAGGGAAAAGCAAGTTGCCAGCCGCATCGGCTGTAAGCCGGATATCGCCGCCCGACGGCAAGCACGGCGGCTGCTCCGAGGAGCAGGCGGCCTGAAAGTCATTGGCAGGGGGAAGTGCAGTGAAGCCTGGAAATACAGGATCACTCCGATCCCGCCCGCAGGCCCCGTCATTCTCGAAAAACTGGTCGATGCAGAATCGCAGTCCCGTAGCCGCGTCACACCCGCTCGCCACCTGACCGCAAGGTAGTGGCCCATCGGCCGACGAGACGGCTATCGACGCTGGACCGGCCAGCCCGCCAGAAGCTGGTCCAGCTTGCGCGGCCGTATCTGGGAAACGGAATCGCAATCGGCGATCAGGCCCTTCCCCGACAACCTCGATCCCGGCAGAGGCCCCTTCGACACAAGACACCGTGGCAGCCGAGTCAACGGTTCGCAGCTCATCTTCGCAGGCAGTGACTGCGGCCAGAGAGCACGCCTGCACCGTCAATATGGTCGCATGCGGGGCACGCCCGGCAGGACGGGATAGGATCGTCACAACATGATCATCGGCCGTGCGACCCAGGCCGATGGAATCTCGATCACAAGGACGCACCCGCAGGTCGACGGTCTCCCCCGGGGAAGCGTACGGCCGGTTGGCAGAACCGACTGCCCCCTCGTACGACTTGACTGTGTCTGGGATCAGATAGCACGCGGCAAGCGCCCGGCCTGGAGAAATCCATACAGAAAACCAGGCAAGGAGCGCAACAAACACTCGAGCCCTCATCCTGCCCCCTCCGACAACCTGCACCACGCGCGAGCCAGCAACCATGATTTCGGGTAGCACCATTTAACCGGATCCCCAAACCCCGCAACGTGCCAACAATGAATTGCGTACAGTGATTGTCGAGGCCCAAGCAACGTGGCAACCTCTACAGCCGATGCTTCTGACAAATCGCCCCTCGCCACCGCAAACAACGCAGGCGCCGTGAACCCGCATTCGCAATCAGCAGGCAGTGGCGTAGCCCGGGCCATCCTTCTGCTGTGCCTCGGAGTTTTCGCTTATGAATCCTGGGCGGTCCAGCCCCAGTACGACGACTCCTACATTACCTACCGCTACGCCCGAAACTTCGCGACGGGCCACGGCTTGGTCTACAATTTGGGGGAGTACGTCGAAGGATACACCAACTTCCTTTGGACAATTCTCGTCGCTCTCGGCATCTGGCTGGGCGGCGACCCACCGGCCATCGGTCACATCCTCGGACTGCTCAGCGGGATGGCAGTGCTCATCGCCACGTATGTATATGCGCGCGGCATTACACCTGAGGGAAGGCCGTGGATTGCTGCGCTACCTGCGGTGCTGCTGCTGGCATTCTCCACCTTCGTCTACTGCTCCACAAATGGGATGGAGACACCGCTATTCCTAGCCGCATCGACCGCAGCCCTTGCCGCCTATAGCCACAATCGGGTCGGCCTTTCGGTTGTTTTTCTGTGCATTGCGACCCTCACCCGACCGGACGGCATTCTGATCGCTGCGGCAATCTACGGATCGAACTTTCTCTTCGGTAAGGGCACGCTCCAGCAGCGGCTTCGTCCCACTGTCCCCTACTTGATTCTCCTCGTGGCGCTCACACTGTTTCGAGTCGTCTACTACGGTCCGCCACTGCCGAACACGTTCTACGCAAAGGTCGGCGGCCTTCCTTGGTCCTTGGGCTTCAACTGGGCGTGGAACTTTCTGTCCGACTTTTACCTACTCATCCCAGCAGCCATCCTCGGTGGGATCGCCCGGACATCCTGGCCGGGGGTGCTCTTCGTCGCGCTCAATTTCGCCTATGTAGTTGCGACGAGCTCAACCGGCCCACGGCTGGTGCTGCCCATTATTCCCGTTCTAGCGAGCCTGGCAGCGGCCGGCGCAGACCGTGCCCTGGCCAAGAGCCGCAGCCACGGCACTTTATTCGTCGGATTCATCTTCGCTACCATCGCAAAGCTGCTGGTCGGAAATTTTGTATCCTTGACGGTCCTGGCGCTCGCCACGCTCGCGGCGGTCTATTGGTTGCCGCGCGACAATCGGCGTTCATGGATCATGCCCGGCGCGATCGCGTTGACCCTCGCCCTGTTCATCACAGCAAGTCTCTCCGGCCGCGCGCGAATTGGCGTCAAAGAGTGGACCAAGCCGATCGCGACATCTGACCGCTCGACGAATCTGAGTCGACGACGGAATGTCGATAGGATGTTTTGGCAGGTGGCGCGCAACCACGCACTCCTCCTCAAAAGAACACCCGACATCAACCTCGTCGCGGCCGCTGCTATCGGATCGCTGGGCTATTATTCCGAGTTGCCGATTCTCGACTATCTGGGCCTGGTCGACGCCGTCGTTGCCCGCAGCACCGATCCGCTCCCAGACGAACTACCGGGCCCGGTCGCCCTCGGCGCTGGTCACCAGAGATCCAACGCGGCCTACATCATGTCGCGCAAGCCCGACCTCATCATGCTGTCGAAAAAGGGCAAGAAGAAGTGGTCGTATCTGCCGGCCGAGATCGCTCTCTGGAGCCAACCAGACCTCGAGCGATGCTACTCGTTCGAAGCACGGCTGCTCGGCTATCGGCGAAAGCCGTGCGACCCCTAAACGGGCTCCTCGCGATTTCCGCTGGGCTACTCGCCCGGCAAGAGCAAGAGCTGGTACTTGCGCCGCGCCCACCACACGGTTAGCGCCGTCGCCACGAACACGAACACAGTCAGTACGCCGTAGCTGCGAAAACCGAACGCAATCGGCCACAGGAACGCGATCACCCCACCGACCAGGGCGCCGATCGCGTCGCCGGCAAAGACCACGAGAAGAACCTTCTCGCTGCCGCGAAAAACGCTCGGGAAGAGCGCGCCCGTGAGGATGATCAACGGAGCAACGACGAAAATGCCGGCAGCCGACTCCGGGGCGACCATCGCAGTCGCTAGCAACGCGGCACTCACGCAGGCGATCAATACTCCCATCGAGAAACGGTTTTCGTACGGCGTCAGCACCATGCCAGACACCCCCGCCACCACCATAAACCCAACCGTCCCGAAGAAGACCGCATCCATCGGAATTGCCATCACTCGGTAGAGACTGAAGATGACGAACTGCTGCAGCATCAAGAAGTTCATCCCAATCAAGACCGCCAGCAGGACCACCACCGAGAACGGAAGGTGCACCTCCTGGCCCTGAAACATCCGACGAAGAACGACGATGAGCGCAATCACGGCAAAGGCCATCACCGCCAGCAAGAGACCCAGGTTACGCGTCAGCGGCGTACCTCCGAAGATGTTGAAGAGCTGGTCGGAACGAAGACGGAAATTATCGGTCTTGGGCTGATACGCGAATGTCCCGAAGTCGTCGACGCGAAAGAAGTTGCGAGACTTCAAGTGCTGCTGTGCCTTCGCCGAGATCTCCCCCGCCTGCGGGTTACGTCGACCGAATAGAAAGTAGATCGGATCGGTTCCAAACGTCTTGCCGGCGATCCCCGCCGTCTCCGCAGACACCCCTTTCATCGCATCCGGATTGTCGAGCCAGACATAGGGATTCATCCCCACGTCCTGCAGCGCTCGAAAGTACTGGCGCAACAAGACGCCGAACTTGTCGAAGTTCGCAGGACGCTGAATCGCCAACATTCCGTTGTCGGTCAGGTGATCGCGCATCGAAGCAAAGGCCTCGACCGTGTAAAGCGTCTCCGCGGAGTTGAAGAACGAACGCAACATCGTGATCGACGTGTCGACGACCGGCAAGAAGATCAGGTCGAAACGCTCGTCGGTGTTGGCCAGGTACTGGCGGCCATCCATCTTGACCGCTTCGACGCGCGAGTCGTTGTACACTCCCCCGACGCGCTGGCGCAGCGGACCACCCAGGACATCGATTACGTCGGGAATAATTTCGACCGCGACCACCTTCGCAGGATCGTGCATCAGCGCGGTACGCACCTGCTCGCCACCCCCGGGCCCAATAATGAGAATCTTCGGCTTTTCGGGTAGTGCTGCGAATGGCACCGTCTCGACGGTCTCCGTCTCTAGCTCCTCGAGAGTTCGACCGACTCGATGATACCAGTGCAGTCCGCCGTTGTAGAAACCGGCAATCCGGAACGGCCCCAGCGACATCACGCTAAAGTGACAGTATCGACCCCAACGACGGTAGATGACCTCGGTGTTATCGCGCTCGCGAATCGTCCGCAGCTGCATTCCGCCTTCGAGCTCGAGCTGAGTAATGTAGCGATCCTCGAGACCTGGCATGACGGCGCAAACCAAGAGCAGTCCAGAAACCACCGCCACCCATAGCCCACCGTTATTGAGGTAGCGGCGCAAAGCTGCCGACGCCATCCCCACGGCCCCGGCTGCGCCAACCATCAGAGGCACTACGCCGGTCCAAGGCGAACCGAACTCCAAGACGACGTACGCTAGCGAAGTGCCGCCGAGAAAAATCGCATAAGCCACCTCGGTGCGGCGATCCAGCACCTCGAGCGCCAATCGATACGCTAAGAACTCATTGATACCGAAAGCGATGTAGTACGGTACGAACACCGACCCCAGCTGCAAGAACTTGATCATGAGGAAGGTCAAGCCAGAGACCTGCATCGTGCCCGTGAGCAAGCTATCGAGCCGAGACGCCGGATCCATGAACAATGGATAGAGAGCCAACGCCATCAGCATCGCCCCACCCTGCAGCGCGAGCCCCAGCGACAGGGATCGCAAGTCGGCCTTTAGATAGCGTACGACAATGAGCCCGCCGATCGGCATCCCGATCAGCAACAGGCTGAGAAGCACGCTCATCGACATCCAGTGGAAGTTCATCAGCTTGAAACAGCCAAAGAAGAACAAACCACTGGCAAAACTGAGTAGGCCTAAGATCGAGAGCCGTACCCAGGTGGGGCCCGCAGCGTCGGTTGAAGGGGTTTGCATTGTTTGAGTTGGCTCCTGGCCGGAATCAAAGCCCGAGCCGATTCATATCACCAGCAGCGCTACCTATCTGACCTGCCGGACCGGTTCAACGACAAGACCGTTTTTGCCTTCGAATCGCAAAACTCGGTCCGGCCTCGCCCAACCGAAGAGTTGGGACGCCAACCCGTCGAAATGCGTGCGACAGCTCCGGCCCCCGGCCCGGTGGGCCTTTTCCCGCAAGTCTACCTTCGCCGGTATACGCGGATCGGAGATTCGTCCGCAGCTGCCGAAATGCGCAGATCGCGCCACGGACGCCGACGCTGCTGCGTTCTCGGGATGACCAAGGTGCCGATTTCCAAAGCACCTTGGGCTAGAGGTCGCCCGCTGGCAATCGCGATCGAGATTTGTCGGCGATCGCGGCGCGCATGACGGACAACGGCGCCATCCGGCATGCGCGCCGGACGGAATCGGACTCCACTGCGACGGTCTGGCGCGGTGACCTGAACGTCGACCGAATGCACCAAACCACGCGCATACAAGCGCAACGGAATCTCGAAATACCCCCGGCCTCGGGCTCGCGGTCGGCCCATCCGCAATCGAGCCCGCGCTACCGCTGTTCGGCCACCACTCGCCAGTGCCGGACTCGACGGAGTCCAATTGCCACTACAATCACCAAAGATCCGCGCAGCAAAGTCCCAGCCCACAGCGTCAGCAGAAAGTGGCTGTACCGCGACCGCACCCGGCGTACACGCACCGCCGGACACTGACGGCAGGGTCATCGTCTCGCCGGGGCCTGCTGCCGCCGTCGGGTAGAACATCCAATCGGAGCCGCAATTCTCCGCAACTGGCAGTTGCTCGATCGAACCAATCGACTTCTGTAGAATCCGGACTGCGTCCAATGCACTGAGGCTGCCGTCTCCCGTAGCATCGCAAGCCTGTGCCACCATTGGATCGAAGGGATCCAGCCCGAGAACGGCGCGTAGCACCAACGCGGCATCGTACGCGGTTACGGCCGAGGCCAACTCGCCGCTCTTGGCAGGCGTCACGATCCAATCGCCTGCTGCGAGCCCTGCGTGGCCATATACACCCCCGGGCGCACTCGTCGCCACGTACGCCCCAGGACCGGTCGCGCTCACATCGGCTCCCGCCACGGCAAGGCCGCTGCCGTCGTATCGAATGGTTCCTCCGATGTCATACACCACCGGCGGTTCGGGCCCGTAGTTTTCTTGCCACCACGCAAGCAGTTCCCGTAGCGCCTCTGGTTCGTTGGTCGGCGGCCCTTCGTCGAGCACGACGTCGGTGCGGTTCAACCCGTGACAGTTTGCGCAAACCCGGATCTCCCCACTGCTAAAGCTCACCCAAAAGCGTTCGCGTACGACCGGCGTTCCAGCGTTGTCGACGAGCTGCCACGTCAACGCACGGCTCGCAGGGACCAAGGCGGCGAAGCTGCCATCGGGCGCGACCGGGACACTAGCCGGTGGCGCGCCGGCGACGGTCGGCAACAAGCCATCGTGCATGAGAGTAGCGATCGGGCGCCGGCCGGAGTTGAAGTTCGAATACCCGCGAATCTGGTCGGCCTGAAATAGTTGTAGAAACGCCACCTCCGCTGGCGTGCTACCTGGCTCGGCCGTCTGCGTCGAAGAACCCGCGACCTTGAGGTTGAAGTCCTGCTGACGATCAGCACGCCGCGTGACATTGCGACTCACGATCAGGGCCAACTCATTGTCGATGAGAAAGTCTCGCAACGCCTGCGTCCCGGCGGCTCCGAGCTCTTCTTCGAAGACACCCAACTCGACACTCGGCAGAGGATTGGTCCGCGCTGCCGGACGGCTTCGCGCCCGCACCTCGACCGGATCGAGTTCCCAGAGAACTCCATCGTACGTGTGTTGGCGATACTCGTAGTTGTCGAAATAGGAAATCGCCTTGGAGATGCCCGCCGGGATCAAACGTTGCCCGGGTGTTCGATACGGGTCGCCCGCGTCGAGCTCGACCAGATGAAAATCATAGCGCGAGCTGAGCGGCCCAGCGGTGCGGCGATCAGGTCGAGCTTCGCTCGTCCGCACCGCCACAATCGAACCATTGGCCAGCGGCAGCGGATTGCGAAACAGCCCCGGGTGGCCACTCGGGGTGGCCGGCCCGTCAGGGGCCGGGGCATCGGAGATCGGGTCGGTGACGAAGTCGACCTCCATGTCATCGGGATTGACATCCTCACCACCGTCTAGGCCGACGATCTGCCCTGCCGAATGTGTCTGGAACTCCGGAGCATAGGTCGCATAGAAATACCCCGGCCGCGTCGGGTCCTCGGCCAGATGGAACAGTCGATCGGCGGTGCGCCGACTCGCCGGCGGGATGAACTCCGGCAATCCGTCTCGCGAGGAATTGAAATAGTGCGACAATTCGTGCCTACCGACGTGCTGCAACGTTTCGTGACCGGTTCCGTCCTCGAAAATCTGCCACGGCAGAAAGATATTGATCCGATGCCCGTGAATCGAGCTGCCGGGCTGCTGCGAGCGCGGTTCGGGAAAAACTTCCGCAGCATCGCCCGTCAAGGCGCTGCTGGATTCCGACTGAAAATTGAAAGCGCCATACGGCGCGCCGTTGTAGTTTTGTTGATCGCGCTGCAAATGATCCCAACGCGTCGCCAAGACCCGGCCATCGCTAGCAACGATCGGGGTGAAGACACCCGAAACCGCATGGTCGAGCAGGCGCAGATCGCTACCATCAAAGTTCATCGACCACAGCCCCGTGTTCGTCGGTGCCGACTCATACTCGTCGAGTTGCGGATACAGCAGTCGATCCCCATTGCGCGGCCGGTCACTCGTGAACAGAATGCGATCTGCGTGTCCGTACAACGGCGATACATTGTTGAAGTCAGCGGGTTGCGTCAGTTTGACGATCGAAACCGTGTCGGCCGGCCCGAGCCCTGCGACCTCGTAGATCTGCCAATAGACCGGGGAGTAATCGTTTTGCGTCGTACCGCCGACGACCATCGAGAAAAGAGCCTTGTCTCCAGACCAGTGGACGGTCGGCTCACGCACCGCGATCTCGGCCCCAGCGGCGACACCAAACCCCGCTTCCGCCGTGAGGTTGCGCAAGCTCCCGTCGGCATACCGGATGTACAAGTCCCCACCCCGCGGCGCCGCACCCGTGTGCCCCAAGTGGTTGCCGAACGTCGAATTGATCGTGGTGAAGTCGTTGCCGAAGGGTGGCTGCGTCACGAACATGATGTCCTGCGCAAGGACGGCGCATGGAACAACCAACAAACAAAGTACAAAGAGCGTTCCGGCACGCCGGGACACCCTCTGCGATCGACTCACCCCACCTAAGCGCCGCATGGGAGAAAGTAGAGCAAGACTCGCACCACTCCACCAGAGACACGGCTTGCCATTCTTCGGCGGAAAACAACCATTTTGATTGCCGCAAACGGGCATCGTGCAGTGACAATTCGCGACACTTGAACCACAGCTAGGGAGATCATAAGTCTCGACCGGTGAACCAAAGAACTCGTGACGCCGCCTCGTTGCGCCGTAAAAAATCGCCCCAACGAGGCAACGCCCTGCCACGTGCGTTGGCATACTCCCTTCTCGTCTTGAGTTCGGTGGCCATCGGTTTCGCGTTCGGGAGGACCGACCGCGCCGATGTTCCGGCTGCAAAACCAGCGAAAGCGTCGCCACCCATCAAGGCCAAGCCCCCAAGAGGCGCTCCAAAAGGCTTCGGGGTCGCGCCTACGCCGCCCCCGCAAGGTGGGCGATTTCGCAGTGCGAGGACTTCGGGCAGCCAGCAGGTTGAGCTCACCGACGCCCAACTCGAGGCGATGCGTGCGATCGGCTATGAGAGCGGCAGCGTCGACGCCCCGAAGGAATCTGGCGTAACCAAGTACGATACAGGACTCGCCTACCCCGGACTGAATCTCGAAACCGACGGCCACGCACCCGCCGCCCGACTCATGGATATGCAGGGCCGCACGCTGCACCGCTGGAGTCTCGCCTACGACCAGGCATTCCCCGACAACGAGCTTCCCGAGATTTTTCGACAATCCGTGGCGTTTTGGCGTCGTGCGCATCTGCTGGAGAACGGCGACCTTCTGGCAATCTTCGAGGGTATTGAGCTCATCAAGATCGACCGCGACTCAAAGCTATTGTGGTCGTTTCCCAAGGCCCACCACGACCTGGAGGTACGCGAGGATGGCACGATCTACGTACTGACCAGGAAGTGGGTCAAATTCCCACAACCACACAAAAAGAAAGGCTCCCTGGTCGACTACATCACCGTCCTGGATACCGACGGCAACGAACTACGCAGCATTTCCATTTACGAGGCGATCAAGAGATCCCCATACTCTGCTCTGCTGGAGAACTCTCTCGCCGGCATCGAAATGTTCCACACCAACACCATCGAGGTGCTCGACGGATCGCTTGCGAGCAGAATCCCGGCGTTCAAGGAGGGAAACGTTCTCATCTCACTTCTCAATCAGCACGCCATCGCCGTCGTCGACATGGCCGAGGAGAAGATTGTCTGGGCGCAATACGGGATGTGGCTCAAGCAACATCAACCGACCGTCGTCGATGGCGCTAACCTCATGGTCTTCGACAACCTCGGCAACCGGGGGCGGGCGCGCGTCATCGAATTCGACCCCGAGACTCAGGAAGTCCTGTGGCTCTACGATGGCGGCGACAAGGGACTGTTCAGCGAAACTTGCGGCTCGAACCAACGCTTGCCCAACGGCAACACGCTCATCACCGAAAGCGACTCCGGCAGGGCGGTCGAGATCACCAGGGACAAGCAACTCGTATGGGAATACTACACGCCGAACCGTGCCGGCGAGAACGACCAGTTGATCGCCACACTCTTCGAGATCGTACGCCTCCCTCCCGACTTTCCCGTCGACTGGGCCGAAAACGGAAGCTGAAGATGCGTAAAGTCTTTCTGAAAGTCTCATTGCAATCCAAGGTGCGCCGATGACCGCGATGCCAAAGTTCAGAAACCGAGTAACCGAAATGCTCGGCGTCCAGCTTCCCATCGTCCAGGCCCCGATGGGTTGGATAGCTCGCGCGCAGCTTGCGTCCGCCGTTTCCAACGCCGGCGGGATGGGAATCATCGAGACCTCGTCGGGTGAGCTCGACGCCGTCAAGGAAGAGATCCGCAAGATGCGCGATCTCACCGACAAGCCTTTCGGTGTAAACATAGCGCAGGCCTTCGTGCGCGACCCAGGAATCGTCGACTTCGTCGTAGAGCAGGGCGTGCGCTTCGTGACGACATCCGCGGGAAGTCCGACGAAATACACGGCGGCGTTGAAGAGCGCGGGTTTGACCGTATTCCACGTCGTGCCGACGCTACGCGGCGCGATCAAAGCCGTCGACGCTGGGGTCGACGGCTTGATCGTCGAGGGCGGCGAGGGTGGCGGATTCAAGAACCCACGCGACGTGGCGAGCATGGTACTGCTCCCGCTAGTCCGATCCAAGGTCGACGTACCGATCATCGCGGCCGGCGGAATCGTCGACGGACCGACGATGGCCGCAGCCTTCGCGCTCGGCGCCGAAGGCGTGCAGATGGGCACGCGCATGGTGTCGGCGGCCGAATCGCCCGTGCACGGGAATTGGAAGCAGGCAATCATCGACGCCGCCGAGACCGACACGGTCTTTCTGAACAGAAAGTTCGGGCCCGGCTTGCGCGCCCTGCGTACGGACCGCAGCGAAGCGCTCGAGTACGCCGATCACAACGTCATGGGCGAGTTCGGCAACGCGATGAAGCTGTATTTCGGTGGCGACATGAATGCCAGCCTTGCGCTCAGCGGCCAAGTCGCCGGAAGGATCGACGAGATCAAGCCGGTCGCACAGATCCTGGAAGAAACCGCCTCGGGATTCTTCCAGGTGATCGACAACCTCGCCCGCAACCACAGCGTTTCGTGACCCATCGCCCGCACCCCGCGGCTTGAGAACCAACTGCTAACGACGTGATGCGAGGATCGAATCGAGCAGGCCCGGCTCGTCGGTGATGATCGCGGTCGCACCGCGATCGATCAGAGCGATCATGTCGGCTTCTTGATTGACCGTCCAAGTGTTTACTTGCAGACCAGCAGCGAGAGCCATCTCTACATCCTCCACGGGAATCACAAATAGTGGATGAATCGCATCGAGACCCGCGTCGATGGCGAAGGACACTTGTTCCACCGATGGCACCGTGTAGAGCAATGCCGAGTACAAGTCTGGGTTCTCTTGCTTGAGGGTCGCTGCCGCCACCCGATCAAACGACGAAAAGAAGGTTCGTGCAGTGACACCGAGCATCCGAACTTCATCCGCCGCAGCGCGCGCCAGATCTTCCGGCCCAGTGGTTTCGGTCACACAGCGTGCGCCGTAAACCTTCATCTCGACATTGACCATCGCCGTCGGCGGCAACGCGGCGTAGGTTTCCGCCAAGGTCGGGACCAACTCTTCAGTGGGGTTGCCATCGCCGTCGAGGTGTCGACAAGCAATCACTTCCTCCAGTGTGAACTCGCTCACGCAGCCGCTGCAGTCCGTCGTACGGTCCAAGGTATCGTCATGCATGACGACCAGCCGGCCATCCGAGGTGAGTTCGACGTCCAGCTCGATTCCATCCGCGCCGTCGGCCATCGCCGCAGCGAACGACGACAAGGAGTTCTCTGGGAAGGGATGCCCGGCCCGCGTATTCCCGGTACCCCGGTGTCCGATATTGGCAACCGGTGCCAGAGCGGCGATACGGCTGCGCACGGTGTCTGCCGCCGGTACCGCTGGTCCACCGTCATCGTCCCCACAGCCCAGAGCCGCAGCAGCGACACAACCCCAAATAAGCGCTAGTCGAATCATCAGCTATCGTCTCATCAGCTACCGTCGGCTGGTAACGAAACGATTGCCGACTGCCCTCCACAATCGATTGTGAGTCGCCAAATAATCGCCCGTCCGAAGTGTGACGTGCACCATGTGATCGGTACGATCCGCATTGGATAGGTCCATTCGGACTGTCTGCACAACCAACACAGCCTCCCCCTTTGAAGTCAGAGTCAGGGCCGCCCGCTTCAAGCCGTTCAGGGCGCCGCTCGGGTCGGTGTAAACGAACTTGTTCCCCTTCGCCAGCAGGGTCCCCGCAGGAATCGTGATGCTGTAGATCTCGTCATCGTCGCTGACGGTGACGGAGATATCATTCAGCGCCGGGTCGAGATCCGCCGGAACATCGCCGATACGTAGCGTCAGCCGCAACATGTCTTGCCCGACTCCACTACCAAAGCTGACCTTGCCTCGCATGCGCGCCACACCTTCGGGGCGGTACCAGATCGGCGAGGTCCAGGCCCGCTCTTGGATCGTCTTCGGACGACCGGCGGCACAGCACTGTGCCAATCCCGGGGGGATCACCCCACCATCACAATCGACCCCCTGCGCGTTGCACAGGACCTGACTCCAACGGCAGATCGGATTCTCGACGACGCGGGCGTAATAGAATGCACGCTGCGTGCGATCGAAGGTCGGGTCGGTCCACACCTCGCAAAGAGAATCGGAGCCCCCACCACTCGTGACGCAAGTGGCCGTATCGACCGTCGCACCGTTGTCGGCATCACCGGCGACTTCAAAGACGCGCTCCTGCGCCGTGCCCATCGCATCGACCCAGCCCTTGACGATCTGAATCCGCTGCAGCGGCGTCCCTGCGAAGCCAGGTGCTCCGGGGTCGCGCGTGGCCATGACCGCAAAGCGCGGCTTACTCGCTACCGGGCCGATCTCTCCGCCCATCGGAACACCGCTCTGGTAGCCACGATCGACGACCGTTCCCTGTCGGCACACATTGCGCGGAATCCGCCCGCCGAAGAACCGAACGATCGGTCTCGTCCCACTCGTCGCATAAACTTCACGGCGGCGCATCGCTGAGAACAGAGAATCGCGCGAGTTCTCCTCGGCCCAGACAACCGCCAGTCCACCACCGTTCGCTTCGATACCGCCAACCACTCCAATATTGAGGGGAACGGTTTGGTTTGCGGGTGTCGCATCGCGCAAACCCAGATGGCCCGCGTCGATAAAGTCGGTCTCGTGCGCTAGCCCGGGCGTTCCATTGTGGGTGTCGGTCGCAGCCAGCATTCCCATCCGAAACGGGTTGGACCCGAGCAGCTGCTCCTGGACCAGACCCTCCATCAACGCGCCGCGAACATACGACTGCGGCTCCTGCACCACCGTGATCAGGCTCGGAGGGATTCCGATCTGATCGGAGGACCACTTTTCAAAGCCGCAGAGTTCATCGTTCGGCGAAATGTCGGGGTGGCACTCCGAATCGCCCTTGTGCTGCATCACTTCGACCAGCGGCTCGATCTCAGAGCGAAACGCAGCGTCGGCGGCGGTCAAGGGACTCCCGTCGGCGTTCTCCGGCACGAACATGATCCCGTTGCTCAGATTGGAATTGTGCGGGATCGCCATGACGTCGCAACCCGTGCCGGCGTCCAGACACTGCGTGCGCAGTTCGGCCCACAATCCCTGAGGCTTCGATTCGTCGAGGTAGCTGATGGGCAGGTTCGTCACCGACGCATTGCGAAAGATGACATTGCGATGGATGTTTTGAACTCCCGGATTCCCGGTCCATTCGTACGCCGGGAAGGTCGTAAACGAGCAGGTTGCCGAGCGGTCGTAGAACTCTTCGGCTGCAGCCTGCGTATCGATCCAAATCGGCGAAGCAGCGCTCAAACAGTCCGCCCCCCCTGCCCCGCAATAGGCGAAACGAGAGGAGGGGTCGTTGGTCAACTGCACACCGAACAAAACCACACCGAGACTCGAACTCTGCGTCGTCTGCGGGATCGCTGCTCGAAACTGAGTGCACTCGGTCGAGTTGTAACCAATCGAACCGGGCGTGAGACACATGTGGACCTCACCAAAGAACTCGGCATGGTCCGTCACCGCCGTAAAATCGAGAGGTCGGCGCAGCTGGACCGGGCGCACACTCGGGTTTCCGGGTAGGTTCAGACTCGAACCAGTCGCAAAGCTATAGGCATCGCGCGGCCCCAGATTGATCCCCCCGGAGACGGCGTCGAACGAAATTCCCGTGTGCACGTGCGTCTCACCAAAAAACGGGCTGCGCATGGTATCGAAAGTGCTGCAATCACTCCGCACTTCCGTGCGTTGCCACGGGCCAGGATCGGCAAACGCCGCGCCGCACATGAGCAGCACCGCCACTGCGGTCTTCAGTACTTGATTCACCAACGTCCCCCTTTATCTGACTCGACACCCCGAGCCGCGCCTCCCTACGCCGGCTCGGGACCCCTCTTCTAGCGACCGTACTTCAGCATCAGGTCAACCATGCGATTGTGCCGCTTGCGGTAGGGCGGAAAGAACATTTCCAAGATCTTCAGTTTCGGATTCGTAAAAACCGGGCGAATCTTCGAGAACTCGAGAAAACCTTCGTGGCCGTGGTAGTGCCCCATGCCGCTCGCGCCGATGCCGCCGAACGGCATGTCGTGCTGGGCAACGTGAAGAATACAGTTGTTGACCGTAACACCACCCGAGATCGTGCTGTACAGAATCTTCTCCTCGACGGCGCGGTCATCCGTAAATACGTAGAGCCCCAACGGTCGGTCACGCTGACTGATGTACTCGATGACCTCATCGAGGTCTTTGTACGTTTTGACAGGGAAGAGCGGCCCGAAGATTTCTTCACGCATGATGATCATGTCATCGGTCGGGTTCAGCACCAGGTAAGGAGGGATCTTGCGCTGCACGTCGTTGAACGTCGACCCCGGAACCAACGAAACCAACTCGGCACCCTTCGCCTCCGCGTCCTCCAAGGTCTCACGCAGGCGCCGATATGACTTTTCGTCGATCACAGAGGTGTAGCTGCGGTCGTTGATATCCGGATAGCGCTGCGGGACGATGCGCCGAGCTGCTTCGACGAAAGCGTCACGTTTTGCCTCGGACACAAAGAGGTAGTCCGGTGCCAAGCAAGTCTGACCCGCATTGACCAACTTTCCATACATGATGCGCGAAGCGGCCGTATCCATGTCGAAGTCGTCGCAGATGATCGTTGGAGATTTACCGCCAAGCTCCAACGTGACTGGAGTCAGATTGTCGGCAGCCGAGTGCATGACCGTTCGACCCGCATCAGCTGAACCCGTGAAGATCATGTGATCGAAGGGCAGCGTCGAAAACTCACTGCCGCGAACGCCCGGCAGGATCACGACCGTGTCTTCGGCGAAGTTCTCACGAAACTTCTCTGCGAGCAGGGCACAGACGTTCTGCGAGTTGCTCGCCATCTTGATCATCGCCCGATTTCCGGCAACCAGGACGCTGGTCAGCGGGCTGAGGGTCAGGAAGACGGGGTAGTTCCACGGAGAAACGATGCCGACAACGCCCTTGGGCTGCGGGATGACCCGGTTCGAGCCGGTCGCGAAGTTCATCGAGATGTGCCGTTTCTTCGGCTTCATCCACTTCTTCAGGTGGCGTTTCGTATGGCGAATCCCGTCCACGCACCCAAAGATCTCGAGGATCTTGGTCTCTTCGACGCAGCGATTGCCGAAGTCGGTGTTCACCGCATCGGCGATGGCATCGGCGTTCTCTACCAAGATTCGCTCGAGCTTGTTCAACCGCTCGAGTCGCTCTTCGAGACTCGGGAACGGGTCCTTTAGGTAGGCTGCACGTTGCAGCTGAAAGACTCGTTGCGCCTCGTTTTGGGGTTCGTCGATGGTGCGAAGTTGTGCCGTCTGAGCCATACCGTCCTCCGGGGGGAAAAGGGTATTCTCCGCTGTCCGTCGGGTAACCTCAAGAGCCGCTACGAATTCGTGACGCTGGCCCAAGGTCCGCTAGGAGCGCAACCTCAACCCTACTGTTCCGAGCGCGCGTCGTAGACCAGCGGAATACCGTTCGGCCCTACCGGAATGTAGACCGTCGTATGGTTGGGGGAGCTAGCCATGTCAGCCTGCGCCCGAATCGATTCGTGCTGCAAATAGTTCGTCGTCAGTGTCGAATTGATGATCTTCTGCGCCTCAGCAATGCCCTTTGCTTCCTCGATGCGGATTTCGGCGTCGCGCCGCGCGATCTCCTTCTGAACCTTCTTCTCCTCCAGCAGCTGCTGAGCCGCCAGTTTCTTCTCCACTGCTTCGGTGACGATGTCCGGATAGTCGATATTGCCTACGACCAGACTCACCAATCGAAACGGAGAGGTTGCCAGATGCTTCCTCAAATCGGCTTCGACGGCACCGGCAATCGTCGTGCGATGTTCCTTGATCGCACGACTATCGTATTCTTGGACGGCGTTGCGGACAAAAGTACGAAACGGCTGCTTGACGTATCTTTGGTACCATTCCGGCCCACCAAATCCGTCAACCACCTGACGTACTCCGCCGGATTCGACCGAGATCAAGGCGTTGACCGCGAAGGAAATGTTGAGATCATCCTTGGCGAGGATGCTGAATGTTTCCTCGTAGGTGTCCGGCCGCATATCCAGGTTGATGACCCGGTTGTTGAGAAACGACGCTCCAAAGTTGCCCGGCCCAACGACCACACCTTGAAAGCCGCCATCACCAAAAACACGAGGGCTCTCATAGATATACCCTTCATGTCCCGCTGGCGTAGCGGGGTTGGTGCACCCAGCCAACAGAACAATCAATCCTAAGCTCAACAGGTTTCTGGTCATCGCAATTCCATCCCGGCCACCGCTTCGCCGACGGCACCCGGACACCAGTGTACGGCAATAATCCCGGCTCTCCACAGCAATCGTGCGCCACCGGGATGCCGGTCGGTCAGCTTGCGCCAACACCTCGCCCCACATAGAGATACCAACTGATGCAGGCTTCACGTTCTGACAAAGCGCGGCCTTTCGCAACCGGCTTCACCTGACCGCACTGCTAGCAGAGCGCGTGTCGCATCGATCGGTAAGCCCCTAGGGCAGCATCGGCAACCAAAGCCGGCACTGCTCCGGACACAAGCGTGAAACGTCCCCGCGCTTACGGAGGTCCGATGACCATGCTCCATCGTCATCGTCAAAAGTCTCTCATCGCATTCATTCTCTTCCTCCAATGGTCGTCAGCCAGCGCGCAAGACCCTTGGACCGATACCGCCCGATACGCATTCGAGTATCACGTCGCCTTCGACGCCCTCGAAGCCGATCGAGACAGCCATCTTCGAATCTGGGTGCCCTTCCCCGCCGAGACATCCGATCAACAGCTGATCTCGACGACGATCGAATCCCCATGGCCGTATACCCTCGAACGCGATCGGCTCGGCAACCGATCTCTCTACATGGAGGGTGTCGGTACCCCACCGCAGGACCTTCGCATGCGTTTCGTGGTCGAGCGAAGCCCATCGCAAGGAATTTCAGAACGAGAGATCGCCAAGAACCAAAGCCTCGCGCCGGAGAATTTCGCCAAGGCTGACAAATTGATTCCGCTCGCAGGAGCCATCCGCGCTCTGGCAGTCAAACACGGCGCAGGGCACGAGACCACGCGCTCGAAGGTTCGCGCCTACTACGACTACGTCGTGCGCAACATGCGCTACGACAAAGCCGGAAGCGGCTGGGGACGCGGCGACGCCGTGTGGGCTTGTGACAATCAGCGTGGCAACTGCACCGACTTCCATTCCCTGCTTATCGGTATGGCCCGAAGTCAGGGCATCCCGGCGCGATTCGTGATCGGATTCCCACTGGCCTCCGATGCCGACTCCGCCCAGGTCGCCGGATACCATTGCTGGAGTCAGTTCTACGAGGACGACGCTGGATGGAGCCCCCTCGACGCCAGCGAAGCCAAGAAAACCGGACGGCCAGACGACTACTTCGGGCAGCTGCCGAACGATCGAATCGAGTTTACAGCGGGACGCGATCTAATCCTCACGCCCCCCCAGAAGGGCGAACCGCTGAACTTCTTCATCTACCCCTACAGCGAGCGAGACGGTGAAAAAGTCGAGCAGGATCAACTACGCACAAGATTCCACTTCGAAACACTACGCCCGGCCCAGCGCCTCGCGGCCACCCTCGCGGCCATCAAGGTTACGCAACCGTAAGCCTGAGCATCCTTCACTGCATACACTATTAGTTGCGACATAGCACATCCGTCCGCATAGGACGCGACGCGATTCCGGGGGAACAAGCTCGAAAAAATCGTCGCCGGACGTGCTCTTAGCGAGCGCAGATGAGACAATGCGCACAATGCTTCGCCTCATGAGAGCCCCAAACCGTGTCTCCTTGCTGGTTCTACTCCTCGCCTTCGGCACGGTGTCGGCCGCGCAGGAAGCAACTTCGCAAGGCGACGAAGGTCGCAAGATCGGCGACCTCAACTCCAAAGAGTCGCTTCGCATCCGATTCCAGTCGCGTGGCGACTACCACAGCCACGACCGCTTCGTGACCATCACCGGTGGTGTTGCGAAAACGGCCATCGTGGCAGAGCCATCTCGCGACAGCGTCGGGGTGACTCACAAAGCCGGAGGCCTCGTTGCCCTGAGCTCAGCTGCCGTCGCCGGACTCGACGCTTTGCTCGATTACTACCGAAATCCGCGCAAGGAAGATTGTCTAGTCGTAGACACCATTACGTTGAATTGGCTCGAGAATGGCAAGCCGCAAGGAATCGAGCGATTCAGCGACGCCTCGTGCATGGTAGAGCGAACTCGCGGGGTTCTTTCCATCCAGCGACTGATCCGGCACGTGCAAGAGAAACAGGTTCGCCGCAAGGCACCGGTCCAACCACCGCCGGCGCGCGCCAAACCTCCGCCGCCGCAGCCGCAACCAACCCGGGCCAAGGGCCAGCGCCCGCAACCCGCGCGGCAGTGGCCACCCAGATCCGAAGAACCATAAGTCGTTCGCAAGGGTCCTTCGCAAGAGCACTTCAAACGATCAGGGGTGCATCGCTCCATGTCCCATGATACGGCCTCGGCCCGGGAGGGGAGTATTGATGGCGCTGCAAGAGACCGAAGATCACAAGCTGTTCCGCGAGACCGTCCGCAAGTTTGTAGAAGACGAAATGGTACCGCGGGCACGCGAGTTCGACACCGCCAACCGCATCGACAAGTCGCTGTTCGTCAAGATGGGCGACCTCGGCATGCTGGGGCTGCGCTACGACCCGGCCTACGGCGGCGCCGGCCTCGACTGGTCCTTTACCAAGGTCATGTTCGAAGAGTTCGGTCGCTCCGACAACGCCGGCGCGACCCTCGGGGTGAGTGTTCACACCGACATGGCCACCCCATCGCTCGCGACGTTCGGCGACGACGACCTCAAGAAGAAGTACCTCGTTCCGTCGATCAAGGGAGAGATGGTTGGGGCGATTGCCGTAACCGAACCCGACGCCGGCTCCGATGTCTCCGCGATCAAGACCCGCGCCGTTCGCGACGGCGACGACTGGGTCATCAACGGCTCGAAGATCTACATCACCAACGCCGCCAACGCCGACTGGCTCTGCCTGCTCGCAGTGACGGATCCCGAAGCGGGCTACAACGGTTTCTCGCAGATCATCGTCCCGACGAGCTCGCCCGGAGTCGATTGCGACCTGCTCGACAAGATCGGGCTCTGGGGGTCGGACACCGGGCAGTTCTTCTTCGAAGACGTGCGCGTGCCAGTGGCAAACACCATCGGCGAGGTCGGTCGTGGCTTTCAACAGCAAATGATGCAGTTCCAAGACGAGCGCATGGTCGCATGCGTCACGTTGATCGCCAGCTCGCTGCACCTCTGGGAAGAGACCAAGAAGTGGACCGACCAAAGGATCCTCTTCGGCAAGCCTCTATCGAAGATGCAAAACACCCAGTTCAAGATGGCCGACATGTGGATGCAGATCGCCATCGCCAAGGAATTCATCGACGCCTGCGTCGAGCAACTGGTCCAAGGCAAGGACGCCACCGAAAAAATCACGATGGCAAAAATCCACTGCTGCCGCGTCGCAACATCCGTTGCCGACGAGTGCGTCCAACTACACGGCGGCTTCGGCTTCATGAAGGAAAGCATGGCCGGCCGCGCCTTCGTCGATACAAGGGTCGGAACGATCGGAGGCGGCTCCGAAGAAACCATGCTGCACTACCTGGCGAAACACCTCGGGTTCTAGCCGACACCCAAGGCACGGAGACGAGTCGTACCGCAGCAACTTCCTCCGCGGACTTACCACGCCAGACGAGAGGCCTACCGAGAGTTTCCAGGTCCTTTGCTTGCGAGGGTGCGAGCGTTGCCATAAGTCGCTACGGTGCGATCTCGGTACCTAGGGGCGGCGGTGTGTCTCAGCCTGATCGGTTGTGACAGCGCAGGAGAGGCGCGTGTCCTGAGAATGGCCCATGGGCTGGACACGCCACACCCGGTCCACTTTGCCCTCGAACACCTCGGCGCCGATCTGTCGCAAAGATCCTCGGGCCGACACGAAGTCGCGCCGCACTTTTCGCTCGACGAACACACGGCTGTTCCCGATGTTCTCCTGATCGGAACCCGCGCTTGGGATCAACTGTCCTCCGAGGAACGAGGCTGGCTTTCGGCTTCGATCCGCGACTCTGTCATCTTCCAACGCACCCTGTGGCAGAAGGCCACGACCGAAGCTCTCGCCGCGGTGCAAGCGGCAGGAGTCGACGTGACGAGACCGCCCAAGGAGCCGTTCGTCCAACGAGTCTCGGACCTGCGGCGAGGATACCCCCCAGACACCGTCGTCGGAGAGCTCGTCGAACGCATCGTGGCAACCCAATGAACGCGCTTCGGTCGGCGCTCGATCGCGCCCTCGACGCGACCCTCGCAGCACTGATGGCGCTGGCCGTCGGCAACGTATGCTGGCAAGTCTTCACACGCTTTCTTCTCAGCCAACCCAGTGCGGCAACCGACGAGGCCGCCCGTTTCCTCCTCATCTGGCTCGGCCTCCTCGGCGCCGCCCGCGCTGTTGGAAGCCGAGCACACGTCGGTATTACCGCGCTTGTCGACCGCTTGCCGGGTTGGCTGCACACGGCAGTCTCCCACACGACTCATCTCCTCATCGCGCTATTCGCCGCAGGCGTACTGGTCTACGGCGGCGCTCGCCTTTCGCTACTGACTCTCGAACTCGGCCAGAACTCCGCTGCCCTTGGAGTTCCACTCGGCTACGTCTACCTGGCCGTACCGGTCAGCGGGCTGTTGATGATCGCCTACAGCCTGTTCGCACTGGCAGCGCCGCGGGGCTCCTGAGTGTTCGTCCTGCTCCTCACGCTGGCCCTCTTTCTGGCAATCGGCGTACCGGTCGCGTTCGCCGTTGGATTGTCCACCCTCCTCGCCATGGCGCAGCACATGTCGCTCGACCCGACCTTAGTGACGGTCGCGCAGCGGATCGCCACCAGCCTCGACTCGTTCACTCTCCTGGCAATCCCGTTCTTCATTCTCGCCGGCAGCCTCATGAACCACGGTGGCAGCGCGCGGCGCTTGGTCGACTTCGCCGCAGCATTGCTCAGCCCCCTGCCCAGCGCCTTGGCCCATGTCCACATCACCGCCTCGATGCTCTTCGGCGCCATCTCTGGCTCGGCTGTCGCCACCGCCTCAGCCATCGGCTCGCTCATGGGCCCCCGCATGGTCTCTCGCGGCTACGACAGGGACTTCACCGCGGCGATCAACATCACCGCTTCGACTACGGGCCTGGTGATTCCGCCGAGCAACGTTCTCATCGTGTACTCCTTGGCGTCCGGCGGCACGTCGATCGCCGCGCTTTTCGTCGCCGGCTACCTGCCCGGCATCCTCATGGGTCTCGCGCTCATGGTCGTGGCGGCCGCCTTCTCGTCCAATCGTCGCGGCGGCATCATCATCGTCGCGTCGCAAAACAAGACCGCGGCACTCCTCGCAGCCGCCCTCCCGAGTCTCGGACTTCCAGTCGTCGTCATGGGCGGCATCGTCTCCGGCGTCTTCACGCCGACCGAAGCTTCAGCGGTCGCCGTCGTCTACGCACTCGGCCTCGCGCTCGCCTACGGCGAGATGCCTCGCAACCAACTGCCGAAAGTCTTCGCCGACGCAGCGATAACCGCCGGCGTGGTGATGTTTCTGATCGCCACTTCCGTGGCCCTGTCCTGGTTACTCGCCTACGAACAAGTACCGCAGCGTGTCGCGGGCGCGCTGCTGGCAACCGTAGGCCACCCCGTCGCGATCCTGCTGGTGATCAACTTTATCCTACTGGTGGTGGGGACCTTTATCGACATGACCCCGGCGGTGCTCATTTTCACGCCGATCTTCTTGCCGGTCGTGACCAGCTTTGGCATGGATCCGATCCACTTCGGCATCATGATGGTGATGAATTTGTGCATCGGGCTTTGCACGCCGCCGTTGGGGAGTGTTCTCTTCGTCGGTATCGGCGTCGCCAACACCAAGTTGAAATCGGTCCTACCCCATTTGCTCCCCCTCTTCGTAGCGACGATAGCGACGCTCCTGATCGTAACCTTCGTGCCGGCTGTGTCGCTCTGGCTCCCTCGGCTGTTCGGCTACTAGCGGTCCGTGTAACAAGCATCTCGTTTCTGCGCGGCGCGATTGGTGACTGGTGATTGGTGATTGGCGATTGGTGACTGGTGATTGGTGATTGGTGACTCGGACGGAGCCGCCATGGGTTTTTCGGATCAACATCGGTCATCTGCGGCCATCGGTGGATCAAAAGAAGAGCCTTCAGCCGTCTGGAGCGCAGCGGTCAGCGGAGTGCCTAGTGCGTACGGGAGTAGTACCAAAAGCGGGCTTGATCCGAGATAACCAGATCCGCTACGCGGCTCGGGCGGAGCCTCGCCCTCCATTTTTCTCGACGTAGCTCCGCCGACGTCAGTAACCAGCGCAGCGAGCGCCAGCCTTTGCCTCATCATCGTTCACCTGCGTTCATCGGCGGTTTGGTTCCGGCATTGGCCGGTCTGAAAAAGATCGAATCGGAAACACATTGCTCAGGGCACCCGTGTTTCGCTAAGGTGCCGCCGATGTCAGAAGCTCCCGTAGACGTAGTGATCATCGGGGCCGGCGCCTCCGGTGCCGCCCTCGCCTGGAGTCTGGCCGATACCAAGATGAACATCCTCTGCCTCGAGCAGGGAGACTGGGTCAAAGCCGAAGACTATCCCGGCAGCGGCGACGATTGGGAAGCTCGCCAGTTCACGGATTTCGGCTTCAGTCCAAATCAGCGCGGTCGCGACGAGGACTACCCCGTCAACGACAGCGAATCACCGATCCACACTTCGATGTTCAACGCCGTCGGCGGCAGCACCATTCTCTACGCCGCGCACTTTCCGCGCCTGCACCCTTCCGACTTTCGCACCAAGACACTCGACGGCGTCGGCGAAGATTGGCCGATCGACTACCAGCAGCTGGCCCCGTATTACGATACGAACGAACGCATGATGGGCGTCTCCGGATTGGCCGGCGACCCCGCTTACCCCGCGAAGACGCCGCCACCGCTACCGCCGCTACCACTGGGCAAACTCGGCGAAACACTCGCCGGCGGCTTCAACAAGCTCGGCTGGCACTGGTGGCCTTCCGATAGCGCCATCGCCAGCCAAGACTACGAGGGTCGCGCCGGCTGTATCAACGCCGGCACCTGCCTGGTCGGCTGCCCGCACGGCGCCAAGGGCAGCAGCGACGTGACGTACTGGCCCGACGCCATCCGACAAGGCGTTCGCATCAAGACGCACTGCCGAGTGCGCGAAATCACCGTCGATGAAAACGGTATGGCCGACTCGGTGATCTACTACGACGCCGACGGCAACGAGCAGCGCCAGCGCGCCGAGATCGTGGTCATGGCCTGCAACGGCATCGGCACGCCTCGCCTCTTGCTCAATTCCGTGTCGAAACAGTTCCCCAACGGCCTTGCCAACCGCAGCGGCCTGGTCGGCAAAAACCTCATGTTTCATCCCTACGGCCTCGTACGCGGCATTTTCGAGGAGCCTCTCGAGGGATACAAAGGGGCGACGGGCTGCTGCATCATCAGCAAAGAGTTCTACGAGACGGATACCGCGCGCGGCTTCAAACGCGGCTACTCTTTCGAAATGCTGCGCGGCATGGGTCCGGTCTTTACCGCGCTCAGCGGCATGGGATCCGGGCATATCCCGATCGGCGCGCAGCATCACGATGGCTACGCGCAGTTGTTCGACCGTACCGCCGGCATGGTCGTGATCTGTGAAGATCTGCCCGAGGAATCGAACAGCATCACCCTCGACCCGGATCTCAAAGACTCAAACGGCATCCCGGCGCCGAAGGTCAACTACCGCCTCAGCGAGAATAGCCGCGCCATGCTCGATCACGGAGTCGCGCGCGGTCGCGAAGTCCTCGAGGCCGCCGGGGCGATCGACTGCATGACCGAAGCGCCGCTCCAACCGGCCGGATGGCATTTGATGGGAACGGCGCGCATGGGCGACGATCCCGAACGTTCAGTCGTCAACAGCTGGGGCCGCAGCCATGACGTGCGCAATCTGTTCATCATCGACGGCAGCATCTTCGTGACAGCGGGCGGCGTGAACCCGACCAACACGATTCAGGCATTGACTCTCCACATCGCCGATACGATCAAGGAACGGTTGGCCACTCTTTTCGATGACTAGGTTGGAACTCGCTGCGCTCGTCGGCAAAGGCACAGGCAAAGGCGGGGCTCAGGCGAAACGGTCCTGACATGACGAAAGACGTTCTCACTGACGAACAGCGCCGCAACTTCGCGGCGTTGCTCAACCAGATCATTCCCTCCTGCCCCGAGCGTTCGCTTCCCGGAGCGGGAGAAGCGGGGGTTGGCGCAGACATCGAAACGAGCTTCGCGACTTCCCCCGAGCTGAGGCTCGTGGTCGAGCCGGGCCTGGCTGCGTTTCAGTCGCTCCTGACCAGCGCTAGTGCCGGTAGGATCGACGACCTGGCTCCCGAGCAGCTCGCTACCTTGGTAGCCGAACTACAATCTCAGCAACCGGCGTTGCTTCCGACTCTGACCTTCCACGCCTACATCAGCTACTACCAGAAGCCCGAAGTACAAGAGGCCCTCGGGATCCCGCCACGTCCGCCACACCCGGAGGGCTACGAAATGGAGCCGTTCGACGACGCGCTCCTCGAGACGGTGCAAAAGCGACCCAAGCTGTACCGACCTGCGTAGAGTTTGGTTGGAGAGAGAGGCTTGAGCCGCTGCCCCGATTGCTGCGCGGCTCGGCAGGAGCCTCTCCCTCCAACGGCTATCTCAGCCGGCCCGATTGCTGCGCGGCTCGGCAGGAGCCTCTCCCTCCAACGGCTATCTCAGCCGGCCGAATTGCTGCGCGGCTCGGCAGGAGCCTCTCCCTCCAACGGCTATCTCAGCCGGCCCGATTGCCTGGATCGGGTCGACAACGCGTCAGGCGACAATCCGATGCAGCAGAGCGACGCACTCGTCCTGGCTGATGTAGCGTGGCACCGGGTAGTTGAGGTGCACTTCGGCGCGCGCTTGCTCGGCGATCGTTGCGATGTCTTCCGTCCGCAGGTCCTTCAACGTAGAGGGGATGTCGATCTTCTGCATCAGGTCGCGCACCGCTTGGATGAAGGCCGCGGCGCGCTCGCTGTCCGAAGCGGCTTCGAGCCCTATGATCTCAGCCAAGCGTGCCAAGGGCCCCTCGGCCTCGACCTTTGAGAGTTCCAGTACGTGCGGCAGGGCGATCGCGTTCGCCAGACCGTGCGGCGTTCGGTAGTACCTGCCAAACGCGTGAGCGATCGCATGGACGTACCCAACGCTGGTACGCGTGAACGCCAGGCCCGCATAGTAGGACGCCAACGCCATCGCCTTGCGCGCTGCTCTGTCGCTGCCGTCGGAAAAAGCCTTCGGCAAATTGCGGAAGACCAACCGCACGGCGATCGTCGCGTAGGCCTTACTCTGTGGGGTCGCCGTCTTGGCGATGAACGACTCGACGGCGTGTGTCAGCGCATCCATCCCCGTCGCTGCGGTGATCGCCGGCGGCAGTCCGGTCATCAATCCAGGATCGAGCGCCGCCATCACTGGCATCAGCTTCGGGTCGAGGTAAAACTTCTTCTCGTGACTGTCGGGATCGGACAGTACGGCGGCGACCGTGACTTCCGAACCCGTACCCGCTGTGGTTGGCACCGCATACACCGGCAGCGGCGCCTTGCCCAACTTGAACATGCCCTCCAGCTTGTCCAACGGTCGACCGTTGGTCGCCAGTGCCGCAATCATCTTCGCCGCATCCATCGGCGAACCACCACCAACGGCGACGACGGCCCCACAATGATCGGCCTCGAGTTGCACCAACCCCGCCTCGACTTGGGGGAATGTCGGGTCGGGCTCGACGCCTGAAAAAACCGAGCTGGCAACACCGACCGCTTGCAGAGCATCGACGATCTGGCCGACGATGCCCAGCTCGACCAGCATCGCGTCGGTCACGATCAGGGCGCGGTCGACCCCGCTATGGGCGATCGACTCGCAGAGCTCGGCCACCGCTCCGTCGCCGACAAACGTAACCGGCACCCGATCGGGCAAGAACTTCGCGCCTACGCGTCCAACCGCGACGGCGACATTGTGCATGGTTCTGTTCAGTGCGTGCATCGGATCACGTTAACACTTTCTCAAACTTCTTGCGCACAGCCTCGATCTTCGCGTCGAGATTGCGCACCGTCCACTTCGATGTATCAATCGGCGACAACACCACGGCCTCGACCGTCGCCGGGCGTACGACCATCGCGTCTTTCGGCAAGGCATCCAACACATTGCGGAAAACGATCGGCACGATCGGGACCCCAGCCTGCATGGCAATGTGGAACGCCCCTTTCTTGAACCGGCCCAAGCGCGGCGTCAGAGACCGCGTCCCCTCCGGCGCTATGGCCAGCGATACTCCTTCGCGCAGCGCTTGCACCGCGGGCTCGAGCGCCTTGATGGCCTTTTTCCCGTCGGCACGGTCGACAAATACCACCCCCGCAGCGGCAAACACCGGTCCAAAGATCGGGTTGTGCAGAATCTCCTGCTTGCCGACCCCGGTGAGATTGCGGCGCAACATCTTAAACAGCAAAATCGGGTCAAAGCCGCTCTGATGATTGAAAATGAACACTGCGGGTCGGTGCGACCACAAGTGCTCTTCGCCCTCGACCCGTAAATCCACACCCGCCAGGGACGTCGCCAGATCAGACCACAAGGCGCCGGCGACATTGACTCCCTCACGCCACGATTGATTCACCACACCGGCGGCTACCCCCGCCCACAAGGATGGAACCATACTGCCATAGACCATTGCGGTGCGAACAACGTCACCGGCGGTCGGAACTCCGCGGCTATAGAAGCGATGTACGCGCCACTGCCGCTCCTTGGCGATCTGCGCCAGGCGCCGGTTTGGATTCAACGGACAGGGGTGTCCGACCAAATCCAACAACGGCAGATCCTCGTCGCTATCGGTGTAGAAGTAGCTCTGCTCCAAATCCAGATCGTGCGCCGCCGCCAGTTTCCGCCCCGCCTCCGCCTTACCTTCGCCGTAGCAGGTCGGTTTGACCACCCGTCCGGTAAACACGCCGTCGACGACCTCGAGCTCTGTACACAAGACATGCTCGATACCCATATCGCGCGCCAAAGGGCCTGCTTGGTAACGCGTTGCCGAGGAAACAATGGCGACCGTATGTCCCATCGCCTGATGGGCTCGCACCAAAGCTCGCGACTCCGGGTAGATCTGCGTCGCCAGGTGCTTGCGAAAGACGTCTTCGCCAACCTCGTCGAGAACATACTCGGCCAGTCCGCGGTAGGCGGCAGTCGACGCCGACATCAGCCCGGAAAAGCCAGTGCGGCCAACGAGAAAGCCAAGCGATCCGATCAGCGATTCGGCAAGCTCGCGCGGCCCCACCCGGCCCGATACGATTCGCTCCGTGAAGAAAGACGTCGCCGAGAATCCAGCCAGCAGAGTGCGATCGAGGTCGAAAAACGCTCCGACCCCAGGGCCAGAGGGCCCCTCGCGAATGTCCGCCGTCAATCTGTCATGCAAACTCATCCTGCCTCCCCGGAGGTGCGCGGTACTCAAGTCATAGGGCTTGCCGCCCCAGAGTCGTATCCAATATCTCCAGGTCCTGCGAACCGGCAATCGAAGAATGTACTCGTCCTTGCCAAGCACTACGATGACGGCCTATGGGACCGGAATGTCACCCAACAAGCGAAGACCGCGATGACAGAAAAGCCCCGCACCGCCATGATTACCGGAGCTTCGACCGGGATCGGGGCTGCCACCGCCCTCGCCTTCGCGCAGGCCGGGTTCGACTTGTCGATCGGGGCCCGGCGGGCCGATCGACTCGAACCTGTCGCCGAGAGCGCGCGCGCCTTCGGGGTCCGTGTTCATAGCGGCCGGCTCGACGTCGCCGTCAGCGACTCGATCAACCAGTTCTTCGACGACAGCGAGTCCGCTGTCGGCACCGCGGACATCGTCGTCAACAACGCAGGCGCGTCAGAACCGGCCCTCCTACATGAGTACAACATCGAGGCGGTGCAATCCGAGGCGGCAATCAACTTCGTCGGCCCCATCCTGGTTACCCGGCGTGCACTGCAAACACTCCTGCGTGAACGCAGCGGCGGAGACATCGTGTTCATGAGCAGCGATTCCGTGCACCGGCCGCGCCCGAATCAAACCCTCTACGGCGCCGCCAAGGCCGGAATTGAAAACTTCGCGTCCGGCCTCGCCCTCGAGCTCGAGGGCACGGACATCCGGGTATCGAAAATCCGCATCGGGCCGACAGCAACCGAGTTCGGATCAGAGTGGGACTTCTCCGACTTCAAACGAGTTCTCGCGCGCTGGCGACAAGTCGGGCTGCGCGATGCCCGACTTGCCGGACAACTCCTGCCCGCTGAGGAAGTAGCGCTCGCGACGCTCGACGTCGTCACCAAGCCGCGCAACGTTTGGATCGACACGGTCGAGATCCAGCCCGCGGCAAAGAAACCGGAAAGTTCAGACAACGAGGAGGCTTAGCAACCGCGATCTCGCCGGAACTAATCCACTCCACGGAACCTCGAAACGAGCGGCGCCCTCACCTTTCAACGCAGCGATTCGTCATCGTGCCGATCCCCTCAATCGTCGACACCACTTCGTCACCCGGCTTCAAGAACGTCCCCGACGTCGCTCCGACTCCGGACGGTGTCCCGGTGAAGATCATATCCCCAGGCTGCAGGGTACAGATCCCCGACAAGTACGTAATCAAAGCCGGAACATCGAACAGCAAGTCGCTGGTGCGAGCCTCCTGCTTGCGCTCGCCATTGACGTCACAGGACAACGCCAAGTCCGCCGAGTTCGCAAAACTGTCCAACGACACCACGGCTGGACCGATCGGCCCGTAGCTGTCGAAGGACTTTGCCAAATCGAAATGCGGCGGCTTGGCGGCGAACTGGGTGGTTCGCTCAGACACGTCCTGGCCACAAGTCAAACCGGCTACGGCTCCCCAGGCATCGGCTGCCGGAATATCCCGTGCGCGCGTACCGATGACCACCACCAGCTCAACCTCCCAATCGGTCGTCGGTCCGAAAATCACGATGTCACCTTCTGGACCGGTGAGGCAACTCGGGAATTTTGTGAAGACTACGGGAGATTTCGGGGGCTCCATGCCGGACTCTTCAATGTGGGACTTGTAGTTCAGCCCGATGCCAAAAACCTTTTGCGGCCGCGGCACGCAGACACCGAGAGATACGTCGCTCAAGAGACTGTCCGGCTGAGAGCCCAGCCCTTTGGCGACGTCGTGAAGCCCCGCGTGATTGGCCAGCGCCTGCATCGGGTCCGACGTGAAGCGCCCATCACTGTGCCTTTCGAGATCGTATACGCCGTCGTTGGCGATCAGCACAGCTCGGTCATCGACACTCGCAAGTTGAAATGGCATCCGACTCTCCTTTTGACAGTTCGCAATCTGCATGGTTGTCGTGCAATTGTCGTCGCGCTGCAACCCGCACAAATCGCATCGTCCGAGGAGGTCCCATCAATGAAACTTCGCTGGTCCCACGCCGTCATCTACGTGCGCGATCTCAACGAAATGGTCTCCTTCTACACCGACGCCCTTGGCTTCCAGGTCAGCGACCGCGGTGAGCTCGACCCAAACAACTCGTCGCCGGAGATCGCCTTCCTCTCGCAGGTCGGTTCCGACCACCATCAAATCGCTTTCGCCGCGGTGCGCGGAGACGGCCCATCGACGACACTCGACCACATGGCCTTTCGCGTCGACAACTTGGCCGAGGTCAAGGCAATGGCCGAAAAGCTGACCGCCGACGGGCGCGCCACCGGACTGCACGCGGTCAATCACGGCAACGCCTGGTCGATCTACTTCAAAGACCCCGAAGACAACGGACTCGAGGTATTCTGCGACTCGCCCTGGGCCGTCCAGCAGCCGCAGATCCAGCCTTGGGATCTAGCGATGACGGAAGAAGAATTGCGCGCCAACACCGAAGAACAATTCGGCAAAGAAGCCGGATTCATGCCGGTCGACGAGTTTTACACCGCGCATCGCCGCCGGCTCGGCGAAAAGTAACACCTCGCGGTCACGCACCGCGCAAAACGTGACCCGGCAGTGCCCCGGTGTGCTGACCTTCGTCCATCAAAATCTCGCCGTTGACCACCAACGCCCGATACCCCTCAGCATCAATCACGTATCGCTCGGTGTCACCTGGAAAGTCGCGCGACAAGTACGCGTCGCCCGCACGAAGCCGTGCGTGGTCAAACACGACGAGGTCGGCCCAAGCGCCGACGCGCAGAAATCCTCGATCGCGCAGTCCGTGCACCGTCGCTGGCATTCCGGTGAGGCGCCACACCGCCTGCTCCAAACTCAATGTGTTCGGCACCCATTCCGACAACAGACGCGTCGAGTAGTCGGCCCCGGTAAACGACGCCAGGTGGGCGCCGCCGTCGCTCGAGCCCGCCATCACGATCGGATCCTTCACGCCCGCCTCGACGACGTGGTGAATGAACTCTTTGGCAACTTCCGACGCGCGCGTGCGAAAGTTCATCTCGAGATTTTCGGAGAGCGCCAGGTCGAGAAACAAATCGAACGAATCGACCTCACGTTCCTTCGCAATCTCTCCCAACAGGCGCCCCACGAGCGAGCGATTCCGATCATCGCAAACCGCTTCGACTTCGAGCTCGTCAATCTCGAAAGCAGCCGCCCGATTCGGGTCGCTGCCCCATTCTTGACGCAGTCGCTCGCGCCACTCCGGATCGCGCAAGCGGCTCGACCGCGCGGGCTCCGGCGACGTCAAGACCTCGCGCCACGTGCGCATCTCGTCGAAAACGAACGTATCCGACAGCTTCAAGTGCAGCTCGAGCTTGTTGGTGGCAAACTGCGGATGCAAGCGAACACCGTCAGCAAATGCCTGGTTGCAAAACTCGAGCGTCGTTTGCCAGCCCATGGGGTTCTGAATCGTCGGCACCAGAATATTGAGCTCAATCGGCTTGCCACTGACCCGATAGAGTTCATAGAGCATGGCGCGATCGTCCTCGTCGTAACCGATTGAAAAAGAGCGCGGGATAATCTCGATCGCTCCGTTGTGAAACTCGGCAAGCACCGATGCCAAGGCGACGATTTCCTGCCGCGACGCGTGATTCGAAGGCACCTCGCGCCCGTCGTCGCCGACATGCAGCTCGATCTGCGACGTCGACAGACCAAGGGCGCCCTGCTCCATCGCCGTGCGGACCAGTGACTGCATCGCGGAGATCTCGTCATCCGTCGCCTCTCGCTCCGATGCATCGTCGCCCATCACCCAGCGGCGCACAGCACAGTGACCGACGTAGCCACCCGCATTGACCCCGATACGTCCCTCGAGGCGCGACCAAAAGTCCGCGAAGCTACCCCCGGCGAAATCGAAACCCTCGGCCAGAGCTCGTTTCGACATCCCCTCGACACGGGAAAGCATCGCGGCGAGCCACGAGACATCCTCCGGCTTCGCCGGCGCAACGGTAAAGCCACAGTTGCCGGTCAGGACGGTGGTTACGCCGTGATGACAAGCCGGCGAGGCCAGCGGATCCCAATCCAACTGAACATCATAGTGAGTGTGGACATCAATGAAGCCCGGCGCGACGATCAGGCCGGATGCATCGATCTCGCGACTTCCGGAAGCCGCCACGCGACCGATCTGCTCGATGCGGCCATCGCGGACCGCAACGTCCGCCGTGTAGCGCGGCATTCCCGTTCCATCAACGACATGCCCGCCGCGGATTACCAGGTCGTACATCGTTATCACCTCACTCTGAGAAATCGGCCTCGGTATGCTTGGCCATCTCTTCGAGAAACCACGCCGGAAATTGCCCGACAAATCCGGAAACGTCCCAGTAGTCGCTCCACTTCGAAACTTTGCCGTCCCTCATCTCGTGCATGGTAGCAAATTGGTTGCGCGCGATCTCACCGGTTCGGAAGGTCCACACCTCGGTATGATCGAGGAACACCACATCGCCTTCGCAGACGAGATGGTGAATCGTGTGTTCGTGATTGACGATATGGTCGAAAGCGATCGCCAACCGCTTGGCGACGTTCTCCGGACCAACCGCACCGTTGTCTTCCGTCGGCACATCCTCGTAGTGAATTTCGTCATGCAAGTGGGTCTTCATCGCCGCCCAGTCCTTGGCACTCAGAGCTTCCCACATCGCCAAGACTGTTTTTCTATTTTGTTCGATCGACACACTTCCTCCGTTTTGGGTTTTGCCCCCGTACGCGCTACGCGCTCCGCTGGGCTCGCAAACATTATGAGTTTTGCCCCCGTACGCGCTTCGCGCTCCGCTGGGCTCGCTTCGCTCATCGTGAATTTTGCCCCCGTACGCGCTTCGCGCTCGGTTGGGGTCAGTCCTCGACCAGGACGTTCGGACGGGGCAAGCCCTGTGCTTCGCATAGAGCGTAGTAGCCTTCCAACGCGACCTGGCCATCGATCACCATCTCCACGTTGCCCTCGGCATCGAGGTTCAGATTGGATCCGTAGATTTGGAACCAAACCTGCGTGTCGTCTTCGATACATTGCAGGGTGTGAACCGATCCCGCCGGTTCGTAGAGAAACGAACCGGCCCGATTGACGTAGTCGTACTCTTTGTATTTCCAGGCGCCCGACACGGTGTAGCCAAAAACCGGCCCGGTGTGGCGGTGTTTCTGCACCTCGCAACCGGCCTTGAATCTATTCTCGACAATCCAAAGGCCCTCACCGGTTTTGACCTGCAATACCTTCAACAAACTACCGTCGCCAATGTCTACGAACGGCAACTCGTCGGCGCCAATATGAACCGCCGACGGCTCACTTCCCACAGCCATCACTCTCTCCAATCAATTTCCCCAACATCAGCAAAAAGCAGATCACCGGACGATGCGCCAGTCAAAGCGACGCAACGGGCTGCTAGCGCTTGGCTTGGTCCGCTCTCGTCATTTCACTATGGTCACGGTTCAGACCTGAACTCTCACAAGGCAAGGAGCACAAGAACCATGGCAAAGGGAACAATCCCCTCAGGCGGTCTCGAGGGACTCGCCGTACTCGTGACCGGTGGCGGAACCGGCATCGGAATGGCCTGCGCCGCGCGTCTCGCTGCGGACGGTGCCGCCGTCACCATCTGCGGGCGCACGGAATCCAAGCTCGAAGCCGCCGCAGAGACGATCTCTTCCCGCGTCGGCCACGGCGGCAGCGTCCACTTCATCGCCGGCGACGTCACCGACGAGGCCACGGTCGAGAAAGTTGTCGCCAAAGCTGCGCAACCAACCGGCAGCCTCGACGGCTGCGTCGCCAACGCCGGTGGCGGAGGCGGGTTCGGCCCTTACCACGTCCAGGACACCGCGGAGTTCATCCGAATCCTGCACCTCAACGTCCTCACTACGATGCTGTGCGTCAAACACACGACGCCGTACATGGTCGAGGCCGGCGGCGGTTCGTTTATCGGCATGTCATCAATCGCCGGCCACGTCACGCACCCCTACTTTGGCGCGTACACGGTGGGCAAAGCCGGGCTAGAAGAGATGATGAAGAATGCCGCTGACGAGTTCGGTGCGCGCAACGTCCGCTTCAACTCGATCCGACCCGGCTTCATCGCAACAGAAATCATGGAAGCCATACCGCGCGATAGCTCGATCTACGACTCGTACATTCAGAACACGCCCATGGCCGATGTCGGGCAGCCGGAGGATGTTGCGAACCTCGCACGATTCTTGATCGGCCCCGAATCTCGCTGGATCACCGGCGTCGCGATTAACGTAGACGGCGGTCATGCACTCAGGCGCGGCCCCGACTTTACAGAGTTCGCCGAGCCTGCATTTGGGGCCGATGTTCTGCGCGGGGGCAGGCCCAAAACCTGAGTGCTCCGAAACTCGAGATGAGCACGCTACTCACCGGGCTGCATGTCGTCGACCTCGCCGGCGAACCCGCGGCAATGACCGGCCGTCTCCTCGCCGACCTCGGCGCCACCGTCGTGCGCGTCGAGCCGCCGGACGGCGACCCGCTGCGCGCCGCCGGCCCCTTCCTCGACACTACCGACGGGCCGATCTCCCTGCGCCACGCCGCCTGGAGCGCCGGCAAGACCATCGCCTACTTCGGGACTGAGACGGCCGAGTTCGACGATCTCCTGAAGCGCGCCGATGTCGTCATCGACACCCCGGGCTGGCCCGGAGCGCCCAACATTGATCCGCGGCGAGCACCGCATGCGAGCTGGATCCGAGTGACGGCCTTCGGCCTCGACGGGCCGCGCTCGGCGTGGCGCGCCAGCGACCTCGGTGCGATGGCGGCTTCGGGGAATATGTTCGCCACCGGTTCGCCAGACCGAGCCCCCGTCCGTTGCAGCGAGCCCACGGCCTACGCCCACACCGGAGCAGAAGCCGTCTTCGCCGTACTCAGCGCCGTCGCATCGGGCCGACCGCAGATCGTCGATGTCGCCATGCAGGAGGTCATCCAGGTCGCCAACATGGCAGCGGCAGCTTCGATGGGCCTACAGGGGCGCCGCGGCCAACGCGTCGGCGCCAAGATCGGTCGCACACGTGAAGTTTGGGCCTGCCAAGACGGCTTCGTCACCTTCGGCCTGCGCGGCGGTCCGGCACGCGTGCCAAGTCTCCAATTGATCAAGAAGATGCTGATCGAAAAGGGCATTGAGAGTCCCGCTTGGACGGAGCGTGACTGGGCGAAGTGGAACCCGAACGAAACCACGGACGACGAGATGCGCGAGATCGAAACACCGCTCATCGAGCTCTTCCAGCTCTACACGATGAGCGAGTTGCAAGACGTCGCATACGAATACAACCTCATGCTCGCCATCGTCGCCTCGCCACGGGAGGTCTACGGCAGCGCACAGCTTCGCCACCGCCAGATGTTCGACCGGCTCGGCGACATCGAAGGATTCCCGACCCGCATCGCGCTTACCACCAGCCCAGACGCAGACCCGCCCTGTATTAGAGCTCAAGACCTGCCGAAAACCGGTAAGGACCCGTGGTGGAAGGCGCGAAATGGCGGGAAGCCGTCTTCCGAGACTGCCGGCGCCTGGCACGGCACCCGGCTACTCGAATTCGGCTCCGGTGCTGCCGGCCCGATCGCAACCCGCTACTTCGTCGAACACGGCGCCACCGTCATCAAGCTGGAGTCGCGGTCGCGTCCCGACTTCCTGCGCATCTATGCCCTCGGTCCGAACAACCCCCACGGACTCGAAGGTTCGGTCATGTTCAACACGCTGAATGTCGGCAAGCGCAGCCTCAGCATCAACCTCAAACACCCCGACGGCGCTGCAATCGCCAAACGGCTCATCGATTGGGCCGACGGCGTCCTCGAAAACTTTGCCCCCAAGGCCATGCCCGGCTTCGGCTTGAGCTACCAAGACCTCGTCGGCGACAAGCCCGACCTGGTCATGGTCTCCTCTTGTATCAACGGCCAGACCGGCCCACACCGCAACTACCCGGGCTTCGGTGCGCAGGGCGCAGCCCTCGCGTGCTTCAACTATCTAACCGGCTGGCCCGACCGAGAGCCCAATGGGCCGTACGGAACCATCACCGACTCCCTGTCACCACGCTTCGCCGCCTCACTGCTCGCCGCAGGGCTTCTCTATCGAGAGCGAACCGGCAAAGGGGTACACCTCGACCTGTCCCAGGTCGAGGCCGGTCTCTACTGCAATGCCCCCGCACTACTCGAGTTCGCCAACAGCGGCGTCATGACCCCGCGCATGGGCAACCGCTCGAGCCGCTGCGCGCCGCACGGCGTGTTTCCATGCAAAGACGAGGGCGCCGTCGGCGACCGATGGATCGCGATCGCAGTCTGGAACGACGAGGAGTGGCAGCGTCTCGCCAGCGTCATCGGCATACAAGACGACAACTTCCGCACCAGCGCCGAGCGGCTCGAGAATGCCGACGAGACGGAAGCCATCGTTGCCACATGGACGGCAACGCAAACGCGCGCGGAAGCAGCCGAACAATTGCAAAACCTCGGCATCGAAGCTGTGCCAGTGCTCGATTTCTGCGATCTGCTCGAAGACCCACAACTCGCACACCGCAAACATTACGCCCAACTGGAACACCCGCTTCTCGGTGCGACCGTGTACGAACACAATGGCTTCCGAATGAGCGCCGCCCCCAGTGGCTACGCGGCGCCCAGCCCAACCCTCGGACAACATTCACGCGATGTCTTGTCAGAAGCCCTCGGCCTGACTGTTCCAGAACTCGACGGGCTCGAGGAATCTGGAGCGCTCGAATGAGTTGGGCGAGCATTGCAGTATCCGCGCACTCCCATCTTGCAAGGACGACATGTCCGCGCTGAGCAAGATCCGCGTCGTCGATCTCTCTGCAGGTATTGCTGGCGCCTACTGCACCAAGCTCATGGCCGACGCCGGCGCCGATGTCATCAAAGTTGAAGACAGCGCAGGTGACCCGCTGCGGCACCGCTCGGCAACCGGCGCCGACCTCGGCGGCAGCGACAGCGCCCTGTTCCAGTTCTTGCACTTTTCCAAACGCTCGGTGGTCGCGGAACACGGTTCGAGCGAACTCACGGAGCTGATCGCGAGCGCCGATTTGGTTGTCGAAAGCGCTGATCGAGACGATATCGACCCCGAACGCATGGGGGAGAAGCACCCAGGCCTCGTCGTGCTTTCGATCACTCCCTATGGGCGGCGAGGCCCTTGGGCCAACCGACCTAGCTCGGATCTCGTGATCCAAGCCGAAGCCGGTTCGATTGGCTCGCGTGGCTTGTCGGGGCGTGAACCATTCATGGCTGGCGGTCGCATTACCGACTGGATCAGCGGAACCTTCGCGTCGGTCGCGGCTCTCGCCGCTGTTCAACGCGCCCAAACGACCGGCCACGGGGAGTGGATCGACTACTCTTTGCTCGAGACCATGACCATCGCCACGACCAACTATATGTCGGTGCTGTTCCAGATGTTTCAAGCACCGGCTGAGCTCGATGGCGCCATCATGCCGACCGTCGAGACCCCGTCGATCGAGCAAACCCTCGACGGGTTCGTCGGGTTCTGCACCAACACCCGGCAACAGTTCTCCGACTTCCTGCTGATGATCGAACGACCCGAACTCCAGGAGGACGAAGAGTTGGCCAACGTCGGCCTGCGCTTTGCGCGACTCGAAGAGTGGCAGGCGATCGTCAACTCCTGGACGTCTACTCACACGACCGCTGAGATCGTCGAGCGCGCCTCGGCCTTCCGAATCCCGGTCGCCCCGGTCCTCGACGGATCGTCGGTGCGCGACCACGAACAAGTACAGGCCCGCGGCGTCTATCGCTCCGCTCCAAACGGCGCCTTCGAATACCCACGGCCTCCCTATCTCATCAACGGCAGCGAGCCGCCCGCCCCAACCGCAGCACCGACTCTGGGCGAACATTCGGGACAGATCGAGGCGCGCCGACCGCAACGACCGAAGGCCGAGTCCAGAACCGGTACAAAGACCGCGCCGCTACCTCTAGCGGGGCTGCGAATTCTCGATTGCACGAACTGGTGGGCCGGACCCTCTGCGACCCTGATGCTTGCCTGCCTCGGCGCCGAAGTGATCCACATCGAGTCCACGCACCGGCCGGACGGAATGCGCATGATCGGCGGCATGCTCGCCGGCACCTACGACGACTGGTGGGAATGCAGTCAGTTTTTTCTCCATACGAATGCGAACAAACGCGATCTGACCCTGCATCTGACGGACGAGCGCGGCATGAACCTGATGAAGCGACTCCTGGTCGGCGCCGACGCGCTGGTCGAGAACTTCACACCGCGCGTTCTCGACGGGTTCGGTCTGACGTGGGATCTCATCCACGAGATCAACCCTCAATGCACGATGGTGCGTATGCCCGCCTTCGGACTCGACGGGCCCTGGCGTGACAACACCGGCTTCGCTCAGACCATGGAGCAGTTGTCAGGGCTCGCCTGGATGACCGGTCATCGCGACGACCAGCCGCGCATCCAACGCGGCCCCTGCGACCCACTCGCAGGAATGCACGCCGCCTTCGCTCTTTTGGTCGCACTCGAGGAACGCAAACAGCGCGGCGAAGCGGTGCACGTCGAGTGCACGATGGTCGAAGGCGCGCTCAACGCCGCAGCCGAGCAGGTCATCGAATACACCGCGTACGGCAACCTCATGCACCGCGACGGGAACCGCGGACCAGACGCCGCACCAGAAGGACTCTACCAGTGCCTCGGCAGCGAGCCCGGCAACGAGAAGTGGATGGCCCTGTCGATCAACACCGACTCGCAGTGGCAGAGCCTGGTAGAGATCGTCGGCGAATCGTCCTGGAAACGCGACCGAGACCTGCGGACGTTCGCCGGAAGGCGAAAGGCACGCGAGCGGATCGACAAAAGTCTGAACCAGTTCTTCGGCAAGCGAGACAGAAGAGAGCTCGTCGCCCAGCTAGTCGCCGCCGGAATTCCTGCCGGTACCGTCAACGATCCGAGATCGATTCACCTCCATCCACAAATGGTCGAGCGCGGCTTCTTCGAAAGCCCCGATCACCCGACCGTCGGTAAAGTCGTTCTGCCGTCGCTTCCCTTCCGCTACCAAAGCGTCGAGCGCTGGTTGCGAACACCGGCGCCAACACTGGGCGGCGACAACCGTGACATTCTCCAAGGATGGCTCGGCCTGACCGACGCCGAACTCGACGAGCTTGCCGAGGACCATATCGTCGGCACCCGGCCGGTCGGCCTTTGACCCTTTTTTGGGTAAATATATACTTGACTAACCTGACCATCCGGGATAGCTTCCCTGCATGGCCAAGAACATCAGCGAGACAAACACCCCGAAAACCCTTGCCGGTGCCATCCGTTTCTTCTCGGATGAACAGGCTTGCATCGACTACGTCGCGGCCATCCGCTGGCCCGACGGCGAAGTCCGCTGCCCTTCCTGCGACAGCGCCGAAGTCAACTACCTGAGCAACCAGCGCCGCTGGAAATGCCGCACCAAGCACCCCAAGCAGCAGTTCTCCATCAAGGTCGGAACGATCTTTGAGGATTCTCCGCTGTCGCTCACCAAGTGGCTGCCGGCAGTGTGGCTCATCTCGAACTGCAAGAACGGCGTCAGCTCGCTGGAGCTGCACCGCGCCATCGGCGTCACGCAGAAGACGGCGTGGTTTATGCTCCACCGTATCCGTCTCGCCATGCAGAACGGGACCTTCGAGACGAAGATGGGTGGCGGTGGCGGACCGATCGAGGCTGACGAGACGTTCATCGGTGGCAAGTCCCGCAACATGCACAAGCACAAGCGTGCTGAGAAGATCACAGGCACGGGTGGTGCGGGCAAAGAGTTGGTGATGGGCCTGCTGGATCGCGAGTCCGGCAAGGTCCGCGTGAAGCATCTCACCAACCGCAAGCGCAAGACTTTGCAGGGCGAGATTCGCGCCAACGTCGAAGCCGGGGCCGAAGTGTTCACTGACGAACTGGCCTCGTACCTTGGACTCGATGAGGACTACGTCCATGAGTTCGTAAACCACGCCGAAGAGTATGTTCGCGGGAACGTCCATACGAACGGGATGGAGAACTTCTGGAGCCTGCTCAAGCGTGGGCTCAAGGGCACCTACGTATCGGTCGAGCCCTTCCATCTGTTTCGCTATCTCGACGAGCAGGCATTCCGCTTCAATGAGCGCAAGCACGAAGACGGCGACGCGGGACGTTTTAAGGAAGTCGTCTCGGAAGTCTGTGGGACGTCGCCTCACCTACAAGCAACTGACCGGCAAGGCGGCGAGTCCACCCGCCGCCGCGACGCTGGCGTAAACGCGAAGAGGCAACGTCGCGGCAAGCGAGGGAAGCTAAAATGAGCAAAGAGAAGGCGATCCCGCCTGGGTCGATCGACCCAGGCGGGACTACGCAGTATAGGCGATTCGATAATCTCATGCGCAAGCTCTTGTCGGTTCCGAAAAAGGAACTAGACGAGCGCATCGAAACTGACGAGCGGAAGGGGAAGCCGGGAGGCACAAGTCGCCGTTCTCGGGCGTAGGGCGCAGTCATCGCCTTCCCCTTGAGCGACGAAGAGCGTTAATAAATTCTCGGAGCTTTCCGGTATCGCCTTGGTGGTCTCCCAGAACGGAACCTAGCCGCCTCGCTTCGGCTTCGTACTGCCGTGCCTCAAAGCTATCCGCCTTGTTGTTCGCAGCCCTAAAGTTCGAAATCACGCCGTTCAACGTGATGAGGAAGCTGTTTGCGATTTCGCAGGCATCTTCCTCTAATTGCGATTGTGACCCGTTGAGACGCTCCCTAAAGCTCGCTCTGACGACTTCCGCCCGCTTCAGGGCGTCTCCTCGTGCCACGGTGCCCCTCTCGCTAGCGTAGAGAGCTAAGAGGGTTTCACCAATCTTCTCGGTAAGTCTTTCTAGATCATTCGCAAGTTCGCCGGGGTTTCGCCAAGCGCCCCAATTCATAAGGCGCTTGAGCAGGGCCGACCGTCGCTGCAAACTCTCGACCTCAAACACCTCGGCGCGGAGCCATGGCCACTCATGATTTTGGTCCTGGGCTACGATGATCGGGACACGGAAGCGGACGTTGTCGCCTTCGAAATCCAAAAACACCTTGCCGGACGTGTCTTCCATAACGTGCGCCGGATTTTCCCAGTTTCGGAACCGGATACTCTCCCTGTTGATCCAGGTGATTTCGTTGACACGGGAGACAACGGCCAAGAGTAGTGATTCATGCTGGCCTGGGGCGAGGTCAATATTTTCATCGGCGAGATATTCATTCCCCTCGAAGGTTGAGCGAAGCCACGCCCCCCGGACTGGTCCGCCGACCTCACTACCATCTTCATCGCAATAGGTGATGTTCACGGAGATGTTGGGGCAACGTGTGGCTTGGTCCCCTTGGGACGAATCATTGCTCAAGATCAAGATCACCTTCGATTCATGCAACGTCGGTGACCCCGGCTGATGATCTAGGGTTCGAAGCCCGTGGGTGGGCTGGATCACATACTCCAGGGCGTCATTACCGGATGTCCCCCCCCATAGTCGCTGTTTGAGACGTACGATCCACGGAATAATCGTGGGGAGCATGAGCACGACCCCGACCCCGATGAGCGTGAACTGGACCGGGTATTCCGTTGGCAGACTGAAGCTACCCAGGAAGTCGCCCCAGTCCTGGATATTCTGCTTGAGCGTGATGCTGCCGATAGCAGTCATCAAAGCCCCCAAGGCCGTCGCGAATCCCTTGAGGTATCGCCAGAAAGGGGCTTCCGTCCACATCCGGGTTGGCTACACCGGACGCCGTGGTTAGTCAAATATATATTTACCCTTTTTTGGCCTTCGCTTGTCACTTGTATAGCAGTCTATTGAGTCAATGCAGCAATTTGACTAGTAGGTTTGGCAATGAAGATCGGCGCAGCCGGTGCTCTCGCCTGCTTTTGCCTTCTCGTCACGTCGGCGTCTGCATTCCAGACCAATAACGACATCACGTTCGCAACCAGTGGCCAGAGCCTCTGGGGACCCGGAGCCGAGCGCCCCGGGCCGGCGAAGGTGAACATACTGAATCAAGGTTGGAACGAGGGCGGGTCGGCCGGAAGCAAGCGTCACGTCGGCGGCTTCGGCGACTTCGGCGGCAGTATCTCCGCATCGACCAACGGAACGATTCGCACATCGTTCGGCACGAGGGACTTCGGCACCGGTGCAGTGGGTGTGACCTACCCGACGCGAGTTTCGATCTTTCATCCGGACCCAGACAACTTTCGCCCAGGGGACTTGGTCCGCATCTCAGCCAGCCACGTTCTTCTTCCGGGCGCCAACATCACAACCAGCGCACCGACGACGGGATCTCTCACCTTGTCTGCGCAATTCGGAATGGCCGCCAACGTCGGCGCCGAAGCCTGTGTCTTTAGCTGCTCGTCTTTCCCACTCCTGAATCTCAACTTTCGGCCACCCGAGCTCCCGGTTGCCCGGATTCCGATGGCTTCAATCTCTGGGGCTAGTGTCGGCCCGGCGAGCCTGTTGATCGAAAACAATGGTCCGGGCAACTGCGACGCCGATCAGATCGCAATTCCTCCGACCAGCGGACTGGCACAGAAGACCGGCGTGAGCGGCTGTTTCGGCGCCCCTTCGTTCGCGACCGCTACCTCGGTCGGCCCTGGCCAGAGTCTGCTGGCGACCGGCGCTGACCAGTTCATGTTCATCAGTCTCGATCTCGACAATTGGGTTTCGAAAATCCCAGGTGCACCAAGGTTCGGTGTCGCGAAAAACTTCCGCGCCGGCCAAGTGTCTGCGGACGCTCTCGACGTCGATCTCGATCATCGATTCACGCTGTCGCACGTGCTGAGATTCAATCCCAATATCTTGATCACCCTGAACTTCCCGACTCTGATCTCCTACATCAAGAGCGGCTTGGGCGAACCGGTGCACGGCCTCGGTACCAGCGTGACCTTCGCCGTAGGCGAAGTCGTCGACATCATCGCCCCCGAAGCAGTGATCGACATGGTGCCGACCTTCACCATGAACAATTCGTTCGAGAACAACACCGAGCTCACGATCGATCAGACAATCGAAGAGCGCATCATGCAAGCGCAATTCGGCCTGGGTGGCATCAACTTGGTGTGTTCACCTCGAATATGCTCGCCATGGGGTTGTTGTTGTGACTCTTGCTTGAGCTCGCCATCAGTCAATTTCGGCCTCGGCCCACTCTTCAGCCTTACCGTCCCGACCAAGGTGTTCCGCGACTCGAGTTTGCTCGATCGCCAGCGTCCCCCCTGGCTGATGCAGGGGTTCGCCCAAACAACCCGTGCACCGCTGAACCTCAACCCGAACTTCTTCCCGATCCCAGTCCTGGAAGGACCGACCGTTCCGGTAGACGAGGGATCCATCGCTGCGTTCAGCGCCGCCATGTCCACCGACCCCGACGGCGACTTTCTGACATACGCGTATGATTTCGGCGACAGCGGCACCGGCATCGGGCCGACGACGGGAGAAACCGTCGACCACCGCTACGGCGACAACGGAACCTACACGACAACCGTGTTTGCCAGCGACGGTTTTCGCGACCCGGTACCCACATCCGTCGAGGTCACGATCCTCAATGTAGGGCCGATATTGTCGTCTTTCCCCTCACCGGTGAACAACGAAGGCGACCTCGTCGGCGTGAGCATCGACCTGCTCGACCCGGGATTCCTCGACACCTTCGCCGCCACCTTCGACTGGGGTGACGGCTCGCCCCCACAGCTGACGTCTTTCCCCGCTGCCTCGACAGAGATCACCGACCAGCACACCTACGCCGACAACGGCGTATACACCGTCGACTTCTGCGTCGAAGACGATGACGGAGCCCAGGATTGCGGCAGTCTCCAAACGACGATCTCAAATGTAGCGCCGACCATCACAGTCAGCAATTTCGAAACCACGTTCGACGTCATCAATCTCGGCGAGAGTCTCGACGTAACATGCCGATTCGTCGCGCCGTTCGCCGATCAAGGCACCCTGGACACGCACACCGCGCGAATCGACTGGGGAGATTCTATGTCGGACCCCGCGACGGTAATCGAGATGCCGTCCGGGCCTCCCGGACTCACCAGCGGAGCACTGGGAGTCGTCTCCGATTCCCTGACTCACAACTACGACACCAGGGGAACCTACCCCGTACAGGTGTGCGTAGAAGACGACGACGGCGCCGAGACATGCGCCCGGAAAGACAATCTCGTCGTGCCAGAGGCGGATCTCGAAGTGGTCAGCGTCGTCGACCCGACTCCCCCAGGCCCCGTAGGGGCCGGAACGAACATCCGCTACACCTATACGATCACCAACAAAGGACCCGACTCGGTCGACATGGTCGAGCTGGTCGACACGCTACCTCGTCATCTCGGCGGCTTGGCTGTGGAATTGCTCTCCGCCAAGCGAGGCGGAAACGGCAACAGCGAACTCAAGATTCCACCGGCCAACCCCATGCTGGGGGAAGTGCGGTACGGCATAGGTCTCGACGTCGTCGGAGACACCATGGCCGTCGGCACGGCGGGGATCGACGAAGAGTCCGCCTACGTCTTCGCTCGCTCGGGCGAAGACTGGATTCAGGAAAAGCATCTCGTCCCCGGCGGCTTCGACAAATTCGGTGGTGGCGTAGCGTTGAGCTCCGATGAACAAACCCTGGCGGTTACCGCTGAAAGCACGCCGCTTCATGTGTTCACCCGCGACGGCGGCGCTTGGACCGCACTGACCGTCAATATCACCTCGTCAGCCCTACAGGTGGCGCACCGCAAGATCGATATGGCTGACGACACTGTCGTCCTCTCAGGGCGCGATGAAAACAGCAATGCCGGAGTTGTTCTGGTCGTGGAGCGCGACGACGCGACCACACCCAACGATCCACTCGACGACACCTGGGACGAAGCGTCGGTACTGACGGAAACACCATCGACATCAGATCAAAAGTTCGGACAATTCGTCGCCATCAGCGGCGACACCATCGCCGTCACCAGTGGTGGTTTCATCGGCAACGGTGTGGCCGGCAAGGTTACCATCTTTGTCCGCAACGGCGGCGGCTGGCTTGAACAGGCAACACTAACCGCAGCCGACGTGACGCTCCCCACAGGCACCCTCTTGCCATCGCTGTCCTTCGCGCAGGTAGGAGTTTCGCTCGACGGCGATCGCCTGGCAATCGCGTCGGGTGAAGTCGGGTTCGATTTGGGCGAGGCGCCGGGCTCGGTAGCGATCTTCGAACGCACCGCAGGAACTTGGGCACAGGCTGCCTTCCTGGTGCCACAGGGTGGAATCTTCGCATTGATCGGCCTCGGCGAACTAGCGACGCAAGACATCGAGCTGAATGGCGACTCGCTCGTCGTCGGCGGCTACTTGTTCGACGCCAGCATACCGCTGGCGCAGTCACCCAAGGTGCTGCACGAAGATGTCCCCGGCGCCGCCTTTCTCTTTCTCCGGGAAGACGGGATCTGGCGGCAGGAGAGCGCACTGACTCCGTCGGTCGGGACTCTCTCCGACTTCCTCGGAGCCGGGGTGGACGTCGCCGGTGAGGTCGTCTACGCCGGAGCTCCGCTGTTCGACGACTTTGGACCCGGCGGTTCCCTCGGCGACCTCGGTGGCGTGTTCGAATTCAAGATCTGCGAGCACCGTCCTCCGGGCACCGTCACCTGCGGACTCGGAACACTCGGCAGCGGCGAGTCGGCCGGGGTCGAGATTCTCGCCCGCGTCGGCTGCGTCCTCAACACCGACCCATTCGTGTCCGTCGAGCTCACCAATACAGCGATGGTCGACGGAAACGCCATCGACCCAATACTTGGGAACAACACCGCAGTCGACGTACACGATACGTCGGTCGCGCCCCAGGGCGTCTGCGGCCAAGACCTGACTCCGCCTTCCGTAACACCGATCATTACAGGAACACTCGGCGAAGCCGGCTGGTACGTATCCGACGTAATCGTCGATTGGGACGTGTTCGACCCAGATTCTCCGATCACCTCAACTGTCGGGTGCACACAGAGTACGGTCACCTCCGACACTGCGGGGGTCACCTTCACGTGCACTGCGACACACACTGCCGCGAACATGCAGATGCTTACAACGACCGAGAGTGTGACGATCAAACGAGACACCGCCGCGCCGACGATCGCCGCCACAAAGACCGGCACTCTAGGCGACAACGGCTGGCACACATCGGACGTGTCGATCTCGTTCAGCTGCACCGACAGTCTCTCGGGCATCACCGGGTGCACCGGGCCTACCGTGATCAGCCAGGAAGGAATCAGCACAGCCGTCATTGGAGTCGCCACGGACGAGGCCGGCAACCAGGCGACGACGACCGCCAGCGCCAAGATCGACAAGACTCCACCAACGATCATCGGAACCCGGACCGCCGCCAATGCAAACGGCTGGAACAACAGCGACGTCACAGTCTCGTTCGCTTGCGGCGATGCCGTTTCGGGCATCGCCAGCTGCTCACCTCAACAAGTTCTCTCGGCAGAAGGGGCCGGGCAGTCGCGTACCGGCACCGCACGCAATCAGGCCGGACTCGAGGCTACGGCGACTGTCGCCAATATCAATATCGACAAGACGCCACCCTCCATCGCGAGCGCCTCGATGCCAGCGCCCAATGCGGCCGGGTGGAACAACACTGCCGTCGACATCTCGTTTGTCTGCGACGACGCCCTCTCGGGAGTCCAAAGCTGCCCGGCCACAGTGGTGCGGAACACCGAGGGCGCCGGCCAGGTGACCAACGGGACAACAACCGATCTGGCGGGCAATCAGGCCAGTACCGCGACCACAACGAGCATCGACGCGACACCGCCGACAGTCAGCGCCACCGCTTCCCCACCGGCCGGCGGCAATGGAGTGACCGAACCACCGGTATCGGTAGCTTTCGTCTGCAACGACTCACTCTCCGGAATCGATCTCTGCCCTGGCGTATCGATTCTACCGGCTGCCGGCTTCGGAATCACCGAAGAGGGCACTGCCCTGGACAAGGCCGGCAACAGCGCGCAGGCACGAGTCGTTCTCAACATTGGCAACCCGGAGATCCTTCCAACCAACGGACAATCGGCTGCCGAGGGCGAAAGTGTAGGAGGCGTCCTGGCGACCGTGACAGCTGCCGCCTCGACCGATGGCGCGGTGAATGTCGATTGGGGGGACGGGACCAGTGAACAGGGTTCGCTCAACTCAACGGCTTCGCTGAGCGCAACCGGTGCCCCAACAACCGTCTCTGCACAGCACGTCTTCGCCGACAACGGCACCTACACTGTTTCGGTTTCAGCAACGTCCCTGGCCGGCGGGATGGTAAGCGGCAATTTCGACGTGACGGTCAGTAACGCTGCGCCAACCATCGAATCGATCTCTTTCCCCACGGTGGGTGACTCGACGGCTCCGCTCGCTCTCGTAGTCACCTTTGCGGACGCAGGGTCTGCCGACACACATACCGCGACGGTTCGCTGGGGGGACGGGAGTTCGGAAAGCCTCGTCGTTACAGAGAACGTATTCGGCCCGCCGGGCGCCACCGGCGGAGCCCTCGGGTTCGCCGAGGGCGAGCACGCGTACGAACGAGAGGGCTCTTACATCGGCGAGGTGTGCGTCACTGACGACGATGGGGGAAGCGTATGCCAAACCTTCTCGACCAATATCGGACTGGCGACTGCGAGCCGGCTAGCCTGCGGCATCGAAGTCATCGAAATCATCAATGAAGATGGCCCAGTCACCGAGATCGACGTCCGCGCGCGGGTAGCCGGCACGGCCAACCCCCTGAGCTTTCAGTGGATCGCGACTGTGCCGGGGATCGAGTTTGACGACCCGAGCAGCTCGACCCCGAGGATCCGCTTCGACGAGACCTTCGATCGTTCCGACGCGTTTCTCGTCGGCGTCAACATCGCATCATCCAACCCCGACGGTAGTCCCATCTCATGTCAGTCGGCATGCGGTCGCCCCGGACCTATCGGGCCGCTGCTCGGGCAGTGCTTCACCGACGCCGAGCTTGCGATCTCGCCCGCCCCGGCGCTCTCCCACTTCGCCATGGCCCTGGCCCTGGCTGGGCTCGCCTTCGTGGCCTTAGTGAGGCTCCGCGGCCAGAACCCTGGCCAGAACCCTTGGGGACGACAAGGCCCGTGATGTAATCTCGAGCCAAGAATCAGAGCGGTTCTGATCCTTGGTTCGATCCAAATCGGACAAAAGTCACTTCGACCCCGCTGCTAGTCGAACCGGCATATCGCGGAGCGCAGTCAGCAGCTGGCGAACGAGATCTCTCCCGACCACTGCAGCGTTAACGCCCGCCTCAGAACTTAGCCTTGAACGAGTCGTCATCGCTCTTCAGGAAGGTCGGAAATTCCGACTCCCAACACTGAGCGCTGTCGAAGCGAATCAGCTGCGCCCGGACGCCTGAACCAAACGTGAGCGGCAGCGGCGGCGCTAGATTCGCACCCTTGCCCTTGATCAAGATCGAGGCGTTCCCGGTTCCGTCCTTCAGATTGATCTTGGTGATGCCGGCCGCATTGCCATCGCGATTCTTGTACTTGAACCCGCGCGAGCCAAGCGGCTTCCAGCACGGCTTTCCATCACAGGTCCCGGCGGCACCTACTGCCGCGCTCATCACCAGCACATCGTTGGCGTACAAGCAGAAGGCCGTATTTGTATCGACGTCTGGCGAACCGAAATCGGCAACGCCAAAGCTGCCCTTCTTGAGCTTCCAGGTCATCGAGTCACGCGACGAGTCCGAACCCTTCTTGAGCCTGATTGTCCCCTTGCCTCCCGATGAGCACGCAGAGGCAGGCACAGCAGGACAGCCGCGCTGCGGAACGACCGCGACATCAAAAACGCCGCCGAGCATCCCGCCGGTCGACACAAGCCCTACCGCTCCAGTCGAGACATCATAGCGGAACACATTGTCTTCGGTAGTCGCCACGTAAACGAAGCCGGCGGCCTCATCGAACGCCACCCCGACGCCAACAATAGGCGGATCTGACACCAGGACCGTGCTGGTCCCCGTCGTCAAATCGACACGCACCAGGGTATTCGCGTTGACATCCCCACCAAACGCGCTCGTCGGGCTCTCGACCGCGAGCGAGAACAAACCCAATCCGGCCCCGATCAGCGTCTGCCCTCCAGTCGTCGGGTCGACACGATGCACCTCGTTGGCAAAATTGACCGCCAAAAGCTGCCCGCTCGCTTCGATAGCAACGTCCGTCAGGTTCGACAGCCCACCACCGATGGAAACCGCCTGTTCCACGCCCGTCTGGCGGTTCACCCGCACGACCGTTTGATTGTCGTCTGTCGTCACCACGTTGCCCGATCCATCCACCGCGATTCCGACCGTCGAAGACATTCCGAGGCCCCCGGCATTCAACACGCTCTGGGCGCCGGTGAGCGGATCGACTTCAATAATATCTCCGTGGTTCGAGTTACATACAAAGACAGCCCCCTGAGCGTCCACGACGACCGACTTCGGAGTGCTGAGAAAGCCACCTGCAGTGATCAGGGTTTGAATCCCGCTGACCGGATCGACATGCACGATGGAATTGTTGAATTGGGACGCGACAACCAGGTCGCCCGGCTCCAATTGAACGGCCGCTGCACGAGAACCGAAGGCGAGAGAACCCGCAAATACGACCAATCCCACCCACTCCAAATACCCGCGCATCCCCATCGTACACCTCCAAGCAGTATTCCTGTAAATTTTCACGGTAGCCGTTTGCACCGCTAACGCAATCAATTGTTCAAAGGCGTATCGCGGCTACGCCGCGATGATCTTCCAGTCAACAACGCATCCCGTGCCGCATCGTAAGCGGGCTTTGGGCGCAACTGCTCATCGAAAAGCGTCGGGAAATGCGGTCCGAGCGGACCGAAGCCGGCGTCGACGTCGAGCCACGTCGCTCCGTCGTGGGAATTCCACATCGTAACCCCGACGCATGCATCCACCTCGAGGCACGCCTCGAACACATCGCGGTACACTTCGGCCTGCGCCGCGAACGGGTCCGGTTCTTCCCGCAGCAAGGGCAGTGAGACATCGAGTTCGGTGATCTCTACCAGCAGCCCGAGATCGGCGAAGGCCTGCAGGCGCTCGATCAAAACCTCACGGTTCGGCAGGCCCACAACGTAATGGCCCTGAAAACCGACGCCGTCGATCGGCGTGCCGCGCTCGACCATGCCGCTGACCAATCGGAACAACCCTTCGAACGTACTGTCTCGAAAGCTCGGGAACACTTCGTTGATGAACAGCTTCGCGTCCGGGTCGGCTGCTCGTGCCAAGTGAAAGGCGTGATCGAGGAAATCCTCGTAGCGTTCGAAAACCTGAAAGAAGATGCTCTCGGGATCGATGGCGTCGCTCAGAAACGCGAGCGGCTCATTGACGACATCCCAAGTCTCGATGCGCCCTTTGTATCGGCCGACGACCGTCTGGACATGCTCGGTCATGATGTCACGCAGTCGCGCTTCTGGATCGCTGGCGTCGGCGACCGCTTGCCGCACCCATTCCGGTACCGCGTTGAAGCGATGCCAGAACAGCACGTGGCCACGCATGCGCATGCCGTTGGTCACGGCGAATTCGACCGTCTCATCGGCATGGCTGAAGTCGTAGACACCTTCTGCGTTGGAGAGAGGTCCCCACTTGAGCTCGTTCTGGCTGGTGACGGACGTGAAGTGCGTTCGAACCAGATCCCCTTCCGGGTCCATCGTCCAGCCGCGTCGCTCCGACGTGGTGCCGACAAAGCGGCCCGCCTGGCGCGCAGCTTGCGCGAGTGTGCACTCAACCTCGGCACAGTTCACGCCCGAGTCATCAGAAGAACAGCCCGCCGAGACCCAACACACTGCCATAACGACCAACAGAGAACTCGCCCGAAGGGATCGCATCCGGCCCCCACCACTGCTCTGCTCAATCACTCTGTTGTTCACAGGCCCGTCTCGCATTCGATGTCACTCATGGCAGCAAGGTACCGCCTCGCGCTCTCGAATTCGAGTCGCATCAGGCGCGAAGCCTTCTCTGCATCGCCAATCTTGATTGCAGGTGTTAGATCGGACAGGGCATGAGCGATCCGGGCCCAGAACGCAGCGCTGAGACCAGAACAAAGGACTGGACCTTCGCCCTGGTCGCCGTTCCGGGATGCATGACGTCGGCTGTCTTCGGCAGCCTCGAAGCCTTCGCGATCGCCGATGCCCTCCGAGCCGGCGAAGGGCCGAAGTTGAACGTCGTAGTAGCCGGACCATCCCAAGATTCGGTTACTGGCTTCGGCGGATTCGAGATTCCATGCACCGCCCGCCTCGAAGACCTACAGCACGCCAGCGTCATCGTCATTCCACCGATCATCGGCAGCCCGGAAGAGTTGGCTTCCGACAACGCCGCGGTGGTCGATTGCCTCGGCAGCGCCGTCGATCGAGGAGCGATTACCGCCGCGACCTGTACCGGAACCTTCCTCGTGGCCGAAACCGGTGTGCTCAACGGCCGCCGCGCCACCACGACCCCGCTCTTCCGAGAGCTGTTCAAACAGCGGTTTCCCGAAGTCCACCTGCGGACATCGCTGCGCATCGTCGACGAAGGCGCCGTCGTCACGGCCGGTGCAACCACTTCCTACCTCGACCTGGCACTTGCGTTGATCGGGCGAGCACTCGGCCCCCGGATCGCGCTGGAAACGGCGCGGGTCCTATCGACGGACCCGAACCCACGCTCGCAGCAACCGTTCCTGCTGCCACGGCCGACACCGGAACACCCCGACGAAGAGGTCCGCAAAGTCGAGCAGTGGATCGCGCAGAATCTCACCAAAGCGTGCGACACGGAATCCCTCGCTGGTGTCGCGGGACTCGGGGAGAGGACTTTCCTGCGCCGATTCCGCACGGCTACGGGAGAGTCGCCGCGCCAATACCTGCAACGACTGCGGGTCGAGGCTGCCATGAAAGACCTGGAGTCGACGAACCTGTCGATCGAAGAGATCACCTACCAGTGTGGGTACGAGGACACTCGCTCCTTCCGCAGACTCTTTCGCAAGCAGACCGGTATCTCTCCCGGTGAGTATCGAAGCCGCTTCGGCTACTCCCGGTAGTTCAACGGCTGCCCCACACCAGGGCAGATCCACTTTGTCGCCGTGTTTTGGCGCAATCAGCCCGACCCACGTCGCGATCCACCCTCGCGCCGAACGGCGCCAGTGACGACAATCCTTGCAATGAGAGGATCGCACACACTGAGCCGAAGGCCGCCACGCGACCGGACCAGCCCGCAGGTGGCTAGGTCCGCGGGAGAATTCGAATGACTAGTCGATACGATGCCCTCGACAACCTCCGGTCTGAAGTACGTACGCGATTTGAGTCCGTCGCGGCGAACCACGGAATCGAGATCAGGGGGGCCCGCGACGAAGCCGACGGGCACTACCCCGAAGCGATCTGGCAAGCCGTGAAGCAGGGCAACGCCATCGGCGCCGCCATCCCAACCGAGTATGGCGGACTCGGTCTCGGCCTCGCCGGAATTGCAGCGGTCATCGAGGAACTCGCTGCAGCCGACATCGGGGACATGGTTCCGGTGCTGAATGCCATGGTCGCCGTCCCGCTCGTCAACCACGCGGCGGACGCCCTCAAGCAGTCGATCTTGCCGGCAGTGGCGACCGGTGAACGGCGACTGGTCTTTGCCGTGACCGAGCGAGACGCCGGATCGAATGTCTTCGCAGCGAAAACCCAAGCATCGGCCGACGGCGACGACTTCATCCTCACCGGCACAAAGGACTACATCTCCGCCGTCGACCTGGCTGACGCGATCCTGATCCTCGCGCGCACGACATCGGTCGAGGACTGCCGGCGCAAAGGCCTCGACGAATCGGCCGGACTGTCGCTGTTTCTCGTCGATCGCGACACGCCGGGGCTGCGCTGGAAGCGCATGACGCTGCCGCGCTTTCGCAGCGTCACCCAGTACACGGTCGAGCTAGAGGGTGTCAGAGTTTCGGGTGCGAACATGGTCGGGGCGCGCGGATTCGGCGCCCTACCCGTCCTCGACGCACTCAACGTCGAACGCATTCTGATCCCTGCCCTGATCCTGGGAGCCACGCGTTGGATCCTCGATGTCTCGATTCAACACGCTAAGGACCGCTGCGTATTCGGCGATGTCCCGCTCGGGCGCTACCAAGCCGTGCAACATCCGCTCGCCGAAACGTTCCTCAAGGCGCAGGGATTGCGACGGCTGCTCGAACACGCCACCACTTCCTACGATTCCGGAGCGAATCCCTTCGAAGTCTCCCTGCCCACGGCCGCGGCGCGATTCGCCGCCGTCGAGGTCGCCGAAGCGGCGTTGAACGCCGCCGGAACCGCTCTCGGTTCTCACGGTTTCGACCCCGAGATCGGCCTGCTCGGCTTCGCGCAGATGGTGCAGGTCTTCAAATCCACACCGGTCAGCACACCCGTGATGCTGAACTTCGTCGCAGAGCATCACCTCGGCTTGCCGCGCTCGTCGTGAGCGCCCAACTCTCAAACGCGCTACCAACAGGAGGAAATCTCCATGCCGACACTTCATGGAACCCATCTCTCACCGTACGTCCGCAAGGTTCGAATCGCTCTCGCCGAAAAAGGGATCCCCTACGAACTCAATCCCATCGTCCATTTCGATCTGCCCGACGGTTTCGAGAAGCTTCACCCGTTGCGCAAGATTCCGGTGTGGACAACCGACGAGGGCGAGAACATTCCAGATTCATCGGTCATCGTCGCGTACCTCGACAAGGTGAATCCAAAGCCACGGCTGGTCCCCGAAGATCCGATTCACTTCGCACGCGCCGCATTCCTCGAAGAGTTCGCCGACGACGCCTTGTCGGCGACAATAGCGACGGTCTTCCTTCAGAAGGTCGCCTACCCCCTCGTCCTCGGACAGCCGACCAATGAAAAGGTCGTCGGCAAAGCACTAGAACGGCTGCCGGGTTTGTTCGGCCATCTCGACGAAACCATCGGCAAGCGCGATTTCATGGTGGGGGACTCGCTGACAATCGCCGACATCGCAATCGCCAGCCCGCTCATCAACTACCGCCACACAGGTCTCGAGGTCGACGGCGATGCGCATCCCAACTTCAAGAGATACGCCGACGCGATCATCAACCGGCCAACGATCGCAGAGATCTTCGCCGAGGAAGTCTCTATCTACGGCGGGCTCTCGCCGGAGGCGGCGGCCCGAGCATAGGATTAATACCCGTACACGGATCGGAAGCCCGCCGCGGGGGGAACTCTCACCCCCCGGAGGAAACCGGCTCACGCATCGTCACGAACTCTTCCGCCGAAGTCGGGTGGATCCCGATCGTCGCATCGAAGTGAGCTTTCGTGGCTCCACACTTCACCGCGATCGCGATCCCCTGAATAATCTCTGCCGCGTGCGCTCCGACCATGTGCGCACCGAGCACGCGATCGCTCTCGGCATCGACGACGAGCTTCATCGTCGTCTTTTGGTCGCGCCCTGACAGCGTGTGCTTGAGCTCGCGGAACGTCGATCGATACACATCGACGGCGTCGTAGTGCTCACGCGCCGCGGCCTCGGTCAGGCCGACGGTGGCCAACGGCGGCTGGCTGAACACCGCGCTCGCGATGTTCTCGTGATCTGGTTTTGTCGGCTCGCCCTTGAACAGCGTCGCCGCCAGACACATGCCCTCGTGAATCGCGACCGGGGTCAGCTGCACACGGTCGGTCACGTCGCCAATGGCCCAGATGCTCTCAACCGAGGTTCGAGAGTACTCGTCTACGAGGATCTCGCCAGACGGACCGAGTGCGACATTGGCATCTTCGAGACCGAGGTCCGCCGTCAAGGGGGCACGTCCGGTCGCGTACATCACAACATCTGCGTCGATCCGAGTGCCGTCTTCGAGCGTCACTAGAAGGTCGCCATTGGCCGCCTTTTCAATCGTCGCCGGGTTCGAGCCGAAACGAACGTCAATACCCGTCTTGCGCATCTCGACCGCGAGCGCGGCGCGCAGATCGTCGTCGAAACCGCGCAAGAACAGCTCTCCCCGATAAAGCTGCGTGACCTCAGCACCGAGCCCGTGGAAGATGCCGGCGAACTCCACCGCGATGTAGCCTCCTCCAACAATCACCACTCGCTCGGGAAACGTCTCCAGGTGGAACGCCTCGTTCGAGGTAATCGCATGCTCGATTCCCGGGATTTCAGGAACCCAAGGCCAACCGCCAACCGCGACCAGAATGTGTTTGGCTGTGATCTTCCGGTCGCCGACCGAGACTGTGTGATCATCGACGATACGAGCGCGCCCCTCGATGCGGTCGACACCGGCCTGGTCGAGGAGCCGCGCGTAGATGCCGTTCAACCGGTCAATCTCCCGATCCTTGTTCTCCATGAGCGACCGCCACGCATGCGATCGCTCACCCACCGTCCATCCAAAACCCTGCGCATCCGAAAACTCCTCCTCAAAAGCCGACGCGTAAACGAACAGCTTCTTCGGAATGCACCCGACGTTGACACAAGTCCCGCCGAGATAGCGCTCTTCGGCCACCGCGACGCGGGCGCCGTACGAGGCAGAAATTCGGCTGGCGCGGACCCCGCCCGAACCGGCACCAATGGTGAAAAGATCGTAGTCGTATTCGGTCATGCAGGGTTCCTTTTGCGATCAGATCAGACTTTGCATCAACACGGGCTAATTAGGCATAAAAACAATAACTTGCGGTGCAAATACCAGGAACTACATAAATCTAATGCAGGGTCGATCCCGGTCCTTCTTCACATACAAGGGCGGGCCCGCTGTGTTCAGGCTGCTGCGAGTGGGCAAGCCGTTGCGGCGAGTTCAACTTACAGCGCTTCTTTTCCGTGCGCGACGGCCCATCATTCGAAACCCGAAGTGCGCCAAACGCCGCAGCACAGGTGACAGTGCTCGCTGCACGGGACCGAGATCACCTGATCGCCCGGCCGATTCGAAGCGATCTAGGCCAAGGTCCTCGCGCAGATCCTCGGCCAACATGCCGACCGAAGTATCGAGGGCGATTCCCGCACCGTCCGCGATGCGCACCATGCGTTGAAAGTTGGCGACGACTCCCGCCGCATCGACCAAGCCGGCCGATCCGACAACCTCGCGCAAGGCATCGCGCGCCGACTCCAGGCTCGCCGGATCGCCCTGCACCGCCGCCTCGGCGAACGCCACCAGCTCCCTACCGTGCACGACCGGGTTGTTGCCTTCAGATTCAGCGCCCCCGGCGACGGCGCTGACGTCTGCTTCGTTCCCTTGGTACTCGATGCTCGCACGGAGCATCACAGCGTGCGACGCAGTTCAGTAAAAGCACTCATTCAACGCAGACACCCGACCGGCCAGAAGTTCGATCTGAGCCCGATCGATCGCCCGCGGAGAAACCGGATCCTGCATTTGCCTGGCAGAGAGATACTGCGCCGCCGCCAGGTCGTGCCAAGCGCGCACCTCGGACGGAACCAACGAAAGAGCACGAATGACATTCGGCGCCGGCCCGGGCGGTAACCCCGCAAACAAATCGGCGTCTTCGGGTCCGCAGGTGGACGGCCCGAGAACCGGAACCCAGGCGACCCCCTCTTCCACCCGAGCACCAGCCGGACGTTGGCGCGTCGGCTCACCGGGCTTCGGCTCCGGCAGCGGCTCGAACGGGATCCCCATCGCATCGTGAAAGGCGTCCACGCTGATCACAAGCACCGCCACCCCGACCGCTTCGACGTAAGATTCCGCCGATATGCCGGAGGACAACACCGATTTGTACCACGACTCCGTCAGCCGTCCGGCATCCGTCGTGACACGATGAACTACGTCCACCAACGGCCCGGCCAGCACGCCGGCGTGATCATGCTCCCCAGCAACGGCAAAGGGTGACAGCGCGGCCTTGCGCTCAGCGCAGAGAGCGCAGCCTCTCGCTCTCCGCGTCTCATCGGCGATGGCGACGCGCTCGACGCCGTTGAGCCACGTCCCCGCTACACCGATGTGTTCCCAAGTACGGCGATGAGCCGCCACGAGATCGTCGCGAATCGGGTCCGCTCGTTTCGAATAGTCGAAGTAGTCCATCAGATGTCGGTCAAACCATGCCGCCCAAGCGAATAGCAACTGTCCGCCGCCGCATGGCTTCAAAAAGACGCCCCTTCCCCGCCACGGAAACCGGCCCTGTCGCGAAGACGACGAGTGGTTCTTCCCAAACCCTGCAACGACCGGCAAATCAGACACATGCAGCCAAAGAATCGTTCAAATCAGGAAGAGACTCACACCGAGAAAGAGGTCCATACCCACGAACCCTTCGACGCCAGCGATTTTGTCGAACGTTTCGCCAAGGCTTGGGACCATCCGAACGTCCCGACGTTCGTCGCGATGCTCGCTTCAGATGTCCGACTGACGCAGCCAGTCACTCCGACGACCCATGGCCGAGAGGCGGCCGCTCGGGAGTTCACGAGGTTGCTCGATTGGCTGCCCGATCTTCGCGGCACTGTCGATTCATGGAGTGCGTCGGGTGACACCATCATGATCGCCTGGAGACTCGGGTTTACCCTCGGCGGCAGCCCCTACGAGCTTCGCATCGTCGATCGGATCATCGTACGCAACAATGTCATCGCCGAACGCGAAGCCTATTTCGATTCGCTTCGCTTCTTCCTGACCACGCTGATTCGACCGCACGCCTGGCTGCCGTACTTGAGATATCGAGGGTACCTCCGCAGACGCCACGCTCACACCGGGCACCCGTCCTGACATCTCCGCAACCCGCCTCACACAGAGACTGTCGATTATCTCGAAATGACGGGCGACGCCCAACAGAACCTCCGCTCCCGCATTGCACGCGGGAGCGGGGAAGGCTTTCGGGTTTTCCGCTGTACTTCAGGTCGCGAATCATCTCTCTTTTCCGTACCCCGTACCCCGTACCGTACCCTGTACCCCGTACCCCGTACCCTGTACCCCGTACCCTGTACCCCGTACCCCGTACCCTGTACCCCGTACCCCGCACCCTGTACCCCGCACCCTGTACCCCGGACGCGAAAGCACTGCGGCACAAGGGCAAGAAGGAAGCTGGCATTTCGACCTCCTCACCCTTAACCCTCTCCCGGAGGGAGAGGGGAAGGCTCTCAGGTTTTCGGCAAGTACTCGTTTCCGCAGCACCAAATCGACGCGCAACGCCCAACAAAATCTCCGCTCCCGCATGCTCAGCGTGAGAGGATGAAAGGTGAGGGTTCATTCCCCACAGCAGGGGGGCATCCCATGGATCGCCCCTCGGAATTTGGTATAGAGCGCGCGATGAGAATAATCACAGCCGCTCTCGCTCGACGACCCAAGGCCGCAGCTCTCGTACTGCTGATCTCGCTCTGTCTCACGCTCGGGTGTGGCAGCGGCACTGAGCGCCGCTGGGTCGGGTCATGGGGTGCCGCAGTGCACTCGATCGACCCCGGTCGGGTCATCGAGGATACCACCTTGCGGCAGGTCATGCCCTTGAGCATCGGCGGAGACCTGATCCGCGTACGACTATCGAATGCGTTGGGCACCGAACCCGTCCGAATCACGGCAGCCTCCATCGCCATCTCCGCAAACGGCGGCGACTCGATCGACCCGAGCTCTCTTCGGGGCATCGAGTACAATGGCTCCCAAACGATTGACATCGCGCCCGGAGAGGAAGTCCTGAGCGATCCGATCGATCTCGTCTTGGGCCCGTTGCAAGAAGTGGCGGTCAGCCTCTACTTCTCAGATCGAGTCACCATAAAGTCACTGCACACGATCGCGCTGCGGCCCGCCTTCACCGGTGGTGGCGATCAGACATCGTCGGAGCGACTGTCCGTCGGTTCCACCGTCGGCTCTTGGTATGTGGTGTCCGCATTGGAGGTCTCGACCACAGCGCAGCCCCGCGCCGTTGTTACCCTCGGAGACTCGATTACCGACGGTTTTGGCGCGCGAGAGATCGGCGGCAGTTGGCCGGAGCGACTGGCTGTGCTTCTCGACGGCGAAACCGCCGTTGTCAACGCCGGAATTTCCGGCAACCGCGTTTTGCGGGAAGGCAATCTTCCATTTGGACCGAGCGCTCAGAATCGATTCGAACGCGATGTCCTTCAACAATCTGGAGCGACGACGCTTGTCATCCTCGAGGGGATTAACGACCTGCAAGCTCCCGCGGTCCCGAATATCTTCGGAGACGATCCCCCCTCGCCGTTGGTCAGCAGTCAGGACTTGATCGACGGAATCCGAGACCTGGTCGATCGCGCTCACAGCGCCGGGCTGTCGGTCGTCGGCGGCACGATACTGCCCTACCCCGCGCTCGACGCGCTGATCCCGGATGGAGAAGCAACCCGCGCCGCAGTCAACGATTGGATTCGCAACAGCGGCACGTTCGACGCCGTCATCGACTTCGACGCGGCGGTTCAGGACCCAGACCTGCCGACCCAAATGCTGGCGGAATACGACAGCGGTGACGGCTTACACCCGGGCGACGCCGGATACGCCCGCATGGCAGAAGCGGCGCGCGAGGTCATTGTGGCGTTGCCCTAACGGGGGAACGCTGGGCGAATTGCCGTAGTCGAATTCGGTAGGCTAAAGCCTACCCTACGCGGCCTGGTGAATCAGGCGAAATCGGTAGGCTAAAGCCTACCCTACGCGGCCTGGTGAATCAGTCGAAATCGGTAGGCTAAAGCCTACCGTACGCTGCCCGGTGAATCAGGCGACGACGTACCGCCACTGGCGTAGGTCAGGCTTCAGCCTGACAATCACTGTTCGGCGGTTGAGCGCCAGATCTTCGATCGCCGCATCGCCAGGACCGGAATGCACTGTCGATTAGAATTTTGACTTGAATTTCTTATCCGTGTTGGCTTGGGCTTCGGTGTGCTCGGTTTGCCAGCACTCGCCGTTGCCGTTGACCAGTTGCCCGGTGACCGTGGTAAACGGCCCAATCGGAAAGGTCGGCAGCGGCAGAAGCGGTCCACGGCCTTTGACGCTGATCTTGCCGTGGCCATCACGACCACCACGGATGGCGACCTTCGCGATTCCGTCGGACAGTTCATCCACGTCTTTGTACTTCACTCTGGTTTGAGCCTTGGGATGTTTCCAACAGGGCTTTGTATCCTCGTCACACAACCCGCCGCTTGGGATCGCAGCCTCCATGATCAGCGCCGGCGCGCCACCGTCCTCGTGGTACAAGCAAAACACGTAGTTCGTCAGCCCCACCGTCGGAACACCAAAGTTCTCACCATCGAAGGCAGGACCGCCTCCCCACGTCCACTTTAGCTTCCCGCTCCCAGTGCCCAACAACGCCAGCCGACTCTTGCCGGCGTCGAAGCAGCCGGTGAGGGGAGCAGCACCACAGACCGGCACCGCCGTATCGAAACGGCGAGCAAACACGCCCTTGCCGTCGCCGTCTTCGTCCTCGTCGCATCGCGTGTTGAACGATCGGCACTCGCTTCCCCAAGCGACCACAAAGTGGCCGTCAGAGCTGCCTCCGGCAACGGGTCCATCTTGCTCGCCCCGCGATTGCAAGCTAACCACGAACTCGTCGCCGATCGCTGTTCCGTCGGAGGCAAAGCTCCTGCCAGAAATGCCGTTGCGGTCGAAGTCCGGCGTCTGAAAGGCGACGACGAAGTCGCCAGATCCGGTCATTGCGATCGAAGGTCCGAATTGCGGACCGCCCGTATCCGTATTCACGGCGATTTCTCCTCCGATCGGAGCACCACTGCTGTCATATCGCTGGGCAACGATATCGCCGCCGGGGAGGAAGAATGGGGGCCCCTCGTTGTTGTCATTCCACGCCAAAACGAAATTGCCGGCCGCGTCCATGGCGGCATCGACTCCACCCAAGCCCTGAGCTCCCGCAGTAGACGTATTGACCTGAAACTCTCCGCCGACCGGCGCCCCGGCCGAATCGTACAACTGCGCATACACGCCGCCGCCACTGACTGATGGATCGCCGTCGTCTTGTGCGCGGCTATGCCAGGTAATCACGAAACTGCCACCCGGAGCAGCAGCGATTGCCAGCCTGTCGCTGGCCTGCCCGCCGGTTGTGTAGGTGTTTACCTGAAACTCCGTCCCGAGCGGTGAGGCCGTCGAGTCGAAGCGTTGCGCAAACACGCCGCTGGAGTCGCCGTCCTGGTTTGCCGAAGTCCAAGCCACGGTAAAGTTGCCGGTGGCATCGTGCGCAATCACTGGGGCCGACTGATGTCCCGCCGTGAAGGTGTTGACCACCACGGACGTCCCGACCGGAACACCGAGGCTGTCGTAGCGCTGCACGCGGATCGAGCCTTCATCGTTGTCGGGAGGGACGGTCGAAACATCTTCCCACGCGATGACGAACGCGTTGTCCGCCGCAATGCTGACCACGCCGTCGCGCTGCGCGCCAGATCCCGGGGCGGTCACCTGAAAGGCAGAGCCCAGCGACACGCCGCCCGCGTCATAGCGTTGGGCGTACACCCCCGCGGGTTGGCTGCCGCCTTGACCGTTTCGCCAAACGACGATGAAGCCGTCATCGCCGACTGCAACATCCTCCGGTGTCTGGTCACCGTCAGAGAACTCATTGACCTGAAAAGCGAGAGCCGCAGAAGACGCGCAACCGAGAGCGCACAATCCGAGAAATACCAACCTGACCTTGCCCATGATGAGTCCCCCTTGTTCGGGCGACTCGAGCACGCGGGGTCCTGGTGGTCAAGACGAATCCCATTGACAAACGTCAAGCCAACCTAACGGGTGCGGTGCCTTAGTCTTCCTCGGACTTGGTCCGATAGTCTCCAAACGGTGAATCCCGGTCCTGCAACGCGCCCTTCAGCCCTTTGCTTTTGGTGTTGGCAAGGAACTCGTGCATGCTTTTCTGATGTGTGCCGAGCGCGCAGAGTTCGGAACCGGCACGAATCCCCGTGTGCAGTCCCATGATCTCCATCTGCCGATGAACCACGCGCTTGTTGAGCTGCACGAGATCTGCCGGGACCGACGCAATCCGCTGCGCGACTTCCAGAACTTTCGATTCGAGCTGCTCTGCCGGAAAGCAATCGTTCGCCCAGCCGAGACGTACACACTCCTCTCCCGACAACGAATCGCCCGTCAGCATCATCTCCATCGCCTTGCGCATTCCGACGAACCAGGCGTGGAAGTGATTGTCCGGTACTCCAAAACGCACGGCCGGGTATCCCATCGCTGCGTCTTCCGCCATGTACACCAAGTCACAACACGTCGCCAACTCACTGCCGCCTGCGAGGCAGTACCCGTGCACCTGCGCGAGGACCGGCTTGGCCAACTCCCAGATGCTCATCCACCCTTGCGTGACGTGACGCGGCCAGTGACCATCGCCACCCGCCGTATGCCACGGGTACTCCTGCCCTTCGTTGCCGCCGCCGAGGTCGTAGCCCGCCGAAAAGCACTTGCCGGCGCCGCGCACGATCATCACCCGCACGTCCGGATCGGCGTCCGCCGCGCGCAACGCCTCGAGGATCCCACCTCGCAGCGCATGATTGAGGGCATTGCGCTTCTCCGGGCGATTCAACGTAACCCGCCTCACTTGCGGAGCGGGATCGTCTACCAAAACTACTTCACTGCTCATCGCTCTCCGCCTCCCTCGCTGTCCTTCTTCCGAAGGGTCCGCCACACCTCGCCCCAGCTTCGGTTCAGGACTGCCACCAACAGGTTCACCGCGCGAAAGTCGAGCCTGCCTCCCGAAAACAGCGCCAACGATCGCAACGGCGACTCGTCGACCATGCGCTTCATCATCTTGCGGTTCGTCTCACTCATCTCAGCAGACCCCCCGGCCTGCTGACTCATCTGCTTCTCGATGACAGCGCGAAACCGACGACCGACCATGGTCGTAGCGACCTCGCCGAGGCTCGAGTTGGCGTGAAAGGGGCGCGGCGATTCCGGCGCCGGAATCGGCCGGCCCAACAACGCAGCGAAGGCTTCGTCGGTAGACGCGAGCGCCGAGGCCGTCGCCGTCGCCGCCGCCGCTACGGAACTCGCCGCGCCGGCATCGGCTTCGACCTCGACCATCGCTCGCAGTCGTATGTCGCGACTGCTGGCTCCCACGCGGATCTCGCACCGGCCTCCATCGACGACCCAACCATGGCGATCGATTGCGTAGTGGGCGAATGACGAACGCGGCACGGCGATCTCGACGGCCCGTGATTCGCCCGGCTGCAACCGCACTTTCGCAAACCCGACGAGGGCCTGCTCCGGACGCGGCACCGCGCTGCTTTCGTGGTGAACATAGACCTGCACCACCTCGGCGCCGGCCACTTCTCCGACGTTCGATACGTCCAGGCGCACGATCAATGCGTCTTGATCCGCCGCAAGTGTTCTACCCGCGTCCAAATTGTCGTATGCAAATCGGGTGTAGGAGAGGCCGTGGCCAAACGGGAAACGAACTTCCTTGCCTAGGGTGTCGAAGTCGCGGTAGCCGACCAACAGTCCCTCGCGGTAGTGCACTTGCCGATTCGTCACGGCGAACCATTGGTCGGCGGCGACATCACTCAGCTCGAGCGGGAACGTCTCCGCGAGCTTGCCACTCGGGTTGACGTCACCAAAAAGCAGATCCGCAACCGCGGTGCCTCCCGCCTGCCCTGCGAGATATCCCTCGAGCACCGCAGCCGGTCGCTCGATCCACGGCATCTCGACCGGGGCTCCGTTCGACAACACCACCGTTGTCGCAGGATTGACTGCACAGACCGCTTCGACCAGCCGATCGTGCTGTTCTGGCAGCCGCATGTGATCGCGATCGAACCCTTCGGACTCGTAGATCGACGGCAAGCCGACAAACAACACGACGGTTTCGGCGCCTTTCGCAACTTCCACGGCTTCGGCAATCAAACCTTCGTCCATGTCGGTACGTTCCGGGTCGTAACCCGCCGCGTACGACACCTCGCCCGACGCCCCAACAGCGGCCTCGATCGCATCGCGCGCGTTGTCGAGCTGCGTCGGCACGATCTGCGAGCTCCCAGCGCCCTGGTAGCGGGGACTGACGGCGAATGCCCCGATGACCGCAATGCGCTGCTTTCTTTGCAGCGGCAGATGTCCGCCATCGTTCTTCAGCAGCACCGCAGATTCAGCGGCCGCCCGCCGTGCCAACTGATGTTGCGCGTCCTTGTCTGCAACCACCCCCTCGGGCCGCTCTGCCGCGGAAAGTATCAAAGCGACGACCCGCGCAACACACCGATCGACGAGAGACTCATCGAGTTCGCCGGCACGCACCGCCGCGACAATGAGCCGATCATTCAATCCAGCGCTCGACGGCATTTCGAGATCCAGCCCCGCGCGGATCCCCTGTACCCGGTCGTTCATCGCGCCCCAGTCAGTCACCACCAACCCTTCGAAGCCCCACTCGTCGCGCAAGACATCCGACAGCAGCCATTGGTGGTCACTACAGTACGTACCGTTGATCCGATTGTACGCGCACATGATCGTCCACGGCTGCGCTCGCCGCACGGCTATCTCGAATCCACGCAAGTAGATCTCTCGCATCGTGCGTTCGTCGATGATCGCGTCGGCGAACATCCGACACGATTCCTGATTGTTGACCGCGAAGTGCTTGATCGAAGTGCCAACCCCTCGAGACTGGACTCCGTCAATCAACGCCGCAGCCATCGAACCACTCAGCAGCGGATCCTCCGAGAAGTACTCGAAGTTGCGACCACATAGCGGATGGCGCTTGATGTTCATCCCCGGCCCGAGAATGACCGACACCCGTTCCTCGGTGCAGGTCTCACCGAGCCCAACGCCAATCTCGTGCAGCAGGCCAACATCCCACGACGAGGCAAGAGCACTCGCGGTCGGGAAACACGTCGCCGGCACACTCTTGCCCAGCCCCACGTGGTCGCTCGATCCCTGCTGCTTGCGAAGGCCATGCGGGCCGTCGGTCATCATGATGCGTGGCACGCCGAGTCGTTCACACTTTTTGGTGTGCCAAAACCCACCGCCCGAGCAGAGCTCAGCTTTCTCTTCGAGGGTCATCTCCGCGACCAGCGCCGCCGCTTCCGTCAACTTCGAAAACGGAACATTCACCGGCGCACTGTCATTCTGCGCAATCCCCGCACTCATCGTTCTAAACCCACCACACATCTCCTATCGATTCGATCCAGCGTCCCTATCAGCACTACCGAGTGGACGAACAATCCAATTACGATACCGGTAATTCGAATTGACTTCCATTACCGCGCTTGTTACCGCTGCGGCAAATTAACCTAGCGGCCACAACGACAATCTGAATATTTCGGCCTCCCAGGAGAACCATCCATGCAACCTACAATGCTTGCTCCGCCGCTCCCGTCTACCCTCGACCCTCGCAGCCCCGAGTTCCAGGAAAATCGGGCCGCCATGCTGGAGAAGCTGGCGACTCTCGAGGGGCTGCTCGACGAAGCCGAGCTCGGCGGCGGCACCTATCACCACGAGCGCCTGGCGAAACGCGGCAAGCTGCCAGTCCGCGAACGAATCGCCCTGGCGCTCGATCCGGACAGTCCGTTTCTCGAAATCAGCTCACTCGCCGCCTACAACTCCGACTACGTCATCGGCGGTGGCGCCATCATCGGCATCGGCATCATCGCAGGTGTTGAGTGCGTGATTTTCGCGAACGACCCGACCGTTCTTGGCGGCGCGCTCACTCCCTACGTTGCCAAGAAATGGATGCGCGCTCTCGAGATCGCTCGCGACAACCGCATCCCCTATGTCAGCTTCGTCGAATCCGCCGGCGCCGACCTGCGCATGGAGCCGCGCGACGACGACGGCAAGAAACGTCGGCGCCCCGCCAAGACCAATCACTTCGCCGAAACCGGCCGCTTCTTCTACGAGATGATCGAGCTTTCGAAGATGGACATCCCGACTGTTTGCGTCGTCTTCGGCTCTTCGACGGCAGGCGGCGCTTATCAACCCGGTATGTCCGACTACAACATCGTCATCAAAAAGCAGTCGAAAATCTTTCTTGCCGGCCCGCCTCTCGTGAAGATGGCGACCGGCGAAGACTCCGACGACGAGACCTTGGGCGGCGCGCAAATGCACGCCGACATTTCCGGCCTCGGTGAATATCTCGCCGAAGACGAACCGGACGCACTGCGTCTTTGTCGGGAGGTCATCTCTCATCTCAACTGGCGCAAACCCGGCCCGCCGCCTTCCCTGCGCCCCGACCCACCCAAGCTCGACCCCGAAGAGCTGCTCGGCACCATCGACCCGGACCTGCGGCGACCGGTCGAAATTCGCGACATCATCGGGCGCGTCGTCGACGGTTCTCGCTTCGAGGATTTCAAACCGCGCTATGGCCAGACCCTGGCTTGTGGCTTCGCCTCGATTGACGGCTACCCGGTCGGCATCCTCGGTAACAACGGCGTCATCTATCCGGAGTCCGCCGAAAAGGCCGCCCACTTCATTCAACTTTGCAACCAAATCGACTTGCCGTTGGTGTTCTTCCAAAATCTCACCGGCTTCATCGTCGGCCAAGCGGTCGAACAGGCCGGGATCATCAAAAAGGGTTCTCAACTCATCAACGCCGTCACGAACTCGACCGTGCCGCACTTGACCGTCATCGTCGGCGCTTCCTACGGCGCGGGTACCTACGCAATGTCCGGCCGCGCCTTCAACAACCGCTTCACCTTCATCTGGCCGAGCGCAAAGATCGCGGTCATGGGTGGCAAACAAATCGCCGGGGTCATGTCGATCGTGCGCCGCGGTCAAGCCGCAAGAAAAGGCGAGCCCTTCGACGAGGAGGTCGACGCCCAGATCGCGGCCGCGGTCGAGGAGATTCAAGAAAAGGGATCCGTCGCCCTCGAGGCCAGCGGCGCCATCAGTGATGACGGCATCATCGACCCGCGCGACACGCGCACTGTGCTCGGCATTTGTTTGTCCGTCGTACGCAATCGAGACGTACGGGGCGCCGAAGGATACGGAGTATTTCGACTGTGAGCTTCACCAAGCTACTGATCGCAAATCGCGGCGAGATCGCGCGCCGCATCATCGATAGCGCACACGAGATGGGCATCCACTGTGTCGCGGTTTACGTCGACGCCGACGCCAACGCACCCTTCGTGCAAGACGCCGACGAAGCGGTGCGCCTGGAGACGAGCTATCTCGACGACGCCGCGGTTCTCGAGGCGGCTCGCCAAACCGGCGCGACTGCGATCCATCCTGGGTACGGTTTCCTCTCTGAGAACGCTGGCTTCGCCGCCGATGCCATCGCTGCAGGAATCACCTGGGTCGGCCCCTCGCCGCAGGCGATCGAGCAAATGGGCGACAAGTTGGCCGCCAAACGACTGGCGGAAAAATCCAACGTTCCGATCCTGCCCGGCAGCGACGATCCAGACGCCGGCGACAGTGTCGGATACCCCCTACTCGTCAAAGCCGCCGCCGGCGGCGGCGGGAAAGGGATGCGTATCGTACCATCCGCTGACATTTTGGCGGAGTCCGTCACCGCGGCGAAACGCGAGGCGCTGAGTGGGTTTGGCGACGACCGCGTTTTCCTCGAGCGATACGTCGCCCGCGCCCGCCACGTAGAGATCCAAATCCTCGGCGACAGCCACGGCAATCTGGTCCACCTCGGCGAGCGCGAATGTTCGATCCAGCGGCGCCACCAGAAGATCATCGAGGAATCTCCGTCGCCGCGGATCGATGCGTCCATGCGCGACGCAATGGGTGCGGCGGCCCTCAGCCTGGCCCGTGAGTTGGGTTACGAATCGGCCGGCACGGTCGAATTCCTGGTCGACGACGATTCGGGCGAGTTCTTTTTTCTCGAGGTCAACACGCGCCTGCAAGTCGAACATCCAGTGACCGAAATGGTCACCGGCGTAGACCTCGTTCGCGAACAACTCCGCATCGCGGCCGGTGAAGAACTCGGTTACACCCAGGCCGATATCGACTTCGAAGGTCACGCGATCGAAGCCCGGCTCTATGCCGAAGACCCGGCCAACGAGTTCCTTCCCGCCATCGGGACACTCGCCGCCTTCGTACCGGCGACGACACCCGAGGTCCGGTGGGACTCCGGCGTGGTACAGGGCTCGGTCATCGGCACCGACTTCGACCCGATGCTGGCAAAGGTGATCAGCTACGCCGAGACCAGGCAGGAGGCCGCCGGGCAACTCGCTTTGGCGCTTACCAGAACACACCTCGGCGGCGTCGTCACCAATCGGGACTTTCTGGTTTCAACGCTGAGGACCGAGGAGTTCCTGGCCGGCGAAACTACAACGGACTTCATTGACCGAGTGAAGCCAGCCAGATCGCTAAAGCCAACGGAAGAGAAATGCATGCGGAGCGCGCGGGTTGCAGCGCTCTGGATTCAGGGGTGCAACCGCGCCGCCGCACAAGCACTCGGGTCGGCCCCCACCGGCTGGCGCAACGCGCGGATGCCGTTTCAAAAACTCGTCCTCGATCTCGAAGAGAACACTTTCGTCGTTCAATACCGCTCGCAACGCGACGGCTCTTTCGTCTTCGATGACGCAACCGTGGCCAGGGTTCATAGCTGTCGCGCCGACGGCATCGACGTCGAAATCGGCGGACACCGCAGCAACGCACAAGTCACGCGCAACCAAGACCAAATCATCGTCCACGGCCCGGACGGCGACCTGACGTTCCATGAACAACCGCGCTTCAAGCTCCCCGGCAGCGATGATGACGCCGGCGGCTTCGTCGCCAAGATGCCGGGCAAGGTGATCGAGCTGCGCGTGAAATCGGGCGATTCAGTCAGTGCCGGAGACACCCTGCTCGTCCTCGAAGCAATGAAGATGGAACACCCTTTGCGCGCGAAAGAGGACGGCACGATCACCGAGGTCCTGGTCGCCGAAGGCGACCAGGTCGAGGCAGGAGCACAACTGCTCGTCTTCGAACCAAGCGGGGACGCGTAGCAACGACCGAAATGAACACCGCGCGAACAAACCCCAGGCAAGGCGAGGCTCACGCCGAGCCGTGCATCGATTCTGGTCGGCGGCTCGGCAGGAGCCTCGCCCCCCCTGCCTTCAGCACTGAACGCGCACCGACGAGCGCATCCCCAGGAGTCCCCAATGACCGACCCGATCCGCATCGCTAACTGCTCCGGCTTCTTCGGCGACCGCTTGTCAGCCGCCAAAGAGATGGTCGAAGACGGACCGATCGACGTATTGACCGGCGACTGGCTCGCCGAGCTGACCATGTTGATCTTGGCCCGCACCCGTCTCAAGCATCCGACCGGGGGCTATGCGCGCACCTTCGTCACGCAAATGGAGCAAGTGATGGGAACCTGCCTCGACAAGGGGATCAAGGTCGTCACCAATGCGGGCGGCCTCGCGCCTAAGGAATGTGCCGACGCCGTTGCCGGCGTCGCCAAACAGCTCGGCCTGAGCCCATGCATCGCCTACGTGCGCGGCGACGACCTGCTTCCCCGCATGAACGACCTCATCGCCAACAAGCAGTTGCTGCGCTTCGACTCCGACGCCCCAATCACCGACGCGTCCGAGTTCCTCACCGCCAACGCCTACCTCGGCTGCTGGGGGATCGTCGATGCTCTCAACAACGGAGCCGACATCGTCATTACCGGTCGCACCACGGACGCTGCCGTCGTCTGCGGCCCGGCTGCGTGGCACCACGGCTGGCAGCGCAACGATTGGAACGCCCTCGCCGGCGCCGTGACAGCAGGCCACGTCATCGAGTGCGGCACGCAAGCCACCGGCGGCAACTACTCCTTCTTCACGGAAGTCCCCGGAATGAATCGCGTCGGCTTCCCGTGGGCCGACATCGCCGCCGACGGTTCCTCGGTCATCGGCAAGCACGACGGCACCGGCGGGCAAGTTTCCATCGGCACCGTCACCTCCCAGTTACTCTACGAAATCGGTGGCCCCGAGTACTTCGGTCCGGATGTCACGACGCGCTTCGACACCATCCAGCTGAGCCAGGAAGCGCCCGACCGGGTGCGCATGTATGGCATCCAGGGCGAACCACCACCGAGCTCGCTCAAGGTCTGCATCAACCGACCCGGCGGATTCCGCAACGACATGAGCGTTGCACTGACCGGGATCGACATCGAGGAGAAGGCCAAAGTGATCGAAGACGCATTCTGGGACGCGTGTCCGTACGGTCCTGACGACTTCGCATTCGTATCGAAGAAAATCCTGCGTACCGAACACGACGACCCAACCAGCAACGAGCAGGCCGTCGCCGTCATGCGAATCAGTGTAAAGGACCCTGACCAACAGAAGGTTGGTCGGGCGTTCTCGAACGCAGTCATCGAGCTCGCGCTCGCCAGCATTCCCGGCTTCTTTACCGTAGGCGGCGGACCCGGCAACGGCCGGCCGTTCGGAGTCTACGAGCCCGCTCGCGTCCCGGCAGAGATCGTGCCGCAAGAGGTCGTGGTACAAGACGGCGCGCCGCGGCAAGTCTCCTCGGTCATCGAACCCGAAGCGGTCGACATCGTCCCCCCTCCTGCCCCGAGCGCCACAGCACCCGCGGGTCCTACCAAACGCGTGCCGCTCGGCACCATCTATGGTGCGCGTTCTGGCGACAAGGGTGGCAACGCGAATCTCGGCATATTCGCACGCAGCGATGAAGCCTGGGCGTGGCTCGACGAGTTCCTCACCACCGCCAAGCTCAAGGAGCTACTCCCCGAGGCGGCGCCACTGAAGGTCGACCGCTATCCGCTACCGGCAATTCGTTCGGTCAACTTCGTTCTGCACGAACTTCTAGAGCAAGGCGTCGCCTCATCCACCCGCCAAGACCCACAGGCAAAGAGCCTGGGCGAGTGGTTGCGCGCACGCGTCGTCGATCTACCCGAGGCGCTCCTGCCTTGAGCACCGTCGCCGATAAGAGCGCGGCCCGACTGCGCTTTCCGGGGGTTCGCGCACCAAAGCCTCTGCTTTCGCCCGAGGCCGAGCGCAAGCTCAGTCCGCGACAGCTCGCCGTCCTCGACGAGTTGGAACAATTAGCTGGCGACGATGGTGTCGCCGACCTCACGATGGCCGAGATCGCGGCGCGGGCGAACTGCTCCTTGCGCACTCTGTACGGCATCGCTCCGACCAAGGACGAGCTCTTACTAACCGCGGTCGACCGACGACTGCGCCGCATCGGCCGCGGCGCAATCGAACGACTCGACGCCTCGCTGTCGCCGCTCGAGGCGTTGCGCGCCTACCTGCGCTCGGCCAACAAGGCAGTGCAACCGGAGGCAGTTGCCATGTCCGACGACCTCGTCAAGGTCGCCGGCGCGAAACGGCTGCTTGCCTCACACGAAGCCTACGTCATCGCCGTCACCCAGAGCCTGCTCGACCGGGCCGTCTCCGAAGGCCAGATCGCGCCCGTCGACACCGCCGCGGTTGCATACGTCCTCGGTGGACTGGGTCGCGAGTTCGCACACCCAGACGTCGCCGAAATCGCCCGTGCCTCGCCGGACGAAACCGCAAACGCCATCACCGAGCTACTCCTCCAGGGACTGCTCGCAAACGCCACCGAGAGCGACTAGCACTACTTCCGGGTTGCGGTAGGCTTCCGCCGACGAACGACGCGCAGCGCACCCCGCAGAACCTCGAAAACCTCTAGGGGAGTCCTCGGAGATTTCTTCGATCGGTGCTATGGGCAGACGCATGAGCGAAGAACGCAGTGTCGTCGAAAGGCGGTTTGTGGTTGGCCTAGTGCTGGCCATCACGCTGCTCTTTGTCTGGATGATCAACGACTTCATCGCTCCTCTGTTCTTGGCGGCGATCTTCAGCGGGTTGATGGCACCCGTCTACCAGCGATTGGTCCGCTGGCTACGCGGACGCGAAGTCCTTGCAGGCTTGATTACTTTGACCACCGCGATCGCCATCATCGTCGTACCGCTCACGATCTTCCTCGGAGTTCTGGTCAGTGAAGCGAGACAGGTTACCGGGACCGTCGTACCATTGGTGCGACAGCAACTCGCCGACCCACAGACCCTCGAGTCGCGAATTCCGGAGTGGTTCCCTTTCCGCGATCAGATCCTCCCCTACCGAACCCAAATCACCGAGAAGCTCGGCGAAGCCACGACCAAAGCCGGCGGCTTCCTGATCAAGAGCCTGTCCGCAGCGACCCAAGGCACCGCCAGCTTTCTCCTCGACCTGTTCATCATGCTCTACGCGATGTTCTTCTTCCTCACCAACGGCTCTGCGATCGGCAACACGGTCCTGCGCTCGATCCCGATGGCACGCAAGGACCAGGAGCTGATGATCGAACGCGGCATGTCGGTCACGCGCGCGATGATCAAGGGATCCCTCGTCATCGGCGCACTCCAGGGCACACTCGCCGGCATCGCCTTCTCGTTGGCGGGGATCGAGGGGCCGGTGTTTTGGGCGACGGTCATGGCAATCACCTCCCTGATCCCAGGAATCGGCGTCGCGTTGGTTTGGGTCCCCGCAGCCATCTATCTATTCATCGTCGGCAAAGTAACGACCGCGATCGCCCTGACTATTTGGTGTGCCCTCGTCGTCGGCTCGGTCGACAACGTCCTGCGGCCACGCCTCGTCGGCCAGGATACAAAGATGCCCGATCTGCTGATCCTACTGAGCACACTCGGAGGTCTCGGCTTCTTCGGCGCCATCGGCTTCATCGTCGGCCCAATCGTAGCCGCCCTCTTCATGACGGTTCTGGGCCTCTACCGCTCCGCCTTCGCCGACGTCCTACCAGCCGACTGAAGGTCACACTCACCTCGCCACGTTCACCAGCAACCCATGGAGGGAGAGGCTCCTGCCGAGCCGCGCTAGCGGGTAGACGAACATCCAAGATGTTCGGTTGGTGTGGTTGGAGATGAAGAGGTTCACCGCAGCGCGGCTCGGCAGGCGCTTCGCCCTCCGCAGAGAGTCACCCGTACCAGCAGATCAATCGAGGTCCGCCAGATACGCTTCGACATCGTCCACCGCGAACGGCCCGAAATGCCCTGGGTACCACCTGCGCAATTCACGCCGATCCACCAGGCTGCGAATCTTGGCGCGGTTGTCCGCGAGGTCACACTGGTAGAAATGCGTCGTAGGAGTCTCCGCGGAGACAATACCACCGCGGATCAAGTCGCCGACGAAAACCTGATCGTCAAAGGCGACCACCAAAGAGCCCGGGGTATGCCCCGGCATCGAGTAGATCTGCCCGTCCACCCCCAAGGCGCTGAGGTCGTAGTCTCCGTCGATCGGAACGTCGAGGCTGAACGGAGTGTAAGTCATCCCACTACGCAACCAACGAATCGCTCGCGCCAATGTGCTGGTCGGGCACAACGCGGCGCGCCCTGCCCGTTCGATGATCGGCAGATCGGCGCGCCCCCCGACTACCTTCACGCCGTGCTGCTTTTGAAAGTATGCCGCGGTGCCGGCATGATCGATGTGCCCATGCGTCACGATCAGGTAGTCGATACTCGACGGCTCGATTCCGAGCTGTCGCATACGCTCCTCGATCTCCGCTTCTTCCCCAGGATTGCCGCTGTCGATCATCAACCGCTTTCCGGAACGATCGATCACGAACACATTTGCCGGACCGATGCCTACCGACTGAATCTTCAGAGCGGCCGACTCAAAGACCACAGCCGGATCCGCCGCACACCCTGCAAGGAAGACAGCGGCGAGGGAGACCAGTCCGCGGCGGCGCAGCATCCGAGCACTCCTCATCAGGTCCCCCGCGTCCTATTTGACCGCCAGCGAGATCGCCGGCTCGGTTTCGGCAAACCCGACCGAAAGAAAGGACTCGTAGCCGACTTGGCCCAAAAGGTGACGCTTGAAGAAGGCTACCGCGTAGAGATTCTGCAAACGCGTTGCTTCGGCAATCGGAAATACGTCCGGGGTACAAGTCGCATTGTAGGGATCGAGTAGCGCCTCGGCACCGACACTCGGCCAAGCGTCCTGACCGAGCCCGAGCTCGATCAGCAGATCACCGATCGCACAGACGTTCGCGAAGTGCGTGTGATTCGCCCCGGCAATATCGACTTTGTAAACGCGCGGTGCGCCGGTGATCTGTTCGAAGGCGATGGCGTTGTTCTCGATAAAGACGTTTACGTCCTCGGTTCCGCCGATCAGCATCACCGGAATTCGAATGGACGCGAGCTGCGCCGCGGAAAAGCCGGCGTTCGGACTGTCGCGTTCGTCGCTCTGCAACTCCGCGTCGATGACCGCCGAGATCGGCACGATCGCCCCAACCCGCGGGTCGGCGTCTGCGCCGGCCCATCCAGCGGCCGCGCCCACCGCCGTCATGCCACCGAACGAATGGCCCACGACACCCACACCCTGCTCGGCGATCCGGTCGAAAAAGAGGTCCGCCGGATCCGCCGATCGCGCCAGCATCGCATCGATCAGAAAGCTCACGTCCGGAACCCGGTTCGCCGCTGCTTGATCGAACGAGTCCTCCATTGAAGCTTGCGAGTTGCCAGTGTGCTCGGGCGAGACGACGACGAAACCGTGGCTCGCCAAAGCCTCGACCAATTCAACGGACTGCGTTCGAATTCCGCCAAATCCGTGGGAGAAGATCAGTAGATTGCGCCGCCCACCGTCTGCAACCGGTACACCGTCCAGCGCAACCATCGACTCGAGACCAATTCCCGCCGCCAGTGGATACGTCGTTGACGGAAAAGCCGATACGTCGAGCTGGTCACTCGGGTACCAAACATCAACCGCCAAAGGTCGATCATTCCGCGTTGAGTCTACAGCGGTGAACCCGACATGGCCGACCCCAAACGACCCCAACTGATCGGGAGCGTCGACAGGCTGCGCAGCATCGTCATCCCCTCCGCAAGCGATCACCGACACCGCAACAAAACCGAGCAAAATCATCCTGAAATTCGACAAAGGCATCACCCTGCTCAATCACGTTTTCGCCGCGGCCGATAGTTGCGGAGTCTCGAACACCGTACCGGCCCGCCAGTACAGAACCGTCAAACCACTGAAAACCACCCCGCTAACATTCGCCGCGGCGCACGACCCCCTCTCGTCCGTCAGGCCCCACACAACCATCGCGATGGTTACTTGCGCGAAGTAGACACTTCCCCACAACCGCATCCACGGCCGCATCTTCCACAACCCGTAGGCGAACGCTCCGTAGATGAGCCAATGCAAAGGCTCCGTCGCCTTCGCCGCCCACCCAGTTAGAACCAGGCCAAACCATACTTCCTGATCTTCCGCGACGGGCTTCATGAAAAAGTCCCAGGGAGTGTAAACGAACGTCATAAACAAACAGAACACCAGCAGGACATTAGCCCACCAAGGTCGGATCGATACTGCAGAGCCATCACTCATCCCGGGAGGATGGACGACAACCACGAGCAGATGCAAACGCCGAAGGATTCCTGCGTCGCGGAAACGTCGAGAATTTCTTGGAGGGCGAGGCTCCGCCCGAGCCGCGCTACAAGCTGGATCGCGGCTCGGGCGGAGCCTTGACAAGAAAAGAACCGCCCGCACCGCATGGACCGACCCCGGGCCACTTGTTAAGGTCCCGCCATGCGAAAAATCGAACAATTGATCCTCGTCCCACTCTCTATCGCTTTCGCGCTCGGCGCTGTCGGCTGCTCCTCGGATGACTCCGGGGTCGTCAACACCCAGGCCACCTGCCTCAGAGCCGCACCTGAATCGCTGCGCACCTGCATCAACGAGTTCAGCGCCGCGATCGCCGCTTGCTATCTAGACACCGACGCTCCCTGCGCCACGAATCACGCCGCCCTCGGCGCGGCCCTCAACAAGCTCGAAGGTGATGTAGTAGCGAGCTGCTCCGACGGAGACTTTGGATTGCTCGCGCGCGATGCGCTCGCCAGCCGACTGAGCAATTCGTGTTCATCGGAAGCGTCGTCCCTAGCCTGGCGTACCTTTGGCGGCCCGCAGGGAGCTGTCTGGCCGGAGGCTAGCTCAGACGAGAAAGCATGCCTCGATGCAGCCCACTCTTCGGCGATGGCGCTGGTCGACGACACCCTGGGCGCGATCAACAACTGTCTCGACAACGGAGACTGCTCGAACATCGAAACCGAACGCCAAACAATGGCCCAGGCGGCGACGGACGAAATCTCCGGAGCCTGTGACGCATTGAGTGAATTGATCGCGCTCGATCCCGCCCTCTACGTCGATCGCGCCGCAGCCCAAATCGACTGCGTCACCGCCACAGCACACCAGGACACCGGTTCAGTCGCGCTCTCTTGCGGGCCTTCGAACGCCGAGTTCGACCCACCGCGCGGCGAGTACATGCAGGTCGTCGTCGACGGAGACAAGTGGGGCACGATGTGCGGCGATGGCTCGCCCTTCGCATTCCAGATTCGTCTCGCCCCCGAAGGCGAACCGCTCGACCGCATCATCATCGGTTTACAGGGTGGTGGCGTTTGTCTCTTCGGAAGCGACTGCAGCTCGCGTTTCGAAAACAATCCAGAGCTCTTCATGGCCACGGACGACGAACCGCTCGGAGTCGGTATCGCCTCCAACGATCCAGAAGAAAGCCCCTTCGCAAATTGGACGAAGATCTACCTGCCGTATTGCAACCAGGACGTCTTCACAGGCGGCGGAGTCACCGAAGAATTCGACGAGATCGATGTGCCGCGCTTCGGAGGCGTCAATCTGCGAGCGGCCATCCAAATGTCGAGAGACGTCATCTGGAAGCTAATGGACGCAGAAGAAGGCCCCGGCTTTCGTCCCGATGAGATCATAGCTCTCTTCGGCGGCTGGTCGGCCGGTGGTTACGGCGCCCTCTACAACTACCACTGGCTCATCGATGACCTCCAGTGGCCCCGCACGGCAGCTTTCCCGGATGCTGGCGGAGCACTCGACAACGGCTCCGACCTCGGCGTGCGAGGGCTGGGCCTGGTCAAGATCCCCGCGTGGGGCACCCTACCAAATCTGCCTCCCTACTGTTTCGCTGGGGAGTGCGCGGTGGGCCCCGTCATCTATGAAGCAATCTCTCCGCGGCTGAGACAAGTCCCCGAGCAACAGATGCTGATCTTGAGCAATCCGTTGGACGACACGCAACTGAACGACGCCTTCTTCCAAAACGATCGGCCTTTCTGGATCAACACCATGAGGCAAAGTTACTGTGACACACGCGACCTCAACGGCATCAAGTATTACTACACCAGCGTTTCCGACGAGAGCGTTCACGTCGTCTCGCTGAGCCAAGAACTGTACGAAGGCGAAGTGGACGGCGAAACCATGCGCGACTGGTTCCTACGGGCTGTGACCGAACCCGACACGCTCCAGAGTCGCGTCGAAGAAGCCGACTTCGTCGACGCAATCCCGGGCGTCGAGCCCTACCCCTGCGAGGTCGCACCGTAAACAACCCTAGCGATCAGAGCTCGGGCAAATCCCGAGCTCTGATCGCAGGAAGCCCGAAAGCCTTCCCCTCTACCTCCGGAGGCTGTCGGTACGGGGTACGGGGTACGGGGTACGGGGTACGGGGTACGGGGTACGGGGTACGGGGTACGGGGTACGGGATACGGGGTACGGGGTACGGGGTACGGGGTACGGGGTACGGGGTACGGGGTACGGGGTACGGGGTACGGGGTACGGAAAAGAGAGATGATTCGCGACCTGAAGTACAGCGGAAAACCCGAAAGCTTTCCCCGCTCCCGCGCGCAATGCGGGAGAGGAGAATTGTTGGGACTTGGACGTCAGTTCGCGCGATGGAAGGGGCCCGGCACGAGCCTCGTCTTCCAACTCCGACGACCGCTCCTACCCAACCGGTCGAAAACGCGGTACCGCCAGCTCCTCACTCATATCTTCCCAAATCACTTCGACCGCCATCCCGATCTCGACATCTTCGGGCTTGACTCCGACCACGTTCGACATCATCCGCACCCCGCCGGAGCCTTTCAGCGCGATCACCGCGATCACGAACGGCAACTCCTGATTCCCGGCAACGGGGCGGTGCACCCGCGTGAACGTATACACCTCGCCGCGCCCCGAGACCTCTTGCCAATCCGACTCCGTCGATCGGCATTCGGAGCACACCGGAGACGGCGGCAGACAAGTGTGCTGGCAGGAAGTGCACCGCTGCACGACCAGCCGGTGCTTGGCGGCTTCCTTCCACCACGGCAATGTAGTGGCATCCGCCATCGGCGGCGGCATGCTGTCAGGAAAAAATCGTTCGCTCATTTTCGCCCCAATAAGACTGCACTTGAGGGAACACACGCTGCACTGGTGACCAGGCAGACTTCGGCGTTCTCGACCGGACTCGTAGACTCGCCACGCAGTGAGCGTACGCCCTCTACGACATGGTTGAGCCCGTGGATATAGGCCTCGGACAGACTGCCGCCGTGGGTATTGGTCGGCAAACTCCCTCCGTGCCAAGACAGCGCGCCACTCTCGATGAACGGACCGCCCTCGCCTCTCTTACAGAAGCCGTAGTCCTCCAACTGCATCAGCACACAACCGGTGAAGTGGTCGTAGAGCTGAGCGACGTCGACATCATTCGGCCCAATGCCTGCCTTGCCCCAAAGGCGATTCGCCATCTCTTCGTTGGCCCCGGTAGCGTACAGCTCGTCGGGAACGTTGGCGTTCGAGAAGGTCCCGAACCCATACCCCTTCGGCGCCCCTTGCTCTGAGGCGAGAATCTCAACCGGCTGCTTGGCGAGATCGCGCGCCCGCTCCGGCGTCGTCACCACGACCGCGCAAGCGCCGTCGCTTTCGAGACAACAGTCGAAGAGACGATGCGGATCGGCGATCATCGGCGACGCTCGATAGTCGTCGAGCGTCATCGGCCGGCCACCCATGACAGCGCGCGGGTTGCGACTCGCATGCTCGCGAAAGGTTACCGCGAGCATGCCGAGCTGGTCACCGGTCGTGCCGTAGAGATGCATGTGACGGCGGGTCGGTAGGGCGTAGGCCGCCGCGGCCATCAACATTCCGTAGGGCATCACGAAGCCGATCGATGCGATCATCAACGAGTCGGCTTGCTTCACCGTGGGCGCTTCCGGCTCGGCCGCCCCTGATGTATCCATTCCTGGGCTACCGAATCGAAAGAATTGCCCTTGGCACAGCGAGCGGTAGACAACAACGACCTCGGCCTGACCCGCCTCGACCGCCATCGCAGCATTCGCCACCGCGGCACAACCGCCACCGCCGCCCGGCATCCACACCATATTGCCGAATCGCAAGCGCGGGATGCCCAACTCAGCTCCGATGAAGACCGCCTCGTTGCGATCCTCGGCAAACGACGCCAAGCCATCGACATCGTCCATCGACAACCCCGCATCTTCGACCGCGCGTTGAATCGCCTGGCACGCCAACGCGTGCTCGGTCACATCGCCAATCTTGCCCCAGCGCGCGTATTTGGATTCTCCAACGCCAACGATCTGTGCCTTCGATCCACTCATTCCTGTTCCTTCTTACCGTCACTCCAACGAGCGCCGGCCTGGCGGCTTGCGATAACGACTGGCTTGCGATCGGAAGGTTCGTATTCGTTTGGGAATTGCAGTGCAAATTGGGGTACGGGGTGTAGTGGCGGGGTACTGGGTACTGGGTACGGGCTACTGGTTGCTTACTCTTTCTACTAGTAGGTTGCGTGTTCGCTCGATGGAGGCGTCTCTGTCGCTGCCGACGGGGAAGATTGGCGCTAGAAAGTCGGTCACACCAATCTCTTCGAGATGGTCGAGTTGGTCGCTGACGCTGGCCTCGTCACCGACGATTACGATGTCTTCTGGCCCTCCGGCACCTTCCCTGTCGAGCATCGCTCGGTAGGACGGCATACTGGGATACAACGAAAACGCTCGCGCCGCGCGCTCGCGTGCGGCCGCCGGATCATCACACACCGCAATCGGCAGTCCGGCAATCACCCGCGGTGTTGGTCGGCCCGCCGCCATCGCGGCCTCGTTGATTCGCGGTATCGTAAAATGGCGTAGCGTCTTCGGGCCGGTCATCCACGTAATCGTACCATCTGCCTTCGACCCGCAGAGACGCAGCATACGCGGTGCCAGAGCCGCCAGAATCAGCTGCGGCTTCGTCGCACCGACGACCGTCACTTCCGCGTTGACCCGATACTGCTCGCCTTCGAACGAAACCGCCTCTTGCCGCAGCAGTGGAGCGAGCACCTCGACGTACTCGCTCATGTGCGTAAACGGCTTCTCGAACGACAGGCCGAGGACGCTTTCGATCACGACGATGTGAGAAAGGCCGATGCCAAGCGAAAAGCGGCCGCCACACGCCGCATTGGTCGAGAGTGCCTGCTGCGCCATGTAGAGAGGATGGCGCGAAAACGTCGGCACCACCGACGTCATCAGCTCGATTGTGGTGGTTTCTCGCCCGGCCAATGCCGCACCCGTCAGTGCATCGAAGCCGAAGATATTGGCGATATGAGCGGTCGCAAACCCATCCCGCTCCGCAAGCTGTACCTGAGCGACGAGGTCGTCCACCGTCGCTGCCCGGCCAGCCATCTCACCTACCGCCAATCCAATCCTCATCAAACTCCCGCGAATCTTCAACACGCCTCCCGGGTAAAGCTTTCACCAAAATCGCCAAAGCGCTACAAACGGACACACCGCAATTCACAGGAGAGACTCAATGACCGTACTCGAGCGCGCATTCCCGGCTACCCGCAGACGTACACTTCAACTCATGGGGCTCCTCGGCCTCGGGGCCGCTGAGCTCGGTCGGGCCGCCGGCGCGCTCGCCGAATCGGCCGGCCGTGCCGATGAAGTTTGGCCAGAAATGGCCTACCGCACACTCGGGCGCACCGGTTTCAATGGCAGTCGGCTGGTGTTTGGCTGCGGCGCGGCGCTGATGTTTTACGGCAAAGACGATCTCCTCAACCAGGCCTTCGATCACGGCGTCAACGTCTTCGACGTCGGGACCAGTGACTACTACAGAAACGCAGAGGCAAACCTCGCAGCGTTTGCCAAGCAGCGCCGCGACAAGATCTTTCTGATCTCAAAGGGACTCGTCGGCCTCGACATTGCTCCGGGCGACGAATTGAGCGCCGCAAAAAGCAAGACTGCGGCGCGAAACTGGACCGCCGCGATGGATAAGAGCCTCAAGGATCTCGGCACTGAGCACGTCAACGCCTACTACGTGATGGCGACCAACAACGTGTCCGTGGTTCGCAGCGAGGAAATGCACGAGGCGTTTCTCGCCGCCAAGAAGGCCGGCAAGGTGGACCACTGGGGAATCAGCACGCACCAAAACGCCAAGGCCGTACTCGAAGCCATGGCCGATACGGGCTGGTACTCCCTCGCTCAAATCGCGATCACCCCAGGCGGATGGTACGACTGGACCGAGGGAGCCGTGATTCCCGATTCGCCGCCAATGCAACAAATCCGCCCCACCCTCGACAGTGCCCGCGCCGCGGGCATCGGCCTGATCGGAATGAAGGCGGCGCGCTACATGGCCGGTCGGTGGATGGGCTTCGGGCCCGACCGCCCCAAGGCATTCGACGACCACTACGACGCGAAGTTCAAGAAGGCACCGCTGTCGCCGTTTCAGCGCAGCTATGCCTTCGTCCTCGCGCACGGCCTCGACGCGGTGAACGCCGACAGTCAGTCGATCGAACACCTGCGCGAGAACTTCGCCGCCGCTGCCACATCGCACACCTACTTCGCCTAGACACCCGGCTTTGACAATCGTCTTCAGGTTCGCTGAGTTGAGCCCGCCGCAAAAACGCTAAGGGGAAGCGGCAGGTAAGGGGGGGGACATGACGATCCAGAGGCTCGCGGGATACACCGGCCTTGCCGCACTCGTGCTTGCAACCGGCAGCGCGGCGATCGCCGAAGAAGCCGTTGGCAAGAAGAACCAACTCGAGGAAATCGTCGTCACAGCGAGGCGCCGCATCGAGAGCCTGCAGGACGTCCCAATTTCGGTGAATGTGGTCAGCGGCAACGCGCTCGATCTCGCCCAGGAAAACGAACTCTCGCGCCTGAGCAAATTCGTGCCGAGCTTCCGCTTCGTCGACTCTGGGAGCGATGTCGCGCGCAGCATCACCATTCGCGGTGTCGGGACAAACACGTTCAGCCGCGGTGTCGAGCAATCCGTCGGCACAGCCATCGACGGCGTCGTCTCAGATACACTCGCGGCTTCGTTGCTCGATTTCGGCGATGTCGAGAACATCCAGGTACTGAACGGGCCGCAAGGCATGCTGTTTGGAAAGAACGCGTCCGCCGGTTTGATCAACATCACGACACGACGCCCCACCTGGGACTTCGAGGCCGGCCTCAACACGAGCTGGGCGGACGGCAACGAAATCAAAGTGAGCGGATTTCTGTCCGGCCCCCTGTCCGACACACTCGCTGGCCGAATTTCGTTCTTCCGCAACAAACAAGACCCCTACATCAAGAACCTAGCCGGGCGAGACCACAACGACCGAGACGAGTGGGCGCTGCGAAGCAAGTTCGAATGGCGCCCGATCGACGAGCTCAACGTTCTCTTCACCTACGCCCATTCGGAGCGCAGCCCACTTTGCTGCGGAAGCCCAGCTGTAGAAGTCGCCGAAGGGGGAATCGCCGACCTCGCCGGGACACCAACCGGTCCGCACAATGACACCATCAACAACGCCGCCGAGTCGAACAACGTGACCCGCCTGAATACCTATATACTCGACGCCAACTGGGAGATCGGTGACTACACCCTCTCGTCGATCTCCGCGTACACGGACGGCTACGCCGGAGCAGATGTCAGACTGATCTTCCCCTTCCCTTCCGAGACCTTTCTGAATCCGAACGTCGCCGTTTCGGACACCGCCCTGATCACCCAAGAGCTTCGCCTCACCTCGCCGGCGGGGGAGTTTCTCGAGTGGATCGCCGGCGCCTACTACTACGACAAGAGGGAATCTTTCGAGCTCAAGCGAAACACCGACGCCTTTTACCTCGCCCCACCCGCACCTGGGAGAGCACCGGGGCAGTCTGGCTTCTCGCTGACGAATTCGGTGCGCTACTTGAACACGTCCGTCGCGCTGTTCGGAAACCTTACGTTCAACCTTACCGACCGCGCGAGTATCACCGCCGGTGCGCGTTGGAACTACGACGACGTACGATTCCGGCAGGCTGTCGGATTCAACCCAGATGTCTTCCCGAATACCCTCCCCGAAGCGGCGATCCAGGAGAACCCCAGCACGGTCGACGCACGACGGGACGACCACGGCATCTCTTGGCGGGTTTCGGGTCAATTCGACGTCACCGAAGACGCAATGGCATACGCCAGTGCCGGACAGGGCTACAAAGGACCGGCGGCGAACACTCTCACCACCGGCTTTCGGGCGATCGAGCCGATCATCGATCCTGAGATCCCCACGAGCTTCGAAGTCGGAGTGAAGTCGGAGTGGTTCGATCGACGACTGCGCTTGAACACCAGCGTCTTCTTCACCCAGTTCCGCGACTTCCAGGCCGCCGCCACGCGCATCGACCCGATTACCGAAAACCTCGGCTTCTTTCTCGCAAATGCCGAGCGACTCGACACACACGGAGTCGAGCTCGACATCGTCGGGCAGCCACTACCCAACCTCACGCTCAATTTCGTCGCGGCATACATCGACGCGACGTTCGGCAAGTACACCGGCGCGCCCTGCTATCAGGGACAGACGGCGGATACCGGCTGCATCGAAGACCAGCCCGGCGACGTGGCGCAGGATCTCTCGGGCGTCCAACTCGGTCAGTCGCCCGACTGGTCGTTCACCGTCGGAGGCAACTACTGGATTCCGATTACGCCCGACGTCAACGCCTTCGCCTTGGGGTCCTACAACTGGCAGGACACGATGCTGGCCGGTTTGACCGGCAGCCCGCGCACCAGGATTGATTCCTACGGCCTGATGGATCTGAACCTTGGCCTAAACGGCTTCGACGGGCGCTACTCGATCCAGGTGTTCGCCAAAAACCTCTTCGACACGTTCTACGAAACCGGTGCAATTCCGCTGGACGTCGTCGGCATCAATCGAGCTCACACCCTGGCGTACACATACAAGCGCCGAGTCGGTGTGGCCGTCAGTCTGCGATTCTAATGCGCCGGGTACGGGGTACGGGGTACGGGGTACGGGGTACGGGGTACGGGGTACGGGGTACGGG
>JAJCZJ010000089.1 GCA_029262455.1 Deltaproteobacteria bacterium | reverse complement strand
GGAACTTCGAGGACGGGCCCGTCCGGGAGTGCACGCAGCGCTGCAGCCAGAGGCATATCCGCGGCCCGGTGAACAATCCGCTGGGTCGCGAAGCTGCGCTGGAGGAAGCCATAGTCGAAGAGCACAATCGCGACGAAGCCGGCTGCCAGCAACAGGCCTCCCCAGACACTGCGCCCCGGGAACTTGCGGAAACTTGCGACCTGCCCCAGGCCAATTCCAGCAAGCGCCGCCAATGCGAGGACCAGAAAGGCAGCAAAACGATCCGGCATCGGCCCAACGGCTGAAAAGCTTGGCACCGTTGCCAAGGCGAGTTCGTATAGCGAAAAGCCACCCGGCACTTCACGTCCAAGGCTCATCCACCCGCACAAGATTGCGATAACGAGAAGCCCGACGCCGCGGCTTCGTCGCGCCGCCGACCGGCTTCGTAGACAACCCCAAACGCCGACCAACGCCAATCCCATGGCGACCCAGCCCAAGTACAAGGACCCGCCACCGGATCCCCAGAAAAACACCCTACCGTCGGGAGGCAATAGATATTCACTCGCGGACTTCACGACACCAAAGCGAGACAGATCGTATAGCGTCGAACCCGTGACCAGCCCGGCCGCTTGGAGTGACCGAAAGGATGCGGTCGTCCAAACCAACAGCAACGCGGCTGCCGCGATCACAGCCAACGACCGTACGGCTCCGCGCAGCGTGCACTGCCCCAGCACAATCAGACCAGCGGAGTACGCAAAGGCAACGATCAACGAACAAAAAGCAATATCGGTCCCGCAAGCGACCTGCCAACTGAGGACGACCAAGGCGCCGACCCACGCGCCCCAACCCGGAGCGCGAGCCGTGCGATCCAAGAGCAGGAGGGCCAACGGAATCAGGTGCACCGACACCGCACCGATTTCGGCAAGCCCAGCGATCCGCACGGGGCAGAAGGCATAGATGAATCCCGCCACAAGCGCTCCCGCGGCGCCACCACCCCAATGCCGCACCAGTAGGTACATTGAAACGCCACATAGGGACACGGTCAGCCACAGAGCCAACTGGTAGGCAATCACCGGATTCCCCGTCGCCAGAAACGCCGGAGCAAACAGAGGCACCAGTCCCAAGTGGGCCTCACCGAACCCACTGGCGTCAGCGAGCGGAAAAAAAATATTCGCGTCGAATATCGCCAACCCTGGGTCGAACGCCGCTCTCGTATCCCACGCCAGAATCCACATCGCCCACTGAGCCATCGGCTTTGCCAGCGGCTGGCCCGGATCGAAGACCTCGTCAGCCGGACGAGCGAAGATCGGATCGAGCAACCAGTACGTAGCGACGAAAAAACAGACGAGGATCACCGCAACCTCGAGCACGCCGCCCTTTAGTACGCCGACCTGCGCCAATGTTCGCTGTTTATTTTCCTGACCCATACTTGCCGGCAAAAGTCCCGCTGACCGAGTGCGCCAAACGGGGACGGCTGGCACCGTAGCCTTAATCCGTCTTCCCGGCGACTGGATCGAGGTCCCCACTTCACTTATATTCGGTCTCGATGGCCGCAGCGACAGGCTCTGTCGGGAGCAACCCTACCGGCCAACCGAGAAGATCGAGTACGTACCTGGCACTACGCCTGGTCCTGCTTCTCGCCGTATTTGCTGGCCTGTCGGCATGGCCCGGCCGCTTCCCAAAGGAAGGACCATTCGTCCGGCTCGATCTCCTCGCGTCCAGGCAATGTCACCCGATAGACAACGGCAGCGTGCTCGATTGCCATTTTCGGACCGGCAGCCAAAGCCGCTTGACCTTCCAGGTCGGTGGCGCAGCTTGCGACGATCTGTCCGCCGAGATCACGCAGGAGAACGGAGTACGCCAACCGATCTCGATCGAGTCGTCCTGGTGGTCTGGATGTTCGATCGACCTCTCGCTGTTCGACCACCGGCGCCCACAAATCAACGTTTCCGCCAATCACCAGGCCCGTCCTCAATGGCGAACGGCCATCTTGCAAGGAGAGACCGAGTTTACACCTCCACCGTTGCCAAGACTCTTCAAGGGCAAGCTCCCCAGACCGAACATCGTTCTCTATGTAGTCGATACGCTGCGCGCCAGCCGGATGTCGCTCTACGACTATGCGCGGCCGACAACGCCACGCCTGGAAGCGTTCGCAAAGAAGGCCGCGGTCTTCGACAACGCATACTCGAATGGCGCCGACACGCGCGCTGGAATCCCGGCGCTCCTAGCCTCGGGCACCCCAAACCAATTACGCGGTCACATGAGGAAGGTCGACGGCCACCCGATCGCAACCATGGCAGAAGTCCTCAAGCGTCGGCGCTACCGCACCGGCGGGTTCCAGGCCAATCTGACGATGCGAGAATCACTCGGCTTCGGGCGCGGCTTCGACGACTACCGAGTCATCGAATCGTTCGTCGGCGACAAGCGAGTCAAGACTTCGGCGACCGCTCTACACGAACAGGCCTTGGAATGGATCGAGGCCGACAAGCGATTCCCATTTTTCGCCTACATCCAAACCATGGACGTGCACAATCCCTACGACGCACCGCCGCCGTTTCGAGATCGATACTATCGGGGTCCCACAGAACGACCACTGCCAGACGTCAGCGCAATGGAACCGGCTGCCGCAGAGCGAATTTTGGCGGCGTACAAAGACCTCGAACCAGATCGCTACGATGAGTGCGTCGAATACGCGGACCATATGTTTGGCGAGTTCCTCGACGATCTCGAGCAGCTCGGTTACGCCGACAACACGATCGTCATCGTAACCGCGGATCACGGCGAATCACTCGGGACCGGAGCGCTGTACCCACACGGATCCTCACTCGACGAAGACATCGTCCGCATCCCGCTAATGGTGTACCTCCCGTGGATCCCCGGGCCGCGGCGGGTCAAAGATGTGGTCAGCCTGGTCGATCTCGGTCCGACCATCGCCGACCTCGTCGGCATGCGCGCCCCGTCGGATTACGTTGGACGGAGCTTGTTCCGCCCACGCACCAAACACCGCCCCTCATTCGCCCTCGGGGAACGATTCGTCGGGGACCAGTCGGTCGAGTGGTTTCTTCGCGAAGGGCCTTGGAAAGTACAGCTGCGTTCCACGGGAGCCGCCCTGTACCTCATACCGCGCGACAACGAAGCCCGAGAAGATGTCAGCGCCGATCACCCGGGAATGACCGACTATCTGGCCCGCCGTGTCGGAGCCTTCGACACCCGAGGAGATGACAACCGACCAGACAAGGAAGGACTCGGCCTCACCGACGAGCAGATGGAAAAAGTCCGTGAGGCGATGCGGGCGCTCGGCTACGAGGACGACCAAAAAACGCCCTCGACGGATTGACCGAGTCCTGGCCCGACAGCCTGAAGACTTCAGGCAAGGGCCCTAAGCGCGAACAGGCTGGGTTTTAGAGTACGACGTCCACGGATTCGACGGAATCGCTTCGCTCGTCCGTCACCGCGACAGGCGCATCGTAGCGCCGCCAAACGTCGTACGCGCCAAACCGCCGCTCTAGGTAATACTCCTCCCGCACGTAGGCCCAAATCAAGTTGTGAAACGGCCGTCCAATCTTCACAAAATAGTCGTTCTTATCGCTCGGCGCGACTAACAAGCGAACCTTGCTGCGCTCGAGAGTGTCTATGAGTCGAACCTGCTCATCGAAGGGAACATTGTTGCTCAGGAAATAGTCGTGGCGAGTGGGATTGTCGCGCTCGCTGGCGAAGTACAGCATCGGGTAAGCGGGAAACGCGAAGATCGGCTCGTCCGCGCGTGTCTGCTCGCGGATGTACGCGATCGTATCTCGAAAGGCCCGATGCGAAAGTCGATGAGCTTTCTCATAAATCGGGAAGTACACGTTGAGCCGGTCGTAGCGATACTCCTCATGCGGCGTGGCGACCAAAGGTAAGCCGCTGCCCTCTTTGCGCAACATCACCAGGCTATACACTTTCGGAGCCAACTTGAGGTTGGCCGCAAAGAGCACGGCAATGCCCGTCGGAACCAAGAAAGCCCTGCGCCAACGCAGGCCGGTGCCCTCCGGTGCGATGTCCGCGATGCGCGCAGCCCCGACCTCTACAAGCACCGCGGCCACGCCATAGAGCAGCACTGCCGATGAAACGTAGTGCGCCGCGTCCATACGCGGGTAGTAAAGAAGCAAGCTACAAATCGCCATCCAGAGGATACACAAGTAAGACCCCGCGTCGGGCTCGTAAGAGCGTCTTTCGCCGCGCGCGTGGCGCAGGGCCATCACGAGACCACCAAGCATCACCGGGAAGACCAGATAGGACAACGCCGAATCCAATGCGAGACTCGCTTCTTGGTAAATCCGCCACGGGTTGTAGTGCAAAAGAAAGATGCGACGAACATCAGCGCGATAGTAGAGAAGGAAGGCAACGACCGCGCCCCAGACGGAGGCGTTTGCGACAATCACACTCGGCCAAAACCACTTCGGCTTTTTTCGATCCCGATAACGCCCGAATACGGTCACCGAGAACCAAGTGGCAAGAACCACAGCAAGGACAAAGGCAGCGAGCTGCCCCGGCATCGGGAAGGCCAAGAAGAGCTGCCGATCGATATACTTGCCCCAAAAGAACAGCGCTCGAATGAAGCCGGTAAAACCAATCGTATTGACGAACGGCAAGAACCACGGAGCGAGGGCGACAATGACACCAGCTCCGACGCAGAACATGGAGCCCACGGCACGCCGAATCGCAGCCGCAGAGAATCCTCGCAACGTGCCGACCCAGACCAACAATGAGAGTGGGACGATGAAAGCAGCGAAGCTTTGCGCAGACACAAACGTCCAGATCAGAAACAACATGGCGGTCGGAATCAGGGCCAAGTAGGCGATTCGCAGATAGCGCCCGAGCAACGATTCCCGCGCACCATCGTCTTGAACCTGCGGAAACGACGCCAAGAAGCCACTCGCGCCCCAGAGCAGAAAAATCCCACCGTTCTGCTTGGTAAACAGAGTTACGCCTCCGACCAACCCGACAAAGAACCACCACGACAACGCTGCCCGCGCGCTACTCGCCTCGGTGGCCCGCAACATCCCCCATGTTGCGGCGGAAAAAAGAATCACCATGTACCACAAGGGATACGGTGTATTGTGGAACGCCATGTCGGCGATATCGCCTGGCTGGAGCGTGAAGAAAAGCAGAGCCGGAATCGCAGCAAACGGCCACGAGGCAACACGGCGCATGACGAAAAAAGTCAGAACACCGGCGGCTGCGTTGATCACTCCCATGAAAACTCGAGTCGTGTCCATAGAGACACCCAGGACCGCGAAGACGAGGGAGTGGAGATACAGGCTGACAGGGCCGTACCCGGTAAAGAAGTCACGATACGGCAGCTGCCCCCGGTACGTCCGCAGGTAGTGGTAGTAAAGCACCCCTTCGTCCTGGGCGAACCACCCCAACGCCCGAAAGCACCAGAAGATGGATATGCCCAGCACGAAAATTGCCACACCGACCCAAAGGTCGCGCTTGCCAGACATCGTCATCGTACAAGCCCTGGGAATCCAGTGACGGTGATCGCGTTCAACGTGTCGCGGCCCTGACTCCAGCAGGCGCACTGTTGCGAATCAAACCCAAGCGAAGCTTCCAGACCGTCCATACCGCTTCCCAGACAATGGCTTTCGAGAACTTGGTCTCGCCGTGATCACGACCGTAGAAAATGATCGGCACTTCGCCAATGCGCAGCTTTCTCTGATTCGCCCACCACGTCATTTCAATCTGGAATGCGTAACCGACGCTATGAATGTGATCCAGATCAATCGCCTCCAAAGCCTGGCGGCGGTAGCACTTGAACCCCCCGGTGAGGTCCGTGAACTGCAGCCCGGTAATCGAGCGAGCATACCAATTGCCGAAGCTCGAGATCAGCAGCCGTGTCAGGTCCCAGTCCAACACCCGAATACCGCCGGTATACCGCGAGCCGAGCACCAGGTCATTCGACTCCGCGGCGGCGCGAAGATCAGGCAACTGATTCGGGTTGTGTGAGTGATCCGCATCCATCTCCAAGATGTAGTCGTACCCCTCGGCGAGAGCCCACTTGAACCCGTCGACGTACGCACGCCCCAGGCCCTGCTTCTCCGGTCGATGCAGAACATGCACCTGTTCGTGTGCGCGCGCCAGCTCATCTGCCACCTGGCCCGTGCCGTCAGGAGAATTGTCGTCAACCACCAGAATGTCAAACTTGACGGGCTGCTCCAAAATCTGCTCGCACAACTTGGGCAAGTTGTGTCGTTCGTTGTAGGTCGGTACGACGACAATATTTTCGTTCATCCGGTAGCTCCGTTGCGCGCTTGCTCGCGCGCTGCTCGCTCAATTAGAAGTCGCATTTGAGTCGCACGTTTGTCCCAGTCAAACTCGCGCGACCACGCGATCGCTCCCTCACGCAAAGTCTGATGCAAGACGTCATCCTCAATCAATCTTCTGATTTGGGACGCCCATGCACTCACGTCTTCGTGCGGTACGAGAAAACCTGTCCGCCCATCCTGGACCGCGTCACGCAGGCCCTCCGAGTTACTGGCAACAACCGGTGTACCACAGGCAGCAGCTTCGGTCGTGGAAATGCCCCACCCCTCCTTCGGGCTGGGGTAGACCACGACGCGGGCTTTCCGAAGCCACTCGATTTTCTCTTGCTCAGTCACAAAGCCATAAAACCGAACCGAGTCAGCCAACCCCAGCTCGGCCACCAATTTCTCCAACCGCTCGCGGTCGTCACCCTTTCCAAGAACAGCGAAACGAGCCGTTGGCACATGCTTCAATACCTCAGCGAATGCACGCAAGGCGATATCGATCTGCTTATAGCGTTTTAGACGCCCCACATAGAGCACCAGCGCTTCATCGCTCGGTGCGCTCGACTCGCAGTACAGACTCAAATCGAGACCCGGCGGCACGACGTCGACCCATTTTGCTGCGACACCGCGCCGCGCCAAATCCTGCGCCGTGCTGTCGCTGAGCGCCACGAAAGGCTTGCCACGATACACGCGCGGGATGAATCGTTCGTACAGCCAGACATAAGTCGCCAACAACGGATTGGCCTCGCGGAATACGGTTTCACCAAAGAGATGAAGTACGATCGGAAGTACAGGAGCTTTCGCGTCATAGGCGGGAACGAAGAACGGGATCTTGCAAAGATTTTCGATATACAAATCGACCGGATCGTCGCGATCGAGGCGAAGCGCGGCACGGACGCTGGTAAAGTTGGCCGTTACCTTGTTCCCGGTACGCAACATTCGCAGGTTGCCATCGATTTCCTCCGGGTCGGCCCCGGCGTCCTTCGCCGAGATCCACGTGACGCGGTGACCATGGGCGGCAATACGACGGAAAATTTCGTATATGTAGACTTCCGCGCCGCCCGCTTCCGGATGACGAATGTCCCGGTAGTCGAGGATCGCGAGATGGAGCGGTTGTGACGGCGGCGCGTCCAACGCCTCCGTGGGCTCCGAACCGACCTCGACACCAACACTTTGCGGATCAGTCACTAGAAATGCCCTGCGTTACCTTCTCGGAGCTGGTCGAACCAGCCAAGCACGTAGAATCGTGGATTTTCCAACCGGTAAGAGTTAGGAAACAGCGTGAATTCCAATTGTTGGCATGTACTATCGCAAAATTGCAAGACTCTTGCCTTGGTAAAGCGTCATCACCTTATCGTAGTCGCTGTCGCAATCGCGACAACTCTCCTCGCGGGTTGCGAGGAGCGGGAGCGACCGGATCGAGAATACAAGAGCGACCCGGTCGAGCTGCGCCAGGCGCTCGAAAAGGTGGAAACTCGGGCCGAACTCTTTGAAGTCCTCGACCTTTTGGCCGGCACCGAAGAGCTCGAACCAGGTCAACACCCTGAAATCGTCGCCTCTTTGGAAAAGATCCTGGGCGGTGACGATAGCATCACCGCCGCTAAGGCCGCAGATATACTGGCTAAATGGGGGGATCTCGCCGCTGTGCCGGCGATGGCAAAACTGCTTCGCGACAAAAATCCATGGGTCCGAGCATCGGCCGGGTCCTCCCTCGCCATCATCCAAGCCCCCGAGGCCGCCGCGGCCGTCGCGGCCGCCCTCAAGGACGCAGATGAAAACGTTCGGGCCCAGGCAGGCTGGACGCTTTTCGAGATATGCAAGGAGAGGAAACCCGACGGACGCCCGTTGGAGCAGCTCAGAGAGCGTCTGACGGACACCGCCGCCTCTGTCCGAGCGGCAGCCGCTGCCGCCCTTGGGCGCTGCGGAAACGATCAAGATCTCGTTGCGCTGCGAGCCGCTCTCCAAGACGAAAACGAAGGTGTTGTCGTCCAAGCAGCCGGGGCCCTCGGCCGCTTGCAGGACCGCGAAGGGCTACCGCTACTAACCGTCCTGCTAGAATCGGGTCAGCAACCCACGCAAGCGGCTGTGGCCCAGGCACTCGGCCGGATTCGCGATCCTGCGGCGATTGATCCACTGATCAAGCAACTCGAAAACGAGGACACGATCGTACGCGGCGAGGCAATGCGAAGCTTACGCGACCTCAATGATCCGCGGGTAATTCCCCGCATCCTCGAGCTCTCACTCGACGAAGACCCCCTGATCCAGACTTTTGTTCCCTACCTCATAGGAGTCCTCTATACGCCCGACTACGCGGATTTTTTGATTGGAAAACTTTCTCACCAACGTTTCGAGATACGGGCGGGAGCAGCATTCGCTCTCGGGGTGGCGCAGGAGAAGCGGGCCCTATCCGCACTCCGCGAGGCTACCAATGACCCGCGGCACAACGTTCGGATCACGGCCATCAGCGCTCTCGGCCTCCTCGCCGATCAGGCGAGTCTCGGTCTCATCCAAAACGCGATCGACAACGATCCGAATCCACAAGCGCGCGACGCCGCCAAAGTGGCGCTCGTTTTGGCCAAAGCGGATGCCCCTTCCTTGATTCCCAGGCTGATGCTCTGCCTGAGGCACGAATCGCCCGAGGTGCAAATCACCGCAGCCACTCTGTTGACCGCACTCGACCACAAACCGGCCGTCCCCTTGCTGCGCATGTTGCTCGATGACGACGATGAGCTCATTCGCAACGCCGCAGAATCAGGAATCGATCAGCTACTAGACGAATAGTCCGCCGGCGCCGTAGCAGCATCCGTCTCGTCGGGTCGCGCCATCAATTCGTGAGAGACCGTTGCAAAGAACGGTAGTCCGAGCAACGCGCGGAGCGCCGTCATCACCGCAGTGACCGCCAGGCTCAACGCCAGCAGATCGGCTTTCGGCGCGAACTCCTGAAAGAGATAGATCGTCGCCGCCTGCACCGTGCCGAGGCCCGCCACGGTGATCGGAACCACCCCGACGAACGAAATCACCGGTACGGCGGCAATGACTTGAAGCAACGGAATATCCAAGTGAAACGCCTCTACAGCCAGCCAATAGTTGCCGATGAAAACCGCCAGGAAGCACAGCCGCATCGCTGCCAACGCTGCGTAGTGGCTCAACCGAGCTTGGCGGAAGCTTGCGAAGATCGGCCACCCCCAGAATCGCCCGATCACCGGCAGCCCTTCCCCATGACGCCAGAACAGGTACTGGGCTACGAACCCAACCGAGACCACAACCGCAATCGTCAGCACGGCCGTCGCCAACGGTTCGCGCAGAACCGGTAAACCCGCGGCCATCAGTCCTACCAGCAGCAGCGCATCGACGATGTTCACAAACAACATCGTCGACACCGCTTCGAGCAGCGGCACCCCCGAACGACGCGCAATCCAAAAAGCGATCCCGCCGGACGCCACGTTGTAGTTGAGAATCCCTACCAGATACGCCGATGCTTTGACTGGGGCGAGTCGCGCGAACGTCATGGGGGCATTGAACCAGCTCACACAACGCGACAAAGAGAATGCGTCGATCGTAAAGTTCGCCACCGTACAGAAAAGAGTCCCGACCAAAAGATACGGCACGTTTGCACGGGAAAACGCGTCGGCGATGGCCTCCGCGCCGATCCGTTGCACCAACAACACCATCAGACCAAAAGCCACCAACCACGGCAGAACGCGGCGAATCATATTGAGCGGGCGTTCCACCGACATGATGAAACCTAAACGTTGCCGATGGAGTGTTGTCAAACGCCGCCATTGGAGTTGACAAGCTCTCCCCGTGTATAGAAGGGGTTCGACGGCCATGCCCAGCAATCATCAAGAGTCCACCACCGACACGACTGCACCTCGAGTCACAGCGGTCGTATTGAACTGGCACGGCTACGACAAGACTCAACGCTGCCTCGCCTCGCTTGCCGCACTTGACTACCCCGCCCTCGATATCGTGCTCATCGACAACGGATGCTCTGAATTTCAGGGTGAGGTCTTCCCGGCACGACCTAGGGTCACCTACCTCGAGTCCGCCACCAACCTCGGATTCGCCGGCGGGGCCAATCTCGGTATCCGCCACGCGACAGAGGCGCGCTACATCTGGTTTGTGAACAACGACGCGACCCCCAGCCCGGACTGCTTGCAACGCATGGTGGAGTCGGCGCTGGCCGATCCAATGATCGCCATCGTCGGCCCCAAGATTCTGCGCGCCGACGATACAAGCCAAATCGACTCAGTCGCTGTCCGCGTCGATCAGCGCTCTGGGCGATTCCGCTTAGTTGGCCACGGAGAGACCGATGACGGCCAATACAATCAACACGTGCCGGTTGATGCGGTGACCGGCTGCGCGCTTCTCGCAAGGGCTGAAACTCTAGAGGAGCTCGGAGGCTTCGACGAAAAGTACTTCCTGTATCTGGAAGATGTCGACCTCTGCCTCCGCGCGCGCGCCATCGGCAAGACCGTTCTCTACTGCCCGACCGGGCAGGTCCTGCACGACCGCCCACCGGCGAATCAGGGACGCCAAAGCGTCAGCAGCATTTACTACACCACGCGCAACCACTTATTGCTGATGTCGACGCACGGCACCGACGCCGGGCCGGTCAATCACTACACCCGCATCGGTCGAATCGCGGCATGGAATCTCGCCTACGCCTTGCGAGAGAGCCCCGTAGTCGGTCGCCTCAAAGCGGTTCTCAGCGGGCTCCGGGACTATCATTCTAGACGTTTCGGAGCCGCGTAGCGGCCGCTAGAAACGCGCGTCGAGGCTCGATGGACAGCCTGTTCGTCAACGGAACGCTCTAGTCCGCAGCCGCCGCCTTCGACCGCATGGACTCCGACACCAAATCGCGGTACTCGGAAATGATCATCGCCGGAGGCCCGGAGTCTACAACCTGCCCCTTGTCGAACAGAATCACCCGGTCACAAAACTTCTCCACCTGCGACAGATCGTGACTTACCAGAACAATCGTTTTTCGAAGACGCTTCTGCTCTTCGAATGATTCCAAACAGCGCCCCTGGAATTCGCTGTCCCCGACCGCCAGAATTTCGTCTAGCAACAGGATATCCGAATCAGCCTGCAAAGCTGTCGCAAAGCCGAGCCGGACATGCATCCCGGTCGAGAGGCTCTTCAATTTGACGTCCTTGAAGCGATCGAGATCGGCGAAGTCGATCGCCCCCTCAATTCTCTTCGCGAGCTCACTCTTGGGATATCCAAGGATACTTCCATACAGGGCGACGTTCTCACGCACCGTAAGTTCGGGATTGAAGCCCAGACCGAGTTCGAGCAGCTCGCACATCGTACCCCGGATCCGACAAGTCCCGCTGTCTGGAACAAGCAAACCTGCCATCAGCTTCAGCAGGGTCGACTTGCCGGAACCATTGCGTCCGATCAGGCCGACAAACTCGCCCTCGTCGATCGAGACAGAGACTCCGCGAAGCGCCTCCAAACGCTCGTAAGACACCGGCCGAAAAATGCTCAGCACACGCTCAACCAGAGTTGTGTGGACCTCGTGGGGTATCTGGAACGATTTGTAGATGTCCCGCATCTCTATGACTTTGGCCATCGCTACAGGTAGTCCGCTACCTTCGCCTGCAGACGGCGGAAGACGAGAACTCCCAGGCCCAGGATGAAGAAGGAGTACAGGGTCGTGATGAGAACACCTCTCGTCCCCGGATACAGACCGTAAACCAAAGACCGGCGGCTATCGACGAGGATCCGAGCGACCGGATTCCACCACACGATCCAGCGCCACTTCTCCGGCACGTTGAGCTCTGAATACAGGATCGGGGTCATCCAAAAGCCTACCTGCAGGACGATGTTCCACAGATACCCGATATCGTGAAAGCGAACGTAAATCGGCGACAGCAGCAGTGACACCCCAAGCGTCAGCGCGATGAGATTCGCTAGCATCAAGGGGAAGAACATCACAGATCTCTGGATATCAGTCCCAGTAGCCCACAAGAGTACCACCAAAACTAAGAGATTGATGACGAATGTCAGGCCAGCACTCAGGAGGGCGGAATAGACCACCACCTCGCGAGGCATGACCATCTTCGACAGCACGTCGGCACGCGCAAGCAGCGACCCTACGCCATGGGAAGATCCCTCGAAGAAGAAGTTCCACATCACGACACTCAACAGGAGAAACGCAGGATACTTCGGAATCTCGACGCTCAGGAAGTTCGTCGCGACGATATAGTACAGTCCGAAAAAGATCACCGGATTGATGACGGACCAGGTATAGCCGAGTACCGAGTGGGTGTAGCGGATCTTAAAGTCCTTGAGGGCAAACTGAAGAATCAAAGACCCGTAATTGCTGCGCCGGCGTGAGCGCGTCGAAGGGTCTAGCCACTCCCCAGGGCGCTTGTCGGCAGCCTCGGCAACATCGGCAGATGTCGTCATGCCAGCCCCACCACCCCGATGTAGGGCAGAGTTGAGTATTTCCTTTGGAGGCAGATCATTTTTCGGCAATCGGTACCCGTAGCAGTCTAGACAGCTGCGGCGCAATCATTGACGCGCGAATTGTAGGCGCCGGTGGCCCTCTTCGATTCGGCACAAGCCTAGGCATTTGACATTGCGACGCAGCTCTCGTGAACTGCCATCATGAGATTGAGACCAAGGGTTGCTTGTTCCTTACTTGCCATTGCAGCTATCTCCGTCACGCAATCGGGGTGCCTCGAAGTCAAGGCCGACCTCGACCGGAACGGAGGCGGCACCCTGGTTCTCAAGGTTTCCAATCTCGATCGCTACGGTGATCGGAAACTTCGCCAACAGATCCCAAGTCCTTCCGTGACTTTAGTGCACGCCGAGCACGCTGGCGACACGGGCAAGTACGAAGTCAAATTCAGCGACATTCGCAAACTTCGAACTTCAGCCCTCTTCCGCCACCTCCGCGTCCAGCACAGCGGACTGAACGGGTCGAAACGGACCATCTCGTTGTCGATCCCCCGGCGCCCGCCGAACACAGCAGAAACGAATCTGCCAAACGACGACTATGTCGTCATCGACCTCGAGATGACCCTTCCAGGACGAATTCTAGAGACCAACGGCACCCAGACCGCTGCGACCACTTCAAAGTGGGAAATTCGCGCGAGAGAACTCATCGGCAAAGGGTTCATCGGATCTCGGGTCGCCTACGATCTGGCCCCGGCAGCAGACGCGACGCCGAAACCAAGCGCTGTGAAGCAATAGAGCCGCGAGAAATTCGCTCGCCCTCGCCTCTGGGCTGCGTTGTTCGTCGTCCAGAGTCAATCCACCGCGGTTGCGGCCGATTGCCTCAGCGACGGCCGCAACGGGGGTTATCTGAGACATTAGCCCCGTTGAAGCACAGCGACACCGGTGTTGCGGCCGAGCAATCCATCGATAATGCCCCGCCAATACGAGACCTCCCAGTCCCAATAGCGGTGACCTCGTGCGTCGTACTGCGGTAGCCAAGGGATCAGTCTCGTGGCTAGAGCGCGCAAACCTCTGCCTGCCATCGCCGCGCTACACCAGAAGGCGAACCGCACCGTATTGGCCCAGCTCGCGTGCTTTCGGACGAAGAGCACCCCGTTGCGTCCCAAAAAGTACGGCAGCGGGAAGAAATGCTCCTTGCGAATATCAGAGCTTCCACCACCCCGGTGCAAAATCGACACGGATCCGGTGTAGGATATTCGGTATCCGGCCGTCCGAAACCGCACGCACCAGTCTACGTCGTCGTGGTAAGCGAAGAAGTCCTCATCGAGCAATCCAGCCCGTTCGATTGCCGAACAGCGCCACAGACTCCCGTTGCCGATGATCCAATCCACGTCGCGGGCGCCGCTCCAGCTGGAATCGTCAGGAACGCCCTGGCCCTCCATCCGGACGACGAAGGGCCCGTAGGTAATGGTCCCGTACGCACCCCACAGCCGAGAGGGATTCTCCAGCTCGAGATTCCGGCACCCAACAGCTCCAATTCGCTCATCCCCGCTCGATGCCGCAACCAAACCCGTGAGGTAACCTTCAGCGACCTCGGCGTCGTTGTTGACCAGGCACACGTACTCAGCGCCATTGTCCATCGCATAGCGTATCCCGCAGTTGTTTCCCCCCGCGTATCCCAAATTTATCTCGTTTCGCAGCACAACGATCGAATCGCCGAACCGAGCGCGGAGAGCTTTTTCCGTGCCGTCCACGGATCCGTTATCGACCACGATCACCGAGTAATCCGGGTAGTCCATGGCCAACAGTGATTCGACACAGGCCAGCACCTCGTCGCGCCGGTTCCACGTCGGAACGATTACCGCCGCTTTAGATGGCACCATCGTCAGGCTCCCCTCGGGTCGACCACCTTCGCCACGCAATCCGCGCCTTGTCAGCACCACTCAGCGGCAAGCCGAGAAAGTCTTGTAGGCGCAACACTTCACGCACCATCCGTCGCACCGAAAAGAACCGCCAACGCGGGGCTCCAAGTCCCGAGAACATCTGCCCGAGTTCTGGACGCTGGCGCTGATTGCCCTCGTTCTGCATCACGACAGCATCTGGGGCGAGTAGAGTCGGCACTCCCCGATCTACTGCGAAGACCCCGCCGCAGCTGGTACAGGCGAGGGAGTCCACACTATCCAGCAGGTCGCCAGCACATTTCGGACAAACCGGCCGTGGAGTCGCCAACGTTGCCACCGCCTCTCGGCGAAACACCGGCGGGTTCCAGTTTGTCCTGTAGCCAGACGCGCCGCCGAGCGTTCGATCACTCGCTATCACGGCATCCAAGAGCGCTTGCCTGTCGCCGGCCGGCCTGCTCGGCAATTCGCAGAGCGGCGCGACCGCAATCAAGCCGTAGCTACCGCCCCCAAACGCGCCTGGCTCCGTGATCTCGAGAACACATCGCTTGAGATCCTCGATGCTGCGAAAATCAAAGAGACGAATCCTCTCGGGAAGATTCATCATTCGACCGACACGACAGCGCCGCCCGAAAAAATCCGCGAGGTCCTGCGGAAGGAAATAGTTGCGCTCCGCATGAGGCGCATCCTCGGAAGCCGACACCAACAGGCGCCGCCGCCAACCTTGCAAGCAACTTTCTTGTGTCGTCACGATGACGGCTTTCTTCGCGACACGCCGCAACTCTCCCAACGCAGCCGCCGGAAACTCCACATGCTCAATCACTTCCGAGCAAAGAACGACATCAAAAGCGTCGTCCTCAAAAGGAAGCGCCGCCGCATTGGCCACGTAAGCCGGAACGGCGAAAGCCCGGCGGGCCCAGACACAGAGCTCGCCACTGAGGTCTACCGCAGCGACCGAAGCGCCAAATTCGTTGGCGACCATCTGAGACAACCAGCCGGTACCTGCACCGACATCTAGCAGAGAAGAGAACTCCAACTCCGCAAGCGCTTCGAGCACCGACAGTGCCCGCGCCAAACCGAGAACCTGCGCGACCGGCACACCGGTAACTTGATCATCGTCGGCATAGTAAGAAACCCGCGTCGCCGAGGCCAGCGAGGCCAGCACCTGCTCGTCGAGCCAATGTCGCGTACGCTCCGTGTACTCCATCCACCCCGCCCCAAGACCATGAACTGGACGTTCAAAAGCCTATTGCCATCACAACCAGTCTATCCCCAGCGGCCGCCCGATGAAAGTTGGAAGTTGCAGTGACGCCCTGAAAGATGCTCGGAAGCACGATGATGTCGTCATGACCGCCACGCCTCGGGAGGAGAAACGCCGGCACGGTGAATTACGGTGTTGTTCAGGACTCTAGCAGCCCCGCGAGAGGTGCTCCCGACACCGGAAAAATTAAGAGCTGCGCTTCGGACCTTCAGACGCACCGACAACCTCAGAGTACAACTCGCTCGTCTTCGCCGCGATCGTACCCCAGCCAAGGTGCTGCCGGACGTAGGCCTCAGCGTGCTCAACGTGGAGCTTTCGCTTCTCCGGATCATCCAACAACCGGCCCAACGCAGCCGCTAGCGCACGTGGATCACCATAGGGAACGACCTCTCCCCCATCCGAAGCGCGCACCAACTCGCCGCAACCCGAATCGCCACAGACCACGAGCGGCGTCCTACACATGATGGCCTCAGCCGCGACCAAGCCGAAAATCTCATCAATTGATGGGTAGGCCACAACATCGGCGTCGACGTAGGCCGCATTGCGCTCCTCGCCCAACAGCAACCCTGGGAACCGCACTCGATCGCCCAATCCCAGATCGCTGACCAACGCGCGCAACGGCTTCTCAGGCATCATGAAGTTGCCCGCCACGACGAGCTGCACGGCATCCGGCAAATGTGCCATGGCGCGAATTAGGACATCCACTCCCTTGCGCGGCGTGATCTTGCCGACAAAAACTACGAGAGGTCCATCTCCAATGCCGTGCGTTCGCCGAAACACCCCCGGCTCGGGGAGCGAGTCGAACTCCGCCAGCCGCACCCCGTTCGGAATGACCCGAACCCTGTCTTCAGGAACGCCAACCGACGTGTAGTGAGATATCTCGGCTTCCGACACGGCGATGCAAGCTGACGTTCCGCGGACAATGCCAGCGACACCGACCGCGTCTAGGACGTTCTTGATCCCGACATAGCGCTCGATCGCCGGTACCGTCCCATTCCCAGTCAGCACATAGGGGACGCCAGCGTCCCTCGCGGCATTGCACACGGCTACTTGCAATAGATGGCGGTGCGAGTGGACATGGACGAGATCGAAGTCGCGAATCCGCTCGCGCGCCTCGGAGAACGCGCCGACTGGCAGGTACAGCTGAAAGTCGTGCGCAAATCGATTGCTCAAATTCCGGAACCGTCGAACCCGGATGCCATCGACCACACTTCCTGTGCTACCCAGCCGAGAGTCACGGTCAAAGACATCGGTCGTCCAGACCGTCACTTCGTGACCTAAGGCGACCAACTCACGGCACAACTCGTATGCGCAGCGGGGCACCCCACCATACGCCCAAGCCGGGTAGAAGCTTGGGGAGACATGGAGAATGCGCGCCGGCTCCGTCATGACCGATCAGCAGCCCGCGACCGCAGCCGCACAACTCACGCCCCTGGCGTCGCGCCCTTCGCCGGCTCTTCTGTCGGCTTCACCGACGCCGGGACCTCGGTAGGCTTCGCCTCGATCGTATCGGGCGACTTGCCGGACAACGCCGCGAAGAACCACGCGCGAGCCTCTTCTGAGAGAGCATTATCCGTCGCGCCGTACCATCCCTGCAAATCCGAAACCTGCATGTCTCTTTTCGTCCCACGCCAGAGTGGGCGCTCAGCGGTCCCTGTCGTCCGCGGTCCGTATTGTTCCTCCAGACGCTTCAAGACAGCCGCCATGTCGCTCTGCTCGAAATAAACGAGCGCTGCCCAGAATCTGTCCTTCCAGAACCGGAGCTCGACATCTACCGGTGAGGACAGACCCTCCAGCTTTTGCCCACGCAGAACGTAGCGGTCGAGATGTTCGCTCGTGAAGGCGGCGCTGCGCAGCTGTTCTCTCTGGCCGAGCGCCTCCATCTTCGGAAAGATCTCGCGCGCCCTTTCTTGGCTCGAACCAAAGTCGAGACCACCATAGCCACTAAACGCATCCACTGTCGCACCAGCGGCAGCGGCCGGACCATCGGCATTGGCCTCACCATCGGCTGCGGCCGGACCATCAGCATTGGCCGCGCCATCAGCATTGGCCGCACCATCAGCTGCGACCGCACCATCAGAAGCAGCCGGACCATCGGCAGCGCCCGGACCATCGGCAGCGCCCGGACTTGGCAAAGTCGTCGCGACAGGCCACGGCCTCCCGCGCAGCCCCCCAAC
>JAJCZJ010000088.1 GCA_029262455.1 Deltaproteobacteria bacterium | reverse complement strand
CATCGACAACGGTCGTGGCACCCTGACTTGCAACGACAACGACAGCTACTCCAAGGGGACCTATCCCGACATTGCCGAAAGAAACTTGCTGGCGACCGGGATCGATCGAAGTCGCGTTGAGCTTCTCAACGGAGACGCTCGCAAGATCATTCCCGAGCTATCCGCGCAGCGAGCCGGGAGTGTGGACATCTTCCTCGTCGACGCAGATCACACCTTCGAAGGGGCCTACGCCGACATCACCAACGGACTCGGGATGCTCAAACCCGGGGGTCTCGTGCTCGTACACGATCTCGATCGCAGCAGGACGATGGCCGAGCAGACCGACGAACACCCGCACCCTGTCTACGAAGCGTTCATGCAAGTCACCACTGAAAAGAAGCTTCCCTGGTGCATTTTCCCGTTCGTCCGAAAACACCTCGGCGCCTTTCGGGTCGAGTCGTAGCTCTCAGGAGAAGGCATGCCTCGAATCACCCCCACACTCGTAGCTCTCTTGGTACTCGCTCTAGCATCTTGCGGCGACGACGACGGTGGGCCGGATTCACAACCTCGGGGGCCCATCGAGACGCTCGTATTCTCACACACCGCTGGATTCCGCCATGCTTCGATCGAGAATGCCGTGGAGTTCTTCGCCGGGCTCGACGAAAGCGAAGAAATCGTCGTCACGCTGAGCGAAGACCCCACCCTGTTCAACGACGCCGACCTCGAAGGTTTTGATGTCGTCGTATTTGCCAACACTACCGGCAACGTCCTCGACGAAGCTCAGCAGGAAGCTCTGCAGCGGTTCATTCGCTCCGGTAAGGGATACGTCGGAGCCCACTCGGCGGCGGACACCGAACACCAGTGGCCATGGTATGGCCAACTCGTCGGTGCCTACTTCATCTCGCATCCACTCTTGCCCGTCGAGGTCGAGGTCACCACCGAAGACCAGGAACATCGCTCGACAGCGCATCTCCCCGCAAATTTTTTGTTTACAGACGAAATCTACAACTTTGACCGCAACCCCCGGCGCGACCACTCCATCCTGTTGACCATCGACGAAGCCGGCTTCACTTTTCCGAACATCCCGAACACACCGTCGATGGGTGACGACCATCCCATCGCGTGGTTCAAGGAATTCGAGGGCGGACGGTCCTTCTACACCAATCTCGGTCACCGCCCGGTAACCTGGGAGGACCCAGCTTTTCAGCAGCATCTGTTAGAGGGGATCCGTTGGGCGGCAGAGCCCAACAGCTTCAACCGCATCGTTTTGACCCGTAACCCTCGCAATCCGATGGAAATCGCCGTAGCTGGCGACGGGCGCGTTTTCTTCATTGAACGTACGGGCGAGCTGCGGGTGTGGATGCCGTCGAGCGGCCAAGTCATCGACTCCCTCGTCCTCGACGTCGATACGACTTCGGAAAACGGCCTGCTCGGGCTTACACTCGACCCGGACTTCGACCGCAACGGCAGACTCTACCTCTACCACTCCTCCCCTATCTCAAATCCACCAGACACTGGTCCTCCGGGGACCAACATCCTGTCCACGTTCGTCGTCCGTGCCGACAGCACGGTCGATCCGTCGACACGCAACGATGTGCTCGAAGTGCCCAGCGAGAGGGAGTGCTGCCACGAAGGCGGTTCTTTGGCCTTCGCACCCGACGGGACACTGTTCTTATCTGTCGGCGACAACACCAACCCATTTCCAGCAACCGGATTCGCGCCGCTCGACGAGCGTCCGGGCAGAGAGCGCGAAAATTCCCAGCGCACCGCGCAAAATCCGTTCGACCTGCGCGGCAGCATCCTGCGCATCAACCCCGACGGCTCCATCCCAGCCGGTAACATGTTCCCCGCCGACGGCTCCGAAGGGCGGCCCGAGATTTACACCATGGGAAACCGCAATCCCTTCCGCATCGCCGTCGATCCCAGCACCGGAAGACTGTTTTGGGGCGAAGTGGGCCCGGACGCACTCACCGACGGGGAGCGAGGTCCTCGCGGCTACGACGAGATCAACTTCGCAGACGCGCCCGGCAACTACGGCTGGCCGTACTGCATCGGACCCAATCTGGCGTACAACCAATACGACTTCGACACCGAAGAAGTGGGCGAACCATATTCCTGCGAAGGTTTCACCGCGGCCGCGCTGTCCTACGACTACACGACTGTTTCGGAGCTCGCACTTGGCGACGCGTTTGACGCTGAGCTGGGCTTCAGCGGTCGCACCGCAATCGCTGGCACCTTCTACAATCCACCTGCCAACGCCCGCGCCCAGCTGCCCACGTCGTTTCACGGCAAGTTGCTGATGACCGAGTGGACCCGCGATATCATAGCCTCCGTCGACATCGATGCAGCTGGTGCGGTTCTCTCCACAAAGCGCCTACTACCCTGGGAAGTTTTCCGAAGGCCGATCGATCTCGCCACGGGTCCGGATGGCGCGCTCTACGTCTTGGAGTACGGCACCGCCTTCTTTGGCAACAACCCCGATGCGCAGCTGACCCGGATCGAGCACTCGGGATCAGGAGACCTTTCGCCGGTCGCACGAACTTCCGCATCGGCGGTCGCCGGAACCGCTCCTCTAACCGTCGCCTTCTCCTCGGCCGGCTCCCGAGCCCCCGGGGGTAACATCACCTCCTTCGAATGGGATCTCGACGGCGACGGCAGCGTCGACTCACGGGAAGAGAATCCATCCTTCGCCTTCGATGAAAACGGTCTTTTTACCGCCACGCTCACGGTGACGGGTTCCTCCGGGCGCCGCAGCTTTCCGTCGGCGATCGACATTGTCGTGGGCAATACGCCCCCTACGGTCGAGATCGTGTCACCGCGAGACGAGATCACCGTCGACCTCGACGCCTTTGTTGAACTGCGCGGGCGAGCAACTGACGATCAGGACTCCGATATTCCATGCGAGCAGCTGATCTGGGACGTCCGCATCGGACACAATGCCCACGCCCATCCACTGCTCACCCGGTCCGGCTGCGATACACAGTTCCGAGCCTTCCTCGGGAGTCACGACGAGCAGGGCACACTCTTCTTCGCCGTCGAGCTATCCTACACCGACCTCGGTGGACCGGGCGGAGAACCTTCATTGGTCGGAAGCGACTCGGTTCGCATCAACGTACGGCGCTAGCGAGATTCTCGAGCGTGGCCGCCATCACCCTCTCGATGGTCGGTATCGTACTCCTGCCTGCGATCTCGAAGGCGGCAAACGACGGCGAAATAGACACCGCTCGGACCTACATCCACTGGGACTGTGGCGCGTTGCGCTCTTGGTCGAACCGTCCAACGGTTCGAGATCTGCCGCTGTCCCTCTGCCCTGGCCAGCCCGGGAACATCAATTGCGCCGCTCACGGCCCTGTGACAGCTTTGGCGCGAACTCAACAAGGTATCTCAACATGAAGATTCTCCACGTCGGCCTCGGTGTGCGCGGAATGCACTGGGTCGATATCGTCGGCTCGTCGGGCGATTTCGAATCCGTCGCCCTCGTCGACCCCGACCCCAAGGCTTGCTCTGGCATAGCAACGGGCTCCCACCTGCCGCATTTCGACAATCTCATCGAAGCCCTCGGAGCTAGCGACGCGAACGCTGCCATCATTGCTGCGCCGATCCGCCATCACGCCGGTCTGGCGGCGCAGTGCCTCGATGCGGGCCTCGCCGTGCTCATCGAAAAACCGCTCGCCGGGTCCTTGGGGGACGCCGCCAAGGTGGCTCGCGCCGCCAAGAATTCCGGGCGATGCGCGGTCGCAGGGCAAAATCAACGTTTCTGCAAGACCGAGAGGAGTCTGCGCGAGATGGTCCGCGAAGGCCTCGTCGGCGAGGTCGACAACGTCCGCTGCGCAGCTCGGCGCGCCCGTCCCGGCACTGGCACCGATCTGCACGAAATTGAATACCCGCAGCTTCTCGAAGACGCGGTCCACCACTTCGACAGTCTTCGCTGCATCCTGGGTAGCGACGCCGGGCGGGTCGTGGCCAACGCTTACAACCCGCCCGGAAGCGATTACCCTCAAGGCGCCGCAACACACGCGCTGATCGAGATGGCAAACGGAGTGCACGTTCAGTACGCGGGATCGCTCGCCGCTAACGACGACTCCTACACCTGGTGGATCGAAGGAGATGGCGGGGTTCTGTGGAGTGACCGCAAACGCATTCTATGGCGCAAGAGAGGCCGGCGTCTCTTTCGGCCGATGCGCATGACGTCCATCCCACCGGCGGACGCGGCCGCTTACCCGTTCGAGGGAACCGCATCGCTCATGCGCGGTCTTGCCAGCGGCAGTGCGGAGACGAACGTCGCCGACAACATTCGCACCATCGCCATGATCGAAGCCTGTATTCTATCCGACCGCGAGCAACGTGAGATCGAGGTAGGATCCTTGCTCGCCGGTCACGCCATCGAGTAACGACAAATGACGATTCGGCTATTGCACGTAGGACTGGGAAGACGCGGCCGCCACTGGCTCGACATCGTCGCCGCCCACCCGGCCTTCACTTCGGTTGGCGGCGTTGATGATGATCCGGCTGCACTTGCGGCAGCACGCCAAGTCCGCAGCGCCGCCAACGTAACAATGTTCAACGACCTGACCGAGGCCATCAGCTCTTCCGACGCCGACGCGGCGCTGATCGCTTCGCCCTCGAGCCTACACTCGGCACACACGATGAGCGCCCTGGACGCGGGACTCGCGGTCCTGGTCGAGACGCCTTTCGCACCCAATCCACAGGCCGCCGCCGAAGTGTTGGCTCGCCAGCAATCCACCGGCAAACCCGTGATCGTTGCCGAGAACTTCCGCTTCGCGCCCGCCGAGCGTACGCTGCGCGATCTCGTCCACCTCGGAACGATCGGCGAGATCCGAACGATGACCGTCGTCGATCGCCGTCTGATGCCGGCCAACACACAGGGAAGTTGGATGGCCGAGATGGACTACCCACAGCTCCGCGAGATCGCCGTTCATCACTTCGATAGCATCCGCTGCATCACCGGAGGCGCAGCATTGAGCATCAGCGCTCGCACCTGGAACCCGTCGGGAAGTGACTACCAACACGGTGCCAACACCGAAGCGTTGATCGCAATGGAAGACGGTGTCTCGGTGCAGTATCTCGGGACCCTGACCTCACATCGAGACATGTGTAGCTTTGCCATCGAAGGCGAGGACGGAACCTTGTGGTCGAACAGGCGCTGGGTTTTTCTGAAGACGAAATCGAAGCGCTTCTTTCGCCCAGTGAGACTGGCAAGCGTACCAAAAGGGGACGCCGAGCCGTATCCGCGACAGGGAACGACTTCGCTGCTCAATAGCCTTCGCGAGGCCATCGACGACGGCACCGCCGCCGAGACCAGCGCGTCGGACAACATATGGACCATCGCCATGCTCGAAGCTGCACAGCGCTCCGACCTCGAACGCAGAAGCGTCCCGATCACCGAAGTGCATCAACCCGAACCAGAGTGATGAACGGCTCGGGTCGAGACAGCGCCGGCGAAGTTCCGTCAGCGCAAGCACCGTAGGGACACCAGGGAATCAAGATCCGAAGGACCGACATCACGCGGACAAGAAAACGCGCGCTTGTCGAGTTCGCGCATCAGCAAAGATCGCAATCGCGAGGATTGCCCGCGCGAGAGTGCTCTTGTACCACCACCGCATGAGCGCGCATCCTCGTACCGACCTGGCGCCCGCGCTGGGTGCCGCCCTACTGCCACTGGTCGCGTACCTTGGGACGGTCGCTCCGACGGTGTATGGGCTCGACAGCGCCGAGCTTACAACCGCCGCCTACATTCTCGGGATACCTCACGCACCGGGGTCCCCAACTTTCCAGCTGCTGGGGCATCTATTTACCTGGATTCCGATCGGAGACGTTGGCTACCGGGTCAATATGCTCTCGAGTTTCGCGGCTGCTGCGGGTCTACCCTTCGTCTACGCAATCCACCGAAGCCTCGGCGCCAGCATTCTTCTATCTCTCGCAGCAACGTGGGTTCTGGCATTTAGCTACTACTACTGGATCACCGCCGTTGCCGCCGAGCTCTACGCTCCGCAGGCGATGTTCACGGCGATCCTGATCGCCCAAGCCGTATACTGGCGTCTCGATCCAACGCCATTGCGCGTCGGACTGATGACTCTGGTGTTTGGACTCGGACTCGGCGTTCATCTATCGATCGTGCTGCTCGCCCCAGGACTGGCCTATCTGACGTTCAGCGGAGCACCGCAACAGTGGCGCCGGCCGGCATTGTGGATCGCGGCGGCCGCTGGCCTGCTCCTCGGCTCCAGCGTCTACCTCTACCTGCCGCTGCGAAGCCACTCGCCGCTGAACTTCGCACGAGAGTTCGGTGTCGATCTGCGCACATGGGACGGCTTCTGGTGGATGGTCCGCGGCGAAATGTTTTCGTCCCGTTTCTTCGGAGTGCCGACTACACAGTGGCCAGGTGAGATCGCCCTCTACGCCTTCCGATTGTGGAGCAACTTTCTCGGTATGGGATGTTTCCTGGGCGCCGTCGGCCTTGCCAACGACTTTTCGCGGCGTCCGGCGGTGCACCTCTCGCTGCTCCTGATGTTCGGCGCCCATCTCGCCTTCTTCCTGCCATACGCCGTCAGCGACAAGCAGGTCATGTTGGTACCGAGCTACCTGGTCTGGTCCCTCTGGATAAGCCTCGGGGTCGCCGCCGTGGCCCGACTGGCCCGATCGGTTCCCGCAATCTCCGCCGTCGCGCTTACCGCATTCGCCACCGCCATGCTGTTCATCAACTATCCTCTGGTCGACCTGAGCGATGACTGGTCCGCGCGCGAGCGCGCCGAAGCCATTCTCGACACGCTGCCGCACGGCTCTACGTTTGTCGGAACCTGGCGCGAAATCCCTGCGATCAAGTTCCTTCAGCTGGTCGAGGGACGAGCCCCCACCATCAAGGCGATCGATACGTTCTTCATCCCGACAGGCTACCAAGGGCAATTCCTCGACGATCTCGTCGCCGCCAGAGAATCTATCTACACATCCTCCCCTCGACTGCTTGGGAGGCCCAAATCGCCCTCGACCTACCACCCCGCATGCGATTGCTTCGAAATTGTCGGGTGCCCCGATCGGCAGCCAGTTTGCCGGAAAATTTGGTAGTGGGTCACTTTGATTCCGAGCTCGGCGCAACCGGAGCGAAGTTGGGAGGGCTCAAGGCTCTTCCGAGGTCGAGTCGTGTCATAGCTACCCTCCGCCGGAGTTGTACGCGGCTCGGCAGCGCCTCTCCCTCCCGGTACCCGCCTGCTCCCGTCCGCTTCAATCGAAATGACCCACCACCGGAAATTTTTTTGAGCGTTGACGTCGATGAGCATAGGGGATATGAAACCGGCAGTATTTTGAGGGGTCTCATTGATGGTGAATCGAAATTCAGGTTTGGGCGTGGTGCGCCAAATTGCACTGGCAGTCAGTGTCACGATGGCAACCACAGCACTCTTCGTGCTCACCCCGATCGGATACTCAAAATTCAGCTGGCAAGCCTTAGGTCAGCCGTACAACGAGGGCGCGGTCTGTCTCGTTCCGAGTGAATGCGCCTCAAACTTCTGCACAGACGGCGTTTGCTGCGACACTGAGTGTTCCGGTGAAGACGAGGCATGCAACATTTCCGGCAATGTGGGGATGTGCACGTCAACGGTCGCAATGGCTCCGGCTCTGTCCTCAGGCGGATACGCCGTGGCTATCGCAGCCCTCTTCTTCGGCGGCTTGCTTGGATTGTACAGCCGGCGTCACGAGCAGTAACACTCTAGGGGCTTTGACGATCGGTTCGGTCGTCAAGACCCGGAGCAGAGTGCTGCTCAAACAAACGGCCCTCATACTTCGCTTCGACTAAGATACGGCGTTGCGGATTCGGAGGAGACCGCCTGCAGGGCGGGCCGGCAGTGAAGATGGCCAACGCCGCCTCACTTCGCGTCACCGGGAGTGCCATCGCGAATTCCCGACCGACGACGCCGTACGGGCGAACGGCGATCCCCCTCACCAACGGGCTGCTAGTCTAAGTCTAGGCAGACCCGCAGCACTGCGACGACCAAACCCTTGCCTGGCAAGGATGCCAGGGCCTGCATTGGCCTGAAACACTGGCAATAAGCCGCGCCCGCAGGGCATGTCCCTTGCATGTGACTGCGACGCATGAGGCATCGCTCCATGTTTCCGAAACCGCGGCACCTCGCGACCCTTTGTCTGCTTGGAATCGGCCTGGACGTGGTCCAACCCGCGCCGATGGTGGCAGCCGACTTCTACGTGACCCAAGGAGGTTCGGACGACAACGACGGCTCCTCCCCCGACGCTGCCTTCGCAACGATCGGACGCGGCGCAGCCGCCATTATCAACCCGGGAGATCGCGTCATCGTCGGAGCCGGCGAATACGACGAAGGGGACATCTCGCCAGCCCGCGGTGGTGACGAGGGCCCGCCGGTCGAGCTGATAGCCGATCGCGACGGGATCTTCACCGGCCAGGCTGGACCAGTGATTGTGCGCCCTCCCGGTGCCACCGGCACCGGCTTCATCGTCATCGGCCAAGTCGGAGTCGTTATCGACGGGTTCGAGATCGTCGGCGGCGACGACGCTGGCATTCAAGTGCGCTCGCCGAGCGGTGGTCCGGACGCTTCCGCGATCACCATTCGGAGATGCCGCGTCGAAGGATCGGTCACACGCGGAATCGACGTAACAGCGGTCGATGCGGTCACCCTCATCGGCAACGTCGTCCTGGACAACGGAACCGGCGGGATATCGCTCGCCGGCACCGACAACGGAAGGATCGAGCCGACCGTGTCCAACAACACACTGCGCGGCAACATCGGAGGCCACGCGATTTTCATCCGCAACTCAATCAACGGCCTCGTTCAGAACAACGAGATCATCGCGAACGGTCTCACCGGTTTGACCGTACGCAACGCCAGCCACATGCAGATCGTCAATAATTTGGTCGTCGGTAACGGCGTCTCCTGTGACACCGGGCGCATCTGCGGGCACGGGATCGCCATAGGTACAGGGGGAGAGCCTGTACAAGAGGCTTTCGTCATCAACAACACGATGTTCGGCAACAACGGGTGGGGCTTCCTCTTCGGCGGCGGCGACGATGCCTCGCGCGGTGCTGCGGTTTTCAACAACATCCTCACCGAGAACACCCTCGGCGGCATCGCCATCAGCAGCGCCTCGACCTGCGGATACAGAGCTGGCTTCAACCTCAATCCAAACGACTACGGTCCCGACACTCCCTTCAACACCTACGATCTCGACGCCGAGCCGGGATTCGTCGATGCCAGCGCCGGAGACTTTCGGCTCCAAGCCGCCGGGCCGAACGGACCTTCGCCCGCGGTCGATGCCGGTGCAACGACAGCTGCGGAGCTCGGCCTAACAGGTTCCGCGAGTGTCACCGGTTTGATTGATGACGGCCCCGTCGACCTCGGTTTCCACCGCAACGCTTCAGACAACCAAATCGTGAACCTCAGCCCTCCGAGCCTACCACTCTTCGTTCGCTCAGACGGCGATGACAGTGCGGACGGAACTAGCCCAGAGACCGCGTTCGCCTCGATCAGTGCAGCAGCGACCGAAGCAGCAGCCGGCGTCACCGTGATCGTCGGCAGCGGTACCTACGTCGAAAGCAACATCTCACCACCGGACCACTCAGGGGTGGTGGTCTTCCTTGCCGATCAGAGCGGAGCTCTCACCGGCGACGGGGGAATCGTGCTGGTCGACGCCGACAATAACGTTCCCGGCTTTCTCCTGTCAGCCGCTTGCGAGAACGTCATCGACGGCTTCCATGTCCGCGGTGGCGAATCGGGTATCCAAGTACGCAACGAATCCGATCGCGCTTGGATCACCAACAACGTCGTCTTCTCAGCCGAGGGTCGTGGTGTCGACGTCGTCTCGTCGACGGACGTGAGAGTCACCAACAATCTAATCTACGAAGCGAACGGTGGTATTCAAATCACCGACGCCCCGCTGACCTTGGTCGCGAACAACACCATTTTCGGCCACGCGTTCAACGGCATCCTCGTACAAGGCGAGTCGCCCTGCACGAGGATCCGCCACAATATTCTAGAAAACAACTTCGAGGTAGGTCTCCACGCTAGGCCGCAACCCCAAATCGTCGAGTGGAATCTCAATAGCAGCGGCTACCTTGGCATCGAGCGACCGAGAACCGATCGCAACGACACGGCCCGCCTGATCGACCCCGACGGGGCCGACGGCATTCTCGGCGGCGTCGGATTCGAAGACGACGTCTTCTTGCTCGCGCCGGACAGTGCGGCGATCAATCTTGCACCGACAACAGCGGCCGATACAGAGTTGGCAAACCTGACGACCACTTCGGACGGCGCCTTCGACACCGGCCGTCTCGACGCTGGCTATCATCAGCCCGCCGGCAATCGCGACCTATCGTCGCGCGCCAACGCCAGCGCATTGGCCGGCGACGACGACCTCGAACTCTGCGATGAGTTGATCGCCGAGCTTGAAGCGACACCACCCCCGGAGACCACAGGTGGGTCCGGCGGTGGCGGATGCGCCGTCACGAAACCCACATCTCAGGGCAGCCTTGCCACACTCTGGACTCTCTTGCTTCCAATCGCCTTGAGACTACAGGTCCGCCGCAAACGAGTTTCCTAAGCGAGCGACGCGATCACGTCAGCCATCGCGTTGGCGGTTCTCAGCGGACTGTACAGCTGCGCCCGCGCTACACCCGCTGCCTCGAGATCTCGACGAAGCTCGGCATCTTCGGCAACACGCTGCATGGCGTCGCGTAGCGCCGCCAAATCTTCCGGATCCGCATAGATTGGTGCCTCGCCAAGAACTTCAGGCAGCGAAGTGCGGTTTGAAGAGATCACCGCCCGGCCACACGCCATCGCTTCCAACGGGGGAAGACCAAAGCCCTCGAGAAATGACGGAAACACCAGGGCAATCGCGCCATTATAGATCGCCGGCAGCTCACCGTCACTTACCTGACCCGGAGTCACCACATCGGCTTCGACACCTAGGGAAGCGACCAAGTTCCCTAACTCCACCTCTGCGCGCGCCGTGGAGCCGATCATCACCAGCGGATGGCGGGCGCGCAACTTCGCAGACAACCCGCCGTAGGCGCGAATCAGACCGTCCCAATTCTTGTGACGACGGAAACTCCCGACAAACAGAAAGTACCCCGATCGAAGGCCGTGGCGCTGCAGCGCCAAATCCACTTGATCGCTGTCGATCGGACGGTAGGCCGCATCGGCGAACAGCGGTACGACCATCGGCTCGCGCCGCAAGCGCGGAAACGCCGCCCGAATCCGGTCTCGCGAGTCGGCAGAGTCGGTGACCAGTCCATCGAGGCCAGCGACCCGCTGCTTGACCTGGCGACGAAAGCGCGCGGCTCGATAGGTTCTAGAGAGCCAATCCCGTCCATCGGGCAACAGTGGATTTACGTCGTGGAGGGTCGCGACCCGGGGCCCGGTAGCCTGCGCACACTCCATTTGAGGCGACCAGAACACGTCCGCGACCGGCCGCTCCTGCGCGCTGAGCACGCGAACCTGCCTGCCGACGGGATCGCAATCCTCATGCAAGGGTCCTTCGACCCAAAATTCCGCGTCCCAGCCGGCAGCCTCGACTGCCACAGCCAACAGGTCGAGGACGCGGCGGAAAGAGTGTGGCGGCCGCTCCCACGCGCGAGCGTCAAAACCGATTTTCATCTCACCCACAATTCAAACATCGACAAGATATTAAGTCTTGGCCGCAAGTGCTTGGATAAAAATGGGTTCCCCGAAGTAAAATACTGTCATTTTTAGTATTGACCTGGGTCAAAACCGCGTGCTACTACCGGTCCCGTTGGCTGTGAAATGAATAGGTTCCTGGACAGAAGCCGAATTTTTACTCCGAACGGACTCCATGGTGAAGTGGGTGTTGAGGTTGTGGAGTGGAGTCCTGAGGAGCTCGCCGGCGTCTTCGCCACGTGCAGGTGGCCCAAACCCGAGGGTTTGGTGCCAATTCCCCCCGCCTGCCGATAATGACGCCACTGTGTCGGGAGGGCGAAAGCCCTCCCGATCCTCCTACAGCGGACCAGCAGCGCCGAGCTACTGCCGCTTGGTAGAGCCAATTCGGCTCTACTTTGCGACGGCTTTGAACTTATCCGGGTCGTTCTTCTTGAAGTCGGTGCTGTCAAAGTCAGCCTGCCAGCACGCGCCACCGTCATCGCGGACGGCCTGCACCATGAGACTCGTGCCGGAGAAATACTCCGTGCCACTGGCAGGTCCTGGTAGCATGAGATTGCTCCCACGGCCCTTCCACAGGATCTTACCCTTGCCGACGCCCTCTTTGAGCAACACCTGGAACACACCGTCACCGTTCGAGCTCTTGTTCTTATACTTGTATCCGGCCGGGGCGAACATCGAGCCCAGAGTCTTCCAGCAGGGCTTAGATCCGCACGACCCCGCCTTTGCGACGCTGGCTCGAGAAGAAAGCGCTCCGTCTTCCCACACGCACATGTCGTAGCCGTCGTCCATCACCGGATCGCCAAAGCTCGCCGTTGAGGTCGTTCCCTTGATCCACTTCCAAATGACCTTGTCCTTGCTGCTGTCCGCTACATCCGAAATCACCAGCACACTCTTGGGCGCATTTGAGCACCCTGAGGGCGCACCACACGATGACGGTTCACCAGCACATTCGTAGCAAGCTTCGACGGAGCAGTCGGAGGCGCAGCCGTCGCCAGAAGTTGCCGCACCGTCGTCGCACTCCTCGCACGACGTCTGGATGACGCCGTCGCCACACATGGATGACCCAGTGCACACACCGGCCTGGCAGGTGTCCGGGGTCGTACAAGTATTGCCGTCGTCACACGAAGTCCCGTTTACCGATGGCGTTCCAACACAGGCCCCGGATAGGCAGATGTCGCCACTCGTGCACTGATTCTCGTCGTCACAAGAGAGACCATTGTTACCCGGATCCGAACAGAAGGTTCCAAAGCTCGTCGCCGTGACCTGATAGCTTCCCGCACCGCTCTGGCGATCGACCATTACATACCAAGTACCGGAACTCGGATTGCTGAATTCGCAACTTCCATACTGATTCGAACCGGTTGCGGCGCAGTCGAAGGTGCTCGTGGTCGGCGGACTTCCGGCGCGGACATACATATCAAAGTCGCTGACGCCATCGTCGTGCCCGTTGTAGTTTACGCGCAGCACCATCGCGCCAGCGTCGACGACGAAGGAGTTCGTATCCTGGGGCGTTCCACCGTTTACCGTCCCCTCGAAACCGATGACGTCAACATCACTATCGCCCACCTGGGGCAGAGTGCCGCACGTGATGTTGTTGATGTCTGCACCACCCTCGGTCTGAATGTATCCCGCGTAAAAGGACACGCGCGTATCAAAGCTACTGTCGAAAGCCAGGCAGTCGCTGCTATTGCCTCCCGAAGTGATGCCGGCAACAACCGGCCCTAGCCCGCTATCGATGAACAGCGGTCCACCTGAATCGGCGTTACAAGTATTCGAATCGTCCCCGGCCGGCCCGACCGGGGTATCGAAATCCCAGCAGATCGACGTCGTGTTGGATACGCCAAACTGGCAGCTCGCGATGCTGACATCGCCGAAGCGCTTAATGCCGTAGTCAAACGCCCCGCCGCCAGTGCGCCCATAGCCAGCAATCGTCCCACTCGTGCCGTTGGCGTGACCGCCCACCGTATCGATCGGTGTCGGCGAGATACCGTCGATCATCGAACCGAGCTTCAGTACGGCCACGTCAGCGACCGGAAACGAGTAGCTGGGGTGCACTTCGACACTGGTAACCGAAAAGAAGCCGGCGTGTTGAAAGAATACCGTGTAGGCCGACGGGTTGAGGTCGTCCTCGACACAGTGCGCCGCGGTAAGAAACGTCTCGCAGCCGATCAAAGTGCCGGTGCAGTTGGTGCTGGCGGTCGCCGGATTGCCGCCCAACAAGAGCGCACCCGTCGTCGGAAAGTCGTGGCTTGTAAGACCGTTGACAATTCGCGGCAGCGGGATGCCCGTGTCGACGGTCTCAGCGAGCGAGACGAAAGGCGCGAACGTCAGGCTCAGGGCGAGCGCGTAGCGGCACAAGGACAGGGTCTTACTCATGAACGGGATCCCCCAAAATGAGTTGATCAGAAGAAGATCTGGGCCGAAACGGAAGACCCAACGCCAATGGAGCTTCGCCGATTACCAGCCGTCAAACAAGCTTTTTCTCAACCATACCGAAAGCTAGTCAGGAATATCGACGAACTTCGACCCGTCGCGATCTAGCCGCGAGGGGAGGCAGCCCGAATCCACTATTCTCAAAGAGCGCCTAGTCCGTCTTGGTGCGGGTCAGGTGATTGCCTGCGCTCGTCATATTGAGCTCCCGGGTCTGAATCTCTTCAAAAGTGCGATGGTAGCCGGTCGAGCGCAGCAACCACGCTCCGTCGATCTGCACATACTCATCCTCGTAAAATCCGGCACCCCAGAGCATCATGTTCTGCTTGGTGAAGTACAGACGGTCTTCGAGGTACCAGATCCCGGTCGCTTCAACACCGTTGACCTGAATCTCGGGATGATGCCCGTGATGCAAGCTAATAATGTCCGGATCACTCAGCGAGTCGCGCATGAACTTCATGATCGCATCGACGCCGTCGAATGAATACTTGCCGCTGTCGTACCAGGAGCGCGCCCCAGGAGCAAAACACTCCGCCATTTCATCCCATTTCTTGCAATCGAGACAACGGAAGTACTTGTACTTGAGCTGCTTGATCGCCTCGATCTCGTCGAGATTCGACACTGCGTTCTCCTTCGCGAAATTTGACTCCGCTAACATCCGGACATAGCTCTAGTGGTCACCAAGTCGATCGGTCAAGTCTGCACGACAAACCAGATGCAACAAAGCCTTCGACTCACCCATCCCTCTGGCAGGGGGCAGCCGCAGCGCATGACCACAGCGAGAATCCCGAGGTTGGTTTGCAAAGAAGCAACGAAGGCGCTCGCCCTGGGCTCTCTTGTTGCCGGGACAATCTTCTATCCATGCCAGGCCTCATCGGCAGATTTGATTCCACACATTCAGATACACGGCCAGCAAACCCGCCAACGACTCGCGCAACCGCGCAAGAGAACCCCTTCACCGAGCCGTTCCCCCACCCTGAGCCCAACGATCACCCGGACCGCGACCAGAACGAAAACGCATAGCCCCACCCGAACATCTACAAAAGGGTCGCCTACTCGGACGCGGACCATCACGCGAACACCAACCATCACTCCTACACCCACCGCAACCGACACGCCCGACTGTGGTTTGGCCGTGGAGCCGATTCGCCCGATCGTGCCGAGCTGTGGCGGATCCGCGGAACCTCCAAGCGGAGCATTCCGCGTGGCGGCGCGCGACACAACCTGTTGCTGGCGATTTGATGGGACCAGCGCCGGAGTCGACTTCGACACTACCGAGGGTTGCGGCAGCAGCGAAGTGCACTTCGCACTCCCCGACAGCTATCAAGGATTGCCGCCGCGCTTGACCTATTTCCTTCGCGACCCGGCAAACGACATTCAACAGATCTTCATCATCGGCAATGCACCGCCGTGCACTCCAACGCCACCCCCTCCGACGAGTACCGCCACAAACTCGCCCACAGAAACGCCCGCGCCGCCCACGCCGGCCCCGTGCGGCGGTGACTGCAACACAGACGGCTCGGTATCGGTCGCGGAACTGGTGGTATCGGTCACCGATCGTACGTGCCCAACATGTCCGGACCCACCGCCGCTCCGATGTCCAGCAACAGACTCAAACGGAGACGGAAAAGTCGACATCAGCGAACTGATCCGAGCGGTGAACAACGCCCTCACCGGCTGCCCATAGACTTCGCTACGGTAAGCGATCCCTCCGCTCGACCGCCCTAACGAGCGGATTGCAACGGGCCGGACCTTCCCTGGTCAGTGCAGCGCTTTCGACTGTCCCCTGTTAGAGAGCTACCTTATTGTTGACCAAAGTAGCTACTGTAGCTACTTTAGCTGCATGAAGGCTGTCGGGATCAAAACGCTGAAAAACAACCTGAGTCGATTCCTAAAAGAGGTCCAGGCTGGCGAAAACATCTGGGTGACCGATCGGGATCAAATCATTGCGGAGATCCGCAAGCCGACGTTCCCGATTGCCGGGCACATCGACCGCTGGGAAGCTTTTCTCAACGAGAGCGAACAACGTGGGCAACTACGACGAGCCACGCGCCCACAAACCCAAATGGATTCGTTTCCGCCGCTGCCGTCAGGCATCGACAGCAAGCGAATCCAGGACGATTCCCGAGACGATCGTCAGTGATCCGCGGTGGCTACCTATTTCGACTCGAGTGCAGTGCTGGAAGTCCTGCTGGGCAACGCTCAGAGCGACGAGATCATCAACTGCTGGGCTGACGACAGCGACCGGGTTTCGTCGATTCTACTCGAAGCAGAATGCGTCACGGTGCTGCGGCGCATCGAGAAGGAAGGCCGCGCCAAGCGCTCGTCAGCCAACGCTCGCAAGAGGCTCGAAGCCTTCGAACGATATCTTGCCGGCGTGACGATTCACGAGGTCGACTCCGACGTCCTCGCAATCCTGAGGCACCTTCCAGATCTAACCTCCTGCCGCTCGCTCGACGCCGTCCATCTCGCAACCGCGGTGCTGTTCCAACAGCACCTCGACGAGCCGTTGAGGCTGTGCACACTCGACCAACGAATGCGTGCGGCAGGCAAGCGGATGAAACTGGCGGTCGTTCCCTAGTAGTACCGGCTTCAGCCGAGAGGCTGCACAAATCCATAGACAGAAACGACTTCCGCCGGGTCGGGGAATGGTTCGTTGTTGCCTGTCCAGACTAGCCCAACTACAATCAGCTCCATGGATCGTTTACCCAAGCTCCTCGCCGCCGATACATGGCGAGGTCGCTCGATTGACGAGCGCGCATCAGCAATCGAAGCCGCCTGTCGTGGAGCGATGCAGCTGCTACAAGATGCAGACGACCGAGAGGATCGCCTGCGCCGCATCGACCGGCTGCCCGAGTCGACCCGGCGGCACATAAGACGCCTAGCGGCTCAATGAAATGAGCGGCACGACCGCTGTCGAAGTGGCTCGACTTCTCGCCGATGTGCTTGACGAGCGAGACGTCTCGTACGCGATCGGCGGCGCCCTGGCCCTCGGCTTCTACGCTGTCCCACGAGCTACTGTTGATGTCGATATCAACATTTTCGTTGATCCAACCAGCCAGTTGCAATTGCTCCTCGATGTCCTCGCATCCGCCGGATTCTCCACCGACACGGAACAGAACGTTCTCGCCGAGCAGGCGGTCCAAGAGGGCCAGTTTCGTGGCAGAGTTTCCGGCCTTCGCGTCGACGTGTTCGTTCCCGCGATTCCGTACTACGCCAGCCTCGCAGAGCGACGGCAGCAAGTAACCCTGCTGGGACACCCGGTTTGGATTCTGGGACCTGAGGATCTTGTCGTCCTAAAGATGGTCTTTTTCCGCCGCAAGGATCTTGCCGATGTCGAGGCGGTACTTCGCGACCAAGAAAACCTCAATCGCGAGTTCGTTCGGAGGACGTTGATCGGTCTCGTTGGCGCCGCCGACGAGCGTGTCGTTACCCTCCAAGAGATCGAACGGGATGTCGATGACGATGCCCACTGACTCGGCGAGCCAAGAAAGATGGCCTTCGGCGATCAACACTTAGCCCACCGCTCAATCTCGCGGCTGACAGCTAGTCGGCGGAGAAGGGAGCGAGTCGAATCCTCCTCCTTCGCCAAGGCTTCGGAGGACAAGAGTCCTGCTACGTACGAGGCTACGGAGGACGTGTCCGTCCGACTTGCGCCGGACCAGCGGTTTTGAAGACTGGGAGGACTACCCGGTGCCATTCAAACATACTCGGCCGCGCGGAGTGCCCTGCGTCGGGCCGAACAAGCCCGGGCGCTCCCCGTCGGGGCCGAACCGAAGACTCACCCGAACGGGGTGAGCCCCGGCTGGACTACCACGGACAAACCGTCGGTAAGGTCGACGTCTTTGACAGAACCTTCGTTCCCAGCCCGCCGGCTATCGACTTGGTCGTCGGCGCGGTAAACCGTGCGCACATACGATGTGTCGAGCTATCGTTGGCGTTGTCTACGGTGACGACCGCGATGATCGCGTCAGAGATTGTCAGCGCTCCGAGGTCGATGTCCAACGTCCCCTGATCGCCCGTCGCAGCGTCGCCGTCGCCGAGGTTGCGGGCTACGACTTTGACCTGCTTGTCGGGTTTGACCTTCGCGCTGCGCACTCCCGCCGCACCGGCCGCAGCGGCCGCGTTCTTGTACGATGCAATCGCGGTCTTGTTCTTGGTCCAACCGCTTCCATCGAGATCGAAGATCGCGCGATTGAGCGGGTTCGCCTCCTGATACAAGATCACCTGCCCCGACAGCCCCGTCGGGCTCGCCGCAGGCCCCTTGCTGATACTGCCAGGCGTCGTGTCTTTGAGGATCAACACAACCTTCGCTTTCCCATTCACGCCGTACTTGTCGATCAATAGGAGTTTCGCACCCGCAACCGGAGCGAACAGCGGCGGTGGAGGGACAACTGCCGAGACTTCGACGATCGCACCAAACGGCCCGCCCGGAATCACCTGGATGACCTCGGCGTTCGAGCTCGCCCCGCCGCCACTGCCCGACGTCGAGAGGTCGTAGTCCACCAACAACTGAAAATCGGTTCCCAACGGGATCGTGAAGTTGAGCGTTCCAGAATCGGAAAACGGCGTCGAGCCAACCGCCAGCTGACTGGCCGAACCCGAGATCACCGTACCAAACGACGTCGTAGCAACATTCCAAGAGGCATTCGCAACCGCGGCGCCCGCAACGGTTACCACTCCGTCAATCACGCCGGTTACAGTCACGTTCGTCGGCGTACCCGGAACCTCAGCACCGCTCGGGTCGACATTGATCGTCCACGGAGCCGGCGACGTCGATGTCGTGTCGCCGGAGAACGCGAACGCGTGCGCCGAATACGAACCCGTCCCCTGCAAGGTCATCCCGCTCGCCCTGAAGAAGGTCGGATTGAACGGCGTGAACACCGTGCGCACTCCCGTCCCAAGAGGAGCATTCAAGTTCGTACCGAGCTCGGTAGCACTGTACGACTGCGCATCGAAATTCGCCGGGAACCCCGGCGGCGGCAACGGCCCGAACAATGTGTCGTTGCGGCTCAATGCGTTCGGATGGCTGAGAAAATCGCTGGTCAGTAGGCCCGAAGAGTCATTGAAAAAGCCGCCGTGCACACGCGAGTCGCCAGGACCTGGATTCACGTACGTGATGGTCACCGCGCTCGCACCCGATACGAGCACCGCCAAACTACTCAAACCCAAAAAGAATCCCCTGATAGCGTTCATCGTTCTCCCCCCGATGCAATTAGTACCGAACGTTAAGTAGCAGATCGCGGCTCGCGGAGGGAAGTTATTCTCGAGGCTATCTCGGCTTTTGCCCCCGAACGATTCGTCGAATCGAGTGCGATCAAGAGAAAACCAGATCCGCTACGCGGCTCGGCAGGAGCCTCGCCCTCCCGATTTTCCGGATCCGTGTTCATCAGTGTTCATCCGTGGCCTTCTTTTCGAGCGCGGCATCAGCGTTCACCTGCGTTCATTTGCGGTAAGGAACGTTTGCCAAGCAATCAGATCACAAGATCCGCTGCCAATACCCGACGTCGAGCCAGCGTCCAAACTTGAACCCTACCTCGGCAAAGTGCGCTACTTTCGTCAGACCGAACTTCTCATGAAGGGCCACGCTCGCGTCATTCGGAAGCGTGATCCCGCCGATCACCGCATGAGTCCTGCACTCCCGTAAGATACGAAACATCTCGCCATACAGCCGCGAGCCAATTCCCCGCCCCGTGTCCTGCGGGGCCAAGTAAACCGTCACCTCAGCAGAAAACCGATACGCCGTGCGTTCCTTCCACTTGGTCGCATACGCGTATCCGGTGACCCGAGAGTCCAACTCCGCGACCAGCCACGGCAGGGGAATCGCGCCAACGGCCTGAACCCGACGTGTCATCTCGGTCGGCGACACCTCGTCCTCTTCGAAAGTGACGACCGTTTCCCGGATGTAGTGATTGTAGATTACAGCGATGGCGTCGGCGTCGGACGCGGTTGCGGGGCGAACGACAACTTCAGTCACCTGGCGATCCGAACTACGCGTACTCACTGCGCAACACCTCGAACAACCACTCGCGTTCGATTTCGGACGCACGGTTACCCAAATCGATCCGCTCCGTCCCTCGATCGATCGTGAGACGGTTCGACTCATCACTCTCGCGCAACTTCAGAGTTGCCAACTCAGTCTGCGAAAACTCGCAAACCATCCGCTTCGGAAATAGCATCCGCCAAAACTCAAGTTGGTGCTTCATACCGAACCCAGCAAATACCTGGAATGTGGGAACCCCACTATCGTAACCGAGACGAGGTCGTCCAAGGATAAACCGTTCCGGCACGCTCGGCCGCATGAGTCGGTAGAGGAACCGCATCGCCACCAAGCCACCAAAGGTCCAACCAGTCAGCCACACCGTAATAAACAGTCCCGCCGAACCGCCGATCACCGAATTCACAGCGCCCCAGAAACCGGCAAACCACATCGAAAGCCAGAGAACGAGGAATACCGCCACGAGGTAGCGAGTCAGTCCGGCGTTGTCCTGAGGCACGACCACTACCTGCCGGCCATCTTCGATCTCGACCTTGATTCTTGAACCACCTGGAGGTGTCATCGTGCTGCATCGTCCTTCCCGGCCGTCGCAGTACGCGGGACGACCTCGGGTTCGGTGGTCGCTGCCAAAACCATCGCTCCGAAAGCCTCGCAGGTTCGGCTTCGCTGTTGCAGCAGCCCCACGAAACCCATTGCTACCACGACACCCCGATCAACGGTTCTGAAGACCGGGAGTACTTCTGGACACTTCCTGCTCGCGAATCTGGACCGAACACCTGCAGGATCATTCCAACTCGAGACACGTAGTGATCTCTGGCTCGCAGGTGGAGAGGAAGTTTACACACGTCGCGCAAAAGTCATCGCCAACCTCGCAGGCCAACACGCAGTCGCACCACTGGCCGCCCATGCATTGGTCCATGTCGACAAACTCTTGGCACTCCACCGGGTCAATGATGCAGGTCGGAGTACCCGTGCAGTCGGACTTCATCTGTTCACAGGCAACAGAAGACTGATTCGATCCTTGGCAAGACGTCGGCTGGCAAAAATTCGGTTGCGGCGGATACACTGGGCACTGTTCTGGCGTCGGTGCGTCCTTGCGCTTGAAAATCTTATCGTCGTTCTTAACCGCTTGCCCTCCGAAGAGCGTACAGTATCTGTTTGCGTCGAAACCCACTTCCAGAATGACTCCAACGTCACCGACGAACGGCGGCGCAAACGCTACATCCGCGCCCTTGCATACCGCCTTCACGGTTCTCTCCTTGATCAGCACAACTTTGCACGGGTCGCCCGAGGTCCCTGCACCTTTGTACCGATAGCCCTTGGACCCAGGCGGTTGGCCAAGCCCCCTCCAGCCAACGGCCGGCAAATCGTAGGTACTTTCCCCAGCCCCGTCGAGGCTCGTATCGTAGATCCGCAATCTCGCACCTTCGACCGAGGGATCGTCCGTCGGAAGGGGCAAGGCGAAACTCCCCCTCGAAACGAACTTGGCCAACTTGGCAGGCTTGATGACAACGACTTTTCCGGGAATGAGCTCATCGGGCACCGCGCCAGCCGATACTTCGCGATCGGGGATTCCCGCTAGCGCAAGGCTCCACATCGCAACGACCATCGACATGCGCCGAAATCGATCGTTGCTCCGGCCGACGAACTTGCAAAGGGTTCTGTCCATCGCAACTCCCTTCCGCTACTCGCCCTCCTTACTCAAAGAAGACAGCGGGGGCAATGTACCAAGAACGACTGGGTGTCTCGGCGCAACGTGCTTTCTCAACCGCAGATGAACCCAGTTCTCGATCAATCTCCACCGATTCAGAGGCTGTGCCAAATGGGTAAACCGAGGGTCGGCATTTTGATTCCCTTGAGCCTCTCCCGGAGGAGGCTGTCGCTTTTCTCGAAATGACGGGCAAAGCCCAACAAAATCTCCTCTCCCGCATTGCATGCGGGAGAGGATGAAAGGTGAGGGTTCGTTCTTGAGCGTGGGCGCGAAAGCACTGCGGCACAAGGGCAAGAAGGAAGTTGGCATTTCGATCCCCTCACCCTTAACCCTCTCCCGGAGGTAGAGGGGAAGGCTTTCGGGTTTCTTGACGCAACTGATTCACCCGCTCCAAATAGGTCTTCGCTTTCGCCATGTCGCCGCGCTCGCGGTGGAACGAGAACAGGGCGGTCAGCACATCGATGTCTCGCGGATGGGCTCTCTCCGCCTTGCTCAGTACGGCGAGAGCTTCGTCGCCGCGGCCGGAGGAGTTGAGGGCGACGCCGTACACGTACGCGTAGCGCGCGACTTCGGGGGCGGCCGTCGAGGCCGCCGCCAGCTCTGCGAGGGCTTCCTTGGTTCGGCTTTGCCTGATCAGGGAAAGTCCCAGAGAATGACGCACAGCCGCGTTCTCACTGTCCACGACCAGAGCGTTGCGCAGGGTTTTTTCGCACTCCACCTCGCGCCCCTCGACACGGTGAACGTCCGCGAGGTTTACGTACGCCGGCACGAAGTATGCCCCGACCTCGATCGCCTTCTCGTACGACACGCGGGCTTTCCCTAGATTTCCGAGGCGGGATTCGAACGATCCCAGGTTGTAGTGCCCCTCAGGTCGATTGGAGTTGAACCGTTGCGCGCGCCGATATTCCTCTCCCGCCGGAGCGAAAACACCCGCATCCTCGGCTTTCATCGACGGCACCAGGTCTGCCATCGACCGCGCCGCTTCGATGCGTACGGCCCTTATCGGATCGCGCAACAACAGGACCCCCGCGGTGGTTCGCTCAGGCGGCGCAAGGCTATCGAGTGCCCGTGCCGCGGCGGCGCGCACGAAGGGCTCCGAGTCGTTGCCCGCCTTGGTAACAACTGCCGCCGACACGCGGCCAGCATTCGCAAGTTCGTCCAAGGCGCTGGCGCGCACGATCGCAGCGAGAGTTCGATCGGATACCATTTCAGCCAGACCCGCAGGTGAAGGGTTCCCACGCCTCGACGCAGCGATCACCTCCGACCAGTGCGCAGTAGGCCCGCGCCCCGTCCACTCTCGAATCGCCGACGCTGCCCACTCCGGTGTCTTATCGGTGTGGCATTGATTGCACGCGTTCGGTGTCCCAATCATCTGACTGAGATCGGGACGCGGAATGCGAAAACCGTGATCGCGGCGATCATCGACCACCATGTACGTCCGTTCTGGCATGTGACAGGACACACACCGGGCGCCATCACTTCCCGACTGGTGGTGATGATGCTGGGCACTGTCGTAGTTCAGCTTCGCCAACGATGCGAAGCGTTTGTTACCACCGGGGTTGTGGCACGTCACACAAAGCGCGTTGCCTTCGGCACGCAGACGCAGCCCGTGCGGCTCGTGACAGTCGCCACAACGAACACCCTTGCGGTGCATGCGGCTCTGCACGAACGAGCCCCAGACATAGACCTCCTCGAGGATCTGACCATCCTCGAAGTACAGGCCAGGCCGAAGCGTCGATGGATCGAATCCATCCATCAGTGGGTCGCCGACAGGATGCGGTTCGCCCAGCTGGGTCCGCCGAGAATGGCAGGGCGCACACACATTGAGTTCGGCGCGCGCTTTAGACAACGGCAGCAAACCGTTGTCCCCAGTCTTGTTCTCGCTGCCCGCCCATGCAACGTGGGCGGAGCCCGGACCGTGACAAGCCTCACAGGCTACATTGATCTCTGCCCACTTCGACGCGTAAACATCGCGCTTGGCGTCGTACGACTTCTCGAACGCAGTGGAATGGCAAAAGCCGCACTGGCTGTTCCAATTGTACAACGCGCCGGTCCAATGAAACGGGTCGCCGACCGCAAGTGCGGCTTCCTCCGGAGCGAGGTGAAACCAACGCTGCCCACCAGCGGTGGCCGACCGTGTGTCCCAGGCAATCTTCAGCGCCTGCAACCTGCCTCCGGACACCTCGATCAGATACTGCTGGAGCGGCTCGATTCCGAACGTATACCGCACCGCGAACTCGGCATCTTGTCCCCGCGGCCCAAGGGTCCTCACCCAGTACTTGTCGCCGCGACGAAAGAAACGCGTCGTGCGACCGGCGAGCGAAAAGACCGCGTCATTAAAGTTCCCCAGAACGCTGGTCGGAGTCGCCTCCTGCATCGCCTTCGCGTGATGCGATCCACTCCAACGATCAAACTCAACCTGGTGGCACGAACGACATCGCTCGCTCGAAACGAAACCGGCTTCCGCGGCAACCCGCGACGACATCGCCGCCACCAGCACCACCAAGACGGCGACACGACGTGCGCTCATGCTGACTGCGGCGGTCTCTCGTCGATCCACGGCTGCATCTCTTCGAGCTGCGCCGCCACACGTAACAACAGATCTTCGCGACCGTAGGCGCCGACCAGCTGGCTCCCAATCGGGAGACCGGGCACCTCGTCGGCGGTGCGGTACAAGGGCACAGAGATGGCCGGCTGTCCGGACATGTTGAAGGGCAGCGTAAACATCCCGTACGGAGCGGCCCGCGCAAGTCCACGAAACGGCTCTTCGGCTGTTCCGGAAAGGAAACCTATCGCCGGCGGTGGCGCACCCACCGTGGGAGTCAGCAACATATCAAAGCCACCCTCCCACCAAGCAGCGAGACGACGGCCGAGTTGGTGCGTACTCTCAATCCGCTCGATCAAATCGGGTGCCGACAACGAGCGGCCGCGTTCCGCCATACGCCAAGTCAGTGGCTCGACATCTTCAATTCCGATCGGTTTGCCAACCGCTCGAGCCCACACGTCCAGTGCCCGCGCCACGTTGCTGGCGACGATGTCGACGTACACGGCGGGGTTGGCGCGATCGTCGAGTGCTTCCGGATAAGCCTCCTCGACCCGGTGCCCGGCCTGCTCCAAAAGGCGCGCGGTGTGGCGAACTGCGGCAATGGACTCCGGATGCAAATCTTCTCCGCGCAGGCCACGGTCCAACAGTCCAATGCGCAAGGAGCCCGCCGCCGAATTCAGCGCTTCGGCGTAAGGCCTAGCCGGTGGCGCCGCGTAGTACGGATCGCCGGGCATCGGACCTGCGGTTGCGTCGAGTAGGGCGGCTGCGTCGCGCACCGAACGACAGACGACGAACTCGCAGGAGTAGCCGTTCCAGCGTTCGCCCAACGACGGGCCAAACGAGTTGCGACCACGCGTCGGTTTGAGACCCACCAGCCCACACATACTCGCCGGGATCCGAATCGAGCCGCCACCGTCACTGGCGTGAGCCATCGGCACCAAACCGGCAGCGACCGCCGCCGCGGCGCCACCGCTCGAACCACCCGAAGAGTACGCGGCATTCCAAGGGTTGCGCGTCGGACCGTAGGCCGCAGGCTCGGTCGTCGGCATCAACCCCAGCTCGGGTGTATTGGTTCGCCCCAACGAGATCAGTCCGGCGCCGCGAAAGCGTTCGGCCAAATACGAGTCCGTTGACTCCACCCAGCCGGCGTCGCGTAAGAACTGCATGCCGGCGTGATACGACGCGCCGGCTTCTTGCCCGCCGAGATCCTTCATCAAGAAGGGAACGCCACCGAATGGCGCCTCGAGGTCGGCCTGCGCGGCTGCTGCGCGAGCGCGTTCAAAAGCTGGTGCGATGACCGCGTTTAGCTGGTCGTGTGTCCGCTCAATTCGATCGATCGAGGCATCGACCAATTCGATCGGAGAGAGATCACCACGGCGCAGGCACTCTGCCTGCGCCGTGGCATCGAGAAACAAGAAGTCGTCGGTGACCGCCACTCGAGCGATCAGCCGCCGGTCACGTCTACCGACCGGGACGGCTGCGCCCGATATGCATTCGCCGGCGGATAGTCGGTCGGGATGTCTGCCCCGGGAATCACCGGCAATACGATCTTCGACGGGTAGGTCTCGCCGTACCCAATCGCGTTGACGACATCGCCAACTTCCTCGAGCACATCGAACTTCCACAGCACACGGCTCTCGCCAGGTGTGCTGATCGCGATCCGGATACTCGAACCGGCACGGAAGGCATGCCCGAACGGATACAACTCGACACGAATCGGAGCGAACTCGCCCGGAGTCAACGGGCTTTCGTCTTCTTCGCGATGGGTATGTACCGGTCGCAAATCGCTCGAGGCATCTTCGTTGAGGACCCGACGCGCGGCGCGCAACCAGCCGGTCTGAATGTAGAGCTCAAACCCGTCTGGACGAATCTCGCTCAGGGTGACCTGCACGTCGGTATCCGTCGCCGTAGACTTCAACCACACATCGACACTCGCCGAACCAACCAAGATCAGGTCTTCCGTCAGCGCATCACTGGTGAACACAACTTCGTCGTCCAAATCGACAAAGTCCCAGTGCCAAGCCGGCTGGGTCCTCCAGGCCGCGCCACTACCACCGTCCAATGTCACATCTTGCGAGTACCCGGTATTGTAATCGTAGGCTTTCTCACCGCTGTCTGTCGGGACATCGGTCTGCAACCCGTCGTCACCGGTCAGATACCACGCAGTCGGCACGACTTCCGGAATCGGCCACGCATCGAATCCCATCTCGAAGCCCGGAACCGGCGATCCCGGTGTCGTTTCATCACCCGCGCCATTGTCGAATAGGATCCGAACCTTCGGATCGGCTTCGAAGGCCGCCCGTGCATCCTCGAGACTCATGCCGACGAAGCGATCCGGCGCAAGCTCGAGATCAGAAACACCGAAGATACTGTCTCCCAGCGTCGACAACACGACTCCGGCGGCCGGCGGCAGCACCGGAATCTCGTCGGCGACATAGAGCGAGAAGAACTCAAACCAGCGACCAAAGATCTCCGGCCCGAGAGAGTCGGTATGACCTCCGTTGGTCATCGTAAAGTGAGCCTTGTCGGTACCGGTGAAGCGATCGAGCATCGTAGGGAAATGCCCACCGGTTTGTTCGTCTTGCCAAGCGCCGGCGAGAAAGACCGGGACGTTGATCTTGTCGACAAACGTTGCAGGCGACAGCGGATCCGCGACCTCTTCCGTGTAGAACGGATTGTCTTCGATCCGCTGGAAGATATCTGGTGCCTGATCCTTCAGCTTCTGGTTGTCGATACAGATCTGATCACCATCATCGATCCGCGTTTGCGACCAACCCTGACCGCCGGCGACGGCGTCGCGCTGACGTTCGGCCGCCCAATCGACGGCAAAGCCGTTATTGAGGATACCGCCGGGGTACAGTGTCGAAGGCGTCTCAGAAATGACCGACAGTGGAGCGATCGCCGCCAAACTCGGCGGCTGCAGTTGCGCAGTGAAGAGCTGAGAGATGCCGGGATAGGAAATACCGATCATCCCGACCTTGCCACCCTTGACCCACGATTGACGTGCGACGACCTCGATCGCGTCATACCCGTCCGTGCTCTGCGCCGGTTCGAAGTAGTCAAACGCTCCACCGGAGCAACCGGTGCCACGCATGTTGACTCCCACCGTTGCGAAACCGAGCAGCGGGCCGATCAAGACGCCCGGCTGGTTGATACGCGGATTTGCCGGATCGTATCCCGAATACTCGATCAGAGCCGGGTACGGCCCCTCATCGATCGGTCCCGGCAGGACCACATTGATCGCCAGCAGTGTCCCGTCGCGAGTCCGCAAGTAGCCGTACCCACGCTCGAGGACTTGCCCTTCTAAAGTCGAAAGATCGGGAGGGTCAGTCATCGCTGTGACCGTCACTGGTCCGAGCACCGCCTGCGCTCCGCTGGTCGCGGCAATCGGCGTTTCGTCAATCACGACTGTGTACCCGGCCCCCGGCGTCAAGTCGCGCCAGACATACGACCCGCGAGCATCTGCGCTGCCGACATCGACGACATCGCCACTCGGAGAAATCAACTCCAAGAGGCTGCCCGGAGAGGCGTCGGTCAGGTAAACCTGCTCGATGCTGCCCACCAGCTGCGCACTCGACGTCCCCGTTGGAATCGCGGTCGGTGTCGGGGTCTCGGTTGCCGCCGTCTCCGAGGAAACCGCTGTTGCAGTCGACGTCGGGACAGTTGTCGGCGGCACCATGGTCGAGGTCGCCGCACCAGTCGGTGTCTCTGTCGCCGCTGTACCTGTGGGAACAGCCGTTGCTGTTCCCGTCGGCACGCCGTCTGGTGTCGCCGTCGGCGTCTCGTCCGACGGCATCGGTGTCGCCGTCGGCGGCTGAGTCTCCGTCGGCGGCTGGGTCGCAACGATTGTCCGGACAGTGTCCGATTCACAGGCCGAGATGAAAGTTGCGCTGAGCGCGATTAGAACACCAAAAATGCGCGAAACCGCGCCAGTACGAAACGCCATAAGAATCCCCTCTTGCTGTCGATTGAGTCGGCGTAGCACGAAACAGAAAACCCCAGTTCGCCGAACCAGAACCTATGAAGCCTCACGCTTCATGAGTCAAATCGCACCATCAATTCAAAATTGGCCGAAATGGCCAGGATCGTCGTCCTCTCAGTCGGCGGCCAATAGATCCTTAGCGATCGCGCGGATCTGGATCTCGTCCGTACCGGCATAGATCTGTAGAACCTTGGCGTCGCGAGCCAGCTGCTCGACCTGGTACTCCGACATGTAACCGTTGCCGCCGTAGACCTGGACAGCTTCCATCGCCACCTCCACCGCTGCCCGGGCGGCGTAGAGCTTCATCGCCGACGCCTCCGCAAACGTCATGGTTTTGCCCTGTGAAACCAGCTCGATCGTCCGGAATACCAGATTCTGGAGGTTCATCCGGGCGACCTCCATTCTCGCCAGCTTGTCCTGAATCAGCTGATAGTCACCGATCGGGCGACCAAACTGCACCCGCTCTTTGGCGTATTTGACCGACAACTCCAGACACTGTTCGACCATGCCGAGAGCCATCGCAGCAACGCCTGAACGCTCAGTCTGAAAGGTCGCCTTGGCGCCAGCGCGGCCGCCGCCGGTCGCCTTCAACGCGTTCGCACCGCCAAGAAGGCGGTCGATTCCGCAGCGAACATCACTCAGGAAAAGTTCGCCGGTCGGCGAAGAGTGGAGTCCCATCTTGCGCAACGCCGGTGTCTGCTCGAGCCCAGCCATGCCGCGATCGAGCACGAAGTTGAGAATGCGACGCTCCCGCGCATCGACACCTTCCTCTTCCAACTTGCAGATGAAGACAATGGTGTCGGCGTGCGGCCCGTTCGTGATGAACGTCTTGCTGCCGTTTAGGACAAAGTCGTCGCCATCCCGGCGGGCAGACGCGCGCATGCCGCCGAACGCGTCCGAACCCGAGTCGGGCTCGGTAATGGCCCACGCTCCGATCTTGTCCAGCGTCAGAAGATCGGGAACCCAGCGCTCCTTCTGCTCAATCGTTCCCTTCGACTGAATCGCGCCAGCCGCCAGCCCTACCGACACACCCATCGCAGTGACCATTCCAGGGCAATAGCGACAAAGCTCGATGATCGGAATGATCGTTGCGGCTACCTGGTCGGCACGCGCACTCGGATCGCCGCCGTTGCTCCGCGGCTGCGCCTCTTCTCCGGACTTTTCGGCCGCGATTTTCTTGGCAAAGCCGGCCTTCGCCATCTGGTCCATCCCGAAAGTCGAGTACATCTTTCGCAGGATATCGTACGGCGGCATATCACCGTGCTCGAGCGCCTCGAGATTCGGCTTGATCTCGTCTTCGACGAAGCGGCGCACCGCGTCGCGGATCATCAATTGCGATTCACTCCATGCGATCATGACTGCTTCTCCCAATCGTTACGTTGCGATCGAAGATGTGGATGGAGCCCAGCCGACCAACCAACGAGGTCGACCGGACTCGATTGTGCCCGCCTACTTTGGAGGCATGCGAATTCCACCGTCGAGACGGATGGTTTCACCGTTCATGTAGGTATTGGTGACACACTCGACCGCCATCGATGCGAACTCTTCCGGAGTGCCCAAACGCGGCGGGAACAACACGCTGCGTCCCAGCTTCTCCTTGAACGCGTCCGATCCCGGACCCTCACCATAGATCGGCGTGTCGATCAGACCCGGGGCGATGGTGTTGACGCGCACCCCTATCGCGGCGAGATCGCGTGCGATCGGCAGCGTCATACCAACGACGCCGCCCTTGGAAGCGGAGTAGGCCGCCTGCCCGATCTGCCCATCAAAGGCAGCGACCGATGCGGTATTGACGATCGCGCCACGCTCGCCCTCGCCGATCGGTTCGGTCTTGCTCATCGCAGCCGCGGCGAGTCGCAAACAATTAAACGATCCGATCAAGTTGACGCGGATCACGAACTCGAATGTTTTGAGATCAAACGGAGTCCCCTTGCGATCGACAGTGCGTGACGCGCTGCCGAGGCCGGCACAGTTGATCAAGACACGCAGCGGACCCAAAGCGGAGGCGGCATCGACGGCGGCTTGCGCCTGGCCCTCGTCGCTGACATCCGTCTTGGCAAAGGCGCCGCCGACTTCTGAAGCAACGGCATTGCCCAACTCCTCATTGAGATCGGCAATGACGACTTTAGCGCCGCGCTTGGCCAGCAAGCGCGCTGTAGCTGCACCGAGCCCCGAGGCCCCACCCGTAACAAGGGCCGAAGCCCCCTCGATATTCATCATGAATCTGTCCTTCCCGTCCCCGAATCGAGGATCCCATCGAGATTTGATTGTAAGCGGACCAAAAGGCCCGCTAGTTGCTGTCTCTCCTGACGCGAAATTCCGTTGCGCAAATCGCCGCGTAGAATTCGGTCGATCTCCTGCACAGGACCAGCCAACTTGCGCCCCGCGTCGGTCACCGCAACCAGCCACACGCGTCGGTCACTCTGGTCCGGCTTTCGCTCGACCAAACCCCGCCCCTGCAGGGCATCGATGATCGAACCAGCAGCGGCCTTACCCAAGCCGAGTCCGGTCGCGAGATTCGTCTGCGTCACCGCACCAGACTCATCGAGAAACGCCAACACGCTCGCTTGGCTCAAATTCAAACCCAGCTGCGCAAAGCGCTGCTCGTAGGCCTGCCGAATAGCGCGCGCGGTGCGCATGATCGTCGAGTCGACGCGCCGCCACGGCGGCGCGTCGAGCTCGTGTTTACTGGACGACACGTGGGAACTAACCGCGCCGAATCAATGTTCCTGTGCCGAGGCCCCCGCCGCAGCACATCGTCACCAAGCCGTTTGCCTTGTCCGTCCGCTCGAGCTCGTACAGAGCCTTGGTCATAAGCACGGCGCCGGTTCCGCCGAGTGGGTGACCCAGAGCAATCGCACCGCCGTTTGGATTGACCCGTGCCATGTCGGGCTTGAGCTCTTTCTCCCAGGCGAGCACGACGGAGGCGAACGCTTCATTGATCTCGAACACGTCGATGTCGTCGATCTTCAGGTTGTTTTCGCCGAGCAGCTTCTGTGTCGCAGGAATCGGCCCGGTCAGCATCAGCACCGGATCCGAACCAACCAAGCACACATCGACGATCGTCGCACGCGGCGTTACCCCGAGCTCCGATGCCTTCTCTCGCGTCATCATCAGAAGCGCGGCCGCCCCGTCGGTGATCTGCGAAGAAGTAGCGGCCGTGTGAATTCCGTCCGGCATGTTGGTGCGCAATCCTCCGAGCGCCTCGATTGTCGTCTCGCGCAAACCCTCGTCACGATCGACTCGGTGTGTCGTTTTGCCCGGCTTGCCGTCGTCGGTCCAATCCGGTGCATCGATCGGCAGGATCTGCGAATCAAAGCGATGGTCCTTCCAGGCCGCGGCGGCACGATCCTGCGACAGTTTGCCAAAGGCATCCGTATCGTCACGCGTGATACCAAACTTGCTCGCGATCCGCTCGGCGCCATCAAACTGCGTCGTGAACTCGTGGGACTTCCAATAACCCTTGTTGATCGGCTTGCCGACCTGGGGCTCTTTCGGAGTCGTCGCGCCCATCGGAACCCGGCTCATCACCTCGACGCCGCAACCGACGGCCGCATCGACGACCCCGGACTTCACCAAGGAGTACGCGAGACTCGATGCCTGTTGCGACGAGCCACACTGCGCATCGACAGTCGTCGCCGCGACTTCGATTGGCAGACCCGCCGTCAACCATGCGTTGCGGGTCACGTTCATCGACTGCATGCCGACCTGGCCAACACAACCGCCTACAACCTGGCCGACTTGTTTTGGGTCGATGCCGGAGCGCACGAACAGCTCCTTCTGCACACTACCCAGCAGGTCGATCGCATGCATGGCAGAAAGACCACCGTTGCGTTTCCCCAATGGACTACGTACCGCTTCTACGATGACAACATCGCGCATGATAGACTCCTCTCGCGAAAGATTCGGGATGAACATCGTACGCTTCCATACAATATCGCATCGTACAACCTACCCAATTGCCGATGGGAGAGGGTGGTAATGGCCGGACCCCTGGCAGGATTTCGTATCGTCGAGGTCGCCGAGGTGATCTCTGGACCTCTCACGTCCATGGTCCTCGCCGACCAGGGCGCCGAGGTCATCAAAGTCGAGCCACCGAAGCACGGCGAAGAGAGCCGCTCGCTCACCAACTACCGCGCTGGCATGGCCGGACTCTACGTCAACTGCAATCACGGCAAGCGCTCGATCGGTATCAATTTGAAACACCCGGACGGGCTCGCCTTGCTCTACGAACTGGTTCGAGACGCCGACGTTTTTCTACAAAACTGGCGGCCAGGCGCCGCCGAGCGGCTCGGTGTCGGCGAGGCCGACCTTCGCCGCCTGAACCCTCAGATCATCTACGCCAGCATCTCCGGCTACGGTGAAGACGGTCCGTATGCCAAGCGCCGCGGCTACGACCCAATCTTCCAGGCTCTAACAGGCTACGTCGCCGCCCAGCTCAACCCCGAGATTCCTATCCCAGACCTGGTGCGGAACGCGGTGGTCGACAAAGCCACCTCGTACGCGCTCGCGCAGGGCATCACCGCGGCGTTGCTGGCACGCGAACGCGGCGCCGGGGGACAACATGTTCGCGTCGCCATGCTCGACGCCGGCATATCGTTCTTCTGGCCCGATGGAATGTTGCGCCACTCGCTCGTCGGCGACGATGTCGAGAACATCGTCGTCGCCGGCGAGCGTTATCAGTTGCAAGACACCGCCGACGGCAAGATTGTGATGTGGCTCGGCACCGCAGATCAAATGCGCGCCGCCCTGCACGCCGTAGGACGCACCGACCTCGCCGAGAGCTCGTCGCAGCGCGGCCGCGAGATGATGAACGAAGCCAATACGATGGAACGAACGGCGGCCATCCGCGACGGCCTGGCCGCGCTCGACACCCAGACCGCCTACCACAATCTCATCGAACACGAAGTCCCAGCCGGCCCCGTGCTGACCCACCAAGAAGTCCTGGTCGACCCGCAAATCCAGCACAATGGCTGCATCATCGAAGCAGTCCATCCGGTGTACGGGAAATACCGCCGCGCCCGCGCACCCGTTCGCTTCTCCGAAACCCAAGCCGACGAAGCAATCGCCCCGGCCCTCTACGGAGAACACACCGAAGAGATTCTGAAGGAACTAGGCCACGGCGCCGACATCAAAGAACTCCGAGCCAAAGGCGTGGTTCCGTAGAGCAACGGCCCCCCTGAACTAAGACTGTCGACAAATGCGGACTTCGAAGTCCTATCGACCAACCCACCCGAATTCCCTCTCCCTCCGGGAGAGGGCCAAGGGGATCAAAAAGCCAACTCCCATCTTGCCCTTGTGCCAGCGCTTGCGCGGACACGTTGAAGAACGAACCCTCACCTTTCATCCTCTCCCGCCTGCCATGCGGGAGAGGAGATTTTGTTGGGCTTTGCCCGTTATTTCGAGAAAATCGACAGTCTCCCTAAATAGGGACGAACGCTTTACCGCGCCGCTCGCTTGCGCGCTTTACGCGGCGGCGATTTCTTCGCTACCTTCTTCGCTGCCTTCTTCTTTGTCACCTTGCGCTTCGTTGCCTTGCGCTGCGCCGGCTTTCGCACCGCCAGAACGTGTTTCGTCGCCGCCAGCAATTCGTCAAACGACTCCTGCAGGCAGTCTCCGTAGAACTCTGGGTCCGGGAGCATCTGGCGGCACGACGTGAACGATATACTGATCTGACCGTTGTAACTGAACACTGGATGAATCAGTCCCATGCCATCCATCACCGGACCTAGTCCGTACAGCGACACCATCCGAGCACCCGTGAAATAGAGTGGGATCTGCGGACCCGGCACATTCGTCACAACGGTGTTGAGAAACGGGCTTACGTTGTTCGCCAGACCTAGTCGCGTATACAACCGCGCCGCCAACCCAGCCAGCATTCCAGGCATGAACTGCGTGACATCTGTCATCGTGCGCGCACCCACCGCTTCGGATGCCGCCTTCGATTCCCGCGTGCCATGGTAAACCTTCTCGAGCCTCTCGATCGAATCGGCCGTATCGGTGTACAACGTCGCAAACATCACCGAGATCCGGTTACCTGCTGTATTGAGCTCCGCCTCGGTTCGCACCGAGATCGGCGCCATCGCAACCAGAGACTCGCGCGGCAACTCCCTGTGATCCTCCAAGTACCGCCGCAAACCGCCGCCGACGATCGTCAGGATCACGTCGTTGACGGTACATCCGGGAACGCTCTTGCGAATCTCCCGAATACTATCGAGAGAAAAGTTACGCCCCTCGACGACCCGGTGACTCGACACAGGCGCGTTGAAGCGGGTGCGCGGCACCTCCGCAGCTCCTTCGACTTCCTCATCCCCGCCACCGCTGAACAACGCCGCGAGGCGCGGCGCCGTCTGGCCGAGAACACGCGCAAACTTAAACGGTGTGCGGATGTTGTTGAGCGTCGTCAGTACCGCCAGACCGGCCAATCCCGGGTCTTCCTCCGGGACCCATTCGTGGACCGGCTCCGGCGGCTGATCATTCGGATTCAGGTCATGCACCGCCGAGGCGAGTTGGGCCCCCGAAACTCCATCGATCGCGGCGTGATGGATCTTTGTGAAGACCGCAAAGCTGCCTTCGGGAACACCAACAACGCTGTCCAAGCCCTCGATCACATACATCTCCCAGAGCGGCTTGGTCAGATCGAGCGGGCGGGCATGAATCCGTGCCACCTGGATACAGAGCTGCCGCCAGTCGCCCGGATGTGGAAGTGCGATGTGACGGACGTGGAACTCAATATCGAAGTCCGGGTCCTCCATCCAATACGGATGATCCAGGTCGAGTGGCACTTGCACCAGCCGCTGCCGAAAGCAACGCGCCAAGTGCAATCGCTTCTGCACGTTGCGCAGAATTCCGGTGAACGTAACCCGTCCCCCCGGAGCCGTCGATTGATCGTAGATCGCAAAGGAACCGATATGCGTCGGTGCGTTGGCCGTCTCGAAATAGAGAAACGACGCGTCCATCCCTGTGAGCTGTTCCATGCACCCTCCCGTCGCGTTGACGCGACCTAACGGACTGCTAGCTCCCTTGCACCACACAAGGGCAACCAAATGCAACGAACGGGCCCGGCACCCTCTCCTCACCGAGTCCAGGCAACAGGTCTTGGCGTCGCGCCCGGCGCCGGCAATTCCTTGCCTTCTCTCAGCGAAGCGCCGGCGCGATCATTCAGAGTCCCGTTTCACGCCCATTTCGACCCACGTTTTGAGATCGGCGTTCATCATCTCGAGTCCCTTCTCTACACGCGGCCGGTAGATCCACTCCACCACACCGGCCAGCGCGCCCTCCATGATCTCATAGTGGCGGAACTGCGTCGCACGGTTTGGGCCGTCCTCGAGGTAGCGACATCGGGTTCCGCGGACCAAAACGCCATACCAATTCTGAGACTGCCAACACAGGGTTCGAGGCGGATCCACTTCGAGGACGACATTGTCGACGTGGCGCACCTCATCGCCCAGGTGCGCTTCAATGCGAACGATCTCGCCAACCTCGAGCTTGCCGATCGCCTTCGGCGAGTAGCTGTTCCATTCCGGATATCTCTCGAGATCCGCTAGGACGTTCCAAACCAACTCCGGCGGCGCACCAATACCGATGACCTTTTCGACCTCCCAAGCGCCGCCGCAGCCAGTTACAACGGTCAGCCAAACGACGAGACAGGTTCGGCGCATCATACGCTCTGCAGGTACCGAGGCCCTTGCGGAACTTTCGGAGACCCGCGTTTGGCTTTGGTCAGAAACATAAAGTCCACCGGCGCCGTGTACGAATCGGTCGGTACCTTGAACAGCGCCTCCGCAGCACCCTCTTGCGGCGCGGCGAACTCGCCACAGAATACATCCGTCCCAGCGACGCGCGCCCACAGTCGGTAGACCTCGCCTCGCTCTGTTGCCGGAACGCCGCGAACCACGACGGCACCCTTTTGACCGTCCATATCGAGAGTCACGCGGCCGCGCGCCGCACCCGCAGCCTTGCCACCGAGGGTGTAGGTCTGCACCGTATTCGGTTCGAGCATCAGTCGGGCGACTTGCTGCTCAATGCCGAGTTGGTCGCGCAGCTGCATACTCTGCCACCCAAAAATCACTGCGACGATCGAAGCGGCCGCAGCCGCGATCGCGGTCCACGGAGTGCCCGACTGCTTGGACGGCGCGACGCTCACGGGAGCCTGAGGCGCCTTCGTTTGGGCATCGGATGCCGCCGCTAGAATTTTCGATCGCAAATTCGGTGGCGGTTGTGTCACCGTTGCGTAAGCCATCTTGTCCGCGGCAGCGACGAGGCTCTCAGCCATCGCAGGATCGAACTCCTCAGACTCCGCCAATTTCTCGCGGCGCTGCGTCGATGCGAGTGCATATTCGAGCAGAGCGTCGTCACGCGCCGCCGCCGCGGCCATGACCGAGTCGCGCAGACCAGCCGGCGGCTCTGCCACAGCGGCAAATGCCATCACATCCGTCGTGCGGCGAACCTCCTCTAACTGCACTCGCAGGTCTGGATCCTCGCCAAGGCGCGCTTCCAGGCGGGCGCGTTCGGAAGCCGTGAGACCATTCAATACGTAGTGAAACAACACATCGCGCTCGTTGCGCTCGTCCGTACTCATGATTACCCCAGATCTCCGAGCGACTGCTGCAAGTGCTGCAGGCCTCGGCGGGCCCAGCTCTTGACGGAACCGAGCGGAGCATCGAGTCGTTCCGCGATCTCGGTCTGACTGAGATCACTATAGTAAGCGAGCTCGAGGACTTCGCGCTCGCGTTCTGACAAATCGGCCATCGCATCTCGCACTCGTTGCCGCATCTGCTCAATCGCCGCCACATGGTGCGGCGTATCCGGTCGAGGCGCGGGCTCGTCCGACTCGTTCCATTGCTTCAGCAAACGCAGGTGACGCGTCCGCGCGCGCAGACGATCGATCGCGCGCGATCGCGTCATACTTGCGAGGTAAGCCGCAAGGGCGCCGCGCTCGGCGTCGTAGCTGTGCTTAGAGCTCAGCGCGAGGAAGACTTCCTGGGTCAGATCTGCGGCTTCGTCGGGATCTTGCAGGATCCGCATCGACAATCCGTACACCAAGCCAGAATAGCGATCGTACAAGACACCGAGCGGCTCATGACCGTGCTGTAAGGCATCCAGCAACTCTTGATCCGAGCGGTCGTTCGCATCCGCCACAGCTTGATTCATCGCGCAGCCGCTCCTCGCCAAGGCCAGATGGTCAAGCCGACAACCTCGTCTTTGCCACTGTCCAGCGTCCCGAGGGCCTTGGCACCGCCGGTACTCAAGTCTACTTCGTAGACATTTCCGTCGCTGACCAAGATCGCGCGCTCGCGGTCGGGGTCCGAGCTGATGATCTCGAATCCTACGTGATCGCCGACATCGACGCCGAGGTCACCGACCGTCTGGAGCAAGCCGTCGTTCGGTGGGTCCTGGATTGCCAGAACGTCATGACGCGAATCGATATCGTACATGACAGTCTTGTCCGCCGACGCTCGGTTGTTGGTATACCCGACACCGGTTATCTGCGGACGCGCGCCGGCGTTGCGATCAGACGCCACGTACGACACGCCACGGTCACGCGCACCGGCGCCGAGTTTGACGTTGAGACGTACGTTGTCACCACCTGCACCCACCAGTCGGAGTCGGTCTGCCTGCGGGGTGAAGTCAAACCCGCACGGCTGGTCACCGGGGAACGCAAGCGTCAGCGACGCAACGTATTCCGCTGTCGTCGATCGATCGCTGATGACGTAGATTTCACCGTCGCGATCGACCAGGTAGAGCAACCCGTCCGCAGGTCGATAGTCGATTCCGATGGCGGAGGCGCGAATCCCCTCTACTGGGCGACGGATGACCAAAGCCGGGTTAGCCACATCGAAGATCAGCAACTCACCTGTGGTGGTGAGGGCGACGAGTTCGAGGGCCGTTCCCACCGCGGGAACCGAGACACTCAGGATCGCACCCGTCATCGCTGTGATCAGACTTCGCTTCATCGCTTTCACCTCTGTAGGCGACCCGCCGCAGCCACCGCAACCGCTAGCCAAATTGTGATTCCCGGAGCCAACCATTCAGCCCCAATACGGCCGGACCACGGGCGTCGGATGCAAATTATTTTTCTTTGATTTTTCTGCATCCGCGGGCCGACCGGTGCGCGTATGCCCGGCAAAACAACGCGGGCAACGAGCCCCCCAAGGAAGAGGAGAAGGACAATGTTCAATACAGTGAAGACCGTGGGAATCGTAGCTTTGACCGCAGCCATGGCGGGTAGCGTAGGATGCTCGTCTGACTCGGCCGGCGCCGCCCAGCTGCAAATCGTCGGCAGTGACCTAAACAGTGTGGCCAACTCGTTCGTACAGCCGACTGACCCCGCGTCGGCCGGTGGTGGCCGCGACCAAACACTTCAATTCGGTGACATCCTGCGCGGAACCACAGACGAGGATCTGCTGCTCGGCGGGCTCGGAATCGACATCCTCTTTGGCGAGGCAGGCCCCGACATTCTGGTAGGCGGCAGCGAGCACTTCAATCCAAACAACCGTGACCGCGCCTTCGGTGGGTCTGGCGCAGATGTCTTCATCTGGTCCCCCGGCGACGGTTCGGACTTCTTCGACGGCGGAAGCGGCGACGATGCCGTCGTCTTCGGCCTACTCGGCGAGGTGCAAGAGGATGGCAACGTGGAGTTCAAAGTCAGCAACGATCAGCTTGCCGGAGCTGTGTTCATTGACCCGACGACCGACGCGCCGATGGTCGATGTAACGAACTCGCCTGGATTCTGTCCGATCATCGACGGAAGCAGTAGTGCCGACGCACAGAGCGAGCTCGACGCCCTCGGGCTCGACCACCTCGTGCAATTCGTGATCCGTGGCATCCGCAACGCCTTCGAAGCAGGTGAGCAAAGCGACGACAACGGCCTCCGGGTGACCCTGCACCTCACTGATGTCGAAGTGCTGGTCTGCACCAGCCGCAACGGCGGCGAGATCGAGATCTTCGACCTCACGACATCCCCGGCAACCAAGATCGGAATCGACGCGATCGCGAACGATACCCTCCGGGCACAACTCGAGCGCCTGGTATTCTAAGACCACCACTCCTACGAGCTGCCTCAAAAGGGGCGGGGCAAAACGCCCCGCCCCTTTTTTTTGGTTTGCGCCGCGTGTGTGTTAGGTCAGGTTCGCAATGGGACGCCGAACTCCGGGGCAACTTCATTTTCTTCTGTGGCCAGTCGTACTACTGCTCGCACTCGCCGGCGATATGGCCAGCGCTCAGGTCGAGCTGCACGAACGCGTGTCGCTGCGCATCGATGATCGGATCAGAACCGAGATCGTCGATTGGTTCGAACCCGACGCCCCCGGCAACCCGGAACGCTATACCTTCTTCGCCAATCGCCTGCGCGTCTCCGCCTCACTGACCCTGCCACGCCTGCAGTTTTTCGTTCAGGTGCAGGACACGCGAATCGGCAATCTCCCTGGTGACGCCATCGTGCCGCCGGTCGGCGCGCTCGGAACCGGTGCGATCTACCTCGCGCACACCCGCGACCGATGGCAGGGTGAAACCGTTCTCAGCCAGGCTTATGGCACGGTTCGCGCCCGCGGCACCGCGTTGACTGTCGGACGTTTTAGTTACGCGGAAGGAGCCGAGACATCTCCCGGCAACCCTACCCTCGCTTTCATGAAAAGGACCCGCATCTCGGAACGCCTGGTCGGGCCGTTCGACTTCACCCACAACGGTCGCCGCGTCGACGGTGCCCGCGTTGCTTGGAATCGCGGCGCTTGGAACCTCACCGCGATCGGCGCTCGGCCAACGCGCGGCGGCTTCGAGGTCAGCGCCAATCGGCATCTCGACAAAGTGGCTTTCGCCAATGGCGCCGTCACCTACACAGGATCGGCTCCCGGCACGCCGATCGACGCCCGCCTGTTCTACCTCTACTTCGACGATCGACGGGCCAGCACAACGAAAGCCGACAACCGCCCATCGGCCGATCGATCGGCCGACCATGAATCGATCCAGGTCCATACGCTCGGCGGCCACGTACTGGCCGAGATCGAAACCGGCCCGGGTCTCACCGACTTATTGTTTTGGTTCGCCGTCCAAAATGGCGACTGGGGACAACTCGATCACCGCGCCTGGGCCTTCGCGATGGAAGGGGGTTATCAATTTTCACGTGTCTGGAGTCGGCCCTGGCTACGCATCGGCTATAACGTCTCGTCCGGAGACGACGACCCGGCCGACAGCGAACACCGCACTTTTCTCACACCGCTTCCGACCGCACGGAAATACGCACGGTTCCCCTTCTTCAACAATATGAACCTGCAAGACATCTTCGCCCAGATATTCGCGTCGCCGACGTCGGCCATCTCGGTGCGCGCCGACTACCATTGGCTACAACTCGCCGAGAGCAGCGATCTCTGGTACGCTGGCGGCGGAGCCACCAACCAACGCGTCTTTGGTATCGGCGGACTCCCCTCCGGTGGCAGTGCCAACCTCGGACACTTAGTCGACCTTTCCGTAGACTACCGCTGGAACAAGCACCTCTCGGTCGGGACCTACGTCGGCCAAGTCTTCGGCGGCGACGTCATCACCAACAACTTCGCGGCAAAGAGCGCCACCTACGGATTCATCGAGCTGCGCCTCAGCTTTTAACCGATACCCGACATTCACTCCTGGCGTCAGAGGTCCTTCGCAATCGGCTCCATCAGTTCGATCCGATTGCCGAACGGGTCGTCAATGTCGACCCTGCGGTATCCCTCCAGCGGTTGCCCGTCACGAACTGCGATCCCCGCAGACTCCAACCGCGCAACCAGCGCATCCAAGTCCTCCACGAGCAGGGCAGGATGAGCCTTGCGAGCCGGGCGGAACGATCGCGTTTCTACACCAACGTGAATCTTGACCTTCTCGTTCTCAAACCAACAACCACCCCTCACCTCCAAATGCGCCGGCTTTCGCACACGCGGCAAGTCCAACAATCCCTCGTAGAACTCTTGCGCCGAAGCCTCGCCGCCCTCGGGCATTGCCAACTGAACATGGTCGATTCCGAAGATCCGCATCAAGTCAGCCTAAACCAGCGCGGCTCTCAGACCCACAAGACGGCCATCATCGCGCTCACCCGCGAGCATCACCACTCGCCGGTGTTCGGCATCGACTTCCACGGTTCCTGCTCGGGCAGTGACTTGCCCTTTTGTAGAAGCTCGATCGAGACGTTGTCGGGCGACCGTACGAACGCCATGTGGCCGTCGCGCGGCGGGCGGTTGATGGTCACGCCCTTGTCCATCAACTGCTGGCAGACTGCGTAGATGTCTTCCACTTCGTAGGCGAGGTGGCCGAAATTCCGACCGCCGCCCAGTTCTTCGGGGTCCCAGTTGTAGGTCAGCTCGACCTGCGCGCTCTCATCGCCTGGTGCGGCGAGAAAGGCCAGCGTGAATCGGCCGGCTTCGATGTCGTAACGGCCAAGTTCCTTCAGACCGAGCTTGTCGCAGTAAAACTCGAGCGACTTGTCCAAGTCGGTGACCCGCACCATTGTGTGAAGGTACTTCATCTTCGCGTACTCGAGTCTCCGGTCACTTGAGTTTGCGGTAGGCGAAGAGCAACACCATCGAACCCATCACCGCAACTGCCATGCTGCCGAGGTTGAAGCCGGAGAAGGATCCAATGCCCAGTGTCGTGGCGATGAAGCCTCCGACAAACGCGCCGGCGATACCGATCAGCATGGTGACGAACATGCCTCCCGGATCGGGTCCCGGCATGATCGCCTTTGCGATCGCCCCACAAATCAGCCCGAGTACTATCCATGCAAGAATTCCCATCATTGCCTCCCGACGTCCCTCAGTATTCAAGGCGGCGCTCGCCTCAACTTCACAGATAGCGCTACCGTGTACCGCGCACAACGAACCAGATACTGATTGATGGCGTGATTCAGGCAAGTGACGGAAAGCCGGAGAAATACGGGTTCGCCCGATTCTGCTGGTTCGTACTCGGATTCAACCTGCTGGTCATCGTCTGGGGAGCTTTCGTCCGGGCGACCGGCGCCGGTGCCGGCTGTGGCAGCCACTGGCCCCTGTGCAACGGCGAGGTTGTGCCCCACTCCCCTACCTTTGAAACAGTCGTCGAGCTCGGACACCGATTGACGAGCGGGATAGCCCTAGTCCTGGTCATCGCGATGCTCTACGGCGCCTGGAAACGCTACCCAGCCGGCCACCGAGTGCGCAGCGGAGCCGTAACCTCGTTGGTGTTGACCCTGATCGAAGCGTTGATCGGCGCCGGATTGGTCTTGCTCGAATATGTCGCCAACGACGCTTCCTCCGCCCGCGGCTTTTGGGTCGCCGGCCATCTGGTCAACACCTTCTTGCTCGTAGGGAGCCTCACTCTAACCGCTTGGTGGGCGCACGGCGGCGCCGCGCTCGATTGGCAACGGCGCGATGCGCCGCGCTTTCTCCTCGCCGCGGCGCTCGGCGGAATGCTGCTACTCGGTGCCAGCGGCGCCGTAACCGCCCTCGGTGATACGCTTTTTCCCGCCGCCACCTTCGCCGAGGGCAAGCAGATGACTTTTTCCCCGCAAGCGCACCTCTTCATCCGCTTGCGTATCTGGCACCCATTCATCGCCCTCGTCGTTGGATGCCTGGTCACAGCTGCCGCCTATTCTTGCGGACGTGGCAGCGACAACTCAGAAGCAAGGCCCTTCGCGGTTGCGGCAATTGCGCTCTTCGCGGCACAGATCGGGCTCGGGCTCGCGAATATGTGGTTCCTCGCGCCAATTCCACTGCAGCTGGCGCACCTCCTGCTATCGGACCTGATCTGGATCTCCATGGTCCTGCTTACGGCAACGGCGCTAGCCGTCCGTTGATCGGACGAGTCACCAAGCGCGCGCTTTATTTTCTCCTCTACTGCGACGTATTCGCCCTTCAAGCGTGACAAACCGCTTCGAACTGGAATATAGCTGGAGGTTAAGATCTGGCTCGGCATGGGGAGAGAACCACGGCCGACCGAACAATCTCGTCGTATTCCACGACATTTCGACAACATAGACAAAAAGGAGGGTTGCCGTGAGGAAAAGAGCGGAAACTGCGTCGCTGATTGCGGCCGCGATGGTACTGGGGAGTGCCGCAACTGCCTTCGGCAGCGATGATCTGGGATTACCTGATGCCCAAGCCGGCGAGTGCTTCGCCAAGGTCATGGTACCAGGCGAATTCAAGACCATCACCGAAGACGTGATCGTCCGCGAGGGATCTAATCGCGTTGAGGTAACCGCACCCAAGTACGAATGGGTCGAAGAGAAGATTCTGGTCCAGGAAGCATCGGAAAAGCTGGTACCAGTTGGTGCTACCTACAAAACGGTCAAAGAAGAGATCGTGGTTCGCGACGGTCGCCGCGTGTGGCGTCACGGTTCGAGACCTGGCGCAAAGATGGCCGAAGGTTTGACGGTGGCACGGGCAATCGCTTCGGGCCTACCCGGCGGAGCCAATCCGGGCGAGTGCTACGCTGAATACTTCCAGGATGCGACGTTCGAAACGGTCGAGGAGAAGGTTCTGATTCGCGAGGCTGGTCGCAAGATCGATGTGACCGCGCCGAAGTACGAGACCGTCACCGAGCAAATCATCACGCGCGAAGCTTCCGAGAAGATCGTCGAAGTACCGGCAGAGTACGAGACCGTTACCGAAAAGGTTCTCGAGCGCGCTGCGTACACCACTTGGAAGAAGGGTACTGGCCCGATTCAGCGCATCGATCACGCGACCGGCGAGATCATGTGTAAGGTCGAAGTACCGGCGAAGTACAAGACCATCAAGCGCCGCGTGCTCAAGACCCCGGCCGGCTCCAAGAAGATCGCGATCAAGCCCGAGTACAAGACCGTAACCGTACGCAAGGTCGCCGCTGGCGCCACCGAGAACGCCAGCGACATTCCCGCCGAATACAAGACCGTGAAGCGTCGCTCGCAAAAGACGGAGCCAACTTTGAGCTGGCGACTGAAAGGCACGGACGGCCCCGGCAAAGCTACCGGTCGAGTCCTCTGCCGCTCCGAAGTCGCACCGAAGAAGGACGTCGTTTACAAAAAGGTGATCGACAAAGCGGCTTCGGTGAAGAAGATCGAGATTCCGGCCAAGTACACGACGGTCAAGCGCCGCAAGCTGGTCGCCGCCGCGACTGAAAAGCGTATCGAGATCCCGGCCGAGACCCGCAAGGTCACACGCCGTGAGCAGGTCTCGTCACCACAGCTGGCGTGGCGTTCGATTCTCTGTGAGACCAATGCGACGCACGGTTTCGTGCGCAGCATCCAGCAAGCCCTAAAGGACGCGGGTTTCGATCCCGGCCCGATCGACGGCAAGATCGGACGCGGCACTCTGCGTGCCACCGACTCCTTCCAGAAGGCAAAGAATCTGTCCACCGGCGGGCTCACCGCCGAAACGATCAAGGCTCTCGGCCTGACGATGCCGAAAGCCTAGGCGCATCGAGAGCGCTCAACCAACAGTCTGAACGAACGAGGCCGCGCGGGATTCTACCGCGCGGCCTTTTTCGTCGACGCTAACAGCTCGTTAGCAGCGCGTTGAGCAACAGGACTGTTAGGAACCCAAGCCCGGTTTCGTGAGGATCAAGCGACTGTCATCGAGTGCCGCCGTCCGATGGTACGCACACGCCTGGTATTCCGGATTGCCAATCATTTCCAAGAAAGCCTGGCGCGTCGGGTACTTCACCAGAATGAAGTCGTCCCAATCCTCCCCTTCCGGCGCAATCACCGTCATCCGCACCGGCCCACCGATGACGACCTCGCCACCGTATTGCGCAACCATACCGCCCGCCACCGCGCCATAGCGAAGGTACGCCTCGCGGCCGCTGCACGGTTCGTCAGCAGCTCCTTCCTCGTACTCGGCCCGATCTCGGTAACGCAGAAGATTGATCATCGCGATCGGCCCGCCATCGTCTTCTAGGCCGGCCAGAGCTTCGATCTGCTCAGCGCGCGGTTCAACCGACCCCATCTCAGGATGCCTTCATCACCGGAGTGAAACTGGCTTTCTCGCCCGCCTTCACAACGATCTTGCCCGTCTGTTCACCGAGCTTCTCGTGCCAAACCCCAACCTCGTACTCGCCAGCGGGGATTCCGTCGATCTCAAAGCCCCCGTTCGAGTCGGTCAGGGCGTAGAACGGGTGACCCTGCACAACGATCCACGCTTCCATCCAGCCGTGGACGTCACACGTCAGTCGCACAAACTCGGGCTTGTCGAGTTGCTTGCGAATGACCTTCTTGAACTTCGGCTGTGCCGCGTTGAACGGCGGGTTGTCCGACGAATATGTGTGAATGTTGTGCAGAATTCCGTCGCTATTCTGAATGTCCACGGTCGCTCCAGCGGGAACCATCAACACGTGCGGATCATAGCGGCACCCGAGTTGGTCGATCGCCGGATTCTTCGACGGCACCGCCGCCTTGGCGCCGGCGGGCGGATTCTTCAGGTACACGACAGCGTTGGCAACGCCGCCATCCGCGGACACCAACAAACTCTCGGACATCTTCTCCGTCTTGGCACAAACCTCGACATCCTTGTTGACGTCCAACTTCGCCGGCGCAGGTGCCGCACCATCGAGGGTCACCCTTCCTGATACTCCACCACCGCCACCCCCCGCCGCAGGTTTGGCTGCAACAGGCTTCGCAGCCGCCGGCTTCGCTTGCGCGGCCTTTGCCGCAGCGGGTTTCTCTTGCGCAGGCTTTTTGGCCATTGGCTTGGCCGTCGGCTTGGAAGCGCTATCACCACCGCAGCCATGGGCCGCCACTAATACGATCATTGCTAATGCAAGTCTCATTCTCATCACAAACCTCCTGTTCACGATCCTGCCATCACACACCCAGGCTGCCAAGCTCGCTGCGAACTTCGCCTGACATTGCGGAGTAGGCAATGGTCCTTTACCTATTTCCACCGAGTTCAGTCCCGCAGCAGCAAACGCCCGCAAAATCGTACATCAACAAGGAGGCCCTTATGCGTCGTTTCGAAGATCAAACCGCCATCGTCACCGGCGCAGGGTCCGGCCTCGGCCGCGCCGTCGCCCAGCGCTTCGCGTCCGAAGGAGCCCGAGTGGCGTGTCTCGATCTGATGCAAGACACGGTCGAGGCCACCGCAACCTCGATCTGCGAGAGTGGCGCCGCAGCGCGCCCGTACCAAACCGACGTCTCCGATCCGACGTCAGTCGGCGCATCCGTCAAACAGTCAACTGCGGATCTCGGAACGCCCACCATCCTGATCAACTGCGCAGGTATCGGCAAACTAGCGCACAGCCACGAGATGCCCTTCGAGGAATGGCAGCGAATCATCGCGGTCAACCTCACTGGTACGTTCCTGATGTCGCAAGCCGTCATCCGCGCGATGCTCGATGGCAACGGTGGCGTGATCGTCAACATCGCATCGAACGCCGGATTGATCGGCCAACCTTGGAGCGCCGCCTACTGCGCATCCAAGGGCGGCGTCATCATGCTCACGAAAGCCCTTGCCGACGAGTACATCAAGTCCGGAATTCGGGTAAACGCGGTTGCGCCCGGTGGTATTGAAACACCGTTACAGAACAAGTTCGAGATCCCCGAAGGTGCCAACTACAAACGCCTGTTGAAGATCACCTCGCCTTTCGGAAACGCCAAGCCCGAGCAAGTCGCCAACGCGGTCGCTTTCGTCGCCTCGGAGGAGGCTAGCTACATGACCGGTTCGATCCTCACATACGACGGAGGCCTGACGATTTAAGTTCGCCCTTGCGATACTTCAACCTCGTTCCAGCGTGTCTTCATCGATCGGTCGAACCTCGAGACTGTCGGGAGCACCACTTTCGAGCAGCTTCTGCTTCACGCTGCGCGCAGCCAGCTCTTGGTCGGCTACGCGCAGCACGAGCTCGAACCCAACAGTCTCATACGTTTCCGCATCGCAAAGAGACCCGGCACGAATGAGCCTGCCCAATGATTTCTTCTCCAGCATCGTCGCCAGGGGCTCATCGTAGCGCTCACCTCTTTCGATCGGCTCAACCGACATCGGCACCCGAACGTGCAATAGAAGAGGAAACCGCGCCTTCGTTTCATCATCGTCCTGGTGAAACTGACCAATACTCAGCAGCTGTTTCGTCGCGCCCGGTGGGTAGGTGCCCCACCCCTCGAAGAGACAACCGCTTTCGGCCCCCAAGCGGATCAACTCCTCAACCCAAGCATCAAGAGACGCAAGAGTCGTCGCCGTCGGCGGAGTCGTCCCGAAAATTGCCCAGGCCGCGGGCTCATCCGGACCATCTTGCGGAAGAAACTCAACCGTTGGTTTGCCTGCGTAGCGGTGCTCGTACTCCTTGGCGAAAGCCTTGGCAGATGGCTCGTCCGCGCACGAGAAGCTGTAGTCGAGCTCCAGCTCGGATCCATCGGTCGCGCCGTGTTGCTGAAGCTGCGCCCACTGTTCGCGATTCATCTCCAACCACTCGTCGAGCTTTTCCTGATAGCGCGCGGCAAGAGCCATCGCAGTCCTCCATCGGTCCGAAGTCCAAGAGATGCTGACTCGAACCGATTCCAGAGCAACGTGAAAGTAGCCAGCCTCGACTCAAACGCTCCCACCCAGACTGGCCAGGAACTTCATCGTTCGATCGTAAGAACCATCATCCTCTGGAGTCGGGAAAATCGCGCCGTAAAAATCTGTCGCCCCGGCAGCCGCGAGGTGCTCGAGTCCCTTCCGCACCGTAGCTTCATCACCGACAAGAGCGAGATCCGCTGGTCCCTCGGCACCCTCCGCATCGAGGCAGGCGCGATACACCGGCAGGACGCCGTAGATCTCGAACGCTTTAGCGGCGAACTTTTTCGCTCCATCGGGATCGGACGTCACGCTTAGTGGCAACGAAGCAACCACCCGCGGAGCCGGCCGGCCCGCTTTCTTCGCCGCGTCGTTGAGTACCGGGACGATGTTCTTCTCGATGTGCTTCGGACCCGACATCCAGGTCAACGTGCCGTCGCAAAGCGTACCACAAAGCTCCAGCATCTTCGGCATGAGAGCGCCCACCATAACCGGGAACGGCTTCCCGCCTTTGACGCTCAACGAGGCGTTGATCTTGTACATTTTGCCATCCACCGCGCAGCTGCCGTTGCGGGTGAGGTCGCAAACCGCGGTCAGGTACTCGCGCATATGGGTGATCGGTTTGTCGTACGGAATACCGAACATGTTTTCGATCACCATCTGGTGACTTCGCCCCAGCCCCAAGGCCAGCCGTCCGCCGCACGCCACATTGACGGTCGCCGCTTGCTGGGCCAGCGCGTGAGGGTGCCGCGGATAGGTCGGCACCACTGCAGTTCCCAGCTCAATCGTCGACGTCTTCTCGCCAGCGAGCGCCAACACGGTCAGGGCATCAAGGCTGAAGATGTTGGCAAGCCAGATCGAAGGGAATCCGTCTTTCTCGGCCTCGACGATCTTGTCCACCAGCTCCGCGGGGGTCTGTCCGTCGCCGCCGCCCATCGCCAATCCAATCTTCATCGCAATCTCCAGTCTCGGTTTCGCCAAATCGGCGAAAAGGTTTCGCTCACACGGTGTCTAGCGCTTCCCCGAGCACGGGCCAACCCGCCGCCCCCTGTGGCTGCCCCCTTGTAGCTGCCCCCTTGTAGCTGCCCCCCTGTAGCTGCCCCCTTGACCTGGGCAAGTCCGCAGATCCATTCTGGCGGGACTCCCACCGAGAGGAAGAATGTACGAGCCAACGACCGACGACCCGTGGATGGGCTGCAATCCGACCGATCTGAGCTATCGGAATGATCCCTACCCACCACTGCACCATCTTCGTTCTGTGGATCCGGTGAACCTCACACCCCTCGGCGTGTGGCGGCTCACCCGCTACGCCGACGTCGTGCGCCTACTGCGCGAAGTTCGAGCTGGCGTGCGCACGACCGCCGGTTCGATGCCCTTCGTTCCGGACAACGACAATAGTCCACAGGGTCGCTTCATGCTGCAGCAAGACCCACCAAACCACACGAGGCTGCGCAAGTTGGTCAGCCGTGCCTTTACACCGCGCGCGGTTCAGCAACTAAAGCCCAAGATCGACGGGGTCGTCGCGCGATGTTTGGACAGGGTAGCAGACAGCGGCACGATGGACGTCGTGCGCGACCTAGCACTACCCGTTCCGTCGACACTCATCTGCGAGATGATGGGCGTCCCGCTTGCCGATCGCGAGCGATTCACCCAGTGGACCGCCGAAGCAACTCACGGTCTGGCAGCCGGTATCGCACCGCCAGAAGTCATTGAGCGCGCCATGGCCGCAGGGATGAAACTCGGCGAGTATTTCGATGCCCTCATCACCGAACGACGCTCCAGTCTCACCGACGATATCTTGTCCAATCTCATCCGGGCCAAAGATGACGAAGATCGACTATCGCCCGACGAGCTGATCTCTCAATCAATTGGCCTGCTCATCGCCGGTTTTGAAACAACGATCGGACTAATCTCCCTCGGGACCCGCGCACTGGTTCAGCACCCCGCCGAAGTCGAGCGTCTGCACGACAGCCCAGACATGATCAGCAGCGCGATCGACGAATGCCTGCGCTACGATACTCCGATCACACTGACACCCCGGGTACTCCATGAGGAAGCGACTTTCGGCGACAAGACAATCCCGAAGGACAGCATCGTTTGGGGCATGCTCGCGGCGGCCAACCGCGACCCGGAGCGATTCCCGGACCCAGACCGCTTCGACATCGGGCGCCAAGACAACGAACATCTGGCCTTCGGCGGCGGCGCTCACTTCTGCCTCGGCGCCCACCTCGCCCACCTCGAAGGAGAGAGCGCGATCGCAGGCCTCGTCCAACGCTTCGGCAACTTCGAGCTTGAGAGCGAGACGGTCGAATGGGGGCCCTCCCTGTTCCGAGTACCAGCTGCGCTACCGATCCGCTTTCGACAGCGATAGCAGGCGCGAAACAAGCCACATGTCGCCGTTGATCGTGCCCTGCCCCATCTTCTCTCCAAATGGATTCCACCCCAGCATGGAAGGCGAGGCTCCCGCAGCGCCGCGTTCCAATCTCTAGCTCACACATCGCCACCCCCACCAACAACGTCAATCGCGAAGGAGACCCCATGAAACTCTACAACAGCCTCGGCCCCAACCCGCGTATCGTTCGGATGTTCATGGACGAAAAGGGCATCGCCATCGACACCCACGAAGTCGACCTCATGGGCGCTGAGAACAGGAAAGACGACTACAAGAAGAAGAATCCGGCCGGGCAAATCCCCTGCCTCGAGCTCGATGACGGCTCGGTCATTTCCGAAGTGACCGCCATCTGCGAATACCTCGAAGAGATCAATCCAACCCCCGCACTGATCGGCACCAGTGCCAAGGAGCGCGCCGAAGCTCGCATGTGGACCCGTCGCGTCGACCTCAACATTCTCGAGCCACTGGCCAACGGTTTTCGCTACGGCGAAGGCCTGTCGATCTTCAAGGATCGCATCCCGACCGTCCCCGAGGCCTCGGACGGTCTCAAACGCGTCGCCCGAACCAACCTCGCGTGGCTCGACGGTATCCTCAGCGGAGACTTCCTGTGCGGCAGCCGCTTCACCTTGGCGGACATTCTGCTCTACGCCTTCCTCGACTTCGGCGCCGGCGTCGGGCAACCCCTGCCGGAGAATCTCGCCAAGGTACAAGCGTGGTTCGCGCGCGTCGGCTCGCGACCGAGCGCGGAATCGAGCCTGCACGAGGCTTCTGCCGCAGTCGGGATGCGCGGATAGCCGGCATGGATCGTCCACGCGCACTGTACGAACAGGACGGACGATACTTCGTCCCGTCTGCCCTGACGCGTGGCCCGTGGCATCCGAACGCCCAACACGGCGGCGCGCCCGGCGCGCTGCTCGCTACCTGCGCCGAGAGAATCGAGGGCGGGGAGGAGATGACCATCGCTCGCTTGACGATCGAGCTGCTCCGACCCGTCCCGCTCTCGCGGCTTTCCATCGAGTCGGCCGTCGAGCGCCCGGGCCGCAAGGTGCAAGTGCTCGCACTGTCGCTACACAGCGACGAAACCGAAGTCGCTCGCGCCCGCGTCCTGCGCATCCGGACGAAACCAATCGACCTACCCGCGAACCTGACGGTCGACGCAGCCCCACCCGGCGCCGCGGACGGGGCGCCGAGTCTGCCCGCCTGGGATCTCAACCCGGAACAGATCGCGTTCCACTCGCACGCTGTGGAACACCGCTTCGTCAGCGGAGCCTTCAACAGCCCTGGCCCAGGAACCGACTGGATCCGCTTGCGCTGTCCAGTGATCGACGGCGAGGAGATCCGTCCGATCGCACGCGCTCTGGCCGCCGCTGACTTCGGCAACGGCGTCTCTTGGGAGGTCGACCGCCGCGAAGGATACTCCTTCATCAACCCAGACCTCACAGTGTACCTCGATCGCATGCCGAGAGGAGATGCCGTGTGTCTGCAGTCGCGATCCCGCTACCAGCCAAACGGTGTCGGATTTGCCGAGTCGCTCCTGTGGGATAAAGACGGCCCGATCGGACGGTCGATCCAGAGTCTCCTGGTAGACCACAACTCGCGGTAGGCACCATGCTCATCCGCGATACAGTGCACGGCGATATCGAACTGTCGGCAGAAGAAACTCTGATTCTGGACGCGCCCGCCTTGCAGCGTATGCGCGGCATCAAGCAGCTTGGCACCGCAAATCTCGTTTATCCCGGTGCTGTTCACACCCGTTTCGAGCACTCTCTCGGCACGAGTGCCACGGCCCACCGCGTCGTCGACTCGGTGCGGCGCTCGGGCATGGACGTAGCCGCGCAAGACGAGGCCGCCATCGCCATCGCCGCATTGTTGCACGACGTAACCCACGTCCCGTTCGGACACACTCTCGAGGATGAGCGCCGACTATTTCAACGCCACGACAAGGGCGACCGCTTCGATCGGCTGCTCGCCGGCGGCCTCGGACAGCTTTTAGATCAAGTCGGACTGCGCCAGCCGGTCGAGCACGTTCTTTCTCCATCCCACAGTCCGGAAGACGCGAGTTGGATCGCCGATGTCGTTTCGAGCGCTGTCGACGCGGACCTTCTCGATTATCTGCGCCGCGATTCGCTCTACACCGGCCTCGCGCAAAGTTATGACGACCGCGTCTTTCGCTACTTTACCGTCGCCGACAACCGCCTCGTGCTCGACATGAGCAAACACGGCATGACGCGGCCGGACGCTTGGTCCGAGGTCGTTCAACTGCTTCGGATGCGCTACTTCCTCACCGAGCGAGTCTACTATCACCACACCAAGGTCGTTGCCGGCGCAATGATTTCGAAAGCGGTTGAACTCGCCGTTGAGAGCGGCAACCTCCGCGAGAACGACTTGCTCGGCTTCAACGACTGGACCCTACTCGAGTATCTCCGCAAACTGGGCCTGCCCACGGTCACGAGCCTGATCGACAGGCTCAACGAGCGGAACCTGCTGAAGCGCGCCTACGTGCTCTCGGCCTCGTCCCTCGACGAGTCGATGCGGCGAGAGTTCGTCGGCCTCTATCACGACTCGGCAACGAAACGGCGACATGTCGAAGTCGAGCTCGCCAAGGCCAGCGATGCGGCCGAGCACGAGATTATCCTGTACTGTCCTGCCCTGACCTTGATGAAAGAAGCGTCCGCGTTGGTTCTCACAGCACATGGCGTTCGCTCCATGTCCGATCTCGACGATTCCGGAGTCGCCGAGATCACGGCCCTTGCAAAACGCCACGCCAATCTCTGGCGAATGTACGTCTTCGCGCCATCAGCTGCGGCACCACACGTAGCTGAGGTTGCCGCTGACTACTTCCAGAGACCCAGCGAACATACACCTCGGTAGCTCGCTTCGCTCGCAGGCTGAGGCTCTGGCAGAGTCACAGGCTGAGGTTTCGCAGTCGCGACTCTCGGATAGTAGCTCGCTTTGCTCGCAGGCCTAGGCTGGGCAAAGGCCCGCTTTGGGTTGTTCGAGTTCGGGTGGTCTTATAGCTTCCGGCGTTCCATGCCAGTTGAATCGGCGCACAATCAGCGCAACGTCGTCCTTTTGACCGGGGCCGGTCATTTCAGCACTCACTTCTTCGAGTTGATGTTTCCGACACTGGCCGTTGGGCTGGCGCAAGAAACGGACATCCCACTGGGCGAAGTGTTGAGCTGGAGCTTTCTCGGCTACTTGCTGTTTGGGCTCGGCGCTCTGCCGTTTGGCTTTATCGGTGATCGCGTCAACGCCCGTGTTCTGATCATCGGCGGAATCGCTGGCATGGGGGTGTTTGCCATCGCCGCTGGCGAATCATCGAACGGCTCCGCGTTGACCATTTGCCTGGCCGGTATCGGACTCTTCGCTAGTATTTACCATCCCGTAGGGATGAGCCTGATTTCGCGCACACTACCACGGCGCGGCCAGGGTCTGGCGATCAACGGAATCTTCGGCAACTTGGCGATCGCGCTGACGCCTTTCCTCACGGCATATCTAGCCGCGCAAGTCGGTTGGCGTGGTGCATACACCGTCGTAGGGTACGCCGCCTGCGCTCTCGCTGTCGGTTGCGGTTTCTTGAGCATTCACGAACCCGCAAAAGGCCGCGAATCCGCACCGGTCCTCCAAGACACAAAGAACCAAGTCGGACGCAACCTTTTCATTGTACTGCTCGCAGCTACGGCGCTCGGCGGAATCTCGTATCGGGGCAATATTGTGGTTCAACCGGCCTACTTCGACCAACACGTCTCGCAACTCAGCTTCGGGGTCACAACCTCACTCGTCTATCTGTTCGGCATCGGTGGACAGTACCTGGGAGGCTACCTCGCCGACCGCTACGACTTGCGGTGGCTCTACTTTGGGTTTCACGCGATTTCTCTTCCGGCGCTGATTGCAATGGCCGTTTTGACCGGTGTCCCGCTGATCGGTGCAGCGACGATCTTCATTTTCTTCTCGCTCGGCATGCAGCCAATCGAGAACAGCCTCTTGGCTCATGTCACGCCGGAGCGATGGCGCTCGACCGCTTACGGGGCGAAGTTCGTACTAACGTTCGGCGTCGGATCCCTCGCGGTGTACCTCGTCGAGTGGGCGCAACGCGAACACGACCTAACCGTCGCCATCCTTTGTCTAGCCGGTGTGGTTCTCGCCCTGCTCGGCGTCATCGCTATATTCTTGAAGATGAGTTCCGGCCGTTCCTTTTACAATCGAGACCTGATCCCCGATCCATCCTCGAGCTGAGCGAGCTGCCGTGACCCAGTTTCGCATCACACTCGTCCGTCACGGCGAAACCACTGGCGAGTCGAGCATCCGTTACCACGGGATCAATGATGTTCCGCTGAGCCCTGCCGGCGAAGAACAAATGCGCAACGTCGAACTCGATCTCCGCGGGACCCGCTTCGCGCGGGTCTTCACCAGCCGACTCATCCGCAGCCGTCGCGGAGCAGAAATCATCGCTCCGAACGGCCCTGTGCCGACAGTCGTGACCGGCTTCAACGAAGTCAACTTCGGCCACTGGGAAGGCCTAACACGCGAAGAGATCGCCGCACGAGATCCCGAGCTCTACGAAGTCTGGCGCCAGGACCCACACAACTTCCGCTACCCAAGCGGAGACGACCGATCGCAATTCGCTCAGCGAGTCGTATCGAGCCTGCAAGAAGTACTCGCCGCCCACCCGACCGGGAACTGGCTCATGGTCCTCCACCGAGGCGTCATCGCCGCCATTCTAAACCACACCCTCGGAGAAGCGACGAGCAAGGAGCTAAACCTCGCCTTGGGGTCGATGCACATCATCTCACGGAAAACAGACGAGTGGTCCGCTGAGCGGTTGGATCACGTTCCGGGCATTTAGGGATCAACTTATCCGCAGATGACGGTAGATGCAGATGAAGGACCTTGGTCTACCGCGAAAAGCTCTTGAAACAACCGATTCCCCCCTGCTAAGAACCCAGCCACCCTATCTGCGTCCATCTGCGGGCAGAAAAAACCGGTGACCCTAAAGCCTTGATAGGTTCTCAACGGACTGCGAGGCGGCACCGGATCCAGCGGAGATGGCGATCGCCCAGTTGGCGCTCGGATTCGCGGCAGTCACGTGCTCGAGGTAAGTCACGCAACGCCTCGATGTATGGACCGGAGGCAACGACGACGCCCGTCGCCGAGTCGAGATCTGCCACGTTCGACACGTCGCGCACGCCGCTGCGGTCGTAGAGCCAACTATAGTCGCTGCGGGCGGAGTACCCGAGGACATCGTTGGCGACGTAGACCGGTTCGCCCGGCTCCTCCCTCTGGACAGCATGAACTGCGAGCGCCAAGGCCAGTTTCTGATCGCCGAACTCCGACAGCACCCGCGTGTCGTGCATGGCAACGTTGAACAGAAAGTAGAGATTGTAGGTTGCGACAAGAGATATCGCGATCGCGGCACAGGCATGCAACGCGCGGGAGCGCCGCCGCGCGTCCAACAAGTCGTCGAGGGGCACGGCGATGGCCAGGAAATAGATCGGCAGGACTGGGGTGAGTCGGTAGCGGTGAACGGTGTCGACGAGAAGCCCTCCGAAAATCACGCTGAGGAACACCGCCACTGCCAGGAACGAGCGCCGGGTGTCGCGGCGCCCAGTCGCCGCGCAATAGGCAAGTGCAAGGAGGCCGATCACACCGGTGACGGGATCGACGAGACCGCTAGTTGGCGGCAATAGATCGGAAGATCCCGCACCGAGAAAGATCTCTCGGAACGCGGAGTGTACGCGTCCGAGTCCCTCGAACCACCAGACACTCCAGCTTACATTGAGGCCGCCCTCGACGATGGCAGTGCGGTTCCGTGTTACGCCCTCGGTGAGCACTTCGATGGTTTCGCGTGGCGCCGAGGCGAAGACCGGAATGATCACCGCGACGCAGGCGAACGTCAGCGCCGCCAAATGCCAGCGGCATGACCAAAGTGCGCTACCTGGCGCCGGCCGTTGCCGGCTGCCAGGTTGGTCGGGCCGGGTGACGGTACAGAGAACCACCATTGCGAAAAGCAACGGCGCGTACAGTTTGTAGCTCGTGTACTCGAGTAGGAGCAGTCCGCCCGTGGCGCCGCTCAGTGCGAAACCCGTGACGGTCCGGCTGCGGCAAGCGTGGAATGACGCCAACAGCGCGAGACACAGAGTCGCAATTGGAGCCATGCTTTCGAGGGCGACGCGACCGGCTGCGCCGAGATAAGCACTGCTCGCAAAGAGAGCCGTCGCCGCAACCGCGGCCGCAAAGGTACGCAGCAAGACGCGCGCCGCGGCGTAGAAAATCGGGATGCTAGCGACTGCTAGCAGGACAAAGGGAAGGCGCAGGCCGATCATGGTCTGCCCGTGGAAACGCAACCCGGCCTCGGCCAGTAGGTTGGTGATGGGGAAGAAGGCGTCCAAGCTGCCCGAGAGGATCGACCCCTCGGCAATCGTGCCGGTCTGGCACTCCTCCCAGAGTTGTCCGTCGAGTGGAGGAAAGGTCGTGAAGTAGGCGAGACGCGCGATAGCCCCGACGGCGAGGACCGGGACGAGGGCAGCCGCGTAAAGCGCCCGTCGTGAGAGGTGGCTCCAGCGCCTCGGCAACTGTGCAAAAGCCAACGCAAAGACAAGGACCAGGCCGACGCTGGACAGAAAGCCGTCGTGCGGCTTCAGCTGGCCGGTGACCTCGAGCTGGACAATGCGCAGCCATCCCGCGATCGCGGCGGCGGCGATGGTCAACCGCCACCAAGACGGACGGAGCGAGCGGGTGTGCTGAACCCTCCCCATACCGACCGTCCACTTTTTGCGCATCTCGCACAGCCTGCTCTCATGAAAACGCTACGTTTTCAATCAATTATCCGACGGACCCACACTTGCATCAAATACTTGTCATGCCCACGGCGAACGACGAGATTCTGCCAGCGCAAAGCACTTCGGCAACGACTCCGTTGTCAGCAGCGGGAGCCGTTCCGGCACCGCTTCCGCTCGATGAAAATTCTCGCCTCGCGGCGCTGCTAAGGTGCGATGTGCTCGATACGGCCTCCGAAGATTCGTATGATGAGGTTGCCGCCCTTGCCGGGCACATCTGTCAGACGCCGGTCGCCCTGATCAGTTTGGTCGATCGGAATCGCCAGTGGTTCAAGTCCAAGGTGGGCCTGGAAGTCGACGAGACCTCGCGCGACGTCGCCTTCTGCGCATACGCAATCCTCGACGATCAGACGTGCGTCATTCCCGATGCGCGGCTCGATCGTCGATTCGCAACCAATCCATTGGTCACCGGTGAACCGTTCTTCCGCTTCTATGCCGGGGCGCCCCTGGTCACGCGGGACGGATTCCGACTCGGGACTCTCTGCGTAATTGACTACCAGCCACGCCGGCTCGATCCGGCGCAGCTGCGAGCACTGAAAACCCTCAGTCGTCAGGTCGCCCTACAGATCGAGCTGCAGGCGACACTGCGCGAGAACGTTGAACTCCAAGTCGCGTCGCAAGCGAGCGAGGAGAAGTTCAAACGTCTATTCGATCAGATGCAGGACATCGCCTACCGGGCCGATCTGGACGGAACGATCGATCTCGTCAGCCCGAGCGTTGCGCGGTACGGGTACTCCGCGAACGATCTCGTCGGCAGCGCTGCCTCCGCGCTTTGCGATCGCGCCGAAGGAGACCGCATCCTATCGGAATTGCGTCAACAAGGATCGTTGAACGATTTCGAAATAAGCGTACGTCACAAGGACGGCACGCCAGCCCAGATGTCTCTTACGACGCAAGTGGTACCGGATTCGGAGGATCGGCCGGTGGCGATCGAAGGGATCTTGCGAGACATCGGCGAACGCAAGCACTTGGACCGGCAGCGCCAGGAGTTCGTCGCGATGCTGGCTCACGACATTCGCAACCCTACGATGGCGATCGCCGGGTACGTCGACCTCGCGCTGGAAGACGAAGACCTCTCAGAATCGGCGCGAGACTTCCTCCAAGGAGCAGCCAGAAACGTTACCGCCCTGGAATCCCTCGTGACCAGTTACCTGGATTCAACAAAAATCGAAGCCGGAATGCTGACCCTGAACGTGGGCCCAACATGTCTCGGCCGGATTCTCGGGACAATTCATTCTCAGTTCGAGGCCGCCGCTTCGCAGCGCTGCATTCAGCTCGTCGCGGAGATTCCACCCGATCTACCCGAATTGATCGCAGACCTCGTGGCGATCGAACGCATCTTTACGAATCTGATTCGCAACGCACTCAAGTTCACGCCGGATGGAGGTTCGATCACGATGCGCGCACGCGCCGAGATCGACGCGATACAGACATCGATCACCGACTCGGGCCCGGGTGTAGCGGCAAAGGACGTCGAGAAAATCTTTCAGCGGTACGGGCAAACCGGCTCCGAACAGGAAGTTGCAGGAACCGGGCTTGGCCTGTTCATCGCGCGGTCTCTCGTAGAATTGCACGGCGGACACATCGGAGTAGAGAACGCCCCGCACGGCGGCGCAATCTTCACCGTTTCGCTTCCGACAGAGAAGTCCCGATAGCCAAGGCGCCTCTCTCGACCGGAGCCCAGGGCACTTGGCCGAGTTTGCCCGGACCGCTAGCGCGCGGATGGCCCATGACGGCCCGCGCCTTTTCCCAATCTGCGCCAGATGCTTATGTCACCGGTGCGTGTGCAGACGCCGCTACACCCAACACCTCCAGGGATCGATAGAAGTGGCGGGCACCATCCTTGTCCGCTAGCGCGCGGATCGCATAGTGCGTACGGGAGCAATCCCAAAACAGTGCAGAAATGATCCGAGAAAACCAGATCTGCTACGCGGCTCTGACGGAGCCTCGCCCCCCAATTTTTTCGGATCCGTTATCAAACCTCTCGTTTCTGCGCGGCGCGCGAAGAGTTTCAAAGCAACAAAGATCCGTGTTCATTCGTGGACTTGGTGATTCGTCATTGGTGAGGCGGTTGGTCGGATGGTGTTTGGCCTCAGCGTTCATCAGCGGTTTGGTTCCGGCCATCGCTTCCATCGGCGTCATCTGCGGATAGAATAACGTCGAGCTTGCGTCTGCACGCCGCGGTCGGTACGCCTGGAAAGATCCTAGGAGGCACATCCCAAATGCGAAAAACGAAATCACATCGAAGCATTCTTCCGGCACTGTTGGTCGTGATGGCACTTGTATTCAGCGGCCCAGCTGCATTCGCCGGCGGCGACTGGAATGATTCCGGTATTGCTTGGAAGAGTTACGAAGACGGCCTCGCCGAAGCAAAGAAATCGGGCAAACCGGTTTGCTTAATCTTCTATACGGAATGGTGTCCGCACTGCACGAAGTACAGTGGCGTCTTTCACAAGGAAGAGGTGATCGCCAAGTCGAAGGACTTCGTAATGATTCGGCTCGACAAGGACCAAAACAAGGAACTCAGCGGCAAGTATGGGCCCGACGGTCAGTACATTCCGCGCACGCTGTTCCTTTCCTCGAAGGGTGAGTTCCAAGAGTCGATCCATGCGCCGCGCGAGAAGTATTTGTACTTCTTGAACCCGCAGGCCCCGGGTGAGCTTCTCGCTGCGATGGACGTCGCTCTGAAGAAGAAGTGATCGGGGACGCATGTCCGTCGCCAAGCGGCACAGTGCCTCTGCTCATCTGATTCACGCGTTCGATTCGCCGGCGCGGATCGCGAAGAGCGGTCCCCGGACTCTCGTGCGCGGCAAAGGCGCTTACGTTTGGGATAGCGACGGCAATCGGTACCTCGACGGTTTATCGTCGCTGTGGAACGTCTCCGTCGGTCACGGCCGGGTCGAGATCGCGCAAGCGGTCGAAGCGCAAATCCGAACCCTGTCCTACGCGCCAACCTTGCTCGGGTTTTCTTCGGAACCGGCGCAAGAGTTGGCGAGGCGAATCGCCGCGTGGACGCCCGGCTCGCTCGATCACGTCCTCTTCACTTCCGGCGGCTCGGAGTCCAACGAGAGCGTCATCCGCCTCGCGCGGATTTACTGGAAGCTACGCGGCCACTCCGACAAGACCCAGTTCATCGCTCTGACCGAGGCCTACCACGGCTCCACCACAGGCGCTGCTACGCTGACCGGCTTGGAGAAGTTTCACCGCGACTTCGGTCCTCTCATGCCAGGGGTCGAGCGGATCGCTCGACCGCATTGCGGTGGCTGTGAGCTGGGCCTGCGTCACCCCGAATGCATGCTTGCTTGTGCCGACCTGCTCGAGCAGACCATCGAGAGAGTCGGCGCTGATCAGATTGCCGCATTCATCGCGGAACCCATCCAGGGCGTCGGCGGCGTCATCGTGCCGCCGCCCGGATATCACGAACGCGTCCGCGACATCTGCACGCGACACGACATTCTCATGGTGTGCGATGAGGTCATCACGGGCTTTGGTCGGACCGGCAAACGTTTCGGGATCGAGCACTGGGATGCGGTGCCCGACATGATGGTTTTCGCAAAGGGGATCAGCAGCGGCTACGTGCCGCTCGGCGGGGTCTCGCTGAGTACTGAGATTTACGATGCGTTCGTCGACGCGGGCCACGACTTCGCGCTGAGCCACGGCTTTACGTACTCCGGGCATCCCGTCGCGTGCGCTGCCGGTTTGGCAACGCTGGATATCCTCGAACGCGAGGACCTCGTGAATCGAGCCGCCGTGCTGGGCAAGCGATTGGCCTCCGGGCTCGATCAATTGCGCAAACATTCCGTCGTTCGAGATGTTCGCTCGATCGGACTGATGGCTGCGGTTGAGCTCGCTACGCCCGAGGGCTCCTCCAGCCTACCGGAGTCGATTCGCGACGCCGCCCTGGAGCAGAAGATCATCATTCGCGCCAGCGGCGACAATGTCGTCCTCTGCCCACCGTTGATGATTGAGGAGTCCGACCTCGATCGGCTGGTCGATACAATTGACTCTGTGTTGGCGGCGACGACCGGGGATCCGGTCATCGTCTAAGGGGCGATCAGTTTCGCAGGTTTGCCGCGGGGCTTGTCGACCGCGTCTTCGCGGCGCGGTCGTCGGCTCGCTTATCCAATTGTGTGACGTCGCGGACGGCGCCGCGCGCGGCGCTGGTGGTCAACGCGGCGTACGCTTGCAGCGCCTGCGATACGACCCGGTCACGACCAACCGGCGTCCAGGCTTGGCGGCCTTTGGTTTCCATCGTGGCGCGGCGTTGCACCAGCACATCCTCGGTCACTTCGAGTCTAATGTCGCGGTTGGGAATGTCGATGCGGATGGGATCGCCCTCTTCGACTAGGCCGATAGTTCCGCCTTCTGCCGCCTCGGGCGAAACGTGACCAATCGACAAGCCCGACGTGCCGCCGGAAAAACGGCCGTCGGTGATCAGCGCGCAGACCTTTCCCAGCCCTTTCGATTTCAGGTAGCTCGTCGGATAGAGCATCTCCTGCATGCCGGGGCCTCCGCGCGGACCTTCGTAGCGGATGATGACGACGTCACCGGCCTTGATCTGGTCGAGGAGAATCGCCTGCACCGCTGCATCCTGGCTTTCGAAAACGCGTGCCGGTCCTGAAAACGTGAGATTTTCTTCGTCGACACCGGCCGTCTTAACAATACATCCCTGCTCTGCCAGGTTGCCGAACAGAACCGCCAACCCACCATCTTTCGAGTAGGCGTGCTCCATGTCGCGGATGCAGCCTCCCGCCCTGTCGACGTCGAGGTCCGGGTAACGGCGCTCTTGCGAGAACGCTACTGTCGTCCGCACGCCACCGGGCGCCGCGCGGTAGAAGGTTTTCACGCCTTCGTCGTCGGTATTGCACACGCCCCAACGCTCGATCGCCGTACCCATCGTCGGCGAGTGAACCGTCGGCGACTCGCGATGAATCAGACCGCCGCGGTCGAGCTCGGCGAGGATCCCAACGACCCCGCCGGCGCGGTGCACATCCTCCATGTGATAGAGCTGCGTGCTCGGCGCAACTTTGCTCAAGTTCGGAACCGATCGCGACAAGCGGTCGATATCGGCCATCGTAAAGTCGATGCCGCCCTCTTGAGCCGCGGCGAGCAGGTGCAAAACCGTGTTCGTCGATCCGCCCATCGCGATGTCCAAGCTCATTGCGTTCTCGAACGCGTCAAAGTTCGCAACCGATCGCGGCAACACCGAAGTATCGTCTTGCTCATAGTAACGCCGCGTGATGTCGACGATCAGCCGCGCCGCCCGCAAGAACAGAGCACGGCGATCGCCGTGCGTCGCCAGTAAACTACCGTTGCCGGGTAAGGACAGCCCGAGGGCCTCGGTCAGACAATTCATCGAGTTGGCGGTGAACATCCCCGAGCACGACCCGCAAGTCGGGCAGGCCGAGCGCTCCATCTCCGCCGTCTCTTCGTCACTGACACTTGGATCGGCGGCGACGACCATCGCGTCGATCAGGTCGACATTGCGCGCTTCACCCTTCCAAACAACCTTACCGGCCTCCATCGGCCCGCCGGACACGAACACCGCGGGAATGTTCAGACGCATTGCCGCCATCAACATCCCGGGCGTAATCTTGTCGCAGTTCGAGATGCACACCAGCGCGTCGGCGCAGTGGGCATTGACCATATACTCGACGGAGTCGGCGATCAGCTCGCGCGACGGTAGGCTATAAAGCATGCCGCCGTGTCCCATGGCGATGCCGTCGTCGACGGCGATCGTGTTGAACTCCTTGGCGACTCCGCCCGACTCCTCGATCTCCTTGACCACCAGCTGGCCGAGGTCCTTCAGGTGAACATGGCCAGGAACGAACTGAGTGAATGAGTTCGAGACCGCGATGATCGGCTTGTCAAAGTCGTCATCGGTCATCCCCGTGGCACGCCACAGGGCGCGGGCGCCGGCCATATTTCGGCCGTGTGTAGTCGTGTGGGATCGATATTTGGGCATGCTCATATCCTGCACCTGCACCATCGGGATGGCAATGGGGATCGCAGAACGTGGAATCGTCAAGGCCCTCGGCAACAATTGGCTGCTTGACGGCTGGGAACGGGAGCGGGTACGAGTAAATGTCCGATGTCCAGCCCGCAACCCGGCTCGCCCGGCCCTGCCTCCACAACTACCTTTTCGGTGGTAATCCCGGCCTACAACGCGGCTTCGACAATCGGGGCCTGCGTGGAACGCTTGCGTTCTTGCCACGGCAGACCCGACCAGCTCGTCGTCGTCGATGACGCTTCCACCGATGCAACTGCCGAGATCGCGGAGCAACTCGGCGCCGAGGTCATCCGCAAGGCGACCAATCGCGGTGCCGGTGCAGCTCGCAACACGGGTTCTGCCGCGACCACCAGCGAGATCGTCGTCTTTGTCGATGCCGATGTCTTGGTGCCGCCCGATACGTTTACTCGCTTGCGGGAACACTTCGCACAGCCACAATCACCGGCCGTGATATCCGCCGTATACTCCGACGAGTGCCCGGCAGTGACCTGGTTCGCACGGCACAAAAACCTTTATTCGGCACACATGCTGGTGCATTTGTCCGACTGGGTGAGTACCCTCAACACATGTATGGCGGCGATCAAGCGAGACGTGCTCAACTCCTACGGCGGATTCGATCCGCGGTGGCCCGCTGGGGAAGACACCGAGCTCGCCATCACCATGGCCGCCTCCGGAGAGCGTCTCATCTTCGATCACGCCATCGCGATCGAGCATCTCAAAGAACTCACCCTGACACAGCTCCTGTCCGAGGATTGGAAGAAATCGTACTGGCTCGCCAGGCAGGTATGGGCACGCGGAATCAAATCGGCAGCAAAGCTGAGGTCCGGGCAGCGCAATCATCATGGCGCCTCCGCGTTCGCCGCTCTCGCAACGTCGTGGATGATTTTGGCCGGACTCGTAGTGCTGCTGTTTTTGCCGACGACGGCAGCAGCCGGCTTCCTGACAATCGCGATCGCGGCACATGTCTCGATCAACTGGTCGTACTACACCTTCGTCGCCGCCCACGAGGGCGCCGCCTTTGCCGCCGCAGCGGCCGCACTACACTGGATTCAACTATTGAGCGGAGGCACGGCGGTGATCATCGCCTCGATCGACGGCCTGCGATCTCGCAGCCACGCCGTCGGAGAGGTCAATGAATCTCGCTAGATTGGCCGCACGAATGGCGCGCAAGGACCAACCGGTTCAGGTGATTCTCTTCGTCACAGCGCGCTGCAACCTGCGCTGCCGCATGTGCTTCTACTGGGAGCCCATCGCGTCCGCCGATGTCCGACAAGAACTCAGTCTAGACGAGCTACGCAAAGTATCGCAGTCCATGGCGCCGTTCCCCTGGTTGCTCATCGGAGGCGGCGAGCCCGTCATCCGCAAAGACTTGGCAGACGTCGTTTCGCTGTTTGTCGAGCAAAATGAGGTCGAGCACGTCACCATCCCTTCGAACGGTTGGTACACCGACGCTACTCTCGAGTTGGTTGAAACGATCTGTACCCGCCACCCGAACATCTACTTCAATCTCGACCTCTCCCTGCTCGGCCCAGAAGCGGTGCATGACGATATCGCTCGCTGCGAGGGAGCATTCGGGCGATGGGGTAAAACCTACCAAGCTCTGACACCACTTCGGCAGCGCTTCGCCAATTTGGGCGTCGGAGCGATTTTTCCACTGAGCGCGGACAACCAGCACGTTTGGCGCCAATCAGTAGACTTCTTGATCGACCAACACGACTTCGACTCGATCGCGATCGGGAGAACCCGCGGCGAACCGGAAGACCCTGCAACAGCCATCCTCGAAGCCAACGTCTACGCCGACGCGACTCGCTACCTCGAGCAGGCCGTGCGCGCTGGCAAGGTGCGGGGATTTCGCGGCTTGGTCGGCGCCATTGTCCAAGCCAAAGACGTCGTGATGCACGGCATCGTGGACCGTATCGGTCGCGGCGGCGATTTCGAGCTCCCTTGCTACGCCGCACGACTCTCGGTCGTGATCTCCGAGCGTGGGCGAATCCGGCCGTGTGAGATTCTCGGAGAAGATCTCGGTGACCTTCGGGAAAACGATTTGGATTTCCAGAAAATTTGGAACTCGACCACCGCCGATCGGCTACGCTCCGAGATCTGGGATACGAAGTGCAAATGCACGCACGAGTGCAACCTGGCCACCAATATCCTCTTCAACCCAAAAGCACTCCCCTCGGTAGGCCGCGAGATGGCACGCAACGCGATCAGCCGGGTTAGTTCCAGCATCCGCACGACCGAAGACTAGCTGTCCGGCCGCGCGCAACCTGACTACGGCGCTTCGACTCCTACCTCGTCGCCCGCGGCCGGTTCGTCAACGACCGGTTCGTCAACGACCGGAACGTCAGCGACCGGGTTGGGGGGAGGAACCCATTCAATGTAGATCGGCGAGCTCCAGGCACGCTCCTCGGTTTCGGCCAAACAGTCGTCGCTCGGGTCATCGCCGCTACACCCATCGGTTTCTGCGCAGGGGTCCTCACCCTTTGCTTTGCAGCGCAGGCGATCAGCGTTGACCGCAAGACTCGGCTCTTCGATCGCGCGGACGTAGTAGAGGATGTCGCGCTGGTATTCGAGTAAATCGGGATCTTCGAACTCGACGGTACAGCCCGCCTCGTCGGGGGCGCATTGGAGTACCTTCCAAGCGTCGTCGATCAAGTTGGCGATCTTCTCCCGCGGGTCCTTCTGGGGCGCAATACGAATCACTTCAATACGCGCAATCTTGCGACGCAGATCGCCGGGATTGTAGCATTCACCACCACACAGGTGATCGACGCGCTCCGCTCCCAATGATGACGGAGAATGGGGCGGGCAGCCGGGCTTCTGTTCGAACGACCCCACAGCACGGACGCGAAAGCGCGGCGGCACTGAGCGCGGCGCGCTTCCGCCCATCGACACCTCGGTCTCGCCTTCGTTGGCTGGTAAGAGATCGAACCACAACAGGATGCGCGGCCCGCTGGTGCCATAGACCTCACGCCGTTGCATCGCTTGCCAGATCTGTTCGCGACTGCGTCCTTCCGAGTGAACCGCAGCCAAACCACCTGTCAGAAAGAACGACGATCCGCGCTCCGATTCCCTCACGTCAAAGAACTTGTTTGCGAGCTTCTTCGGATCGAGAGTCTGCGACCGCGGCTCCGGCGCCGCCTTCTCGATCTTGCCAAACATCTTGCTGCCGGCCCTCGACAAGCGCGCCTCGGTCATCTGGGTACGGGCGTACTCCTTGTATCCCGTACCAGGGCGGGCGGTGTGATTGTCGCTCGACGCGATGAAGCCGAAGTTGAAGCGACGTGGAGTCTTGTCGGTGTCGAAGCGGCGCAACCCCATGATGTACTGGGCCGAGCTCTTGGGCCGGAAGTTGAACGCCGGCTGGAAGCAATCGCGGCACTGGCCACTGTCGAGCCAGTCGGTCGCCTCGACACCCGGCACAGTCAAGTGTCCAAAGACGTCGGCCTCGACATAATCGTCGCGGGCTTTCTTGGCGACCACTTCACAACTCTTGTCACTGCCGCCGGCGGCGAGACAGCGGTGGCGAATGATCTCACCGGCACGCCAACAAGACGGCAAGTACGCATCCGTCGGCTCGGGGCAACGCTTCTTGCCGTTGCGGAGAATTTCAACCTCTTGCCAGGGACGGAACTCTTCTGAGTTACCGTGCCCGGAAAACACCTCGATCAGAGTTTGCCGCTTGGGGTCGTGCATCGCCCCTTCGAGCTGCTTGTCCCACGCCGATCCGTGCGGCGTGTAGAAGCCCCATGTCGTGCCGTGCGGGATGACGATGGATTCAACGCCCCAATCATCGAGCTTGGCGAAGAGCTCCGCCGGTGTGTCTGTCGACTCACGACAATTCGAGGGCAAGTCGCGCACGGCTACGCCGTCTGGACAGTCCTCAACAGCGACCAGATCGCGCATGTAACGGATAAAGTCGAGGGATGACGAGTTCGGATGTATCAGCGGCAGCAACCCGAACTCGAACACACTCGGAACATCAGAAGGGTTTCGATCCCAGGCATCGGCGGGCGGCCGAGCGGCAATCGGGCGCGTCGGGATCTGGCCGTCCCCGAGGTCTCGCAGGATTACGTTTTTGTGCCCGTAATGATTGTCCGGCGTCGTCCCAAACTGGGTCCATTCCCAACCCAGGAAGGCCACGACGTCGGGATTCGACGCGTCGCCCGCGACCGCGTTACATTGACGAATCGTATCGACGGTCTGCTGCCAGGCGCGCGGCGTCAGCCCCAAGGCGTGATCGTTGATCGACCAGAAGTCGAGATCGGAACAGAACCGTGCGAAGTCACAGGCGTCGGCAACCGGACGAGCACCGTCGCCGCCAGTCGCTGGCAGAGCCATCATGAACGCGTCCAAAGAGAACGTCGAATGAACATGAAGATCGCCAAAAAGAATCTGCTTGGCGCCGGCACCCGCTCCACCACGTGACGCAGCCCGCACCTGGCGGCTTGCACGCGCAGCCACTGCAGCGGCAGGAACTTGCTGACGCGTGACCTCACCGGCGCCCCACCGGGAGCCCAGCATCCCACTGCCGAGGACGTAGAGCAGAAGTGGGAATCCAACAGCCAATAGAAGGAGAACTACGAGAATTTTTCGGATCATCAATCAACTCGCTCCGCTCGTAGATTAGGCTTGGGCATTGGCGAGGCTGGTGGTCGCTTCGCGACGCCGCTACCGCGCTACTTTACCTGCACTAGCTCGACTTGCGGGGCGTAGGCCTTGAACTCCTCGAGCGTATGCAGCTTGTACTCCTTGTCGTAACAGATCCGCGTCATGCCGGTGTTGAGCAGCGTCTTGAAGCAGTGAATGCACGGGGTGTGCGTGATGTAGATATCCGCACCGAGGATCGTCGCTCCGTTCTTCGCCGCCTGCGTGATCGCATTGATCTCGGCATGGATGGTGCGGAAGCAGTTCTCTTCCGCCTCACCAGTGGGAGTCTGGGACTTGTAGATCAGGCACCCCACCTCTGTGCAGTGCGGTAGACCGGCTGGCGATCCGTTATACCCGGTCGCCAGAATATTTCGGTCGCGCACAATCACCGCACCTACTTTCGCCCGCGTACAAGTCGAACGCTCGGCAACCTGACGGGTGATGGTCATGAAATACTCGTCCCACGAAGGCCTGTCGCTCATGGGCGTAGTAACTGCCGTCGGATCCATGCTCAGGTCAAGAGCTACCCCGGAACTCGGCAGGATCTCAGACCGCGATCAGCTTACCCGCTGGGATCATGATTGGCTCGAGACGCTGAATGATGGGCTCGTCCATAAACACCAGCACAAAGATCACCAATGTCAAAAACGCCAGGATCATCCGCGGTCGATCAAGAGGAGATCGCGAATCGTCCGGGCGGGGGTGTTGTAGCCCGATCAGAATCATCAGGGCCGCCCAGAAAAGCCAGCCCGGCCAACCACCCAACCCGAGAATCGTCAAACCGACGACCATTCCGCGAGAAATCCAACGGTGCCACTCCTCACCGAGTGCGGCGTACACCACATGACCGCCATCGAGCTGACCAATCGGCATGAGATTCAGTGCTGTGACCAGCAGCCCAACCCACGCGGCAAGCGCCACAGGATGCCACGAGACGTGTTCGATCGCAGGATCGTAACCGAGGATCCAAGTCTGTAGGCCCTGGACCAGCATCGACTCGTCGTAGAACCGACCCACCAATTCATGCTCGGGTACGGGAATCACCGTCGACTCTTGCAAACCAAGAACCAGCGCCGGCACGGCAACCATGAACCCTCCCCACGGTCCGGCCGCGCCTATGTCGAACAGTGCACGACGCGACTCAGGCACTCCTCGCATGCGAATGAAAGCGCCAAAAGTCCCGAAAATCATCGGCGGCGGCGCTGGCACGAAGTAGGGAAGAGTTGCTTCGACCCGATGCAAGCGGGCCATCGAGTAGTGACCGAACTCGTGGGCCAATAGGATGGACATCAACGTGATCGCGTAAGAAAACCCAACGACAATCTGCCCCGGTTCTGAGAAGACTTCCGCCCCCTGCATCAGGGCGCCGTAAAGCGCCATCGTGAAAAAAGTCAGGACGAACAGCACGGCATTCACAGCAACATTCGGTCGGCGCGCCGTCCGCGGAAGCGGCAGCTCGCCCGGTCCCCTTGCGCCATCGGGCCGTGTCCAAGCAGCTTCGCGACTCACGACCCACCTCTCTCGACCGTCACGGGATCACCGCGTTGCGCACCAAGAGTCCGCGCCGCGCTAGCACCATTGCAACCGATTTCGAGCGAACCCCAGCTGCCAATCAATGCAACAGGCGCACCCTCCGCCACGGCCGCGTAGGAATCCGCGATACCGGGAAGAGTCAGCTCGCCCAATTCGACGGTCGAGGCACGATCGAGCCGATCGGCCGGAATGTCGGTAATCAAGTTACCGAAACCATCGATATAGACGACCCGTCCGACGATCTTGCCGTCTCGCTCGTCGATCCTCAATCCATCGAGTTCCTTCATCCCCGGAACAACCGGGCCAACGTGCTGGGGCGCTTTGCCTCCGGCGAGATGCGCAGCAACCGGTGCAAACACGTCGCGGCCATGAAAAGTGTGGCTCACTGGTTTGAGAAAAAGGTCGTCGCATTCCAAGCGTCGGACCTCGACAAGACCCAAATCTAGCGCGGCCGCGTGCATCAAGCCGTTGTCCGGACCCACCAAGAGTCCTTTCTCAGTCACCACCAGGATCGGATCTCTGTCGCTGCCGACACCCGGATCGACTACGGCCAAATGCACCGAGCCCTCGGGAAAGTAGGAAACCGCTGAGCGGAGCAGCATCGATCCCACCTCGACCGCTTGGGCTGGAACCTGGTGGGTCAAGGTTACCGGACGACAATCCGGCGCAATGCTCAGAATTACCCCTTCGAGGATCCCGGCGTAAACGTCCGCGGCACCAAAATCAGTCAGCAAGGTGATAATCCCCGATGGTTGCCAACCCAACGGCCGCCAACGCCGCGCGCGCTGCCGATGCGTCGGCTGAAAACTAGAAGGGCTCACTGCACCGTCCCGGTCCCATCTTCTTTCTCGGCAGTCGCCTTGGCCGGAGTTTCGCTCTCGAACACTTGCAGGACTTCCTCGTGATCCCAGAACTTCGCAATATCGAGCGCCGTCTCCTTCTCGACGTTGCGCAGATCGCGGTTTGCGCCGCGTCTCAGTAGCAACTCCACCGTTTCAGCGTGGTCGTTCACCGTCGCAAGCATCAAGGCTGTCATTTCGGTCCTGCTGCGCGCGTCGATCGTCGCACCACTGTCCAGCAAGAATTCTACGATCTCGGTAAAACCACCGGCCGCAGCAGTCAGCAGCGGCATCCACCCACCGCTGCTCCGGACATTTGGATCGGCCCCAGCTTTCACCAGCGTTCGGACAACTTCTTCGTGGCCCTTCACCGAGGCTGCCAACAACCCGGTCACCCCATCTTTGTCCGCGGCGTCCGCAGCCGCTCCAGCCGCCAAAAGCATGTCGACGATCGCCGCGTATCCATTTCCCGCCGCTCGAATCAACGCGGTCGGCCCGAGTTCGTCGGCGGCGTTTACATCTGCCCCAGCCGCGATCAACCGCCGAACCACCACGTCATGCCCCTCGAAGGCCGCCGCCATCAACGGCGTCCAACCACGTGGGCTATCGCCCTCGACGCCAGCGCCCGCACCGACCAGTATTTCAACCACAGATTCGTGGCCAGCGGTCGCGGCCTTCACCAGCGCTGTCTCCCCATTCTTGTCAGCCGCATCGAGCAAGGCTTCATGCTCGATCAGTAGCCTGACAACATTGTCGTGACCGTGATGGGCAGCGACCAACAGAGGAGTCCAGCCATCGGCGTTGCGCACCCGCACCTTGCCGCCGGCATCGACAAACTTCTGAATCGACGCAGCGTCACCGGCAGCGGCCGCCGTCAGCAGCCCCTGGAAAGACACAGCCTTGTGAATTGGGACCGGCGAGGGCAGGACCAAGGCAGACGGCGCCGGTCTCGATGTGGCCTCGATCTTCGCACTCAACCCCGTAGTCTCCGCGGGCCCAGAGCCGCTACCCGAGCACCCTGAAATCACGGCCACCAGCACGAGAAAATTGCTTGTTCTACTTGGCATTCCACCAGATCCTGATCAGTCGGAGACCGACGCTACAGACCCCCAGACGGCACCGCAAGACCAGATAGCCGCACCCCCAAAAAGCCCTCGAATAAGTTGTACTAATCTTTACTATTTTGCGCCTCGGGTCGAAAATTTGTTGACTTCGCCCCATGTGAAATAGGATAGCTGTTCAGCGTGCTAAGAGCGTTCATCTAGCTGCACGCTTCCACAACAGGGGGAAATACCCATGCGTATACTTTCGATCGTAGCCTTCTCGGCCGCCATAATGGTCTCTGGATCCGTGGTGCCGGCAACGGCTCAATTCAACCTGGATCACTACAAGTGCTACAAGGTCAAAGATCTGAAGAATCCAAAGTTCATTAAGACCTCGGCTACGCTGCAAGATCAGTTCGCCATCAACGACGGCACTTTCGAAGCGAAGAAGCCTTTCGTCTTCTGCAATCCCGTCGATAAGAACGGCGAAGGTATCCTAAACACCGACGACCACCTCACCTGTTACAAGGTGAAGGGACCGCGGTTGAACTCGGCCGATCGTCCCAACGTCGAGATCGTCAACCAGCTCGGTACGTTGCAGCTGCAAGCCAAGAAGGCCTTTCTGCTGTGCCTTCCGTCAACCAAGACTGTTCTGCCCTAACTTCGGCCGACGTTTATTATAGAGGGGGAGGCGCGTTCGCCTCTCCCTTTTTTATTGCCCACCGCCCTCCGCGCATACGACCGTCGAAGGGTCGTACTCGAGCACGACTGCACCAGCGGGTGCTCCCGGCACCTCGACTCGTTGCGGCCGCAACCTAGCCAAGACGTCGCTCAGCACGCCCTTCTGTTCGAGCGCGATCTCGATATTGTCACGGGCTAGCGGTATTTCCGGGTCCAAGGCCAGGGCACGGCAATAATAGGAGATCGCTTCATCGAGTTCCCCCTCGCCATGGTGCGCCACACCGACATTGATCAGCACGCGCGGCTTGTTCGGCGACTTGCCCGCAGCATCTGACCAGAGCGACTTGGCACTCGACCACACCTGGTTGCGTGCAAACGTCGCCGAGGCCAGGACCAGGACGATCGCAACCGCAGCGCCGACCGACGCAGCGCCGACTTTCGTGCGTAGCCAGACGAGAGCGAGCGACGCGAGCACAGCGAGTCCCGGCATCGCCAAGTAGACGCGGTGTTCCATCATGACGTCGTGAATCGGAACGACACTCGACTCCACACTGAGCGCGACGAACACCCAAGCGAGGCCGAAGCCAAACAGTGGCGCGCGGCGCAGCGCCCGGGCCGCGACCGACGCAAGCATGAGCAAGAACACTGCCCCAGCAACGACACCCGCACTCAACGTAGTCGCCACCGGGACGTCGTGGTCAACGTTGAGTCCGACAGGCACCAGAAAGAGCCAAAGATAACGCGGTAGGACGATCATTTGCGTCAGGAAGTACTCGACAGGTCCGATCGTGCTGGTGGCATTGATTCCCTGTGAAAAAATCGAGTCGCCGATCTGCTGCAACCAACCGCCGCCGTCTTCGACCGAAAGACGCGACCGCCAGGCCACGAGCTTCCAGACAACAGGGATCGCCAAGATAGGCGATGCCACCAGCCCAAAGCGCAACAGAGCACCGAGCTGACGCTTGCCAAAGCCAGCTAGCTCGACCAACACCACCGCCAACGGCAGACTGATCGCGTTTTCCTTCGACAACAGCGCCGCCAGTGCCAGCACCGCCGAGCCAACGAAATGCCACCGACCGCTGCGGCCTTCGCACTGCAGCAGCCGACCGGCGAGATACTCGCCGAGGCTAGCGACGTAAAACAGCGCCGCCATCGAAGCGAAGCGCTGCACGACGTACGTCACCGCTTGGGTTTGCAGCGGATGACAAGCGAAAACCGCAGTCGCGGCAGCCACGAAGAACACGCGATCGGACGGCGCGAGTCGCTCGCCGATACGCGGCGTCTGTACAAACAACCAAAGCAGACGCCAGACCGCCAAACACGCCAGCAAATGGACGATCAGGTTGCCGGCATGGTAGGTCCAGGTCTCTTCCCCGGAGAGCCAGTAGTTGAAAGCCAACGACACGGCCGGAACGACGCGCGATCCTCCCAGTTGCGCAATGCCGCGCAACCAATTGCCGTCCCGGAGATTCCAGTTGCCACTGATACGAGCGTAGTCGTCAAACTGAAACGGCACCGACAACGACGGCAAGTAAGCGATGGCTGTCAGCAGCCCGATCGAAAAAATGAGCACCGGGACTTTAAGCTGCGGCGCGATACGAGCTCCCGTCGACCAACCGAGCCAGGGATTGATTCCACTCACCTTTCCACCGCTGAATCACCAGATCGGCCGGGCACATCCCGCGCGAGTTGAGCTCGGTTAGCCGTTCCAGGTACACACTCTCGTCGTCACCACTCACGTTGACCACAGCATGTCGCTCGAGGCCGGTGCGCGCGATGGTCAAGAGTTCCATCGCCAGATCGCGAAACGAAGTCCGACCGGCTTTGGTCTGGAGACCCCGCCGATGCGCGCTTCGGTAGAGCTCGTTGAGTTCGACAAAACTCCAGGCCTTGACTAAGTCCCAAGCCGCCAAGAGACAGTCCTCCTCGTAAAAGATTCCCTTGGCCAGGGCCGGTACCGCCAACATGATCTCAGGCGCCTGACTGTCCACCGAGCGCATCTCGATGTAGCGCTTCAATCGCATCTCCGGGAACAGAGTCGTCAGGTGCGAATCCCAATCGGTCATCGTCGGCCGATGGCCCTTGTGACCTCGGTCCATGAACTCGCGAAAGGTGAGACTCGTCATATCGAACCATTCTCCGTCGCGCACAATAAAGTACATCGGGACGTCGAGAGCGTAGTCCGCATAGCGTTCGAACCCAGCGCCCTCCTCGAAGATAAACTCGAGGAAACCACAGCGGGCAGGATCCGTGTCGGTCCAGATGTGTCCGCGGTAGGAGACGTAACCGTTGAGATCCCCGTCGGACAAAGGCGAGTTGGCAAACATCGCATTGAGCAGCGGCGCCAAGCCCATGCCAACTTTTAGCTTCATCATGGCATCCGACTCACTGGAGAAGTCCATGTTGACTTGCACCGTCGCCGTCTGCGTCATCATTCGCTGTCCAAGAGTCCCCACTTTCGTCATGTGCGGACCCATGATTCCGTATCTCTTCTTGGGAACCCGCTCGATCTCCTCGACACGGCTGACCGGCTGCATCCCGAGTCCGAGAAACGCGATTTCTCGCCCCTCACCCACCGCCAAGATCTCTTCTATGTGACGCGAGAACTCCGCTTCGGCGCAATGAACGCTATCGCAGACCTCGCCGCTCAGCTCGAGCTGCCCACCGGGCTCCAAGGTAACGGACGCTCTTGCCCCGCTCAGAGCTACGACGCGCCCCTCTTCTTCGATCGGCTCCCAGTCAAATCGCTCGGCAAGGTCGCGCAGCAGGGATTCGATCCCGCGCCGACCAGAAAACGGGACCGCACGCGCGTCTTCACGCAGTACAGCGACCTTCTCATATTCAGTGCCCAGCCCCCACTCCGAACTCGGTTTGGCCGCTTCAGCGAAGTAATCGATCAGCTGTTCGCGCCGCGTCACGGGAACGGCGGCAGCCTTGTCGGGGACGTATTGAGACATCGTAGGGGACCTGCGGGAGATCCTACCGCGCCGACCGTGTCAGCAGCAACTGGGTGCCCCTCCGGAGCTTGCATTCATCCAGGGATATCGACATGCTGCCGCAGTCGTTGATCGGAACGCTGCCTGGGCAAAACAGAATGGCGTTGGAAATTGAGCAGGGCCGACGATGTGAATCGGCATGTCGTCGCCTAATGAAGGGGGTTGGTCGATGAGTAATTGGGGCAAAGTCTTTCGGATCGCTCTGGGTACGCTCGCAGCTGCTGCGGTTATTTCAACGAGCAGCGCCGCAACTGAGGAGGGTCCTGCCAAGTTGCAGATTCGCAACTTCGACCATTTCGAATTCGACACCGTGACGGGCAGCTACTTCGGGATCGCCGGATTCTACACGAGCGACGAGAAAGTGGTCTTCCGCGATAGCCTGGGCAACGCGCGCAAGGTCAACCAAGAGTCGGCGACGGCTGAGATTCGACTGGTCATGGGTGGCGAGAGCTTCCAGGGCGGTGTCGTCATTCCGTATCATATCACGGGCGGCGACAACCTCGCTCAGGGCAATCTCGGAAGCGGCCAGGACGAGGTCGGGGACATTCGCGCCCACCTGAAGTTCATTGCGCTGCGCAAGGAGTTCTTCGACCTCGGTGCCGGTCTCATGCTGACGTTCCCCGGCGGCGGCGAGAGTGTCGGTATCAGCACAGGCAGTATTGGGGTGCTTCCGTTCCTGACCAGTACCGCCCACCTCGGACCGGTCGATCTGAACGTCCACGTTGGCTACAACTTTATGAACCACAACGCACCAGACGGCGACTCCGTGTCGAGTCTGCCCATCTTGCCCAACGGCAATTCGGAGTCGATCCTCTACGGTGGATCTGTCAAGTTTCCTATCCTGGACGTTCTGGGCTTACGCCTGGAGCTCGCCGGTCAGGAGTTCAACGACGGTGCCGGCAACAACGTACTCGCGATCCAACCAGGTATCGACTACTTGATTCACGCCGGCAAAGTTGACCTGCAACTCAGCGCCAGTGGATCCTATGGATTGACCGGCGGTGCCGCCGGATCCGGCAACGATGGACGTTTCGCATCGCGTTGGGGGCTCGATACAAAGTCCGGCCTGTCGCGCGGCGAGTGGGGCGGCGGCTTGGCCTTCGGAGTGCTCTGGAACTAAGCTCTTGCGCCCGCACGCCGGAGGGCTGCTAGGCCAGCCCTCCGAGCCGGGCAGCATCGACAGCCCGGCTCCAGCTTTCGTACCGCTGTTGGCGTTGATCCTCACTTAGATTCGGCCGGTAGACCCCTCCGCTGCGCCAGTTGCTGCGGATCTCTTCGTCGCCGCTCCATACCCCAACCGGCACACCGGCGAGATAGGCGATGCCCAGCGCTGTCGCCTGAATTGTCTCCGGTCGCTCGACTTCAATTCCGAGCACATCCGCAAGAGTCGCGACCAGAAACTCGTTGGCGGCGGCTCCGCCGTCAACGCGAATTCGCGTCGGTCGTTCCACACCGACATCGGTCAACAACGCGTCTAAGGCCTCACGTGTCCGGAAAGCGATTCCCTCGAGTACGGCTCTTACGATGTGCGCACGCGTCGTCCCACGCGAAATGCCACCAATCGCGGCGCGCCCGCTCGGCTCCATGTGCGGCGTCCCCAACCCCTGCAGTGCAGGGACCGCCCAGACGCCGCCTCCGTCTTCTACTGACTCAGCTAGTGGTCCCGACTCGTCCGGTGACGCAATAATCCCCAACCCGTCGCGCAACCATTGCACCGCCGCACCGGCGGTAACCACGGTACCCTCCAGGCACCACGTCCGCTCTCCCCCGCGACTCCACAGCACGAGCGGATAGGCACCGTTCTCGGACAGCACCAGATCCGTACCAGTGTTGACGTCGACCATCGCAGAGGTTCCGAAGGTCACCTTCACCGATCCCTTTTCGGTCGCCAGTTCGGCGAACATCGCTGCTTGTTGGTCGCCCGCGATCGCGGCAATGGGAACCGGCGCACCCAGGACATCCGGTGCGGTTTCAGCAACCACGCCGCTGGTATCGACGACCCTGGGTAACATGATCTCAGGCACCCGCAACGCGCCCAGGATGTCAGGATGCCACTCGCCGGTAAACGGATCCGACATGGCGGTGCAAGAAGCGTGCGAGTGATCGGTTACGTGGGCGGCTCCGCCCGTCAGGTTCCAGACCAGCCAGGAATCAACCGTCCCGAAGCACAGCTCACCCTTTTCGGCCCGCCGCCGCAGAGCGTCGTCATTCGCCAGGATCCACTCTAACTTCGTCGCAGACGCGTGCGCGGTGACGAAGATCCCCTGCTCGAGGAGCTCAGCAACCCGGTGCGCACTGCGACCGTCCTGCCAGACGATCGCCGGGCAGACCGGCTCACCGCTGCGACGGTCCCACACCACCACGGTAGAGCGCTGAGTTGCCACTCCGACCGATGCCAGGTCGGAAGCGCGCAGCGAGGTTTCCTTCAGTGCGCGACGCGCCACCCGCAGCGTTCGCCGCCAAAGGTCAGCAGCATCCTGCTCGACCCAGCCGTCGTGCGGATAGTACGACTCAACTTCTTCATAGGCGCGGCCTAGACATCGACTCTGTTCGTCGAAGATCAGGGCGCGGACACCAGTTGTACCTTCGTCGATCGCCAGTACGTACACGCGTGTGCCTACTCCGGCAGCAAGGCCCCTGGATTGAGGATGCCTTTTGGATCCAGCGCACGTTTGACCGCACGCAGCACTTCAATCCCTTGTCCGTGTTCTTGCCTCATCCACGGCACCCGCAGCCGGCCGACCCCGTGATGGTGCGAGATCGACCCATTACAACGCACGGTCGCGTCCATCGCCCTCTTCCAACACTCGAGGTAGACCTTCTCCGCATCCCCCGGGTCGTCGGGCTGCGCGACGAAAGTAAAGTAGATGTTCGTTCCCTGCGCGTACGAGTGCGAACTGTGGCCGGACACGACTAACAGACTCTCCACCGAAGCCACCGCTGCGATCACCGCGCTGTAGAGCTCTGTGATGTTTGACCAATCGGCTGTGACCTCGATCGTATCGACCACGAACCCGCGCGCTACCAGATCCGCTAGATTGGGTACGTTGTTGCGTTCGCCCATCCAGTGCTCGACCGGCGCCTCGCCCGTCTCGGTGCCCTGCAGCGAGAGACAGATCTCACGACACGCCTCTACTTCGGTGTTGGCAAGCGGCGCGACGCCTTCACATAGAATCAACAAGAAACATGCATCGCCCTCGACCCATTGCCCAAAATGGCGTCCTGATTCGTGCTCGTCATAGAGACGCAAGACCGGGGGCCGCCAGCCAGCGCGCACGATCTGGCGAATGGCTTCAAGACCGGTATCGAAGTCGGCGAAAGCGAACGAGCATAAGCGACGCGTCTCTGGCAGCGGCATGATGCGAACGATGACTTCGGTAATGACCCCGAGAGTGCCTTCGGCACCTAGGAAGAGATGTCGCAAGTCCGGTCCGGCGGACCGGCGCGGCGACGGCTTGATCGCGATCCTCTCCCCATCGACGAGAACAACCTCGAGCCCCAGCAGCATGTCCTCGATCGAACCATACCGGCTCGAAAACTGCCCCGCCGCACGGGTCGAAACCCAACCGCCAACGGTCGACAGATCGATCGACTGGGGAAAGTGCCCCATCGTGTATCCGCGCTCGTTCAACGCGGCTTCGAAGACATCACCCATCATCCCGGCCTGAACACGCGCGTAAAGCGCCTTTTCATTGACCTCCAAGAGCTGGTTCATCCGGCCCATATCGATGACCATCGTTTCGTCATCCGGCAGAAAGCCTCCACAAACGCCGGAGCCTGCGCCAAACGGCGCGACTTTGACGTCGTGGCGATTGGCGTACACCAACGCAGCCTGCACCTGGTCGACCGACTCCGGCGTCACCACACAGGCCGGCCGCGAACGCAACGTACCGTGGTGTGCCCGCACCAGGGACAGAGGCCAAGTGTCGTGGGCCCGACCCGCCAGTGTGGCGTCGTCCCAACGCACGATCTCAGCACCGAGCTCTGCTGCGAGCTCCGTGCGAAGCTGTTCAATATCCCGGTCAGCCATTGACCGCCTGCGGCTCCTCTTCAGCAATCGCCGGATCGACGACGGGTGCCCGCAAGCGTTCGACCAACGTCTTGTATTCTCCAAGCTCTCGTTCGCGACGAATATCGTCCCAACCGAGTAGCTCCGCAAGAGTACCCGCCACCTTATCTGCAACCTGAGCTCCGCAGCGGAGATCCCATAAGAGTAGGCGCGTGCGCCGTTCCAGGACATCCTGCAGGGTTAGCGCCATCTCGTGCTTTACGTTGTATTCGACTTCGGCCGGAGTCAGCGTCGAGTCATGCGCGTAGGGACGTGCCGTCTCAGGCCGCCGCTCCATGGTGTCGACAATTGACGAGGCATTGCTGCCGTAGAGACGAACGAGACGCTCCACAGCATTGCGCTTCAGGCCACGGACTCGGCTCGCCAGGTAATCCTCGTAACGCGCCAGATCCATCCCAGTTTCGCCACCACTCAGCGGGTACTCGTCGCTCAGTGCTACCGGCGGCGGCAGTGATACGCCCGCTTCGACGAGACGCGCGCAAACCAGATCGCCGACTCGCTCGGCCATCCGACGAAAGGTTGTCAGCTTGCCGCCAGCAATCGACACGACACCGACATCATTGACGATGATCTCGTCTTGCCGGGAGAGTTCCGCCGGCTCTTTGCCTTCTTGATGCAGCAGCGGGCGCAGCCCAGCCCAAGCGTTGACCAGATCGCCCGCAACCATCGGGACCGCCAGATCAAAGGTTCGATTGGCCGCGTCCAACAAATACTCGACATCCTCCGAAGTCACTTCGGGATAATAGTCGAGGTCCGGATACTCGGTATCGGTCGTACCGAGATACGTGACCGGGCCGCGTGGTATCGCAAACACCGCCCGCTTGTCGCTCGCCGTCATTACGACAATCCCCGACAGCCCCATTCGACTCGTCGGTACTCCTACATGAACCCCTTTTGTGAGCCGCAGACGCGGCTCGCCTTCGGGCTCGGACATTAAGCGCACCTGGTCGACCCAGGGCCCGGCCGCATTCACCACGACCCGGCCGCGCACCAACACTTCGGTCTCGTCCAATTCATCGCGCGCTTCGACGCCACAAACCTTGCCGTCGTCGACGACAAACCCCGAGACTTCGACGTGATTCGCCACAACCGCGCCGAGCCCAACCGCCGACTTGATGACCTCGATCACGAGGCGCGCATCGTCGGTCACGTACTCGTAGTGCAGTGCCGCCCCGTACAATTCTTCCCGAGACAGACGCGGTTCGATCTCCAGTGCTTCCTCCGCGGTGATCAATCGGTGCTTCTCTTCCTCCGATACCCCGGCCAATCGATCGAAGGTCCATAGGCCGACACTCAACTTTGCGTACTCGCGTCGATTCGCGAGGGGAAACACCATCGGCACAGGCCGCGCCAAGTGTGGCGCAAGTCTGCGCACCACATAGCGCTCCGCCGCCGCCTCGCGGACCAATCCGACGTCGCCATGCTGCAGGTAGCGCAGACCACCGTGAATCAGTTTCGAGGACCGACTACTGGTGCCCGCAGCGAAGTCGCGCCGCTCCAACAGCGCCACGCTCAATCCCCGCAACGCTGCATCGCGCGCGATACCAGCTCCGGTAACACCACCGCCAACGATCAAGACATCAAAAGTCTCGTCGCCGAGGCGCCGCAGATTGCGGCGGCGGGCATGCATCGAAAGATCTGCGTGCGAACTCATTAGCGAAAACCGATCGAAAAATACTACAAAAACAGAGTCCCCGCGTACCTGGGACCGAATAACCCTCTAAGCGTCTACGGCTCGGCGCTCGTTGTCAATCGAAGACTGGCACGGACTGGATGACCCCCGACAAACGCACGTTTCAGGCCCGCCCGGCTGCGTCCACCGTCCCGGGCCGTTGACTCTCGCCGGGATGTAGACGAGGACCGTGCCATCACCGATGCCTCGCGCCAAAAAGCTCATTGTTTCTTCCGACGATTTCGGCATGTCGGCCGGCGTCAACGCCGGAATTTTGCGCAGCCACCGGGAGGGTATTTTGACCGACGCGAGCCTCATGGTGAGTGGTCAGGCGTTTCGCGACGCGGTCGATGCCGCCCGCGACCATCCCAACTTGAGCGTCGGCCTCCACTTGGTTCTGGTGCAAGGGCGGCCCGTGTCCCCTCCTTCGAGCATTCCGGTACTTGCCAATTCAAAAGGTTACTTCCCAAACAACCCGATCGCCGCTGGCCTCCGGTACTTCTTCCATCCGGCCGCCCGCGCCGAGTTGGCAATCGAGATCCGCGCCCAGATCGAAAAGTTTTTGGCCACCGGACTGCGTCTGTCCCACGTCGACGGACACCTGAATATCCACATGCACCCCGCTGTGCTCCCAATTCTACTCGACATGGCGTCCGAGTACGGCATTGAGGCAATGCGGCTCGCACGCGAGCCATTGATACCGGCGCTGCGCTATGATCGCAGCCATATACTGCGCAAGACTCTCGAGACTTTGATCTTCAATCGCCTCGGGGCGATGGCCGCTCGACGATTCGAAGACAACTCGATCCGCAGTCCAGACCAGATGTTTGGCCTGCATCAGACCGGCCACGTCGACGAGGACTACCTTGTTCACACGCTCAACTCGCTGCCCGAGGGCATCAGCGAGATCTACTGTCACGCAGCAGAGCCCGACTCAGAGGCCAGACGCTGGCGGCCGGCCGACTACCGTGGTGAGGCGGAGGTCGACGCGCTCACGAGCCGTCGCGTTCGGGAGGCGCTCGACATCAATGGCATCGAGCTGACCAGCTACGCGGAGCTCAGCGCACCACCCCGCCAGCGACGTCAGGAGTAACGCTATTCAGGCTGTTTGTCGGCCTCCCATTCGAAGGCGAGCTTGTGCTTCTTCTCGTTGTTACATTCCTTGCAGGCCGGAACGATATTCCCCTTGTTCGATCTGCCGCCGCGGATCAGGGGTACGAGGTGATCCATGGTGAGAGCTTTGGCTCCGACATTCTTTTCGCAGTAGTGACACACGCCGGTCGAACGTTTGCGCTGCCACCAAGTCGACTGGCGAAGAGCACGCGCCTTGGCGCGTTCACGTCCCAAGGTTTCGTCGTCAACTTCAATCAGAAAGCCGTCCGCCATCTCATCCTCCGCCCGCGCCGTAGTGCTCCCGTACCCAACCGAGCGCCTCGTCGCGGCTGTTCAGCAAACCCTCGAGCTGCTGGTCCTCGATCGCCTCGAGGATGGCGCCGATCTCCGGTCCCGGCTGCCACCCTAGATCGATCAAGTCACGGCCATTCAGCAACCGAGGAGGCCGCAGCGCTTCCCGCCCGATCGACTCCTTCTGGCGCATGCAAAACTCATACGACGAAAGGTCGCCGTTGCCGGCCAAGCTGTCGAGACGAGCCAGTTCGAGTAGTTCGTCGATGCCATCCGCAGCGAGAAACCGACAAAGCGTCGATCGCTTCATCTCCGGCGCGGCGGTATGGCGCAGGTGGTTGCGGACCAAGTAGCCGACGCGATCCCAGACTTCCCGACTGCGCCGCAGTCGCTGACAAATCTCGACGGCGCGAACCTCACCTCGCTCGCAATGCCCGTAGAACGTAATCCGGTCGCCCTTACGACCGGCACATTCGGGCTTCGACACGTCGTGCAAGAGGGCGCCCAGGGCCAACGACTCCGAGGGATTTCGCAAGTTTTCCAGCAAACGCAGAGTGTGCTCGAACACGTCTCCTTCCGGGTGAAAGTCCGGCGACTGTTCGACACCGTGCATCGCGGAGATTTCCGGTAAGACGACTTCTAACAACCCGGTTTGATCGAGGAGCTCGAAGCCTCGACGCGCACCCCCTTCAGTGAGGATACGGACGATCTCGTCGCCGATACGCTCGCCGGCAATCCTCGCCAACGATCCAGCGTTTGCACCGATCGCGTGCAGAGTCGTGGACTCGATCTCGAAACCGAACCGAGCGGCAAAGCGCACCGCCCGCAACAAACGCAGGTGGTCTTCGCGAAATCGCTCGTTCGGATCGCCAATCGCACGGAGAATTCCAGCATCGAGATCGGCTCGGCCGCCGACGTAATCGATCACCTCGCCCGTCTCCGGGTCGAGGAACATCCCGTTGATCGTGAAATCCCGCCGCTGGGCATCTTCCTCCGCGGTCGCTGGACGCACCCCGACCGGGTGACGACCGTCGACGTAGTCTTCGTCGGCGCGAAACTGCGCGACCTCGATCGAGATCCCATCGACGAGCACCAACACCACACCAAAGCTGACCCCGACCGGCACCGTGCGCTCAAACAAAGCACAGACCTGTTTGGGATCTGCGTCCGTGGCCACATCGAAGTCGGCAGGTTCGTCACCGCGCAAGCGATCGCGAACACAACCACCCGCAAACAGCGCCGTAAAACCGTTGTCGCGCAATCGGTCCACGACGAGTCGAGCCGACCGCTCGGCGGTCGCGGTACTATGAGAGAGCCGACCTTCCATCACCCTGAAGCCTGCATTGGTCGCTGTCGCACATCAAGCGCAATCGCGTTGCATCTCGACGACCGTAGAGAATTCAAGCGCATCCACGAAAAAGGGACGGCGGGTCAATCCCGCCGTCCCAAGATCAAGGAATCGCCTATCCTCTGTTATTCAACCCTGCGCAGTCGGATCAGCCCACCGAGCGCGATCAAGCTCAGAAGTGCAATCGCAATCGCCATGCCCGACCGAGAGACCGTCGGGGCAGGAGCCGCTACCGATGTGCACACACCGTTCAGTGGACCGCCGAGGTTACAGACATTGGTCGAACCGTCGCAGCCCGTGTCACAGCAGACACCGTCCTCACAGAAACCAGACAGACACTCACTTGGCACGGCACAAATCGCCCCATCAGGCTGCTGTGTGGGGGTATCTGTCGGCGTGTTCGTCGGCGTGCTCGTCGGCGTGTTTGTTGGCGTAGTCGTCGGGGTCACGGTCGGCGTGTCGGGTGGAATCGAAACGATGCCGACGATGCCATTGCTCGGCCCAGCCGGACCCGAAAGACCGGCGACGGCCCTGCCGCCGCCATAATCAGAATAGTTCGCCCAAACGACGACGAACGCATCGTCACCGTTGGTGGCAACGTCCGGCTGATACTGTTGACCGTAGGTATCCGTGTGAACGATGAACTCGCTACCGATCTCCGAGCCATCGCTAAGCGCATAACGCCGTGCCACAACGTCTTTGGGTGGTCCACCACCGCCGCCAATGAAACCCTGCGGCGCAGCGGCAAGCTCGGGCTCACGCCGGTCCCAGACAATCAAGAATTGCGATGCTCCCACATCGACGGCAGGCGCGGAGTACCTTATCTTGTTCACTTCGTCATCGATTACGAACTCGCTCCCAATCGGGTTCCCCGCGCTGTCGTAAAGTTTTGCCATCGTGCCTGTAACGCCAGGAACCGGTGGCATTACGCCGCTCGTCGCCGCCCCGCTTTGGGCGCGGCCGGCACGTCGGCGCGAAGCGCGCGTCGCAGTCGTCACCGCCGGGGCCTGAGCGACGTTCGTGGAACGAGACTTCCACGTTACGACGAAGTCCCCGTCCGCACCCTGTCCGATCGACGGACTATCGTCGGGGTAGCCTTGGGCTCCGGACGTGTAGGTGTTGACCTGAAACTCGGTGCCAGCGGCTGAGCCCGTCGAGTTGAATCGTTGGCCAAACACCCCGAAGTTTTCGCCATCTTGACCGTAGCTGGTCCAGACGATCGTAAAACCGTCGTCGCCGGCAGCAATCGACGGGTACGCCTGAACGTTCGTCGTGAACGTGTTGACCTGAAACTCAGTTCCGACCGGGAAGCCCCCCGAGTCGTAGCGTTTCGCGAAAACGCCACAGTCGTCGCCGTCTGTTTGCATCGGCGGGTCCATCGGGATCCCGCTGCCAGAGGTCGTGCCATAGCCAGAGGTTGTGCCGTACATGGAGATCGGCAACCGACTGCGCCACGTCACGATGAACCCCCCGTCGGCCTGCACGGCGACACTGCCACGCGTGCTGCGTTGCTCGGCAATCGCCTCCTCGGTAACTTCTTCGCGATTCATCATGACGTCGCTGCTATTTCCGCGCCGAAAGAAAACCCGCGAGGTGCCGCAAAACGGTCCCAGGCAAAACGAATCCCCGGAAGTCGCCCCAGGCATGTCTACGATTCCTTCGTCGGGTTGGTACTGACTCCAAGCAACCACAAAGCCGCCACTGGGAGTACAACCGACCGACGGGAGAACCGGGTTGATATATGCCTCGCGAAATTCGCTGTACTCGAAGGTATCGACGACGAACTCGGACCCCAGCGTCGTACCACTACTGTCAAAACGTTGACCGTGGATGGAAGTCGGGGCATCGTCGATCGCAACCGACGTCGTCGCACAGATTTGACAATGCTTACCGCGGCCCAGCTCGCTCCAGACAGCGAGAAAATCTCCGTTGTCGTACTGACAGACGGACGGCTTGAAGTGGTACTGCGCCGAATCCGCGGACGAGACCTGAAACTCGTCGCTACCAGAATCCCCGGCCAGCGCTGTGCCACACCACATGACCAGCGAGAACGCAATAATACCTCGAAATACACGCACCATATACTTCGCCTCCTAGCGGCGCAGGCTAGATGAACCATCCCGAGAGTCAAGAGCAAAAGATTTGGCCGGTTGTGCAGCGCCCCTGATCGCGGCACCATCCCTGAATGCCAACCAGCCGGCGCAGCCTCCCTTCCGTGGATCGCCTATTGGGCGAACAATCCGCCCTCGCCTTATTGGAGCGGTTTCCGCGCGACCTCGTGGTCGGCCAAATCCGTGCTCAACTCGCCTCCTACCGGGTCAATCCATCCGAATTGGCAAATTTCGCAATCGATCCATTCTTCGACGACGTCCAATCAGAGCTGGCCCAGCTTCTTTCGATTCCGTCACCACGAGTTGTCGTCAACGCTACCGGTGTGGTGCTTCACACCAACCTGGGCCGGGCAGAGTTGGCGGAACCGGCGATCCAGGCCGTTGCCGAGATTGCGAGCTCGGCGAGCACCCTTGAATTCGATCTTGCCACCGGGAACCGCGGTTCGCGCGACGCCAGCGCGACCGAACACCTCAAGGCTCTTACCGGCGCCGAAGATGCGTTGGTCGTGAACAACAATGCCGCCGCAGTCCTGCTGGCCCTCAACTCCATGGCGCAGGGCAAGGAAGTCATCGTGTCGCGCGGCGAGCTCGTCGAGATCGGCGGCTCGTTCCGCATTCCCGATATCCTCGCCAAGAGCGGCGCGATCCTTCGCGAGGTGGGTACCACCAATCGAACCCACCCCAGCGACTACGCCGACGCGGTCGGCCCCGACACCGGCCTGCTGCTCAAAGTGCACCCTTCGAACTACGCGATCGACGGCTTCACCGCCGAGGTCTTGCTCTCCGAGCTGGTCGCCATCGGGCGCGAGCACGGCGTCCCCGTCGTCGAAGACCTCGGCAGCGGCGCGCTCATCGACCTCGCCGACTACAACCTGCCAAGCGAGCCCGTGGTCAACGAAAGAGTCCGCAGCGGTGCTGACGCGATCACTTTCAGCGGCGACAAGCTCCTCGGCGGTCCGCAGGCCGGCCTCATCGTAGGACGCACTGCGGCACTCTCCGGGATGAAGAAGAATCCCCTCAAACGTGCACTGCGTTGCGACAAGATGACCCTCGCTGCCCTCGATGCGACGTTACGCCTCTATCGCACGAGTACCGATCTATTAAGCGACTTGCCTACCCTACGGGCCCTGACCCGCGACCTGGCCCAGATCGAATCCGTTGCCTCCTGCGCCGCGGAACTGATCGCGACACTCTTCGGGCCTGACTTCGACGTCGACGTCGGCGCATGCGAGTCGCAAATCGGCAGCGGCGCGCAGCCGACGGCGGCCATCGCGAGTCGCGGCGTCTCGATCGCACACTCTGCCATCGCACCGCTCGACATCGCTGCACACTTTCGCGCCAACGCACGTCCAATCATTGGCCGCGTACACAACCAGCGCTTCTGGCTCGACTGCCGTTGCATCGAAGACGCCGCCTCGTTGGTTCCCACCGCGGCACCCAGCTCAGATCCCGCGCCGTCAGCTCCATGATCGTCGGCACCGCCGGACACATCGATCACGGCAAGACACAGCTCATTCGAGCTCTCACAGGCATCGAAACGGATCGGCTGCGCGAGGAGAAGGAACGCGGTATCTCGATCGACATCGGCTTCGCCTGGCTCGACCTCGGCGGCACTCGCGTCGGTGTGGTCGATGTACCCGGCCACGAGAAGTTCATCCGCAACATGCTCGCAGGGGCGCACGGTATCGATCTCGTACTCCTCGTCGTCGCCGCCGACGACGGCGTCATGCCGCAGACCGAAGAGCACCTCGACATCGTCCACCTCCTCGGCACACAACGCGGACTCGTCGTCATGACAAAAGTCGACCTCGTAGACGAAACACGACGCCGTGACGTCCGTGAAGAGATCGAGATTCTGGTCGACGGCACCGCGCTCGAAGGAGCCGACATCCTCGAGGTCTCGGCAATCTCCGGTGAGGGCCTCGATGCCCTGCGATCAGCCCTCCAATCGGAGATCGCAAGCTTCGAAGAGGTCGAGGCGCGCGGAATGTTTCGAATGCCGGTAGACCGCTCCTTCGTCATCCACGGACACGGCGCGGTGGTGACGGGCACCGCGACTGCGGGAAACATCGAACCCGGGCAACAGATCCGTATCCTACCCGGGGACCAACTCGCACGCGTTCGCAGCGTCCAGGTCCACGGCACGGATGTGCCCCGTGCGCAGCGCGGTCAACGCATCGCACTCAACCTCGCCGGCATCGAAGCCGGCGACATCAATCGCGGTCAGGTCGTTTGCGACGCAGCCCTACACGCCGTCACCACACGACTCGACGCGCACGTCGAGCTCCGACCCGCCGTCGGCCGTCCCTTGCGTCGCCACTCCGACGTTCGCGTCCACATTGGCACAGCAGAGACAATGGCAAGGGTTCTGTATCTCGATGGACGCGAAGAGCTCGCCGCCAAGGAGTCTACCATCGTGCAATTGGCGTTGCGCGAACCGCTTGCTGCGTTCGGCGGCGACCGCTTCATCTTGCGCGAGCAGACGGCGCGGGCAACCATCGGCGGCGGCGTGATTCTTTACCCGTTTGCGACCAAGCCGCGGCGCGGCGCAGATCCTCGCCTGCCTGCCCTGACGCGTCTGTTCGAAGCGTCCGACCCGGTCCGCCAACTCGACGCACTGCTCGATCTGCAGACTTCAAAGATCGTCACCGCCGACGACCTTGCCGCCGCCGCCAACCTGCGCGCCAAAGATGTTCGGACTTTGTTGAAGAACCATCCCAAGGTCCTGCGCTTTCCCAGCGACGCGCAACCCGATGCCTACACGACCACGCGACAATGGGGGGCCATCACCGAACAGATCCTGGCCCTCCTCGAGACATTCCACCGCGACAAGCCAAAACTGCCGGGCATGGAGATGGAATCTCTGCATTCGCAGGTCGTCGGCGACGCTTCTGCGAAGATCTTCCGGGCAGTCATCTCGCGACTGTCGGATGACGGCATACTTTGTCGCGACGACAGCGTCGTGCGTTTGCCAAACCACCAGATCGAGGTCGACGCAGGCCACGACCAGCTCGGTTCACAATTGATCACTATTCTCGACCGTTGCGGGTTCACTCCCCCCGGCACGGCTGAGCTCGCAGACGAACTACAGGTATCGGCGAAACAACTCGACGACTGCGTCGCCCAACTGGAACGCGAGGGACAGGCCAGTCGCATCGATGCCAAGCTGATCTACAGTGCGGCCGTACTCGATCGCGTGCGTGACACAGTCCGCGATCACATCGCCGAACACGGCGAGATCGACGCGCGCGGACTGCGCGATCTGATCGGCGCCAGCCGAAAGTTCAGTATCGCGCTCCTCACTTACTTCGATCGCACCGGATTCACGATGCGCGTCGGCGACATCAGAAAACTGAGAGCCCCTATGCCGAACTAGGGCCTATGGCTCTCAACGAACATCACCGTGTACACTCCGCTAGACCTGGAACCAATGGAGCGCGAAACAATGGGAGAACCAAAGACCGGTGGATGTCTCTGCGGCGAGATTCGCTACACCTTCTCGGAAGAAAAGCCGGTGCACTATCTCTGTCACTGCGCCGACTGTCAGAGAGTAAGCGGAGCCGCTTACTCCGCCAACATTTTCGTCCGTGCCGCTTCCGTTGAGATCCAGGGGTCTCCACAGAAGTATCAAATCCAAGCGGATAGCGGTCGCATGGCAACGCGTCTGCGCTGTCCCTCCTGCGGCTCACAGGTCTTTAGCGAACCAACTCTTTGCCCCGACTGCTTGGTCATCAAAGCCGGTACCCTCGACGATCCGAAGAGCTTCGCGCCGGACATGCACATCTGGTGCGACAGCGCGATGCCGTGGGCGCTGCCCGACGATTCTAGGCCACGGCACGCGAAATCACCGGAAGGCGACTAGCCGTTGGAAGGCACCGCCGGCCAACTTGCCACTGTCTGTCGCCGACCAACGTGGTCACGCAAATGAGTATCCGCAGTAAGAGCCTACAGGGGCGCTGCAACGACTGCGGCCTACACACCAGGTTGTGCCTGTGCGCCGAGTTACCGACAGTGACACTGAAGACCCGGATCGTCGTCGTTCAACACGCAATCGAGCGCTTCAAGCCGACGAGCACCGCGCCGTTGCTGCTGAACATGTTTCCGAATAGTGCCCTACTCATCTACGGTGCCCGGGACGTGCGCTTCGACGTCGAGGAGATCGAACGCGATGTCGCCGGCAGCTGTTTACTGTTCCCCAGCACCAATGCCCCACCACTCCTATCGCCAGCAGAGGCAACCGACCCTCCGCCCAGCCGGCTCGTCGTCCTCGACGGCACTTGGAGCCAATGCTCGCGGATGGCGCGGCGCGTCCCCGTGGTTAGCGCGTTGCCCCAACGCAAGCTTCCGGCCGGTGGCCTCTCCCACTGGACAGTTCGACGCACGCAGAATCCGACGCGACTTTGCACGTTCGAAGCGGTTCTGCGCGCCATCTCCATCCTCGAAGGACCGAGTTCCGGCCTCAGCGCAGCGGAACACAGCTTTCAACGCGTCACCGCCCGTGCGCTGTACATGCGCTCGAGACTTCCCGCGCCGGAAGTTCCAGACGACTGGCAGCTTCATCTCCGCCAATAGATCGCCATCGTCTAAGACCGCACTTTCTACGAAAGCGTTTGTTGCCCCCATGACACCCATTGTAGTGTGGTCGTCGTGAAGGCGCAGGATCACCGCTGGATTCGCCTAAGGCGAGCCGCCACTCAAAGGCTCGAGTACGGAACGAGCGGCTTCGAGGCACGCAATGAATAGCCCCGAAGAGTCCAGAAAGCTCGAGGCTGCTTGGACGAGTTTTCTGGAAGGGCGCGATCCACTGCTGCGTTTCGGCCGATCTGTGTTCCGGCTGCTGCCGTCGCCACCACGATGTAAGCTGTGTCACGCACCGTTTAAGGGAGCGGCCGCACCTTTGATGCGCTTGATCGGCAAAGCACCATGGAAACGGAATCCGCGCATCTGTCGATTCTGCGCTTCGTGGCTGGTCCGCAAAGGATCCGGTGGCGCCGAGGTCGAGGTTGCGATCGTATTTGCCGATGTTCGGGGTTCGACGACGCTCGCCGAGCAAATGCCCGCTCGTGAGTACGGTGCACTGATTCACCGATTCTTTCGCGCTGCTACCGATGTCTTCGTGCGCCAAGACGCCATCATCGACCAACTGATCGGCGACGCTGTCGTCGGGCTGCTACTTCCGGGTTTCGCAGGCACCGACTACATCGACAAAGCCATCGAGACCGGTCACGACTTGCTGGATGCCACCGGCCACGGGTCAGCAACGCAGCCATGGCTTCCGATCGGCGTCGGGGTACACCCCGGAAAAGCCTACATTGGAGCTGTCGGCGCAGAAGGCGGGTTTACTGACTTTACAGCGCTCGGCGATACCGTGAACACGGCCGCACGCTTGTCTTCTGCCGCTCAGCAGGGCGAGTTACTGGTCGCTGAGTCGACATCCGCCCAGCTGCACCGAGAGTTCCCAAAAAGAGACCCTCGCACCATTGAGTTAAAGGGTAAGAAGGACCTTTTACCGGTCGTCGCGCTGCGGGCCAGCTGAGGACCTGGCCGAACCTTTGACAGATCCGTGCCGCTTCTGCTTGGGTCGCTGACGTGAACGATAAACCATCTATTGCGGCTAGAATTGCTCTGTGGTGCGGCGGCTTCGCTATTGTCGCCGCCCTCGTAGGGCCCCTGTTTGCACACTTCGAGATCGTCTCGCCAATGGTCGGCTTCGGCCTGCTCGCCCTTGGGTTGCTCGACGCGATCATCGCGTTGATCAGCGGCATCATTGCCCTCGCACGGGGCGGCCCCGCGAGCAGGGGTGCGGCAGTCGGCGGACTCGTCCCCGCCGCCGTCGTTCTCGGCGCCGTGCTGGTCTCAGCATCGACCAGCAACGGACCTCGAATCAACGACATTGCGACCGACACCGAGAACCCTCCGGAGTTCACCCAACTTCCGCGCCTCGAGGAGAACGTTGGACGCGACATGTCCTACCCCGGCGCAGAGTTCGCACGACAACAACTCGAGGGCTACGGCAAGATCGTACCACTGGCTCTTCCAATCCCTCCCGGCGACGCCTTCGCCAAGGTCTACGAAGTCGCCAACGCGATGGAGACCTGGGAAATCGTCCTCGCCGATTCCGGACAGCGCAAGATCGAGGGAATCGATACGACCTGGCTCTTCCGCTTCAAGGACGATTTCGTGATCGAAGTTCGCGACGACGGCAAGGGCGGGTCGCTCGTCCACATGCGATCAAAGTCGCGAGACGGCAAGGGCGATCTCAGAGCCAACGCAAATCGCATTGCCGCCTTCTTCGAAAAACTGATGTCGAAGTAGTTCCAACCTACCTGGCAAAGGGATTGGCGGGCCCGGCACCGGCGCCCAGGGCCAGCCCACCAGCAATCGCTCGCGAAACGAACTTTTTCGCGGCGATGACGCTGGCGAGGAGATCCGATCCCGAGGCCAAGTGCACGGCGATCGCCGAGGCCATGATGCAGCCCGTCCCATGGGTATTGGCAGCAGCGATTCGTGGCCCCGAGATCTCTTCGATCTCACCCTCGTAGCAAAGCACATCGACAGCATCCGCACCCGGCAGGTGGCCGCCCTTCACCAGAGCCGCCCGCGCTCCGCGATCGACCAAACGTCGCGCCGCTTCGCGTTGAGTTGCGCGATCGTCCACCGACATCTCTAGCAATCGAGCAGCCTCTTGCGAATTCGGCGTCACGATCGTCGCAAGCGGCACCAGCTCTTCGAGAAGAATCGACTCCGCTTCGGGCTCCAACAGGCCCGCGCCGCTCTCCGCCACCAAAACAGGATCAACGACGAACGGAAGCTCCCCGTGCTCTGCAGCAAAGCGAACGACTTCCAGAATGATCTCGCGGTTCGCCAACATCCCTGTCTTCACAGCATCGACGCCGATATCGGCAACGACCGCGTCGATCTGCTTGCGCACGAATGACGCCTCGATCGTGAGAACACCGCTGACACCCAAAGTATTTTGCGCCGTCAGTGCCGTGATCGCAGTCATTCCATAACCACCCAGTACACCGATCGTCTTCAGGTCGGCTTGAATTCCAGCACCGCCGCCCGAATCCGAGCCGGCGATGGTTAGCACTCGCGGGATCACCGGGAATAGCTAACAAATTCAGCAAGAGCGAAACACCCCGACAGGTCGAAGCGACGAATCAGAGAAATAGCAAAGGCTTCCATGTCAGTTGCCGCTTGCAGGACGACTGTGATCAGATCGAGTTTTGATGGAGGGGACCATGCCGATCGCTGAATACGCGAACTACGACGCTCTTGGGCTCGCCGAACTCGTGGCGAAAGGCGAGGCTAGCCCGTCTGAGCTCACCGAAGAAGCGATCCGACGCATTGAGAAGCACAATCCAACAATCAATGCGGTGATCTACGAAATGTACGACATCGCCCGCGCCCGCGCGAAGATCCTCGACGGCCAGAAAGGCGGGGGCCCGTTTCACGGCGTCCCGTTCCTCCTAAAGGACATCCTGGGCGATCACCAGGGTGTCCCAACGACCGGCGGTTCGCGGTTCATGGCGGGTCGCCCCGCCGCACAGGACTCGACACTGACCACGCGCATCAAGGACGCCGGCTTTGTGATCCTCGGCAAGACCAACGCACCGGAGTTCGGCATCCTTCCAACCACCGAGCCACAGGCTTACGGCCCGAGCCGCAACCCATGGAACATCGATCACTCGACCGGCGGATCGAGCGGCGGCTCAGCCGCGGCAGTTGCGGCCGGCATTCTACCACTCGCGCACGCCAATGACGGTGGCGGCTCGATCCGCATCCCGGCGTCCTGTTGCGGACTCTTCGGCATGAAGCCGACGCGCATGCGCAACCCGCTCGGCCCGGTCATCGGCGACGCGCCGGCCGGCATCATTGCCGAACACGTAGTCACGCGAACCGTACGCGACAGCGCTGCGGTTCTCGACTGTACGCACGGGCCGGAAATCGGTGATCCATCCAGTGCGCCGCCGGTCGACAGACCCTTCCTCGAAGAGATCCGGCGGCCACACCGCAAACTGCGCCTGGCATTCTCCAAGCACGCCGCGGACGGCAAGGCGATCCACCCCGAGTGTGCAACAGCCATCGATGAAACTGTGCAGCTATGTATCGACCTCGGGCATACCGTCGACGAGGCCAAGCCCGACGTCGATCCCGACATGTTCAGCGGATCGTTCATGACCATCTGGGCCGCCGCCCTGGCCTTCCAAGTCGACGCCTTTGCGACGATCAACGGAATCACTCCCGACGAATCAGCCTTCGAGCCGTTGACCTGGTCCTTCTACCAGTCGGGCTCCGCAATCACCGCGTCGCAGTACCTGATGGCCGTCGCGATGACGCAGATCATCGGCCGCGAAGTCGGTCGCTTCCACGAAACCTACGATGCCTGGATCGCGCCAACACTGGCTGCCCCGCCGATCCGAAACGGAGTGATCGACACATCGGAGAAGGACGCGGCGGCCGGCTTCGCACCGATCATCGATTACGTCCCGTTTACCCCCGTCGCCAACGTCACTGGACAGCCTTCGATGTCGATGCCTTTACACTGGACCAGTGACGGCCTGCCGGTGGGAGTGCTCTTCAACGCCCGCTACGGCGACGAAGCGACCCTCTTCCGCCTGGCTGCGCAGCTCGAGGAAGCGCGTCCCTGGATCGACCGCAAACCTCCGATCTGGGACTAACGCCTACCGGCCCGCACGTGGCTCGATAGAAGTAATCGAAGCGGCAATCTCTTCGGCTAGGAGCCGCGCGACTTGGCTGAGCGCCGCGACGGCGGCCGAAGTCGTTCTCGGTTCGATTCGCGCCTGATGGGCCGATCGACCAGACGCCAATTGTTGCCCGTCACCGTTTTGCATTCGCCATCGTGCGATCAATACGGCGAACCCGGCGTCGTTCGGTTCGAATCGTTCGACATCGACCGTGACTCGATAGTCCAGCTTCGTATCCGCCGGCCATGGGAACTCGAGGATGTTGCGTGTCCCGGCCATCGCACCAACATTCTCCGCCAGGACCCGACGGAAGTTGGAATCGAGAGACTCGGCCCAGCGGTGCCCGCCGAGGATCGATAACTCGTTCTCCGAAACGCGCACGACGACCTCGCTCCGATCGAGATAAGCCGGGAGAGAAACCGGGCCGACTCCCACCGTGATCTCCGAAGCCGTCGCAACGCCGGGAGAACCCGCCGTCAGCAGGTAGTTGCGGGTATGATCGGGTTTGGGGCCGGGCAGCGAGCACCCGCCCAACAGCAGGGCCGCAGCCAGTGCCATCGTCCATCTTTTCATTGCTGCTCGTCCTCAACGCGCCCAAACACCAGAGAACTCGGGTTGCGCTCCAGCGAATCTGCCAGCCTACGGACCGAACGCGCTGCACCGTCGAGGGACTCGAGTGTCCGACCCAACTGGTAGATCAACGGAGACTCGGACTCCGCCAGGCCACCCACCGAGCGCAGGGCAGTGTCGGCACCCGCAAGCGTCGCATCCAGCCGATCCAAGGTCTGCTTTGACCTTTGTATCGTCGAGTCGAGCGAAGACGACACCTGATCCACGTTCCCCCGGGTCGCGTCGGCCAGCTCGCGCATGCTTCCGACCGCTTCGTCGGCATCCTTCAGAACACGATTGAGATTCTTGAATGTATCCTTGAGCTCGGGCGAACTCACCAGAGAGTTGATCTCTGCAACGGTAACCCCGATCGAGTTCATCAACCCCTCAAAATCGACTTCTTCGAGTTTCGCGAAAATCGCCGCCGCCGCGGACGTCGCCTGCTCCAACACTGTCGGCAAGGTTGGAATCTCACGCAGCTCACTATCGCCATCCAAGTGCAAGCTGTACTCGGTCCCCGGGTGCATATCGAGCTCCACATACAACACTCCCGTGACAAAACTCTGCGCCTCCAGCCGCGCACGCAAACCACTCTTGTAGAGATCCTCGAGCAACTCCTTGTCGCGCAAATCATCGGGTGTGACGGGAGCGCCGTGACGCGTCATTTTGCGGGGGTCGAGCTCGATAAAGACAGGAATATGAAAATCGGTGCGATACGCTTCGTCGACCGCCAGCTTGATGTTGCGCACGCTTCCGACCTCGACGCCTTTGAACTTCACCGGCGCTCCGATCGAGAGCCCATTGACCGAGCCGGGAAAGAACGCAACCAGCGCAACATTGTCGCTAAACAATCGCCCCGAAGACAGCAACACGACAGCCCCTACCGCCAGCGTCAGCGCACCAACGACGAATGCACCTATCGCGGCCGGGTTAGCACGGCTTCGCATCGTTCATACTCCTGCCCGGTTCACTTATGGTACCCTCTACGCTTCTTCGCCGCGTCGCAAGAAGCGGCGAACATCATCGTGTTCGGCGTGGTCCCGCAAGTACTTCGGATCGCCCTGGGCGATCATCGTTCGGGTCTTCGCATCGAGGAAGACACTGTTGTTGCCGATCGCAAAAATACTCGCCAACTCGTGGGTTACGATGACGATCGTCGCACCCAGACTGTCGCGTAATTCGAGAATCAGATCGTCGAGCAAGCGCGAGCTGATCGGGTCGAGACCGGCAGATGGTTCGTCGAAGAACAGCACCTCCGGATCCAGAGCAATGGCTCGCGCCAACCCGGCCCGCTTTTGCATACCACCACTAATTTCCGACGGGTAGAAGTCCTCAAAGCCGCGCAGGCCAACCAGGGCCAGCTTGAATCCCGCGACCTCGCTCACCTCGCGCGGCGTTAGATCAGTGTATTCGCCTAACGGCACTCCGACGTTCTCCGCCAACGTCATCGAACTCCATAAGCCGCCCGATTGGTAAGTGACGCCAACGCCACGGAGAATCTCACGGCGCCGCTCGGGTTCCGATTCGGTAAAACTCTCGCCGGAATAAAAGACATCCCCTTTGGCGGGATCCTTCAACCCCACCAGGTGGCGCAGCAGGGTGCTCTTCCCACACCCCGAGCCACCCATGATGATGAAAACATCGCCTCGGTTGATCGTGAAGTTCAGATCGCGCTGCAAAACGAACGACCCGTACGCCATCGTCAGATCGCGTATCTCGAGATGGACGCTCGGCTGCGAATCTTCAGATACCGAGCGCATAAAACAACACCGCAAAGACTCCCGAAGCGCAGACAACCAGTACGATCGACGTCACCACCGCCGCTGTCGTCGCGTCGCCAACTGCCGAGGCACTACTCCCCGACTGCATGCCTCGCATACACCCCGATAGCGCAACCAACACTCCATAGACCGACGCCTTGCAGATCCCGCCAATTAGATGCGTGTACGTCACGGCACCAATGGTCTGCTGCGCGTAGGCAGACGGCGCGATCCCGAGCATTCCGACGCCCACCGCCGCTCCACCCAAGATCCCGACAAAGTCCGCATAGAGACAAAGCAGCGGCATCATCGCGCACAACGCGATCATGCGGGGCAAGACCAAGTAGTCGAGCGGAGAGATTCCCATGGTCTCCAGTGCATCGATTTCTTGGTTGACCTTCATACTCCCGAGTTGGGCAGCGAATGCCGCGCCGGTCCGACCGGCCATTACGATCGCCGTCATCATCGCGCCCATCTCGCGTGTCATGGCGATTCCGACCAAGTCGGCGACGTAGATCGCCGCGCCGAACTGCTCGAGTTGGACAGCCCCAACGAATGCGAAGATGGATCCAACGAGCAGTGAGATCAACGTAATGATCGGCAGTGCATCCGCGCCCGAATGCTGCAGCATCAGGCCGAGATCAACCATACGAAAGCGCGCTCGACCACGCAGGAGCCGCCCCACAGCCATCGTCATCTCGCCGATGAAAGCGAGCATACCGGTCGCCTCGCCCCAGCCGTTCTGCGCCGCCGTACCGACACGGGCCAGAAAGGAGGACTTCTGCTCAGCCGACCGCGCATCGGATTTCTCGGGTACCGTCTCAGCCAACCCGAGCAGCCGCTGGGCGCCTTCTGGCAGTCCACCGCGATCCAGCTCGAGCTTGTGAGATGCGCAAAAGTCGGAGACCTGCAGGGCGAACGTAACCAGCACCGAATCCCATTCGCCGAGCTCCGTTACGTCGAACTCGACCTTGCTCACGCCGCTCCGCGAGGACATGCCGTCTTCCAAGACAGCAAGTGCAGGCATTCCGTCACGCACCTGCCAATCACCGCTCAACCGGATCGCCACGGTGGCTGAGTCCGAGTCGACGAGAGCAATCTCACCTGCAGCCATCCCCCTATCCACCCCGTTTTTGCATCATTGCGCAAGCCACGAGCAAATGGTTGCAGAGTGGTGGTTGGATCATGGAGAACTAGTCCAGGGAGGGAATCATGACCAAACCAGTGTGCGTTGTAACCGGAGTCGGCCCGGGAAACGGGCTTTCCTTATCGAAAAAGTTTGCCGCCGAAGGCTACCAAGTGGCGATGCTAGCTCGCTCCCAGGAGCGCCTCGACGATTACCAAGGCCAGATCTCAGGCAGCCGAGGCTATCCGACCGATGTCGGGGATCCCGAAGCAGTTCGCAAGACGTTCGCTTCGATTCGCAAGGATCTCGGGCCGGTCAGTGTTCTCCTGCACAACGCCGGCAGCGGGGCGTTCCACGACTTCCAAAGCATCACGACCGACGACTTCGAGACCAGCTGGCGCGTCAACTGCCTCGGCCTGCTCAGCTGCGGCCAGGAAGCGGCTTCGGATATGATCGATGCCGGCGCGGGATCGATCATCGTCACAGGTGCAACCGCCTCTTTGCGCGGCGGAGCGATCACAGCTGGATTTGCCCCCGCCAAAGCGGCCCAGCGATCCCTCGCGCAGTCGATGGCAAAAAGCCTCGGCCCGAAAGGAATCCACGTCGCTCTGGTGATTGTCGACGGCGTCATCGACATTCCGAACACGCGAGCCTTCTTCAAGGACAAGAGCGACGACTTTTTCCTCAAAGCCGAGGCCATCGCGGACACCGTCTTTCATTTGGTGCAGCAGGATCGCTCGGCTTGGACCTTCGAGCTCGACGTCCGGCCGTTCGGCGAGAAATGGTAAGCTCGACTGCCACAACTCACGACTCGGTCCAGGCCTTGCCCAGGCCTTCGGGCAAAGCGCCGGTGTAGCGCGCCCGCGGTCGAATCAGGCGACCCTCTCCATACTGTTCGATGGCATGCGCGATCCAACCGATCGTCCGCCCGAGCGCCAAGAGAGCCAGCGGCGCGTGCGATGGCAATTCGAGTCCGCGACACACCGTCACCAGTCCGAAGTCGACGGTCGGGTGCTCGCCCATGAACTCGCGCACCGCGTCCGCCAACGCCGAGGCGACGGCGACACCCTTGGACTTGCCGCAACGCTCACGCGCCAACTCCATCAATAGGGCGCCGCGCGGATCCCCCTCGGGATAGAGCGGATGACCAAATCCGGGCATACCCTCGCCGCGACGCAGTCGCGCAGCCACTGCCTGATGTGCCCCCCGCGCGTGCGGTGCTTCGCGCAGCAACGCTTCCGCTCGCTCGCAGGCGCCGCCGTGCTTCGACCCCTGCAAGGCCGCCAAGCCAGCGGCCACGATCCCGTAGGGCGTCGCACCCGCCGATGCGACACAACGCGCCGTGAAGGTCGACGGGTTGAGCTCGTGATCGGCGTACAAGACCAACGCCGCGTCCAACAGCGTAACCGCCTCCGGCGTTTGCGGACACCACCGTCGCTGCAATACCTCGGCAATACACTTCGTCGATGGACGCGCCCCACTCGCTACTGCAGCTAAGTGCCTGAGTATGACCAGTCCAGTTCGGCGCAACGCCACCGGACGGACATCGTACGCCGCAGTATCGTAGGCCGCAGCGACAGAGAGGTGAATCTGAAACAGTTCCATCGTCGTCAGCGGTGCCCGCAGACGCTTCAGCACCGCAGCGTCGGTCGCCGTGTCGAGCGGCTCCGCCGCCGGTAGCTCAGCCGCGAGATCCCCAGCCCACAACAACGCGCATACTTCCTCGACCGTCCTGCTCCGCGCCAGGTCGACGACGTCATGGCCCCGGTAATACAACCGCCCCTCGCGGATCAACGACAGACTCGACTGCAGCACCGGCAAGCCCCAGTGCAACGCATCCTCGGCCGCTTTGTCGGGCTCGCGGCGGTTCTGTTTGCGCCGTTTTAGGGCCCAAACATCCTCGGTGCGGTAACGCCGACTACGGGCGTCCAGACCACTCTCGGACCGAATCATCCCGCGACTGACGTAGGCATACAACGTCGCAGGGCTTATCCCGAGCTCCGCCGCCGCTTCGGCCGCGGTCAGAAATCCAGACTCCTCCATCACTTACGCCTCTCATCATAGGTTGATTACAAAATCAAGATTGACGCGACGAATCTAGTAATCCATGTATTTGAAGCGTGAACAAGGAGAGAGACATGAGCGAGATCATTCCTGGACTAGAGGGCATCGTGGTCAGCGAAACCAGACTGAGCCGGGTCGATGGTGAGGCCGGGCGACTCACGATTGGCGGTTTCCCGATCGAGGAGTTGGCGCCGCGAGCGGCGTATGAGGAGGTACTCTTCCTGTTGTGTCACGACCGGCTGCCGAGCCAAGCAGAGCTGGCCGCGTTGCGCAGCGACTTGCGCCAAAGGCGAGTCGTTCCGCCGGTAGCAATCGCGGCGGTCCAAGAGGCGGCGGAGCGAAAGCTACACCCGATGGATGCGCTCCGCATGGGCGCATCGTTGGTCTCGTTGAACGATAGCGCGCCCCGCGACGAGTCGCGCGGCGCCAACTTGAGCCGCGGATTATCGTTGGTCGCCGCATTCCCGACGTTGGTCGCGACGTATTGGCGTGCCTTGCAGGGAGAACAAGCCGTCGCACCCAACCCAGAACTCGACCACGCAGCCAACTACCTATACATGCTCACCGGTGAGGCTGCCGACGCAGCCGCAGTTCGAGCACTGGAGACCTATCTGAACACAGTAATCGACCATGGCCTCAACGCTTCGACATTCGCTGCACGCGTCATCGTCAGCACCCGGTCAGATCTTACGTCGGCCATCGTCGGCGCGATCGGGGCCCTGAAGGGACCCCTACACGGCGGCGCTCCGGGTCCAGCGCTCGACATGGTCTTCGAGATTCAAGCGCGCAGTTTGCGCAACACGACGGACATCAAGAGCGAGGCCCGCGCCTGGGCCGAACAGGCAATCGGACGCGGCGACCGCCTGATGGGCTTCGGTCACCGCGTCTACAAAGTCAGGGACCCGCGCGCCGACGTATTGAACCGAGCAGCCGCGGATCTATTCAAGAATCGCGACGATCGCGCCATTTACGAAGACGCGCGCACAGTAGAAACCGAGGTTTTGGCCGCCCTCGAGCGCGCCAAACCGGGCCGAAGAATTCAGACCAACGTCGAGTTCTACACCGCTCTTGTGTTGCACGGCATCGGCCTCGACACGGAGCTGTTCTCCCCCACGTTCGCCATCGGAAGAGCCGGCGGCTGGATGGCCCACGTCCTCGAGCAAATCGACGAAGATCGACTCATCCGACCGCGCGCCGCCTACATCGGCGACTTCGACCGCGAGTGGGTAGCGATGGAGGGTCGCTAGTCGAACAGCTTCTACCGCAGCCAATACGACCATGAGAATATGTAGTTCAGCGGGGCTGTCACACCCTAATGACTCTGCCCACCAAATCGGGGCATCCACCTAGCTGCCTCCCGGCTTACGCAGAGCCACTGCAGAGAGGCGGCGAACTCTCTTCTACTCTGGAAAGCGGTATGGCACGGCTGGCGCTAGATTTGCCCTCAAACGGTCATGATGGCACTAGGCGCACCCCTCGAGCGCGTTTCTCACAGCACGGACAAGTTCGTTGATTTGGACTCCGCCATCGCCACCGGTGTCCATCTGTTCGCAAGCGGAGACGTCCACACGCGAGAGAGCGATGTTCACACCGGTGATGAGTTCGTTGATAGCGACAATACCGTTCCCGTCGCAGTCGCCGGCGCACACGGAGGCAGGTGTTTGTCTTGTTGGTGCAACTGAATGTGTTGCTTCAGGAGTGACCGTCGGACCCTGGCCCGTCGGAGTAATTGTTGCTGTTGATTCCCCAGTGGTCGGAGCCGGTGTGTTTGCGGGTGTAACGGTCGAGCGAGGAACCGTCGGCGTAGCGGTTAGAGAACCATCGAACTCAAAGAGCGCCGACACGGATGTCTCGCCGCCAATGACGAAGGTTGACCGCTTGTCAGTCGTCGAAACCTCTCCCGAGAATCCAGCAAACCGGTACCCTTCGAGCGGAAACGCCTCGACCGTTATCGTACTTTCAGCCTGAAACGTGGCACCGGGACATGTAGGTGGTCCAATCAGCACATAGCCACCCTCTTCTGGCTCGATAGTGAGTTCAACATCGAAACACTCGGCCTCGTTACATACATCCCCTCGGCCGTCGAAGTCCGAGTCGGTCTGGTTCGCGTTCGCATCGATGGGACAGTTGTCTTCGTCTCCACAGACCCCATCACCATCGACGTCGTTCGCAAAGTCACCGGGGCATGGGTCTGAGTCTGCACAGAGTCCATCAGTATCAACGTCGTTTTCAGAGTCATCTGGACATGTGTCGCACACATCTCCAACCCCATCTCCGTCTCGGTCAATTTGGTCTGCGTTCGGCTCGTCGGGGCAGTTGTCGCACATCCCCACAACGCCGTCAGTGTCAAGGTCATCCTCGAGAACGACAGCTACCCGCAGAGAGCCGGTGAACCATGTCAGAGTTTCAGACGGGATCCCCTGGACCAGAACGGTTCCCGAGGGGGTTTCCCCGGGGAGAAAAAAAACCGCCTCCGCAATTCCCGCGTCGCTGGCGGTGGCTGATGCGACAAAGATGGGTCCGGCGCTTGCTTGAACCGAGAAATCTACCTTCTCGCCCGGTGGAACTGGTTGAACGATACTGACTCGTATTTCGGCACCCGGTGCAGCGCTTCCGCCAGAGCACGGGATTGGTTCCGAAACATCAACGGCGATGTCTCCAAACCGAGCAGTAGGAGCAACTGGTGTTTCCAAGGTGAGTTTGTCGTTTGATCTGGGAGTACTTCTGTCTGGAGGCATATCATCGAGCAGTTTGTGTCGGAGAAGACGTTCGACTGCGCGGTGTCCTTCATCGTTCGGATGGAAAGTCGTGCTACGGGGAAGGAGGCCGGTCATCCACGGAGACCGAAAATACCTTGCGCAAGCCTCTCTCCCATCGAATGCATCGTTCACATCGACCAAAACGGCTTGTGCCAGTGCTACGGCCGAGGCAATGCGACCGTTCGCTAAGTCGGTCAACGCGCGAAAAATGAATCTCTCATCATCGTTAAAGTAGAGCTCCATCTCGATGCACGAACTCAGTCTTGTGATCGCGATTTCGCCCTCGGGAACGAAGTAGGGGTAGTTCATCACTGCAATCAGTGCGTTTGGAGCTCGTTCTCTGGCAATCGACAGAAACGAGCCAAGGTTGGTCTCAAGCTGGTCCAATAACGGAGTGAAAACGTCGAGAACGGTCAAGGTCGTTCCAGGAAAGGGAAGATTCCAGCAGTCTCCAAGATGTGGATTGCCACACAATCGCGCAATACTGCCCCACCCGAGGTCGTTCCCTCCGGTCCAAATCGTTATGAGGTCCGTGTTGTCATCAACCAGCCGGAGGCCGTTTCTTTCTTCCTCAAGCTGCTCAAGTACGCCGGCTGTCCCAGAACCACTACACGCAAGGAATTCGAGGTCAATGAATTCTTTGCCGAGTCGCGAATCAAAAAAACCACCACTCTTGTCGGGGTCCAATATTCGGGAGAATGCATCGCTCGACCGACGACACGTGCCGGAAGCCGGGTCTTCCCTGCCAGCACCGACGCCACTCGCAAACGAATCGCCCAGCGCGGCGTAACTAAGCGCTGGTCTGATTTCGAGCGTCCAGTCTAGCTCGCCGTCTGTCACACCCTGCGAATCGCCGCGAGCAGTAACCTGGTAATCAAAACCATCGCCGTCCGCGAGCCTCACATAGCACGGGGCTTTGTTACCGCAGGAGAGGTTGTACGTTTCCCCGTCGGAAAGGCATCCCGCGGGCTCCGGCGAGAGGTCTGTCCCAAGGAATCGGACGAAGTGCTCAATGTCGCCATTACCCTCACAGGGGTCAGGAATCGGAATCGGGAACCTGGGGATTACGGGTCGCCCTGGAAGAAGAACAAACTTTCTGGGGCGACTGCCTTCGTTCTGAACAACCCAGCTTGCAGCAATCGAACTGTCCGTAGACGCCACTGCCCCGGGGCACTCTTGCGATTCTCCGGCCTGCGTCTTTGCCGAGGCGGTACCAAAAAGCACAGCTCGCTCCCTGGGAAACTTCTCTAGTATCGATGTGGGCCCTTGTCGGGTTATCTGCGCCTCAGATTCTGCCGAGGCACAGCTACCACACGAAGCTGACTCCCCTATGGGAGACACCCCCTCAAAGAAGAGCCCCGGGAAGTCGACCAGCTCCAAGTCGCAGGTTTGGCCTCGGCCCCCTTCCACCTCAAAGCAAGGGGGAAGATTCTCGCGTTGGCGCTGTGCTTCGGCCACGTCGGTACAGACAGCATCTCTCAATGGTTCGATCGCGACACGGGCAAGGCTCTCCGTTGACGCGAGGGCCAGACAGGAAACTAGGACACCGCTCAACAGGGTGATTCTACAGATTGAGGTTTTCACTGGCTTCTCTCCTGTTGCCCCCGCGGTGAGGCATGTGGTTGAGCGTAACAAGGAACCACGTTTCGGCGGTAGTAGTTTTGTTGTTGCGGCTTGCGGCCAAGCCAATCAATACGTCCGTGTCGAGTTCGGCCCGCCGAACGCTCTAAAAACAACCGGACGGGTTCGTTGGAATATCCAATGGGGCCAGGTGCCCGAACGCCGATGGCGCCGGCAGTATCGTCCAGCTTCCATCTCTCGTTTTGACCATTCCGACGCGGGGATGGACTATCCTGGTGCCGATCATGATATCGTTCACATCCTGTCAGGCATACTCCTTGCCGTCGAGCAAATCGACGACGATCGACCCATCCGCCCACGTCCAGCTACATCGGCGACTTCGAACGCGAGTGGGTGCCGCTGGAGGATCGCTAATCAGCGCCGAGCTGGCCACAGAACGAGCCATCGATCACCACCCAAAGGACGAGAGGACGGGCAAGATCATCCCGTCCTCTCCCCGCTTCGGTCTCAGCGACCGTAGTATCTGCGCGAATCGGCATCAGGTACGACGACCACCCCGGAGTGGCCCATCGACTGGTTCATGTCGCGACGATACTGCTGCATCTCGAGTCGGGTATTGTCGCTCGCCCGCCCCCGGCTGGGAACTGAGTAGGTACTGCGACGCCCCGCATCGCGCATCATCTGAAGGATGCGCCGAGAATCCGCCGAGGAATCTCTCGCCATGGCCGGAGCAGACGCCGAAACGCAAAGACCCGTCACAAGTGCCACCGCCATCAACCGATTGATATTTCTCATGTTCTCCTCCTTCACTGTCGGGCAGCGCAGCACGCCGCCCAGTTATCGCCATCGGCGGTTCGATCATCGCCAGACACTAAACTTTCAGAGGTGATCCCGGCGGCTGCGAGGAATCTCGCAAACATCCCAGCCGGTGGGCGCACATCTCGCTTTGGTGAGTTGCCAACCGACGAAACCGACGAGTGACAAAGGCGCATTCACACTCCAAAACACCCGTCACGAAGCCGACATGTTGAATCATTTCAACACCGCTCGACTGCGACGCAGGCGAGCGCAGCCCACTTTGGCCTGCGCTCGCTGAGCACTACTGATCACCAGGGATCGACTAAGCCGTTTCAGCCAGCCACTTCAGCGAACCGGTCACCCAGACCCGCGCCACAGATCGAAGCGGTTACCGAGGCGCCGGTTACAAACGCGTCGCCATCAATCGTGACCTGGCCAACTACGCCTTGGAGTAGACGACCTGTTCCGCGGGTAATGGCCTGCCTCTCCGTGAGGAAAAAGGGCGCCCCAATTTCCGGGTCGACCTGGAGCCAACCCGCATTGCGGACGACCAGCTCACCCAGCATCTCACCGCTCGAAGCCTCCCAGATCTCGGTAACATCGGCAGCCGTGAAGGGAACATAGATGCCCGGAGCACCATCGCCATCAAACAGCGGCACGGGAAGCGGAGCGATTCCCGGCGTCCCAAACAGGTTGGGCGAATCGACTGCGAACTCGGAGCGGTACACCACATTCAGACTCAGTCCGCTGTCGTTCGAGAGTACCCCATCGGCCGGCTGCAAAACGCCACACGAGCCCGGCGCTTCGGGGGCACTCAGGTCGGGCAGATACTCCGCTGCGAGCGGGTTGTCGAACATTACACAATCCGGATCCGGCGCGGACACAATCGTCGGAATCTCCAGCCGCAGGCATGCAATCTCGCCCGCCGCTGCCGACTCTCCCCCACCATCGTCGTCACCGCATCCGATCACCACCGCGAGAGCCGCGAAGACGGCCGCTTGCATCAGTCGACCCAGGCCGATCCGCACCCCGACGCCGGTCAAACCACTCGCGTCGTGGCGCCCCCTGCCACTATCTCGATTTCCAGTACTGTTGTTCATGTTGGATTCTCCTCCAGTCTATTGGTTTCCTCCGATACCGACTGGGGCTTGAGATCTCGCAATGTCTTTCGGTGACGGACACGAAAAAAGACGACGCCGAACCGATCATTCCTGTTCGGGGTCGCCTCAGGGCGGTGAAAACGAAGAGGGGGGCGCCACGCTGTGGCGCCCCCCTCTTCGTTTGGCGACCGCACTGGGTTCAAAGTCGCCCGATCCGCGCCGGCCGTACAGTCTCTTTTTCGTTGAAGATAGTTACACCGAAAAGACCACCGCCATCCGACCCAAGCAGCATCTCCCTCGGAGAGCTTTCCGACCCAATGAGTAGCGGCAGCGATTCTGCAAGTCGCCGTCGCCAAGGAGCGCCTTCGGAAATGGTCTGGAAGACTTTGTTCATACAGAAACAGAATACCCGCGCGATCAATCGCCCACCAACTCCAGAGTAAGGACAAAGTCCCCGAATCCGACTGCGTTCGAGGTACTTGCACCAGCGAGCACCGACCCCGTGAACGGGGCCGCCGTATCGGCCTCCAACAAATCGCAGTCGAACAAGACACCCGAGGCATGCGTCAGGCATTCCCCATCGCCACAGTCACCATCGTCAACGATGGGCTCGCTACCACCATTCGCTTCAACAATTCGACCTTCTGCACGGCCCGTCGTCAGAAGGGTGGTCTTGAAGACCGTCACGGCTTGGTCATCCGACGTGCAGGGAATCCCGTCGGGACCCTTGCTGGGGTGCCTGTCGCCGATGGAGCAGTCGGCACCAACCAGTATGTCCAATCTCGAGTGCAGACTGAGCAACGCGGACCCGGACGGCGCATCACCACTAAAGCTGAACTGCTCATTGGAATCCGCCCGAGTGAGCAGATAGTCCGTTTCGGACAGTCCTCCTGGAGAGCACCCAAGAAAACCGGCACCGGCGTTCTCCGATCTGAACATCGCGCCGCCGCCGAGACACACGCAGGCGATGCCCGGCACGTCAATCGGGTCGAACGCAATCGTATCGACGGGAATCGTCACCGGTACACTGCCCGGTGGTAACACTTCGATCTCCACTCCTGCCGCGGTCAGAACCTGCTTCGGATTGGCTAGCTGTACCTCCTCCGGTCGCCCCGAACCAACAGCGAACACGAGCTGACCGCCAAGATCGAGAGCGATTTGGAGACTCTCGGTTTGCACAATCGCGTCCGACCCATCGCCAAGTACAAACGGCAGCAAGCGTTCATCGGTACAATTGGCCGCACAACCGTCTCCACCAACATTGTTGGCGTCGTCACATTCCTCGCCTGACTGAAGATCGCCGTCCCCGCAGGCCAGAACGTCATCGGATGGATCAAGTGGATTGGTCCAGTCGTCCCAGATCTCGGCGCCGTCGCTGCGACCTCCGCCGTCCGTATCGGGATTGTTAGGATCGGTAAAAAAGACGCTAACCTCCTCTCCGTCCGGAGAGCCGTCATCATCGGTATCAGATTCGAGCGGGTCGGTGTTTGTGACCGCAATCTCGAAGCCGTCATCAAGACGATCAAAGTCAGTATCCCGGCTGCGCGGCGCCGTACCCAGAGCTTGCTCTGTGAGATTATCGAGATCGTCCTTGTCCGGATCCCCCAAAGGCCCATTCTCACCGGTGGAATCAAGAGGGTCGAGACGATGCAGGAGCTCCCACCCGTCTATCAATTGGTCTTGGTCGGTGTCGGTTCGGAGCGGGTCGGTGCCCGCGAGGACCTCGTCGCCGTCGCTCGCATCGTCTCGATCACTGTCAGAAAATCGTGGGTCGGTCCCATACACCTCGACTTCGTCCCCATCCGACAAAGCATCACCATCGGTATCGGGGTCCAGCGGATTGGTACCGAGATCTACTTCTTCACCATCATCGAGCTCATCAGAATCACTGTCCCGGGTGCGCGGTAGTGTACCGGCGTCTAGCTCGTCCAGATTCTTCAGCTGGTCATGATCAGGGTCCCCCGACGCCCCGTCGGCACCGGACGGATCCAGAGGGTCTAGACCATGGTCCCGCTCCCATCCATCAGGTAGCTCGTCGGCATCGGAGTCCACGGATAGCGGGTTCGTGCCGATCTCAATCTCCGCGGCGTCACCTAATCCATCGCGATCGGAGTCGCCGTGCAGTGGATCCGTTTCATACAAAGTGACCTCATCGCCATCAAACACTCCATCCCCATCGGAATCCGGGTTCAAGGGATCCGTATCAACACCAATCTCGGCGCCGTCGAACAGCTGGTCGTCGTCGGTGTCCGAGTCGAGCGGATCTGTCCCCGCGTCCCGCTCGCCGCTATTGCCAAGGCCGTCCCCGTCAGGATCACCGCTGCCACCCTGAGCCTCGGCACTATCCAATGGATCGAGACCGTTCCGCGCCTCCCAGCCGTCGTCGAGGTTGTCCCGGTCCGAGTCCGACTCGTGCGGATCAGTGCCTAGCAATTCTTCCTCTTGGTCGGTCAAGCCATCGCCATCACTATCCGGCGACAGAACCCGGATTGTACCGGTTCTGCAAACAACACCATCGAGGTCACCTTCTCGACCAGTGGCTCGTTGATTGGAGCATGACAACGGATAGACCCCCGGGCGCGCCGACTCCGAGATCTTCACCGAGCATTGCACAGCGAAGAATGCGTCAGACACTTGCGCGCTAGTTGGCGTCGGAAACGTGACCTCGGCGCCTCCACCCGAACACTCGGACACCCGGGTTAAGAGATCGAAGTGGAGATGGTATGAGAACTGCGCGGACCATACCGGATCCATCGTCGTCCCGATTCTGACAGTAGAGCCGGGAAATCCCTCCGCTCTACCGATGTCAATGACCCACTTCGGGCACCCCTCAAGCGACGATCTCACCGCGGTAACCAGCTCCGAGACGGATACGGCGCCATCCACGTCTAAGTCGAACCCGGAGGCGTCCTCGACGGGCCGCAAACCAAGGGCAACACCAACGCCGGTCACGAGCTCAGCAACGGAGACTCGCCCATCGCCGTCGGAATCTCCGCCGCAGAACCGCGCCCCAGCCGGGGCACAAGTAGCTGTAAGAGCCAGGACCGCGACTACAGCCCAGCGCCCGGCCCGAGACCTAAGAGGATTGATGAAAACATTGATGACTTCGCCTGAATGGACCATGATCTTCTCCTCGCTGCCTCGTCTCCGGTAGGTACCCGAGGTGAGTAGAGATCTCGCAATCGTTTTCCACTTTAGAGGGGCCTTTGCCCTACTGCATCGCAGTACCCGAGAGTCTCCATCCGTCGTCCGCACGCCGCAGCAGCTTGGTCAGACGGACCGAGAAGTGCATCTCCCGACCCGTTCGGCGATCAACAAAGTCGTCGACCCGCGTAAAGCTCACCACCGCCTCATCCCCCGCAACTGCAACGTCGAGCTCGTCGAACACGACCTTGAGCTTCTCGACATTTTCAAAGTATCGACTCTGCGCCTGTCGCTGCGCGTCCGGTAGATCTACATAGAGAGCCGCCAACTCCTCGATTTCACGCGCCTCGGTAGCCAGACGGTAGGCCTCGAGCAGCTCCCGGATCTCGTCTTCCGCACTCGGCTCCCCGCCGGCAGTCAGATCCTCGTCAGCAAATGCGCTCGACGGCTGCAGAAAGGTGCACAATGCCCACAGATCGAAGCGGCCGCCGAGCCACGACAAAGGCTCGTCCGGAAGCATGGCGATCCCTCCCGGCGCCCCTTCGGATTCGAGCATTAGGTTTCGCAGATCGAGAGCATCCGCCTCGCCTCGTTGGGCAAGCTTCGCGCGCTCGACGCCCGACAGCCGGAGCTCCAGATTCTCGACCGTTGCGATAGCAAACCGTCGCTGCAGGTCGAGGAAGTTGCTCGACGCACCCGCTGTCGTAAACGACGCATCGAGCACACCGGACACGACGTCGACCACATGCGTCTCGATCTTGAGGATGTCTCCCTGCTCGATGAGACGACCCGAAAGAAACTTCGAAATGCCGAGCTCCTTCGCCACCTCGATTTCCGACATTCCCTTCCGGGTCACGAGAAAGTCTATGAACTCCTTCGAATAGACCTTCACGCTCTTGATCTCACTCAAGATTGTATTGAGTTCGTCCCGAACGGTCTCGCCCCATTCCTCGAGATCAGACCTGGCCCCCAGCGTCTTGAAGCTCATCACTCCGAAAGTGACAGGACCGGGCGAGACCGCGCCGCTCACCGCAATGTCGGTCCTGGCGGCCACTGCCGCGAGATTGGCCGATTCCCCAATCGGTGGCGGCCGATCCGACGGGTTCGTGCTTTGGCTAGACATGAAAAACTGGCTGAAGATGGTCGCCAAGACCACGAAGGCGACCCCAAGCAGGCCCGCGACCCGCCTCCTCCCTAAGCCCCGCTTCGCATTTTCCGCGGCGACCGAGTGCTTCGGGTCATCGAGAACATCAAGCAACTCGCTCGCCCTCTGAAATCGACGTCCCGGCTCGGGGTTCAGCAAACGCGCTACGATTCGGTCGATTGACCCGTCCAGCTCCGGCACAACGTCGCGGACCGGGCGAAAGATGCCCTTCCGCTTGGCAACGAAGAGTTCGTCGCGAGATGCTTCCTCGATCGGCAATTCACCCGTCAGCATCTCGTAAAACGTGACGCCCAGTGAATACAGATCGCTCCTCTCGTCCGCCGAAGACGCATCTCGGACCTGTTCCGGCGCCATGTACGCCGGGGTTCCAATCAGACCACCTTGCTGGGTGATCCTTACCGCATCGTTGATCGCTGCGGCCAAGCCGAGGTCGGTAACCTTCGCATTGCCGGCCCGATCTACAACCACATTGGACGGCTTGAGATCGCGGTGGGTAATACCACGGGCGTGCGCGTACTCGAGTGCACCTGCAATTTGCCGTAGGAGATCCATCGCCTCGGGCAAAGGAAGGCGACCGCGACGCTCCAGAATGGCGTCGAGGCCTTCGCCCTCCGCGAGCTCCATCGCGAAGAACTTCTTACCTCCGGCTTCACCCGCCTGGATTCCAGCAACGACGTTGTTGTGGCGCAGTCGCCCAGTGACCTGGGCCTCGCGGCGAAAGCGCTCGAGGAGCGCGGAATTCGAAGCTAGATGCTCATGCAGGATCTTAACCGCCACCTCGCGATCCATGCTGATCTGACGAGCCCGGTAGACCGTTCCGGTCGTACCCGCACCAATAATGTCGAGGAGCAGAAAGTCCCCAAGCTGTTCCCCCGGCGTAGCAGGAGCTGTTTCGTCAAAGCGGTCAGGCATGAGATGTCGCTAGAGCCCACGGTCCAGGGCGAAGGCCGGCAATTCTTGCTCGCGGTTGTTCGTCTCGCAACCCTTGACTAAACAAACAGTAGCTATGGACGCCCGGCTATCCTTCACATCGAGATCAGGGAGTAACACCCTGGCCGCATTGCTGTTCGCGACACCACTATTCTCGCTCGCTTGCGGTCCCTCAGATCAAACCGAGCAACCCACCAAGAACGTCAACGCGGCCGAGCTTCCAGTGCGCGTCACGACGCGCTGTATCAATGAGAAGCAGCCCGACGACTCCGTGATCACGACGTTCACGTCTTGGATCGTGATTCGGCCCGAGGATGGCGCAACCGAGCGATGCCTGATCAGCTACGACGCGCCCGCGATCAAGAGCAAGCTCGCTGAGCAGGCATGCATCTATAACGCGGAGTCGGGATTGGGAATCTGGATGGGATTGCTGACCCCCTTCCAGTACGCCGCGCTGACGCCAGATCGGCGTGTCATCTTTCAGTACACCGAGAGGGGAACCGCCGTCGCCGACGAGATCACCGGGCGCGGGCGTATATCTCCAAAGATCGAAGAGGGTATCTACACGATCAATGAAGACGGTACGGACCTCAGGCGACTAACCGAGCCGACCCGCGTCCCGCCTTTCGAAGATACAAGAACCATCAGCTCCTTTGGTGGGTTCGTCCTAAACAAAGACGGCTCAAGGCTCCTGGTCGCAGACTTCGTCGGCGAGACCGTCGACGATCGACAGGATATTCAGATCTTGACGATCGACACTATGACTGGAGCACGAATACAGCTGACGCACCTCCCGGCACAACCGAAGATCCCACCCGGCGCACCCTCCACATGCTGCCCAAGCTTTGCGCAGAACCAGACTGATGTTCTCTTCTTCTCTGCGCCTGGGGGTCCGATTGATGGTCAGCTGCTGCGACGCGCCTTCAAAGTTCCCACTGGCGGCGGTGAAATCACTGACATCACCACTCCCGTTCTTGTCGAACGACCCGACGGGACAACCGAGCAAAGTTTCGTCATTAGTTCCGGCGAACCCGTGGCCGTGGCCGTTCGGGTTCGAGAAAAGCCAAATTTCATCGATCGATTCGTGCCTTGCCTGGACTACCTCTTGGCGCCGCTTTCTGATTCTTTGGCGGGGTCCTTCGATCTCACGCCGATCCAGTGGGAGCAAGAAATCTTCATTTCCGACGACGGCCAACTGCTACAACTCACGGACTTTGGAAAGGTAGACACAGGTTTTCTGCAACCACGGATCTTACCTGACGGACGGATCTACTTCGTTTCGACGGATGACAACGGAAATTGCCAGATATTCTCGGTCGACAGACTGGGCGGTTCCATCCGTCAGCACACCGAAATCCGAAGCAACTTGACCTCACAGGTCGGGTGCTTTTCTTTCGTATTCAAGAACGGATGCGACGGGGGATGTTACCTGACCCCTCCGGGAATGACCGAGCGCGGTACCCTTGCCTTTATTTCGAACTGCGATCTCTCCACCGAGGAGGAAACGGGGTTCAGACGCGCATCCACATTTCTGGAGATCCCAATCGACGTCGACGGCGCCGTACCGGCCGTCCTCGAAAGCGAGCCTGGTGTTGTCCATCGGACAGAAACCCTCCTCGTCGTCGAGGCCAGCCACCTCGGCACCGGCCTGGGCACCGAAAGCAACGTCGCTGCGATTCCATGACAATGTCCACGGTCCCCCTTCCGGTCGTATCCTTTGTTTCGATCCCTCAACAGCGATGCCAACCCACGGACCTTCGTCGCAAGCCCATGAAGACATCTCGACTCGTTGCAAACACTGTACGGTATCCGCAACTGAGGCCGCTATTGCGACGACCAATCTTCTGCGAAATCGTGTTGTCGGTTCCGTCGGCAGGAGGCAAGGAAGCAGCCCGCGATGACGGGCGTTCTTCCCACGGACTGACAAAGCTCGCCCTTGCCAAACCCGATCCAAACATATTCTGTCTGCTCCAAGGGAGGGCCCGTACGTGTATAGTATACGATGGTTGTTGCTGATCGGTCTGATCGCATCGGGAATCGTCCCAAAAGCAACCCTGGCAGGAGACCTCACCGACATCTTCAGCAATGAGCTCGGTGGACTGGAGCTAGAACCGCTGGGCGAGGCTCTTGCGGATACAGTTGCAGCGTTTTATCCCGTCGCATCCGCCAGCTCTAGCGTGACATACTCTTTCAACCCAGAGCTCCAGAGTTACGAGCGGCAGACCCGAGTGCTTGGACCTATCTTCGGCGAGCGCGCGGAGTCCATCGGATCTGGGGAAATGGACGTGTCGATCACGTACTCCTACGTCGACCTGAAGCAAGCATTCGGCGCAGATCTCGACAGCCTCCAGAACAAGAAGTCCATTGGGGGAAGGGTCGTTTCGATCCCCAACGACGGCGTTCAGCTGGGAGATCCCGACGAAGAAGGAAACGGCCGATTCACAAATTTCCTTCCAGCCCTTGTGAACGCGTCACTCGATGTCGAGGCGCATATCATTTCCCCGGGCGTGACGTATGGCCTGACGCCGGACCTGGACGTCAACGTCACACTTCCGCTGGTTCGAACTTCGCTGAAGGGAAGGGTGACTGGAAAATTTCCAGATCCACGCCTAGAGCAATTCCGAGTAAAAAATCAGGACGATGAAGGGACCATCAGTGGCGCTTCCTCGAATTCCTCGTTCGACGTCGGCGATATCCTGTTTCGCTTCAAATACGTTCTACTCAGGAACAGCGCGATCGACATGGCCATGCAGGCAGGCCTCATTCTGCCGAGCGGTGACCCCAACCAATTGCAGGGAACCGGTGACACGCGCCTGCCTTTATCGATCATCGGCTCAAGGGTTTTCGCCGACCGCTTCGAGGTCTACGGAAATCTCGGTATCGACATTAACGCAAACGACGTTGAGCGCAGCATCGCCAAATGGACGATCGGCTCCACTGCGCGGCTATTTGGGGGTCTACACGGATCTCTGGTATTCCTGGGACGCCACGAACTCAGCGAGCAGACCGACAAGATCGACGCTCCCTTCTTTCTCCAGATCGAGCGGAGCGACATCTTCGACGTCGGAATCGGTTTGAGGTATTTGCTGGCAGAACAGTTCGTGATCACCGCGAACGTGTTGCTGCCGCTAAACGACGACGGCCTGCGTGCGGATGCTATTCCAACCGTGCAACTCGAGTACTCCTTTCCGACCCGCTAGTCGCGACACCTCGACGCTAGCCAAGTGCCGGTGACGTTCAACCACCCAACTCGGAGTCCCCAAGGACCTGCATCTCGCCTGCCACTGGGGACGCGACGTTCTGTCACTCGGAGCGGTGGCTTCCGGGCAAATCAGTCATTCAAGCACGCCATATCCCGGTCGTCGCCCACCACTCGCACATCGTCAACTGCTAGGCGAAGTACACCTCCGCTCTGAGCCGAAATCTCGGGCCAGAAAACGCTCCCCCCAGCACTGCGGTTCGGGTCGCCGGTCGACGCAAACCGGGTCCAGTACCCTTGGATCGCACTGACCAGGTGTTGCACTTCCAGCGAAGGTTCCGGAAATATCGGTGCGGCAGCGTTTCCGAAGACGAATGGAACTTCAGTTCCGTGGAACGCTCCCTTGATGAAGAGCCCGGGATCCTCCGCAAACTCGTACAAGTAGGAGGGACTACCGGTAGAAGCCAGGCCTGTCGCCGCCCGACGCATGGGGCAACGAAATGTCTGGTCGCTGAGGGCAGCGGCCAGGGCATCCGCCGCGGTGTCGTAGCGATCGGGTGGATATGCTTCGAGGATGCGGCCGGCATCTTCGGCAGTTACCGGACCACTCCTGACGATGGCCTCGTATTCCCGCTCGTCGATATTTCCGACTTGGGCAAGGAACGTGAAGAGCTGCCCTTCGTCCGTTGTGGTTCCGAGTATCGTCGGCACTCCGGCAACGTCCCCCCGCTCTACCGCTCGCTGCGGCTCGCTCGGGAGTTCCACACCATCCACGTTCGGATACCAGTTGTTCGTGGCGTTCCATAGCAGAATGCCCTCACTTGGAAGTCCCCCAAGAATCTCCAGCGGCGACTTGTTCCGAAGGCACTCCACCGAATCACACCCGACCGAAGCAGCAAGTGCCTCGCCCTGCTCCTGTGCTTCACCGAGCGTTGCCGTGATCGCCGAGCAAGGCCCACTTTGGCTAATCGCCCGATGAAAGAGCCCACAGCTGCCGGGTGAAACCAGGTGAATACAGACGCTAATGCCGCCAGCGGATGCACCGAAAATTGTCACGTTCTCGCGATTGCCACCAAAGGCGGTGATGTTTCGCTGCACCCACTCGAGCGCCATTCTTTGGTCCAAGATTCCATAGTTGCCACTCACTCCACGCTCGTCCTCCTCGGAAAGCGCGGGATGAGCAAGAAAGCCCAACGGACCGAGGCGATAGTTAAGTGTAACGACAACCACGTCTCCAGCCGCCACAAGCCGCCCCCCATCAAACGAACCACCATCAAATCCGCTGCCGATGCGGAAATCGCCCCCATGTAGCCACACCATTACCGGGAGCGGTGACGCGGGCGCGGGGTCCGGTGTCCAGACGTTGAGAAATAGACAATCTTCCGAGGAGTTATTCCGCGTGGGTTGTCCAGTGATGAGATCGAGTTGGGGGCAGACCGGCGGGACGGCCGTGCCGTCAAGAACATTCTGATGGCGATCCGCCGGGCGCGGCGGCCGCCACCTCAAATCGCCAACGGGTGCGGCCGCATAAGGCAGACCAAGGAACATTCGGACGGAACCGGTTGACGTCCCCTGAATATCTCCCGCCTCGACGGAGAGAATCGTTCCTTGCTGAATTGCCGGATCGGTTGAGTTATCCCCCGAACCGCATCCCCAGGAAAGCAACGCCGCGAGAAGCACCGTCGGTAGACGTCCAAGGATGGTACTAAACGCGCCCGCGCTCCTTCTTTGCATCAACAAGCACCTCGCAAGCAGTCGCTACCCAGTTGTAAAAAGCACCCAAGGAGAGTCCGGATTCCGTGCGGAATCCTTCGGTTCTGATTCAGAATCCGGCAGCCAATAGCTCGACAGTAAGAACAATATCGCCCATCACTGTGTCGAACGAAATTCCTGAGCCAGCGAGTACAGCACCCGCAACCGGCCTCTCCGAATCCGATGCCAGGAGTCCACAATCAAAGGGCGTACCGACCGATCTCGTGATGCACTGGTCATCCCCGCACACTGAACCGTCCACGATAGGAGGGAAACCACGCGGATCACCCACAACCCGCCCCTCGGCGCTACCTGACGTGAGCACCAGCGAGATCTGCGTACTAAAGAAGGGGTCATCGTCGGTCGTGCATGGCATACCGTCCAAACCCCAGCGCCTGTTTGGGACTGGGATGTCAGTCGAGCAGCTCGCTCCGGCAAGGAACTCAACCCTTGTAGCCAACGCCAAGAGGGCTGAGCCGGGAATTCCTTCCCCGCTAAAGCTGAACTCAACGTCCATTCCAGTGCTCCCCTGCAATATGTAGTCTGTGGCCGGGAGTCCCGTGTCGGAGCAGCCGATTGCTCCGGCGGCCGCGTTGCCGGGTCCGAACGCTTCTCGAGATGGAATTTGTCCACGAAGACACCAGCAGCCGCCGAATACTGCCCCGTCGATTGGTTCAAGCGCTATCGCATCTGCGGGCATCACTACTGGCAAGAAGCCCGGAGGAAACTCGCCAAGCGGAGTTCCGCTAGCGTCGAGGACTTGCATCGGTCGGGCGATCTGGACCGCCACGTCGCGCGCATCCCCTGCAACGATCACAAACTGCCCGTCGAGCTTGAGATTCGCCCGAGCTCCCCTCAACTGGGCGACTGCCGCAGAGCCGTCACCCACTTGAAAAGTGAGAAGACGCTCCAACGTGCAGTTTGCAGCGCATCCATCGCCGCCGAAGTTGTTGCCGTCATCGCAAGTCTCTCCGGATTCTAAGTCGCCGTCACCACACCCGACAACATCTTCGGGGCACCCTCGAAGTGACGCCTGTACAGCCATAATGAGCTCCCCAATCGAGACATTCGCGTCTCCATCGGTGTCAAAAGCAGCGGCCTCCTCCAATGGTATAATGCCCAGCGCAACACGAACGCCGATGATCAGCTCCGCGATTGAAACCCGCCCATCACTGTCTACGTCCCCGGCGCAAGGCTGTGCAACTGCCGGCGTACCAAGAAGACAAACTAGCAGTCCCAAGAATATAGCCACGGTTTTCCGTCCTGGCTTTGCTTGGGTCGCACGCGATTTGATTCGATACGACGTATTACACATCGTTTCCTCCGGTCGTTTCGTTACGTGGAGAGAGAGATGTTCGGGTCGATCACTCAAGGGCTTCGAAAGGGGATACAGAGGCGTTGTCGGAATCTCGCGAAACAAATTCAGTCCGGGTCGGCCTGGAACTCTACCCGGCTCGTGACGGCATCGCGGCCGGTAACATCTCACTCATGCACGCGTCGGCACCGAGAGCATTGGCCCCGCGTTCCTTAAGACGTCAAAACGCCAAGCCTCCAGTCGTGTTCTGGAGATTAGAAGTTGCCCGAACAACGGCCCGTAGCTCGCTACAAACTCCGGGAGAACTGTCGCACGCGAAAGACGGCGGGCTGACTTGCCGTAGTGAGCTAGGATCGTCCGGATTCATCGCATAAATGTGCATTCCAGACGGATTCAGGCCAGGATCAAGGTCGCAAGATGACGCGAACATGAGAGTTCCGGTCTTGGGGTCTTCATCCGGACTTGATACGAAACACCCACAGGAAGGGGGGGCCGACGCCACACACCCGCCTCCAGAGACATCTGGTTCACGCGGGGGTGTGAGCTGTTTGATGTGGCGAGTCAGGATATTCTGCTTAAATATTTGGCAATGATTCCCAGAGTTCTCTCCCACATCGACAGAGGCACTGAAGAAAACATGTTGACCATCTCGCGAAAGAGCGACACCGCCTAGAGCAGTTTCCCACCGTCCGTAGTCTGTAAGCTGTAGAACCAGGCCATCGTCGACGTACACCACCTCCTGAACCCGGACAAAAGGACCAAGAAAAAATGGCTCCTCCGGGTCCTCTTCGCCGATCAAACTTGCGAGTTCAGGACACTCGATCGGATTGCGCGGAATCCCATCAACGACCGCCTCCAGCGCTATCGGGCTCGAGCCCGTGATGGAAAAGGACTCCAGTACCTCACCGCCGCGAGACTCGGTAGAAAAGGTCACGTCGCGAAGACCCGTCCCGTCCAAATTGACCTGATAGGCCTTTCGCTGGACACCGTTCTCCGCTGGGGACTGGCCAAAGGTTGAAAAGAAGAGCACCGATTCATCGCTGACAAAACGCGCGCAGCATGTCGGGTACTCTGTCGCATCGTGCTCCGGCGATGCCCCCAGTTCCGTGACTTGGTGCCCCTCCCCGGTTGCAATTTCCAGCGTCACGACTTCGAGATCACCGGTGCTGTCGTCTTCATGGGCGACGCAATCGACAAAGACCAGCCGACTTCCATCCGGGCTCAAATGGAACCCTGCGAACGCAGTGGGGTTCGGGAAGGTCTTGGTGGTAAACGGTGGAATACAGGGAGCCCGGTTAGACACACGGTCAACTGTCTTGGCCGCGACGTCGTATAGAAACACTCCCTCTTCTCCTACATCCGCGTCGAGCAAGCCCCATCGATCTTGTACGAACGCCACCTTCCGACCATCACGACTCACAGAAATGTACGGGACCGGGTTGACGAAGCTGAACAATGGACCAAATCGAGCGCTGCCTATGATTGAGCATGCTGCATCCAGCCGAAGGTCTTCGAACTGGGGCTGAGAACCCACAGCTATTGTAGAACCTGCCGGCCGAACCAGATCGTACTGTCGGACAGTCTCCTCCGTAGCTTCGCCAACCTTCACTCTGAGCTCGGCGTGGAACCGTATTTCATTGCCCAGCACCTCGCACCGGAGAACGACATCCGCCTGGGTCGCTGCAAGCAGACCCCGTGTTCCATCGGTCCCACGACCAGCCGAATCGCGACTACAGGACGCTCCGATCAAGATGAGCCCCGCGCTGAGTAAGCTTCCCATCACAACGCGAGCGCCTGCTAACGCCCAGGAAGTCGGCTTCCAAATGTTCCGCATCTAGCCAGGATACTATGGAACAACTTCTACACCATCAAACCATGGCGCAACCGCCCCGAAAATACTTTGCGAGATCCGTCCCCGGTCGACGTAGACGGTACTATGCGTGGCACAATCAGTTATGTGGAAACAATGGGCTGGGTGGATGCGCGACCTGCCCCACCACGTCCGTTTGCAACACTTCCGGACCTGGGTTATCCGCGGTTCATCAGGATTGAGGGACCGCTCCGGCCAACACCGATGCCCACAGACGCGATAAACTACCAAGATCTCGTGGAGCATCACGACCAGCGTCTTTACGGGTACTTTCGAGCCCGCGTGGGCGCTGATCAACTGGCGCGCGACCTTGCTCAGGACACTTGGACGGAGGTTTGGCCGCGCATCGAGACATACGATCCCGAGATCGCGTCCTTCTGGCGCTTCACCAAGAACTGGGCAGAGATCGTCCTCAAACGTCATTGGTCAGGAAAGTCCAACTCTCCTATTGAGTGGCAACCTCCAGAAGGCGACGACGAACTACCCTCGGCAATCGAGAATCAACCCGCAGACGATCTGCCTCTCGATGTCTGCGTCGAGCTGTCCAGAGCGTTGTTCGACCTTTTGGTTATCTCGATGTCGTGCGAACGGCCGCCCAATGAGCTCGTCGTCTTCGGCTTCAGCAAGCTCAAATGGAAACCCCTAGAGATTGTCGATGAGTTGTCGGACCAGATCATCGGACAGCTCGCTCGTCGGTTGGAGTCCGACTACGCTGCGCTCGTCATGAGCCCCGATCTCGCCAAGGCATTTGCTCCTCTCCACGCAAAGATGGAACTCCAGATCACTGAAGTCGCAAGAGATCGAAGAACCAGAAACGCATATTCGCATGTCCCGGAAAAGAAGACGGGCGCGCTACCACTATCCGCCTACTTTCCTCCCGATGCCGATCCACAAGCATTCGTCACTCGCTGGTGGGACACCGTGCGCCGAACAGTGTTCCGCAACATCCAACGCACGAAGCCTGGGAGTCTGTCAGCCCTTCTTTCTTCCAGCGTAGGGGACGCCGTCGAGGAAGGCGTGCGATGAATCCGAGGGACTCACATTTCAGCAGCGACGTGTTACTCGACTACATAGGCGGTACGCTCGGCGACGATTTCGAAGACCAGGTCGAGCGCCACATCGCACAGTGCGCGCAGTGCGCGTCGGTGGCACGCGACGCCACGGTATTCTCCAAATTGATCGAGATGCCCGCCGAGTACCACGCTGCTCTAGTGAGCCGAGCCTCCATCGAGGGCGTGCTTGGGAAAGCTCTTGCGCAGGTTCCAGTAGGGCTCCGCCCCAGAATCGAAGCGTGGCTCGAAATGTGGTCTGGCAAAGCGGAAGGCGCACTGCAGATCACGACAAACTTCGTCGATGGCGTCGCATCCGTCGTCGCTGAAAGTATCGACGCCTTCGTCCGCGACGGCAGTGAGTGGAGCTTCCAACCCGTGGCAGCGACCGCAGTTCGGGGGCCAGGTGACGAGGGTTCCGCCTTGCTGACAACCGCAAGTGTGCCGGGCGTCGGCCGGGCCAGGGTCGCGGTGCAGGGCGGTGAGTCAACAGACCTGACGGTACGGATCGACCAGGCCCCCGAGGACGCAACATTGCCGCTCGTCGCTCTGACCGGTCGATCCCAAGACGGCAAGGAACTTCTCCGCATCGCGAGCATTGTTGAGGATCCGGACACTGGATATCGAACCGTTCGCTTCGCAGACATTCCCCCGGGCAACTATATCGTCGCGATCGAACCGATCACAGACGCCAAGCCCGCCTAACCTGACCCCGGTTGCGTCATGTCCGACTTGTTCCAACTGGCACGACTATACCCCCTCCAGGTGTGGCCGCTACCGAACGGACGCCCTCAGGTCATCGGTAGACCGCACCCCGACCTCGGACCTCCCGACATCGATCTGTCGCCGGATATCCTCGTGTCCCGCCGCCATGCGACAATCACGGTATCCGACCAACACTACAGCCTGGCCGACCTGGGCAGCCGACACGGCACGACTGTTCAGGGCCAGCCACTGTTGAAGGGCCAAATCGCTAAGCGCAGCGGCAGGACTGCCATGCGCCTCGGCCAGAGCATCGTCCAGATCGCACCCTGCCACCACATCTTCGTCGAGCACGGCAACGTCGCCATCGAGATCGGGATGGCCCCAGAATACGGGCTCGCGCAGTATCGCTCTGGGGGCCGAATTATCAGCCAGATCGCCGTAACCAATACCGGGAAACAGTTGAGTGGTCCGGCATCTCTCAGTATCGAAGTTGAGGACGTACTCCACTCCGTTGTCGAGATCCCCGAAACTCTTCCGGAGAACACCACCGTCATTGGTTGTCGCCTGTTGGAGGTGAACGAACAGAGCCTCGCCAAGCAGGTCGAGCGTTCGAGCAAGCGAATCACGGCATCTGTCGACGGCCTCCGCTTGCCCGACAATCACCGGTCGATCGAGATCCTCGCTTTCAACGAATGGTCGTTCCGCCGCGAGGCGCGCACTTCTCTCGCGAGTTTTACCGTCCCCAACGACGCCAGAATCGCTGATATTTGCGTCGCTACCCAGACCCTACGCTACCAAGGGCGAGGATCCCCAGCTGCCGACCTTGCGGCGATCTACCAAGTACTGAGCGAACGGTACCACCTGGCATACGTACCTGACCCACCGTACTCGAGTTCTGGAGGACAGAAGATTCGGCTACCCGAATCCGCTCTAGATATCGAGTCAGCGCGAGGGGCAGGGACCTGTCTCGACCTCGCGCTCATTGTGGCCGCGGCGCTCGAACACCTGGGCCACCAGCCGCTAGTGTGCGTGATTCGCGACCAAACGACGCGCCACGCGATCGTCGGGGTCTGGAAGAATCGAGGCCCGCGGATCGAGCCACTTATCACCAACAAACACCGATTGCTCAATGAGGCCCTGTTCATCGACCCAACCGGTACAACCACCAACCCGGACAAGCAGATGACAACCGCGGAATCGCGCGCACTAGTAGATAGAGTGATGATGTCCCATCGATTCGAATTCGCCGTGGATATCACAGCGGCGCGAAACGACGGCGTGCAGCCAGTTGCAGCGCGGTAGAACTAGCAGCGGCTTCGTACGCCAGCTCGCTACAGGCACTGATCTCAGACGCTGAAGACTTACGCAGCAAACATGAACCATGGTAATCTCCCGTCAATGGTTTCCCCGGGCGCGCGGTCAATCTCACTTCTGGCACTTTTCGTACTAGCTTGCGGCCATGATGGGGCGACGACACCGGTTGCTTCCCCGCGGCCAGCCGGGCTGCTCGCCTATGTCGCCTCTGGATGTGAAATCGGCGAAAGCATGGTCCGCGCACACTACGAGCTGCGACTCCAGCGTGGAGACAAGGTACTCCCTCCGATTGTTCGGGGTGCAACCGACCTACCGCGCAACACTCCGCTTCCGCCCGACACCGGGCTTATCGGGGGAAACAACCTCGATGACGCATGCGAGATCGCCCGAAGGGCGCGGACCGGTCCGTCTCATGTAGTCGTATTTCCCATCCAATATCTGGCTGTTAGCCCAGACAGCAGGCGCGTCGCCTTCCAGTTTGATACCTTCAGCGGATTGTGGGGGGACGGCCCCCTCGGAGAAGGTGATGGCATCTACCTCTACGAGGTTGCCTCCGGTCAGATCACTCGCTTGACCGACCCGAGTTGCATCCCGCCCTTCGACGGATTCAGGGCAGTTCGGCAGGCTGGCTTCGAATTCAGCCCGGACGGCAACCGACTCGTTTTCGTCGACAGGGTCATCTGCGACCGACCAGACAACTGGGTCGTCAAAACGGTGGATGTCCGAACAGCCGAAGTATCCCCTCTCACTCGCCTTGATCCGCATCCACCAACACCACTCGGCGGCGCCGGAACATGCTGCGCCCGGTTTGTTGACAACGACACAGTATCATTCCTCTCGACCTCCGCCTCGGACCCGGCGACTGACAGCCAGCTCTCGCTCTTTCGCCAAAGGCTGGACGAGTCCGTACCAACGCTCGTCGCCATCGAGGTCTCGACCGGCCTCGCGAGGGCAGTAAGCATCCCAGATACGTTTCTGATCACCAGCGGAAGGCCGATAACGGTCAGCCTCGAGAATCCCCTGCCCCCGTTCAACCCTGACCCCGGATACTCTTGCCCGTTCTTCGAGCAGCTGTTCGGGACCTCGCCTCAGTTCTCCTTCTCCAACGAGATTATTGCTGTCAACGATGATCGATTTCTCCAGCTCACCGATCTCGGGAGCCCCTGGACCACCAACGGGCTGGTCAGCAACGATGGCTTGCGGGTCTACTTCACATCGGATGCCGGTCTCGAAAACCCGTCGCATGGCTGCCAACTCTTCACAGTCGATACCCTTGCCACGCCGGGATCGCTTCGGCCGCTCACAAAATTCGGCAACGACACCTCCTCGGCAATAGAGATCTCTGGTAATCGGTGTGCCCCGGGTTCCCCAACGAGTGAAGACATACCCGGCTGCGGCGGCTGCGGCGTCGGGAATATTTCCGAGGACACCGCGACTGGGAGTATTCTCTTCTACTCCAACTGCACAGAATCAGGAGAGCCGACGGTCGGTGAGATCTATGCAATCGGTGCACTTGGCGGTGAAATCCAGCGAATGAGCAAGACTAGCGGAGTTACCGCCAATGGTATCGAAGTGGCCGGACCGTACGCCTATGCAACACTTAGAAGGCCAATCGAAACCTCGGTCCTGGCGGCACAATAAGCGTTCGAGCCCGGCAGCAATCCAGTCGTACTCCAACGGAGATAACAGCCCGATTGAGACGAATCCTAGCGACGATGCTGCTTTGAGCGGCACTCTGGCCTATGTCCAGTGGAGCTGCGAAAGCGACGAGCGAAGACCCGGGGAAGTCAAGTTTTGTTTTCAGCTAGAGGTGATGGCGGCTGGCTCAACACATCCCCCGGTCGTATCAAGGCGAGTGCGTCGTCGACGCCGACGCGTATCCGCCCGAGGGGAACCCGCAGATCTGGTGATTGGTGAATGGGATTCAACCCAAACCAGGAGGAGTCAATGAACCAACGCACGAGAGCCGGCGTCACCATTCTGTTCGCATCAGTCGCAATTCAACCATTCGGAATGGTTGGCAGCGCGACACCAGCGTCCTGATACCGCTGCCGCTCGGGGATCTCGCGAAGTTCTCCCTCGCAAGGAAAACTTCTTGCTCACTCGGCGGACCGGACTCAGCGAGCCGCCTGAACAATCTTGAGATCGAACCTGGGCGCTGAACTAGGGGCCGGAGGCGTCCACGTCGGCGGGTCCCGGCAGTTGTGAATCGCGGTAATGGGCCTAGGCGAGTTGTGTGGCGGCCCCAATTAACGATACTGCGGACACAATCGAGGGAACCGCGACTGGTGCTGTATGAGAGTTTCCAACTCGGTTATCAATACCAACCAAAGCTCACGGATCGAAGCTCAGCGGCAATCCTCCGGGCCTTGTCTGGCGTCATTCCTTGCCCGAGATTTGCAAAAATCATGGGGACGTACTGTGACAACAGTCCCAGCTTGCTGCCAAAGCGAGACTGGAAATCGATATCCATTTCAACCGATCCGAGCCCCCCTTCACGCGCAAGAGCGGTAAACGGATCCATGATGCCCGCTTCGACAGCGTGTCTTGAGTCCCAATCGTCAGCCCATCCTGCAATCTGGCTGGCCAGAAGCCCTGCCGCTCTCCCGACAACTAACGGATCATCTCGAGAAATTCCGTAGTCGCTAGCGTGATACCGCGTCGGGCTCGGTGCCTGATCTGTCGCATCCGGCTCCCCGACTAGTTCTTCCGCCAGTTGCGCCTCGACGCCTTCTAGCTTCCGACCCGCCAAGAAGAGAAAACCGCAACCTACGGCAAACAGGGCCCCTATGGTGAGATTTGATCCAGCGACACCAGCAAGGGCCGCCAGGATGTCAAACTCTCCAAGCATCGCTCTCAACTCCGGCATTTTGCCACTCAGGAAGTCCCAGTTCGCGTAGGCGGATAGTACTCGGTACGCGGGCACCACGAGCCACCGCCAGACGGCCATAAGAGCGAACCCCGCGAGCGCCAAGAACCCAACCTGGCCCTCCCAGAATTTCCGCAATCGAGGTATTCCGCGGACCCAAGCCGCGCGCCAGAAATCCCACTTCACGTTCGAATATGTATCGTCCGGCACCTGTAGCGGGCAAGCTCATCGGATTTAGGACACCTCGCCCGAACTTAGGACAGCACCCACGATGGCACTCGTCGGATTTATGGCAACCGCAGGGACGTCGGCGCAAGCCGAGAGCCTCACCGTGACCAACCAGATCGCTCCAGAGACGATCATGCACGTGTCTGCGGGCTACGTTCTCAATTCGTTCAAGCCCGGACGGGGGGAGAACCTGAGCGGTCTGTCGAGGATTCACGACATCTTCTACGGCCAGACCTCTGGGCGCGGACGCGCAGCTCCAAAGCAGCTCATTCGGATCAAGGTTCGAACGGTGACACCCCAGCCGGATGCCCCTGCAATACTCGAGGGGACCCATTTCATTCGCAAAGTCAGGGTGGGAGAGCGAGCCGTCTTCATCGCTTGGAGGGACAGCACGGGGAAACTTCGTCTGCGCAGACGATAAGACGAGGGCCTGGGGCAACCGAAATCTAGATCGACAAGGGACCGAGGGGCCGCTGTGTTCACAGCGGCCCTCCATTTCCGCCCGGACCCGCAACGATGACCCCGATTCGTTGTCGCAAACTACAATGGGGTCATCAAAAACGATCCTCGCGATCGTCAACAATGGTCTCTAACACCGAACCATCGGCGCTCGGCAGCGGTCGGCGGAAGAAGTCGTCCGGCAACGAGTCGATCGGCGGCCTCGCCAATCCCTCGGCAGCGAGATCCCGCAACTGATCTTGCTGATCCTCGAGCGGCATCAACAACGCGACCGGTCGACCGCGATCAATAATCGTAACTGTCTCCCCGTTAGAAACCGCCCGGAGGAAAAACCTGAGCCTATCCTTCACCTCGCTGATGGCCGCAGTGCGCATATGGCCAATTTGGCCATAGAGATCGGGTTATTCAAGTCTCCAGCAGTCGTCCAGCCCGAGCCGACGGCCCCTTCACGAATCGCGAGTCACGAATCACCCTCCAATTGACAGTCCAGCACAGAGGACGGAGATTCCCCCGATGTCCGACTCCGATGCGCAGGCCGATCTTGCGGCGAGTATTCGCAAGCTTCTGGAGGTAACGATTCAAGCGCGTCCGGACGATGCTTCGATAGCCGAAGCGTCGTCCCGTGTGCGCTCCCTGACGGAGAAGCTTCGTTCCTATGTCCCCGATCCTGTGCCGCCGCGCTATCCATTCGCAGCTGGTGGTCAATCGACGTTCGAAGAGATCTTTGCCTACGACTTCGTCATGGGGACGAAGAATCCGGTTGCTGCGCCGGTTCGCTTTGCGAACGAAGGCAACACCGCTGTCGGCTTCGCTACCTTCGGTTCGGTCTACGAAGGCCCGCCCGGATGTGTTCACGGTGCCGTCATCGCCGGCGTCTTCGATCAGGTGCTCAACATCGCCAACATGCTGCACGGTACACCCGGTCCGACGGTCCGACTCGAGTTCGACTTTCGCAAACCTACACCGCTCAACCGCGAGATTCGCTTCGAGGGGGTTTGTCAGCGCGTCGAGGGGAAACGGATTCATTCGACCGCGAAGTGTATCTCGGGCGATGTCGTTACCGTCGAGGCGCAAGGTGTCTTCGCGGTGATCGACCTCGAAAAGCTGGACAAGCTGGGGTTGTAGGATCGTAAGGCGGTTGTTTGCCACAGGGGCGCGCCTTGTCGCGAACACGGCTCGGCAGGAGCCTCGCCCTCCATGGAGTTGGTGGCCCTCTATAGTTTCCGTTTGAAATCGGTGCGCGGCTCGGCGGGAGCCTCGCCCTCCTTGGGGTTGGTGGCCCTCTATAGTTTCCGTTTGAAATCGGTGCGCGGCTCGGCGGGAGCCTCGCCCTCCATGGAGTTGGTGGCCCTCTATGGTTTCCGTTTGAATTTGGTGCACGGGTCGGCAGGAGGCCTCGCCCTCCATGGGGTTGGTGGCTCGCCATGGATCCCGTCTGAAATTGGTGCGCGGCTCGGTGGGAGCCTTGAGATGGGACGGCTAAACGTGGGGCAGGACTTTTTCTCCGAACTCTCGCAGCTCGTCCGGCGTTGCGAAGTTCAACGCCAACATTGATAGGCCGTGCTCACTTTCGCGTCGTTTGAGCTCGGTGATCAGTTCGTCCGGGGTTCCGATCAACGCGATCGGATGTGCCAACAACTCTTCGGCCGAGGCACCGAATATCTGCCCGAGCTGCTCCGCTTGCTGGCGCGTCTCCTCGGTGCTCGACGTCATCTGGTAGCGGAAAATCGTCGACGCAAATCGTACGGCGTCGCGCGCACGACCGGCTTTTTCCGCTGCGTTCGCAACCCTCCCGAGCTTTTCCTTCAGCGACGCGTCGGAGAACTTCTGAATCTCTTCGAGCGTCGTCGTTCCCGCAGCGCCGATCACCGGCACCATATGGATGATGTCGGCCCACTGCCCGGCGCGTCGCAAGATTCCGTTGCCGCTACCTCCGAGCATGATCGGTGGCCCCTGTTTGCTCGGCGGCTTCGGCAGGCAGCAAGCATCCTTCGCCTGATAGTACCTGCCCTCGTAGGAAAACGACTCCTCGCGCCACAGGCCGCGCATGATCGCGACCGCCTCGTCCATCATCTTGAGGCGCTCCGACACATCCGGGAACGGAATCCCCATCATCTCGAACTCCGCCCGCGTCCAGCCCGCGCCAACGCCGGCAATCACCCGCCCGCCGCTCGCTTCGTCGATCTGAGCGAAGAGCCTGGCATGCATCGCCGGGTGGCGGAACAACATGCACGCTACGTGACTGCCGATCTTGATCTTCGCGGTGCGCTGCGCGAGCGTCGCCATGACGAAGAACATCTCGTACATCGGGATATCTCGCTGCAGCGTTCCGAGAGCCTCGGACACGTAGTGGTCTGGAACAAACACCGTACCGAAGCCGAGTTCCTCCGCCAGAACGGAATCGTCGATCAACGCTTCGATCCCCGCTTTGTCGCGGCGCACTTGGCCGCCCGATACCTGAATCGCGAATTCCATCACTCAAATCAGACACACCTGGGCAGACAGGTCCAGCCCGGCGACCGGGCCGACCCCCGGCAAACTGGTTCCCTCGCCCTCATTCGCGTACACTGAGCCTTTCGGCACCACTCGGAGACGCAGCGCATGAAACTACGACTTCTGTTCACACTTGCCCTACTCGTACCGTTCGCGCCCTCTTCTCGCGCCGACGAGGTAGTGGCCACGGAGCCGGCACACGGCCTGGCCATGCACGGCGACCTCAAATACCCAGCCGACTTCACCCACTTCGAGTACGTCGAGCCAAAGGCGCCCAAGGGCGGCACGCTGACGCAGTGGGCGCAAGGAACCTATGACAGCTTCAACCCTTTTATCGTCAAAGGCAGCGCCGTCGCGGGAATCGGCTCGATATTCGAAACCCTCATGGAGCCGTCGGCGGACGAGCCCTTTAGCGCGTACGGGCTCCTGGCGGAAACCATCGAGACACCGGCGGACCGTTCGTGGGTGATTTTCCGACTGCGCAAAGAAGCGCGCTGGCACGACGGTCAGCCGATCACCGCCGATGATGTGATCTGGACCTTCGACACCTTGCGCGAGAAGGGGCTGCCTCACTACCGCGCTTACTACGGCAGCGTTGCCAAGACCGAGCGCATCGACGAGCGTACGGTCAAGTTTATCTTCAAGCCCGGCGACAACCGAGAGCTCCCGCTCATCCTCGGAGGCCTCACCGTCTTGCCGAAACACTATTGGGCGAGCCGCGATTTCACGAAGACCACTCTCGAGGCACCCCTCGGCAGTGGCCCCTACAAGGTCGGTACGTTCGAGGCCGGACGGTTTATCGACTACGAGCGCGTCGAGGACTATTGGGGTGCCGCACTCCCGGTCAATGTCGGCCGCTTCAACTTTGGAAAAATGCGCTACACCTATTATCGAGACTCTAACGTCGCCACCGAAGCGTTCAAAGCCGGGGCCTACGATCTACGCCTGGAGAACGCATCGAAAACCTGGGCCACGCACTACGACATCCCGCCCGTGCACGATGGCCGCATGATCAAACGCACGTCGCCACACAAGCGGCCGCAGGGGATGCAGGGATTCGTATTCAACACGCGAAGACCGATCTTCCAGGACCGTTCGGTGCGCCGGGCTCTGGGCTACGCGCTCGACTTCGAATGGTCGAACAAGAACCTCTTCTACGACCAATACACCCGCACGCGGAGCTATTTCGACAACTCCGAGCTCGCTGCGGTCGGCCTGCCATCGAAGCTCGAGTTGGAAGTTCTTGAACCTCACCGAGAGAAATTGCCTGCCGAAGTATTCACACAAGAGTACGCTCCGCCGAAAACGGATGGCAGCGGGCGCACGCGAGAAAATCTGCGCGCCGCGTTCGAGCTCCTCGGCCAGGCTGGCTGGAAAGTCGACAGCGCCGACAGAAAGCTCAAGCACGCAGAAGTCGGTCCGATGCGTTTCGAGGTCCTGCTCTACGATCCTCAGTTCGAGCGGATCGTCCTACCGTTCAAAAAGAACCTCGAGCGCCTCGGCATCGAAGTGAGTGTCCGCATCGTCGACGTTGCGCAATACATTCGCCGCCTCGAGACCTTCGACTTCGACCTGGTCGTCGGCAGTTTCGGTGTATCGGAATCGCCCGGCAACGAGCTGCGCGGTTACTGGGGCTCGGACTTCGCGGATTCCAACGGCAGTCGCAACTACATCGGTATCAAAGACCCCGTCATCGACGACCTCATCGAAAAGGTCATCGCAGCGCCGAATCGCGAATCGCTGGTACACCGCGTCCGCGCTCTCGATCGCGTCATGCAGTGGAATTACTGGCTCATCCCGCACTGGCACATCGCCTACGATCGACTCGTCTACTGGGACAAGTTCGGAATGCCCGAAGTCGTCCCGGACAAGGGCGTACAAATTATCAGCACATGGTGGATCGACCCAGCGAAAGAGTCCGCCTTAGAGCAAAACAAGTAGTCCCCCGAATGAGCCAATCAAAACCAAGGGCCCCAATGATCCATCGGCGACCATCGAGGCGAAGCATCCGTGTTCACCCGTGGCCCAATATCTGTCGACCAGGCGATACTCCCAAACCATGATCAGCTACCTCATCCGCCGAGTCCTACTCATCATCCCGACCCTCTTCGGGATCATGGTCCTCAACTTCGTCATTGTGAACGCCGCCCCGGGCGGTCCGATCGAGCAGCTGATTGCGCGCTTCCAGAACACCGAAGTGTCGTCGACGGCGCGCTTCAGCGGCGGCTCTCAGCAAGGCGACGCGGGTCCAGCCAAACAGGGGGCCAAGGGCAGCAGCACCTACCGCGGCGCACAGGGCCTCGATCCTGAATTCATTGCCGAGCTCGAACAGCAGCTGGGCTTCGACAAGCCGGCGCACGAGCGATTCTTCAAGATGATGTCGAACTTTTTGCGCTTCGACTTTGGCGACAGCTTCTTCCGAGATGAGCCGGTGATCGATCTCATCCTCGCGAAAATGCCCGTTTCGATCTCGCTCGGTCTTTGGACGACCTTGATCGTCTACATGATCTCAATCCCGCTCGGCATCGCCAAGGCCGTCCGCAACGGATCGAGGATGGACGTATGGACATCCGCGGTCGTGGTCGTCGGCAACGCGATTCCCGGGTTCATGTTTGCGATCCTGCTGATCGTCCTCTTCGCCGGCGGCAGCTACTTCGATTGGTTCCCGCTGCGCGGTTTGGTCTCCGACAACTGGAGCGAGCTCAGCACCTGGGGCAAGATCACCGACTACCTGTGGCACATCACGCTACCGGTCACTTCCTTGGTAATCGCCGGCTTCGCGTCGCTGACGATGCTGACGAAGAACTCCTTCCTCGACCAGATCACACAACAGTACGTCCTTACGGCGCGCGCAAAGGGCCTCAGCGAACGTCGTGTCATGTACGGTCACGTGTTTCGCAACGCCATGTTGATCGTCATCGCCGGCTTTCCGGCGGCCCTGCTGTCGATTCTCTTTACGGGCTCGCTCCTCATCGAAGTCATCTTCTCCCTCGACGGACTTGGACTCCTCGGGTTTCAGGCGGCGATCAATCGCGATTATCAAGTGATGTTCGGCACCCTCTACATCTTCACGCTCTTCGGGTTGGCTCTGAAGTTGGTCGAAGACATCACTTACATGCTCGTCGATCCAAGAATCGACTTCGAACGGCGCTAAGCGCCCGGCTCTTCGCAAGCTCCGCATGTCCCCGATCAATCAACGGCGAGTCGCCAAGTTTCACTCGAACCGGCGAGCCGTGTGGTCGCTGCGCATCTTCTCGGTACTGTTCGTCTTCACCCTGTTCGCCGATTTCATTGCCAACGATCGTCCACTCTTCGTGTGGTACGACGGCGCCCCCTACAGTCCCGTGCTGCAAACGTATCCCGAAACGACCTTCGGCGGCTTCTTCCCTACCGAGGCCGACTACACGGACCCCGACGTCCAAGAGATGATCGACGAGAAGGGTTGGTCCATCTGGCCGCCCATACCGTACCGCTACGACACGGTTATCTACGATCTCGATCAGCCATCGCCTTCGCCGCCGACCTGGAAGAACTGGCTGGGTACCGACGATCAGGCTCGTGATGTCGTTGCTCGACTGATCTACGGCTTCCGCCTTTCTGTTCTCTTCGGACTGATCCTGACGCTCTTCTCGTCGCTCATCGGCATCGCGGCCGGAGCAGTCCAAGGATACTTCGGAGGTTGGATCGACCTCGTCTTTCAGCGGTTCATCGAAATCTGGTCGGGGCTACCGGTTCTCTATCTCTTGATCATCCTGGCTAGCGTCATCACACCAACGTTCTGGTGGTTGCTCGGCTTGATGTTGCTCTTCCAGTGGACGTCCCTGGTCGGCGTCGTTCGCGCCGAAGTGCTGCGGACGCGCAACTTCGACTACGTGCGCGCAGCGCGCGCACTCGGCCTCAGCGATCTGCGGGTCATGTTCCGCCACGTGCTACCGAACGCGATGGTGGCGGCGCTGACCTTCCTGCCCTTCATCACCAGCGGGGCGTTAATCACGCTGACATCACTCGATTTTCTCGGATTCGGTCTACCTCCCGGCTCGCCGTCGCTCGGCGAACTGCTCAAGCAGGGCAAAGACAACCTCCACGCACCGTGGCTCGGCTTCAGCGGCTTCACTGTCATGGCTACGATGCTGTCGTTGATGGTCTTCATCGGCGAAGGAGTTCGTGACGCGTTCGATCCTCGCAAGACACTCGACGACGAGGCGCCGGACGATGTTGCCGCGATCGAGGCTCCAGTTGCGGCTGGACAAGAGGGACCCGGAACCTCTGATCTGCTGACGATCTCCGATCTCTCGGTCAGCTTCGGTCACGGCGCCAACCGTTTCGACGCGGTGCGCGGCGTGTCGCTTTCGATCGCTCCGGGAGAGACCGTAGCGCTGGTCGGAGAAAGCGGATCCGGGAAGTCCGTCACAGCGCTATCGGTCATGCAGCTCCTGCCGTATCCACAAGCGAGTCATCCGAGCGGCAGCATCGTGTTTCGCGGCCGCGAATTGATCGGTGCTTCGGCCGACGTACTCCAAGACGTCCGCGGCGACGAGATCGGCATGATTTTCCAAGAGCCGATGACATCGCTCAACCCGTTGCACACCGTTGAGCGGCAGGTCGGAGAAACCCTCGAGCTACACAAAGGCATGGACAGTGACGCTGCCCGCAACCGCACCCTCGAGCTTCTTAATCTCGTCGGCATCGATCGGCCCGAGCGACGGCTCGGCGCGTTCCCGCACGAACTGTCCGGCGGACAACGCCAGCGCGTCATGATCGCGATGGCTCTGGCAAACGAACCCAGCCTTTTGATCGCCGACGAACCCACGACAGCGGTCGACGTCACAATCCAAGCCCAGCTCCTCGAGTTGCTCGAGTTTCTGCAGAGCGAGCTCAACATGGCCATGCTCTTCATCACACACGACCTGGGCATCGTACGGCGTATCGCCGATCGCGTCTGCGTCATGTGCAAGGGAGAGATCGTCGAGCATGGCGTCAACACCGAAGTGTTCGCCAACCCGCAGCACCCCTACACCAAACACCTGCTATCATCGGAGCCGCGCGGCCTTCCGCACCCTGTCGCCGACGATGCTCCCGTCGTAATGAGCTGTAGCGACTTGCGCGTATGGTATCCGATCAAAGCCGGGGTCCTGCGACGAACGGTCGATCACGTAAAGGCTGCCGACGGAGTAAGCCTCGAGGTCCGGGCCGGAGAGACAATCGGCGTCGTTGGAGAGAGCGGCTCCGGAAAGACGACGCTCGCCCTCGCGTTACTTCGGTTGATCACAAGCCGCGGTGAGATCGAGTTCGAGGGGCGCCGCATCGACGACATCGACGGCGCCGGGATTCACCCGCTGCGGCGCGAGATGCAGATGGTCTTCCAAGATCCCTACGGTTCGTTGAGTCCGCGGATGTCGGTTCGACAGATCATCGAAGAAGGGCTGCTGGTGCACGGCATCGGCGAGACCGCCGAGCAACGCGAGGAGATGGTCTCGCAAGCCCTGCGCGAAGTCGATCTCGATCCGGAGACGCGGTTTCGGTACCCCCATGAGTTTTCCGGCGGGCAACGGCAGCGCATCGCAATCGCTCGCGCGATGGTATTGCAACCAAAGCTTCTCGTCCTCGACGAGCCAACTTCCGCGCTCGATGTGTCGGTACAGGCGCAAATCGTCGACCTCTTGCGCGAGCTGCAAACAAAGCACGGAATGGCCTACATCTTCATCAGCCACGACCTTCGGGTAGTGCGCGCCATGAGTCACAAGCTGATCGTCATGCGCCAAGGTGTCGTCGTCGAACAAGGAGACGCAGCAGACGTTTTCGACAACCCCCAAGAAACCTACACATCCGACCTGATGCGCGCCGCCTTCGACTTGGCCTCGGCAAAATCCAAAACTCCGGACAGCTGATTTCCCCTCCTTGCCAAGGGCTGTCGATTTTCTCGAGGGGAACCCAGCGCGGAACTACCTCTGACGGACCGTCACCGACGAGTCGCGGGTGTATGACGCCGGACCTCCGCCAAACTGATCGACGAAGACGGAGAAGATATTCTCGCCGAGCGGCAGCCTTTCGAAGGTCGCGGCAAAAGAACTCGTGCGTGGGGTCGTCGCACCGCCAGCTTCGAACACGGGCGAAACACGATCCTCTTCCAATCCGGACCGTACACGGATCTGGTACGTAACCCCGGGCACCAACCCGGCCACGTCCAGACTGACGTCGATCTGGACGACACTGCACGGTCGTTGAACATCCACCAAGCTCCGCAGGTCCGGGATTTCCGACAGTCCCTCGAGTAAGCTCAATGCGGATCCGATTCCGCGACTGTCAACTTCCTCCAACGGTGCATTCCCCACGGTGATTTCGCCACCTGTGTAGGTTCCAACACCTGAAGCAAAGACCGAGATCGTGTGGTTTCCCGCTGGCAGATCGTAAATGGTCTCGACTGCAGCTTCTGAAATCGTCCCGCACATGCTGTCGATCGAAGTTGTGAAGCTTCGGTCCTCGATCGTGGGACCGGTCAGCCGATAGGTAACCGTACCTGGAGCCGGATCAGAACACCCCAACAAACCGACACGAACTAGGTGACGCAGGCTCTCTTCCGTCACATCGATCGACAGTGCCAGGTCGCTGAACTCGATCTCTTGCTCGGATAGTTCGCCGAGAGCGTTGAAGCTAGCCACGGCGGGCGCAACGCCTGGACAGGCACTGGTCGGTGTCGCTGTCGGAGTCGTCGTTTCGGTCGGAACAAGAGTATGCGTCGGAGTCGTCGTCGGTGTCGGCGGCAACGGCGTCGAAGTGGCTGCCGGTAGGGGAACGCAGCCATTCAGGACATTGCCGACAGCTCGGATGAGCTCTGCGACCGTGACCCGACCGTCGCCCGAAGAATCGAAAGAATCGCACGCATTCAGACTACGTCGCCCGAGGGCAATCGTGACACCAATCACTAGCTCGTTGATGGCGATCCGTCCGTCGCGATTGCAGTCACCGAAACAAGGTCCGAGAGTCGGACTTGGGGTAGGCGTCCTAGTCTGGGTCGGGGTGCCGGTTTGCGTCGGCGTGCTTGTGATCGTCGGAGTTTGCGTCAATGTCGGCGTGCGCGTCGCTGTTCTGGTCCGAGTCGCCGTTGCCGTCGGCGGATCCGTCGGCGTCGGTGGATCTGTCGCCGTCTCGGTCGGCGTCGCGGTGTTGGCAACAGTTGGCGTCGGCGTGGACACGGGTGTCGGCCCAAAACATTGCGCCGGCGCACCAGAGCGGAGCCAACCAACCAGCGCATTCGGATCGACGCGGTCCGAGAAGTCCGCGTTGATCGTCAACCGCGCCAAAGTCTGGCTATTGCGGAGAATCCTTGGCGGTTGCCGGCTCATGGAATTGAACGGCGACATCAAAGAAAACGAGCTGCCGTAGGTGCCGATCGTGTTGAAGATCGAAGTTGGGCTCCGTTGGCTGCCGTAAGGCCCGAACTCGTTGAGCAATGAGTCGTTGGCGATCGTATCGGTGCTGATGCGACCAAGGAACTGATTGTCATCCGCGAAGATCAGGGCGTCTCTCATCGGGCAAAAGTCGGTGACCTGCGCCGACGCCACGGCGGAAAAGGCCACCACAATCGCTAAAACAATCCCCAACACGCGAAATGTTATAGCATATGTGCAAGTGCGGCACCGCAACGAATTTTTGCGCTGCCGCGGCACCTTGAAGCGCTTCGTCTCCACCCGGAAGTTTTCACCGACCCCGCGCTATTGACGATCGCCCCGGGTTGCGGCGCATGACCACGGTCAAACCGGATCGAAGCAAGGATAGGGACTTCGCCGCCATTCGAGTGGCCATCAAGTAGGACAGCCCGCCAACGCGTTATTCACTGCCGCGACTAGTTCGCTGATCGAAACGCGGCCGTTGCCGTTGGCATCGAACGCTGGACAGGTTGCGAGATCCGCTCCCAAGGCAATGTTGACTCCGCGGACGAGCTCGTTGATCGCGACGGTACCGTTGCCGTTGCAGTCTCCTACACACCCCCCCGGTGTCACCGTGACCGACGGAGTCAGCGTTGCGGTAAACGTTGGCGTCGGGGTTGGTTCTGGGCGCTCGATTCCGAAAACACCACCCGCCTCGGTAGCGGCAAACAACACCGCTGGATCGGACGGCGCCAGCATTGCCTCTTCGATCACACTGACAAAGAGACCGCTGTTGAAGGGCGACCAGCTCGCCGCGCTACTCTCGCTGAAATACACACCGTCGCCCAACGTCGAAACATAAAGGACATGCGGACGGCTACGGTCGACCACGATCGACGACACGGCTGAAAACGGAAGGCCGGTATCCGCGGGATCCCAGGTAAGCCCGCGGTTGGCCGTTGCAAACAACCCATTGCCACCGACATAGACGACCCCCTCGTTGACTGGATCGACGGCAACCGCGCTCAACACAATGCCCTCAAAGACATCGCCCCTCCGGCGCCAGCTTTCAGCCGCGTCCGTCGTTTGGAAAACCGCGCTATTCGATACAGCGTAGAGCGTACCAGCGGATTTCGGATCAACGGCGATGTCTTCGACGACACCAACCGGAAGCCCCAAGCTTTTCCGCTCCCATGTGTCGCCGTCGTCCAGACTCTTGAAGACGCCGGAACTGGTCGCCGCGTAGACCACAGTCGACGCCGGCGCTGCGACGAGGTCGACGACGACATCGGCCTCGATTCCAGAGGCTGCAAGCTGCCAGGTGGCACCGCCGTTACGCGAGCGAAATACAGCGAGCTCGCCGCCGGAAAAGAGGGTCATCGAGTCGTCCGGATCGACAGCGATCGTACCGATCGCAATTGCCGGTAGACCGGAGTCGCGCGGCTGCCACGTTCGACCGCCGTCGACACTGCGAAACACACGAGGCCGGTCCGAGCCAGCAACGAACGACATGCCGGCGTACAGCGTCGTTGGCTGGCTGGAATCGACCGCGATCGCCAAGACATCTGAGTTTGCGAGGCCCATCCGCGACGCCGCCCAGCTCGCCGCGGCGTCGTCCGAGCGGAAGATGCCATCACCGCGCACCCCCGCGAGGAGCGTATTCGGCCCCGAACCGCCGATTGCCAGCGCCAGCACACCGTTTCCGACAAGGCCGCTGTCACTCGTGGCCCAGTTCACGCCGGCGTTCGACGACTTGTAGACCGTCGCCGAGGCGCCGAACCCGGCACACACATATAGGACAGAACTCGCCTCAGGATCGATCACGATGGCATCGACACGACCCGGCAAGTCCGCTTCTCCTATCGCGCTCCACGTGTCTCCGCCGTTCGTCGACAGGGCCACGCCTTCGAGAGTCCCGGCATAGATGCGCGTGGGTTGAACCGGATCGACAGCCAACGCCAACACATCGGTGCTGTTCGGCAGAAAGCCCGTCGAGGACCAATCACCTGTCACACTATCGTATGCGAACACACCCTGCGGCGTGCCGGCATAAACCACCGGTTGAAGCGCAGTCGAGATCGCTAAAGCGACCACATCGCGACTGCCGAGCCCTGTGTTGATCGCCTGCCAGGTCGCGCCGCTGTCAACACTGCGAAATACCCCCTCGCTGGGGATGCTGGCGAAGACCACGCCCGCATTCGCACCATCGCAAACGATCGCCGATACCGTCGCAACCGCAGGCAAACCATCAGAGGACGACTGCCAAGTAAGCCCAAAGTCAGAGCTCGCGTAGATGCCCTCGCCAACGAGTCCGACCACAAGCCGGTTGGCATCGTCCGGATCAACCGCGAGCGCCCGCACGCTTAGACCGGGCAGCCCGCTGATGCGCGGTGTCCAGCTCGCGCCACCGTCACTACTGACGTACACCCCACCGCGTTCAGTACCAGCGACCACCCGCGCGCCACTCGAAGCGAAGGACAGCGCCGTCACCGTCCCTCCTTCCGGTCCGTTGTTGGTCCAAACCTCCTGCGCCTCTAACTCCGGGACTGTCATCGCCAAACAGCTCACCAAGACAAACGCCGCCATTGCGCTACGCGAAACTCGCTCCACCATGTTTTGCCTCCGCCTTGCCGTCACGCGGGATACGATCCACGACACACCCACGAATAATTCGTTACAAGCGCGCTGAAGCGACGCAAGCGAATCGGCGAAATCAACGTGCGCGTTCGAGCAGACGCAGCGTCGGAGCCGACCGATTCATGCAATAAAAGTGAATCCCGGCGACGCCGCCCTCGAGTAACTTGCGCACTTGAAGGGCCATGTGCGCCTCGGCAATCTTCCCTTGCTCTTCCTCGTCGGCATTGGCCAAGGACTTCGCCAGGTCGGCGGGCATCGAGATCCGCAGCTGTGGTCCGAGGAACCTCTGGACCTGCGTCAGCCGCTCGAACGGCAAGATTCCGGCGATGATCGGCACGTTAATTCCAACCGCCTGGGCCGCTTCGACAAACCGGAAGTGATGATCCGCGTCAAAAATCATCTGCTCGACGATGTAGTCTACCCCCGCATCGACCTTCTTCTTGAGAAAGCCGAGGTAACGCTGCATCCCGGCCCCGAAGTCGCCGGTCTCTTCGAAGTCCTCTGGATGCACTTCCGGAAACCCAGCACAGCCGATGCCAAACCGAGTCTCCACACCGCGGCGCGAGTACGCGCCTTCTTGGTCGAGCCACCGACCGCGATTGAGGTTGGCGATCTGTTCGACCAGACCCTTCGCGTGGGCATGGCGCTGGTCGGCAGGTACATAGTCCACCTGACCGGAGGGGGGGTCTCCCCCAAGGGCGAGAATGTTGTGCAAGCCATCGAGGTGCAGGCCGCGCAAGATTCCCTCGATGTCCTGGCGTGTCTTGCCCTGAATACTCAGGTGCACGACCGTCGGCACTTCAAAGGTCTCGTGCAGGATGCGCGACAACGAGGCCGTGCCACCGCGGGCACTGCCCATCGCACCCCAAGTGGTCGTGACGACCGAAATGCCGTGTGGCAGAAGGCGCTCGACCGCCTTGAGAATCGGGTCGATCGGCCGAAAATTCTCGGTTGGAAAGGTCTCTGCCGACAAAACAGGCCATTTCGATTGATCTTGGTAGAGGCGGGCTACTTCCATGCGCGGTCGAACTTACTCGCTCGCCGGTTTGGATGGAAGACGTAGCGGGTCGAGGATTCTCAATGCCGTATATCCGTGGTAGGGACCTGCCTTGCTTATGAACCGAAGTGAAATGTTGAGCCGCCTCGAAGGCGAGCCGTGGGATGTCGTCGTGATCGGTGGAGGCGCAACCGGTCTCGGAATCGCCGTCGACGCCCAAACGCGCGGCTACCGGACCCTCCTGCTCGAACAGGCCGACTTCGCTCAAGCCACTTCGAGCCGCAGCACAAAACTGGTCCACGGTGGAATCCGCTATCTGCAACAGGGCAACGTTGCCCTGGTCCTGGAAGCACTGCGCGAGCGCGGCCTCCTGTGCCGCAACGCACCTCATCTGGTCCGGGATCTGGCCTTCGTCGTGCCGCGCTATCGCTGGTGGGAAGGGCCGTTCTACGGAATCGGTCTAAGGCTCTACGACGTACTCGCCGGAAAGCTCAACATTGCACGCTCGCGTCGCCTTGGCCGCGATGAAACGATCGAGCGAATTCCCAACGTGAAGCAGGAGAACCTCCTAGGCGGCACGATGTATCACGACGCTCAGTTCGACGACGCCAGGCTGGCATTGGCGCTGGCTCTCACCGCCGTCGACCATGGCGCAACCGTGCTCAACTACATGCGCGTTACCGGACTGACCAAAGAAAACGGACAGATATCGGGGGTCCGCGCGGCCGAGGTCGAGTCGGGGATCGAGCACACGATTCGCGGTCGCGTCATCGTCAACGCGACCGGAGTCTTCACCGACAAAGTACGCCAGTACGACAACCCCGAAGCACAAAAGCTCGTCAAGCCCAGCCAGGGCGTACACATCGTGCTCGATCGTTCGTTCCAGCCGAGCGACACCGCGATCATGGTTCCACAGACAGACGACGGCCGCGTGCTGTTCGTCATTCCGTGGTACGATCGGGTTCTAGTGGGCACCACGGACACGCCAGTTGACGAGCCCTCGCTCGAACCTCGGCCGCTCGACGAAGAGGTCGGGTTCATCCTGCGCAACGCAGCCCGCTACCTTCATCACGATCCGACGAAGAAGGACGTACTCAGCATGTTCGCCGGTCTCCGTCCTCTAGTCCAACCGCAGGACGCCAGCGCCGAGAGCAAATCGATTTCGCGCGAACACTCTGTGCTGATCTCCGAATCGGGGCTGGTCACCATCATCGGCGGCAAGTGGACGACCTATCGAAAGATGGCCCAAGACACCGTCAACGACGCGGTCGCGGTCGCCGGCTTGCCCGAGAGGCCCTGTGTCACGGAAGAGCTGCACTTGCACGGCTGGGTCAGCCGCGAAGACCCCAACAAGATCGACGACCTGCATTTGCAAATGTACGGTTCTCACGCCGATGCCGTGCAGGTTTTTCTCGACGAGGGCCACGGCCGCGACAGCCTGTTGCACCAGCGCCTGCCGTACCGCGCTGGCCAAGTCATTTGGGCTGCACGCCGCGAAATGGCGCGCACCGTCGAAGACGTCCTGTCGCGACGCACCCGTTCATTGCTCCTCGACGCCCGCGCCGCGGTCGAAGCGGCTCCGAAGGTCGCGGAACTGCTGGCCGCCGAGCTCGGACACGACGACCAGTGGCGCGAAGCTCAAGTGCACGAATTCACCGAACTTGCCAAGCACTACCTACCTTCGTAGACCGCTCAGCACCGCCTAGCTTTGGTCTCCACGCGGGTTAGGAACCGCCTACTGACGACCCGGTGTCGGCGTTGGGTCCGGCGGCAGAATCGGGAAGTGATACCCCAAGTCCAGAGCGTCGGAGTCGAGAGCCTCGTCTTCCGTCGTCGTACGCGTCGCCAAGTCTTCACGGATCGTAGAGTCGGTATTCGGATCCGCCGCATTCCGCGCCGGACTGCTGGGGTCCAGGCGAAAGTTGCCGAAGTCAACAAACAACCCCTCGTCGCTAGGGATGGAGATGTCGGACGGACGTGGAAGCGCAACGGAAGACGCTGGCCGGTAGTCTGGAGGATGTACCAAGTTGAAGGCCAGGGTCGCGGTTTCTGCCGACGCGTCGTTGAACTCGATCGCCACCGGACCGTTAAAGTTGACGATATTGTTTTGGATGATGGTATTCTCTGCCGGCAAACTTCCAGACCCGACGCGAATTCCGCGGACAGCGTTCTCCCCGATCGTGTTGTTGATGATACGTGTACCACTCGACCGGCGCACAGCGATTCCATTTCCATCGTGAAAGGAAAGGGCATTGTTGATGAGTGACACATCGGTCGCGTCCTCGACGGTAATGCCATCGCCGCGGCCGTCAATCTGCGAATCGCGACCTTCGATAAAGCAATTGCGAACCGTGATATTGGTCGACCCGCTCTGAACTTGAATGCCTGCATCACGGGCACCGACAATCGTGAACCCATCGAGGATCACGAAAGACGACGCGGTCACACGAAATCCGACTTCCCTCGAGGTGCCGTCGACACCCACCGGTCCCGGGAAGTCGTTTGTTAAAGCACCCGTCGGATCGGCAAGCACCGTCAACGGTGCATCGGCGGTCGCTTCGACCCGAATCTGCAGTCGGCCCGCATACGCACCCGGCCCAACGACCACCATATCGCCCGGGCCGGCAGAATCGATCGCCCTACGAATGCTGCGAAATGCGTCCTCTGGCGAGCGGCCACTCGATCGCTCGTCGTCTCCGACGGCGCGCACGTAAAAAGTTCTCGACACAGGAATCGGACCGCCATCATTCGTCTGGACATGGTACCCCAGATCGAGCTGGCCGGTATCCGGCTGGCCGGAAGTCGAGGTCGTACGAGCACGCAGCGCGGCGAGTTCGTTTGGAAGATCGTCGGGGAACGCGTCGTCGAAGCCTGCATCAACGGCAGGGCTGGTCGACGCTTGGCCGGCCGCAGTGTCGAACAACAAGAAAACGCTACCAAACTCGTCGACAAACTGCGCCTCCTCGTTGATATCGAGGTCTCGCTGCAGGTCGTCCGGCGAATAACGCAGCGGAAAGACCAAGTTCGTATCCGAGCTATAAAGATCGATCGCCGGAACGGTGACTAAGATCTGGACACCGTTCTCACTGTCCACGACGTTGTTTTGGATGATGTTGAGAATGAGTTGCGCCTCCGACGCGGTCGAGGAGCTACCGATCACGACACCCTGAGCTCCGTTGTTGGCAATCGTGTTGCTGATCAAGCGCACGCCACGCGATCCAGATCCGCCGCCCGCAACGCGAACACCGCGCCGATCGTTGCCAAAAATCAGGTTGTTGATAATCAACACGTCGTTGGAGTTGATCACGCCAATCCCGTCAGCCTGCTGGGTTCCCGCAGAGATCTCACAGTTCCTCACGGTGATGTCCGACGAGTTTCGGATATCGACGCCAGCATTGTTGGCACCACGCGCGCGCTGAATCGAGAATCCGTCAATCGTGACGAACTGCTTCTCGTCGATGAAGACCATCGATCCATTCCCTGATCCGTTCAGAATTACAGGCCCTGGATTCTCCTGCGTGGTGCTACCGCTCGGGTCAGCAATGATCACCGTGGGCCGATCCTGTGTGCCGCTCGGAACGTCTTCGATCCTCTCGTTGTAGGTTCCCGGGCCGACGACCAATGTGCGCCCCTGCGCCAGTCCAGGCAGGGCTGCTAAGCCCGCACCGATGGTTCGAAAGGCGGTCTCCCGCGAACGACCATCGTTGTCGTCGTCCCCGTTTGCCGCGCGAACGAACAGAGCACTGCCAACGATAACTGGCGGTAGTGTTGCCGTCGCATTCGGATCGGGAGTCGGCGTCGGCGTTGCCGTTCCGACAACCGCGGTGGGATTCGGCATTCCGCCGCCTCCGCTACCTCCGCCCCCACAGGCTGCGATTGCTAGAAGAATGGGTGCAACAAGGACGTGCTCAATACGCATGGATTCTCCAAAATGTCAGGGGAAATGGTACCCGAGATCGAGCCGGCCCGTGTCTTTGCTTCCATCATCGGTCGCCGACAATTCAAAAAGGGGCAAGGACAACGAACCGATATTGTCACCGGCATCAATGGCAGGACTCCGGTTGCCCGCTTCCGTCACTAGCCGAAAGTCTTCTCTGGCGAAATTGACGAAACTCGCGTCAGCCAGCACTGCATTGGCTCCAATGATGGTCGACGGCACGACCGTATCTTCCGGATCGACATTTCTGCGCGTCGCAAAAATTAGATTGAAGTCGCCGTTGTACGAATCCGCCAAATCGACCGGGCTAAACTCGATATTTCGGTTCGAATTGTCCTGCAGGATATTGTTGCGAGCGAAGATCGTCGAACTCGCACCGCCGATCGAAATACCGCTATCGCCGCTGTCGACGATCGTGTTGTGCAGCAGCTCCACTCCAATCGCGTCGGTCAGCCGAATGGCGCGGTTATTCGTGAAGAACAAATTGTTGAAGATGGTGACGTTCGTCGAATTCTGAACACGAATGGCATCCCGATTGGTCGAGAACTCACAATCCCGAATCGTAATGTTCGACGAGTTGCTGCGGACCTGGATCGCCGCATTATTCTCGCCGCCACGCGCTCTTTCAATCCGAAAACCTTGGATGGTCACGTTCGATGCGCGAGAAACACGAAAGCCAAAGTTGTCGTTTCGGGCATCGAGCACGACCTCGCCGGCCCGATCGTTCGTCATCGAACCGCTTCGATCGGCGAGGATGAGCAGCGGTTCGCCGGCAATGTCCTCAACCTCGACCGCACCGGTATCGCTTGGTCGATACTCGCCCGGGCCGACCACAATCATCTGCCCACCGACGGCGCCCTGCAACGCGCGTGAGATCGTCCGAAAGGCGTCGTCAGCGGTCTCTCCCGTATTGGCATCGCTGCCCGATTCGCGAACGAAAAGAACACTGGGCAGCGGTCCGGCTGGCTCTCCGCCACCGCTGCCACCACAACCAAGTCCAGTCACAGCAACGGCTATGGCCACTAACCCTGCGAAATGACGCATCAAATTACCTCTAAGAGTGAATAGACGACCGCTATCAAGGCGTTCGCGGTATTGCCACTCAAAATCGCACTCACACCGTGCAGGGTCAAAAGAGAGGTAATTGATCACCCTTCTCGACCGGTCTTCGAAAGCTACCGCTATCGAGCCTCGGCAACCCTTCAGCCAAACCGAATCGACCCACAGACGAGTCGAACAACCTCGCAATATGGCCGGCGTAATTGCCAGCGCCGCGCATGCGTCGCCCGTACTGACTGTCGCTAATCGCCCCGTCGCGACACTCTCGAATACGATTCATCACCCGCACTCTTCTCTCTGGGAAGTGACTTTCGAGCCAGCTATCGAACAGTTCATCCACCGGTTTCGCTAGCCGCAACAAGGTCCAGCCGGCCGACCGAGCTCCGGCCGCAGCAGCGGCGCGCAGAATCTGCGGTATCTCGTGATCGTTGAGACCCGGCACGATCGGTGCCGTCATCACGCCCACGGGGATCCCGGCGGCCGATAGCTGCGCAATTGCAGCCAGCCGGCGGGCAGGAGTAGACGCCCGCGGCTCCATGGCTCGCGCCAGATCCGAATTCAAGGTGGTGACCGAGACATACACGTGCGCCGCACCGAGGGCGGCGAGCTCGCCGAGGTAGTCGATATCCCGGCAGACCAGGCTCGACTTGGTGATGATGCCGACCGGGTTGCGAAAGTCCCTGCAAACCTCCAAGCAGCGCCGGGTGATGCACAGCTCGCGTTCGCACGGCTGGTAGCAGTCCGTATTGCCGGACAGCGCGATTACCTGCGGCTGCCACTTCGGCGAGCGCAGCCGCCGCCGCAGCAGGTCCGGCGCGTCTTCCTTCACCATGATCTTGGTCTCGAAATCTAGCCCAGCACTGAAACTCAGGTACTCGTGGCTCGGCCTTGCGTAGCAATACACACAGCCGTGCTCGCAGCCGCGGTACGGATTGAGGCTAAATCTGAAGTTGATGTCCGGGCTTTCGTTCTCCGACAGAATGCTCTTCGTCGTGTCTCGAAAGAGTTCCGTGCTGGGACCGACCAGCTCACCCTCACCCGGTTCCGCTTCGAGATGTAGGCGCTCAAATCGATTTGACGGATTCGACGCCGTGCCACGTCCTTTGATCGCATCCATATTTTCGCCTTTTCTTCTCCTCCCACATCCAGGCGCCTGGGATCAAGTCCGGGTAGGTGTTCGACCCCGACAAACCCCGGAATTGGGTCACCCGCGCTGGCGATCCGGCGAACACGCCCATCGTTCGACAAGAGTGCCTGCTTCTTCTCCAAGAGCCTGATAGCTGTCGAGCGATGGATAAACCCGCCATCAGCATGTCCGCCATGCCCGGTCGGCGCCAAATCATCATCGACGCCGCCGTGGAAGCCGAGAAACGCGGCTTTGCCGGGATTTACTGCCCGACTTTCGGAGATGGTGTCGGCTTATGCCAGGCGATCGGCTCTGCGACGAAGGAAATCCGCTTCGGGACCTCGATCGCCAACATCTACGCCCGACACCCAGTGGACTACGCCCAGACCGCGTCTTTTATCCACGAGATGAGCGGTGGGCGATTCGACTTCGGCGTCGGGGTCAGCCACGACAGCTTCAACGAGGCAATGGGCCTCAAGACCGGCAAGCCGCTGACCGACATGCGCAACTTCGTTGCAACGTACCGCAAGGCAGAGAAGCGAGTCGGCGTACTCCCGCCTTTGGTCCTCGCCACCTTGCGCAAGAAGATGGTGCGCCTGGCGGGAGAAATCGGCGACGGAGTGGTTTGGGCCAACGCCGCACGGTCGCACATGCGGGAATCGCTGGCCGAGCTGCCCTCCGACAAGTTGAAGGGGTTTTTTGTCGGCAATATGATCCCGACCTGCGTATCCGAAGATCGCGCGGCGGCGGCGGCGATCACGCGCCGCGCCCTGCGCATGTATCTCGGACTGCCGAACTACCAAAAGTACTGGGAGGAGGCGGGCTACGGCGAAGAGATCGCCGACGCCCGCAAGGCCGGCGCAAGCCGAGACAAGGACCGACTCGACACAGTCATGAGCGAGCGCTGGTTGCGAGACGTCACCCTCTTCGGAAACGCCAGCGAAGTCCGCGGCGGGTACGAAGAATGGCTCGATGTCGGCGTGACGACCCCGATCATCGTGCCCTCATCCGCCAACGGCGGTCAGTCCAAAGCAATCGCCGAGATCTTCTCCGCGTTCAGTTGATGGCCCGCTCGTGCAAAGAGTGCGGCACTGCAGTCCCCTGGGGCGCACCGAATTGTGTCAATTGCGGCGCGTACACCCATTGGCGCAATCGACTGGCGACGATGGGAATCGTCATTGGGTTCGGAACAGTGATCGTCGTCTTTGCCTCCCTGGCTCGGGTTTGGCTGCTGCCCCAACCTCTTCAGGTACAGACCAGCACCGAGATCCAAGACTTTCTCGACAGAGTTGGTCAATCCGACGATCACCTGTTCGTCAGCGGCGCCGGCCGTTGCAAAGCGGAGATCGCACAAGCTCTCTGTGTTCAGACGACCAGATCGCTCGAGTCAACCACTCCGGCGACGCAAGCCGAGGCACGCCAGCGACTGCGGTCGACTTGGCACTCGATCGCGATGGTCGGTCCACGCGAACTCGTGTTTGTCGACTCGAACGGCGGCGTCGTCAAGACGCAATAGTTCCGGGCCCTTCGCTATCGCGGCGGCTACCAGATTGGCGATGAACGCCGAGCCAAAACCACAACACGAACGGCAGGGCCGCGTAGCCAATCAGTCCGTAGAAACCGTAAATTACGTTGATCGCGGGCGTAATGACTCCACGGATCGTATCCGGATCGAGATGCGCCTGCGGCAATCCAGTCAAGTAGGGACCGATCAGCATCAATCCAAAGTGAAACGCCATCAGTATGGCCATTCCTGCGCCGGTCACACGGATCCGCCGCACCAAACCGAGCCCGCTCGTCGCCAGCATCAGAGCGAGGAACGGGATCGCCCCCGAAAACGCCTCGCGCGGCTGCAGCGGCATCGTGCGGCGATACACCTTGCCCTGCGGATCCGTGCGACTGATCTCGATGTCGAGTCCGTTGTGGCTGGGTCGAACATTGCTCACCTTGCACGCGGTGATCGTTTCGATGACAGGCTTTGCCGCACCAATCATCAAACGCCCGTAGGCATCGCCGACTCCCGCAAACGACCACAGAGCGAAAAGAACGGCCGCCAGGCCGAAGAACTTAAGCAGAAACCCCGGCGAGAGTTTCACGACGCACCTGTTCCGTCCAAATCGAAGCCAAAATCGCCAACAGAGCGATAAAAAGTCCCTGAAAGAAGTACTCGTGGAAGTAGTTGAACCACTCCGGCCGACTACTGGCGATCACGGTTAGCAGGATCAACCTTGCGACGTTGACGACGTTTAGAGTCACCCAGCCAACCGCGGCGCCAGAAAATCGGCTCCGCCACGGGGCCGGATAGGCCAAAACGAACATCGTGTAGACCAGGAGTACGAAGATTCCGGTGCACTCGTGGTTGATGTCCAGCGCTTGGTGATCCGTCCGAATAATCGTTTCCTCTACGGTCGCGGCGGCACCGAACAGATTCGCACCAAGAGCTGCGCTCGCCGCCATTGCTTTCTGCACCGGCACCAAGCGCGTATGCATGTTGCCGACAGAAAACAACAAACTGACCAGGAACAAATACGCAAACAGTCGGATCGCGAACCCGCTGAAAGTGGGCGCGTCGGCGGGCTGCTCCGGAGGATTGGACTTTGCTGGCATTCGTCGCGGCTTCGATCAGCCAGTTGCACTATCTCTTGCTTGGGTCACGCTCGACCACCACGCTGAGACATTGCAACAATATTTATTCTTCCGACGCATCTCGACACACCCATTTTTTCGCCAACCGCACACCATACCCCGAGTCATTCCCGAGTCATTCCCGAGTCATTCCCGAGTCATTCCCGAGTCATTCCCGAGTCATTCCCGAGTCATTCCCGAGTCCTGGCAATCGCCCAGCTGCAACACTGGCTGCCCCTCGACCGTTGCCTGGAAAATTTCGCACTTTCAAGGAAGTGCCCGCCGCTGCCCATTTAGCAATATTGCCGAGCATCATGCCCGAGTCGAACAAATTGACCATCCTACTGGTCCGTCGGGCACTGTTCGACACTGGTTCTCGACGGATCAGCACGAGATTCACGCAGAAGGTAGGCTTACCGGTTTCCCTTCGTTGCAATTGCGGCTCTGTCAGCTTAGCGTTTTCTTATGAGGGTCCGTTGCCCGGCATGTCGCAAATCCACGAATTGGGAAGGCAATCCACATCGACCGTTTTGTGGCGAGCGCTGCCGCGTCCTGGATCTCGGCAACTGGGCCGACGAAAAGTACCGCGTCGCCGGAGATCCTGTTTCAGAGGACGACACCGGCGACACATCTCCCGACACCTCTGGAACTCGGCACTAGTAGGTGATCGCTCCATCCACCTTGCCGGAAGTATGCGAATCCTCTAGCTTTTGTTCTAGAGGTCCATCACCGCAGGTCTGACTATGAAGAGAAACTACAAGTTTGGGATCGGGGCCATCCTGTTGGTCTCGTCAATCGCATACCTCATGTACGCCGGAGTCGAGCAATCGTCCGCGTATTACTTCACGATCGACGAGTTTCTTCCCCGGCGCGGAGCCATGGCCGGAGAAGGCTTGCGCCTAGCCGGTCGCGTCGCCCCTGGATCGCTCGTCAGCAACACTTCCTCCAAGGGGACTGAGATGACGTTTCGCGTCGGCGATTTCACAGACGATGCCATCGCCGAGGTCGATACAATCCCTGTCGAATACACCGGGATCGTACCGGACATGTTTGCTGAAGGACGCGATGTCATCATCGAAGGCACATACGAAGACGGCATACTGCACGCGAAGTCCGTCATGACCAGCTGTCCCTCAAAGTACGAACCCGAGTTAGAGGGCCAGCAAGCAGCAGCCTACTAACCACATCCCTCCCGTCCGTTCGAAAGGCAAAACATGATCGAGTTAGGCCGGCAGGCGATTTTGATCGCCCTGTTGATCGCCGCATATTCCATCGTCATGGCACTCCTCGGTGGATGGACGCGCAGGCGCGACTTCGTTGCGAGCGCTGAAAACGGCGCCCTCGCCGTTTGGGGAGCCGTCTTGGTCGCGGCGACGATTCTTCTACACGCATTGGTGACGCGCGATTTTAGCATCGAGTACGTCGCGGCGTATAGCAGCAGCACGTTGCCGCTGTACTACTCGATTGCCGCACTGTGGGGCGGACAAAAGGGATCTCTTCTTTTCTGGGCGCTCATCCTGACGTCCTTCAGCGCTGTCGTCGTCTTGCAGAACCGTCACCGTCACCGCGAGTTGATGCCCTACGTCGTCGCGACGTTGATGAGCATCGCGCTGTTTTTTCTCTGCCTCTTGTTCTTCATCACGCCGCCTTTCGAGACCCTGGCGGTGCCGGCGCGCGAAGGGCGCGATTTGAATCCGTTGCTCCAGAATTACTGGATGACGATCCATCCGCCATCGCTGTATCTCGGGTTTGTCGGCATGTCGGTACCCTTCGCCTTTGCCATCGCCGCCCTGGCGACCGGCAAGCTGGACACGACGTGGATCCGCACGACACGGCGATGGACCCTGTTTGCATGGTTCTTCCTATCCCTGGGGAATCTCTTCGGCGCACTTTGGGCCTACGAGGTTCTTGGATGGGGTGGCTACTGGGCCTGGGATCCTGTCGAAAACGCCGCCTTCATGCCGTGGCTGACGGGGACGGCCTTTCTCCACTCCGTGATGGTGCAAGAGAAGAAGAACATGCTGAAGGTCTGGAACATGGTGTTGATCATCATGACCTTCTCGCTGACCATTTTCGGTACGTTTCTCACTCGCAGCGGAGTCATCTCGTCCGTCCACTCGTTTACGCAATCAGGCCTCGGGCCGTTCTTTCTCGGCTTTCTGGCACTGATCTTGGTCGTGTCCATCTCATTGCTCCTCCTTCGCCTGCCGATGCTACGATCAGAAGCTGAGCTCGACTCGCTGCTGTCGCGCGAGTCGACGTTCCTCTTCAACAACCTCATCCTCGTCGGCATCGCATTCGCCGTGTTCTGGGGCACGATGTTCCCGGTGATTTCCGAGGCCGTGCGCGGCGTAAAAATCACCGTCGGGCCGCCGTTCTTCAACAAGGTCAACGCCCCGCTCGGCCTGATTCTCCTGTTCCTCATGGGAGTGGGCCCGGTCATCGCCTGGCGCCGCGCCTCGTGGGCTCACCTGCGGCGCACCTTCGCGGCGCCCGTCACGACGGGCCTGGTCGCCGGCGCCGCGTGCTTCATCGGCGGCATCCGCAACTACTGGGCGATTGTTTCGTTCTCCCTGATCTTTTTCGTGCTGGCGACGATCTTCGTCGAGTTCTACCGCGGCGTTCGGGCTCGCCAGGCCATGGTCGGGGACAACTTCTTGCGCGCCTTGGTTCAACTGATCTCCAGGAACCGGCGCCGTTACGGCGGTTACATCGTACACATCGGGATCGTCATGATCTTCGTTGCCATCACCGGTACGTCGGCGTTTCGTATCGAAAAACAAGTCACTCTCAACGTCGGTGAAATTTTTGAGATCGGCGGCTACGAGTTGCGTTACGACGGTCTCGAAGAACGCGACACGCTGCACATCGCCTACCTCATGGCCCGTCTCGAAGTGTACGAGAATGGCAACCACGTCGATACTCTGCTGCCTGAGAAGCGCTTCTACAAGAAGCCCGAGCAACCGACCACCGAAGTGGCGATTCGGTCGACCCTAGGCTCCGATCTGTACCTCGTCCTCGGCAGTTACGACGCTGAAACCCGGATGGCTACTATCCTCGCCTACCTCAATCCGTTGATCGGCTTCCTGTACTGGGGCGGCGCTGTTTTGACTCTCGGAACCTTCGTCGTAATCCTACCGGTCGGAGCGACCGCTCCGGCGGCCGCCTACACAGCAAGCCCGATTGAAGCCACTGAAACGCGGGTATCCTCGCGTTGACCGAAGCGCACGCAGCATCTTCCCGCCGCTTGCGCGGACGACTTCGCCTGTGCGCGTTGTTGGCCGCAATGCTCGCGCTCCCGTCGAGCGTTGCAGTTTCGGTAGCGGTCGCTGAACCGAGTTTCCGCGAGCTCGAAGGGTCCCTGACTTGTCAGTGTGGCTGCGGGCTAACCGTCCAAACCTGCAACCACCTGCAGTGCCCTTCGGCGATTCCGTTACGCCAAGAAATCCGATCCGAGATGGCGTTGGGCAAGACCAAAGAGGTGATCCTCGACCACTTCGCCGAAAAATACGGCGAGAAGATCTTGTCCTCCCCGACGACCACCGGCTTCAACCTAACCGCCTGGGTCATGCCCTTCCTAATCGTCGGCCTTGGAACCCTGTTCGTGCTCTTCACACTGCTGCGCTGGCGCAAACGAACCGACCTGCCCTCGCCAACCAACACGGGCGCTACCCCCCCGTCGGGCGCTGATATGTCCGAACATAAAAAAACTCTCGAACGCGAGCTCGAGAACTTCGAATCGTAGCAAGCGGGATTTCATGAGCTCATCGATCGTTCTTCTCATCGCCGTGCTACCTGTCGCCTTGTTCGTCCTGTGGCCACTGTTCGTCGGCGAAGGAGTCGCCGACGCGCCATCACCGCCGCCCGACTCCACCGAGGCACTAGAGAACCGCAAGCGCGCCGCCTACGCCGCGATCAAAGAAGCTGAGTTCGACCAACGCACCGGCAAACTGTCCGATGAAGACTACGATTCACTGGTCGCACGTTACAAAAACCAGGCCTTGGAAGCGATCGTTGCACTGCAAGCCGCCACAACAACCGCCACAGGGAAAGATTCAGGACGGGGTACCAAAGTCAGCTTCTGCGGAGAATGCGGTACCAAAGCCCCAAAGCACGGCAAATACTGCCCAACCTGCGGTACCCAAAGAACCAAAGCCTAACACCCCCGTACCCCGGCACCCGCACCTCAAACCTTCTTCCACCAAGGTGGGTAGGGCCGGGCGTGTACGTGATAGTGGTCCGGAATCTGGCGCATATTGTCGTCAAAGACCCACCCCTGTGGGTACTTCTCATCGGCAACCTTCGCCAATGCCTCCCGCACGACGTCACTTTCTTTGTCGCTGAGGGACTTCTTGTGAACACCGATGACAGCCATCGGAACGTCGCACGAATCACAGTCTAGAATCGTGAAGCGAAACGGTTCTTTGAACTCCGCGTACCACGTTGTTGACGGAATCAACTCGCAGAGCTCGCACGCCTTCGGTTCGTCGGCCATAAAGAGATCCTTTGCACACGCGTGCCAGCGCGCCAACCGTTCGCAACCACCCGCGTAAATCGCTACAAGCGGCCATGAGCTACGCCGATGATGTCTCCCCCGACAAGGTCGCTATCGTCACGGGAGCGGGGCGCGGCTTTGGCCGGGCCATCGCCCTGGGCCTCGGACGAGCCGGATGCCAAGTGTCGCTCGCGGCGCGCTCTGTCGATCAGCTCGTCGCCGTTGCGTCTGAGATCCAGCAGCAGGGACGGCAGGCCATCGCCGTCGCCACGGACATCACAGACGACAGCGCCGTAACCGTGCTCGTCGAGCGCACAAAAGCGGTGTTCGGACGGATCGACATCCTGATCAACGCCGCCAACTATCTCCAACGCGGCCCCTTTGTCGAGATCGACAACCCCACCTGGCAACAGCTGATCGCGACAAATTTGACCGGTCCCTACCTGTGTATGAGAGCCGTCGTCCCGATCATGCGGGAACAAGGCTCCGGCTGTATCGTCAACATCAGCGACCGAGTCGCACTACACGCTGACGCCAACGGTGCTTCCTACACGGCCACCAAGGCCGGATTGGTCGGGATGACCCAGGCACTCGGTTGCGAGCTGAAGCCGCACGGCATCCGCGTCAACGCGGTCTGCCCACATCACACCGGCGTTGCGGCCGAAGACGTAGCCGCGATAGCCGTGTACCTTGCCGGCTCAAACGCGTCGACGACCACCGGCGAGGCGTTTGTCGTCGGTGGGACCGAATAGCGGCTCAACGCTCAGAACAACAGCTTCGCACCAGCTCTTTGATATTGGCCGGAGTGGCGCGCTCGATATGGTGGATTAGGTCGATCGCCTTCTCCATCCGTTCTTTGCGCAGGGTATAGCGCGTCTCACGCCGAAATTTGTCCTCGACAGTTTTGACCCGGTCGTCGAAGGGCCCAGATCCGCTCCCGGAAGGCGCATCTCGGGTGATCTCGTACGAGCGATCGTTCTTCAACTGAACACGCACTTTTGTGGCCAACCCGGCGCGCGCCCCGCGCAGATCAATTCGACCTACGTCGAAGCCGATCATGGCTCCGCGTTCCAACTGTTTCAGCAGCGACCGTTCGCGAAGGTCGGCCTCGGTGGTCGGATCGACGCAAACCTCCACCCGAGAGGCCAGCTCCCAAACAGCGTCATCGCGGACCCTGTCGCGCGTCAGCTGTCGGGGCGAATACTCTTTGTCTGCCAACGTGACCGCAACAGCATACGTCAAAGAAAACAGTAGCGCAGAGGCCGCCGTGTCGGTTCCGTGCAAGTATTGTCGTGCTTCGAGATCGAGATCGCGCGCGACCGGGCCAACTGTCACCTCAACCTTGGCGACCTTACGCGCGTCGATGTTGTGCTGGCGCAGCAGAGCCAAAATGCAATCGACCGCTCCGGCTACGTGACTGGCGCACGGATACGCGGCATAGCAGAGAGTTTCGGTCAGCCAGATCTCGCCGAGCGTGTCGAAGACACCCGCTGACTGGAGAGATCCTGCGAGAGCACAAAAGCCGTGCTCGCCACCGAGCATGTCACCCTCGACACGCAATCCGCTGTCGGCCAGTTCAGCAGCCTGTACCCCTGCCGGCGCTGCCAGCGCGGCGCTGACCGTTCGTCCATCAGAGCCGACAAAACCACCGCGCACCCCGAGCCCCGGATCCTGCACAGCAAGTCCGAGCGCATTATACGTCTGCTGCTGATCCAACTTCTTCAACTTCGCCGCCGCCAGCGCCGCTCCGGCTCTGTGGGCGGCTGGCGTGCGATACTCTCCGACGACATCCGTGTGCGCGACCAACCCGATGCGAGCCGCCACCTCGTTGGCAATAACTTGCGCGACCACGACTTCTTTGCCACCCAAACCCAGCTTCTCGGCGAGCGCCAATGCGACGACGACCGACGAGCTGCCGGTGTGTCCGCCAATCAGAAAGTCATCGTAGAGCAGCGAGGCGCTAAGAGCCGCGTTTGAGAAAATCGCGTAGTGGCACGAGCTTCTTTCGCCAGACGGGATCAGCGTAGACTCTTTCCCAGCCGACCAATCCTTCACCGTGCGAGCGATCATGCGACCTACTTCGCTGAAATGCCCAGCGTGCATTCCCGCAAGGACGCTCAGCATCTGGTTCTTGGATTCTTCAATCACGCGCGGAGGGATATCCTCGATCGTCAATCCGTGTGCCCATTCGGCCACCCGCGCGCTTACGTTGCTATTCTCAGTCATTGCGAACCGCCTTTGTAGAAGACATTCGCCACCGTCTCAACAGAGACTTCACATTTGCGGCACTTCTCGCTTCTCCCCGTTGCGTGAATTTTTTTGTTGATACAAGTTTTGGGCACTCGTAATGTCGCCTATTGACGGCAAACACCAACGCACGTCAGATCCGCACAAACGGGGGAGAAGAGGGGGACAGATGCCGGCAAAGAAGCGCGCTTTGAAGAAGAAGTCTTCGGATAGACGCGCCAACAGAAACAATCGAGGCGGCGTCGGCGAAGCAATCTTCGCGGAAGCCGAGAAGCTAATGGCAGCCGAGAAGATCGGCCCAACCGAAGCGTTTCGAATCATCGCGCAGCGCTCCGGAAGAGCCGAAGGAACAGTCGCCGCCAACTACTATCGCATAGCAAACAAGCGCGGCCGGCCTCTGCGCAGCCGTGCAGGCAGCGGCGGCACGGCTGCGGGAGCGGCGCGCGTCGAACGGGTCCTGCGCGACTTGGAGACCATCCTCAAGAGCCAACAGGCCGAAATCGATCAGCTTCGGCAGGAAAACTCGCAGTTCGCAGCCGTCAAACGGCTGCTGCACAAGTCCTAGCGAGATCTTCGTGGGTGGGGCAGCAAAGAGTGGGAACCCGTCTCGCTGCCCCACCAAAGCCTACCATCCACTAGAGATTCGTCGGGATCCCGGGCACTCTGCGCAGCGATGCAGAAGCTCACTCTCTTTCTCGCTTCCTGGGGATATACCGGCTACGCGCCGGTTGCTTCGGGTACAGTCGGTACGTTGGCGGCGATTCCATTCTTTTGGTGGTTCGCCAAAATCCCGGGGACTTGGCTCCCTGTACTAAGCTGTGCGCTGTGCGTGGCGGTCGCGTGCTGGATCGCGGGTGAAGCCGAAAAGACCCTCGACGAGCACGACAGCGGAATCATCGTCATCGACGAAGTCGTCGGCTATCTCGCCGCAACTCTCCTGCTTCCGCCAACCTGGTCGGTGACCATCATCGCCTTTTTCGTGTTTCGCGCGTTCGACGTCATCAAGCCGTACCCGGCGTCGTACTTCGACAAGCACGTTAAGGGCGGCGTCGGGGTCGTTCTCGACGATGTCTTCGCCGGCATCTACGCAAATCTCGTTACCCGCGGGGTCCTGGCGCTGCTCGGCCCATCCTTCGGCTGATACCTCCAACAGCCCGCTAAAACAGGACACGCGTTGAAGATGGCCTTTTCGCTTGCGCGCCCTCTCTTCAACGGACGACTCAACACTGTCGTCCGTGCCTCACCAAAACGGGTGAAGATCATCGGCAAAGCTGAGGCTTGGCGAGGTTCGATCAAGTTCCGATTCGTCACAACGCTGATTCTCGCTCTATCTCCGACGACACAGGCGCAAGAGAGTTTCGATCGACCTGCACACCTTGAAGAACGCACCACCCAGGAGATCGAACGGACGACGATCCCACAACCGCATACCCACGACCACTTCGACGATTCGCCAGGTCCCTTCTTACAATGGCCGCATCTCACGAATGGTTGGTTTGGGTTGCGCCACAAACTGTCAAACGCCGGCATCCTCTTCGATCTAGTAGCTGCCATCGATTTTTCGCGAAATTTATCCGGCGGCATCGATTCGTCCCGTACGGTCGCCCCCTACCTCTTCGCAGCCAGCCTCTCCGTCGATAGCGAGAAGCTCGGTCTGTTCCCCGGCGGTCTGCTGTTTATCGACGTACAACGAATCGGTGGAAGCTCCGGAACCGCCATCGTCAACGACTTTCAGGTATTTTCCAACATCGCCGCTGAGTCGCGAACGCAGCTCGCACAGCTGTGGTACGAACAACAAATCGTCGGCGAGTACCTGCGCCTGAAGATCGGCAAGATGGACGCCAACAGCGACTTCGCCTACGTCGACCATGGGCTGCTCTTCCTGCATTCTTCGATGGGCTTGAGTCCGACCATTCAATCGATGCCGACCTACCCGGATACGGCATACGGCATTGAAGTCATTGGGCGAACCGCCACCGGGGTCTATGGCCGGGTCGGCGTCTACGACGGCGCCCTGCAGCGTGGTGTCCGCACCGGCCTTCACGGACCCGTCCTCGACGACATTTTTGCAATCGGAGAGTCCGGCCTGACCTGGAGTGCGGCAGCCGCCGATCTTAGCGGCCGGCTCGGTATCGGCATCTGGTATCACAACGGCGACTTCGATCGATTCGACGGCGGAACCAACGACGGCACCGAGGGCGCGTACTTGACCTTCGATCAACTCGTCTATCGTGAGATTCCCGACGACGACGACCAAGGCATCGGTTGGTTCGTTCAGTACGGCTACGCCGATCCCGACGTCAGTCCGGTCGATCACCACATTGGAACCGGCCTGACCTGGACCGGTGCGCTGCCACATCGCGACGCCGACGCGCTCGGCCTCGGCATATCGATCGTTCACTTCAGCCAAGCGAGCGGCGCAACTTTCAGCACCTACGAGACCGCGACCGAGCTCTTCTACACCCTGCAACTCACCGGCTTCGCCTCCCTCACCCTCGACCTACAAGCAATTACCAACCCCGGAGGCATCGCCGCCCAGCCCGATGCCCTCACCGGCACTACCCGCCTGGTCCTTCACTTCTGATGGAGCAACGATCCGGGGTCCCGAATCGACCCGATAGGGGGCAATGATCGAAAGACCTGGGCCTAGTGCATCTCCACTAGTGCATCTCCACCCCTTCGGGTGGCAACGGCCGCTACACCAACAAGTCGGGTACCTCGGACGGTCGGCGCGGCGCTGATCCGCGTTCATCAGCGATTCCTCCCAACCTCAGCCGCTTGTCAGGCGTTTCCGGGCTGCTAGTGCTTGTCGACCACCGCAACATTTTGGAGGCACCCCATGCGCATAGCAATTTTGAGCACCGGCGATGAGCTGACGACCGGGAGAACCCTCGACACCAACGCCAACTACATCGCTGATCAACTCCTCGCCATCGGCTACGAGGTCACTACGATGATGACTGTCGGCGACTACCCGGAGCGGATCATCGCGGCTTGGCGCAATCTGTTTTCGCAGGCCGACGTCATCATCAGCACCGGCGGCATCGGGCCTACCGCTGACGATCTCACCACCGAAACGGTCGCCAAGGTCGCCGGCGTAGAGTTGGTCCACGACCAGGCTACCGCCGAGCGTATCCGCGCAATGTTTCAATCGATGGGGCGGACGATGCCGGAGAACAATCTCAAGCAAGCCCTTTTTCCCGCCGGGGCTACGATTCTTCGCAACGACCTCGGCACAGCTCCCGGCTTTCGCATCGAGATTGCAACCGAGCACGGTCCCAGGATCGGCTTCATCATGCCGGGCGTGCCGCGCGAGATGAAACACATCATGGCCGAGGAAGTACTGCCTTGGCTGCGCTCGAAGCGCCCCGATACGCACGAGTATCGCAGCCACACCTTTCAGACTTTCGGGATCAGCGAATCTGCGCTCGACGAGACCGTCGCCGGAGTCCTCGATCCGGAGACGACTCGGCTGGCTTTCCGCGCCGCATTTCCTCAGATCTCAGTCCGCGTAAGTGTGCACGGCCCGCCAGAGGTCGTCGAAGGCCAACTGGCTGACGCTGCTGCAAAAATTCGCGAAAGCCTCGGCGAGTATTGCTACGGTGAAGGCGATACCGACATGGAATCTGAGGTCGGACGCCGTCTGACCGAGGCCGGCGCGACGATTGCGTTCGCCGAGTCCTGTACCGGCGGCCTCATTGGGCACCGGTTGACCAACGTCCCCGGTAGCTCCGCCTATGTCCTCGGCGGGGTCGTAGCCTACAAGAACGAGGTCAAGCACGCGGTGCTCAACGTCGCCAACAATACTCTCGAAAAGCATGGAGCCGTGAGCCGCGAGGTGGTCGAGGAGATGGCCCAAGGCGTGCGAACGTTGACCGGCGCGACCTACGGCCTGGCGACCAGCGGTATCGCCGGTCCGGGCGGAGGCCTGCCGGACAAGCCCGTAGGCACCGTGTGCATCGCTCTCGCCCGCGACGGTGCGACCTTCAGCCACCAGTACCAGCTGTGGGGCAACCGCGAGTGGGTCAAAGTGCTGACCTCTCAAGTCGCCCTCGACTGGGTTCGGCGAGCCACGCTGGGGCACGATCCGACACAGTCCTCGGTCTTGCGAAAGTGATCGACAAGGCTTTTGCGGCGCCGCCTCGGTAGCAACTTGCGCCGCGATAGCGCAGTCTATACGAAGCTCATGACGGCAGAGATGGGAGTGAACAATGGCGGTTGATGGGAATCGGGAGAAGGCACTCGATCTGGCCGTGAGCCAAATCGAGAAACAGTTCGGCAAGGGCTCGATCATGAAGCTCGGGACCGACGGTGTGGTCGAACGTCTGCCCGTCATTTCGACAGGCTCGATCGGGCTCGACATCGCACTCGGCGTGGGCGGCCTACCGCGCGGACGCGTCGTGGAGATCTACGGCCCGGAATCGTCGGGAAAGACGACCCTGGCCCTGCACGCGATTGCCAGCGCACAGCGCGAGGGTGGCGTTTGCGCATTCGTCGACGCCGAGCACGCGCTCGACGTCGGCTACGCGCAGAAACTCGGCGTCAACCCGCAGGAGCTCTTGATTTCGCAGCCAGATACCGGCGAGCAAGCGCTCGAGATCGCCGAAACCCTTGTGCGCAGCGGAGCCATCGATGTCCTTGTTGTCGATTCGGTAGCCGCGCTCGTCCCTCGCGCCGAAATCGAAGGCGAGATGGGCGAACCGCAAATGGGTTTGCAGGCACGGCTGATGTCCCAAGCGCTGCGAAAACTCACCGGCACCATCTCGCGCTCGCGCACGATCATGATCTTCATCAACCAGATCCGCATGAAGATCGGAGTGATGTTCGGCAGCCCGGAAACCACCACCGGCGGCAACGCGTTGAAGTTCTACTCCTCGGTCCGGCTCGATATCCGGCGCATCGGCGCGATCAAGCAGGGGGATCAGGCGATCGGCAACCGGACACGCGTCAAGATCGTCAAGAACAAGGTCGCTCCGCCCTTCAAAGAAGCCGAGTTCGACATCTTGTACGGAGTCGGAATCTCAAAAGAAGGCGAGCTACTGGACATCGGCGTGGACCGTGGGTTCGTCGAAAAGAGCGGCGCCTGGTACTCCTACGATTCCGACCGAATCGGCCAAGGTCGGGAGAACGCGAAGGAGTTTATGCGCACCAACCCAAAAATCGCCGAAAAACTCGACCGTCAGATCCGAGAGGCGCTCGGTTTGGGCGAAGAAACCCCCGTCGAAGCCGACGCGGACGCCTAACCGCCCAATCAGGCTCATTTACACCTGCCTACGGCCTCCTGCGCAAAGAGTGTGCGGTCGATCAAATTGGCGCTCGGATCGTGGCCCGGGCATGTTACCCTAGGTCGCTAGGATGATGGAGTTCGACGAAATACTTTCGGAAGCGGTGCGCCACGAGGCGTCCGACATCCTTCTCAAGGTCGGCGTACCTCCAGCATTCCGCATCCGATCGGACTTCCTGCCCCTCGAGGCTGCCGAAACCCTCGACCCGCTCACTCTAGAGAGTTACGCCCGGCAGGTGACCACTGACGAGCAGTGGGATCGGCTCATCAACGAGCGGCAGCTCGACACCGCGTACGACCACGCTGACCTGGGACGATTTCGACTCAACGTGTTTCGCCAGCGCGGCTACCTGAGCATGGTCATTCGCGTCATCGCCAACAAGATTCGCAGCGTCGCCGAGCTCAATCTTCCGCCTGTCATCGACAACATTTCGGCCGAACGACGCGGACTCGTCCTCGTCACCGGCACCACGGGTAGCGGAAAGAGCACGACCCTGGCGGCGATCATCGACCATATCAATCGCACTCGTCAGTCCCACATCATCACCATCGAGGACCCGATCGAGTACATTCACCACGATCGCCTGAGCTTCGTGAACCAACGCGAGATCGGCGACGACGCCATCGACTTTCCGAGCTCGCTCAAAGCAGCGCTGCGCCAGAACCCCGACATCATTCTCGTTGGCGAGATGCGCGACTTAACCACCATCGAGACCGCCATTACAGCCGCAGAAACCGGTCACTTGGTGATGAGCACTTTGCATACTCTGGACGCGCGCGAGACGGTCACGCGCATCATCAGTGCGTTTCCGGAACATCAACGCGACCAGGCTCGCCTGATCCTGGCCAACATCCTCCGCGGTGTCATCAGCCAACGCCTGATTCCTCGGGCCGATGGCGCCGGCATGGTCCCCTCCGTGGAAGTCATGGTTGCCAGCGCCCGCGTCGCCGAGCATATCGCCGACAAGGAAAAGACCCGCGACCTACACGAGGTGATCGCCCAGGGCTACACGACCTACGGCATGCAGACCTTTGACCAGTCGCTGATGAACCTGTTTCGCAACGGCCTCATCACTTTCGAAGAAGCGATGGCAAATTGTACCAATCCCAACGACTTCGAGCTCAAGATCCGCGGCATCGCCTCGACCAGCGACGCGCGTTGGGAAAATTTCGACGAGACCGCTTCTGCAACCTCCGACGATTCCGACGGCGAGCTCGGCAAGCTCGACATCGAACGCTTCTAGCAGCTCTCTGTCCTGGCGGGCGTCTTTTCCACGGCGGTCTGCCCCTCCGCGTGGCAGCCGGTTGAACCGCAGGGCTCGCGCGACAAATCGTCTTTTCGCTGCGCGCCGATGTTCAGGGGACTGCTGGCTCCCGCTTCCGCAATGCTGTAAATCTGGGGGCTATGGTCACCGGAGCCGAAATTCGCAGCTCTTTTCTTGAGTTTTTTCGCGAGCGCCAGCACGAAGTCGTGCGCGCATCGTCGATCGTCCCTGAGAACGATCCGACCCTGCTGTTCACCAATGCAGGTATGGTGCAGTTCAAGAACGTATTCCTGGGTGTCGAAACCAGAGACAACCCGCGCGCCGCCAGTTCTCAGAAGTGCCTTCGGCTGAGCGGGAAACACAACGATCTCGAGGAAGTCGGCCGCGATACCTATCACCACACCCTGTTCGAGATGCTCGGCAACTGGTCGTTCGGCGAATACTACAAGCGCGAGGCGATTTCCTGGGCGTGGGAGCTCCTGACCGACATCTGGAAGCTGCCCAAAGACAAGCTCTGGGTCACGGTGTATCGCACCGACGATGAAGCCGAAGCCCTGTGGCGCGAAATCACCGACGTCAATCCGGCACAGCTGCTCCGCTTCGACGAAAAAGACAACTTCTGGGAGATGGGCGACACCGGTCCATGCGGTCCGTGCTCAGAGATCCACATCGACCGCGGCCCGGAAGCCTGCGACATGCAGCAAGTTGCCGGTCATGAGTGTTCGGTCAACATCGGCTGTGCTCGCTACATCGAACTGTGGAACCTCGTCTTCATCCAGTACAACCGCGACGAAAAGGGCGTGCTGTCCGACCTGTCCGCCAAGCACGTCGACACCGGCATGGGGTTGGAACGTGTCACGGCCGTCATTCAAAACGTCGCTTCGAACTACGACACCGATCTCTTTCGTAACCTCATCGCCTTCGTCGAGAAGCAGTCAGGAAAAGCGTACGGTGCCAACGAAGACTGCGACCTCGCCATGCGTGTCATCGCAGATCACAGTCGCGCGCTGCACTTCATGATCACCGATGGTGTATCTCCTTCCAACGACGGACGCGGCTATGTTCTGCGTCGCATCCTGCGCCGCGCCGCACGTCACGCCAACGTTCTCGGGTTCACCGAACCCTTCCTTTACAAAATGAGCGAGCCGATGATCACGACGATGGGGGAGGCATATCCCGAATTGATCGAGCGTCGCGCCTACATCGAGGAAGTCATCCGCACCGAAGAAGAACGCTTCGCCGAGACGCTGGAAAAAGGCCTGAGCTTACTCGATGAGGAGCGCGTAGGTCTGGCCAAGTCGGGTTCGAAGACGCTGTCGGGCGATATCGCTTTCAAACTCTACGACACGTTCGGATTCCCCCTCGACATGACCGAGGATATCCTGCGCGCCGATGGTATCGCCGTCGATCGACCAAACTTCGACAAGTGCATGAACGCCCAACGCTCGCGGGCGCGCGAAGCTCGCAAGAGCGGTGGCAGCGGTCAGACGGTCATCAATAGCGAAGCAAGCTCGCATTTCGCCGGCGATGGAATCTACGAAGTGGAGTCCAGTGTCCTCGCTCTTGCGGTGAACGGACAAGAGACCGGGCGAGCCGCTGCGGGCGACTCTGTCCAAATCGTAACCGCCGAGACCCCTTTTTATGGCGAATCCGGCGGCCAAGTCGGCGATCGCGGGGTCTTTGAAAGTGCCGACGGGACTCGCGTCGAGATCACCGACACCTTGCGCCCGCGTCCCGACCTCTTGGTCCATTTCGGCACGGTCCAAAACGGTGCACTCGAGGTCGGTTCCAAGGTCCAGCAGAAGGTCGATCGGGAGTGGCGCGATGCGACGCGATTGAACCATTCGGCGACCCACCTCCTGCATGGCGCATTGCGCAACGTACTGGGGCAACACGTGCAGCAGGCCGGCTCCATGGTCTCGCCCAAACGCTTGCGCTTCGACTTCTCGCAACCCACACCGGTTAGCGAAGAGGATCTCGCCCGAATCGAGGACCAGGTCAACGCGCAAATCAGAGAGAACGCAGCGGTCAGCACCGACGAGATGGCGTATGACGACGCCATCAAGGCCGGCGCCCTGGCCTTCTTCGGCGACAAGTACGGTGATCGGGTTCGCGTCGTGAAGATGGGAGACTTCTCGACAGAACTCTGCGGCGGCACCCACGTCACACGCACGGGAGACATCGGACTCTTCAAAGTGCGAAGTGAGGCCGGCATTGCTGCTGGCACGCGTCGCGTCGAGGCGGTCACAGGCAGCGGGGCCATTCATTGGCTGCGCGGCGCAGAGCAAAACCTGCGCAAGGTCGGTTCCCTGCTGCGCGGCAGCGAAGATGAGCTCGCCGAGCGCGTCGAGAAACTTCTCGCCGATCAGCGCAATCTCGAAAAACAACTCCAACAGCTGCAAAGCAAACTGGCCGGCAACCAGAGCACCGACTTGATGTCGCAGGTCCGCGAAGTGCACGGCAAGAAAGTCATCGCGACCGAGGTCGAGATCGACGACCCGAAGCGGCTCCGCGAGTTGGCGGACCAACTCCGCGACCGAATCAGCTCCGGCGTCGTCATTCTCGCAGCACGTCACGAGGGCCAGGTGCGGCTGCTCGCCGCGGTCACCAAGGACCTCGCCAAAGAAGTGCACGCCGGAAAAATTATCAGTGAGATTGCCCCGCTCGTCGGCGGCAAAGGCGGCGGCCGACCTGACATGGCGCAAGCGGGCGGGAAAGACCCGTCACAGATCGGGGCGGCGCTCGAACGGGCCCTCGAGCTCCTGGCGTAACCACCAATCGCTGTGACTGATCAAACAACCGAGGTTCGCTTCGACGACGACCAGCGATTCAACGATCTGCTTGGTCAGGAAGACAAGAACCTAAAGGCCATCGAGCGAGCTCTCGATGTTCGCATCGGGCTAGGCGAGCGCTCCTTGCTGATATCCGGCGACGATATCCAACGCGAGCTCGCCGAACGGGTGCTGAAGCAGATCGATGCACTGCTCGCCCGCGACTACCCGGTCTACGCCAGCGACATTGATTACGCGATTCGGATTCTCAGCCGCGATCGCAACGCGAACCTCGCCGACATCTTTCTCGACTCGATCTACATCACGTCGCAAAAGCGCGTCGTCACGCCCAAGAGCACAGCACAGAAGTCCTACATCGACGCGATCCGCAACTACGACGTCGTCTTTGGCATCGGGCCGGCCGGCACAGGCAAGACCTATCTGGCGATGGCAATGGCGGTAGCCGAGGTCGTGCGCGGTAACTTCGCGCGCATGATTCTCGCAAGACCAGCCGTCGAAGCCGGCGAGAAGCTCGGCTTTCTGCCGGGTGATCTCGCGGAAAAGGTCAATCCGTACCTAAGGCCTCTGTACGATGCTCTGCACGACATGGTCGATTTCGAAAAGGCCGAAAAAATGCTCGAGCGCGGCGTCATCGAGGTCGCGCCGCTCGCATTCATGCGCGGGCGCACCCTGAACGACTCCTTCGTGATCCTCGACGAGGCGCAGAACACGACCAGCGAACAGATGAAGATGTTCCTGACACGGCTCGGCTATGGATCGAAGGCGGTCATCACCGGCGACGTCACGCAGATCGATCTACCGAACGGACGGATGTCGGGCTTGAAAGAGGTCCAAAGAATCCTCGCCGATGTCCCCGACATCATTTTTTGCGACTTCGATGAGCGCGACGTGGTTCGCCACCGCCTGGTGCGCGAAATCATTTCGGCCTACGACCGCGCGTCGAAAGACAATGCTCCCGACGAAGGCAAATAGGATGGCTGTCCCAACTGTACGAACGGGAAATTAGGTTGCCGGCGTTCGCGGTATCGCGTTGCCGGCGCAATGGTGTGCGGATACGCGAGGTGCAAGCCGACGGGGCCTCTCTCGTGGCTTACCTGGCGCCAGCGAGCGAACTCAGCATAGCGTTGGTCGATGACGCGGAGATCCAATTGCTCAACCGCGACTACCGCGCGAAGGATCAGCCGACCGACGTTCTGGCATTTCCAATGGACGGCAGCGAGGGGTTGCTCGGCGACGTGGTGATCTCTCTCGAGACGGCAATTCGGCAGGCTCGCGAGCACGGCGTGACGCCGGCTTGCGAGGTAAGGACGCTCTTGGTTCACGGCTTTCTCCATTTGCTCGGCTACGACCATGAGCGATCGGCGAAAGACGCGCGGAGCATGTTTCGCAAGCAGCGCGCTATGATCAAACGACTCGAGAAACAGCAGCCGTAACACGATGCGATACGACGACATCGAGATCGCCAACCTGCGCCGGAGACGCGGCGAGAAATGGTCGCAGTATTCGCCCGAAGTGCTTCCAGCCTGGGTCGCGGACATGGATTTCTCTGTATGCGCACCGATCCAGCAGCTGCTCGACGAAACGATTGCGATCGGCGATATTGGCTATCCGCGCGAAGATAATCCGCAAGAATTGGCTGCCATCTTCGCTCAACGGATGCAGCGAAAGTTTGATTGGGAAATCGATCCCGAACGCGTCGAAGTCTTGACCGACGTCGTACAGGGGCTCTACCTCTCGCTCCTCGCATTCAGTGAACGTGGCCAAGGCGCTATCGTGCAAACGCCGGTGTATCCACCGTTCTTGCACGCCGTCCCAGATACGGGGCGCCACCTTGTCGCAAACCCTCTGGTCTCAACGACCGGTCGCTATGGGATCGACTTCGATCAACTGCGCGGCCAAATCGACCGTGACACCCGGCTGCTGTTGTTCTGCAATCCGCAGAACCCAACCGGACGAGTCTTCACCCGGGCCGAACTCGAAACGCTATCCGACATCGTCCTGGAGCACGACCTGATTGTTTGCAGCGACGAAATCCACGCCGATCTGATCTACCCCGGTGCCGAGCACATTCCGTTCGCAACGGTATCCCCCGAGATGGCATCCCGAACAGTAACCCTGACGTCGGCTACGAAAGCCTTCAACATCGCCGGCCTGCGCTGCGCGGTCGCTGTATTCGGAAGCGGTTCCTTGCAGACAAGGTTCAACGAGATCCCCGCGCACGCGCGCGGTGGAATCAGCAGCCTCGGGCTCGCGGCGACTGCGATCGCTTGGAGCGAGGGGCAAGCTTGGCTCGACGAGACTGTGGCGTACCTCGACGACAACCGGAAGTTCGTTGCAAACTTCCTCCGCGACCATCTTCCAGACACCAAACACCGGACTCCGGAAGCGACGTACCTTGCATGGGTAGACTGTCGCGATCTCGATCTCTCACCCGACCCCTACAGCTTCTTCTTGGAAAGGGCGTGTGTGGCATTGTCAGACGGCCGGGCATTTGGACCGGATGGCGATGGATTCGTACGAATTAACTTCGCAACTTCGCGCGCCATCCTCACGCAAGTCCTGGAGAGAATGGCCAACGCCGTTCACGGATAGGTACGCCCTGCTAACGCGGCCACGTAAATCGAAAGCTGGCGCCCGGCCCTGTCGGTGCGTCTTCCACCCAAATCCGGCCACCACTTCGTTCGACGATCTTTTTCACAGCGGCGAGGCCGAGGCCATCGCCAACGGCACCGCCACCCGGATCAATCTGCTTGAAGGGCCGGAAGATCGCATCGCGACTTTCTTCTGGGATACCATGGCCGCTGTCCGATACAGCGAACTCAAAAGCATCTTCACCTTGGTCGCACGACACCTGAATCGTCCGCGGAGCACGCTCCGGCATGTACTTCACGGCGTTGTCGATGAGGTTGCCGAAGACCTGGCCAACGCGCAGGGGATCGCCGAAGATCGTAGGCAAGGGGTCGATCGCTAGCTCGATGTCTCGCTCCCGTATCTGGTGTTTGATGGACGCCTCGATCTCCTCCAAGAGAGGATTCAACAACACGGCCTGATCATCGGACGGCTTGGTCTCGATCCGCGCCAGCTCGAGCAACCCCGAGATCAGCGAGCCCATCTTATTCGTACCACCAGCAATAAAATGGAGCGCCTCACCGATCTCAACCCGCTTCGCATCCCACGCCGATTTCGTCTTCTCATCCGAGTCTCGAACCTGTTCGTCGAACTCATTGACCGCATCATGCAGCACCGCCGAGAATCCCTCGATGTTGATGAGCGGGGCTCGCAGGTCGTGCGAGACGACATGCGAAAGATCCCTCAACTCGCGCGCGTGCGCGTCCGCGCGATCACGCTCGCGGCGCAGGTCTTGCTCGCTCGCCAAGGCCCTATCGCGCGACAGCTTAAGGTGTTCGCCAAACATTCGAAACGCGTCTACCGGCGTTCGAAATCCTGCAATCACTCCGACCGCAACGGCGGAATAGAGAAGGATCGGGGGCAGAACGATCGGCGTTACGAGTTGCATCTCATGGACCCCAGCAGCACCCAAAACGACAACTGCAGTCAGTGCCCCCGCGAGGCGTAAGGCCCGCTCCTCAACGATCATTGCTCCGACGCTCATTCCAACGAATGCGGCCAACATCGCCAGAACCGCGCCGCGCTCGATGAAAATGAAAATGAACGCGCTGACGACGGCGTTTGCGATCAGCTGGGTCGTGAATGCCCCGCGGATGTTGCCGGTACGGCAGAACCATATCGCCAAGCTCCAGACTCCGGCCATCGCCAAAGCGAACGCAGCAACCACGAGCAACGGGCCGCGCGAGTCTTCGGGCGCCGGCCACAACAATGCATAGGCGACCACCCCCAGCCCACCAACGCCGCAAGCAGCGACACCAGGTACGCTGGTTTTTTCAATGACGCGGAGCTGCTCGAGCTGCAGCTGACGCTCATCTTCCGCCACCCACTCGACCAGCGACGGTTCCGATTTGCCGACGACTTCCACCAATCCATTCTAGGAGCGCACGGGAGGTTGTCGACACAAGATCCGCATTTGGGACCACGCCCCGGCTTGCGTTCGATTCCAGCGGGTAATATCGCTGCCTCATGGCCATCGAGCTAGCCGAACTGAAAGAACGTTGCGCCGCTCTGACCGAGCGATTGGATGCGTTCGGGAGGTACCTTTGACCTCCCTACACGCGAAAAGCGCCTAGCAGAGCTCGACGAGGCCGCTGCGGCCCCGGGGTTCTGGGACAACAGCGAGGCAGCCCAGGAAACTCTCCAAGAGCGATCGTTGATCAATGGTCCGCTGGAAGCTTGGCGCAAGCTCGGTGCCGAGATCGAGGATGCGGAGGTCTATGTCGAGCTCGCCGAGGAAGAGCAAGATGCGGCGACTGAGGCGGAGGCCAAGATTCGCGAAATCGACGAAGCACTGGCGCGGCTCGAGCTCGAGCGGCTGCTGGGCGGCGAGCGCGATCCTGGAAACGCGATCCTGACGGTTCATCCAGGCGCCGGCGGTACCGAGGCCCAAGATTGGGCCGACATGCTGCTGCGAATGTATCTACGCTGGTGCGAGCGGCGCGGATTCAAGACCGAGATGATCGAGCACCAGCCAGGCGAGGGCGGCGGAATCAAGAGCGCGACCTTCACCATCAACGGTCCCTATTCCTACGGTTATTTGAAGTGCGAAGCGGGCGTCCATCGACTGGTGAGGATCTCGCCATTCGACTCGGCCGCCCGACGTCACACCTCCTTCGCTTCTGTCTTTGTGTTTCCCGAGGTCGAAGACGACGTCGAAATCGAAATCGATGAATCAGATTTGCGGATCGACACGTATCGCGCCAGCGGCGCTGGAGGACAGCACGTCAACAAGACCGACTCCGCCGTACGACTGACCCACATTCCGACCGGGATCGTCGTCGCTTGTCAGAACGAGCGCTCCCAGCACAAGAACAAAGCCACTGCCTTGAAGGTCCTGCGCGCACGCCTCTACGAGCACGAGATGCAGAAGAAGCAAGAACAGCTCGACGAGTTGCAGAAGACCAAGAAGGATATCGCCTGGGGCAGCCAGATCCGCTCGTACGTGCTGCACCCTTATCGCATGGTCAAAGACCATCGAACCGGCGTCGAAGCCGGCAACACCGACGCCGTCCTCGACGGCGACCTCGATCAATTCATCGAGGAGTACCTCAAGCAGACTTCGTAGCCTTACACTTCACCGAATGCTTATGGAGTATGGAGAAATTGACCATATATTACCATCGTGATATATGGTAAAACGATGGATTCGGTAAAGAAAGTCACGGTCAATATTCCGGCAGCAACGCTCGAGAATGCGATGAGGCTAACCGGCAAGGGAATTACGCCGACCATTATCGAGGGGCTCCGAGAGATCGAGCAACGTGAGAAACGCTCGGCGCTACGCCAACTTCGAGGCAAGGTGGATTTTGACCTCAACCTCGAGGAAACTCGCCGCTGACACTGGTCGACACATCCGCCTGGGTTGAGTTTTTTCGCGGCAATGCGCCCTGTGCCGACCGCGTCGACGCACTACTCGAATCCAACGAAGCGACGATCTGCGGGCCCGTGGTGACGGAGATCAGACGCGGACTCCGCGATGATATCGACGGTCGCCGCATCCTTCACCTGATGACCGGATGCCATGTATTGTCCCAACCAGATTCCCTGTGGGAGGAAGCAGGCGCTCTCGGAGCACTGGCTCGGCAGCGTGGTATGACGATCAAGACTCTGGACCTATTGATCGCAACCTACGCCTTGGCCCATTCAGTGGATATTCTAACGACCGACGCCGATTTCATGCACCTTCAAAACGCCGGCATTGGTCTGCATGTCACCCTTGCCGCCGCGAACTAAGTTTCTGAGCTCGGCGCAACCGGAGCGAAGTTGGGGTCGCGGCGCCGCCGAGCCTTTCCGGGGCCAAGTCGTGTCACAGCTACCACCCGCCGGAGTTGCACGCGGCTCGGCGCCGCCGCGCTTTCCCGGTACCCGGCTGCTCCCGTCCGCTTCAATCAAAGTCACCCATCACCGAAGTTTCGCAGAACTTTCGCCCCGCGCGGAAATCTGCTATTGCGATTCGGCCGATGCGTGATGCGATTCATCAATACCTGTCCGGACGACCTTCCGGAGCGACTGCGGAAGAGTTGATCGGACTGATCTTCACTCGGCCCGGCTCCGACACCTCCCTGGGGCCAAGGTTTCTCCAGACCATGCTGGGCGGCGACAGCCGCTTTGCCTTCGACGAACAACGGCTGCGCTGGCGGGCCGCGATCCACCAACACTTGGTACTGCCGCTCGAAGACGCAACGTTCGTGGTCGTCGATCTCGAAACCACCGGTGGCGCCCCGTCACAAGGTGAATCGATCATTGAAATCGGCGCCGTAAAGATCAGCGGCGGCACCGTTGTCGATACCTTTCAGACCCTCGTAGACCCCGGGCGTCCTCTGCCGCGCTTCATTACGCGGCTGACGGGAATCAGTGACGAAATGCTGGCAGGGCAGCCGCGGATTCGCCAGGCCCTTCCTGATTTCGCGAGGTTCGCCGGCGAACATGTGATGGTTGCACACAACGCTCGCTTTGATCGCGGCTTCCTCGACGCGGCTTCGCGCGCCGTCCTCGACCGTCCGGTGACGAGCAACTTTCTGTGTACCCTACGGCTGGCTCGACGCCTGCTGCCGACATTGCGGCGCCGCGGGCTCGACGCGCTAGCGGGCCACTTTGGCATCCCCTGCGTCGATCGGCACCGGGCCCTCGGCGACGCGCGCATGACTGCGGAGGTGCTGTTTCACTTTCTCGACGCGCTGCCGAAACGCGGCGTACTCACCGTCGCAGAGGCGCTCGACTACCAGGGTCTGGCGAGCGATGGGCGGCGCTTCTTCTGCATGCTGCCGCGCAGCGCCGTCGCGAGTCTGCCGCGCGGTCCCGGGATCTACCGGTTTACGGATCAGGACGGCGAGCTCCTCTACATCGGCAAGGCCGGCAATCTGCACCAGCGCGTCTCGAGCTATCTCAGCAACAGCAAGGGGCACAGCCGCAAGACACTCGATCTCATTCGCAACATTCGCTCGGTCGATGTTGAGGAAACCGGCTCGGAACTCGAGGCATCGCTGCTCGAGGCGGAGCTGATCCGCGCGCGTCAGCCACCGTACAACGTATTGCGCAAACATCTGCCGCGCATTGCCTACTTGAAACTCACGGTCGCGAACAATTTTCCCCGCTTTTCAATCGCGACGCGACCGTCCGGGCGAAGCGCCCGATACTTCGGACCATTTCGCAGCCGCTCTCATGCGGAGCGCGCTATCGACACACTGACGCGCGCGTTTCGACTACGCACCTGCACCGGCACTCTGCGACCCGCTCCGGACGTGCCCGTCTGCTTCCAAGGTCAGATTGGCAACTGCACACGGCCGTGCAACCTGGGCACAGACGCCGAAGGCTACCGCTCGCAGGTCGCAGCGTTCCTCAATTTCTTTGACGACGGTGAAACCTCGGTGTTCGAAGCTCTGGAAGAACGACGTGAAGCGGCGAGCCAGCAGCTACGCTTCGAATCCGCTGCACGGGTCCAGCGCGACATCGATCTGCTACACCACTTACGCAAGCGGCACAGACAGATGGGATGGGTCGTGGAGCAGCACCATTTCGCTGTCGTACAGCCGACCGCCGATGGGGCCTCGCACCTACTCTACCTGGTCGTCCACGGACGCCTCTTGGCTCGCACCCAACTCGACGAGACCACCGACCTGCCCGCCTTGATCCATCTCGTCTCCGAACAACTCAACCAGGCAAAGCCCCGCGGTATCAAAGCAGAGGAGGTCGACGGCACGACCATTCTGGCCGCGTGGCTTCGCGACCGCGGCGACGACGACGGCTACGTCATCCCGATCAGCCGCGATGAAAAATGCTTCGACGCGTCCCGTAGTGAAGCGCCGGACTGGGCCCTTCAAGTCCGTGCGCTTGCTGGGAGCCCCCGGATTCAGCGCCTCGCCGAATAGTCCAAGAAGCTTGAAATTAAGAACCCGAGAGCGGTCGTCGTCAACGACGCACACTCCCGGGTTCCACAAAGACTAGCGCTTGCGACTGCGGATCGGCGCGAGCACCTCGGTGCGGCGCAGCAGCCACAAGGTGACCGGCAGCAGGAGCAGGATCAACACATCCAACGCGCCTTGCCCCTGAGCGACAGCACAACCACCGCTGCGAGATGAGCTGATACACTGCGGCCCACGCAGAGGATCGTTCTCGCAAACCTCTCCGGCGAGGCATACATCATTGCCACACGGAATCACGCAGGCCGGGTCGCCGCCAGCGCCAATGCGACACGAGGTTCCCGCATCACACGGGAAATCGGTACATCCAGGGATGCAAATCGGATTGCGATCCTCGTTCTCAACGCATCGCTCCCCAAAAAGGCACAAACCGGCCCCGCATTCCTCTACACAGACTCCGTCTCCCGCGAGATCTCGCTCGACACACCTCTCTCCGCCAGCGCACTGGACGCCGCGGCAGGCCGGAACGATCGTCGGCGTTGGTGTCGGCGGGGGCGTGCCCTCAACGCACGTGCCGCCAGCGTCTCTGGAACAGAAGAAGCCGTCGTCACATTCCGGAACATTGCAGCAGACGAGATCGACGCAATTGCCAGAATCACACTCATTCGGGTTGTCGCTACAGATGTTGCCGTTCGGCTGAGGGACCGGCGTCGGGGTCGGGGTCGGAATCACAACGCAATTTCCGTTCGGCGCCGCACAAATCTCGCCGTCCGGACACCCAGAGACAGTACAGCAGACACCGTCTACACATTGGCTGTTCTCGAGGCAGATTGTGTCACCGTCACAGGAATCGCCTGGCAACCTCTCTCCGGAATTATCTGGGATGCACGTAAGCCCATCCTCAGCACACTCCTCTTGGTCGCCGCATGCGAAGACACAACAAATGTCTACAGCAAAATCGCAGAAACCCGTATCGCATTGACCATCGAGGGAACAGGGCTCGCCAGGTGGAAGTGGTGCACGGCAGACGCCATCGGCATTGGCTCCACAGAAACCCTCGTCACAGGCCTCCCGACAGCACACGCCGTCAACACAAAACCGCGAAGAACAGTCTCGCTCGTCCGTGCACGGTAGTCCGGGGTCTTGGGTATCGATGCAGAGCCCTTCGAATCCGGCGATGTCGCAACGTCCGTCCGGACAACCGTCCTCGCAACAGAACCCGTCCTTGCAAATTCCATCGTCCTCGGGCTCCGGAAAAGCGAAACACTCGTCACTTACCGTGCAAGGGATCACGTCGATCGGAAGTCGCTCACACGTCCCTTCACGCGTCGGGACGGCACAGCTCTCATCAGGCGCGCAAGCGGTCAAACAACAGACGCCCTCGATGCAGAAGCCGGATGCGCAGTCGCCACCAACCACACAACGGTCGCCAGGTTCCAACCCAGCGCCCGTCGATGCATTGACGAAGCCGGTCATGTTGGTCGAGCGCTGGAAACCAGCGACCAAGTCGACCCGCCCGTCGCCGTTGAGGTTCAACGCCACAGCCGCCAGCGGTGTCTTCGGAGTCCGCAAAACCGAGGCCTGTCCGAACTGACCATCACCGCGACCGGTAAAGATCAGCAGGGCATCGTTCTCGATCCCCGAACCTGTGCCGACTCGGCGTGGGTCGGTCATGAAGACCGCCAAATCAACAGTTCCATTATTATCAAAATCGCCCGTCGCCAAAGCGCGCGAACGACAGGTCGCACCGCCAGTAAAGAACGGACACGGTGCTTCGAAGATCGTCGGGCTATTGAATACACCGCCGCCAGCGTTGATCATGACGTTGATCTCGCTATTGCCACCACCTGTCGGGCGGTTGAGCATTACCAAGTCATCGCGGCCATCATTGTTCACATCGGCAACGTTGAGCTGCTCGGGTCGAGCGCCAATCGTAAAGTTGTTGGCCGGCATGAAAACCGGCAACCCGGCGGTCACAAAGTCGAACAGCAGTACGGAGATGGACTTTACCCTTGGACCACCAACGTTGAGGGTCACTAGATCGAGATTGCCATCTCCATCTACGTCAAGAGTGACTATGTCTTCGGGTGCCTCACCGGCTGCGAAAATCGGGCCTCGGCGAAACCTTGGCGGTGCCCCCCCATCGTTGAGGAGAATGGTTACGTTTCCAAGTCTCTGGTCGGTTACCGCGATATCTGCCCCATCGACGCCATCGAAGTCACCTAGCGCTACCGCAAAAGGGTTGCGCCCAACTGAAATGAAGCTCGGAGACTGAAGGCGGCCTTGACCATTGCCGACCAGAACCCAAACCCCGTCGGCGCGCTGGTCGGGGACGACCAAGTCGGGAAAGCCGTCCCGGGTTACATCGCCGGCTTCGCCGCGACGCAACGTCGAGCCGAAATTGTCCACGCCCACCGGACTAAAGCCCGACGGCTGGTTTGGAAACGACAGCAAGACGTTGACCTCGTCGCTCTGCGGACTGATCACAACGACGTCATCGAGACCGTCATTGTTCATATCGGCGACGCTCAGAAACTCCGGTTGGGGCGAAATCGCTAGCCCAACCTCGGCCTCGAAAAAGGAGATCGCGGCTTGCGCGGTCGATCCTACGAGTAGCGAAAACGCAAAGGTGATGAGAAAGAACTTCCTTGGGCTCATGCAACGCTCCATTTTGATAGCTGTACCCGACTACCGGCGTTTGGCCGGGTCGGCAGGGGGAGCCTAAGCGTCGCCTGCAACCCAATGTTTGTCAAACGGAAACAGCTTTCGACTACTGCCGAGTGGGGTCGTCCCTTTGGCAGTGACGATGGACCCAAAACCTTATAGGTTTGCGAACCCGACACCCCGGGGAAGGGAACCATGGAAACGGAACAAAGCCGACTCGATCTGATCCGCGGCGACATCACTGAGGCCGCAGTCGACGCCATCGTCAACGCGGCCAACTCAACCCTTTTGGGCGGAGGCGGTGTCGATGGAGCGATCCACCGCGCCGGCGGACCACAGATCCTAGCCGAATGCCGAAAAATTGGCGGCTGCGAAATCGGTGATGCCGTCCTAACCGGCGGCGGAAATCTACCGGCGCGCTACGTGATCCACACCGTCGGACCGATATACCGAGGTGGCCAGAACCATGAGGCTGACCTCCTGGCTAGTGCCTATCGACGAAGCCTCGAAGTTGCCAGTGACAACCGCGTCGCGACGGTGGCGTTCCCTTCGATCAGCACCGGAGCCTATGGTTACCCCATCGACCAAGCGGCTCCCATCGCCATCGGAACCGTCCGCCAATACCTCTCGCAGCACCCGGAGATCGTGTTTGTTCGCTTCGTCTTGTTTTCCGAAGCCGATTTGGCGATCTACCGCAACGCCGCGAACCCCGTCTGATCAGGCCGGCGGCGCAGCAGCGGCGCTGACCGATCCCTCCAACCCAGGTTCGACCTCAAACCCAAGGTCCGTCACCATCGCGTGGGCATCGCGGTACGCCTGCCCCGGTGTCGTTAGATAGCCTTCGACGAAAATCGAGTTCGCGGCAAACAGGGACTCCGACTGGAACTCTTTCAAATTGTGCTCGCGCCCGCCGGCGACTCTGATCTCAGCTTCCGGGTTGGTTAGCCGAAACAAGCAAAGGGTCCTCAGACACTTCTGCGGGGTAAGATCGGCCCGATCTTGCAGCGGGGTGCCCTCAATCGGGATCAAAAAGTTGACTGGCAGAGAGTCAACGTGCAGCTCGCGCAAGGCAAACGCGAGATCAACGACGTCCTCATCGGTCTCGCCCATACCAATGATGCCGCCACAACACGTGGACAACCCTGCCTTCTTGACGTTCTCGATGGTCCGAATTCGATCTTCGTAGGTGTGCGTCGTACAAATCGCCGGATGGTGCCGCTCGCTCGTGTTGAGGTTGTGATTCACCCACCCAATACCTGCATCCTTAAGAGCACGTGCCTGTCCTTCGTCCATCAGCCCAGCCGACACACACAACTCGATGTCCGGATACTCCCCCTTGATACGCCGGGCCGCGTCCGAGAATCTTTCGATGTCAGAGTCGTTCGGACCGCGCCCACTGGTCACCATGCAGAAGCGTCGCGCCCCGGTAGCGACGGCACGCTTTGCACCCTCGAGCAGCTGATCCGCTGAATCGATCTTGTAGCGGGAAATATCGGCCTTAGAGACCGAGGATTGCGAGCAGTAGTGGCAGTCCTCAGGGCAAATTCCGCTACGCGCATTGCGCAACAGGCACAATTTGACGCGCCGGCCATGGTGATGCTCGCGGACCTTCCTCGTTTGCTCGAGGAGCACCGGAGTCTGATCATCGGTGAGGGCCAAAATGGCGAGCGCTGTGTCACGCTCAATCGGTTCACCCGCCAAGACAGAGCTTCCCAAGGTAGCTAGCCATCCCATATCGCCGTTCGTCGTTGAATTTGTGCCCATCGATCGCACGTACCAACGGCGATGCCGCGAATCAACCATCCCCGGGGGGTGCGCGGCGGCGACAAAGGCCGCCGCCACGCCGGGATCAGCAGCTCCCAACCAAGCAGGGACAGGCGTGGTGGGACACGCAGCTCAGCCGGAAATCCACCTCACCCGAGGTCCGAACCATGCTAATCACTGCGCGGTGTCCAGTTTTCGCGTAACGCGTAGGCACCGATCGGCGCTATTCCGAACTGGGCGCCGGCATACACCGTAACGCCAGAGTAGTTCTGACCGACCGTATACTCACCGCCGAAGCCTATGACGCTTGGTCCACCCGAGCCGCCGAGGCTGGTCGAGCGACCTCCGAGTCGCCCTACGTCACTCGCATCCGTCAGCTGGGCGCCGGCAACCGTCCCAATCTCGAGTATCTCGCTCTCGAATCCAACGGAGAAAATGTCGAAGACCTGGCGACCGCCGGCACTATCGATGGCCCAAGCGGTGCCGACCTCGACCTTAATCCCAAAAACAGTCACCGAAGTACTCCGGATATTGGCCGCGGTACCGGACGGAGGCTGCGCAGGAAACCGATCCGCCAAGGTCGACAGGCGCGGCCCGCCGCCGACCCCAGGGGCCGTCGAATCAAACGCCATGGCCCCGCTCGGCATCGACGAAGGTTTCGCGCCAACCCCCGAGCCAGATGTGGAGAACCCGCCGTAAGCCGCGTTCAGTATGAGCAGCGCACCGCGACTACCCGCAAGGTACTCACCCTGGCGAAACGACTCCACAGTACTGTAGACCTGATAGGCGGCGGAGGTCCATTTCACCACCTCCCCCGCAACACGAACCCAACCGTCCACACCATCGATCGCACTGCCAGCAGGCCCCAGAATCCCGCTAGTAAAGGCACTCGTCAGGCCGCCGATCAAACCTGCCTTCAGCGATTCTCCCAAACTATCGCCGGAGAAAGCGGCATCACCAGCAGCAATCGCAAAGCCGACGACGAAACTAACGGCTAAGGTGCACAGGATCTCGCATTCACCAGTCGGGTCTTCTCCGTTGATCGGGTCCCACCCGACGTAAGAGTAAGGATTCGAGAATTCGCCAACCGGATCTGGCGACAGAAAGCTTCCGATTACCGGGTCATAGAAACGCGCACCTGCATAAATCAGTCCTGAGACAGCCTCCGTCTCGTGTCCCGTGTACTCGAACCGAACGGTCTCGGAACTCGGCGAAGAGATCGCGGTGCCAAACCGGTCCCACCGACCCCGAAGCTCGCCAAAGGGCATGTAGCGGAGGTGCTCCCTGACAATGCCGTCGCCGTCTGTGATCGCCATCGTCGATCCAAGGTGGTCCTGGTGGAGATGCGAAATGTCGGCTGGAGGCGTCGGCGTCGGTGTCGGAGCACTGCACTGCGCCGACGCCGGTCGGACCAACACCGGCCAAGGTAACACTGTGAACACAAATACGATCGCCAACGCCGACGCATGAGCTCGACGCACGCGAACGCCGACGACTCGTCTCGAGCGACCCCGCGGCGCGAGGGCCACCATCAGCAACAGCAGGAGGGTCCCCGCCAGCGCAACGTTCTGTAGCATTGGGTCGAACTCGACCAAGAGGACTGGGCGCCCTTGCCAGGCGCTGACCACACGCACCACGCCACCGTCGGCAGCCGCCATCTGCCACGAAGTATCGTTGCTAGTTCCCGTCGCCACTCGCACGCCGCCAAGAAAATACGATTTCACCGTCTTGCCGTCCGCGGTCGTGTGAACGAGATCGTCGTAGTAGCGCGTTATCTGGTCGCCCTGGCCTTGGTCGACGATCCGCGCCCGGCGCTTTCCCTCGTAATCGTATAGGAACTCGACAGAGGCGCCCGGTTCAACGACTCTCTCGAGTCGATCTTCGGCGTTGAAGGAATACACGGTTCCCGAAACGGCTCCACTGAGACGGTTACCGTTTTCGTCGTGTACGACGAAGATTCCGTTGGTGGCCAGGACCTGATGTGGAGATACGTTCGGCAACGACGGATCGCCAAACACGAGCGTACGGTCCCCCTTGCGCACCATGTTTCCCCAGGAGTCATACTGATAGGTTCGATCCTCCGCTCCCGCGGCGTGGCTATCATAGGACGTCAGTCGACCTAGATGGTCGTATTGGTATGACGCATTGTTCGACTTCGCCGTTCCGTCGAAGTCGCCAACCGATGAGATCTGACCACGGGCGTCGTAGTCGAAGACCATCATCAGAGCGAACGATTGCTGCGCTGTCGTCGTAACCGCTTGCAGACGATGCCGCCCCTCTTCTCCAAAGTAAGAGCGGGTGTCACGGGTTCCATTGCCGTGCCATACCGACGTCGCACGGCGGAGTTCGTCGTACCAAACGCTCGTCACATATTGCTCGCCAGAGTCGTTCTGTAGGCTGATCGGTTGACCTATCTCATCGTAGGTCGTGGTCACCACCTCACCGTCCGGGTAACGAACACTGATGATCTCGTCCGTATCGTTGTACGCAAACTCGAGACGGGCTCGTGTCACTTCACCACCGGCGTCGATCTCGCGTTCGGTAACGACCTGTCGCCCGCGCGCATCGTATTCCAACACGCGAAACGCTCCCGCGTCGTCCTTCGCCTCACTCAGCCGGCCAATCGAAAACGGCACCTGCGTATCGTCGTAGACGAATCGATTCTCGGACTCACACGTGATCGCGCACGGGTACGCCGTCTGAAAGTCCTCGTCCATCGGGCAAGAACGCAGGGGTCGATCGGCGGCATCGTAGCAGTACTGAACGTGTTGGTTCGGCTTTGGGTCGTCACGGTAGAGCAAGTTGCCGGCGTGATCGTAGCCGTACGTCCAGGTACCACTGTCGCGGTCGACCACCGACACCCGCCGACCCATAGAATCAAACACATGGACCTTGCTGGGGATCACCGAGTCATTCTGGTAGATCGCCGTCACTCGACCCATGCCATCGTATTCGGTCGACATCGACGACTCGATCGATCCAGCCAGCAAACGTTCCTCGCGAACCACCCGGTGGTGCGCATCGAGGAACCGGTCTGTCCGATATCCCTGCTCGTCGTAGGACCGTACGAGCTCTCCGAAATACTCCTCGCGGGTCGATGTACCGTCGGAGTGGTTTATTTCGTACACACGGCCCAGAGGGTCTGCATAAGTACTCCCGTTCAAATGATAGTCAAAGCGGGTCGAACCTTTCGACGGAACAACGTCAGCTGCGGGATAGGGATAGTAGCGTTCACGAACCCGCCCACCCGCGTCGTAGTCGACCTGGCCGCGGCGAACCAATGAGGGGTTGCCCTGGACGACTGCGTCGACTTCCGAGAATCTCTCGCGTCCCAAGGCATCGAAGAAGGCCGTGGTGACCCGCCCGACACTGTATCCCGATTGCTTGCGCTCGACGCGCACACTGGAATACTCGCCCGTCGAATCGGCAAAGTCATAGGTTGTTCTGAACGTACAATCGCCGAGGCTATCGCCCGGTCGCGCTTCGCAAATCAACCGCCCCGCGGCATCGTACTGATAGACTGTCGCCGTTGAGATACCATTCGCTCCCCAACGGATCGCCGGGCGACCGTAGCGATAGTCCACGGCCGTCACCAACTGATGGCCAACCGGATTGATCTCGGAGATCGGATACAGGTACGAGCCCGTCCCATCATCGTAGTCGAAGAAAGTCTCGGCTCCGTTGCCGTTGCGTGCTCGTACGATGTTCCCATACTCATCGTATTCGTTTTCGGTTGCCACCCAGGTCGACTCTGTGTCGAGCCACATTTCAATGCGGGTCAGGTTTGCCGCCGCAAGCGTGCCAAGCGGGGCCCCGTCGTAGTGGAAGCGGCGCTCTTCGAGAGTCACTCCCTCGCTTGTCGTCAGGACATACTGCGGGCGATCGAACGGGTAACAGCCGTTCGCTCCAAACGGAAAAGCATAGAACGTCAAGGTTTCAACCGTAGGGGTCGAGCTGCCGAGGACCGACGTGCGCAAGACATTCCCATACGGATCGACTTCGTCGTTTCGGGTGACAATGGCGTGAGGTGTAGCACCCAAGTCGTACGTGAGTCGGGCGTTCTGCGACAGCCAGATCTGAGTTCTGCCGCCACCCGAAGTCGGCCGCGTAGACCACTGGTTCGTCTCGTAGCGTACGAGAGACCCATTCTGTTGGTCGCCCGCATAGTAGTAGAGTTCGAGCAAACGCCCCCGGGCCTCCGGGCCTTGGGCGAATACACTCGCGGTTTCGTTTCCGTCAATGTCGGTGCGGGTGACGCGGCGGAAACCCCGGAAACCTCGATGGACGATACCAATCGGCGCGCCACCGGAGTCGAATTCATAGTCGATGGCGAGGCGCCCGTCTTGATAATCGAAAAAGTCCAAGCGCTCGTGCCCCAAGTCGATGCAAGGATTCTCTGTGCGATCAAAGACGTTAGCGGTCGGGGGAGGTGTGCATAGCCCGTCGTTCAGCCGCGTCGCACCGACCACCCAAGTGATGAAAGGCAAGTCCGGCTGCTCATCGCCACCACTGTGATCGAAACGAGACGACGGCTCGTAAACGATCGTATTCGTGCCGCCAAGACCGTTCTCCATCATCGTCATCAGTTTCGGTTTCTGGCTCAGTCCGTTGAGCTGAACTTCCCAAGCGGTACCGCCGGAGACGACGCGATCGAGAAACCCATCGCCGTTGAGATCGACCATATCGATCGCGGTGTTGCGCCCGATACGGCGCCGAATCGGTCCGCTACCGCCGGGCCAGTTTGCATACGTAACCGCGTCGTAGGGCGGAGTGGATGCGAAGCCCAGCCCGGTTAATCGGCCGCCGACATTCGTCATGATGTTCCAACTCAAACCATCGGAACTGAGCTCAACCCAGTCTGGCAGTCCATCTCCGTTTACGTCGACAAGATCGGCGATAACGGCTCCCGCCTGTTGCATCGAAACACCGTTGGCAGAGAGCGGCAGCGGCATCACTTCCGGATCAATGCTGAAGCCTTGGCCCGTGTTGTAATACAACAGGAGACAATCGTGTCGGTTGATCTCCTGCGCGAGGCCAGGGTCCCAGGGAAAGTCGTCGCAGAGCGGGTCGCCGCCTGCATCTACGTGCCGCAGAAGATCGGCCAAGCCATCCCCATTCATATCGGCGAGCATATGAAGGGTCGGCCCATCGTCTCCTGAGACACTATGGCTGATCGAAGCAACCGGAGACGGGAAGGACGGTAGTGGAGTGGACTCGAACCCGAGTCCGTTATTGAGCCAAACCGACCACACACCACCCACCACGTCGACAAAGTCTGGCAGCCCATCTCCGTTTACATCGATGGTATCGCGATACGTGTGGCCACCATTTTGCTGGCGTAGCATTCGGTCTGGAGCGGGCCAGAGGATCGGGGTCTCAGAGAATCCCCACGACCCGTCTGGGTGCCGTTCGCCGGCGTGGACACGCCAGGGCTGTCCGGGGTCCGTTGCGACGACATAGTCGGTCCGGCCATCACCCGTGATGTCAAAGGTGTCGACGACCGTACAAGCCCAACCGTTGTCGTCGCACGGATCGGAATCGATCCAAACGTTGCGAATCCGCCCCTCACTATAACCATTGTCGCCGGTCCAGAGGACAGGAGTCGGGTCAAAAGACATCGAGCCCGCACCGTCGTTCCGGCCGAAGTGGACATTCCAGGGAAAGAAGCCGCCCTTGACCAAATCGAGCTTGCCATCGCCGTTCATGTCGATGATGGACTGCTGAACCTCGAGGCTGTCATTCCAAGAACGCAGGTAGGTATAGCCAGCTGGTACACTCACGCTGGCGGCTTGCGATTCATTTGTGTGGCCGAGACCCAGCTCACTGTAAACGAACGTCTGTGTCGGCTCGTCGCTGGCAGTCACCGAGTTCAGCAACGAATTCGAGGAGCCCTCATCGAAATAGTGAAAGCCGTAGCCCCGAACGAAGGTTTGGTCCGCCGGTACATCGCTGTAGACAGCGATGCCCGTGAGGCGAAACATCGTCCTCTGTTCCACCCCCAGCTTGTAGCTCGTAAACATGTCCGCAGGCGGTCGCCAGAGATAGTGGAAAACGACCGTGAAGATGTGCGGGATCCCGTTCGAGTTGCCGCCATAGAGTATCCGGCTCGGAAGCGGAACATTCTCCGTCGACGTCCATTCGATATCGATCGAGTTTCCGTTCGTGTCCTCGACGCGAGTCAGCATCCAAGCCGCCGTCAGGTCGCAGCTGCCATCCGGATTGAGCGCGAGTACCGGTCCATCGATCTTGGTACTGACACGAGCGGACGCGTGGTCACCGAAGGTGTATCGCATCCCGGCGCGGTCGCGAACGGTCCACGTGTTGGCGACGCTGTCGCGATCGGCTTTGATATACGATTCTTCGATATCTGGCCGAAAGCCACCCGCAGCACTCGGAACCAGGTCGACCGCATTGCCGTCAGGCAGCAACAGGACGAACTCGTCCGTGTGGGCGCCTGTACACCGCGGCACGCCCCATTTCGTGCTGCGGTCGATTCGTCCCATCGTCAAGTCCCACCCATATCCAAAGGGACTCGCGCTGCCGGTACTGGCATACCGCAACGCAAGACGCGGTGTCATTCCCTTGCGGCCAGGCGGAACCTTGATCTGGATATCGGTCGTTAAAGCGCCGGTGAAAAGGTTCGCTTCGGGTGAGCCCGCAAGACCCGAAAACGCCGTCGCCCCCTCGCCACTTCGGTCACCGATCGACGTCGTGGTGTCCGCCGCAACAATCGTCGCCGATACCAGGACACCGCCAAGAAGAAGAGCAACAACATTTCTCGTTCCCAGACGGCGTATCATGGAACCGTCCGGACCACTTGGTCGGGATTGTCGATCGAAAGATCGAACGGGCGTAGCCGGCCGCCTTGATCGTACGCACCTGCGGGCGCCTCTAGCTCCGGTCGCCGCTGCGGTGCCGAACGCAAGGTACGCGTTCGATTGTCTTCAATTCGTCTACGAAGTGCCCGAATCTCCTCGAATCTCGACTGGACCTCCGGTGACCCTTGATCCGGGTAAACACTCGCAACGCCTTCTTCTCGCTGGCGCAAGATCGCGGCGAGGTCTGACCGGTCCCAGATCCGCCCCGAAACCGGCTCCGCGGCCACGACCTCCATGACGACGACCCCGACAATTCCCGCCAATCCCAACAGCCCGACCATCACGCGCACGCTGCTGCTTCTACTTGCCACTCGTTTCATCCGAACACGCCTCCCTGGCGGGTGGATCATTCACCCGGTAGGCGGCCCGCCGTTCCGCCTCCACCCATAAAGGCGTTAGTTGCGAGACAAAATTGTTAATTTATTAATAACAATTGCGCCTGGTCGTCGTATTACACGCACAGGGTCGGATAGAGTGGGCGCGATGGGTATACGCGAACTGATCCGCGCCGCGCTCGGGCTGTATCCAACGCTCGATTTGCACGGCCTCGGAGTGAAACAGGCGTTGGCCGAGACGGAGTCCTTCCTGCGCGACGCACAGCAGGAAGGTGTCGGGATCGTACGCGTCGTCTACGGCAAGGGCCGCCGCAGCCCAGGCGGTCGGGGGGTCCTACGCCACGTTGTCCCGCAGTGGCTGGATGACCAGGGCGCTGAGCTCATCGATCGCTACGAACGACGCCCAGACCAAAGTGGCGACGACGGCTACGTCGTCATCTGGCTGCGTCCGCCGGCGAAGTGAGAGCTGGACAACCAGCCCAATGGACGAGTCAGCGTCTTGCTTGGCTCAGCTTCGCGTTTCGAAAGCTACCCGGACCGCATCGCGTAGTGCTGCGTCGCTATAGTAGTCGATCGCCGTCATCGCGAGCAGTTTGGCCCCATCGACGACGCCGCGGTCACCGCTCTCAGACCCCGCGAAGCGGCAGAATTCGGTCGTGTGCAGAGGCACGTCGGGCGGCGCAATCTGCAGCATGGGGTGAATCGAGGGAACGAGCTGACTGACGTTGCCCATGTCCGTGCTGCCGGTGATTTTACCTGCCTCACTCAACTGTCGCCCTACGGCCTCGAGATTGGCTTCGTAGAGCGCCGCGAGCGGCGCGTTGGTACGCAACTCATCATAGTCTTCGCCGTCTTTGGCAACCGACATTTTGGCGCCTGTCGCGATGGCACCGGCTCGAAAACAATCGTGTACACGCTTTTCAAGGACCTCCAGTTCGGCACGACTCCTGGCGCGAACATAAAAGGTGCCAGCGGCACGCTCTGGGACGATGTTGGGCGCCTGGCCACCGTCCGTAATGATGCCGTGTACGCGCTGCGTCGACGGAATATGTTGCCGCAGCTGGGAGATCGCGTTGTATGCCGAGACCATCGCATCGAGAGCATTGACCCCGTGATGCGGGGCCGCGGCGGCATGGGCGGCCACACCGCGGTACTCGACTTCTAGGGCCGTAATCGCCAAGGCATCGATCTCGAGCATATCGACACCTGAGGGATGAACCATCATCGCCACGTCGACATCTTCGAACGCGCCGTGGCGGGCCATGATCACCTTGCCGCCTCCCCCTTCTTCAGCCGGCGTGCCCAGAATCCGAACACTTCCCTCGACGGAATCAAGGATTTCGATCAAGCCAGAAGCAGCCCCCGCCCCAGCCGCAGCGATCACATTGTGACCACACGCGTGACCTATCTCAGGCAACGCATCGTACTCACACAACAATGCGACGCGCGGACGACCGCTGCCCTTGGTGGCGACGAAAGCTGTCGATAAGCCGAAGGCCGGCTTCTCGACGTCAAAACCGCACTCGCGTAAATACTCAACCAGCCAAGTCGAGGCCTGGTGTTCCTCGAACCGCAACTCAGGAGATCCGTGAATGCGACGGCTGAGCGCGACTAGAGCCGACGCTTCTTTGTCGATTCGAGCACAGGCCTTCTCCTTGAGCCCACTTCGATCCATGATCGAGACCCCGTCTGATCAGTCGAGATCCAAAATCCCCTCCGCCAGGGCTCGGACGTCCTCGTCGGGATCATCGAGCGCACGCCTCACCAAGTCGTATGCGGCGGACGTCTCCATATCTCCGATAATTCCCACCGCCTCAAAACGGACCTCTGGATCGGGGTCGTCCAGGGCTGGCTCGAGTGCGTTCGGCTGCAATGTTTCCGTGTAGTCGCCTAGTGCTTCGACTGCGGCCAAGCGGACTTCCGCGTCCCCGTCGGCCATCGCCCGCACGAAAGTAGCGATCGCGTCCGGGTGTTCGTTCCCTGACAGCATTAGAATTCCGCCCACCCTCTCGTCGGGATCAGGATCGTTGAGAATGACTTCGCGCAGCTCGTCGACTTCCTCGGCGTCGTCCTCGTCGTACGGCAAGTCATCGTCATCAATGTCGGCCCGCATCGGTTGCGCGCCACGCGTCGGCAACTCGCGTCGCATGGCTTTTACCGGGGCCTTCTTGGCAGCGGCTCGGTCCTTGAGCGACCGATCGTCCGCCTGATCGCGGCGGTCGTAAGCGTCTCGAATCTTGCTGAGACGATCCTGCGCCTGGCTAGGACGACCGGCGTCGGTCGAAGCTTTGCCCAAGGTGCGGTCCGAACGATCGGATGAGTCGCCCCCTGAAGATATGTATAAGACCCCGATCGCGAGTACCGCTATGATCGCAAGAGCTGCCGTCGAACCACGCATTTGTACGATTCCTCCTGAAATTCGCCTGGATCAGCAAAGGATAGCCTGGACGCACACCAGATTGCCACCTTCCAGACCGCTGTTATTCGCGGCTTGCCGCTCACTTCGGCGATCCATCCAGCGCGGATTCGGCGGTCGAGGCCCGGCCGGACAGAACGTACTCCAAACCGCGTCGCACGCTCGGAACCACTCGATCTGACGCCACCAAGGCCTTGATCCTGGCTTTGGACTGCAGATCCGCGCGGAAATCGGGAAGTCTGCCCAAGAACACGAGATCGGTCATCGCCTCGACCTGGAGACGGCTGTCCGACGACTCCAACTGGCGCAGCACCACGGCGACACGATCGCGGTAGCCTTCCTTTCCCCGCAACGCCCGCCACGCGATCGCGGCATCCACGATCGATCGGTCCGCCGAACCGAAGGTCCACTCTTGCCCGGCTCCCTGCGTCGTGAAGAGAGGAAATCGAGCCGAGAGCTTGGCAAACTCAGAATGTTCGGCGCTGCGATCCAAGAACAACAGCGCCCGGTCGCCGACGCGATAACGCGGTTCACCCTCAGCGTGCGCAAAGAAATCGATATCCCCCGGCTCGATGTCCCCGTCGATCACTTCGAGAACGCGCGCCGAGAAGTACTCCTGGTGGTCGGATCCGTCCGGGGCACTCCAAACCCGCAGTGGCGCCGTGACTTCAACGACCGCGAGAATCCGCGCTTGCTGTGACCACTGCCGCAGGGAGCGTCGCTGAAAGACGACATGCGCAGTCGCATAGCTCGCGACCAAGCTCCCGACGACAACCAGCGCCGCGATACCGCGATGCGAAACCCTCTTGCTCCGACTCACCGACGTTCCTCACGAATCGATATCGGCAAGAAGATCGTTCATCACTCCCTGCAACATCGGATCGACCGCCGGGCCGATGTTGTTTTGAAAAACCGTACCGCAGTCATTCCAGTCGTCGAATTCGCAATCATCGCCCGCCAGGTTCGCGTCGACACACAAAAAGCATCCCGGATTGAACTTGCTCTCGGGCATCTGGTAGCCGATCTCGTCATTGCCCAAGCCGACGATGAACTTGTGCTCGGCTCCGATCATTCGGTCGCGATAAAGGCTCGCGATTTGCGGGTCGACCTCGTTGGGCGTGACGGCGAAGGTCGCCGGGCCAATTCGGAACGCCTGCATCTCGGAAGTAATTTCACCGGTAGAGTTTCCGAGGCGCGTAAACGGGCGACGACCAAACACGCCAATCGCGCCCAAGAGGTCAAAATAGGGATTGGTCACCTGAACCGTCATCGGCCCGCTCTTCGCAACCGCAATACTCGGCTCAGCCATCCAATCGCCAACCGCCGCCAGGGCGTCCCCCGCGCGTTGCGCCAGGATGTTGCCCATGCGTTCGGCAAACTCGAAGGACCGCCGCGGAACCATCCCGCCGGCGTCGTCTTCGAGAAAGACATCGAGCGGCCCCTGCAGCACGCCGAGGTCAGCGCTCATGTAGATCGCCACGCCGCCAAAACGATTTTCTAATGCCTCGCGCATGTAGTGCGGGAAATCAGACGTAATCAGCGTGTTGTCGGAGCCGAGCGCCTCCGGGTGACTCGCGTAGTTGATGAGTGTTGCGATGATCTCACCGCCACCTCCGCGTCGCCGGAGCTGAAAAGACGGTGTGAACGGATTCCGGATCGGGCCGTCATCGCCTTCGACTTCGATGCCATCGACGCAGGTTCCGGCGTCGTCGAACGTACCCCCGACGCAGAGGTGCTGCAGGATCTCGCCATCCGCGACGAGATCCGGCTCCGGCGGCAGCGATGTCCCGATCGTATCCCCTGTCGCGAAACGAATCTCGGCCGGCTGTAGGTTCGCACTCGCCTCGCGTAGCGCATCGGCAACCGTCCGGTTGATAAAGTCGAGGTGGCCGTTATCGACACCGGTCGTCAGCTGATCCGGCCCCCACAAGCCCATGGTGTCGGCGCTTTCGTGCACGTGCGTGCTCGAAACGACGATCGCGTCGAAGGACGCGTCGTCGACCAGGGACCGGATGGTTTCGACCTCGTTGTTGAAATAGCCGACGACATCCAAAATGACGAGGCCAATTTTCTTGCCGCCCGACTCGATGACGACCCCGCGCGCCCAGGTATCGTCGTGCACACCCGTGGCGATGCGATCGTTGCCAAAGCCGGCCAAATAGATGGGGTCGCTGTGATTGACCCCAACCTCAGGAGTGATCTTCTCCGCAAATGCGGCGGCCCTGAGGGCGTCCGGGCCCAACGCGACATCGTCATCGCCGCTGCAGCCCACCAGCACAAGCGACACAACCACCAAAAGAATACCCAGCATCTTCGTTGCCTCCATTGTTAGACCGCGGCTCGTAACCGGGTGATTCCAAGAACACCTACAACGGCGATGATCCCCAACGCCAACAGCAAGGAGCGATGCGAGGCGGCGGGTACCGGTGCCGAAACGACGGCACAAGTCCCCTCCAGGCCCGACAGATTGCAGGATTCCAGTGGGTCGTCGCACAGACGATCGCAACACACACCGTCCGCACACACCGCGGATTGGCACTGGCTGTCAACGGCGCAGGCTTCACCCGGTACTCCGGGAGTTGCGGTGGGAGTCGACGTTGGCGTCGGCGTGATCACTTCGACTTCACCGCAGTCGAGTGCAATTCCACACAAGCACGACCCGTCCACACCGCATTCGTCATCGCTCGTGCACGCCTGCCCTGCCTGCGGCGCGCTACAAATGCCGCCGCTGCTACAAGACTCGCAAATCAAACAATCCAGCGCGTCGCAGTCGTTGTCCTCATCACAACCATCGCCTGCATCGTTGCCACCCACGCAGAAACCGTCCGCGCAATCGTCCAAGTCGCAATCGTCGTCGACTTCACACGCGTTGCCCGTGTCCGCCCCACCTCGACAGATCCCCGCCGGGTTCGATAGCCCGACGACGAGAGAAAAGAGGGTACCGACCGAGGTTGCCGGCAGCATGATCGACGCGGTCGCTGCGTCGCCAGGGGCGACGCCGGCAGCCTCGCAAAATACAGTAGCGGGTCCACTCGGCACGGGCGTGGGCGCCGCCATGCACGTGGCGCCTACCGCCGGCACGGCAACTTGCCCGCCTGCGGTCGCAAGTGCCGCCAGAGGGGCCGGCGTCGGCAGATCATTCGGGTCAATTTCCAGCGGAGTATCAGCCTCGGCCGCTGCACAAATCTCGTCCAGACCAAACGGTAGTGTCTGCTGGAGCTCCTGGTCGAAGTCCATCTTTTGTTGCGCGTTGAGCAACGGAAAAAGGACAAAACGAACACGCGGCGCGAGGCATTGAGTGCGATTGGTCCCGGTAATTTCGATAGTCACATCCTCACCCAACACAACCGGGTTCGGTGTCATCACCATATCGACATCGACCCCACATCCGACCAACGCAGCAACTAGAGCCGCCGCCACAGTACAGTGGACCGCTCCGTTCAGGGCCATTCTCCCCTCCATTCTTTAGCCACGTCGTCCGCGCGGCGCTACGGAAGTCCCGCTCCGGGCACCTCCACCTGGATCACCTCGATACGTCCATCCCGACGCTGCTTGGCTTCTTCAGGAATGAGCGTGCCCGCGGTTAGGATGTGCAGGGTTCTGCGGTCGCTACCGCCCAGCATGCACGCAATGGCTTGAGTCTCGACCTCGATCCGATGCGTGACTTGGCCGCCCTCGAGCACACGCAGGACCTGCGAGCTAATCGGAGACGCGACCCAAATGGCGCCCTCTTCGTCCAAACAACATCCGTCCGGGACCGCGCCGTCCAGCTCGGCCCAAACGCGCCGGTTGGTGAGCATGCCGTCGTCCTCGATGTCGAACGCCGTCATGCGCGCGGCAAAGGTTTCCCCAACCACCAAGGTCTTGCCGTCGGCCGTGATGACGGCCCCGTTGGGAAACATCAGCTCTTCCGCGACCGTATGCACCGTACCATCGGGTTCGACCATGGCCATCGCAGCCGGCGTCATATCGGCCCCGCTGGCCATGTCGGAACCAAAATTCCCGACGTAGGCACGGCCTTTCGCATCGACCACCATATCATTGCAGTTGTACGTCGCGATGTGACTGAGATCAGCCGCGGTGTTGAGTCCATCAGCGTCGAGTCGCATCAATTTGCGGTCGCGCATCGAAACGACCAAAAGGCGCCCGTCCGGCAGCCAGCCGAGTCCGGAAGGATCGTTCGGGACATCGACCACAGTCTCGGCATGGCCGATGGCATCTACCGTCATGACGACCTGCGAGTGCATGTCGGAAAACCAGAGCTTGTCGTCGCGCCAACGGGGCCCTTCGGGAAAAGCAAGATCGGTCAGCAGTATCTCAGTCGCACCCATCGGCGGGATTTGAACACAATCAGGCCACCTTGGTCCAACGATCGATCGGGTATTGGTCCCGCGCCGAGGTTGCGCTATCTCCCCGGGACATGGGCCGACTTGACGGAAAGACAGCGATCGTGACCGGATCCGCGCGCGGCACCGGCGAATCCACCGCCAGATTGTTTGCCGAGGAGGGCGGCCGGGTGGTCGTTGCCGATATCAACGAGGACTTGGGTCCCCAAGTGGCCCGAGACCTCGGCGACAACGGGCTATTTGTCCGACTCGACGTGACCTCGGAAGATTCGTGGCAAGAAGCGGTCGGCACGTGCACCGACCACTTCGGCAGTCTCGACGTCTTGGTCAACAACGCTGGCCTGCTGAATATCGCGCCGATCGCAAAGACCTCGGTTGCCGACTTCGAACGTGTCGTCGCCGTCAACCAAAAAGGCGTTTTCCTGGGCATCAAGACTGCAGCGCCCGCTATGCGTTCGGGAGGCGGCGGGTCGATCGTCAACATCGCCTCGATCGACGGCATGAAGGGTGGCCCCAACCTGATTGCCTACTCCGGCACCAAGTGGGCGGTGCGCGGCATGACCCGCGTCGCGTCCGGAGAGCTCGGCAAGTACGGCATTCGCGTCAATGCCGTTTGCCCCGAAGCCGGCGGCCCGGACATGATCAAGCCCTACCTACCCGACGGAATGGATCCCGACACCGTGACGCGCTACCGCCACCAGATCCTGTCCTACCAAAAGGACCGTAAGAGCAGCGACTTCATCCGCGACGTGGCGCTTGCCGTTCTGTTTCTCGCCTCCGACGAAAGCCTGTCTTGCACCGGTACGGAAATTGTCGTCGACAGCGGCATCTTGGCCGACCGCCCCGTCGTAGCGTAGCCTGGAACCTCTGACATCTTAGGTATCGGCTATGGTCGAGCAACTCGAACTATACTCGCTTCCGCTCTTCGGCGTCCTACTGATCGCCGACTTTGGCTTGCGATGGACCGGCACAGCGCGCGCTTATGCCCTAAACGACAGCCTTTGCAGCGTAGCGATGGGTCTCGCGTACGCGGCGATGTCTGCGCTCGTGCGAACCTCCGCACTGCTCGCTCTCGCCGCAGTCCATTCGATCGCGCCGTTCCGCTTCGCACTCGATGCCGGCGCGATGACCTGGGTCGGTGCGTACCTGGCTGTCGACTTGGCCTTCTACTGGTTCCATCGAACCATCCACGAAGTGCGCATCGGCTGGGCCGCGCACGTGAACCACCACTCCAGCCAACACTACAACTACGCAACCGCGCTGCGACAGTCCGTCGTCGAACCGATCCTCGAGCCTTTCTTCATGGCGCCCGTCGTCCTACTCGGGTTCCATCCGATCATGGTACTGACCTGCCTGGCAGCGAACTTCATCTACCAATTCTGGCCCCATACGGAGATCGTCGGTGCGCTGCGGCCGCTCGGCGCAATTCTCGTGACCCCTTCACATCACCGCGTGCACCACGCGACCAACGTCCAGTACCTCGACAAGAACTACGGCGGGACATTCATCGTTTGGGACAAACTTTTCGGCACCTTCGAGCCGGAGGTAGAGCAGCCCACCTTCGGCATCACCCATCAGCTCGACACCCACAATCCCGTGCGTGCGACGTTTCACGAATGGATCGCGATCGCAGGCGACCTGTCCCGGGCCGGCACCGCGCGCGAAGTGCTTGGCTACCTCTTGCGACCGCCCGGCTGGTCTCCCAACGGCCCCGGCCAAACCAGCCGCGAGCGCCAAGCACGGGCTCTGGGCGAACGGTGAGCTGCCCGAGGGGCGCGACGCCGCATCCAAGAATCGAATCCGACGTTCCCACGAGGACGCGCACGGATCGCTTCTAGGTCATCAATTTCGCCCGCAAAAGTGAGCGTTTCGGTGATGCGAGAATTAGTCGATCTCAACATGGTCAGAGCCCGCGTGGTGTCACCTCGTCATTGGCAATCCTCGTCATTGGCTTTAGCCTGAGAATCGCGCCAGCGGGTCGTAGGGGTCCTTGGTAGGCTAAAGCCTACCCCACGAGTCATCCGCGACGATCGATTGGGCATCACGTAGGTCAGGCTTTAGCCTGAAAATCGCACCAGCGGGTCGTAGGGGTCATTCGATCTCCCATAAAGGAGGGCTTTTCACCTTTCCCAACGTCCGGTCTGCAGCCTCGAACGTTTCTCCGCGATTGAATAGTCTTTGCGCAGCAACCAAACGTTGTGCTTACAGAAGAGCGTGCGCGGCGAAAGGTTGAGCTTTACGTGCTCCCACCACGTCGGGCGGCATACCTCTGCCGGGATCTCGTAGCCTTTTCGGAGACAGCGGCGATAGGTCGCCAGCGTCGCGACAGCGAAAAGCGGATAGAGCAGCACTCCCAGAACCGTCGATGTAACCCCGAATTTCGTTTGCACGTGTTCTTGCACCGCAAAACCGGAGATCGAGACTAGCGCTGTCAGTTTGTGCACCCCGAGTTGAAAGAGGTGCCCATAGTAAATTCTCTCGGCATCGTCCGCGGCAAACCAGACACTATCGAGCTCCGTCGGCGGCATCCGCCGCATCGAGTCGGTCTCGAACAAGAATTGCGCAAGTCGCGCCCTCACGTGGGAAATACTAGGAGTCGTCAGCAACAGCACTCCGCCCACTTTCAAGACGCGATTGAACTCGGCCAATAGGGCGACCTGGTCGGGCACGTGCTCGATGCCCTCCTGACAGACCACGTAGTCGGCACACCCATCGTCGACCGGAAGTCGCTCCGACATATCGGCGTGGATTGCCTCGATTCCCGGCGCCTTCATGAACTCCGGAAAAAGATCGAAGGCGATCACCTTCGCGCCCTTGTTGCTGAACGCTTCGCTAGCGCGACCGGCGCCGCAGGGAACGTCGATCACCGTCTTGCCGCGCAGATCGGGAAAGCCCTCAATGCATCGCCGAACGTACCGATCGGGCCCTGCCTCACTTCCCATCTACGCTGATCCTTTTCCGAGTCCTGCTGAGAACCCTATTCTCAGGGCGATTCGCAGAGCAACCACAGCAAGTCTCCATCATTTGGAGAAAGCCAGGCCTATGGACTCCCCCACTGGGCCGGGCTATCTCTATATGTTCACCTCCGGTCCCCGAAACAAACGACCTCCGACGGAGAAACTCCAATGGCTTCGACACTTTTTGACAAAGTTTGGCAAGCACATGCGGTGCGCGAATTGCCCAGCGGACAGACCCAGCTCTTTATCGGGCTGCATCTGGTCCACGAGGTAACGAGTCCTCAGGCCTTCCAAATGTTGCGCGAAGACAGCCTCGGCGTGCCCTACCCCGAGCGCACCCTGGCCACGGTTGACCACATCATTCCGACCGATACCGATTCTCGACCGTTCGCCGACGAACAGGCGGAAGGAATGATGTCCGCCATCGAGAAGAACTGTAAGGAGTTCGGAATTCGGCTCCTCGACCGAAAATCCGGTAGCCAGGGGATCGTCCACGTCATTGGCCCAGAGCTCGGAATTACCCAGCCCGGGATGACCATCGCCTGTGGCGACAGCCACACCAGCACCCACGGTGCTTTCGGGTCGATCGCGTTTGGTGTCGGGACCAGCCAAGTGCGCGACGTCCTGGCTTCGCAATGCCTCGCCATCGTCAAGCCAAAGCTGCGCCGGGTCGAAGTCACCGGCGTGCTGCCCAAGGGCGTCTACGCCAAGGACGTAACCCTTCAAGTCATCCGAGAGCTCGGTGTCAACGGCGGCGTCGGTTACGCCTACGAATACGCTGGCGAAGTTTTCGACGCGATGACCATGGAAGAGCGCATGACCGTCTGCAACATGAGCATCGAGGGCGGCGCTCGCTGCGGCTACATCAATCCGGACCAGACCACGTTCGAATATGTCAGTGGCCGCAAGTTCGCACCCGAGGGCGACGCGCTCAAACGCGCGATCACCTGGTGGAAGAGCGTCGCATCAGAGCCCGGCGCTTCCTATGACGACGTGGCCACGCTCGATGGTTCGAGCATGGCGCCGGTCGTAACCTGGGGAATCAATCCGGGCCAGGCCTTGCGCATCGACGAAAAGATCCCGGCCGCTGCAGACTTTGCGACCGACGACCGGCAAACCGTCGAAGACGCGCATGCCTACATGGGTTGGAAACCCGGGACGGCGATCGCCGGGACCAAGATCGACGTCGCTTTCATCGGTTCGTGTACCAACGGACGGATCTCCGATCTGCGCGAGGCCGCGCGCATCGCCAAGCTCGGCAAGGTCAAGTCACACGTCAAGGCGCTGGTTGTTCCAGGTTCACAAGACGTCGCACGGCAGGCCGAGGCAGAAGGGCTGCCCGAAGTTTTCCGTGCCGCGGGCTTCGAATGGCGCTTGCCCGGTTGTTCGATGTGCCTGGCGATGAATCCAGACAAGCTCGTCGGCAACGAGGTGTGCGCTTCGTCCAGCAACCGCAATTTCAAGGGGCGCCAGGGCAGTCCGTCGGGTCGGACCCTGTTGATGAGTCCGGCGATGGTTGCCGCCGCCGCCATCGAAGGCGCCGTAAGCGACGTCAGGGAGATGCTGTAGCCATGAGCGATCTGATACCCGTCAAAGAAGTCAAAGGTCGACCGATACCGTTGCGCGGAAACGACATCGATACCGATCGGATTATCCCGGCTCGCTTCATGAAGGCCGTTACCTTTGACGGCCTGGGGCAGCTGGCCTTCTACGACGAGCGCCACAACGCCGACGGTTCGCTCAAGGGCCACGTCATGGACGACCCGCGCTTTCTCGCCAAGGGTGACCGAATCGCCGTGGTCAACAAGAACTTCGGATGCGGGTCGTCGCGCGAGCATGCCCCACAAGCGCTGTTGCGCTGGGGGATCAAGGCGCTGATCGGGGAGACGTTCGCCGACATTTTCTACGGCAACTGCATCGCCAACGGCATGCCTGTGGTTACGGGCGACACGGCGACCGTAGATAAGATTCTGGCCGCCATCGAAAAAGATCCGGCGCACGATCTGCAACTGGACGTTGAAGCTCGAACTGTGACCTACAACGGCGAGACATTTTCGATCGAGATTCCCGACGGTGTTCGCAAGCAGCTCCTCGACGGAACCTGGGACGCAACGCGGGTCTTGCTATCGGCGGCTGAAGACGTGAAGAAGATTGCTGACAGCATCCCGTACGTGAGCGGATTTTAGCGTCACAGAGGACGACTCACTCCACCCTCACAGGGCTCCCGTCCCTATTCTTCCATCGAAGCCGGTATATCCACCGCCCCCGCCGACCCGGATCGGCTCACCGCCAACATTGACCCTTCCGGGGTACGTATTAGTGCCCACACGGCGGCCGTCAATGTATAGGTTCGTCACGCCGTCCTCCCAGGTCGCCGTGATCCGTCGCGAAGCGCCGGCCGACCAGTCCCTGATGTCGTACTCGATCTCCGTCTCGGCACCGTTGTCGTCGCGCACAATAAACCGAAGAAAGTGCCCGTTCTTCATCAATTGAACTGCCGCTCCACCGTCGCCACTTCCACCAATTCCTAGAATCGTCGCGTCCGCCGGGTCGTTCCCGTCGATGATGGGAGTGACGTCGATGTCGACCGACCCGCGCTGCGGGTCCCCTCCGTTCGGAAAGGTTAGCTGCCCATCTTCGCCCACTTCGACGAACTCCTCACCCGCATCGACCAGGTCGAGCCAAAAGGGTCCGTCGGTCAGGAAGTCGGACAGCCATGCACGCAGACCGATGCCCTCAACTTCGACTCGATCAAAGTCGAGCACCGGGCCGTTTGGACCCAGTCCGCCGCCAAGCAGAATCGTGTGCGCCTCGCCGGGAATCAGATAGCGTTTGAAGCGGTTCGGGTGCCGCCTTTGGATTTCGTCGGTGACGTCTAGCAAGAGGTCCCGATACGCATCACCATCGAGTCCAAGGAATCCGCTGATGACGAAGTCGTTCAAGTAGCTAAACAGCGCCGAGGTCACGTTCGGATCGTTGCTGAGCGCCCAATCAGTGAGAAATGCAGGCTGGTCAGCACAATCTGTGCAACCTTCTACGATGAACTGTTCGAAGCGCCAGTTCTCACGCCGATCGTCGATCGCCTGGGGATCGTCGTTGTTCTGCAAGCCCGGACCCGAGTCGTTGAGGATGAACATCTCCGTCTCCGGGTAAGCGACCCGCATGACACCGTAGCCCGAGAAAGTTCCGTAGCCACCAGCACTGCTGCCGGCGACAACAATGGTCGTCGGATCGGGATAGTTGTCCTGCATGATGTCCACCGCCGCAGACAAGTTGACCTGTCCGCGGTGATGAACCCGTCCCAGGTCGAAGTCGACCACGTTGTCTCCAGAAAACACCGAGCCGTCGCAGTACGGCACATAGATCACGGTCCACCCACTGAAAGGGTTGGAGGCATCATCGACGGCAAAAACGCCCGGCAGCCCGTTCAACGTCGAGAGACCGACGATCGGGTCCGACGTGAGCTTTGCGCCGAACTGACTGTCGCCGAAACAAGTCTCCTCGTTCCAACAGCCGCCGCCGCCCTCTAGGTAGAACAACACTCGGTCGCTGTCGCCAGGCCGGACGTAAGCCTTGTAGGGGGTGCCAAAGATACAAGTCGGACCGTCTGCAGCGGTTGAGTCGTAGTCGTAGCGAAACCAGCCGCCATCCTCGGCCACCGCCTGCGGGACAACCGTCTGACCGAGGTACCGCCCGACGCCGACCGCCTCGAGCTGCCGCACCAATTCCGACTTCGCTGGGCCACCGGCAGCGCCGCCGTCATCGTCACCGCAGCCAACGCCAATCATCATCCCCAAGCCAATCGCTAGGACTATTCTCTGGGCATCCATCTCGATCTCCTCGACACAATCCGCCGCACCCTATACGTCCGGCCCAGGTCGGGGAAGGACCCGCGGACTGCAAGCCTGAGAGAGCCGGCCCGGCCTCTCGAGGCGGACCCTCTTGAAGTCGCTCCGAGGGGAAGGCACCATCCCGATCTGTACGAGAATCACGGTGCGCCGCCACAAGCGCGCTGGGTCAGGTGGGCGAGCCCGCCGCCCCAGGCTCGCCGGGCCCACTTAGCGCCGACCGGGATACAATAAGGAGAAGACACCATGGCCTCTGATGCCGAAGCCGTTGAACTGATCATTCGCCGTCTCAAAGAGGATCGAATCCCAGAGGCCCCATTCCCAGAAGAGATCTCCGAAAAGAAGAAGCGACCTCGCCAAGTCGCCTTTATGGACGTCAACCTCTGCTACCCGTGCGGGAAGTGTCCCGAGTACTGCCCGGTGGGATGTATCGAGTATTTGCCTGAAGCGAGCCTGCCCGGGCGCGGCCTCTCGCCGGTTCAAGATCGCTTTCAAGAGTGTATCGGATGCTTTATTTGCGTCGAAGTATGCGCCTTGCTTACCGACTACGATGCCGTGCGCATGTACAACACCGACTTCGTCGAAAAGCTTCTCGGCGTCGAGATTGACGACAACAAGCCGCAGCCCCATGTACCCGCAAAAGCCTACGAGGAGTACTTCTCGGAAGGCGGATCTAAGAGCGTGCGACATGTCGGCCAGGGCTCCCGCATCCGCGATAAGATCACCAAAGAAGACCGGGCTGTGGTCAGTTGGGCGAAGGCTAAGTAACGGGACAAGAGGCGAATTGGCGCTCGCCAACGTTTCGACGCTGCAAGTCCAGCCGGGCGGGCAGCATTGGCTGACGCGCATCACACAGCAAGCATTGGAATAGTTCTTGTAACACAACAGTGCCACGGGCTGCTTCGGTTCGGAATCCAGGGAGGGTTGCGAGGAGTTGTATGTTCAAGGTCCTGGTCGCCGACAGAAGCCCTCTGCTGCGCGATGTACTATCTCTGTCTTTACAGACCGAAGAGTCCCTCCACATTGTCGCTGAAGCCGCGGACAGCGAGGAGGCTCTCGGCCTGGCCGCCTATCACCGACCGGACGTCGTCATCCTCGACCGAGTGCTACTCGATGAGAGGCAAGCGGGTGATCTCGTCCAGAAACTACTCGATCGAACCGGGTCGCGAGTCGTGTTACTCGACGCCGACCCCAGCCGCGCGAACGCGCGCCAGGCAGCGAAAGAATTCGTCTCCGCCTACGTCTACAAGACGACACGGCTGCGACGCATCGTCGAAGCGGTCCTCGCAGTCGCCAATGACCGTTATTGGACGGATCCGGCGTTGCCACAGCCGATTCAAGATGCATTCAACGCGAACGGTAGCCAAGCCAGCTCACTGGCCGAACTGACCAATCGCGAGCTCGAAGTATTGTCCTGTGTCTCAAGGGGCGCGACCAACGACGATGTAGCCGAGCAGCTCGGCATTACCACCGAGACCGTGAAGTCGCATATGGCAAGAATCTTCGCGAAGCTCGGCGTTCACACTCGAATGGCTGCCGCGTTGAGGTTCCACAACTCGAGCCAAGCCAGCGACGGCGTCGGGTCGAGTTGAGGCGCGCAACGACCACAGACTCAGAGCCCCTAGGCAGAAACGACTGTCGAGCCTCAGCGCCCGTTAGGCGGCGACCGCAGCAGCAACTTTTCGCGGCACTTGATCGCCGACGTGCCCGGGGAGAACCGCGACAAAGCGAGCTCCCACACCGTCGTCTGAAGTGGCGTGCAGCGTTCCTCCAAAACCTTCTTCCATGATGTTGCGTGAGATCCACAAACCGAGGCCCGTCCCGCGGCCTGGTTCTTTCGTCGTGTAGAGCTCGTCAAAGATATGCGGCCGCACTTCTTCAGGAATTCCGCCAGCGTGGTCGGCGACTTCGATCACGGTTTCGCCTTCCGCGGACGCACCGATGGACACTTGCACGAGGCCTTCGTGCATCCCCCGGTCCTCGTAGGCATCGATGGCATTCGTGACCAGGTTGACCAACACTTGACCAAGTCGTCCGGGATCTCCCCAAACCTTGATCTCGGAAACATCTTCTTGAATCTCCAATCGGCAGGCCGCTGCGCGCAATCGGTGCGCTACGAGATCAGCCGTCTTGTCCACGACCTCACGGACCGAAAACTGGTCGACCGTTCCAGTCCGGGATTCGCGACCGTGCTGCTTCACGCTGCGAACATACGCCGCTGCGCGGTCTCCCCATTCGCGAGCCGATGCGGTCGTAGACCGAATTTCATCGGCAATCTGCTTGTGATCCATGCTCTCAACCGATGGGTCATCAATCGACTCGAGGTACTCATCGGCAAGATCTGAGACCACCTTGAGCGCGTTCAGGACGGCACTCAGGGGCGTGTTGATCTCGTGCGCGATTCCCGCAGTCAGACGGCCCAGGGTCGCGAGTCGATCTGCACGGAGCAAGCTCGCATGATTCTTCTCGAGCTCGCGGTACGCGCCTTGCAGCTTGTCCAACGAACGGTTCAGCTCCTCGTTGGCGCCGTTTAACTCCGCTGTGCGCTTCCCCACCTGCTCTTCGAGACTCTCGTTCAAGGCTTCGAGGTGATGGTTCAAGTCTCCGAGTTGGCCGAAGGCGATCGCGTTGGCCACGGCCAGTGAAATCTGATTGGCCGCGGTGTCGAGGAAGCTAATGTCGTTGGCGTTGTACGGATTGCCCGATTGCTTGGCTCCGAGGGCCAGAATCCTCAGCTGATCGGTCTCCGATCGAAGCGGCAACAAGATCTCGAGCGAGTTGTGGCCCCAGAACCATGATTCTGGCGTGTTGGGCTTCCCATCTTCCCAGAGATACTTCGTGACTCTCTCCCCCAACCGCAGAAATCTGAGAACGCCGTTGGGGACCTCGACTCTTTCTCCACTCGCGGACATGAAGGTTCTCGAAGATCCGTTCTGGAACAGCAGCAGCACCCGTTCGGGACAGACCGTTTCAGCCAGGACCGCACGGGTGTAGTCTTCCACGTCGTCTTGTTCACGCGCGGTCGCCAGCCGATCGCTGAGAAGGGCAAGTCCGGCCTCGACCTCGTAGGCCTTGCGAAAGAACACACGGTCGATCAACCGTTGGGCAGCGTCGCGTGTAGGCGCCATGCCGAACAAAAGGACCAGGTTGAGCAGAGCCAGCAGCACCGGCGAGTGTCCGAGATAATCACGGCCCGGCATCAGCACTTCGAAGCCGTAGAGCACTACGAAGTAGGAAACCATGATCGTGATCATCACGGCTCCGTACGCCAGTGCCCGGCGTAGGAATACATCGATCTCGAACAAGTCCCGATTGAGCACAGCAAACGCGATACTCATCGGAAAGAAGAAAGCCGTTAACGCTGCGGCATTGAGGGCGATCTTCCCGCCCACCAATCCGGAAATTGCCCACACTAACGTAAGCGGCAGAACTCCCGTGATGCTGCCCAGCGCGACCACAGCGATGCGGCGGCGAACCAAGACCGAGCGCGTAACAAACAGATCAAAGAGAATGCTGATCACGATCCCGGTCGTGCAGATCCCAAAGCCGCCACTGGCCAGCAAATGAAAGAAGGTGTAGCTGTCGGGGTCGTACAACGAATTTTGGTAGGCCAGCGCGAGCCCAACAAACGGCAGGTACACCCACAGCAATTTGCGGTACAGATTTCGTCCGAGCCGATCGGTCGGAAACGATGCAGCCAAGTGAATAAAGCTCGCCGCCGCCATCGCCTCCGCCGCAGCGTGAAGTCGGAAGAAGACATGTGGCCCATACAGATCGACCGCCGTCGTTACGAAGACGCCCGTGGACAGGCAGGTGCTGAGCAGAGCCCGCGCGGCTGAACTGTTCGGGCTCATGTAGACCACCGCGAGACCGATGAAAAGAAAGATAAAGCCGTTCAGCAGAAACGCCCCGAAGATCAAAGCGTAGTCCGACAGCGCAAACGCGCGTACCGGTTTTACGATCGTCATCTGATCACCGCCCGGGGCACGCAACTCGTACTGAACGTGCTCCCCGACGACGAGCGTTCCGAGGTACCCGTAGATTTCCTCGGTACTGTCGAAACTGATGCCATCGACCTTGACGACCTGATGCTGGAAAACGGGAGTATTGTCCCCCCAATCGGGTAACGAGACGGACGCTATGACACGATTGTCCAGGAGCAGGAATCCCGGAAACTGGCGCCCGATCCACTGCGTGCTGTTAACCGTGATGACGGTGATCAAGGTACCCGCCAAAAGGGCGCCTACCACACAATAGAATCGAACCGCCGACGTCTTCACGCACGCCTCCGACTACGGGCAATCGAAGCGAATGACCCGGCGATTCCGAAGAAGGCCCAACCATCGCCCCACCGAACATAGGGAGTGATGTCATCTCTGAAGGCGACATTCCCAACCGATGTAGCCGCACTGTGGTTCGGCAGCGCCGAATAAACACGTCCACGCGGACTAACGAACCCTGAATACCCTCCGGCCGAAGCACGGACCAGGTAGCGGCGAGTTTCGACTGCCCGGAAGACAGCCATCGACAAGTGCTGGCGCGGTGCCACACCATCGCCAACGTCCATCCAGGAATCGTTTGATAGATTCACCAGAAGTCTGGCCCCTTTGGTCACCAGTTCCCTGACCAAGCCAGGAAAGATGATCTCGTAGCAGATGACCGCCCCTATCCGCTCTCCACCGGCATCGAGCAAGGCCGCTTTTGCACCCGCACGATAGACCAGCTCGTCCCCAGAGACCTTGCCGGCGAGCGGATCATACTCTGCGAACGGAACGAGCTTCTGTTTGTCATAAACCCCTAGAATGTCGCCACTGCCGGCAAGCCAGTACGCCGAGTTGCGCGCAACGCCGGCTTGCTCGTCGAACCGCGGAGCGCCAAAGATCAATCCGGCGCGCCCTATCTTGGCCGAACGCTGCAGCTCACGGCGCAGTCGAGGCTCCCGTTCGACGTAAAAGCTGACCGCGTTCTCCGGCCAAACCACCAGATCTGGCTCGAGGCTAGCGACTTCCCTGGAGAGCTGTGTGTATACCGCGAGGGCTTCTTCGAAGTGGGACTGCTCCCATCGCATCGCATTCGGCACGTTCCCTTGAACCACAGCCACGGAGGTCGTCGCGTTCGATGCGTCGTCCGAGGCTCGAGCTAGACTGACCTGGCCGTAGACGACAACCGCCGCCAAAGCACTCAGAGCTAGAGCCGGCGAACGAAGATCGATCGCTTCCGACTGCACCGCTGCTCGCACCATTTCGCTGAAACCGACGCTGACCAGCACCATAATAAAGGAGACCGCATAGACACCACCCAGATCCGCCAGTTGGATCAACCAAAGGACCTCGAATTGCGTGTGTCCGAGTAGTTCCCACGGCATACCCGATAGTGCGGTCGTGCGCACCAACTCGGCCGCGACCCACAACCAAGCAGCCAGGGGAGCCCGCGCCGCGATCGGCATGAACTTGCTGCACCAGGCATAGGCCGCACAGAGCAGTGCATAAGGAAAACCACACGCCAGCCATACCCCCGTGGCGAATAGCCATGCGGCCGGCCTCCCGAACTCAAAGTACTCGAGCGAGGCTCCGATTGCCCAGCTGGTCATCCCGTAGCCAAACAAGAGGGCAAACAAGATACCGTGAACAAATGCGCGTCTCGGTCGTACTCCAACCATCGCCGTCAACAGCAAGCCGGGTACGAGCCACGCGGCTGGTGACCACTGGTACGGCGGGCACGCGAGCGCATACAACAACGCCGCCATCGCTACAGCAACGCGACGCGCGTTGTCCGCAGACAACACACCGCGGAGCGACATGGCGCTTATCGACTCAACGTATTGCAAGGCAAGCTCCCGCAGAAATCCTCAGGCCGCGTGTGCCTGCATAGCCGCCCCATGCCTCCTCATCGGCCCGCCCACCGGCACCGCCGGGACATACGGCAAGGTCACCGCAAACGTAGCCCCCTTGCCGTATTCACTCTGGACTTTGATATCCGCCGAGAGCAAGTGCGCCAGCTTGCGCGAGAGCGCCAAGCCCAGCCCGATGCCTCGATGAAGTCTCGTGGCCGAGCCATTGATCTGACGAAAGGGATCGAAGATCACGTCGTGGTGTTCGTCGAGAATCCCCGGCCCCGTGTCACTCACCTCGAAAACCACATTCCCGTCTCGTTTCGCAACTTTCACAGCAACCTCACCAGAGGTTGTGAATTTCGCTGCGTTGGACACGAGATTGCGCAGAATCACTCGAAGCTTGCCCGAATCTGTGAAGAAGGTCAGTGGCGCGGCTTCGAACTCGACACGAAAATCGACCGGCTTGGACTCCAGAAACAGGCCCGCGAGCCGCTCGAGCTCTTGTGCCACCGATTGGGTCTCGACGTTCTCGTAGTTGGTTTCTGTGCCGCCCGCCTCGAGCTTCGCATAGCTCAGTAGATCCGACACCAAAGCCGAAAGGTCGTTGGTCGCTCCGGTCAGCCGACCGAGTGCTTCGATCGCCTCTGCGGGCAGCTCTCCAAAATCGCCTTCCATCAGCAAATCAGAGTATCCGAGGATGATGTTGAGCGGCGTGCGAAACTCGTGGGACACATTCGCAACCAATTCGCGCTGCAACACTTCACCGTCCCGCATCTCGCGCACCAGCCGGTGCGCTTTGAGCGCGACATCGATCCACAGGAGCAGCTTGTCCGGCCCCTCCGCTTTGTCGTGGTAACCCTGAATGTCGAGCTCGTCCATCATCTGACGGGCCGGCTTCTCCCCGGAATAGCCGGTCTGCAGAATAATTTGGACGTATGGATCGAAGTTCCGGACTTCGCGAATCAGTTCCTCGCCATTCATCCGCGGCATGAAATAATCGACTAGCAGCAGATGGATATCGTGGCACCGAAATAGCTCAAGTGCTTCGGCAGCCGACGGCGCCGTCAACACATCGTGCCCTTCCCGCTCCAATAGCGTCTTGACCGAAATCAAGATCTCCTCCTGATCATCAACCACTAGAATCGTGTGGTTGCTGGCGATTCGTTCACGTTTTCTGGCCATGGAATCCTCCTGGTTACCCAACCCGTTCGATTACAAGAACGGCTCGCTTATCATGCGACAGACCTGTCCCTTGACGAATCCAGCATGAGTATGAATTTCGGTGTCATTCTGGCGCCGGCGTACGACCTACGGGGCATTTTTGGGTATCGAGTGTGCCACATGACTGGGACAATGCTGCGACCTTCGTCGTAGAACCTTAAAGATTCGGATGACGATGCCGCGGTTTGTGGTAAAACTCCGCTGTGGAAGAGCTGCCGATAGTTGGAAATGCCCCGATGCTCCCGCAAGACCGTGCTACCAAGCTCGAGATCTTCCTCGTCCGCGTCACCAAGTACGACGATGACGGATACCCCGTACGCCACTGGCGCGGCGTACTACCGACGAACTCGCTCGCTTGCATGCACGCCCTCACCGCCGAGATTCTCGAGCAGAATCTCCTCGCGCCGACCGTCGGCGAGGTGCATTTGGTCGATGAAACCGTCCAATCGATCCCCGAAGGACCGATTCGACGGGCCCTGCGCAATCCCGGCACCCGAGTCTTGATCGCCCTGGTCGGAGTCCAAACCAATCAGTTTCCCCGCGCCATCGATCTCGCCCGTCGCTACAGAGAGATCGGCTGCGATGTGATGATTGGCGGATTTCACGTCTCTGGGCTAGCTGCGATGCTGCCATCACTGCCAGACGATCTCGTGCAGCTGCGAAACGAAGGCATCTCATTGGCCCTCGGGGAGGTGGAGGAAACCTGGCAGGCGATTCTGTCGGATGTCGCACGAGGACAGATTCAGCCGATCTACGACAATTCGGCGGCACGGCCGAACCTCGCGCGCGCCGCCGTACCAATCCTCGACAGCAGCCTGATGAAGCGTTTCGTCTACCGCCACTTCGGCACTATCGAGACCAGTCGCGGATGTCCGTTCGCTTGCTCGTTTTGCACGATCATCAATGTACAAGGGCGTACGATGCGGCATCGAGACCCGTCCCACATCGTCGCCGCCATCCGCGACAATCATCGCCGCACCGGCACCGAGCACTACTTCTTCACCGACGACAACATGTCGCGAACCAAGACCTGGCCCGATCTCTTTGACGCCTTGATCGATCTGCGCGAGAGAGAAGGCATCGCGATAAGATTCTTGATGCAGGTCGACACCTTGTCGCACCGCATCCCGGACTTCATCGAGAAGGCTCGGGCCGCCGGGTGTTTCCAAGTCTTCATCGGCATGGAGACGCTCAATCCGGAAAGTCTGGCCGACGGCAACAAACGTCAGAATCGCGTCGAAGACTACGCCGATCTCGTCGCCGCGTGGCATCGCGCTGGAATCTTGACCCACGTCGGCTACATCATCGGATTTCCGCACGACGATGTCGTCTCTGTCCGCGGCGACTTGAAGGCGCTGCAGGAAGTGATTCGTCCGGACCTGGCAGCCTTTTTTATGCTGACCCCTCTGCCGGGCTCCGCCGACCACTTGAAGATGTGGCAGGACGGTACCGAACTCGAGCAGGATTGGAACCTCTACGACACTTTCCACCCAGTCGTCGACCATCCACGCATGTCGCGAGACGAATGGTTCGGCCTATATCGCGAGGCGTGGTCTACATTCTATGCGCCCGACTATCTGCGACCGCGACTCTCCGAAGTCACTAGCGATCAACATACTACCCTCTTGCAGATGTACCTTTGGTACAAGGCCGCCTCGGGGGTCGAGATCGCTCATCCCATGATGTCCGGATTTTTCAGGACGAAAGCGCGTCGCGAGCGCCGCACCGGGATGCCCATCGAGACGGTCGCAAACTTCTGGCGTCACCGACTGCCCGAAATCGGGCGAACCTGTATCGGCTACGCCTCGCTCGTAGCAGAGTTGAAAGGCTTATGGACCGATACCGTTGGAGGTAGTGACATCAGACGCCGCACCTGGACCGACTTCCTCCGCGTCATGTTCTGGAACGAGTCGCGATCGGTGGACCGGCCCTCACAGGCTATCGCCAGCGATGGCACTCCTCCGCACGACGCCCTCTCCGAAGCATCCTAAGAATCCAACGAAAAAAGCCCCGCCGCGTGTACACGGCAGAGCCTCTTCGCAATAGCTAATCTTCGGACCTAGTCATCGTCGTCGTCATCGTCGTCGTCGTCATCGTCGTCGTCGTCGTCGTCATCGTCGTCGGCGGCGGCGGCACATACGGCGCGGTAGTCGCCGCAGCAATCTCCGTAGTTGGAGCATTCCGCATCACACCAACACCCGGCCGCCACCTGGCCACCGCAGGCACCTACGCAGGTCGGTACGGTTGGTGGAACCAACGACTCCGACGCCTGATCGATTTCCACCGCAGAGCTAGGCTCAGCAAGGTTGCTGTCGAAGTGAAAGAGCGACTCGTCCGACAGGTTGATGTCTTTGCCGACCATCGCACCGTAGTACTCGGCTCGGTCCTCAATCTCGATATGCGAGGTCGGTGCGTAGATCACGCCGTGGAAGACTGCATTCTCATCGATATCGACTTCCCCCCCGCCTACGACGTACACGGCAAAGTCCTCTGGATTCGCACTGCTGGCCGTTACGGAAGAGTATCCCTCGATCTCGATCTCCTCGGTCACGTACAGAGTCACCGGCCCCTCGCTATTGGCGATATTTAGAGTCGCGTCGCCTTCGAGGCTAATCTCCTTCACTTTGTAAGTCCCCGTAGCGACCACTTTCGTCTTTCCAGACTTTAGCTTGATGGATCCCAAGTTATCGATCGCCATCGGCACGTGGATTGGCATCATCGGAGACTGCATTTTGGTCTCGGTCACAGGCCCCGTAATAGAGACGTGCGGGTCGATGTCGATATCGGCGCCGCGGACGCGTCCATCGAGACGGGAGTAATCCTCAATATCGACCTCAGAGTTGCTGCTAATTCGCCCAGCAAAGCCAAACTCTCCGGTACTCGAATCGTAGCTATCCGCTTGGGCGTCGTCCTCCAGATCGATCTCGACATCGGCAAGAGCTCCGTGCGAGAAGAGAGTCTCGGTCTTCAAACGCAATTGGAATTCGGGAGTAGCCCCGGCTACCAGCGGGCTGCCGTCGCGAAGCGTCGCCGCAATCGCCAGGATCTGGTGATCATGGTCAATGTGCGGGGTGCCGTTTCTATGCCAGCCCGGATTGTCCGGATCGATCTGGTGCGCCGTGCCATTCTTGTGTTGGTCTGCGTAAGTGCTGAACTCATGTCGGCGATACCGGACGATGTCGCTATCGTGTGTGTTTTCGGGATCGGCGACGTCGAACGGGTTGCCCCCGGACGGATCAAAGAGTTGCATCATGAAGCCCTGCACATTGTAGAAGACGACGTCATCCGCATCGAACGTAAGCGCGACTCCCATCCCTTGCGCTTCGAACACTCGCGCTCGCTCCAGTCCGCCCAGGTCTAAAGCGATGTACATCGTGCCATCGCGCCCGACTGCGGCTTGCATCCCGTCGATCCAGACCTCGCCGACGCTCTTCGAGACTTCGACGGGCTGCGGTGTCACCGTGAAGTCGGTGTCCGGAACCACCAGCAGGAGTCCGCTATTGTCGTAAACTTCGACCGCGGCCGGCCCCAGCGGCAATTCCGGCAATGTTGCAAGTAGGTGAATCCTTTTCTTTCCATCTGCGATGTCGCGCAAGCGCAAAGCTTGAGCCTTAACCGTGGCGACCTGCTCGTACTGGGTGGAAATAAATCTGACGTGATAATCGGCATCCGCAACCAGATCCTCGTGAAGGATCACGATCTCCATACCCGCGTATGTCGCATGCGGCCGCACGGCTGATGTTTCCGGCGGTGCCTTATCACAACCACATCCGGCTTCCGCGCTGTCCAGGGAACCCATACTCAGAGCTGCGACGGCCGCAAGCATCGAAAGGCTTCGTTTCATCGTCATGCCCGCTACTCCAAATGACTCAGTACGAGAAAAAGCTGTCGTGGAGGACCATCATCGATGCCTCCGGCACGGCGCCTACCACCGCGTCAAGGCCTTCCCCTCCAGGAGGTGCGTCTTCGGCTAGCAGCTCGTCGATCGGCGTGATCGTAGCCGCGCCCGAATGATCGAGAGTGATCGAAAAGGCATTCTCGGCAAGCGCCTGTCGATCTTCGGCCGTCAGGTCAGCTGTCGTTAGAGGTTCCTCCGAGATCACTTGGTAGACCTCGACAGTTACCTTCACCTGCCCCGGCTCGATCAACTCCGCACCGTTGGTCGGAACCATGGCAGCAATCAGATTGTAGTGATCGACATGAATCGTCCCATCCGGATGCCGCTCATCTTCGTCCACCTCGTGCGAGCCACCAACTTCGTGAGCGTCTGCGTAGGTGACAAACTCATGGCGCCAGTACGAGACGATGTCACTGTGAGTGCCAGGATCATTCGATCCTTCGACCGAGGCACCAAAGAACGCTCCCCACTGGTAGTCCTCGGGGCTCTCCACGTGGCTGCCGAAGAGCTTCAGATCGAATTCGTCTTTGTTGTAGTAATTGATGCCTTCGACATCGAAACGAAGTGGCAAGTCGTGCAGTGTCACAAAGAACTGCATCGGGGCGCGAACGTCCGTGAGATCGAACGGCAACAGAATCGCGCCTTTCGAGTCGACGGCAACGACGACGTCCTTGTAATAGAAGGTACCCGTCGCCTCGATCACCGGAAGTTGGTGCGAAAGTACGGTCAGGTGTTTACCACCGACAACATAGTCGCTCTCTTCCCACCAGCGGATCGACCAGCAATCATTGTCCCAAAGGTTCATCGACCGGGGTCCGATCCCCGCGGTCCAAGGTATTTCGAAGTCGATCGAACGTTCCTTCGACCCCTCGACACTCTGATACGAAAAGAACCCGGCGTTGACGCAGCCCTTTGTTTCCGAGGTGATCTTCTTGCTGGTCAACGTCACCTCCGAACCAATGGAGGCAAACCGCGGATACACCAATCCCTTCACCGGAGGCGGGTGATCGCAACCACAACCGGCTTCGGCCGGCTGCACGCGCATAAGGAAAATTCCTCCGGTAACGACAAACAGTGCAACAACGATTCTGATCATCTCGTACTCCTCTGCAGATCTGTGCTTCGTCGCACTAATCTGCCTTCAGACGTCGAGAGCCGGAATCGCCCCGGGGTATGATATTTCACCCTGTTCGGTGAAGTCGTACGACCTTCTCGCTAATACACGGAATCTGCATTGGCACTCGGTCTGTAGTTTGCAGAGCGAGTATCCATGCGAGTTCGCAACACCCTCAGTGCTGCGCGCTAAGCAGGGGTTTTGTAACTCCAACCGAGCGGTCAACATGGTCGATGTGCTCGAGTTGGTCCGCAACGGCCTCGACGTACTCGAACAGATGCTTGTGCATCAAGGCTAGTCCCACCGCATCACCTAGCGCCGAAGGTCGTATGAACATGGTTGCTACGATCATTCGAAGTGTCATCCAAGCTCGGCGCGGTTCCGCGACGAGCACACAGTCCCAAAAGAACCGCAACGTCGTCGCAACTTGTGCGCGCGTAGGGTGTCGCGACACCTTACGACGCCCGAGGCGTCGCACCAACGACATCGCCCGGCTACGGTAGTTGTCGAAGTCATACAGACGCTGCAAGAGATCAATATAGCCGCCGTAAAGCTCCCGCACCGACATCAGTTTGGGGATCACGTTCGTCACGACGAACTGGTCACCGCCCGAGTCGGCCAAGACACGCCCTTCTTTTCGCAGTCGCAAATACAACGGTGTCCGGGGCAACGCGTTGAGCATGCCGGTCATCGAAATCGCAATGCCGCTGTCCTGAATGAAACGAAATTGCTCTTCGAAAATGGCTACGTCGTCGTGATCGAACCCGACGATCATCCCTGCCATGACCTCGATCCCGGATCGTTGGATCGTTTTCACCGACTCGAGCATGTCTGAACGCAGGTTCTGGGTCTTTTTCGTCTCGCGCAGACTTTCGGCCCGGGGCGATTCGATGCCGATAAACACCGTCGTGAAGTTCGCCTCACGCAACAGATCCAGCAGCTCCTGATCCTCGGCGACGTTCAGTGTGAGCTCCGTCATTAGAGCGATCGGGTGCTGGCGATCATCCTGCCAAGCCGCGATAGCTCGCAGCAGTTGCTTAGCCAATTGACGATTCCCGATGAAATTGTCGTCGACGATAAATACCGTTTCCGCCCCCAACCGATGCACCGCTTCGATTTCAGCGAGCATCTGATCCACGGTCTTGGTCCGAGGCCGACGACCGTACATCACGATGATGTCGCAGAACTCGCACGAGTACGGACAGCCACGGCCGAACTGCAACGTCATGGTCCTGTACGCATCGACGTCCAGGAGATCAAAGCGCGGCGGCGGCCGGCCTTCAAGTGACGGAAATCCATCGGTACGATACTCGCTACGCCAGCATCCGGCGGCAAAATCCTCGAGAAACTGCGGCCAGGTGTCCTCGGCTTCGCCCTCAAACACAACATCGACCAACGGGCTCAGTTCTTCCGGGCAAAGCGTGGCAAAAGGGCCTCCGGCAACTACGAACTTGTCGCGGCGCTTAAACTCTTCCACAATCCGAAGAATCCGAGCCTTGTGAATCACGTACCCGGTGATTCCAACGATGTCCGCATCCGTATCAAAGTCGATCTCACCAACGTTTTCGTCGCAGAGGACGATCTCGTGTTCCGACCCAGCCAAACCGGCCACCGTTGGCATGGATAAGTTCGGATAGACGCACTTCTTGCCGAGCGTCGGAAGAATGCGATCGAACGTCCAAAACGATTCCGGATTGCGCGGAGTGATCAGATAAATCTTCACGACGTAGGCACTCTAACAAGCGACGTCTTCCACACAATGGAGGATTGTTCCCGCCCGAGTCGTTCGCAGACGATCAACCGTCGGTCGCGACGACTTCAAACGGAGCGACCCGCGGACTCGGCCGCCATACGACGACCAAGCTCAGGGTCCACAGGATCCCGGCCGCTATCCACATGTCCCCGAGGGCTACATACGGTGTAATCTCACTTTGAGGCCTTACGCCGGCGACCACTCCGCCGGATTTTCCCGACGTGACCCGGTCGATGACCCTGCCAGTAGGGTCGACAATGCCGGACACACCACTGGCCGAGGCTCGCACGAGATAGCGCCTCGCCTCGATGGCTCGAAATACCGCCATCGAAAAGTGCTGGCGCGGAGCATTCCCGTCACCCGGATCCATCCACGAGTCATTCGAGAGGTTGACCAGAATCTCGGCACCTTGTCGGACGAGATCGCGGGCCAGGTCCGGGTAGAGCACTTCAAAACAGATCATTGGTCCGAGCGCATATGGCCCAGCTTGGAGAATTGTTGGGCGATCGCCACCGACATACGTCGGACCTTCCGGTGCCTCGCCTCGCAACGCCAGAAACGGGTCGAACTCGCCAAACGGCAGCAGGTAGCGCTTGTCGTACACGCCGCCTACGGAACCATTTGGTTCCAAATGGTAGGCCGAGTTGAAAGCATCGGTTCCGGCACCACGGCGCGGCGCACCCAAGACGATGCCATGCTTCGCCCGGCTCGCCAGGCGCCCGATCTGCGAGCGCATCATCCCCTCACGGTTGAGATAGAAGCTCACTGCGTTCTCTGGCCAAATGATGAGATCTGGCGTCGAATCGCCAATCAGCTCGTCGGTCAATCGAGCATAAGTCGCGACCGCACGTCCGAAGTGTTGCCGCTGCCAGCGAAATTGGTTGGGAACATCACCTTGCACAACAGCTACGGAAACGAGGTCGCTCTCATCCGATACGGGCGCAGCCAGGCGCACAAAACCGTACGCAAGAACGCCGACCAGCAGAAACGCCGGCACGGCTATCGGGCGCCAATCAGTCTGCACCGATCGCCGCCGGGCGAACTCAATCAGCCACTCACCAACCGCCAAGCTGACGGCCACCATGACAAACGAAACGCCATACGCGCCCAGCACATCGGAAATTTGGATCAGTGCCAGGTTCTCGTGCTGCGAGTGCGCCAGCAGCTCCCAGCCAAGTGACCATGTACGCACCCACTCGCAGGCGACCCAAAGGAACGCCCCGAGGAGAGGACGTCGCAGTCGGTCGGCCCTGCCAGCGAAGCTCGCATAGGCCAGGGCCATGAGCCCACACGGTATACCAGGGTTGGTAACGTGGACCGCCAAAATGAAGAAACGGCTGGTCCACGGGTCGTGTTCAAAATAAGCGCTGGCTGCGTGAGGCGCCCAGCTCGTGATGAGCGTACCTATCACGACCGCGTAAAGGGTACCGCCGATGTAGGCAACACCCTTCGAAGCATTTCGCAAGGGAAGCAGCACCAGAGCTGGCACCAGCCACGCCAATGGCCAAAGATCGTAAGGCGGACAAGCGGCGCTGAACGAGAGGCCTGCTAGCAGCGGGCCGATCAACCGAGGCGTGTTAGTTCGAAACGCCTTTGGCGGCATGTTACTTCGAAACGCCTTTGGCGACGCGTCCCTTCGAAACGCCATTGGCCGTCCCCGGGGTATCAGTCGTCGCTGTCGCGGCGACCGCGACCAATGACAACCAGCGACAGACCGAAACCGAAACAGATCCATCGGTCCCCGTACGTCATGTAGGTGGTCGCTTCACTCGACAGTGACATCGACAGACCGTTTGGGCGCTCGGCGAAGGTTTCGCCAATGGCCGAAACGAGCTCCCCATCTCCATCGTTCGTCGATCGGAGCAAGAAGCGACGGGTTTCGACAGAGCGAAAGACAGCGACCGCCAAGTGCTGCTCGGCTTGACTCGACGACGCGGAGCCAATCCAAGGCTCGCGGCAGTTGCTGATCAAGACGTCTGCTCCATCGCGGACGACATCCTCGACCACAGCGCTATCGAGCACGTCCCGACAAGAAAGTGGCCCGACTCGCAGGCCGCTGCCCTGTACGGTCGCGACCCGACGCACACGTAGTTGCGGTTTCGCCGCCGGTAGCGTCTCGCGATCGTTGAGAGACGCGGCGCGGATCGATCCTCGATCAAAAGCGAGCGAGAACGGTGAGGTTTCCGGCTCCTGCGCCACCGGATCGATGTGCTCCACCGGATCGATCCGGTATCCGTCCCTCTCGATGACTCCATAGCTGACGGCAATCATGAGAGTGGCCATCGGTAGAGCCAGACTTCGCATTGCACGCACGGTCGTCGTTTGACGTGCGAGCAGCGCCGTGAGCTGGATCGCCAAAGTGACGCTAGTGAACGCGAGCACAAAGGAAACCGCGTGCACGCCACCCAGGTCTGCAACTTGAATCAGCCAAAGTTCGTTAAACTGGGAGTGGCCAAGGACGAGCCAGCCAAGCGATTGAGCGCTGACCCACTCGCAAGCCAGCCAAAAGAAAGTCGCGACGATCGCCAGGTCCGTGCGAGAAAGGCGCGGCGCGGCAAGCGCACAACCGGCTGTGGCAAACCCGAAGAGCGTGCCCGACGCAATCACGACGAGGGTGTAGACAACCATCCCCGCAACCGTCGGCAATGAATACTGCGCAACGAGGGCCTCCGGTAGCCAGACGCCAATGAGGGCGGCCGACACAGCTCCGTAGGTCAGACCCGCGCAAAACGCGGCACGAACCGGGGTAGCCAACGCAGCTAGGAGCAGCGCTCCCGGCACAGCCCAAGCTGCGTACGAGTACCCGTACGGTGGGGCCGAAAGGACAAACAGAATCGCAGCTGCCAGCCCTCCGAGTATTGCAGTTGAATAGCTTCTCGCCGTCGATCTGTTCATGTCATACCCCTTCAGCACGAAACTACTGTGCAGGATGACAGGAGATCGACTGATCCAGCCAAAGTATGACTTTGGGCGATGTCGTCACGAAACGTACGACTTTCAGTCCCCACTCAAGGCATCGGCCAAAGCAAGGCGCATGGGCCTAGCTTGGGCTACCACCTTGTCTTAAAGGTTACTCGCTGAGCCCGGGCTTGGGGATCGTCAAGCTGGCGATGTCTGCGGGCACTCCGGACACGGGCACAACTCGCGGAGGTGCTGGTAGGTGTAGATTCCGGTTTCGTGACCGTCGCCCCAATGTAACTGCAGGGCGTAGTTGCCCACCAGGTCGATCTTGATGAGATCCGTATTCTCCGCGTGAATGTAGCGCTTATCGCCACCGTGTCCTTGGCAACCGGCGCACGGACACCAGCCGCGCAGATACGCAAATGGATAGTCCCCCCGGTGACCGTCATTCCAGAGAATCGCAAGGATACGTTCATCGGCGCGACGGCGAACCTCGGTCGGATACGCGGCCGCGGTCATCCTTCTTGGCCTTCGTCCGATTCCTTGAGCTGCCGCTTCCACTCCAGAATGCGGCCCTTGGCCGCCCATTCTTCTGCCTTTTCGATTTCGTCGGCGCGTTGATAGATGCGCGACAGATTTGTGAACGCCAGTTGCTCGTCCGGGGTCAGCTCCACGACCTTGTGCGCGGCCTCGAGGGCATCAGCGTACTTTTCCTGGTCAGCGAGGGCCATCGACAATCCCTCCCAGGCATCAGCAAAGGTTGCGTCTGCATCAATCGCTTGACGATACGCGGCGATCGCCGCATCCAGGTTGCCATCGGCGACATGGTCGACTGCTTGGTCGTAGAGATCTTCTGCGTTGCTTGTCATGTTCTCACTCCAAAGCTGAGTGTCGACCGCTCCGCGGCCGAAATCAACGCACCGCCCGCTTTCGTCGGTGCATCTTGTGACTGGGTGCCGATGCTGCTTTTCTCCACCCGATGCCGCTCTCGTCTTTCCTTGTATCGATATTTCTGGTGGTTGCGGTTCTCGGCTGCACGCCTGAGCCAAAACTGTCGGTGGTCGTATCCATGCGACGCAGCGTGGCAAGCCCGGTCCTACGTAGCTTCGCACGCGAAACCGGGGCCGATATCGAGGTCAGCTACGTCGAGCCCGACGCGCCCCTGCCGGATGACTTCGATGTACTGTGGAGTTCCAACCCCGCGCCCGTCTTTGCCCTCGCAAGCGCCGCAAAATTGAGTCGCTTGTCAGATGCCGCACTCGCGACCCGCCCCGGCGAGTGGAGAGATCCAAACGGTTTCTGGGTGGCGGTCTCCGCCGATATTCGGGTCATTGCCTACGATCCAGAACGAGTCGATGAATCCGCCGTACCGACGCGCTTTGAAGAGCTGCTAAACCCGACCTGGGCCAAACAACTTACTTTTGCCTCCCCAGAAAACTTCCGGTCTGCTTGGCACGCTGCAGCTTTGTTCGCCTCACGTGGAGCGGAACCGGCTTCGGCATTCTTCCGCGACCTAGTCAGCGGCGGTGCCGTCATTGCCTCGAGCGATCGAGAGGTCCTCGCCTCAGTCGGTGGCAAGGGCCCTCCCATTGGAGTCCTAGACGGGGAAATCGCCTTCACGGGACGCGCCATCGGCAGGCGAATCGGGGTGTTGATCCCAGATCAGGACAGTTTTGGTGCGGTGGTGCGCGCCGCGACGCTATCGATCAGCAGCCGCGCGGCGCAGTCCGATAGAGCGCACCAACTCGTCGAGTATCTACTTTCGTCGAGCGTCGGACGGCGCCTGACCATGATGTCGTCGCACATCGCCCTGTTCGAAGATCAATCAGCCGCAACCAGTTCGATCGCGATCGGAGACATCCGAACCGCGGCACTCGGACAGACGGAAATAGCCGATCAACTCAGCGCTGTTCGTCGCTCCCTCGCGACTCTTCGCTAATCGCAAGCTGGCCAAGCGCTCGATCAATCTGGCCGCGGGCGCGCTCGAGCATGCGCACCGCGTCCGCTCGCTGGTCGCCGGTCAACTCGGAGCCAACCGCAACCTTCAGGCGCCGACCAAAGCGGCGCAGGAGCTTGCCGAGCTCGACGACATCGCTACGCGACCCCACTTCCCCGGCTTGCGCCGATCGGAACTTCTGAACCGACAGCCGACGCATTTTCGCCAACTTCCAGAGCATCTCCTGGCGCTCCTCGTTCTCGGCTCGCGACACCGAGATGAGGATCTCACGCGAGACAACCGGCTCCGCGTAGTAGTCGTCCTTGATGTGTTGGGGTAGCCGACACAGTGCCAGCGTGTTGCTCACGTAAGGTCGGCTCTTGCCAATCAGCTCAGCAAGCGTTTCGTGCGTGTAGCTGTATTGATCGATGAGAGATCCAAGTCCTTCGGCCTCTTCGAGCGGCGACAGGTCTTCGCGCTGGAGATTCTCAATCATCGCAACTTCGATCGGGTCATCATCCCGGACCAACGCAGGCAGGACATCGAGGCCTGCAAGCTTGCTGGCACGAAAACGGCGTTCACCAGCCATGATCAAGTAGCCTTCGCCAACGACATCGGTGGCGGCGCGGCAAACGATGATGGGTTGCAGCACACCGTGTTTGCGAATCGATGCAGCCAGCTCGTTGAGCGCGTCGGGGTTGAAGTGCCGACGCGGCTGCGCGGGATTGGGTGCAATCCGATCAATCGGGATCGCGCTCACCATTGTACGACGGCCACCTCGCAAACTTCCGGCTGCCAACGTCCGTACTGCTGCTTCCGCCGCCATTACCATCACCCCACTCCAACCACATCGGGATGATAGAACGTGGCCGCGCCCGATAACAAGCATTTCTCCAAACGATAAAGGGCGGGACAATATGTCCCGCCCTTCGATCGTTGGTATCTGGGCCGATGCCGCAACGCGGCAATCCCGCCCAGGAGAACGACGGCGCTAGTCCGCGCGCCACCCGTTCCAATGCGAATCAGTCGTACTAACTAGATCTTGCCTTGCAGGAAGAAAGCAATGACCAGCGCGTAAATGGCAAGCGCCTCCATCAGAGCCAGCCCGATGATCATCGGAGTTTGAATCTTGTCGGCACAATTGGGGTTGCGACCGATGGACTCCATCGCTGCCGCGACCGCTTTGCCCTGTCCATAGGCTGCACCAATGGCCGCAAGCGCAATGCAGAGACCTGCGGCGAGGGCGATGAATCCGGCTGCTGCCGGGTTGTTTCCCGGGGCTGCGAACGCCGGCTGCGCTACGCCCATGACGACGGCTGCAATCGCGAGAGTTTTGATCTTGTTGAACATGTTCCTTCTCCTTCTGTTAACGCGCAAACGCTTCCATTGGGGCCCACATCTCCTCTTCCTCCACGACCAACGCCCCACGCGTTGCGCTCATTCAATACGAATTGGTTCGGCCAGCGCCGCTCCGACGCTGCTCGGTGCGATTCCCTAGTGGTGTTCCTCATCGTGGTGCGTCGTCGCCATACCGACGTACACCAGGCTGAGCAACGTAAACACGTACGACTGTACGATCGACACGAACGTCCCCAGCGCCAGAAACACCACAGGAATGACGAGGTAAGTTAGGTTTGTGAAAATATCTAGAACAAGGTGGTCGGCGAACATGTTCATCATCAGGCGCAAATTGAGCGTGATCGGACGAATCATGTGGTCGATAATCTCAAGCGTTCCCATCAGGGGAGCCATCCAGATTACAGGCCCGAGGAAGTGCTTGAGATAGCTCGCGCCAGACGCCTTGAAGCCGTAGTAGTTGTACATCACGAATGACAAGATCCCGAGTCCCAGCGTGGTGTTGACGTTGCTGGTCGCCGGGGAGAAGCCAGGAATCAAGCCGAGCAGGTTGTTGACCAGAATGAAGAGGAACAACGACGCGTAGAAGGGCAGGTACTTGCGGCCCTCCGCCCCGAGCACAGGCTCGATCAGCATCGTTTGGAAGCCCTCGAGATAAATCTCGAACAGGTTGCGCAGCGAGAAGCCCCCGTCTGGCACCACCGGATCCGTGGCTTCGCCAATTTGCCGGCCCGCCAGGCTAGCCCCAATCAACAATAGTATTGCAACCAACAGAGCCGTCGCAGTGTGCTCTGGAAGCAACGGTACATACGACATCCAAGTAAATCCGTGTTCCACGACCTGATCTCCTTACCCCGATTGTTGCGACGAATCTTCCGAACCCGACATCATGGCAGCCCACAAACACGCCACCATGAGAAGGCTGGCACCTGCTGCAAACGCCATGGGATCGAGCGGCATCCGCCAGAACATGATTCCCAACAGCGCCAGGAAGATAGAAAACTTTGCGAGCACGAGAAGCAAGACCACCCCCGGTCGTTCTGAAGCCCCTGGCGTCAATACCCTTCTAGAGATTGTCTTGAGCAGCCAGACATTCGCCGCCATGACCCCACCACCAAGGGCGACACTGCCCGGCCCCATCCAGCCCGTGGCCCAGCCGGCACAGCTGGCGGCTCCGATCAGCCCCAGGTGGACTCGTTCGATCCGCTCGAGTTCGACCGCCATGTTTCACCGGCGCCGCTTGTCTTTCGGCTGCACCATCCACAACAGCTTCTTGGTAAACCCAAAAAGCCCTGCCACCAACAGTACGAGTAAGAATAGGGGAGAGGTGCCTAGTCGCTCATCCAGCCAATTGCCGGCCCAGATGGCTGCGAACACCGTTGCCCCGAGACTAAACCCCATACCGACGAAACTCGCGCCGGCCACTACCGTCTCTTTACGAACCGCCATCTGCCAGATTCTCCTCAGGCAATCGCGGCAAGAGACTCGTCGACCGCACGGATCGTCGCGTCGATGTCGTCGTCGCTATGCGCCAGCGACACAAATGCGGCCTCGAACGCCGACGGTGCCATATAGATGCCTCGCTCCAGCATCGCGTGGAAAAAGCGAGAGAACATCTCCAGATCACCTCTTTTCGCAGCGTCAAAATCCGCGACTTCGGAGACGCCGAGGAACAATGTCCACATCGACCCAACCCGATTGACACACGCAACGATGCTGCGATCAGCGATAATGCGACACAATCCCTCCTCGAGGCGTGCCGCGCTGCGCTCCAGACGATCATAAACTCCCGGCTGCCCGATCTGGTCGAGTGTCGCCAATCCCGCCGCGACGGCCAGCGGGTTCCCCGACAAGGTGCCCGCTTGATATACCGGACCCAGTGGCGCCAGCACTTCCATGACCTCAGAACGTCCGCCAACCGCTGCGAGCGGCATTCCCCCGCCAACAACCTTGCCAAAACAGCTCAAGTCGGGACAGATCCCATACAGTCCCTGGGCACCCTCAAGACCAACGCGAAATCCGGTCATGACTTCGTCGAAGATCAACAGGGCGCCATGGGTTTGCGTCAACTCGCGCAAGCCTTCCAGGAATCCGCTAGCCGGCGGCACCACACCCATGTTGCCCGCAATGGGCTCGACAATGAGCGCCGCAATCTCGGGTCCGTGCGCCTCGAAACAACGAGCTACTCCCTTGATATCGTTGAACTTCGCCAACAACGTATCGCTCGATGTGCCACTCGTTACCCCAGCGCTATCAGGGACTCCGAGGGTCAATGCACCCGACCCTGCCCGGACCAACAGCGAGTCAGCGTGACCGTGGTAGCAGCCCTCGAACTTGAGAATCTTGTCGCGTCCAGTGAAGCCTCGAGCGATGCGTAGCGCAGTCATCGTCGCCTCAGTACCGGAATTGACCAAACGCACCTTATCGACAGAGTCGACGATCGAACAGATTCGCCGCGCCATTTCAATTTCGCGCGCGGTCGGTGCGCCAAAACTCATTCCTTCCCGCAGTGTGTTCTGCACTTCCTGAAGAACACTTCGATGCGAGTGACCGAGGATCATCGGACCCCACGATCCGACATAATCGATGTAATCTGTTCCGTCCGCGTCCGTCACCTTCGATCCCGACGCGCGTTGAATGAAAAGCGGCGCCCCACCAACTGCCTTCCACGCCCGAACTGGGCTGTTGACGCCCCCTGGAATCACCTCACACGCTGCCGCAAAAAGCTTCTCAGATGTCTTCGCCATCACTCCTTTGTGGCTATACCAACCCCATCTCCATTACGACACGTCGTGCCACATCAGCTTTTTCGCCGCCAAGCGCCACTTTTCCTTCCTTCTCCCTTGCCCAATTTTTTCGAAACCGATAAGTCTCCGGACCCGCGCTACCAGCGCCTTTTCCGCCACACCAAAATTTCATTCTGTTCGCATCACAGGACCTGTGGATTCTACTGTGGAATCTCTTGTGGCTACTTCTCGTAACCCCTTGATTTATTTTGTAATTGGGTGGGACCTCGCCTGTGGATAAGGGTCTGTCGACGAATGATCATCCGACCTGGAGCCAAGCTGTCGAGTCGGTAACGTCGCTCGTAAGTGACGACGAATCACAACAGCTGATCGCCAGCCTGAGACCTCTCGGGCGCGAGGGAGATACCTTCACAGCCGAAGCTCCCGACGCGGCCACCGCCGCCCTCGCGCGCAAGCGCTACGGAAAGCTCATCGAGGGCTCGCTGGCTCAACACAGCGGAGGTGTCCTGCGCCACCTCAACATCAGTGTCGCCAGAGGCGGCCAGCAGGAACTCTTCCCATCCCCTCGCCCAATCGGGCGACCCGACCGGACAACACGGGATCGGGCAGCTTTGCAGGAGAAATACACTTTCGAAAATTTCATCGTTGGAGCGAGCAATCAGTTCGCCAACGCAGCGGCGCAGGCTGTCGCAACACAGCCCGGTGAGACCTACAACCCCCTGTTCTTGTACGGTGGTGTTGGTCTAGGGAAGACCCACCTCGCCTGTGCGATCGGCAACGATGTCCTCGACCGGAATCCGGGCACGCGGGTGGTCTACCTGTCCTCAGACTCGTTCATGAGCGAACTCATCACGAGTCTGCGGCGTGATCGAATGGAAGAATTCAAGAGGAGATTTCGTCAAGTCGACTTTCTCATCCTCGACGACGTGCAGTTCTTGGCCGGTCGCGAACGCACTCAAGAGGAGTTCTTCCACACGTTCAACTCCCTCTACGAAAGTCGCAAACAAATCGTCCTCACCTCGGACAAGTTTCCGAAAGAGATTCCCGACCTCGAAGAGAGGCTGCGCAATCGATTCGAAAGTGGGCTGATCGCCGATATCCAAGCGCCCGACATCGAAACGCGTTTGGCTATTCTGGAGAAGATGGCAGAAAACGAGGGCCTCGCTCTTCCATCGGACGTCGCACTATTTCTTGCGGAGACGTTCGAATCGAACGTTCGAGAGCTAGAAGGGAGCCTGACTCGGCTCAGTGCACACGCATCCCTGAACGGTTCTCCCATCAATATCGATCTGGCGCGCGAAGCACTCAAGTCGTTTGTCGATAGCCGTTTCTCGCACGGCATCAACATCGAGTCGATTCAGGAAGCCGTCGGTTCCTATTTTCATATTGGCCGTGTCGAACTCATTTCAAAAAGTCGAACTCGTCACATTTCCAACCCGCGCCAGATCGCCATGTTTTTGTGCCGGCGCCATACAGACGCGTCGTTTCCCGTGATCGGAGCACGCTTCGGGGGGCGCGATCACAGCACCGTCATCCATGCAACCAAAGTGATCGAACGACGACTCAAACACGATCCAACACTTCGCGAAACCATCGACAAACTGGAAGCTCAGCTCACCTCACCAGATTCTTAGAAAATGGGTGTGAACTGTTTGGGGAAACTATGCGGATAACCCGTGCACGACGTGTGTGGAAAATCGCATCGCATCGCAAACGAGAAGATTTCCGCCCCGTTCCTCCCCAGTCCGAATCACGAAGATCCCTACTGCGACAACGATTTCCCCATATCCACAGGCCCTACTACTACTATTCTTTTCCGACTAAATTAGAGTAATAGTAGGGAAAAAAACGAACGGGTGGAGCCTGAAGATGGAATTCAGCATCTCGAAGAATGAGCTTTTGGCGGGATTGTACCTCTGCCAAGGAATTGTCGAGCGACGAACCACGATACCGATCCTCAGCAACGTGTTGATGGAAGCGGCTGGTAGCACGGTTACGATCTCCGCGACCGATCAAGAAATCGGAGTGCGAAGAGCGTGCATTGGCAAGGTTAAGACGCCCGGATCGGTCACCGCCTCAGCTCGCAAGTTGTACGAGATGGTGCGCGAATTTCCTGACGGAGACATTTCCATTTCCGGCAAGGACAACAACTGGATCGAGGTGAAGGCAGGCAAAGGGAAGTATCGTCTCGTTGGACTCGATCCGCGAGAATTTCCAGAGATGCCGAAAGTGACGTCGGACGGAGCTCGACTGGCAGTCCAGGTCAGCGCGGACACGCTCTCAGAGATGTTGGGATATACGTCTTTCGCAATTTCTTCTGACGAGACGCGGGTGAGCCTCAACGGCATTCTGGTCGAGGGAACAGAAGATGGGTCGCTGAGGATCGTTGCGACGGACGGTCACCGCTTGGCGATGATCACTCGTCCGATTGAAGGGGCGTCCAACGGCCCGGGAGCGATCATCCCGCGCAAAGCGGTGGGCGAGATGCGCAAGATTCTAGAGAGCGAAGAAAACGATCTGGAACTCGTCGTCGGTGACGGGGTGGCGTACGTGACCCGCGGTCCTGTCGAGATGTCCATGCGGCTGATCGAGGGGGAGTTCCCCGACTACAACCAAGTGGTGCCGAAGAAATCTCCGAAGGTCGTGAAGCTCGATGCTGGATCGCTGTTGGCAGCTCTGCGGCGTGTTTCCATCGTTTCCAGCGAGAGAACGAAAGGCGTTAAGCTCGACGTTACGAAGGGCACCCTAGAGCTTTCATCGATCAATCCGGACGTTGGCGAGGGGAGCGAGGAAATAGAGGTCGACTACAGTGGCGGTGCGGTGCACGTCGGATTCAACGCTCGTTACCTGATCGATTTGCTGTCTGTCGTATCGTCTGAAACCCAGATCGAGATTGGCTTGAACGACGAAGTGAGCCCGGGTGTTGTGCGCCTCGATGGAGAATCAGACTACTGTTATATCGTGATGCCAATGAGGCTCTAGAACGGCGTTGTAAATAGGCCCATTTGCGGTTCTGAGAGGCGCCGATCACCGCTTCTGGAATCGGACCAATATTCCTTTTAAAATCAATAGTTTGCGTTTAGTTCACCGGCTTTACCCGCAACCCCTTCCATGGTACTCTCCACTACTTAACAAACGCTGGATTATTCAGCTTCTGGATAGGGGTTAAATGGTGAAAGACGAGGGGTCTTCGGGGGCTGATTACGGAGCCGAGAAGATCAAGGTCCTGGAGGGTCTCGAGGCGGTGCGCAAGCGGCCCGGGATGTATATTGGCGACACCGCCGAACGGGGCTTACACCATCTCGTATTCGAGGTCGTCGACAATGCGATCGACGAGGCATTGGTCGGTCACTGCGACCGAGCGAGCGTTACCATCCATATCGATGGTACCGTCACCGTCGAGGACAACGGTCGCGGCATTCCGGTGGAGTTGCACCCAACCGAGGGGATTTCTGCAGCTGAAGTGGTGCTTACAAAGCTTCACGCCGGCGGCAAGTTCGACGGATCGGCTTACAAGGTATCCGGTGGACTTCACGGCGTCGGAGTCTCCGTCGTCAATGCGCTTTCCGAGTACCTTTCGGTCGAGGTGAAGCGGGGCGGCAAGGTTTATTCACAACGCTACCAGCGCGGTAAACCGGACAGTCCTCTTGCGGAAATCGGAACGACCGATCTTCGCGGGACCAAGGTGACGTTTAAACCCGACTCTCAGATTTTCGAAAAGACAGATTTCAGCTTCGACATCTTGTCGCAACGTTTGCGCGAGCTGGCCTTTTTGAACCGCGGTGTAAGTATCTCGATTGAGGATCAACGCACCGAGCGAAGCCACGAATTTCTTTACAGGGGCGGTATTCAAGAATTCGTCGAGCATCTCAGCAAAGCTAAGACTCCGATTCACGACAAGGTCATCTTTCTCGAGGGCGAGCGTGAAGGGGTCGAGATCGAAGTGGCGATGCAATGGAACGAGAGCTACGCCGAGAGTGTTTTCGCGTTCGCCAACAACATCAACACGATCGAGGGCGGCACCCACCTGAGTGGCTTCAAGGGCGCGTTGACGCGAACTCTCAATGTTTACGCGAGCAGCGCGGGGCTCCTGAAGAGCGGCGAAACTCTGCAGGGCGAAGATGCTCGCGAAGGAATGATCACGATCATCAGCGTCCGTCTCGGCGAACCTCAGTTCGAGGGTCAGACGAAGACGAAGCTCGGCAATAGTGAGGTTCGAGGTTACGTAGAGGCGCTGGTCAACGAGAAGCTCGGAGAATTCTTGGAAGAGAATCCGGCCGAGGCCAAGAAGATCGTGATGAAGGCCCTCGATGCGGCACGTGTTCGAGAGGCGACGCGTAAAGCGAAGGATCTGGCACGCCGAAAAGGTGCGCTCGACTCGGCGGCGCTGCCAGGAAAGCTCGCTGATTGCCAAGAGCGCGATCCGGCCAAGTCGGAGCTCTACATTGTCGAGGGAGACTCGGCGGGAGGATCGGCCAAGCAGGGGCGTGACCGGCGCAACCAGGCAATCTTGCCGCTGCGCGGAAAAATTCTGAACGTCGAGAAGGCGCGCTTCGACAAGATGTTGTCGTCGCAAGAAATCAGGGTCCTGATCACCGCGCTGGGAACTGGCATCGGCAAGGACGACAAAGACGGAACGAAACTGCGGTATCACACCATCATCATCATGACCGATGCCGATGTCGACGGATCTCATATTCGGACCCTCTTGCTCACGTTCTTCTTTCGACATTTCCCGGAGCTGGTCGATAACGGCAACATTTTCATTGCTCAGCCACCTCTTTACAGAGTGAAGAAGGGAAAGACGGAGCGCTACCTGAAGGACGAGAAGGCGCTCGAGAATTATTTGCTCGAGAGCGGCACAAAGAACGTCAGGGTTCAGGGGGAAGGGGCCCCCGTGGTTGCGGGAGAGACACTGAGGCGACTGATCGGCCAGCAGCTGCGTTGGGACCGGGTGATCGACGTTCTTGCACGACACGGCAAGGTTGCGGGAATCGTCTCTGTGTTAGCTCAGGATGAGCGACTGACGAGCGAGGCACTGGGCGACCCGGCATTGATCCAGACGATTGCCGAGGACGCCCGAAACGTGATCCTGGAGAGATCACCGGACTTGGGTCCGCTCAACGTTGAGATGGGCGAAGACGAGGAACACGGAGTTTCGCGCTTGGTGGTTCGGTCGCGCACTAACGGGAGTACGCAGGAAACAGTGATCGACAAGCAGTTTCTCGAAGGCCCCGAGAGTACAGAGTTGGCGCGGATTGCCGCGGACCTGCGCATCGCCGGGACGGGCCCGTTTACCGTGACGTTTGGCGAAACGGATGTCGTACTTCCGACGTTAGCTGAGGTCGTGAGTGAGATTCTCACGCGCGCTCGCAAGGGTCTCGACATCAACCGGTACAAGGGTCTTGGTGAAATGAATCCGGAACAGTTGTGGGAGACCACGATGAACCCGGATACGCGAACCTTGCTCCAAGTGCGTGTCGAAGACGCCTACGAAGCCGATGAGATCTTCTCGACCTTGATGGGAGATCAAGTCGAACCACGACGGCGCTTTATCGAAGACAACGCGCTCTCCGTAAAGAATTTGGATATCTAGGACTAGGAGCCCCGCGACCTTGGGAGGCTTCGGGGTAGGCGGAGATACGTTCCGAAGCGACAGAATTCTCCGCGAGATCTCGAGCAATCGACAACGACAGCTTGGGGTTAAGGAAGGGTAGTGATGGACGAAACCGGTGCGGGTGACAGATTACCCGTTTCGATAGAAGACGAGATGCGTCAGTCCTACATGGACTACGCAATGTCCGTCATCATCGGTCGTGCCTTGCCGGATGCGCGGGACGGCCTCAAGCCGGTGCATCGGCGGTCGCTGTTCGCGATGCACGACCTCAACAACGAGTGGAACCGGGGCTACAAGAAATCGGCGCGTATCGTCGGAGACGTAATCGGTAAGTACCACCCCCATGGCGATACGGCGGTTTACGATACGATCGTCCGCATGGCGCAGGATTTTTCGCTGCGTTATCCGTTGGTCGACGGGCAGGGAAATTTCGGCTCGGTCGACGGCGACTCGGCGGCAGCGATGCGTTACACCGAGGTCCGCATGGCGCGGATCGCCAGCGAGTTGTTGGCCGATATCGATCGTGAGACCGTCGATTTTATACCGAACTACGACGATACGATCGTCGAACCGGTTGTTCTTCCGGCACGCGTTCCGAATTTACTGATCAACGGTTCTTCGGGAATCGCGGTCGGGATGGCGACCAACATCCCGCCACACAACCTCGATGAGGTGGTCGATGGCTTGATTGCTCTGATCGAGAATCCGGACATCACGATTTTGGAGCTGATGCAGCACATCCCCGGCCCGGATTTTCCCACCGCCGGGTTTATTCACGGAAAAGCTGCGATTCGCGAGGCCTACGAGACCGGCCGCGGTGTGCTGAAGATGCGCGCACGAACCGAAATCGAGGAAAACGAGAAGACCGGCCGAAGTCGGATCATCGTGACCGAGCTGCCCTACCAAGTGAACAAGGCTCGGCTGATCGAGCGGATGGCGGAACTCGTCAACGACAAGAAGATCGAAGGGATCTCGGATCTCCGCGATGAGTCCGATCGGCACGGCATGCGGATGGTCATCGAGCTGCGGCGCGATGCCGTGCCCGAAATCGTTCTGAACCGGCTCTACAAGCTGACGGCGCTGCAAGAGTCGTTTGGCATCAACCTACTGGCGATCGTCGAGGGACGACCGAAGCTGCTGACCCTGAAAGAAGCTCTGCGTGTGTTCCTCGATCACCGTCGAGAAGTGGTGACCCGGCGCACGCGATACGATCTGCGCAAGGCCGAGGAACGCTTGCACATTCTCGAGGGCCTGCGGATTGCCCTCGATGCGCTCGACGAAGTGATTGCGTTGATTCGTGCGGCGAGCGATCCGGCGGTGGCAAAGCAAGGGCTGATGAGCACGTTCTCGCTTTCCGAGCTGCAGGCACAGGCGATTCTGGACATGCGCCTGCAGCGACTGACGAACCTCGAGCGAGACAAGATTCTCGAGGAGCACCGCGAGGTCACGAAGCTGATCGCACGGTACAGGGAAATCCTCGCCGACTCTGCGGAGGTCGAAAAGATCATCGTGCGAGAGCTCGGTGAGGTGAAGGAGCTTTTCGGAGATGCGCGGCGTACGGAGATCCTCGAACACGAGAACGAGATACTCGCCGAGGACCTGATCACCGAAGAGGATATGGTCGTCACAGTGTCGCACGCCGGATACATTAAGCGGAACGCTTTGACCGAGTATCGAGCACAGCGGCGCGGAGGTCGCGGCAAAGTCGGCGCGGCGACGAAGGAATCCGATTTCATCGAGCAGGTCTTCGTCGCTTCGACGCACGCGTACATCTTGTTCTTCACAACCAAAGGTCGGTTGTTTTGGAAGAAGGTCTACCAACTTCCGCAGGTCGGTCGCGCCGCCCGTGGCAAAGCGATCGTCAACCTTCTTTCTCTCGGTGAGGACGAGAAGGTCTCGGCCTTTCTATCGATCCGCGAATTCGAAGAAGGCAAGAACGTCATCTTTGCCACCGGTCGGGGAACCGTGAAGAAGACGGCGCTCAAAGAATATTCCAATCCGCGACCGTCCGGGATCATCGCGATCAAGATCAACGAAGGGGACTCCGTGATCGGTGTCCGCCTTACGGACGGTGACCAGCAGATCATTCTGTCGACGCGGAACGGTAAGGCGATCCGGTTTCGCGAACAAGAGGCGCGCTTGATGGGCCGATCCGCTGCCGGGGTTCGCGGGATCTCGCTCGACGGCGACGACGAGGTCGTAGCGGTAGACGTCGTGAGTCCGGAGCACACGTTGCTCACGGTAGCTGAGAAGGGCTACGGCAAGCGCACCCAGATGGATGAGTACCGGATTACGGGGCGCGGGGGCAAAGGGATTCTCACCCTGCGTGTTACTGACCGTGTCGGTCGGGTGGCCGGCGTGCAGATGGTGGGTCAGGATGATCACATCATGCTGATCACCGACGCTGGGAAAGTGATTCGTACGCCTGCGAAGGACATTTCGATCATTGGCCGGAACACGCAGGGGGTGCGGTTGATCGATTTGATCGCCGGAGAGAAGGTTGTGGGCGTAGCGCGCCTCGCGGACGATGAGGACGACGAAGACGACTCCGATGGCGGAACCGAGGTTCCCGGGGAGTCGCCGACCGACACCGAAGACGACTCCGATGGCGTAAGTGGGGCCCCCGAGGAGCCACCGACCGACGCCGAAGACGACTAAGATCTTCTGCCGCTTGGAACATTTGGCGGCTTCTGGGGCGGCAATGGCGGTAGGCCCGCCGGGGCATGTTTCTTGGTCGGGCGCGGATTGTGCGCCCGCAGTTCTAGACAGAGCCGCAATTGCAGCTATAGGTTGTGCGCTCAATGTCTAACGTGAGGAGGCTAGGTGCGATGGAATGCACTTCCTGTGGGCAAGATCGTCGCGATCGAACCGTCGGACTTCAGCGAGTGATTCCGGGCGCGGTTTTCGCTGTCGGATTGATTCTCGCTTATACGCTCGGTGGGCAGCTTCTTCACGACCTCGTCGAGGGGATGCGGAGAGATGCCCTGCCGTTGTGGAAATTGGTGGTCCCGGCGGTCGTCTTGCTCGGATCGGTGGTCGCGCTGCTGTGGCGGAGTCGACGCACGGTCTGTGAGGGTTGCTGGAAAGACTTGCCGATGTGGATGAGAACCGTTGGCAAGGGTTCGGAGCCGACCGAGCGCCGCATGGCGCTGCGGGCGTTGGGGGCCGGTGGTGCCACGGCCGCGGCTCTTGGCAGCGGCGTCGCTGCGATGGTGGTCCGCAACCGCGGTTGGATCTCGACGGTTGAGAATATTGTCACCGCTGAGGTCGAAACGACCGCCGGTCGCGTGCTTCCCGCTTGGGAAGGATCGAGGATTCAGAACAGACGTCGCCTCGGTAGGACCAACGCGATGGTATCAGACATAGCTGTCGGTACCGGTAAGTTCCAAGGCGCGGAAGTCGCGCGCCTGGCGATCGAGCGCGGTGTCAACTATTTCGACACCGCACCTGACTACTCCGAGCTCGGCTCCGAGATTGCTCTGGGCGAAGTGCTCAAAGAAGTGCCGCGGGATGATCTGTTCATCGCAACGAAGTTCTGTGTTGCGCACGGCCACCTTCCGAACGAAACACCCGTGCCCGAGATCATGAAAGCAGTCGAGGACAGCTTGCAGCGGCTGAATACGGACTACGTCGATCTGTGTCACATCCACTCGTGCGATCGGGTCGACCGGTTGATGGCGCCGAACATGCACGAGGCATTCGATCGCCTGAAGGAACAAGGCAAAGTCCGGTTTCTTGGCGTTAGCACTCATACGCCGAACCTCGAAGAGGTTGCGAACACCGCGATCGACAGCGGCCGCTTCGACGTCATGATGTTGGCCTACCACTACGGAATGTATCCGAACTTCGGCCACATCCTCGAGAAGGCGAAGAAGGCGGATGTTGGCATCGTCGCAATGAAGACGTTAAAGGGGGCCAAGCACGCCAACCTTGCCGAGTTTCGCGAGGAGGCAGGGGCCTACTCGCAGGCGGCGTTTCGCTGGGTGTTGTCGAATCCGGACGTATCGTGCCTGGTCGTGTCGTTTTCGCAGCTTCAGTGCGTTGACGAATACCTCTACGCCTCCGGGCAAGGGGTACGCGATAGCGACGTGGCAATGCTGGAGCGATACGATGAGCTCACGAAGGGTGATTACTGCCAGCCGCACTGCGGGTTGTGCCTCGATTCGTGCGAGTACGATCTCGCGATCAACGACATCTTGCGCTACCGCATGTACTTCAACGACTACGGCTGGGAAAAAGAGGGCATGCGCCTCTACGCCAAGCTGGCCGAGACGAACAATTCGAGCCAGTGTGTGACTTGTACGGCTCCGTGCACGAACCAGTGCCCGATTGGCGTGCCGATTCGCGAGAAGATGCTCGACGCCCACCAAGTGCTGCGCCTCCGCGCATAGGAGTCCAATACCACACACGCAATTGAGTGTTTTGGCGAGGGGCCGATCGCCCGCGACCCGTCGATTGACGGACAATCTCTATTCGGGGTAGGTTTCGTTTTGAAACTTACCCTGGGAGGTTCGCAATGTCCGACGTGCGTGCAGTTGATCCGTCTGTTTCGAAAACGCCGATTCCGCTGAACGGCAGCGAGCTGGCGACGGTGTGTGTCCTTTGCAGTCACAACTGCGGGATTCGGGTCGATGTCGAGGATGGCCGAATCACGAAGATTCGCGCCGATGAATCGAACCCGATCAGCGAAGGATACATGTGCAACAAGGCGGTGACCTGTGATCGCTATGCACACCATCCGCAAAGGCTTCATCACCCGATGCGACGGCGCCCAGACGGGTCGTTCGAGGAAATCTCGTGGGACGTCGCGATATCCGAAATCGCAGCGAAGCTCGGGACGATGCGTGAGCAGCACGGTCCTCGCTCGATTGGGCTCGTTGGTATCGGCGGGCAGGCCAATCATATGGACGCGCCGTATGCGACGTCGTTTTTGCGAGCTGTCGGCACGAGGCGGCTCTTCAACGCGTATGCGCAGGAGAAGACCCAGCACCACTTGGTAGACTCGTGGATGCTGGACAGCGCGCCGTCGGTTTTTCTACACGCCGATCTCGAGCGCGCCAGCTACTTGCTCGTCATGGGGACCAATCCGCGGATTTCAAACCGGGGCCACAATCCGACGGAGACGTTCAAGCACTTGGCCAAGAAAGAGGACTGTTGTGTCGTCGTCGCCGATCCCCGGAAAACGGAGACGACACGTGGCGCGACTCGTCACCTACAGGTGAAGCCGGGCACGGATGCCTTCATGTTGATCGGCTTGGCGTCGGCGATGGTGCAAAACGAGCTCTACGATGCTGACTTCGTCGCACAGCAAACCGTTGGGTACGACGAGGTGCGCGATGTTCTCGGACATGTCGATATCGACGAGATGGGCAAGCGATGTGGACTGGACGGGGCGACGTTGCGCGACGAAGCACGCGCTTTCTGTGCGGCTGATGGCGCGGCCATCATGTACGATCTCGGTGTCGAGCAGACCCACTTCTCGACACTCGTGTCGTATCTGATCCGCTTGAATCTGGCGCTATCAGGGAATCTCGGACGCGTCGGCGGCGATGTATTCATGGAGAACTTCACACCGCCGGAGCTCAGTGCGAACCGCAACGAAGAGCCGGAACGGGCCGTGGTCTCCGGGATTCCCGGAATCCGAGCCCTTGGCAACTTCGCCATGTTTTCTCCGTCGTTGGTTCCGGAAGAGATCATGACGGACCATCCGGAACGCATCCGCGGACTCATCGTCGAGGGTTCGAATCCGCTCCTCTCGTATTCTGATACGGGTGCTTGGCGCGAAGCGATTGACCGTCTAGAGTTGCTCGTCGTCATCGACCCAGCGTTTTCGGAGACGGCCCGGGTTGCCGACTACGTTCTTCCGTGTCCGGTCGGCTACGAGAAGTGGGAGATCGCTCTGTTTCCCAAGCGGCATCCGCAGATTGACGTGCAGCTGCGGCCGCCGGTGATCCCGGGTCCAGACAAGGCGCTGCCGGAACCCGAGATTTACGCTCGCTTAGGCGAGGCGATGGGAGTGATCGCGCCGCTTCCCGAGGATCTCTTAGCGGTCGGCCTTCCGGAAACCGCTGAAGCCCGAATGGCGTTTCTCGGAACGGTCATGGGTAAGCTCGGCGACCTTGCTGCCGACGGATACGACGGGGAGTCACACCTTGTTTTCTGGGGGTATCGCGGGATCGGCCACCATTTTCCGGCGCCAAGCGTGGTTGCGATCTGGGCTCAGTGCCAAGCCAACGCAATGAGTCGGCGCGATGCGGTATTGCGCGTGCTCGGGGATGAGTGGGCCGACAAGACGCCAGGCGAAGTTGGCGAAGAGCTGTTTCGCCGAATCCTCGAACATCCCGAAGGAGTAGAAATCGCCCGGCTGTCCGAGGAGACGAATCTCTCGGACCATATCGGATACGCGGACAAGAAAGTGCGGTTGGCGCCGCCGCAGCTACGCGAAGAGCTCCAGCGGGCGATTGAGCAAGGCACGAAAGAAGATGCGGACTACCCGTTTGTCCTCGGCAGCGGTTTGCGTACGCGGTGGACGGCCAACACGATTCAACGTGATCCCGGGTGGCGCAAGGGAAGCGGGGCCAAGTGCGAGTTGCACGTCAGTGCGGCGGATGCCGAGAAGCTTGGGCTGGCTGAGGGCAACACGGCTCGTGTCGAAACCAGACGCGGCGCGTTGGAGATGCCAGTTGCGATCGACAAGAATCTGTCGATGCCGGGGTATGTCTGGATGCCAAACGGCTTTGGCATGGAGTACGCCGAAACTTTGGACGGTGAAACACGGTTAGTCGGCGCCAACTGCAACGAGATTACCGATGTGGCCGATCGCGATCCGTTCACTGGGTGCCCGCACCACCGCATGGTTCGCGTCAAAGTCAGTGCCGCTGCGTAGTGCAAGCGGCCCAGTCGACGAGAGGTAGCGCGCGGTGAGGTGGACAGAGATTGCGCGACAGGACTGTTCGGCGGCACGGGCTCTGTCGGTGGTTGGTGATCGTTGGACGATGCTGGTGATCCGCGAGGCGTTCTTGGGTTCGCGCCGCTTCGACGATATCCAGCGCAACGTAGGCGCCTCGCGCAATATCGTTGCTGGTCGCCTCAAGAAGTTAGTGGAGAACGACATCTTGGTGCGACGAATCTACGAAGACAGACCGCCGCGGTACGAATATCGACTGACCGACAAAGGGCGGGATCTCTATCCTGTGCTAGCGACGCTCTTGCGTTGGGGGGATCGCTGGATGGCCGGCGAGGACGGACCGCCGGTCGACTTCGTGCATCAAAGTTGCGGCGAGCCGATGGATGCCCGCCTGACGTGTGGATGTTGCGGTGGTGCGATCGACCCGCGCCATGTTTCACTCCGGGAGCGGCGGCCGCGGCTCGAGTGAACGAGTCACTCGACCTCACTTTGATTGATCCTGTCGATCAGTTGACGCAGACGCCCGAACTGGTGGCGGTCGAAATGAAAGGCGAGGCGAGGCAGGTGCCAGACCTGAGGGTCATCGCGTTCGGCGGGGTAGGCCGCACGCTGCTCGAACGAGCCTTTGCTGAGGATGTCGGCAAACTCCGTGTCGAGCTTGCTGACGGCGGATTTCGTGAGTCTCTTGTTCAAGCGCAGGACGAGTTGCTCACGAACCCATCGAGATGAGTGGTAGACTCGGTAGAAATCGACAATTTCGGCGACGGCCTCGTCCATATCGCTGGTGACCTTGAACAGGGAGAGGTCCTGCTCGCTGATCAGGCGGTTGTCGAGAAGCTGGTCGTGGACGTAGCGCTCCCATCGTTTCCAGTAGGAACTCTTGGCGGGTTCTAGGAAGACCAGTGGCATTGGCTGAGCCTTGCCGGTCTGCACGAGAGTCAGGGTTTCGAAGCCCTCGTCTTGCGTACCGAAACCGCCTGGAAACAGTGCGACGGCCTCGGCCTCTTTCAAGAAAAAGAGTTTTCGGGTGAAGAAGTATTTGAAGAGCGCGACCTTGGAATCGCCGTCAAGGACTTCGTTGACGGAGCTTTCGAACGGCAAATGGATTCCGACACCGAACGAATTCTCGATGCCCGCGCCCTCGAGGCAGGCTTGCATGATCCCGGGACCGCCGCCGCTGATCACCATAAATCCGGCATCGGCCATCCGTCGGCCGAATTCGATAGCATACTGGTATTCTTCGTCCTCTCGCTTAGTTCGGGCCGATCCGAAAACAGTCACCTTATGGCGGTCGCCGTAGGGCGCGAACATACGGAACCCGGCGGCCATCTCGTGCAATACCGATCGAACGATCTTTAGGTCGCCGACTGTGGCCTCGTGTTCGAGCAGTTCTTTCGCCGCGTCCACGCACTGCTCGACGAGTTTCTGAGCGCGCTTGGTGTTCGGATCGAGAGTGCGTTTGTCAGGGTATTCCATCGCGTCTTTCTGCAGGTGTCACGAGGCCAAGAGCGTTGATAACTCGGACCATTCGGTTACGGGTGCGGAGCAGGTCATCCGCTGGCAAACGTAGACTGTGGTGGCGCCGTCGATCTGGCCCTTGCCTTCGAGCAAGGCCGGTCGCGGGGTACTGGGATCCGGGTCGACTAGAGTCAGAGTTCGGTTGGGGATATACGCCGAGCGGAGTTGGCGCAGGATTGGATCCGACGCAGCATTCTCGGGATGGATGACGACCACGACCTCTTTTGGCTTGCGAACGTGAAAGTCGGCGGCGGCGATGAGATTCGCGAGCCCGAATGGTTGGGTGTCGGCAGTTTGACCGAAGAGTTTGAAGACCGCCTCGGCCCGTTCGAGATACTGGGGCTGCGTCGTATGGTGGTAAAGCCTCAGCAATAGGTGGACGGCGACCGAGTTGCCGGACGGGATCGAGCCGTCAAAGGCCGGTTTCGACCGCATGATCAGCTCTTCGTGATCATCGCTGGTGAAGAAGAATCCGCTCGCGCGATCGTCCCAGAAATGTTCCAGCATGGCGTCGCACAGCGAAGTAGCCTGCGTGAGATAGGCGGGTTCTTGGACTGCCTCGAAGACGTCGATGAGGGCGTTGCCGTAGAAAGCGTAATCGTCGAGGTAAGCGTTGAGCTTTGCGACGCCGTCCTTGCAGGTTGCGCGAAGGCGATCGCCATCGCGGAGTACGCGCTCGACGTGTGTCACGGCGTCGGTGGCGACTCGTGCGTAGGTCTCATCGCCGAAGACTTCGGATGCCCTGGCGAACGCCGATATCATGAGACCGTTCCAAGACGTGAGCATCTTTTCGTCACGATCGGGGCGGACTCGGGTCTCTCTCTCGGCAAGAAGCTTTTGCCGCGCGTCTTGGAGAACGGCGGTTAGCTCCTGTGCTTCCAAACCGAACTTCTTCGCCGCCTGCGCTTTGTCGAGAGGAACGCGCAGGATGTTCTTGCCCTCGAAGTTGCCTTCGTCGGTTACATCCCAGTAGCGACAGATGAGATCAGCATTTTCCGCCCCGACAACGTGCTCGACCTCTGCGCGATCCCAGACGAAGTACTTTCCCTCGATGCCCTCGCTGTCGGCGTCTTGGGTCGAGTAGAACCCTCCCTCTTCGTCGCGCATCTCGCGCACTACGTAGTCGAGAATGTCGCGCGCGATGTCTGCGAAGAAGGCGTCGCCGGTAAGCTGGTAGGCCGATAGGTACAGTGGAACCAGCTGGGCATTGTCGTAGAGCATCTTCTCGAAGTGCGGCACCAGCCAAACTTGGTCGACGGAGTAGCGGTGAAAACCGCCGCCGAGTTGGTCGTAGACGCCGCCGCGAGCCATCTTGCGCAGTGTGTGGAGGGTCATCTCGGCGTAGCGTTGGTCGCCGCTTGCGTGCGATGCGCGCAGCCATAGATCGAGCGCTGCGGTGTTGGGAAACTTTGGAGCCGTGCCGATACCACCATGTGTAGGGTCGTAGGAGTTAGCCAGAGTGTCGGCAGCGCTCAGGAGCAGATCCGGACCGGGCAAGAGATTCGTGCCTGTCATCGTTTCATGCTGCTTTAGGCGGGAACTGATCTCCCGAACGGCTTTGTCCAGGTCGTCAGGTGTTTCGCGGAATTTTTGTGCGATGGTAACGAGGACGCGGGGAAACCCTGGCATTCCGTGGCGATCCTCGGGAGGAAAGTAGGTGCCGCCGTAAAACGGTTGCCCGTCTGGTTGCAAGAAGACGGTCATCGGCCATCCACCGCGGCCGGTGAGGATTTGAACGGCACTCATGTAGATGTGGTCGACGTCAGGACGTTCCTCGCGATCGACTTTTACGTTGATGAAGCTTTGGTTCATCAACGCGGCGATTTTCGCGTCCTCGAACGATTCGCGTTCCATGACGTGACACCAGTGGCAAGCCGAGTAACCGACACTGAGTAAGATTGGCTTGTTCTGTTCGCGGGCCGCCGCGAAGGCAGCCTCGCCCCACGGGTACCAGTCCACGGGGTTGTGGGCGTGCTGGAGGAGATAGGGACTGGTTTCGTCAATCAGCCGGTTGGTGTGCATGAAGAGAACCTAGCGTTTGGTCGGGGGTGAGGGAACTTCCGGACGCGTGCCGGATCGCCTGGAGTCGAGCTTGAGAGAGGGACACCAAGCTCTGCTGCGTTAGCGTTTTCTTACGATCGTCAGACCGTCCGAGATGCTGAGCATCACAGCTTGTACGCGGTCGTCGGTGGCGATGTGTTGATTCAGTTTCTGCAATGCGACGGTCGCTTCACTCTCGTCGTCGCCGTTGATGACGTTGCCGCCCCAAAGTACATTGTCGAATACCATGAGGCCGTTGGTGGGGAGCCGTTTCAGAAGTTCCTCGTAGTACAACTGGTAGCTGACCTTGTCGGCGTCGATGAAGGCGTAGTCAAAGACCCGATCCTCGGGAAGTGCACGCAATGTTTCGATCGCTGGCGCGATTTGAAGATCGATCTTGGACGAAACTCCTGCCTTGTCGAAATACGTGCGGGCGATCGATGTCCATTCCTCGCTCGTGTCGCAACACAGAAGGGACCCGTCGTTGGGCAAACCGCGAGCGATACAGATGGCGCTGTAGCCGGTGAAGGTTCCGATTTCGATCGCGGATTTCGCGCCGCTGATTCGAACGAGGATTTCCATCAGCGTGCCCTGCTCAGGTGCGATCTGCATGATCCAAAGATCCTGAACTTTGGATTGTGTGACCTCTGCTAGTTCGGCGAGAACGGGGTCGGAGTTATTGCCGTGCGCGATGAGGTAGTCATAGAGAGCGTCGTTGATCGTGGTGTTTTTCATAGGGAAAGTGTCGCAGACAGGTCGAGTGCCGGCAATTGCGAGCGCCCCGGAGTTATAAGGATCATCCGGAGTCGGCGATCGAGGCAAAGGCGACGTCGGGAATCTGTTCGAAGGCGGTCCGCTCGCGGGTCAGCATCAGTGCCTTCTGGCTCACGGCGACGGTCGCGATCAAGCAAACGTTCATCGACACAGGGTTTTCGCCCTGGGCAATTGCCCGATGAAGTTCGGCCGCTTTGTCAGCAATTTCGGAATCGATCGCTATACAGGGAAGGGCTTCCAAAAGTTGGCGAATCAAGCGTGCCTGCCGCGCCGATTTGGCGGCGCTCAGTAGCTCGAAGCGATTGATCGAGGTGGTAAAGAGCTGACCATGCTCGAGTTCGAGCTGAACACGCGAAGCTCCCGGTTCGACTCCACTGAGAAAATCGATGAGGACGTCGGTGTCGGCAAGTATCATTCGCGCCCGCGCAAGACGCGAATGGCAATTCGCATGTTGTTTGCGTCCTTTTCGCGGAATGAACCCTTGAGAAGAACCGCCCTGCGGACCCGCTCGTTTTCCGAGTCGAGGCCGGCCAGATAGCCCTCGAGAGCGTCCTGGACCAAGTGGGAGAAGCCCTTGATGCCGCGGCGGGCGGCGATCTCAAGGAGCCTGGCCCGCACATCGTCGGACATTTCGATCGTCGTCCGCATGCCGATTTCTTGTACATGCATGTGCATGCATATGCAACCAGCGGCCGTTGAAAAACAGGCGCGCAAGCGAAAATGAGGATTTGAGTGTCAGGGCAAGGCGCGAAACCGGCCTGTCCTCCGAAGCCTTGGCGGCGGAGGGAGGCAAAGTCGGGGCTTTTGTTGAGGATTTCGCAACGCAGCCATGGCGCTTAAAGACCATTTGCAGCGGGTGTCCTGTTTTTCAACGGGCTGCTAAGGCGCGCGGATTCCGCCCAACCGACAGGGGGGAGATCGGTTGGCTACTGGGCGGCGGCCGAAAGGCGTGCTTCCGCCCAGCTGACGGCTGCTGCCGCGTCCTGATACCCGTCGTCGTAGATCGACAGATCACTGAGCTGGGATGTGGCCTGCTGAAGTTCGGCCGTCACCTCGCCGGTATCAACTTGGTCGGGCCGTGCGGCGGCTTCCGAGAGTACGGTCATGACGTTGCCGCTGACCTCGGCGAAGCCGTCGCGGATGGCGATCCTTTGCTCACCAGAGTCACTTCGGTAGCGCAGGCAGCCTGTTTCGAGTGACGATAGAAAAGCCGCGTGGTCGGGCAGGATGCCGAACTCTCCCATCGTGCCCGGAGCCGTGACCTCGAAGACCTCTTCGTTGACGGCTTCGCTGGTCGGGGTGACGACTCGCAGTTGGAACTTGGTAGCCATATCTTACGCTGCTTCGGCGGCCATCTTCTTGGCTGCCTCCTGCACTTCCTCGATCGTCCCTTGCATGTAGAAGGCCTGCTCGGGGATGTCGTCGTGTTTGCCGTCGACGATTTCCTTAAAGCCTCGGATGGTGTCGGCGAGCTTGACGTATTTTCCCGGGGTCCCGGTGAACTGCTCGGCGACGAAGAACGGTTGGGAGAGGAAGCGCTGCATCTTGCGAGCGCGGGCAACGACCTGGCGGTCTTCTTCCGACAGCTCGTCCATTCCGAGAATTGCGATGATGTCCTGAAGGTCCTTGTAACGCTGTAGAACCTCTTGGACCTGACGGGCGACGTTGTAGTGCTCCTCGCCGAGGATATTGGGGTCGAGAATTCGCGATGTCGAGTCGAGAGGGTCCACAGCCGGGTAGATGCCGAGCTCGGCGATCTGGCGTGACAGCACGGTCGTCGCATCGAGGTGGGCAAAGGTTGTCGCCGGCGCCGGGTCGGTAAGGTCATCAGCCGGAACATAAATCGCCTGCACCGACGTGATCGATCCCTTGTTTGTCGTCGTAATTCGCTCTTGCAGCTCACCGAGGTCACTAGCCAGTGTCGGCTGGTATCCCACTGCGGACGGAATTCGTCCGAGCAGTGCTGACACCTCAGAGTTAGCCTGGGTGAAGCGGAAGATGTTGTCGATGAAAAGGAGAACGTCCTTCCCTTCCTCGTCGCGGAAGTACTCAGCAGCGGTCAGCGCTGTCAGAGCGACGCGTGCACGCGCACCCGGCGGTTCGTTCATCTGGCCGTAGACCAGGGTCGCGCGTTCGATGACGCCCGACTCCTTCATCTCGTTCCACAAGTCGTTACCTTCACGGGTACGTTCGCCGACGCCGCCGAAGACGGAGTAGCCGCCGTGCTGCTTGGCGACGTTGTTGATGAGCTCCATGATGATGACGGTCTTACCGACACCGGCTCCGCCGAAGAGTCCGATCTTTCCACCGCGCGAGTACGGTGCGAGCAAATCGACGACCTTGATCCCGGTCTCGAAAGCTTCGACTTCGGTTGCCTGATCAACGAACGGTGGTGCGGAACGGTGAATAGGCGCATGGGACTTGGCGTTGACGGGACCGGCTTCATCGACCGGCTCGCCGATAACGTTGAGGATGCGACCAAGTGTTTCGGGGCCGACGGGCACCGTGATCGCAGCGCCGGTGTCGCGGACTTCCATGCCTCGCACAAGGCCTTCGGTCGCGTCCATCGCGATGCAGCGAACCGTGCTCTCGCCGAGGTGTTGGCTGACCTCGACGACCAGATTCCATTCGTCGCTGTTGATTTCCGGATTGGTCACTTGCAGCGCGTGCAGGATCGGCGGCAATTGGCCTGCGGGAAATTCGACGTCTACGACCGGTCCAATGACCTGGGTGATCTTTCCAGTACTCATTCTCAACAGCCCTCTTTGTGTTGTCTGTAGTCTCGCGTTTTTTAAGGTGAGGTGACGGCGGCTCAGCCCTTGAGGGACTCAGCGCCGGAGACGATTTCCATTAGCTCTGTCGTTATTGCTGCCTGACGAGCGCGGTTCATTTCGAGTGTTAGGCGATCCATCATGTCGGACGCATTGGAGGTCGCACTGTCCATCGCCGTCATACGGGCCGCGTGTTCGCTGGCAATTGCCTCAAGGAAGGCGCGGTAGGTGAGGGTATTGATGTATTGGACCAGCAGCTTTCCGAGCAGCGTCGCTGGATCTGGTTCGTAGATGTAGTCGACCAGATCACCATCGCCGGTGGCTTCTTCTTCGCGCGTGACCGGCAACAACTTCGCGATGGTTGGCACCTGCGAGATCGCGGATTGAAACTTGCTGTAGAGCACGTACACGGCGTCGGTGGCGCCAATGGCGTAGTCGCGCGACACGCGTGTCCCGAGTTGGACAGCTAGCTGGTGTCCCGGACCACCGACAAGAGCCGTGTGTTCCTCGTGGATCGGCACATCGCGTTTGGTGTAATGTGAGTGACCTTTGCCGCCAATGACGGTCAATCGAACATTCACGTCTGATTTTTCTGCCAGGAACTGATCACAGCGTCGGATCAGGTTGGCGTTGTAGCCGCCGCAAAGACCGCGATCACTGGTGACCAGAATGAGATCGACGGTCTTCTCTTCGTCGCGAACCGCCAACAACGGGTTCGAGTCAGCGTTGGCGACACGCGACGCCACCGTGCCGAGCTGAGCGCTGAGCTTGTCGGCGTACGGCCTGGCCTGTGTCGCTGCGTCCTGAGCACGGCGCAATTTCGCCGCCGCGACCATCTTCATCGCTTTGGTGATCTGCTGGGTACTTTTGACCGAGCTGATCCGCTTACGGATTACCTTGAGCGAGGGCATCGATTTCTCTCAGTGTTTCAGTCGTTGTGCTCGGTTCAGGCCGAGAACTCTTTCTTGAACCCGTCGAGAACTGCGTCGACCTTTTCCTTGACGTCGTCGCTCATCTTCTTCTCCGTACGGATCAGTTCCAGAACATCGGCGTGTCGACTATCGACGAAGCGGTACAGCTCTTCTTCGTAGTGCCCCAAAGCGCTCGGCTCGTAAGCGTCCAGCCAACCGTTGGTCGCTGCGTAGATGATCAATACTTGTTTCTCTACGGGAATCGGTACGTATTGCCCCTGCTTGAGGATTTCGACCAATCTTTCCCCGCGTGCGAGCATGTTCTGTGTCGATGCGTCGAGATCGGATCCGAACTGCGCAAACGCTGCCATCTCGCGAAACTGAGCGAGATTGAGGCGCATCGTACCCGCCACCTGTTTCATCGCCTTGATCTGGGCGTTGCCACCGACACGCGACACCGAGAGACCGACGTTCACCGCCGGTCGTACACCGGAGAAGAACAGGTCGCTTTCAAGGAAGATCTGACCATCCGTGATCGAGATGACGTTGGTCGGAATGTACGCCGAGACGTCGCCTGCCTGCGTTTCAATGATCGGCAGGGCGGTCAGCGACCCACCGCCTTCGGCGTCACTCATCTTGGCGGCGCGCTCGAGCAAGCGGGAGTGCAAGTAGAAGACGTCTCCGGGGAATGCTTCACGTCCCGGCGGGCGACGCAGCAGAAGCGAGAGTTGCCGGTAGGCGACGGCTTGCTTCGACAAGTCGTCGTAGACGCAAAGAGCATGTCGTCCGCTATCGCGAAAGAACTCTCCCATCGCGCAACCCGAGTACGGCGCGATAAATTGGAGCGGTGCTGGGTCGGAGGCCGTTGCCGCGACTACGATGGTGTAGTCCATGGCTCCAGCCCGGGTCAGCCGCTCGACCACTTGCGCTACCGTTGATCGCTTCTGACCGATGGCGACGTAAATGCAAACGACGTCGCCGCCCTTTTGGTTGATGATGGTGTCGATCGCGACAGCTGTTTTCCCGGTTTGTCGGTCGCCAATGATGAGCTCGCGTTGACCTCGACCGACCGGGATCATCGCGTCGATCGCCTTGATTCCGGTTTGCATCGGCTCGGTGACCGGCTGACGCGATACGATACCAGGAGCCTTCAGCTCGATGCGGCGCGTGTCTTTTGTGTCGATCGCCCCCTTGCCGTCAATCGGCTGGCCAAGTGCGTTTACAACGCGGCCGAGCAGCGCATCGCCAACCGGCACCTCCGCGATTCGACCGGTACGCTTGACCTCGTCACCTTCGCCAACTTCGTGCACTTCGCCGAAGATTGCGACGCCGACATTGTCGTCCTCGAGGTTGAGAGCGAGTCCGTAGACCTGGTGCGGAAACTCGACCAGTTCACCGGCTGCGACCTTATCAAGGCCGTAAACGCGTGCGATTCCGTCACCGGAGGACAGGACTCGTCCGGTTTCGCGAACCTCTACCTCGCGTTCGTAATCCTCGATCTGCTTCTTGATGATGTCGCTGATCTCCGCAGCGCGAATCTCCATGCCCCGTGCTCCCTCCTCGCCGGCTCCAACCTATGGATATGGTCGGCGAGCTTCGTACTCGATTTTTGTCAATGGTCGGGCGGACGCCCGAAGTCTCTCAAACAGGTGGTCTCGCAGGTTGGCTAAATGTAGGACTGACTGCCGGCAATGTCGCTGGCCAGCTTCTTGAGCTGATTGCGCAGACTACCGTCGTAAACCTTGCCTTCGACGTCGACGATGATCCCGCCTAGCAGGTCGGCATCGACGACGGCTTCTGGAACGACCTTCTTGCCCGTCTTCTTTTCGAAAGTTGCGATGATCCGGTCGAGCGACGCTTGGTCTAGCTCGGTCGCGGTTGTGACCGTAGCGCGCACGCGGCCGAGCTTCTCGTCGAGCAGCTCCATGAATTGCGTTGCGATTGCGGGGATTTGATCGAGCCTTTTGTTGTCGCCGAGGAGTTGGACGAAGTTTGCGACGGTCGGCTGCACGCCGGCCTCGGACGCGATGGTCGATGCCAACTGGCGTCGCTTGCTCTCGGCGAGGAGCGGATTCTCCAGTGCCGCCGAGACCCCAGGCGCCAGAGTCAAGCTGGCGATTGTCGACAGCTCGGTGAGAATCTTCTCGAGGTCCTGTTCCTTCTCCGCCGTGCCCAAAATGGCCCTGGCGTACCGTCGAGCGACCGAACTCATTTTGCCACCTGATCGAGGAACTCATCGACGAAGCGCTGTTGCTCGCCGCTACCGATAGCGCTGGGCGCCGCAGCGACGGCCATCTGGTAGGCACGTTGGGCGACCTCGGAGCGGAGCAGGTCACGGGCGTTGCGGAGCTCTTGCTCTGCCGCACGCTCGGCGTCGCGGCGGATGCTGTCGGCCAACTTGGCCGCAGCTTCGAGTATCTGGTCACGCTCGGACTCGATCTGGGTCTGCGCCTGCGCTCTCATCTCGACGATTTCCTTGTCGAGGCTCGCCAAGCGTTCGGTCCACTGTTGTTTGAGTTGTTCGGCTTCCCTTTTGGCGTTCGCCGCCTTTTCGAGCGCATCGACCACCTGGCTGCGCCGGTCCGCCACCCATTCCTTCACGGCCGGCAAGGCCGACGAGCGCAAGATGGCGAGGAAGATCAACAAGTTGATGGTCATGACGCCAAGCTTGAGAGGCGTCGACATTCCGTGATGCTCATCCGCGGATGCGAATGCGAGTACCGGGTGCGCGATCATTAGGAGGGTGAGAATCACGCGTTGCGAAGTTCGGCTCATGCCTTGCCTCCGGAGACTCGCGTCAACATCTGGTTGGCGATTGCATCCACGTCGTTGGCAAGTGTCTTGCGCGCTGATTCGATCTGGCCGGCGACCGCTGCGCGTTGTGCATTGAGCGCTTGGTTGGCGGACTCGCGCGCGCTGTTTAGAACTTGCGCAGACTCCTCCTGTGCACTGGCGCGGGCGCTTGCGGTTTCGGCAGAGAGTTGCGCGCGCCGCTCGTGCACCTTGCGATCGTAGGTTTCGCGATCTGAATCGGCCGACGCTACCATCGAGACCGCTTCCTCCTCCGCCGCGACAGTTCTGCCTCGTCGCTTGTCGAGCACTTCCGACGTGGGGGCGAAGGCCATGCGGCTGAGACCGATCCAAACAAAGATAAAGAGGATGACCTGATAGATCAGCGTATGGTCTGGTGTCAGATTCATGTTACGGCGCAAACGCACCCGGCCGATTGCGCGACCGGGTGCAGGTCTGCTGTCTCCTTGAGAATGTCTGGTGGGTGGGAGTCTTCGGTGTTCGGTAGGATGCGCCTACTTTGACGCCTCGTTCTTGCGACGGCTGGCGCCGCGCTCATCGGTAGGAAAAATTGCGACCTTATCGCCGCTGTCTGCTGCGCTAGTCTTGCCACCCATATCAGAGCGTCCTTCAAAACGGACCCCCTCCTGAATGATCAGAGTGGGCGTTGTTACGTTCCCGAGGATCGACGCTGGGGCGCGCAGTTCGATACGCTTGCTGGCCACGAGATCTCCCTCGACATGGCCTTGTGCGACAATGGTCGCGGCGCTGATGCGAGCGTTGACCCGGGCCGATTCACCGAGCGTAACGGTGTCGTCGGCATGAATCTCACCTTCGACTTCACCGTCGATCTGGACACTACCTTTAAACGTCAACTTTCCTTCGACCCGCGCTCCTTGGCCGAGGTGGGCATTGACTTCGAGGCGCCGTGTGGGGGCGGGAGTTGGTTGACTGGCCGGCATTTTTTTCGGTTCCGGAGTGGCTGATTTGTCGTCTTTTGTGAACAGCGCCATTTTCTTCTCCTAATCCAATGGGGGGTGAAAATGGGCGTCTTGCTTATAGCGGTCGACGCCCACGGTGTCAAAACGGGGCTTCAAAAGGAGGCCGCAGCCCGGGAATCTGGGGCTAGCCGCTCGACCAGTCCGTCGAGCTGGTCCAACGAGTAGAACTCAATCTCGATCCGCCCCTTCTTCTTTCCACTGGTGCGGATTCGCACCTTGGTGCCGAGGACTTGACCGAGCGATGACTCAAGACTGATGCGGTCTGCGGCGTCTGGATCCTGTGGGGTCTGGGCTCGCTCTCGCACGAGTTTTTCGGCGTCGCGTACATTGAGCTTGCGGCCGATGATTTCGTCGGCGGCTTTGTCGCGCTCGTCGCCGGCGGGTATTGCGAGCAAGGATCGCCCGTGACCGGCCGACATCTTTCCGGCCTCGATGTGCGAGAGTATTTCTCGCGACAGCTGCAATAGACGGAGGCTGTTGGTCACCGCAGCCCGTGTCTTTCCGACCCGGAGGGCGATGTCGTCGTGGCTCATGGCAAATTCATCTGCCAGCTGCTGGTAGCCTCGAGCTTCCTCAACCGGATTTAGATCTTCACGTTGGATATTCTCGATCAGGGCCAGCTCCAGCGCCTCCCGATCGTCGACATCGCGGATCTGTATAGGAACTTCTGTCAAGCCCGCGAGCTTTGCGGCCCGGAACCTTCGCTCGCCGGCAATCAGCTCAAAATGGCCCTCTGAGCCCCGCACGAGAAGGGGTTGGAGAATTCCTTTCTGCTTGATCGAGCGCGAAAGTTCCTCAATTGCCTGATCGTCAAATATATTACGTGGTTGGTACTGGTTAGGAATAATCGTCTCTATCGGGGCTGTCGTTTGTGTCTGTTGGAGCGGCCGTGCCGGAATGGCCGTCGGTTTGTTGCTCGTTTGGTCGGGACCGATCAGGGCTCCGAGTCCCCTCCCAAGCGCTCTTCGCCGAGCTTCCATCTACATCCACCTCCCTATCGATTGCTTCCGCTGGTTGTTCCTGCGGCAGTGATTCGCTTGCTGTCGTTGTTGGTTGTTCTTGTGGCGATGATTCAGCGGCCTCTGCAGCTGGAGATTCCAGGCCGCGGCTTGGCTCGAGGCTCCTTGGCGGAAGCAACTCGTTGGCCAAGTCCAGGTAGGCCTGGGCGCCCTTGGATGTCGCGTCGTAGTGGGCGACGGGAATACCGTGGCTTGGCGATTCACTTAGTCGTACGTTGCGCGGAATCGTCGTTTCGAAAACGTCGTCGGCAAAGTGTTCGCGCACTTCGGCCGCGACTTGATGGGATAGGCTGTTGCGGGTGTCGAACATCGTTAGGAGGATGCCTTCGATGGCAAGATCGGGATTCAGGCGCTCCCGAATCAACCGAACGGTTTCCATCAGAGCGCTCAAACCCTCCAGCGCGTAGTACTCGCATTGCAGAGGTACGAGTACGCCGTCGGCAGCTGTGAGCCCGTTGATTGTCAAAAGTCCCAAGGATGGGGGGCAGTCGACCAGAATAATGTCGTACCGATTGCGAATTGGGGCGAGCGCTTCTTTCAGACGGTGCTCTCGGGCCAAGGCCTGGACGAGCTCGACCTCGGCGCCAACCAGGTCGCGCTGGGCCGGTAGGATATCGAGTCGTTCCTGGGTTGTCGGCCGCACGATGTCTTCGGCCGATTTCTCGCCCATGAGCAAGTCGTAGGTCGAGGGCCCGTCGTCGGTGTCGCGAACTCCCAATCCACTGGTCGCATTCGCCTGTGGATCGAGATCAATCAGAAGGGCTTTGTGACCGCAAATTGCGATGCTGGCGGCGAGATTGATTGCCGTCGTGGTCTTGCCGACCCCGCCCTTCTGGTTGGCGATGCATACAACCCTGCCCAATGTATCCGCCCCTCAGTTCGCCTGGGCCAGGTCCTATCACAAGAGTCTTGCCGCGTTCAAATTGTTCGCGAAATTTTGTGCCCCAAAGGCGGATTTGTGGTCAATTGTTTCACGTGTTACCCAACGGTGAAACAAATTTGGGTGTTTTTGCGCGATGTTTCACGAGAAACCCAACGGTGAAACAACCGAGACGGGGTATTGGCTATGCTCACAGACTTCGAAACAGGTTTTTTGGTGGGAATTCTGGTCGGTGAGGGACATTTTGGTGGCGACGGAAAGCAACCGCATATCACCTTGCGGATGCACACGGATCACGAGAATCTGTTCCGCTGGCTGGAGGAGAAGCTCCCGGAGGGGCGGCTATACGGTCCGTACAACCATTCGGGCCGGCGATACTTTCAGTGGATGGCGCGTGGCGACTTCCTGAGGCTCTCGCTGATTCCGTTGCTCGACCGTGTTCTGACGCCCGAACTCGACGGAAAGGCCCACGGTCGGTACCTCGAGATGAAAAACCGCTACCGGCTTTAGCCTGCCTTTGGCGTTATAGTTGGGGGATTGCCTCGAAACTGAGAACGACTCTGGTGTCGCCGGAAGGCAGGTCGTAGGGCCGGGCGTCTGTCAGCTTGAAGCCGACGTCGGCCGGGGTCACTTCCGCCAACTCCTCTTGAAACGAAGAGGCTTTCATCGCCAGCAAGGTGCCCCCGTCGTCCAACAGCGGTCGAGACATCGGTAGGAGCCGTTTCAAGGGCGCCAGCGCGCGCGCGACGACCAGGTCATAGGCTGAGTCCATGTTCGAGCCCAGCGCTTCGATGCGCGTGTTTCGCGGTCGTGCGTTCGGGATGGTCTTCGCGGCTTCGGATAGAAACGAGATCTTCTTGGACTTGGACTCGATCAGATCGACTGTGAGCTCAGGTTTCGCTATCGCCATCGGGATTCCCGGGAGTCCACCACCGGATCCCAAATCCGCTGTGTGGCCCCGTTCCGGGCATAGTGTGGCGACGAAAAAGGCGTCCGGAAGATGCTTCGAGACCATCAAAGGCCCCTCGCCGGCTCCGAAGAGCGCAACCTTAGGGAGCCAAACCTCTAGTGTTTCTAGATAGTTGCGGATCTGATCCCGTTGTTTTGGCGAAAAGCTGAGGCCGTGGTTCTCACACCAGGAATAGAGCTCGTTCAGATCTTGTGGGCCTTGGCTTGAGGGAGTCACGGTGCCGGGCGGCGCAAGTGAACCGCGAGAAGGGAGATCGCCGCCGGCGTCACCCCGGCGACTCGCGACGCCTGGCCGAGGGATGTGGGGCGTGCGTTGGACAGCTTTTCCGACACTTCTCTCGAGAGTCCTCGGATCTGGCGGAAGTCGAGACTATCGGGAATCGAGGCCGACTCCATTCCTTCGATTCGTTTGATGGCGTGCTGCTGCCGCTTCACGTAGCCGTCGTACTTGATATCGATCTCGACCTGGGCGGCGACGTCTGGACGGATAGATGTCGCGTCGATATCGCCAAGTCTGCAGGCTTCGCCAAAACAAATCTCCGGCCGACGCAGGATCTCGGCCAGGGTCGTGGTCTGTTTGATTGCGGCGGAGCCGAGCTCTTGCAAGCGATCGTTGGTTGCCTCTGTCGCTCGCAGGGAAGCAGCGGCGAGAAGATCTCTGGTGTCGTGAATCGAGACTCTTCGGGTTTCGGTTCTGTTCAAGCGTTCGTCCGAGACGAGGCCGATCTGGTGACCGATCTCGGTCAGACGCAAGTCTGCGTTGTCTTCGCGCAGGAGAAGTCTGTGTTCGGCGCGCGAGGTGAACATCCGATACGGCTCACCGCCGACGCCGCGTGTGACCAGGTCGTCGATCATCACACCGATGTAGGCTTGGTCGCGGCGCAGTGTCAGGGGCGACTCGCCGCGGATAGATCGCGCCGCATTCGTGCCCGCTATCAGGCCTTGAGCACCAGCCTCTTCATAACCAGTAGTCCCATTGATCTGCCCAGCTAAGAACAAGTTTGCTACGAGTTTAGATTCTAGCGAAACTGCGAGCTGCGTAGGGTCTGAATAATCGTATTCAATCGCGTATCCGGGTCTCATGATGACCGCATCTTCAAGACCGGGAATGGTTCGGACCATGGCTGCCTGGATGTCCAAGGGGAGACTCGTGGAGAGACCGTTCGGATAGACCTCAACGGTCTCTCGCCCTTCTGGCTCTAAGAAAATCTGATGTCGGTCGCGGTCGGCGAAGCGAACGATCTTGTCTTCGATGGACGGGCAATAGCGCGGTCCAGTGCTGTCGATCGTGCCGTTGTACATCGGCGATCTGTCAAGGCCGCCGCGGATAAGGTCATGCGTTTTGGGGTTTGTATAAGTGATGTGACAAGGGATCTGGGACTGTTCAATGCGCTCGGTGGCGTAGGAAAACGGTACTGGCGTATCGTCGCCCGGTTGTACTTCGAGTTGGGAATAGTCGATCGACCTGGTGTCCAAACGAGGACAGGTCCCAGTCTTGAGGCGCCCGATGAGGTGACCGTGTTCGGCGAGCGACGCGCTCATGCCGACCGCGGCGAAGTCACCGGCGCGTCCAGCGGTTTGCTGACGATCGCCGACATGGATCAACCCATTGAGGAAGGTTCCGGTAGTAAGAATCACTGCACCGGCTTCGATGGTCTCGCCCATTTCGGTCTCGACGCCGCAAACCCGGCCGCTGCGGACGACGAGGGATCGAGCCGAGGCTTGGTAGGTAAAGAGGTTCGGAGCGTTCTCGACGCGCCGCTTCATCCGGTTGCGATAGGCCTGCTTGTCGGCCTGTGCGCGCGACGCTCTGACAGCCGGACCCTTGCGCGTATTGAGCTGGCGAAACTGAATCCCGGTCTCGTCGATCGCCAGCGCCATTTCGCCGCCGAGTGCATCAATTTCCTTGACCAGGTGCCCCTTGCCGATACCGCCGATAGCGGGATTACACGACATCTGGCCAATCTGGTCGAGATTGAGTGTAACCATGAGAGTCGAACACCCAAGGCGAGCCGACGCCAAAGCGGCCTCGATACCCGAGTGCCCGGCACCAACGACGATCACGTCGAAGCTCTTGGTCGTGTGCGATGTCACGTATCGACCCATACCGGGGCCGCGGCCCGGTGCCAACCGCTGTAGCCATCGCGACTGGAAACGGCGTCTGCGTCCAGACCATCGTGCGGCGTGTCCAGCTTGTTTCCGAAGCGCCGCGCCCGCACGAAGTGTGTGGGAGATCAACCTTGCTGGAGTTTCCCGACAAATGCTTCATTGTCTGAGTGAGTCCCTGAGGAGGTAGGAGATGTCTAGGATTGCAACGGCAGTGCTTGCTTCGACTCTGCTCCTGGGGGGTGTCCCTATGCCGTCGGATGCCTGTACGGGCGACTGCGATTCCAATGGCCGGGTCGATATCCATGAGTTGGTCCGCATGGTGAACATCGCACTCGGCGTACAGACGCTGGATGCGTGTTCTGTAGCGGACGCGTCTGGAGACGGATTAGTCCGAATCAATGAAATGGTTCTCGCCGTCGGGAACGCGCTGAAAGGGTGTCCGGCGACTCCGCCCCCGACAACGGAGCCAACGGCGACTCCGCCTCCGTCAGGAGCGACAATTGAGATCGGCTCGGCCGCTGGAGTTCCGGGAGGAACCGTCGAAATCGAGGTCCGCCTGGTGAGCAACACGTCGGTTGCAGCGACCGAGAACGATATTTTCTTCGGTCCTGGTGTATTTGTGCCCGAGGTGCCGATTGGAAGCAGAACCTGTCGAAGGAACGGCAGCCCCTGCGTCACCGATGCCGACTGCAACGGCGAGTGCAAGATCGAGGATTGCGAGGTCAACCCAGCGTTGGCCAGGGAGGAGTCGATCTTTGTATTTGTGCCCGGAGGGTGTACTCCGGGTGTCGACTGTACGGGCTTAAGCACGCTGGTGGCGATGTTTGGAAATATCACCCCGATTCCGAATGGCGCTGTCCTCTACACCTGCCGGGTGCAGATTGCCGAGGCCGCTCAGGTCGGTAACTTTACGCTACGATGCAGCGGGCCTGGGGCTGTCGATCCGAACGGAAACAGTGTGCCGACAGGTTGTGTGCATGGGTCGGTCCAGGTTCGCGGAGGCCTTGCTCCGACTGATACTTCCGAGGGGGCCCCTGCGGCGGATCGGCGACGGTAGTCCCGTTGCCGCTGTTCCGAACTGCGGTGCAGCCGCAGTGGACAGTGTTCATTCGCTGGCCTTGACGGCTGACTCGCAACCTCGCCAATCACTGCGCATACACCACCGACAGCAAACGGCGATGGGTCGTCCAGATGTCGTCACAGGGCTGGGTTTGGCCTCCGTAGCTAGCCGAGACGAAGCGCGTCGAACAGGCTGGCCCGAATGTTGCTTTGATCTATCGCATGGATAATCGATACGGACGCGGAACAGACACCTATAGCCAACCCAGCCCGATCCTCGCGTTGATCATTGTGGCAATGACACTTGCCACGGCACCTCTCATACAAACGCGAGTCTCTGCGACGGGATCGGAAACGACATTCACTGCGGAGGCGCCCTCGCCTGCCAAGGCGCAAGTTACGCAGGTCGTGCTTCCGAAGCTCGGCTCTGAGATGTGTATGCTTCAGCCGGAAGACGACTGGACGTAAGCGTTCTTCTGCTCGCGAAGTCTTGTCGAGGCTAGGTCGAGATCGGACTGTCAGCGGCGTTCAATAGCGCGTCGTTGTAACCCTGGCCTGGCCCGACGACTTCGAAACACCGCACGTTCGGGTACGTCAGGTTGATCGTGACCCGACCAGTCCGCTTTCCGCCAGTCGTTGGCGCGGGTGCAGAGTGAACCAAATCACCGTAGTGCAGCGTGACGTCCCCCGCTTTCGCGGCCATCGACACTCCGAGCGATTCTCCGGGGTGCGAATCGACGGGATGTGTCGTGCCGGCAAACGACCCCGGCACCGCCCGCAGGTCGCCGCTTTCGGCTGAAACCGCCGTCAGGTGTACGCTGAGATTGATTAGCGGGCACATCACCGGATGACCGCCCATCCCGCAGTCGCGGTGCCACGGCAAGTCGGAGAGCCCTTCGCGCATGTCGGGCGTCTTGAAGATCACCGTAGCGCCGTCGAGGCGGTCGTGGGCGGGGCGGACCTCGTCGCCAGTCGCCTCGATGAGTTTCTCGAGACGCGGATCGTCGTAAAGGTTGCCGACCAGTTCGGATATCTCGCCGGCGTAGTTGACCCGCGTGCAGATCGAGGTGCCGTCGGCGTGGTTGCCCCACCACGCTCGGCGATCGCCCGGCGTCATCAGTGCGCGCGCTCGATCACATTCGGCGCGCAGCGCCGCGACCTCGTCCATGGCGAAGACGTTGTGTACCAGGAGGAACCCCGCGGTCTTCATGAAGTGGGCCGCGTCGGCGCTGTCGATTGCAGCTTCGAAGTCGAATCCGTTGGTGATGTCGAGAATGTCACCGGCTCGATCGCGTAGTTCAATCGCATCGAGGTCGAGAATCGGGCGGCCGTGATACAGCGCCCGCAGTGCCGGCTCCCAGCGCAGGAAGCGGTGGCCTTCGCCGGCGATGACCTTGATCTGTCCGGAATAGAAAACGCCGGCGGCGCTCAGTTCTTCGGTGAGGAAAGCGCGAAACGATGATTCGTCGAACTCGACGACAACGGCGCCGTTCGCAGCGCCTTCGACGACCTGCAGTCTCCCGTCCCTAGCTTGATACGTGAAGGTCGGTCCGGTCTGCACTCGCAACGACAGCGGCTCGATACCGTCGACATCGCGCGCCGCAGCGTCCGCGGCGGGTGTGGTCAGTCGTCCCGGCAACCACTGCGTGTGAAAGTCGTTGAAAGACAGTTCCGGTACCTCCACGAGATCGGTCGTTGGGTGGTTGGGCATGAGTAACTACGATCCGCAGATTGTGGTCGAGATGGCAAACCGTTGGGAGCAGGTCTTTTTTTGTCCGCAGATGACCTATCGCGGCCGACGGCCGGAACCAAACCGCTGATGAACGCAGTTGAACGCTGATGCTGCGCAGGACAAGAAGGCCACGGATGAACCCAGATGAACACGGATCTTCATAAGAACTTTCCTTGCCGCTTCCTCCCGATTCTTGGATCCGTGTTCATCGGTGTTCATCCGTGGCCTTCTTGAGCGTTCTATGACGATGTCGGGTAGATGACCGACTGCTGCTGTTTGCGTGCTGTGGAACCGAGATGCAGGTTCAAGCGCTCGTGCGCCGGCTGCGCCGCCGCCACAATGCGAGGGATGAAATCGCGAGTAAGATCGCTACGCCGACGAGAATCATACGACTAGACAGTGCCGGTGCTGGGGTGACGATCGGAAAAGCCGGACCGCCTTGGTCGACGATGAGACTATCGACGGGCGTGTCGTCGCCGAGCATTCCGTCTGTCAGTGAGAGGTGCACTGTGGCAACGGTTTCACCGGCGAGCACCGTCGTCCCGAAGGTGACTCCAGGCAGGGTGTAGAACTCAGGTGGACCGAATAGCGGCGCCAGCGGGCCGAACTTTCGATAAATTGCCTCCGACAGATCGCTTGCGCCGTGGAATAGCAATACGATGTCGGCGCTCGCCCCAGGTTGCGGACAGGACAACTCGAAGCCGATCAGACCGAAGGGGTAGGAGAAGCCTGGATCGTGGCCGAGTTCGTGTTCGCCGAAGGTCTCCACAACCATGTTCGGGCCACAGTCTCCCGACGTGACCATGGTGATAAAATCTCCATTCGGCAGTGGTAGACTCGATACCTCTTCTTGCACCTCGTCTTGGGTACCGTCGTCGTTGGCGTCGCCGCCGTTCGGACCGGAACTCTCGACGGTATTCAATACACCGTCACCATCGATGTCTGTGGGAGTCGGTGTCGGCGTGGGCATTGTATAACGCTGTGCGAACACGCCATCCGTGTTGCCGTCCTGCCCCGCGCTGTCCCAGACCACGACCACGACATTGCCGTCGGCTGAGCTTGCTACAGCGACACTGTCCTGATCGTCCGTTGTGTAGGAATTGACCTGAAACTCGGCCCCGAGCCTTGAGCCATCACTGTCGTAACACTGTGCAAACACACCGTCCTCATGGCCGTCTTGGCCGCCCCGGGACTCCCAGGTAACGACAAAATCTCCGTCGGCGGCCCCGGCGACCGCCGCCCGATACTGGCGACCGGTCGTGTAGGAATTGACCTGAAACTCGGCCCCGATCCTTGAGCCATCGTTGGCGTAGCGCCGGGCGAAGACGCCGGTGTCGCTACCGTCCTGAAGGCTGCTCAGCCAGGTGATGACGAAGTCGCCATCGGCTGCAACGGTTACCCCAGGAGCTATTTGGTCGTCCGGCGTGAAGTCGTTGACTTGGAACTCATCTCCGCGCTGCGAGCCGTCGCTGGCGTAGCGTTGCGCGAACACACCGTAGAAGGTGTCGGCAGTGTCTTGGTCACGGCTTGACCAGGCGACAACGAAGTCGCCGTCGGTCTCGATGCCGATGGTGGGGAGGATCTGCTCGGACGTCGTGTAAGTGTTGACCTGAAACTCAGAGCCCATGGTGAGACCGCTACTGCTATAGCGCTGCGCGAAAATACCGTTTCCGCTTGCATCTCGCCCGGTCCATGCGACGACGACGTCACCATTGGAGGCGACTGCCACAGCAGGCCTCCCCTGGAAGTGCGATGTGTAGGTGTTGACCTGGAACTCGCTGCCGCGCTGCGAGCCGTCGCTGGCGTACCGCTGACCGAAGACGCCTTCGTCATCGCCGTCCTGGCCGACGCTGTGCCACACGACAAGAAAGTCGCCGTTGGCTGCCGACGACACTGCCGGATCACCCTGGTAATCTGGCGTGTAGGTGTTGACTTGAAACTCGGTACCCAATGCGGAGCCATCACTGGCGTAGCGTTGGCCGAAGATTCCTTCGGAACTGCCGTCCTGGAGACGGCTCATCCAGACGATTACAGTATCGCCATTGGCCGCCGACGATATCGCCGGAAATCTCTGCTCTTCGGCCGTGTGAGAGTTGACCTGAAACTCGCTACCCGCGGGTACGATGCCTGCCATTGCCGAGCTGCTGTGAAGGAATAATCCTGCGACCATACCAATCGCGCGCCGCAAGACTGCTCGATGGTTCGACGATAGACTCATCTCTCACCCCTCTCAGCGGAGTCGGAAGTATCGGTGGTCTGCCGGGATGCGATCCCGTCCCTCACTCGAGCGAAGATACGCCGTACAATGATCGCTGTGGGGTCGTCAACGCATCGGGGCATGGGTGGCTTCGATCCGCAGATTGTTGTCGTGATGGCAAACCATTGGGAACACTTCATTTTTGTCCGCAGATGGCCGCAGGTAAGGCAGCTCTGCCTATGTGAATATTTCAACCTCGATGTCGTCATCCATGAATGATGCACCGGACTCTTGCTCAACTTCGCAACAGCCCGGCTTCGGCACCAAAGATTCGTGTACACACCCCGCAACCCTCCAGCCTGAGAGCCAATATCTGTGTAACAAGCATCTCGTTTCTGCGCAGCGCGCGAAGATTTCATCGACAACAAAGATCCGTGTTCATCCGTGGACTTGGTGATTCGTGATTGGTGAGGCGGTTGGTCGGGTCGTGCGTAGCCTCAGCGTTCACCGGCGTTCATCAGCGATTGAGTTCAGGCCGTCGGCCGGGTTGGGCTATCGGCGCAAAAAATCCCTTTCCCGCGGGCGAGCTACTTGCCCATGCAGAATTCGCGGAACACCAAGTCGAGGACGTCGTCGTTGATGATCTCGCCGGTGACCGTGCCGAGTTGGTCGAGGGCGAGTTGGATGTCGACGGCGACGATGTCGGGGGGATGACCGGCTCGCGCGGCTTCTGTTGCTTGGCGGACGCTCTCGGCGACTTTGGCGATGGCGTCGCGTTGGCGCGTGTTGGTCAGTGGTGGGAGGGCATCGCTCCATTGTTCTTCGGTGATTCCGAGGATTGCTCGCTCGAGGTCTTCGATGCCCTGCCCGGTTCGCGCCGATACCCGAATGGCATCCGCACTCTGGACGTCGTCCCACCGCGAGGGAAGATCGATCTTGTTGATGACCAACAAGGTTCGCTGCTCGGCGTGTCCCAACTCTGGAGGCTCCTGATACGGTTGCGACTGATCGACGACGGCGAGTACCACATCTGCGGCAGCCGCTGAGTTGCGCGCCCGCTCGATGCCGATCTCCTCGACTCGATCGGTGGCTTGGCGCATTCCGGCTGTATCGCTGATGACGACCGGTACACCGCCGAGGTCGATGCTCTCTTCGATGACGTCGCGCGTGGTTCCGGCGATATCGGTGACGATGGCGCGTTCGGATCGCGCCAGGGCGTTCAGGAGGCTGGACTTTCCGACGTTCGGACGCCCGCTGATGGTAATCCGCAAGCCTTCTCTGTAGATGCGGCCGCGCTGGTAGGTCTTTAGGAGGGCTTCGAGATCTCGTTGAAGCACGGATGCGGAGCTGGTCACGGCATCTGGGTCGAGATCGACGTCCTCTTCGGTGAAATCGATCAAGACCTCGAGGTGCCCCTTGAGCCCGATCAGACGGTTTTTGATCGATCCGAGATGTCGCGACAGAGCTCCGGAGAGCTGGTCGGCAGCCAGGTTCGCCGCGCTCGGTGTTCGACATCGAACCAGGTCCATCACCGCTTCGGCCTGCGCCAAGTCGAGTTTTCCGTTCAAAAAGGCCCGTTTTGTGAACTCCCCGGGCTCCGCGGGCCTGGCTCCGGCGGCAAAAGCGGCTTGGAGCGTCGCTTGGAGGACGGCGGGGCTGCCGTGGCCCTGAACCTCGACGACGTCTTCGCCGGTGTAGCTTCTCGGGCTTCTCATCAGTGAAGCGAGGCCGTCGTCGAGAGTTTTCCCATCGGTTCCGTAGATCGCGACTCGGGTGAGTTTGTGTGGTTCCCAATGGCAGGTATCGCGCTGGAAAAGCTTGGCGCCGACCTGGGCTGCATCCGGTCCGCTGATGCGGACGATGCCGACGGCGCTGGGCCCCGCTGCGGTGGCGATCGCTGCGATGGTGTCTCGTATATACATAGCGGTTACTAGTTGGCTAATGGAGCATGCGCTTTCGCTGAATTGCGCTACTATTGGATATCGTACCACCGGATACCGCACCATGGAGCCAGGCAAGAATGCGCTGAGCGAGCGCCCCGATAGGATTCTGTTCGTCGACGACGACGAGACTGTCCGTCTCATGGCGGAGCGAGCGCTCGAGATCATGTCGATCCCCTTCGACGTGATCGCCGACGGTGGGGACGCTTGGCGCTCGTTTGATCAGCACCGCCAGACGATTGTGTTCACAGACCTGCATCTTCCCACCCTGTCGGGCGAGGATTTGCTCCGTCGGATCAAATCCGAAGCCCCGGAGACGGACATCGTCGTCGTAACCGGCTTCCCGACGTTGCGCAGCGCCATCAAGACCTTCAAAGACGGGGCTTGTGACTATCTGCTCAAGCCGATCGACGCGGGTGACCTGCATCGCGTCGTCGAGCGCTGTCTCGAGACGAGGCGCTTGCGGCACGAACTAACCACCGAGAAACAGATGCGGCGACGGCTCGAGGAGGTCTACGAGCTGAAGACGCACTTTTTGGCGAACGTCTCACACGAGCTGCGCACGCCGCTCCACGTGATTCTTGGCTACGGCGACCTTCTGGCGGCTGATTTGGAGGGCTCCGAACAGGAGTCGGATCTTACACGGCTGATGGACAGTGCCCGCGGTCTGGCTGGGATTGTGGAGAATCTTCTCTTGCTCACCAATATCGACGCGGGGGCGTGCTCGGTGAACGCCGCGGACACCGACCTCGGGCAGCTGATTTTGGACGCTGTCGAAGATCGCAGCGATGGGGTCGCTGGGCCCGTCTACAAGGTTGAGATTGAGGCGGAACTGGGGATCGTTCGGGCCGATCCGGACTTGATGCGTCGTCTCGTCGGTCTGCTCTTGGACAATTCACGGAAGTTTACGGAGACCGGACATATCTGGGTCCGCGTAGCCGCGGTCGGGCGCGGTGTGACTCTCGAGGTATCAGACACTGGCAAGGGCATCCCAGAAGAGATACTGGGAACTATATTCGAGGATTTTCGGCAGGGTGATAGCTCGGCTACGAGACGCGCCGGCGGTATGGGTATTGGACTCGCTCTTGCGAAACGCTTGGTTTCTCTTCTCGACGGTTCGATCTCGGCCGCGAATCGGCCGGCTGGCGGGGCTATCTTCCAAGTATCGCTTCCGAATCTGTTGGAACATCTCCCCGAATCGAAGGACGTTACTGGAGGCAGGAAACAATGAGTGCATCAAAGAACGGCGGTAAGAACGGCAACCCAACGAAGCAAACGGAACCAACCGCCAGCAGTCTGGACCAGGTCCGGGAGATTCTCTTCGGCGAGCAGGCGCGCAGCGTCGAGGATCAGCTCGGACGTTTAGAAAAGAGGATTTCGAAGGAGTTTTCGGCGCTGCAGGCCGATATCAGCAAGCGCTTCGAAGCAGCCGAAAAGGCAAACGCCGCGCGCGTCGAAGCGTTGCGAGTCGCGATTGAGCGCGAGACCGAGGCTCGGGTCGATTCGGCGAAGGATCTTTCGGTCGACCTCGACCGGTCGTCATCCGAGTTGAGCGCCAAACTCGACAGCGCAGACCAGAATCTACGCGCGTCGCTGACGGCTTTGGATCAGGCCGTTGCCAAACATCGCGAGTCCCTCAGCAACGATATCCAAGGCTTGGCCGACGCATCGAAGGCGGCTCTTTCCGCTGCTTCTGACGAGTTGCAGGACCGCAAGGCGGATCGTGCGGATCTCGCCGTGATGTTCTCTGAAATAGCCGAACGGCTCAGTGGCGGTCCTCGGAAAAAGGGGTGACACGCTCGTCATCAGATCTTCCACCGGAGAACGGCCAGCAGCCGGACGACCTCGGGCCCCTACGTTCGTTGCTGGTTGGTCCGGAAGAGGCAGAGATCCGGAGCCTGAAGGAGCGTCTAGACGACCCTGCCAAGTTCGCGCAGGCGGTTGGCGACGTCCTGATTCCCGCGCTTCGCCATAGTGCCGAGCAGGAACAAGAACTCGACCTCGAGTTGGGTCCACCGGTCGAGAAGGCGGTGCGGAGTTTCATCCGTGACGATCCCGATACCGTTGCCGATGCGATCTTCCCGGCCATCGGACCGGCGATCCGCAAGTCGATCGCCGCGTCTCTGCATGGGCTGGTGCAGTCGATCAATCGCTCGCTCGAACACAGCTTTACTGCCAAGGGGTTGAAGTGGCGTCTGGAAGCGCGCCGCTCGGGGCGACCGTTCGCCGAGGTTGTCCTGAAGCACAGCCTGATTTACCGCGTCGAGCAGGTTTTCCTGATTCACCGCGAGACGGGGCTCTTGCTCGAGCACGTGGTTGCGGAATCCGTGGAGTCGCCGGATGCCGACGTCATCTCCGCGATGCTTACGGCGATTCAGGACTTTGTGCACGACTCCTTCGAGGGCCCGCGGGGTCAGGGGCTGGACTCATTGCGACTAGGCGATCTGACCGTGGTACTCGAGCATGGTCCGGGTGCGGTGCTGGCAGCGGTCGTCCGTGGACAGCCGCCTGTTGAACTACGCGAGGCACTGGTTTCTACGGTCGAGAGTTTGCATCGCGAGTACGGCTACGCGTTCGAGAAGTTCAGCGGCGATACTGCGCCATTTGAGCCGACGCGGGATCAGCTGGAGCGCTGCCTTGCCGCGCAATACGCCGAAGATGACGCGACCATGGCATTGCCGAAGTGGTTTTGGGTTGTCTTGGTTGCCAGCATCATCGGGATTGCGCTTTGGTCCTGGTTATCGTTGCAATCGCGGTGGCGTTGGCAGGACTACCTCGACACTCTACAGATGCAGCCCGGCGTGGTGGTGACCGATGCGCGCCGCACATCGTTGAGCGGTGGGATGGTGCGGGGGCTACGAGATCCGTTGGCGGCCTCGCCCGGCGACTCTGCGGAAGCGGCGGGGATCGACCCGGCGCGGATCGATGCCCGTTGGCAACCGTATCAATCTCTCGAACCGGAGCTCGTCTTGGCTCGAGCTCGACAGATTCTGTCACCGCCGACGGGGGTGGACGTGGATCTGGACGGGGATCGGCTACTGCTGCGCGGCGAAGCGCCGCACAGCTGGATGACTCAGGCGCTGACTCTTGCACGAGCTGTTCCCGGCGTTCGTGAGATCGATGCCAGCGGCGTGGTCGATGTGACTGCCAGCCAGTACGCAGCGGCTGTGTCGCGCGTCGATGGCCGTCGCCTGCATTTTGGAGCGAAATCTTTTGAACCCGTGGAAGATTTGGCGACGGTCGTATCCGATGTCGCCGAATTGCAGCGACTGGCCGGCGAGCTTGGGGTGTCGATCGAACTCGGGTTGATCGGTCGATCGGACGGAAGCGGTTCGAGTGTTCCCAACCTCGAACTCAGCCTGCAGCGCGCCCGACATGTACAGGACGCGTTGATGGCGGGTGGTGTGACGATGGCGCTCGACGTAGAAGGGCGTGGCGATCTCGACCGTATTGCCGCCCCGGAGGATCGCGCTGACGCCGAGAACCGCAGTGTGACCCTGCGCGTGCAGCCAAAAGGCTGATGGCCGCGACTCAGAAGAAGATCTGCATGCTCGGCGCCTTTGCCGTCGGCAAGACAAGCTTGGTGCAGCGCTTTGTCGATGGACTTTTCTCGGAAAAGTACCTCACCACCGTTGGAGTAAAGATCGACCGAAAAGTTGTGGCCGTCGAGGCACGGGGAGACGTCAACCTGATCCTTTGGGATCTTCAGGGAGAGGATGACTTCAACAACCTGCGTGCGACGTACTTGCGCGGTGCTTCGGGCCACTTGATTGTGGCGGACGGCACGCGCGGTGCGACGCTCGAGACCGCGATTCGTCTGCGCGATCTGGCAGCCGAGATGACGCCAGGTGCACCGTGTCTGCTGGTCGTCAATAAATCGGATCTTCGTTCGTCGTGGGAGATCGACGACAAACAGCTGTCGGCGTTGAGCGAAGACGGTTGGTGCTGGCTTACGACCAGCGCGCTGAACGCTGAGGGCGTGGAGGCTGCCTTCGAGAAGATCGCTGCCATGGTTACGCAATGAGGGACAATGTTCCCGAGACGGTTGCGTCAGCCCTTGCGCGCGCGGTGATTCGGTCGCGTCGCCCGGCGTTTGTCACGTCGGACAGCGATGGCAATGCTCTGCGATGGGGGGGTTCGCTACGTGCGTATGGCATCGGCGAGCTTTCTTCTGGGCTGGCGGTCGCGGATCAGATACCGTTTCTGACCGGCCTGTTGCCTCTGGCCGATACGCCTGCCGAGTGGTTTCGCATGCAGACAGAAGGTGTGTTTGCAGATGTTCACCTGGTTCCGCACGGCGCCGAGGACTGGATCATCCTCCTCGATTCGACGCGCGAAGTGCGCGGCGAAGCGTCCGTCCAGCAACTGCGCAACGAGCTGCAGCTGGCGCGCAATGGCGGTGAAAGCGACGCATCACCGGCCCCGGCGGCGGCGAGCTCGGTGGCAGAACTGTACTCCGTGCTCGGGATTCTGGCCCTGGCGCGGCGCCCGGACGGGAGCTTTTCGGTGGTAGGGACGCCACCGGATTGGGCGTTGGCTCTCTTCCCGCTCGCCGATGGTGTCGCCAATCCGTCGGAGATGTCGCCCTTTCTCGAGAACTTTTTGATCGATGCCGACCCGCATTGGCACGAGCGGCGCCCCGACCGGTTGCGCTCTGGACCTTGGCGGGAAGATACGCCGGACGGCGATTTTATCGATCTCGAAGCGACGGCGATCGCGCTTCCGCGTGGATCGTTGCTGTTGGTCGAACGCCTCGGGGCGCGCCATCGCGACGCCACCGAAACTCTACAGAAAGCACGTGAAGCACGCTTGGGTCACTACGAACTGCTGCGCGACCTCGAGCACAAGGAAGTGCTGCTGCATACGATCGTTCACGACCTGTCCGGGCCAGCGACGGCGATGCAAGGATTTCTCCAGTTGGTCGAGGACGTCGAATTGCCACCGCAGCTGCGGAAGTTGTCGACGACAGCGATGCGACAATCGATTCGGCAGCAGGAGATGGTCGGTGAGATTCTCGATGTCTTTGCGGCCGAACGTCGAGATCTGAGTGATTTTCGCTTCGATGCGGGAGGCGCGCCCGATCTCGTCGGCTGTGTTCGTGAGGCGGTGGAATCGATGGTGCCGGTCTTTGGCAAACGCGGCGTCGGGTTGCGCTGCGATGTTCTGGACCAGGCCGCACTCCGGGTGGTCGGTGAGAAGTCGCGACTGGATCGTGTCCTCTTCAACCTCATCGAGAATGCCTTGCGCTACAGTCCGCGCGGATCGACAGTGTCGGTCGGAGTGGAGAGCGCCCGCGACTGGGTAACTGTTTGCGTCGAAGATCAGGGCGAGGGAATCGACCCGGACCTTGCGAAAACGATCTTCGAAAAGCTCTCGCAGGGGCGTGGCGACAAGAAAGGCAAGGCGGGACTCGGGCTCTACTTTTGTCGCATCACCATCGAGCGATGGGGTGGCGAGCTCGGATGTGAGCCGATGTCGGGTGGCGGTACGCGGTTCTGGTTTCGCTTACGTCCCAGTGACCCGTGAGCTTTGTGGACTCACCAGCGCGCTATTTTCCGGTGCGGCCGGGCGCGTACCGCATGTCGGCGGGACTGTTTCCGATGGGCACGGATTTCGGCAACGGAGAACGCGACCAACACTACTTCCAAGTCGACGACAGACTGGAGCGTTATCGCTCGGCTCGCGCTAGCGCCTCGGATTCGTTCCAGGTGCTCGACGATGAGAGTCTGGGCGATTGTCACACGACCGTCTTGGCTTGGATGAGGGCGACGGTTGGTGGTGAGCATCCGAAGTTGCTTGACGCAGAGATCACGTCGTACGCGGACCTCGCGCACCTCGTTCAGGAAGACTTTGCGGTCCTACATCGACGAGAGGGCGAGCGCGAACGAGCGGTTGCGGTCTGTGTTTCCTTTCCGAGCAGCTGGCGACCGGAGAGGATTGTCGGCGCTGACTTTCGAGCGATCCATGGACCGGTGCCTGACTTTGCCAAGCGATCGGATGTTGTGGAATCCATGGTCGCTGCGATGTTCGAGCGTGGACCGTACGTGCGATTCGTTTGGACGATCACCGCCGACGATCGACTCGATCACCACCCCGACCGCTGGCCGCGTTCGAGTTGGCAGGGTGCCAGCGACGGCTGGCTGCGTGTCGAACGCCAGGTCACCGTGCCATTTCCCGGAGTCTCGGCATCGTTGTTTCTGATCCGCGTCTATTTGTACAAGTTTTCGGAGTTGGATCTGGGGCAACGCGCCGTTTTGGCGGAAGCTCTGGCGAAGATGCCGTCCCACATTGCCAACTACAAAGGTTTGGACGAGGGCGGTCGCCGGATTGCTGGTGCGCTGCTGGCGGCCGGTTGAGCGGCCTGATTCAGTGTTTTCCCTTGTGCCGACGGGTGAATCGGGCGAGGGTCGTCGCGCGGGAGGAGTCTTGATGCGCGCCTTAGTACGAACGTTTTTTTCGATCGTTGGCATTTTCGCGTTCCTGATCGGGTTGCGTGGCGTGGCGTCGGTGCAAGCGCAGATCGTCGAGCACATCCCGGTTGAAGGAGATCAGCTTCGTGCTGACACGCGCAAGAATCCGTCGAGGCATTCGATCAAGCTTCGGGCCAGCAAGCAGATTGTTACGACCTTCCCGTACGATCCGACCGTCTTGCCGTCCCAGTTGCTGTTTGTTTGGAACGGAGCGAATGCGGCGCGTTCCGAGCTGATAACGCTCGATCCGGCCATGTGGCGCGGACTCGGCAATCCTCCTGGTACGAAGGGTTACTTTTACAAGGACCGCGATGGCACGCGGGGTGGCGTTAAGAAGATCGTCTACAAACAGACGTCGACGCAACGCAAGATGAAGGTCGTTGTACGCGGCGAGGGCTGGCCGTGGAAGATCGGTGGACCGCACGACTCTGCGCAGGTTCACTTTCATATCGGCGCACGTCGCCTCTGTGCGGAATTTGGCGGCGATATCAGCAAAAACGAGCTCGATCGGTTCAGGGCTAAGCGCGCTCCGGAACCAGCGATCTGCCCGGCGCAGACCTGTGGCAACGGGATCACCGAGTCGCCGGAAGTATGTGATGACGGAAATTTGGTCGATAGCGACGGCTGCGCCAACGACTGCAGCGTCGGTTCAGTGGCGTGCTCGGGCGACGGCTACGATCCGGGGCTCGATCCGGGGCCGTATTCATTGGCCGACTTCCATACGCACTGCGCGGAAGCAGAACCGTGTGCAGCGGAGGACGTGGAATCGTTGCAGGACGGAAACATGCTGGTTGCGACAGCATCACTCGAGCACTACGCGATCGCGGCAACTCTCGGTGATCCGATCCCGCCCGGGGCGGAGCTGTTTGATGTACAGAACGAAACCAACCGGTTGACTGCCGAGCGTTCTGATCAAGTGGTGTTCCTGGCAAGTCTCGACTGCCTCAAAGACACGCCGGCGTCGGACCCGGGATGGCTGACAGCTTGTCTGGCGGACGCGGACCAGTGGCTAGCGGCGGGAGCCGTCGGCTTTAAAGACCATGCTGGGGCAACCTTCGACAATGGAACATTGGACACGACCCGGTGGGCCGGCGCGTATAATCGCCTCGCCGGGTGGTGCAGTCCCTCGCCGGCGAGCACGACGCCGAACCGGGATTGCATGACCGAACCAGGTGCGCGGTTCCCGTTGATGGATGCGCCGTGGCGAGATCTCGTGCGCGAGCTCGTCGAGGTCCGCGCCGTGCCGCTGCTGACGCACGCAATCCCCTGGATCACGAGTCCGGAAATGTGCACAAGCACCGGTGGCGGATTGCAGCCATGTCACGACGTCGCGAAGGCGGCGGTATTCGACTTCGCAGCGTGGGCAGTTGCGAATCTGACACCGCAGGCGCGCCGCAGGATCGTCTTGGCTCACTTGGGCTATTTTCAAGACGATCTGGTGGGACTGCGGGTTGTCTTGGATGCCGGCTTGAGCGTCGACCTGGCCCAACCGATCCTCGCCGATACGGGATGTATTTTGCGGCAATTCGTCGCGGACTATCCGACCCAGATTGTCCTGGGTACAGACATCAGGGTTGATAGCGGGTGTGCGGAGAATTCGTATCGGGCATGGTGCCACGGTCTGATGGGCCCGGCCGGGGTACAGCGATCCTTTGCGAACACATGCCGCGGAACGATGGAAACGACTGGAGCTGGCCTGGGTCATCCAGCTGCTGGCGCCTGCGGTATTGCGGTCGCCGCGGATGCTGGCGAGCGTGTCGCATGGAAAAACGCGATTGAGATTCTCGGACTTTCGCAATAGTTGGCGCGCCGTGTGCGGCGCGAGCTCTTTGCGTAGACCGTACGGGCTCGAGATATTGTTTGGGGACCGTGAGTAGCGCTACGACCAGTGGTAAAGTTGCCGGGCGAGCTTCGATCCTGCCAGCGGCGGTACTGCTATTGATTGCCGCAACGGTGCGCCTGTTGAATCTGGGTACGCGCGACGTGTGGCTCGATGAAGCGGCATCCTTTCATATCGTCGCGGCGGGCGAAGTCGTCGAACAGCTGACGATCGCACACACTCCGCCGCTATATTACGTTTCCCTGTGGCTCTGGTCGCAGATTGCCGGCCTTGGTGCGACAGCTCTGCGCTTCCCTTCCGCTATTGCTGGAGTCGCGTTTGTGGTGGCGGCGTTTTGGTCGGCGCGGAAGGTATCAGGGGGCGATCGCGAGGTCGGTCTTTTTGCGGCATTGTTCGCGGCGCTGTCGCCGATTCATGTTTACTACTCGCAGGAAGCTCGCGCCTATTCGTTTGCAGTCCTCTTCTTGGTGCTCGCGTATGGCTGTGTTTGGCGTGCGACCGAGCAAGATCGACGCCGCGGCTGGGCTTGGTTCTCCGTGGCGAGCGCGGCGGCGATGCTGTCTCACTATCTCAGTCTCTTCGCGCTCGCCCCAACCGCGGTACTGCTCCTAGCGAATCCGAGTCGTTGGCGCGGGTACTTGGCGGGGGTGTTCGGAGCGGTCGTCCTCGTCACTCCCTGGCTCGTCTGGAGCTTCTTGGTCCATTCGCATCCGAACACCGGTACCCAGTGGATCGCCGAGATATTTGCGGCCACGCCGCCGCTATTGGCTGTACCGAAATCGTTCGAAGTCTTGACGATAGGTCCGCACGAGGGATTCGTACCGATTCGCCTCAAGGCGTTTTCCGAAACGGTCTCTCCGCTCTTGCGCATCGCCGGTGTCGGCGCTTGCCTCGTACTTTCTTTTGCGGCGAATTTGCGCACTGGCACAGGTCGCCGCGCGGCGGGCGGGTTCTTGATCGCGTGTTTCATTGGCTCACTGGGGAGCCTATGGCTGATGTCGTGGATCCGACCGATCTACGTTGTCGGGCGCTACGATCTGGTTGCGTTGCCCGCCCTTGTTCTGGTGCTGGGACTTGGCCTAGGAGCTCTGCGAGAGTGGATACCCCGACTGGCCCTTGGTGTTTTGGTGGCGTACCTAGTCCCAGTCTCGGTGCAGTTGTGGAACTATCACAGCACAGCCGGCGGTGGTGGCAACCGAGCGGTCGCGGCGGCGCTGATGCGGGGTGTTTCGAACGGCGACGTCGTCGTGGCCACGAACCTGCTCGGTCTTCCGCTCTTCTATGAGTTGCGGAAGATGGGCATCGTTCGCACCGGTGTTGTTTGTCGCGACGACCGTATTTCTTTCGCTTGTCTCATGTATCCGAGGGCTACCGAGCGAACGCCGGCAAGTCTCGACGCGGCGCTGGTTGACCGTAGCCCGCGGGCGATCGCCGCAGAAGTAGACGACGTCCTAGCCGCCCGGCGATCGCCGACGGCTCGTATCCATGTGCTCTTCGGAAAGCACGCCAGCAAGAGCGATGTTCTGGCCATTGATGCGATGGACAACCTGCTGGTGAAGGGGATGCAACGCCGCGGTCTCGTCGTAGGCGAGGCACATCCGCGTCTAGGATTACTCACGTTTGACCCGCGCGAGGCCGGCGCCTTCTAGCGTTTCGGAACGACGAGTAGTTTTCGGAAGTAACCTTTTCCTGCGCTGCGGGTCTCGAGGCCGGTCTCGTCTTGCAGGGCGAGATGAACGATGCGGCGATCGCGTGGGCTCATCGGGTTCATCGTAACGGGCTTGCCACGTTCGATGGCCCGCTCGCCCATGCGCTTGGCCAGGGCTTCGAGCGATTCACGACGGCGTTGTCGATAACTGTGTGAGTCGACGACAATGCGGGTTGTGTGCCCGGTATCGCGTGAGGCGACGCGGTTGATCATGTACTCGAGTGCGTCGAGGGTTTGACCGCGTCGGCCAATCAGAATACCGCTCTCGTCGCCTTCGATCAGCAGCCCGATGCCGAGGTCATCGCGTGAGATCTGTACCGAGGCGTCGGTCCCGATCAATCGGATTGTTTGTTCGAGTACGGCGCGTGCGTTCTCGAGAGTCGCCTCGTCGATTGGTCGGGCTGGTCGGTTGTCAGATTCCTCGCGGCGCTGGCGAGGCGGACGAGACTCTTTCTTTTGTTCGTCGCGAGGTCGCTTGGTGCGCGCACGGCCCGGAGCTTTGGCGGATGCAGCGGCTTGCGGAGCCTTCCCCTTGCCGTCCTTTGCCGGTGCGGGCCTGTTGGGCCTGTCGGGCGGGTGGCTTTCTTCCTCGGTGATCGAAATAGGTGCGCGCAGCGTTGCCCGAACTCGGGCCTTCTTTCCGCCTAGGCCGAACAATCCTTTGGTCGCGTTGGCCAGAATCTCGACATCGACCTTTTCCCTGGACACGCCGAGCTGGCTGAGCGCCGTGTCGATGGCGGCGTCGATGCTGCGCCCTTCTGCTTCGACGTACTCCATTTGTTCCCCCCCGCGGATTTGTCAGGCGTCCTGCTGCCGGTTGATCATGTACTGCTGGCCGATGGTCAGGATATTGTTGACGAGCCAGTAGAGGACCAGCCCAGCTGGGAAGTTGATGAACATAAACGTGAAGACAACGGGCATCAGCATCATCATCCTCTGCTGCATCGGATCTGCCGTCGTGGTCGGCGTCATCTTCTGCTGGATGAGCATGCTGGCGCCCATGATCAACGTCAGGATCGGAATCCCCGCACCGGTGACGAAGGGGAGTTGCATCGACCCCAATCGGTCTGGCGCGGCTAGGTCTTGAATCCATCCTGCGAACGGCGCGTGGCGCAGCTCGACAGCGTTGAGAAGAGCGTTGTAGAGGCCCACAAAGACGGGAATCTGGAGAAACATAGGCAGGCAGCCGCCGAGCGGATTGACGCCTTCCTCTCGGTACATTTCCATGACGGCCTTGTTGAGCTCGTCGGGTTTGTCCTTGTAGTTTTCCTTGAGGCGCTCCATGCGCGGCTGCAGTTTCTGCATCGCCTTCATGGATTGAAAGCTCTTTTTTGTCAGAGGGTAGAATAGGATCTTGATCAGGATCGTGAGGAGGATGATGTTGACGCCGTAGTTCCCCGTGAATTGGTACAGGAAGCGCAAGAACTGCAGCATCGGCAACGCAACGACCGTGAACCAGCCGAGGTCGAGCGCACGGCGCAGGGAGTGCCCGGACGCCTCCAGCAGATCAATGTCTTTGGGGCCGGTGTAGATTAGAAGTTCGGCGCGCTCGGTCTGGCCGACAAAACGCATCATCGCACGGACGCGGTTGTCCTTGTTGCCGGCCCAGGCGCGGACGTGTTGGTCGCTTGGCTCTCCACCGCTGATGAGGCCCGAGAAGAAATACTGACCGCTAAAGCCGATCCACTCTGTGGGACCGTTGAAGGATGCCCCGGCGTTTTCCGCATCGATGATCAGATCGGAACGGGCATTGGTTTGGAGGGTGTCGTCCTCGAGTGCGAGGATATTGTTGAACGGAAAGGCGGCAGAGGTGTCGGTAGATCCGTAACGGCCGGCATCTTCCAGAGAGCCGTCCCAGGTAATGCCGATCTCGGAGGCAAATGCGGGCGGATTCGACACCTCGACCGTAGCGCGCCACAGGTAGACGTCGCCTGTGATCTCGAACCTCTTGGTGATCTGGGCGCCGCCGAGCGAACCGACGAATTCGATCGTTTCACTCTGGGAGCCGCTGACGGAACGGGATTTTGCCGAGGCCTCATACAGGACGGACGCGTCGTCTTTGGACTCCGTACCGCCGCGCAAATGCACACCGAGCGGTAGAGTCGCCCCGGGTAGTGTGTTGACCAGATTCTGCGCAGCGCTGTTCTCTCGAATGTTCGCTCGATAATTCTTCAGTTCTAGGCTCTTGAGGCGGGCGCCGAGAGTTGTGAAGACCGCGCGGAAGAGATCGGATTCAACGACGACGTCCGACCCCCCGATGCCGGCGGCCGTCGCCGGTTGAGCAGTGACTCGCTCCGGTGCGCCAGGTGCTTCGGGAGCGCTTGGTGCCGTCGGTGCTTGCGGTTGCGGGTCGATCGAGCGTGGGTCGCGTTGCGGCAAGGTTTCGCTGTCGACCGGGGCTGGGGGTGGGGCGTACTGTTTGACGACGAACTCGTTCCACAGCACCAGGATGAGTAACGAGAGTACGACTGCGAGAAGAGCGTTGCGTTCCATATTAGCTTCCAGGCGTTACGCGCTTTACCGGGTCGTAACCACCGGCGCTGAGCGGATGACAGCGGCTGAGGCGGCGCAGTGCTAGAGCTGTTCCTTTGAAGATTCCGAAGGCTCTTACAGAGTCAGAGGCGTACGTCGAGCAAGTTGGGTGAAAGCGACAATTCGAACCAAGAAGAGGGGACACGCCTAGTTGATAGACCCGAATCAGAAAGATGGCGAGGCGTTGGAAGATCGACATGGCTCAAATCTGAATCGCGCCACGCAGTTCGCGCTCTACATCACCGTAGGCGATGGCATGGGCGCCGGGCCGTGCGATGACGAGCACGTCCCGTGGTGGCGAAATCGCTGTCCGATTGCGCCGGAAGAATTCGCGGACCATGCGTCGAATGCGGTTGCGGCGAGGTGCATTTCCGACCTTACGACTGGTGGTGATTCCGAGCCGCGAAGACGCATTGCTACGCGCCCGTGAGATCACGGTGAAGTGTTCCGACCGGCGGCGCTTACCACCCCGCTGCAACGCCAAATACTCGCGGCGTTTGCGGATTCGAAATCGTCGGGGGTAGTGCTCAGACCGCTCTTCGACCGTCGAGTCCGCGATCAAAACGGCTGTTTTGGCGGAATGACGGCAGCGAGCCGCTTACGGCCCTTGGCTCGCCGACGCTTGAGCACTCGGCGTCCACCTGGAGTGCTCATGCGAGACCGAAACCCGTGGCGTCGTTTGCGACGCCGATTGCTTGGCTGAAATGTGCGCTTCATCGCATCCCCGGAATGTTTGATAAGGCGGCATCAGCGCCACCAAATGGAGTGGTCCCTAGTCTACTCTGTGGCTGCCTCTTCGGCTGGTGCCGCGGCAGGCGCGGCCTCGGCTGCGGCTGGCTCCACCGGTTTCTTGCCGAAGTTCTTGTTGTAATGCTCTTCACAAAGACCGCGTCGGTAAGGAATTTTTCCGCAGTCGTCGGCGTTGCAGGCCCGATGACGGGGCTTGCCCATCGACCCTTTTCGCCACTTTCGGTAGTGCTGGTCGCAGTAGCCCTTGGCTCGTACGTCCTTATCGCAGCTATCGGCCTTGCAGGTGCCCTTGTTGCTGGCCATGTTCGGAAAGCTCCTCTAACGCTTTGCAGCCCAGCACAACGCCGGGAAAGGGGACGATCATGCCACGTCGCCAAACGCGAATCCAGTCGGGGATGCATCGGGCCCGTTGCTGCCGTTTTTCCCGAGCCGGGTTGTGTGGGTCGCGTGAATGGTCGCGGCGAAATTTCGTATTCAGTGAGATTTGTTCCGGATTCCCACTTCTCATAGTGGCATTAGCCAAATTGACGAAGTAAATGAATGGGGGATGGGGGTTCCATCGGGTGGGCCGCTGGAATTGTCTGTAGGGAGCGGGGGAGTCTGTACCGTTTCACCGGACGGCTAGGCGCCGCGGACGGTATCCAAGATCGCGCCGGGTGCTGTCGGCAGCTTGTCGCCTCGCCAGGCGACGAAGCCGTCGGGGCGAATCAGCGTGAACTTCTTACCATATTCCTTGGACGCCTCGGGCGCTGTTTCGAATCGCAGCGGCATGTTGCGTTGGCGCGCGGCCTCCTCGAATGGAGAAGGATTCACGGCAGGGCTGGTTCGCAGCAACGTGAAACCAGGTCCGAACAGATCGAGGGTCGACCGGCCGTCCTCGAGCCGAACGTGCGGCGCTCGCCCTCCGGGTTTCGCTGTCGCGCTATATTCGCGCGGGTTCGACCGATCGGGCGCGGGCGATCCGTCGTCACAGATGATGGGCGACCCGTCGTAGCGATAGCCGAGATCGATCTGAGGTTTCTCATACTCATCGCCGCGCGATGCGACGAGCCCTGCTCCGTAGCTGCGTCGCGCGGCGGTGCCGGCGTCGCCCGGCTGCCACAGTGTCTCGTCGGGCGCGTCGTAGATCGGCAGCGACAAGCGTAGGCGCTGCGGCTCGTCTCCCGCATAGTCGACACCTTGGTAGCCCAAGAGATCGAGCGCCGCCCCGCGCCGTTCGTGGTGGTAGCTGTCTTCGAGCAATGCCGGTCCGCCCCAGCCGCGCAGACTCGCCTCTAGCTTCCATCCGAGGTCGAAGGCGTCGGCCATCCCGGTGTTGACGCCGAGGCCTCCGAAGGGCGTCGCTACATGGGCTGCGTCGCCGGCGAAGAAGATGCGGCCGACGCGAAAATCCGTGCTGACGCCCTGACTTGGCGTCCACGCGCTCATCGCAAGGATCTCCGCGTCGTCCGCACCGAGGGCCACTAGGTGCGCCAAGCTGGCGGCCTCGTCTTCGGCATCTAGTCCCGGTCCGTGCAGACGCCAGAGATCGTAGCCGTCTACGGCCACCATCAGTCCTGCTCCAACGGGTGTTTCGATCGGACCAGTAGGTGTACCCAGCAGAGAGTACTGGACAGCGGCCGGGACCAGGTCGGCGACGCGTTGTGATCGGAAAAGCGCGGAGTGAACCCGTATAGGCATGGGCGGCGGACCGACCATCTCTATCCCGTGGGCGCGGCGCACCGAGCCCCCTGCTCCGTCGCAAGCGACAGCGAACCGGGCGTGAACGCGTGTCCCGTCGCTAGCGCAACACAGGACACCCTCCGTTTGCGTCTCGACCGTGTCTACGCGCGCGCCGTAACACAGGTCGGCGGTGTCGAATCCCTCGGCGGCGCGAGCCAAGATCGGATCGAAGCACGGCTTGGGCGCCCAGACCTCGTGTTCGGGCGAGTCGGGCCGTGGCGACGACGCGGCGAGGGCATCCTCGACCCGCGCCACTTCCGGTCCGCCAAGATAGGTGAGCGCCACCCAGTGACCGCCCCAGCCGGGACGGAACGCCGCTCGAACCTCATCGGCCAGGCCCAGTCGGCGCAGATGTTCCATCGTGCGCACACCGATATGGTTGGCGGTCGGGAACGCCGGCGCGTCGCGCCGCCGTTGCTCGAGCACCTTACAATGGACACCGCGCGAGCCCAGCTCGACGGCCAGGCACAAGCCCACCGGACCGCCGCCGATGATCGCGACTTCGGTTTCGACTTCAACCATCGCTCCCTCCGGCCCGCACTATTCGTGGATTCTTCGCTGTATTGCTAACCGGTAGCGATTTTGTGGCGGCTAAACGGCGAGTGTGAAGGTGGTCCCGTTCGAGTTGCTTACGACAGCGATCTCGCCTCCGCGCAGATCGGCGATCGCTTTGACGATCGCGAGCCCGAGCCCGGTGCCGCCGTTGTCTCGGTCGGTTGTGAAGAAACGGTCGAAGATCCGGCCGAGATTGCCAGCGCTGATACCGTGGCCGCGATCGCTGACGGCGATCTGTACGCGAGTCCCGTCGTGCCAGACGCGCAGGTCGACCGGCTTGCCTCCGCTGTGGCGTACGGCGTTGTCGACGAGATTGCGAACGGCGGTTTCCAGGTGTTCTCGGCTCATCGCGATCGTCGGAGGCGCCTGCGACACATCGATGCGCACTTGTTCGCCAAATCCATTGCAAATCTCTTCGATCGTTTCACGCAGCGGGGTTTGGTCGACCTCGTCAGTCGAGCTCTCGATCCTGGCGAGCTCGAGCAAACGGCTTACCAAACGCTGCATGCGCTCCGCGTCACTGTCGATGTTCTGCAAAAAGCGGTCGCGCTGCTCCGTCGGCATCGAGTCCCAGTCTTCTTGCAGCAGCTCGACGGCGCCGCGGATCCCGGTGAGGGGGGTTTTCAGCTCGTGACTGGCGTTGGCGGCGAAGCCGGCGATGTACTCGGCTCGCTCGGTCAGCTTTTGCGTCATTTGATCGAGTGCGCCGGCGAGCTCGTGAACCTCGGCGGGGGCGAACCGGTCCGGGGTGAACGGCCGCCTCGGTTCGCCGCGCGAGATCCACTTCGCCGACTCGGTCAAGGCACTGACCGGCCGCGAGATAACGCGCGAGAAGAAGTGGGTCAAAGCAAAGGTGAACGCCAGGCAGGCGAGGGTTCCGAGAAGGACGGTCCAGCGGAGATTCCACACCACTTCGAACGGTGAGAAGCTGTTGCGCGCCATGTGGACGACAGCCGTGACGCCATCACTTCCAAGGATGGGTAGCGCGGTGGCGACCGCCACGTTCCAGGCCCACCACGGTGCGCTCTCCGGTAGAGCCCGGGCGACGGCGGCGTACTCGCCGCCCAGGGCACGCAAGACTTCTGGCTGGCTATCGAGGCACTTCCTCTTCCGGGCAGCTTCGGCGCGGCATCCCGAGGCGTCGAGGATCTGCGTGAAGCTTAGATCCCGGGTGCGCGCGTCTTCCAGGAAATCGGCGAGTGCGGCGACGGCGCTCGCTAGTTGCGGCTTGGTCGCGGGAACTTCCTCCGAGGGAAATACAGGCTTCTGTCGTTCGACCACATCGTAGTTGAGCTCGAGACGGGGGGTGGCAAACGCGGTCGTCACCTCGACGCCGGCGCCTTTCAGTTCGTGGCGCAAGGCTTCGGCGACCAATACCGACTCGGCGATCAGGCGCTGCTCGGTCACTCGGACGAGGTGTCCATCCCACAGCCGGAAAAAGACGAGACCGAGCAGCGCCAGAACGAGAATGAAGGCGTTGGTGATGAGCAGCAGGTGTTTTATCCGCAACCGCTGTGGAAAAGGGGGGAGCTTCATCAGGCGGCTTGTTCGCACTCGCGAACGCGATACCCGACTCCATAGACGGTCTCGATCGGATCGGCGCCGACACCGTCGAACTTGCGGCGAATTCGTCGCACGTGACTGTCTACGGTGCGATCTGTGATGTGATGGCCATAACCCCACGCCTTGTCGACGAGCTCGTTGCGTGAATAGACGCGCCCAGGAGTGGTCATGAGCGAACGCAGGAGGGCGAACTCGGTTGCGGTGAGACCGACTTCGTCGTGACCCCAGGTGCAACGGTGTCTCTGAGCGTCGATCGAGAGTGCGCCGCGGCGCAAAGGTTGTTCTTCATCGCCCTCGATCGACGCGTCTCCGGCGCGTCGCAAGACGGCCTTGACCCGGGCGACGAGCTCGCGCGGACTGAACGGCTTGGTGACATAGTCGTCGGCCCCGAGCTCGAGTCCGAGCACGCGATCGACCTCGTCGTCGCGACTCGACAGAAAGAGGATCGGCAGGCGACCGTTCTGGCGAAGTTTTCGGCAGACCTCGAGACCGTCCTCCTCGGGCATGATGATGTCGAGGACGACGAGATCGACGGAACGCTCCTGGACGGTTGCAAGCGCCGCCGCTCCATTGGCCGCTTCGAGTACCTTGTGCCCTGCCTTCTCCAAGGCGAAGCGAACCACCTCGCGAATGTGTCCATCGTCGTCTGCCACCAAAATCACTGCCACGGCTGTGCTCCTTCCAATCAAGTCTGACGAAATTAGAGCACGGAAATGTGACGAAAATGAGGCGGAAATGGGGAGAATCCGGACAGAATGCTCAAGTGGGTCCTCGACGCCGGCCAATCCGTTCGCTTCGCCGCCCGATTTGCGAACTCTACCGCCGCGTCGGACCCGTCAGCGGGCGAAACTCGGCGGCTCAGTGCAGTCGCCCCGGGTGCGGGCCGCGGGTTGCGCAGGCCTGTCACAACTTTGGTGCCGAGTCTTCAATACTCTGCGCGATCGAGGCCCAATCGCAATGGTCCGGTGCTTCGATGAATAAGAGCACGCGGAGAAGTGAGGCACTGGTTGGGACTGAGGAGTTCGGTATTAGACGAGCGCTGGCGCGGCTTGGACCGCTTCCCGAGCCGGCCTTACTAAAGGATCTTCAGACTTCTGAGCTGGAGGAAATCTCAGACCGAATCCGAGATTTCCTCCTCGACGTCGTGCCGCGGGTTGGCGGCCACCTGGGAGCTGCGCTGGGGGTCGTCGAGCTGACGAGCGCGTTGTTCGGGGTCTTTGAATTCGAGACGCGCGACACTCTGGTCTGGGATGTTGGGCATCAGTGTTACCCGCACAAGATTCTCACGGGCCGCGCCGGTCGTTTCGCCACCCTGCGGCGATCGGCGGGCATGTCGGGATTCCCCGACCCGAAAGAATCACAATACGACACGGTGAAGACGGGTCACGGTGGCACCAGTATTTCGACGGCGCTGGGGTTTGCGCTGCGCAACGCGCTCCACGGCGCCAAGGCCAGACGTGCGGTTGCTGTCATCGGCGACGGCTCGTTGCAGGAGGGCAACGCCTTCGAAGCGTTGAACCACGCGGGGACATACTCGGATCTCGGACTGATTGTCGTGTTGAACGACAACGGGATGGCGATTAGCCCGAGCGTCGGTGCGGTTCACCAGAGCTTCCGCCGTCCGCGGTCGCCTGCCACGGTGCATCCAGCCGCGGGCTTGGCGGCATTGATGGGCTTCGAGTACATCGGCCCGGTCGACGGACATGATATTGCCGCACTGCGGGCGGCTTTGCGACGTGCGCGATTCCGTCGAGCTCCGGTGCTCGTACACGTGCTCACGGAAAAGGGCCGCGGCGCGCCGGCCGCCGAGCGCGATCGCAACCGCGTCCACGCGGTGTCGGGCTACAACTCCGAGGCGTGCGACGCCGTCGAGTATCCGTTGCAAGACGGCCCGACTTTCACTGCGGTGCTCGGCGAAACCGCGTGCAAGCTTGCAGCCGACGACGAGCGTGTTGTGGCGATCACGGCGGCAATGGCCGACGGGACGGGTTTGAGTGATTTCGCACTTCGATATCCGGAGAGGTTTCACGATGTCGGGATGGCCGAGCAGCACGGGGTCGCGCTGGCGGCGAGTTTCGCGCTGTCGGGTCTGCGGCCATTGTGCTGCATCTACTCGACATTCTTGCAGCGCGCATTCGATCAGCTCTTTCAGGAAGTGGCGCTGCAGGGCGCACCGGTCGTGTTCTGTGTGGACCGCGCCGGTTTGGTCGGGAGCGACGGCGCGACACACAACGGCGTCTTCGACATCGCGTATGCACGCTGCTTGCCGGGGTTCACGATCCTCGCCCCGCGCGACACCGGTGAGCTTCAGCGAATGATCGGCGAGTCGGTGCGGTGTGCGACAGGACCCGTAGTGATTCGATATCCCCGCGGTCCCTCTCGCAGAGTCGAAGCGCAGGTTCGATCGAACACCCAAAGTGGTATCAACCGCGCCGAGGTCCTCGCCGACGGCGAGGACGGCTGCATCTTGGCTTGCGGCCCGATGGCTTACACGGCCTTGGAAGCCAGACGCCGGATCCAGAAGAGGACTGGCCGCTGCTTGTCAGTTGTTGACGCTCGCAGCATCAAGCCGCTCGACCGTGAGACGATAGGTGCGCAGCTCTCGAGCCAGCCGATTGTCTTTACTCTCGAGGACCATGTTCGGGCAGGAGGTTTCGGTTCGGCTGTTCTGGAACACAGGGCCGCCGAGTCGAATGGGTGCTACGCGCCGATTGTAACGCTCGCGCTCCCGGACATCTTCGTCGATCACGCGCCGCGCGCCGCGCAGCTTGGTTCTGCAGGCCTCGATCTTGACAGTGTCGTTTCTCAAATCAGCAGACGCCTCGCTGTCGGCCCAGCGGCGCTTCGATGAATCGCTGGATGGGCATCGTCGACCACAGACGACGTTTGGCGAGGCAACACCTTCTGGCCGGGGCTGCGACTTGCCATCGGACTCTACCGCGGCGGGTTGGGCGCTACTAGCGATAGGCTTGCAGGTCGGTGTGTGCGAAGTCGTCGCCCTTGAAGAGCAGAGGTCGTTGCTCAATCTTCGCCAGTGCGTACGAGAAACAGGCGCCGAAGTTGAGGCCCGCGGGATGCCGCCCCTTGCCGTACGTTCTGTAGGCTTGGCGGGCGACCAGTGCGTGGTTCGCATCGACCGGAACGATCTCGACCGAAGCGGCGGCGAGTAGCAGGTCGAGGTCTCGAACCCCTTCGGCTCCGAATCTTCGATCGATGACGATGGAGGTTTCTGCATGCGTAGCCGCTGAGACCATGGCGTGCTCGACGGATGACAATGCCTCCACAAACGCCGGCCGCTCTGCTTCGTTGCAGAGAATTGCCACGAGCGCTGAGGTGTCGATGACCATCAGCTCGGCAACCCATCGCGGTCGTAGCCCAGGATTCCCTCGGCGCTGCGGTCGTCGAGGACGGGCAGTGCGGAACAGCGTTGGGCGATTTCATTGAGTTGATCCGCCAGGGGGCGATCACTTCGCTCGCGCATGATTCTTTCGAGACGGTCTGCGAGAGCCCGCCGTACGGCCTCCGTCTTTGTTTCGCCGGTAAGGCGTGCGAGGTCGGCGGCAAGTTGTTCCGTTGCCTGGTTACGGATGTTCAATGCCATGGGATACATGCTACACGCGTGTGTAGTATGTATCAAACTTCCTGTGCCGTGCCTCTAAAACGAGGATCGGGCGAAGGAATCTGGCCCCTTCGCCCGACACAAGTTGTTGAAAAGATAGGCGCTAGCTATGGAATGCGGATCATCTGGCCCGGGTAGATCAGGTCCGGATCTTTGATGACTTCCTTATTGGCCTCGAAGATCTCGGGATAGCGGTTGCCGTCTCCGAGATGTTGCTTGGCGATTTTCCATAAGGTGTCGCCCTTCTTGATCTCGACGAATACAGCTTCGGCGACTGCTTCTGTTTCAACTGCTTCGACGCCCTCGACGTTTCCGGCCATTAGGATGGCCTTTTCCATCGCCTCCTTCGAAGCGTTGCCACCGAGGCGTACCTGGCCGTTTTCATAGCTTACTTCGAGCCCCTCAACCCCAGGATTGTCCTCTTCAATGTGCTCTTTGATCTTACCGGCTGCGTCGTCGGATGATCCGAAGAGCTTCTTACCGATGGTTTTTGCGAACGAAAATAGTCCCATGTTTTCTCCCTGTGTTGACTCGATAGCCGCCGAAATCCCTAAGAAGTGGCGGGCGTGTACCTGACGACGACGTGGCCGCCGCCGGCGAAACCTTTGCGAAAATTATCAGCGTACTTTTCCCAGCCCTTGGGATACTTGGCGGCGAATCTCTTCATGAGCAGCGCTTCCATGGCTTCGTCTTCGACCAACTCGCCAGTGGCGCCAAACGACAAACCATCGCGTTTTCCTACCCAGATCTTTGCTTGCGGACGGCCCCATTTGATGCGTTTGACGCGCCAAGAGGTGGTCTGTGTTCCAACGTAGACCGCGCCATCGTGGTAGTGGAACCAGATCTCAGCCGGCTCACCCAGAGTGCCGTCTTTACGAGTGGATGCGATGTAAACGTATTCTGCGGAAGTCAGTTGTTTCTCGATATCGGCCGATAGGACCGACACCGGCGTTGGTACCACCAAGAGTGCCGTGAGTGTGGCGACAACGGCTATTGCTTGAAACATTTCAGATCTCCCTGCGTCATTCTTGTTCGGACCGGAACAGACTTGCAAGCTGCGGAAGGCCGTGCGCCGCACCTGAACCTATGGTAGCGAGAAGGGATGATCCTCAACCAACGCGGCGGTATCGGGTTAATTTTCTTGCTGGTTATGGCGGTGTGTCTCACCGTGGGACCGTTGGTCCTGCATTTCGGTCAACGGTCGCACAATGAGTTGCCGCTGGTCGTCGAAGAGGCGTTTCCGCTCGAGACGGAGATCGTGCCCGGAGTTGCCTTTGCTTCGACTCTCGCCGAGATCATGCGGCACGAGTTGGACGGTACGACGGGTTGGCGTCCAAACGACGTCCCCCTGTGGGGACCGAGTCTGATGGCGGACAACAACTCCCACCGGCAACTGGGGATCATCCAGGCGGTGAAAGAAAGCTCTCGGGTTTTGAAGGACAATCTGACGAAGATCTCGTCGGATAGCTTCGATCAACAGTTGGTCGAAGCGGACAACTTGTTTCGCAACGACCCGGAGAAATTCATCCTGCCGTCGGCGGAAGGCAAGTATCGCGCCGCGGTCGGTCTGATTGACGCGTATGTTGAAGGGCTAAAGAGTGAGCCGCAGACGTCGAGTCCGTTGAATCTGCGCAACGTCGAGGCGATCCGCTTGTTCCAGACGTGGACCGATCTTTTAGGTGACGCACACGCTAGCCTCTACAAGACACGGGAAGACGATGGATCCTCGATCATGCCCTGGGTTACAGACAACTACTTCTACCACGCGCAGGGTAACGCCCACGTCATGTACCACCTGACCAAGGCGTTGCGGCGCGAGTACTTCAAAGAGCTTGCGGCGCGACCGGCCGTCGGCAAACTGTTCGACGAGGTGGCTGACGCGCTCGGGCAGGCGGCTGTGCTCAAGCCGTTCGTGGTTCTCGATGGTGGGAACGCCAGCGTGATGGCGAACCATCGGCGCAACCTCGTGGTTTATATGGATGAGGCGCGGCAGAAGATGTACTCGATTCGCGAGGAGTTGGACAAGTAACGAACCAAATCTTCTCGAGAGTGCCGAACCGTTCTTTTCGAACCGCAGATGAACGCGAATGAACGCTGAGAAGCTTCGCTACTCAAATGCGGGCGTCGCCCGCGATCTGCGTCCATCCGCGTTTATCTGCGGTTTCATGTCGCGGAACAAGGGTTTTTTCTGGGTGGTCGGTTGAACAAATTTCGTTCTTTTGCCGAGCAGGCGTTGCACTACTACGACAGGCCGCAGGATGGGGTGTGTCGTCGGCAGATTACTACGGCTGCTGCTTGGCGCGGGGTCGAGGTGTCGCGGGATGACTCTTGGATTTGCCGGCTGGCGGACGCTGACACTGTCGAGATCGAATCGGCACTTGGCGGGGTGCGAGGGCGCAGCCTGGACACCGTTGGCCGCGATGATTTCGCGTTGCCGGCGCTGTCGAAGCGGATTCGGTCTTGGGCCGATGAACTGCGGGCTGGCCGTGGGTTCTTGTTGGTGCGCGGCCTGCCGGTCGACCGCTGGAGCGAGGCGGACACTTCGCTCGTCTACTGGGGGATCGGGCAGCATCTAGGAGTTCCGGGCGGGCAGAACCCAGACGAGGAGTTGCTCGGCCATGTCCGCGATATGGGCGAAGAGGCCGCGGATCCGTTTGTTCGGCGCTACCGCACGGCCGGCGACATCGCGTACCACTGTGACCTTGCCGATGTTGTCGGCTTGCTCTGCTTGCGACCGGCGGTTTCGGGTGGAGCCAGTCGGATCGTCAGCTCGGTTGCGGTCTACAACGAGTTGTTGGCTCGTCGCCCCGACCTTGTCGATCGATTGTTTGAGCCGTTCTGCCTCGACACACGCAACGATGTCGGTACGCCGTATGTCCCGGTCAACCCGTGTAGCTACGCCGATGGTGTGTTGCGGACCTTCTATCACAGCGACTACTTCCGCTCCGCCCCGCGCCACGCAGACGTGCCTGAGTTTACGCACGAAGAGCGCGAGTTACTCGACCTCTACGAAGAAATCGGATCCGACCCGGAGTTGTATCTCGACATGAACTTCGAGGCCGGCGACATCCAGCTCATCTCCAACCACTTTACGCTGCACGCGCGCACCGCGTACCAGGACGATTCCGACCCTGCGAAGCAGAGACACTTGCTGCGACTTTGGCTTTCGCTCGAATAAACCGCAGATGAACGCTGATGAACGCGGATAGGCGGCGGCGAAACTGACTATGGAAACACTCGATCGACGGTTTTCTTGAGGGCCGCTTTGGCGCCTCCCTTTAAATACTGGCCGTGGGCGCCGACCAGATTGTCGAAATCGTGCTCGAGCAGGCGCTCGAAATCTGGCCTCAGGGAACCGCCGTTTTTGGTCATGAGCTTGATCCAGAACGGGCCGATGTTTGCCGGGTGCATGAAGCCGAAGGCGTGGCAGACACCCTTCGCGAGGAGGGAACAGCGCGATGTGGATTCCCAGTGTTGGAGTCCGTCGCAACCGATCAACAGCCCGCCGTGGCGGCGCAGCAACAGCGTGCATTCTGGCGACTTGGTTTCGTGGAATAGGATGAACTCTGCGTCGGGGACCGGGGCGGGTGTGCCGTCTTCGATGATGACGTCCGGCTTTGGCGCGGGGTACTCACCGCCGCCCGCCTGACTCCAGAATTGGGCGCCGAATCGATCGACGCAGTACGGGTCATCCAGGCCGTGTAGATGACCGAGCCGCACGACGTGCTTCACGGTTCCGTACTCTTCGAGGGCTTTTTCTCCTGCCGCGTCCATGCGGATCGGATTCACCAAGGTGAGCTCACCCTGGTGTCGAAGGACGATCATGTTGCGGCTGATCGTCATTCCCGGGCCCATCCGAAAGCTGCCGTGTACGTAGAGAACGTCGGGCAAGATCTCGCGTGGCGGATCATGTGGCTGCGCTGGTGGGAACGAATCGGCCATCGGTTGCTCCACTGTTAGAGGGTCTACAACCTTTCATCATCGCGCGACCTGTGCCAAACGAAATTGGAGCGTTTTGTAGGAGGAACGAAAAATGGGTCGCTGGTCGAGGAATGAGCTGGAAGTAGCGTTTGAAAACTACCAAAAGGTGGCACTCAAGGCTGGAACATCAGGGGACTGGAGGCCGTGGGCCGATTTGTTCACGGAAGATGCGACCTACGTCGAGCACGGCTTCGGAACGATCTGTGGGCGCGAGGCGATCTACAACTGGATCTCGACCATCATGAAGCCGTTTCCCAACTGCGAGATGAAGTTTTTCCCGATCGAATGGTACTTGATCGACAAGAGCCGCGGCTGGATCTCCTGTTACGTGTGGAACCGCATGTCCGATCCCGGAGACGGGACGCTGCACCAAGAAGGCAACCTGACTCTGCTCAAGTATGCCGGCGACGGACTGTTCAGCTACGAGGAAGACGCCTACAACCCGGTCAACTTCGGCACCATGATCATGGGCTGGATGGAGGCTCGCAGGCGCTGTGAGGCCGGAGAGTCTTCAGCCGAGAAGCGCCACATCGGCACCCTCAAAGAAGACATGAAGCAGTAGTCGCTACCGACTAGACCCGAACAAGTACTCGGTGTACGGATCCGCCTCGCTCCGGGGGCGCTGTCTGTGCTAGCCTGGCCAGTTGATGCGACGACCGGTTTGGCTTTTCTCGATGGATACGGAGCAATTCGACGCTCCGCCGATGACCACGGGTGCGCTCAAGGCGCACTTCGTCGCCAAGGGACGCAGCGAGGCGGATATCGAGCTGGTCCATTTACTGGGCGTCGATCAACTCCAGGCCTGGAACGAACACCAGTGGCCGGGGCCGGTGCAGGCCCGGGTCGAGGCGGCCATCGATCAAGGGCTGCAGCCGGTGTTCGGGATCTCTTGCTACACCTGGAACGTTGCTGAGTTTGTCGACATTGCGCGTCGCGTGAAGACGGCGTTCCCCGACGCTCTCGTCGTCGCAGGTGGTCCGCATGTTCAGCGGGCTGAGGACTTCCTGTACGAGGACGGCATCGACGTTGTCGTTCTCGGCGAGGGCGAGGAAACCCTTACCGAATTGCTCGACTGCTCGTCGCGCGCGGAGTGGAGCTCGGTCAGAGGCTTGGCCTACCTGGACGAGGCGGGAAACGTTGCAGAGACCGCCCCGCGCCCGCGTTCGACGGAGCTCGATCTGTATCCGCCGGCTCTCGAGCACATCGAGCTGCGCGACGCCGACGGTGAGCCGCTGTATCAGCAGGTTGCCTACGAAACGAGCCGCGGCTGTCCGTACAAGTGCTCGTTTTGTGAATGGGGTACGGGTGCCATCGGCACGAAGATGTATCAGTTTTCACTCGACCGCATCCGCACCGACCTGGAGCGTCTGGTGCAGGGCGGAATCCAAGACATTTGGCTCTGTGATTCGAACTTCGGCGCGCTGCGCGAGGATCTCGGAAAAGCTGAGATCGTGATTGAGCTGCGCGATCGCTACGGTTTGCCGAGGACGTTTGCGACATCGTGGTCGAAGAACCACAACAAGCGCGTGCAGAAGGTTGTCCGCTTGCTCCACGCAAACGAACTGCTCTCGCACTACCATCTCGCGCTGCAGACCTTGACGCCGCTTGCGCTCGAGCTGAGTCACCGGACGAACATGCGTGCCAATGACTACGAGCCGATCGTCAAATCGCTGGCCGAGGACGGAATACCGGTCGCTGCCGAGCTGATTTGGGGATTGCCGGGCGACACGCTCGAGGAGTTCGAAGCGAACCTCGACCACCTCTTCGCGGTGTTTCCGAACATCAACATCTTCGGCTACACCCTGCTGCCGGGGACAGAGTTTTACGAGCTGCGCGAAGAGTACGAGCTCGAAACGATTCCTGTCGCCGGCTACGGCAAGGCCAAGGGCGAGTACGTCGTAGGGTGCCACACCTTCTCGCGTGACCAGGGCGTCGAAGGGTACTTCCTGATCTCCGCGTACATCATCCTCGCACGCGGTCAGATCATGCCCCTGACAGCGCGCCACCTCGCATTTACGAAACGTTTGCCCGTAGCAGCATTGCTGCGCACCGTACTGCGCAGTCTGCTCGACGAGTTTGCCGCTGACGCTCCGGATCTGGTGGGGCCGGGGCGAATGGACGTCTACGAGAATCGCGCCGAGTTGTTTCAGCTTTTCATTGCGAACAGCACCAGAACCTACGACGTCGTCGCTACGACCGTCGAGTCATGGCTGGCGGAGCACGATGCTGCCGATCTAGTCGATGCTGCGCGCCGCGTGCTGCAAGTCGACGAGGCCTTGTGCCCGAGCTCCGGCGACGCCGAAATCCGAGAGCGATTCCTAGACTTCGACGCGCCAGCGGTTGAGACGGTTCTAGAGCGAATGGAACCTGTCGAACGAAAGCTACTCGTCGGCGACGTCACGCGAAACGTCCGAGTAGCAGTCCCAGGAGGGGTCGGTCGGGTCATGTTGGACCCCGACGGCGGCGCGTGGGTACGCGGCAACTTCGAAGCTGAAGAAGTTGTTCCCGCAGAAGCTGAGTCTGCTTCGTCCGACTAGTTTCGGAGATCTGTGGGAAAAGACTTATCCGCAGGAGACGCAGATTACCCAGCCCGGCCGCTGGCCGGAACGAAACCGCTGATGGACGCAGGTGAACGCTGAGGCTGCGCTCGAAAAAAAGGCCACGGATGAACACTGATGAACACGGATCTTTGTTGCCGATGAAAATCTTCGCGCGCCGCGCAGAAACGTGATGCTTGTTACACGGATCCGGAAAATCGGGAGGGCGAGGCGCCTGCCGAGCCGCGTAGCGGATCTGGTTTTCTCTGATCGTCTCAGCCTTGTCTTAATGTTGCTCCCGTACGCGCGCCGCGCAGGAACGAGATGTTTGCTGCGCATCTGAAGGTCGAGGTCTACCCGCGCCCCCACAACAAGATGCTTCCTTGAGACAAGACTCAACCCTGGAGCCTGGCAACCCGATCTGCGGTCATCAGCGTCATCTGCGCATAGAAAAAGTGCGACCAATCCCCTAGCTCGCTTTACGCTTCGCTCCCGCCCGGACTAAGCTCTCGTTTTCGGGCTTAGGAGCGTGCGATGACGAAGATCTACTACGAATCAGACGCTGATCCGGCCGCCATCGACGGGCAGCAGGTCGCTGTCGTTGGATACGGCAATCAGGGGCGTTCGTGGGCGCTCAACCTGCGTGACTCGGGCGTCGACGTGCGGGTTTGTGTTCGCGCCGATGACTCGCGCGCACTGGCGCGTCGGGATGGCTTCGAGACGGGAGATCTGCCGGAAGCTAGTGCGGCCGACATCGTCTGTTTGTTGGTGCCGGATGATGTGATCCCGAAGCTGCCGATCGAACGCAATGCCGGCAACCTGACGATCGTTGCGAGCGGCTACAGTGTCGGTTTCGAACGCTTCCGCCCGCAGGGCGACATCGCGATGATTGCACCGCGCATGCTCGGACCGGAGGTTCGAGGGTGTTACGAAGAAGGGAACGGTTTTATCACAGCCCTCGGTGTCGATGCAGATGTCACCGGCACAGCGCTGGCGCGGACTCTGGCGGTGGCGCAGTGCATTGGCGGACTGAAGCAGGGTGCCATCGAGATGACCGCGAAACAGGAAGCGGTGCTCGATCTGGCGGTCGAACAAGTCCTGTCGCCGGCTCTGACCCACGTTAGCCAAAGTTTCGTTGCGACGATGTTGGACGAGGGGATCCCGCTCGAGGCGGTGATCACCGAGCTGGTTCTGTCCGGCGAGGTCGAGCGCAATTACCGCATTCTGCGCGATGTCGGGTTTGCGAAACAGTTGGGATTTCACTCGCCGACGAGCCAGTACGGCCAGCTTTCGCGGCGTGGTTCGTTTGACCACCTCGATATGTTGGCGAAGATGCGGGAACTGACGGCAGCGATTACGTCGGGTCGGTTCGCCGACGAGTGGGACGCCGAGAGTGAGAACGAGTACCGTCGGCTCGGGGAACTGTCGCGCGAACATGCCGGTCCGGAGATCGAGGCTTTTGAAGATGAACTGCGAGATCGGTTGGGACCACGTGTCGCCAAGAAAGGGTGAGATATGCCAGCACCGACGTTAGACGAGCGCTACAACGCGGAGATCGCGCGCGGGATGATCAAGCTCAACAATGATGCAACGTCCGGGTTCTCGAAGTATCTCGGCGTTACGTTTGACGAGCTCCTCGCCGGCCGACTCGAGGCGACGATGCGCGTCCCGGACGACGTCATCACTCCCTTTGGAACCATGCACGGTGGTGCCATGGCCGGGTTTGTCGACCACGTCATGGGCTGCGTTCTGTACCCGCTGATGGCAAAGGGGCAGTGGGCGGCGACGACAGAGTTCAAATTGAACTATTTGGCGGCAATTCGCGGCGGCGAGTTGAAGGCGACGGCCACCGTGCTGAGCATGACGAAGAGGACGGCGGTCGTGCGCTGCGACGTCTCGGACGGCGATCGTCTGGCCTGCGTTGCGCAGGGAACCCTGCTGATCACGGACCGCGGGGCGAACTGATGGATATGTCCGAAAACGGCTAGTTCGCTTGGACGGCCCATACTACAAGGGCTGGCATGGAACTCGATCAGACGGTTTGTTACCGAGCGCTGAAGGCGCGCGACGCGCGTTTCGATGGGCGCTTCTACACCGGGGTGTCGAGCACGGGGGTCTACTGCCGGCCGGTGTGCCCGGCGCGGACACCGCTGCGCCGCAACTGCTACTTCTTCTCGAGCGCGGCGGCGGCGGCCGAGGGAGGCTACCGCCCTTGTCTGCGTTGTCGCCCGGAAACATCCCCGGGTACGCCGGCGTGGCTCGGGACGTCGGCGACGGTCAGTCGCGCGCTGCGCTTAATCTGCGACGGGGCGCTGGTCGATGCGGGCATAAATGATCTGGCGTCGCGACTTGGAGTGGGCTCGCGACAGTTGCGCCGGCTCTTCGAGCAACACCTCGGTGCGTCACCGGTTGCGGTCGAGCAGACCCGCCGGGTGCATTTTGCGAAGAAGCTTCTCGACGAAACAGATTTGCCGATCACACAGGTGGCGTTCAGCGCCGGGTTCAACAGCATACGGAGATTCAACACCGCTTTGCGCGGCGTGTACGGACGCAGCCCGCGCGATTTGCGGAAGCGCCGCGTCGCGGCCCCTTCTGAGCCCACGATCAAGCTGCGGCTCGGCTATCGTCCACCGTTTGATTGGCAGCAAGTGACATCCTTCTTGCAGTTGCGCGCGATCCCGCGAGTCGAAGCAGTGGATGAGCAGGCGTATGTGCGGACCGTAGCGTGTGGCGAGTTTCGCGGTACGATTCGAGTTGCGCCGGGCAGCGGCGAGTATCTCGTTTTGGAAGTGTCGGGTGACGCGGCGCCGGTACTGCCGAAGCTCGTTGCTGGGGTGCGTACGATCTTCGATCTCGGTGCCGACCCAATGCAGATCGGCGAACAGCTCGCCAGTGATCCGGTGATGCGCAAGCTCATAACAAAGAGGCCCGGAGTGCGGGTCCCGGGCGCTTGGGAGCCATTCGAGCTCGGCGTGCGTGCGATCCTCGGGCAACAAGTGACGGTGCGCGGCGCGACGACGTTGGCCGGTCGGCTGGTCGAGCGGTACGGTACAGAAGTAGCTTCGGTCGATCCGTCTGTCGATCGTCTCTTTCCGGCGCCGGAGCGACTTGTGGATGCCGATATCGCCAGCCTCGGCATGCCGCGCAGGCGAGGCGAGACGATCTGCAACTTCGCGGCCGCGATGATCGAGTCTCCAAGTCTTTTGGATGGATCACTGGGCTTTGACGAAGCGGTGGACCGGCTGTGTGCGATTCCGGGCATCGGCCCGTGGACAGCGCAGTACGTGGCGATGCGAGCATTGGGCGCGCCGGACGCTTTCCCGGCGTCGGACCTTGGTCTGCGCAAAGCGCTAGCGGCGTTGACGGGCGAACCGGTATCGGCGGCGTTCTTGGCGAAAAGAAGCGAGAGCTGGCGCCCGTGGCGCGCGTACGCAGCGTTGCTGCTGTGGGGATCGTTGAGCGCGGATCGAATGACGGATTTGAAAGGAGAGATACGATGAACGAGATTCGATATCGATATGTGAAGACCCCGATCGGACGACTGATGTTGGCCGGGACCGAACGCGGGCTGAAGCGGATCGAGTTTGAGACCAGCAAGACGACGTATGGTCCGCAAGACGGCTGGATAGAAGACCGGTCAGCGTTCGACGATGCGGCGCGGCAGCTCGAAGAGTACTTCGCGGGCAAGCGGCGATCGTTCGATGTCGCCCTCGACCCGCAAGGCACGGAGTTTCAGCAACGCACGTGGCAGGCCCTACGTGAAATCCCCTACGGAGCGACAGTGACTTACTCCGACGTCGCGCGGACAATAGGTCGACCAAAGGCGGTACGAGCCGTCGGCGCCGCAAACGGTCAAAACCCACTACCGGTCATCGTCCCTTGCCACCGAGTCATCGGCAGCGACGGAAAGCTAACCGGGTTCGCCGCCGGTACGGACGTGAAGCGCACGCTACTCCAACTCGAGGGCGCGGTGATCTGATTGCCGTGGAGTTTCTCCATCTGTAACAGGGTTCCGACGAGGGCATGCTAAGGGGCTCTGAAGCGGCAAGTTCAGTCAAGATCGCTAGCGCCTATCTCAATGGCCCTTGCTTGAAGTGCATTGTAGGTCGCGACCTCGAGTCCGGGAGTTTGCACCTCGGCGTGTCGCCGTATCACTAGGTAGGGATTCCAGAATAAAGCGTAGCTGTATGGCCCAGACGGGCCAGGTTTGACGTCAATGAACCCGATTTCGTTAAGGATGCGCAGTCTTCCGCGCCATGTCGTCACGCCTCTTTGACCAGCAAATCCCGCGTGGAAAGCCATCTCGTCAGGTCTGTTCAGAGTGACGAAGCAGTCGTCACGTGCGCGGCACCAGAGCTCAAAGTAGGTCGAGCCGACAGGTCGGCCGTTTGATAGTGAATCCATGATTCGGAGGACTAGAGGCATTGTTCTTGGGATTGTGGTGAATCCTTGCTTTTGGGTTCGAATCCATAACGTAGTCTCGTCCAGATCTGGCCACAGCTTTTCGCGAAGCTTCAACTGTTTTGCCGCGATCCTGGATGTGTCAGCCCTGGGCATCGATATCTACCTCTGCTAGCGTTGGGTTGTGTCGGGCCAGGGTTTTGGAGGCCCTGGCCCTTCAGGGAGAATCGCCCCGAGGCAGCCGTGGTCTTGGACACCGCTGCTGCCTCGGCTCACCCCTGTTCGAGCAACATACATCGCACGAGTCGATGTTGGCAAGTACGAGATGTATTTGGCATTAAGTTCTTTAAATCAGTGACTTACGGGAACTCTTTGTTGCCACGGGCGAAAAAATCGCGAGTTTAATGGTTCTGAAAAGCGAATTTGACTCCGAACTCGTGAGCTGAGTTGAAATCTCTCTCGTTCATACATCCAAGAAAATCAAATAGTTGAAGTACTTTGGCAGTGCTCCTAGGTGCTCCTAGGTGCTCCTGGTACTCTGGGTACTCCTTGGTGCTGACCACCCCATGATGTTTGAGTGTAAGTAGACGCTTAACGCATCTATTTCAAACGCAGAGGATTGTCGTTTGGCAATGTCTAGTGCTGCGGGAGTTCATTCGGGAGGGTGCCGATCAGCCTGGCCGGGGGCGAGGCTGATCGGCGAGACTTTTTTCAGTGATCCGGATCGAAAGCTGGACGCGTTGGAGCCCACAGGCGCAAAACTGGGTGAGTCGGCTGTGGTTCGCGAATCTGTTGCAGCGCGGGGGGTTCTACGTTCGGTTATGGCTTTCCTTTGGCTTGACGGGTGACATTGCCGTCGCGGTCGCGCACCTGATCGACCAGGCTCTTGATTCCGTCGCGCAGCGGTTTGATCGCTTGATCGTATTCACCTTCGCTGGCCCGACACTCTTTGCGAATGTCCGCCCATGACTTCTGCTTGTGCGGAAGACGTTCGAGGCCGAGCAGCCAGTCGCAGTTTGTGCCGCCGGGATCGCTGACGACGACAGGGGCGACGAGCACGTCGCCGTTATTGTAGCGCTGTTTGGCGACCGGCACCTCTACTTCTTGAATGTAGGTGGATGCGTCAAAGAACGGTGATATCAGCGCGATGAAGATATGCATCTCATCGAGGGCCGTACGGATGTGTTGATCGGGTACTGTTCCGGTCATGATGTGCTCGTCCGTCCATACGTTTACATCGACACCCGGCCACCGCAGCAGACTCTCGATCAACTTGCGGAACAACATTGGATCGAGATGCGCGTAGCTCACGAAGATGCGGACGTCGGCGTTCCGAGGTTTAATCGCGCACCTCCTGTCCGCCCGGTTGCTTGCCTTCGCTGACCACTTCGCGGGCTAGCACGCCGATCTGCTCCAGGGTGCCGCGCGGCACCCAGTTGTCGCCGTGCCACCACTGCTCGACGACGCGCAGTCGTTCGTATTCACGGAACAACTCTTTGAGCGTTTCGCGAATCATCTCGAGCAGCTCCGCGGCATCGTTCGCGTCGCCGGCAACGCTGACGAAGACGTACTTCTCTTCCAGATCGGCCCACGCGCGCGCTTTTGCATCGCCGTAGCGCAGCCGCGCACCGCGGTGCCAAACCTTGCGGCCGTCGATGATCGCGAACAGGCGTACGAGCAAGCGCCCGATCAGCGGGCCTGGGACGACGTCGAATTCGTAGCGCAGCTTCACTTGGTTCGGGCCGCCCGGTTCGCCGCTGTCCACCGGCTCATCGGCGGGTAGCAAGGCCGGCACTAGATAGCGCTCGCCCTCTTCGTCGAGTGGAAAGCTCAGCTGGAAGAGGTTCATCAGCCGCAGCAAGAACGACCACTTCTCGGGCGGGTACTCGGCCGCATCGAGTACCTTCGCCTGGCCCGCAACCTTCAGGACTGTCCCGACCATTGACTCTGTCAGCACGCCCTCAGGCGCCAGCGGTTCGGGCGCCAGAATGTTGGCGCGCAGCAACGCGTAGATGCCGTTGGCCAGCCAGTTCGGCCGCAACACGGTGGTGTCGCGCAGGCGGGGATCGCGGGCGTAGTTGAGTGCCACGCCGAGTTCATCCATGGCGGCTGCGAGGGCGGCTTGCTGCTGCGGATCGCGCTCGTTCAACTCTGCGCAATGCTCGGCGTAGGTGGCGTAGTCCAGGTATGGCTCTTGCATGGCTTCTAGCCATTGCTTGATCGCCAACCACTTCTTCGGAAAAAGCTTCTTCGGCTCGGGCATCGCGGCTGCGGTTGTGGTGAGTGCAGCGCGCAGCGCCTCGATGGTGGCGTCGGCACCGGGGACTTCGTCTTCCGACGCGCACTCGGTGGGAACCCAGGCGAGAATCGGCCCGTAGTCTCGCTCCAGCGCTGCTCTCGCCAAGGAGCGTGGGATACCCTTGCTCTGGTTCAGCGCGACGACCACCGGCGCATCGCCAGCGTAGCTGCGGATCAGTTGGAGCCAGTACGTCAGCTCCCGTTCGACGTCGTTGGCGCGTTGTTCGACCACCAACAGGTAGAGGCAGCGGTTGCGCAGAAAGAACTCGTGCATGGCATGCAACACGTGCTGTCCACCGAAGTCCCAGACCCGCGCTCGGAGGGGGCCGTCCGGACACTTCAGATCCATCGGTAGAATGTCGATGCCGTGGGTCTCGGCCTCGTGCGGGTCCATCGGATGGCCGCGCAGTCGCTTGATCAGAGTCGTCTTCCCAACCTTGGGGCGGCCGACGACGATCAGCCGAAGTTCCCGCAGCGCCTGCCCGGCGTCACCGCGGGTTGAGAAGTAGTAATCCAGGATCTCCTTTGGCGGCTTCGGTGGATTGTAAGTGTCCCGTGCGTGCTCTGGCCCCAGCAACTCGCTGGGCAGTTCGAGGGCCGGGTTATCGTGAAGGTAGAGCTCGCGCAATACGGCGTTGTCGGCCAAGTGCCGCAGCGACGCCGGTAACTCGGTGAGTTGGTTGGAACTGAGGAAGAGGATCCGCAAGTTGGTGAGCTGAGCGAGGGAGTCAGGGAGAGCGGTGAGTTGGTTGGATCTGAGATCGAGGATCTGCAAGTTGGTGAGCTGAGCCAGGGAGTCAGGGAGAGCGGTGAGTTGGTTGGATCTGAGATAGAGGCTCTGCAAGTTGGTGAGCTGAGCCAGGGAGTCAGGGAGAGCGGTGAGTTGGTTGGAGCTGAGATAGAGGCTCTGCAAGTTGGTGAGCTGAGCCAGGGAGTCAGGGAGAGCTGTGAGACCCAACCCTGCGAGATCGAGTCGCCAGGCCGCTGAGCCTCGTGCCTCTTCGATTTTCTGTTTCGCTCGCTGATAGGCTTTGCTTTTTGCCATACATTGGCCTTTCGTCGGGGACGTTCTTCTCGGCTACCGTTATGCCGCTGACATTGCGTGTTGCCAAGTCGTGTGTCCCAGGCCAGCTCGGGGGAAACCTACGGGAGGCTGCTGAGGAGACTCTACGCCGCTAAGGGGCAGATCTCGTTTTTGCCGAGGAAACTACTCCTCTGCTTTTGCCGGGACAGGGACCCGCGATGCCGACTTGCTCCGACATGGGCTGTAGTCGAAGGGCCCAGGTTTATCCGAGGGAGCATCGATCGATCTGCGGACGCATTGCGCAGGGCCGGGTTGAGACTGGTTGATTCATCGAATCGCGCACAGCCACTTCACATTGCTGTTCGTCTCAACCATCGGAAGCCCTGGGTCGGCCCTGGTTCGAACCCTGGGCTAGTGACTCTCTAACCCTGCTCGGCCGTAGCAGGAACCTCAACAATTGGGGCAGCGGGCGCAGATCGGGGATCTTACCCACGAAGCTCGACGCGGCGCATTCTGCATACCGTTGGGACGGGAGACGAAATGTTTCGCGGCGCGGTGATTTGATTGCCTACGGCCGAGCCTCTAGGTAACGGGATTGCGTCGTCCCGCACCGTCAGAGCACAGTCTCAGTGGCATCTCAGATGAACCGGTGGTTCGTTATTTTCAACACAAAGACACGAAGACACAAAGGGGTTGTTAGGGTTTTTCGGACCAGGAGCTAGCCACTCCATGGACTCCGTTTCGAAAAGGGTCCGTGCGGCCATGACAAGTCGCGCAATCTTCGTGTCTTCGTGTCCTTGTGTCTTCGTGTTGACTCTTTTTCCGCACCAGGTCCGCTGAGTGAGGCAAGGGCGCAGATTGCGATAGAGATCTTACCGTCGCGACTCGACGCGGCGCTTTCTGCGCACCGTGAGCCCTGGTGAGGAGATGTTTCGCATTGCTGTAAGAGGTTCCTCGATTTGCTGATGGCGACGATGTCGGGGCGGCCGTCGCCGTCGAAATCGCCGGAAGCTTTTCCCAGCCCGGGCTTGTGTGATCAAGGGCCTCCCCTGTTGAACTCAATTGGGATACGACGCTTTTCACGTTTCCGAACCTGTTGTAGACTCTACCGGCATGAAGCTGGACAAGAAACTCGAGGACCGACTTGCCGCGCCAGTCAAGGCTGGCCGCTACGCGTCGGCCGAAGAATACCTCACCGAGTTGCTCGACCAACGGGAGCAGCAAGAGGCCGAAACCGATGCGATTCGCGAAGCGATCGCTGAAGGTCAGGCCGAGCTCGACCGGGGCGAGTACGTCACCGAAGAGCAGTTTCGCCAGCACATGGCGGAGCTAGCGGAGTCTTTCCGTCAGCGGCAATGAGCAAGACCTATCGGCTCGCCCCGCGAGCTGAGGTCGATGTCGCTGAGATCTTCGCGTACATCGCCGAGGACAACCTCGATTCGGCGCTCCGTGTCGAGCAAGAGTTCCACGACGCATTTCGTCTCTTGGCCGCAAAACCCCGTATTGGCTACACGCGGCCGAAGATTGATCCGAAGTACCGGTTTCACCCGGTTTACTCGTACCAAATAATCTTTTTGCCGGACTCCGACCCGCTTGAGATCGTCCGCGTCTGGCACAGTGCCCAGCGATCGCCGAAGCTGTAACTCGCCATCCTCAAAGCTCGCGATAATAGGATCTTACCTGCGAGGCTCGACGCGGCGCTTTCTGCGCACGGTTGGGCCGGGTGAGGAGATGTTTCGCATTGCTTGTAGGAGGCTGCTCGACTTGCTGATGGCGACGATGTCGGGGCGGCCGTCGCCGTCGAAATCGCCTGAGTCGATCTCGGCGGGTGCTTTTTCCAGCCACGGGGCGCTGTCGGCGGCGACGAAGGTGTCGCCGCGGCCGCGCATGATTGCGACGACGCCGGAACGTCTCGTTCCCAAGGCTCCGAGGACGGCGCGATTGCGCAGGCCGATCGCCAGGTCGATGATGCCGTCTCTATCGAAGTCGGCCGCCGCGATGCCTCGGGCTCTGCAGAAGCGGCGGCGGCCCTGATCGGGACAGGGTGCTTCGAGGGACAAAGACGCGCCGACACTGTGATCCGGGTTCGTCGATCTGATGCCGAGGATGCTGTTCTTGCCGCCGCGGGTTCTGGAAAGGACGGCTAGATCGCGCGTACCATTGTTGTCGAAGTCGCCGGTGGCGAAGCTCGCTTTGGTCGAATCGGTGTTGAATGACATCGGGTCGCCGTAGGTGAGGGAACCATTGGCCTGTGCCGTGGCGGGGAATACTGAAACGCGTCCGACGCGCCCGGCTGAGACGCTGATCAGTTCAGGCAGACCGTCGCCGTTTAGATCCTCACATTCGATCTGTTCGAGTCCGCCCCGGGTGTTCATGACCGGCCCGTTGCGAAAGGAGAAAGCGGCGGTGTTGAGTCGCACGTGGATTTGCCCGCTGCGCCGTTCGCCGACGACGATATCGTTGCCGCCGATGCCATCGATGTCTCCGATCGCGACTGCGTATGGCCTCATCTTGCTTCCCACAGGAATAAGCCGCGGTGCGGCGAAGCCGCGAGTTCCCTCGCCGAGCAGGACCCACACGGCCCCGCTGCTTTCGTCGGGCACGACGATGTCGGTAATTCCGTCGGCGTTGACGTCACCGGTGTTGGGTCTGCGCAAACGGCGGCCGAAGGTGACGACCTGCGGCGCGCTGAAGAGCGTCTGCGAGGTCTCGGAGCCGTAGAGGATCGAGAGAGTGTCGCGCGTGCTGACGACAATGGCGTCGGCAAGGCCGTCCTGATCGATATCGTCGGTCGCGAGGTATCGTGGCCGCGACGATACCGGTACGGGTTGGCCGGCTACGAACAACATGCGTGCTGACACAGCTGGTGCGCAAGCGAGGAGTATTGCGACGGAAAGTAGGACTCTCACGGATTCATTCCACTGCTGAACTATCTCTTTGGATATGCAGCGGCCATGCCACCTGGCTGGACCGTAGTGCACGGTAGATTTTCGCCAGCGACCGGGGTTTCTACCTGTTATGCGGCGTCGCAAACTGGACGTTTGCCGGTTCTTTTTCGCACCAGCGATGCTGTGGCGCCGCGCTTTGCGCGTTGCGGTTGCTGGCGGCGGCGCTCTATGGGAGGAGGTGCGGAACAGGATGTAAGGAGACGGACCTGATGAACGGATTGATGCAGGATTGGCCGTTGGTCGTGACCTCGGTCATCGACCACGCGGCGCAGTGGCATGGCGAGCGCGAGATGGTGACGCGGACCGTAGAGGGACCGATTCACCGTACGAATTACGCAGAGCTCCATCTGCGTTCGCGAAAACTCGCGCAGGCTTTGCAGAAGCTCGGCGTCGCCAAGGGTGACGTCGTTGCAACCATGGCCTGGAATACGCACCGCCACTTCGAGACCTGGTATGCGATCATGGGGGTCGGCGCTGTTTGCCATACCCTCAATCCGCGGCTCTTCGCCGAGCAGTTGGTCTACATCATCAACCATGCGGAAGATAAGCTCCTGCTCATCGACACGACTTTCGTCCCGATCCTGGAAGCGATTCAAGATCAGTTGCCGGGGGTCAAGGGTTACGTCTTGATGACGGACCGCGCCCACATGCCAGATACAAAGCTGGCGAATTGCCATTGCTACGAGGAGCTGGTTGGTGCGGAAAGCGGCGACTTCGCGTGGGTTCCAGTCGACGAGACCGATGCCAGCGGGATGTGTTACACGTCGGGGACTACGGGCAACCCGAAGGGTGTCGTGTACTCACATCGCTCGAATGTAATTCACGGCCTGGCCGGGAACGCTCCGGATGCAATCGGCGCCCGCAGTGTCGACAACATCCTACCGGTCGTTCCGATGTTTCACGCCAACGCTTGGGGTTTGGTCTTCGCCGGTCCGATGGCCGGCTGCAAATTGGTCATGCCAGGGCCGAAACTGGACGGAGCGAGCATCTACGAGTTGCTCGACACAGAGAAGGTATCGGTGACGGCGGCCGTGCCGACGGTTTGGTCGATGCTGTTGCAGCATCTCGAAAAGACGGGCTCGAAGTTACCGCATCTCAAGCGTGTGGTGATCGGAGGCTCGGCCGTGCCGCGTGTGATGCTGGAGGCGTTTGAGCGCGACTACGAAGTGGATGTAGCGCATGCGTGGGGCATGACCGAGCTGAGCCCAATCGGCACCTTGGGCTCATTCAAGTCTGGCATGGAGGACCTGACCTTTGATGAGCGCATGGACATCAAGGTCAAGCAGGGCCGTCCGATGTACACCGTCGAGATGAAGATCACGGATGACGACGGCAAGGAGTTGCCGCGCGATGGCAAAGCCTTCGGTCATCTGATGGTTCGGGGTCCGGCCATCGCGGCGTCATACTTGAAAGGCGAAGGCGGTACGGTACTCGACGATGAGGGATGGTTCGACACCGGCGACGTGGCGACTTTGGACGAGCTCGGTTTCATGCAGATCACCGACCGCGCCAAAGACGTGATCAAGTCCGGTGGCGAGTGGATTTCGTCGATCGAAATCGAGAACGTTGCGGTCGGCCATCCGGGAGTTGCCGAGGCCGCCGTTATTGGTGTCTACCACCCGAAATGGGATGAGCGACCGCTCTTGATCATCGTGCCCGCAGAAGGAGCCAGTCCCTCGAAGGAGGACGTGCTGTCGTTCATGAAAGGCAAGATCGCGAAGTGGTGGATGCCGGATGACGTCGCCTTCGTCGACGAGATCCCGCACACCGCGACGGGAAAGATTCAGAAGTTGGAGTTGCGTAAGCAGTTTGAGGGGTATGAGCTTCCTTCTTAAACCGCAGATGAACGCTGATAAACGCTGACAAGGGTGGCTACGACTCAAAATATTGAAGACTATCAGCGTTCACCAGCGCTCATCTGCGGTTTCTTCTTTTGGCGATCGGCGGTGCGATCGAGAGGGAATGAATGAGCTTTGTCGGTAAGACGATCGTGGGTGCGGATGGTGTTCGGCGGTGTTGGTGGTGCGGTGATGATGAGCAGTATGTCGACTACCATGACTCGGAGTGGGGCTTGCCGACTGTCGATGATGACCGCTTGTTTGAGAAGATTTGTTTGGAGGGGTTTCAGGCGGGCTTGAGTTGGCTGACGATATTGCGCAAGCGGGAGAACTTTCGGAGGGCCTTCAAGAACTTTGAGTTCGAGAAGGTGGCCCGCTTCAATTCTCGGAGTGTGGAGCGCTTGTTGCAGGATGCTGGGATCGTGCGGCACCGCGGCAAGATTGAGTCGACGATCAACAATGCGCGCCGTGCCATCGATCTCGTCGGTGAGAAAGGTAGCCTGGCGGCGTATTTTTGGGAGTTCGAGGATCGGCGGGAGTTCGAGGGGGTGGTCTCGCAGACGCCGCGATCCAAGGAGCTCAGCTCGGACCTGCGCAATCGCGGCTGGACCTTTGTTGGTCCGACGACGGCCTATGCCTTCATGCAGGCGATGGGCTTGGTCAACGATCACCTGCCCGATTGTCGTTCTCGCGGGGTCGTCGAGACGGCGCGAAAGAGCGTGCGGATTCCGGCTTGAGCAGAGGGACCGATACGGAATGCCTACGGCAGTGGACGACGTAGTCGCGGGCAGCTTCGATGCCAACTTTCGCTGGGAGTACGAAGATGGTCGTGAGACGAGCCCTTGGTACGGGTAGACCTCGGGTAGATAGGGTTCCAGCCCGCTGGTTCGAGTGTGCGAAGCGCGTATGCCGCTCTGAGCTTTGCTTCACTGCACAGTTTTTGGCTAAGTATCCCGCGATGAGACGAGTTCTAGGGGCTATCGCATCATTTGTTCTCCTACCTTTTTTGGCGGCCGGCGACGAGATCGATTGGACATCGGTGAGCAGTGAAGCGACCGCGCTGCTGCAGGAATATGTGCGCGTCGAGTCGGTCAACCCGCCGGGGAATGAGATTGCGGCGGCGCGCTACTTGGCAGGTTGGTTTGATCGGCATGGGATCGAGAGCCAAATCTTCGAGTCCGAGCCTGGGCGCGCGACGATTCTGGCCCGCCTCGAAGGCAGCGGGAAAGGTCGTCCAATCGTTCTGCTCAATCACCTCGACACCGTCGGGGTGAATCCTGACGAGTGGAGCCACCCACCGTTTGGCGCGGAAATCTCTGACGGATTTCTCTATGGGCGGGGCGCGATTGACTGCAAGGGAATGGCGACAGTCGAAGCCATGGCGATGGCGGCGATCGGTCGATCCGGTCAGCGACTCGACCGCGACTTGATCTTTCTCGGAACCGCAGACGAAGAGCGCGGCGGCGCTCTTGGAGCGGGCTGGTTTGTCGCGAAACATTTCGATCTGTTGGGCGATCCGGAGTTTGTTTTCAACGAGGGCGGACACGGCCGACGGCTCGCCGACGGGACGGTTGTCTATGAAGTCAGCGGAGTTGAGAAGACGCCCTATTGGTTGAAGCTCACGGCGAAAGGACCACCGGGTCACGGCTCGACGCCGCGCGGAATGTCGTCCGTCGAGCGATTAGTGCGAGCGTTGGAGAAGATCCGCACGCGCACCAGGCGGATCCGCGTCGTTCCCGAAGTGGATGTCTATTACAAGGCGTTGGCGAAGCGCGAGACGGGCGAGCTCCGCACGCGCTACAGCGACCTCGCCAAGGCGCTCGAGGACAAAACGACGAAGGCCGAGTTTCTCGCCCGCGCTGAGGATGCTGCGCTTGTCGAATCGACGATTTCCATGACGGTTCTCAAAGCGAGTACCAAGACCAATGTCGTTCCAGCGTCAGCCTCTGCCGAGCTCGATTGCCGCTTGCTGCCGGGGGAAACACCCGACGAGTTTCTCCAGAGTCTTCGTGAAACTATTGACGACGAGATCGAGATCGAGGTGTTGCTCAATTTTGCGCCGACTTCGTCGAGTATCGACACTCCATTGTATCGAGCCATCGAGCGAGTTGCGGCGCGGGAGAAAGCGTACGTTGTGCCGAACGTCGTGCGTGGTTTCACCGACAGTCACTTTTTTCGGGAAAAGGGAATCACCACGTACGGGTTTGTCCCGGTGGTTCTAGCGGACGAGGAGACCCGCCGCATGCACGGGGTCGACGAACGCGTCCCTGTTGCCGAGCTCGGCGCCGGTATCAGGCGCCTGGTCGAAATCTTGCGGGAGCTCGACGCTGGAGATGGGTCAACTGCGGTCGCTGAGTAGAATGCGCAATCCGTCGTTGTAGGCCGGGCCAGCGGCTGCTTCGATCACTTTGGCGCGCGTGGTGGCACTGCGCTCGGCCTGCGTGCGTCGTTTGGTCGTAACGAGATTGGCTGATGAGTTGTCGTGCATTACGCCAGCACCTCCGCCAAGCGTTCGAAACACCAGAATGCCGCTAGCGATCCCATCACATAGAGCGGGATCATCTCTGCCCAACGCGGCAGGTTGTTTGTCAGAGGCCGGCTCAGAGCGCGCGCGACGAAAACGACGGCGACAAACAGGAGCTGGCCGAGCTCGATCCCGACATTGAACGAAAAGAGCGCCAGGGGAATCTCGTGTGCGGGAAGTCCGACCTGTGCGAGCGCGCCAGCGAATCCGAGGCCGTGGAGTAGGCCAAAGCCCATCGCCACTGCCCACGGCCATCGGCGCATCATCGAGTGCCGACCTTTGCCTCCCCTGCTCAGCTCGACGGCAAGGAAGAAGACGCTCAGAGCGATGACGAGCTCGATCGGCCGGGTCGGGTAGCTGACCACTCCGAGAGCGGCCAGCGATAGAGTGACACTGTGTCCGAAGGTGAAAGAGGTGATCGTTTGAATTAGCAGACGTCGGTTGTCGACTAGGAGAAGCAGGCCGAACACGAAGAGCAAGTGGTCGAGGCCGCTGAGAATGTGTTCGAACCCGAGACGTACGTAAGAGACGAAAACGTCGAAGCGGCCTTGGGCCTTGGTGATGGTCAAGGTGGGCGCTGTTGGCCGAACCACACCGCGCACGGTGTGGCCGTTGGCGAGCTGCACGCGAACCAAACCGTCGATTTTGGCGGGTCCGAGACCGCTGAACCCGACGGCGGCGCCGACGATGCCAGTGTCGCCGCAGTCGATGGCCCATTCGCGATACAGGCTGTCGCCCTCCTCGCGTGCGGTCATTTCTCTGACTTGGGTGCAGCGTTGAGGGATATCGGGTTGGAGATCGCTGCCTGGTACTCGGAGGACGGAAGTCTTCCACCGCACGTCGTATGTTCCCGGAGATGAATCGCGCTCGATCACTTCGAGCAGCGTGGGAGATAGAGGGTGGGCCAATCCCGAGGTCGCCGTTGTTGCGATAATCCAGACGACACAGATGAGAGATCGCAAGCTCATCCCTGGGCGGCTCCCTCTTCTCGCACCGATACTGCATACTCTTTTCGCATTCGCTCGAGTTCCTCGCGCATCGCGATCTCGCGCCGTTCTGCCAGATAGCGTTGCAGGACCTGATTGCGGACCGGTTCGAGACCGGGCAGCGACGACTCCGTACGGTCTTCAACCCATACCAGGTGGGTGCCGTAGGCGGAGCGGATTGGGCCGTGCCACTTGCCGGCTTCTAAGTCGATTGATGCCTTGGCAAAATCCGGCCCGAGAAGTTTGGCCAGATTTCGTTCGGAGCTGCTTCGCAGGTGGTGGCCGAGCGCGAAGACGTCGCCGAGCGCCACCGCCTCTTTCGGGGTTGCCGAGGAGTCCCGGAGCGTTTCCAGGAGTTGTTCGGCATCGCCGTGCATCGTCTCTCCTCGCTTGTCGGAGGAGAGGAAGACGTGGCGCAGGGAGACGCGCGCCGGCTGGCGGTAGTCTTCGGCGTTGGTCTCGTAGAACTCGACCAGGGTTTGTTCGGACGGCGCCTCGCGGACGGCGCCGAGCTTGATGAGCAGCCGCATCTTCTCGATCAACAAGCGGCGGATCACGAGGTCGTCGCGATCGAGACCGAGGGCGAGGGCCTCTTTGTAAAGATCGTCAGGGTCGTCGTTCTCGCGACCCTCGAGGAATTGCATCTTCTGCACGAGGCGCCATTTGACGCTGCGGTCGGCCTGATCGAGGCCACGGGATCGTGCTTCCCGATAGAGAATTTCCCGATCCGCATAGTCGCGGACGAGTGCCTTCTCATCCTTAGGAGATGGTTCGCGGCCGGTTGCTTTGCGGTAGTTGTTGCGCAGTTCTTCCATTGTCGTCGGCTCGACGACGATCTGGTAGCGGGCGGGGTCGGCAGGGACCCTGCTGGGAGCGTCCTCACGAACGCTTTGCCATGCGAATAAGAGGGCCCCGAGCAAGACAAAATGAGTGGGTGGGGCTGCCAGAAATTTCTTCATCACAACCGCCGCAGCCTAGCGGACATCGTCGTTCGTTGCCACGGACGAGGGCCCCGAGAGTGCCGCTACGTGGCTGGACTAGTCTCTTGAGAAACAGGTCTGCAAGCGAGAAAAGACCAGTTGCAGCGCGTGTCGTGTTTATCATCGGGCTGCTAGTGAGTGTGACCGTGGCCGGTCGAGCACCCTCCGCTTGGCAATCAACTGGTCGTGAGCGACTTCGTTATTGAGAGGAACCATTTGCCCCGCTCGATGGTCTCTGTTTGTTGTGGTGCTGGCGGGATATTGGTTGTCGTCGCCAGAGGGATCAACTCACAGATTGTGACGACGATGATTTCAAGAGAAAACCCAGGCCGACGGATACCGGGGGCTAGATGAGCTACACCGACATCGAGTTTGCCCTTGACGGGGGGATCGCCGAGATCACCCTAAACCGGCCGGACCAACTCAACACCTTTACCGGGGCCATGGGCCCTGATTTGGAGCAGGCCTACCGAAGGTGCGATGGCGATGACGCAGTGCGCGTCGTGATTCTCACGGGAGCAGGCCGTGCTTTCTGTGCCGGTGCGGATCTGAGCGGCGGAGCGGAGACGTTTGCGCCGCAGGATCAGAGCACCTTCAGTGCTGCTGCGGTTGCTTTTCCGGCCTGGCGAGTGCGGAAACCTGTGATCGCTGCAGTCAACGGCCACGCGGTGGGATTGGGCCTCACCTTGGCGTTGCAATGTGACATCCGGGTCATGGCGAGGGAAGGAAAGTACGGCATTCTTCAGGTCCGGCGCGGCATGATGGGGGACGCGTACTCGCATTGGACTCTGCCCAGGATCGTCGGGATGGCGCGGGCTGCGGATATTCTGCTCACCGGTCGAACATTTCGCGGCGAGGAGGCCGGCGAGCTCGGGGTGGCGAGTCGAGTTGTTGCAGCCGACGATGTACTGACCACTGCCCGAGATATTGCACGCGACATTGCGGACAATGCCGCCCCACTGTCGGCGGCGGTGAGCAAGCAGTTGTTGTGGGAGAGTTTCGCATTGTCGGCGGACGAGATCGAGCGGCGCGAAACCGAGTTGCACCACCTCTTGATGAAGCATCCAGATGCGATCGAGGGTCCAATGGCGTACTTGGAGCGCCGTCAGCCGGAGTGGAGTGGCAGTGTCGCAAAAGAGCTCCCGCCAGAACCGAAACTGCCGGACTCAAAGCCAAAGTAAACAATGTCGGTGGAACACTCGTTGGGAGCAGTGGACTGCGCGCGGCGCTCGCGCTTGGAATTGCCGCGCAGCGGCTGGAGGATCGATGAAGTTTGAAGCGGCGTTGATGCCGAGTGAGATCGGGGAAACCGGAGTGGCGGCGCGCGCTGCCGAGGATCTTGGCTATGATGGGGTGTTGAGCTTTGAAGGCCCGCACGATCCGTTTTTGCCACTCGTTTTGGCGGCGAGTGCGACCGAGCGTGTCGAGCTGACGACGGCGATTGCGATCGCCTTCGCGCGCAACCCAATGAACTGCGCGCAGTTGGCCAACGATCTGCAGTTGATTGCCAAAGGGCGATTCATTCTCGGCTTGGGTACGCAGATTCGACCGCACATCGAGCGACGATTCTCGCAGACGTGGTCGAAGCCCAACGCGCGCATGCGCGAGTTCGTTCAAGCGATCCGGGCCATTTGGCGCAGCTGGAACGATGGCGAGAAGCTCGACTTTCGCGGCGAGTTCTACAGCCACACCCTCATGACGCCGATCTTCAACCCGGGAAAGAACCCGCACGGCACACCGCCGATCTTTCTCGCCGGCTTCGGTCCGAGCATGGTGCGGGTTGCCGGTGAAGTCGCCGATGGTTGGATCCTGCACCCCCTCCACTCGCCGTCGTTCATCGATGAAGTCACGATGCCGGCGCTGCGCGAAGGCCTGGTGAAGTCGGGTCGGCAGGAGTCGGATGTGCAGATCTCCTGTCAGACCATTGTGATGATCGGGAACAACGACGAGCAGCTCGCCAAGGCACGCGACGGCGCGCGAGCGCAGTTATCGTTCTACTCATCGACACCGGCCTACAAGGTCGTGCTCGATCACCACGGTTGGGGCGATATTCAACCGGAACTCAACCGCCTGTCGAAACAGGGCAAGTGGCTCGACATGATGAGCTTCATCCCCGACGACATGCTCGAGGTGATCGGTGTTTGCGGGACCCCGGCAGAAGCTGGTGCGAAGCTGCGTCAGCGCAACCACTTTGCGGATCGAACGAGTATCATTCTCTACAATGAGACCGGCGAAGCGGACGCGGCGTCAGAGTTGATGAAGGCGGCACGTTGAGCCGTCGGGAATCGACGTGACCGAGGGTGGGCTTTCGCCCACCCGTTGCTGAAGCCCTACTCTTGCGGGGTCAATCCCTGTAGCCGTTCGGTCGCTTCGAGGTACTCTTCGGCCAGCTGGTAGACTAGGTCGCGCACGGTGCGCACCTCGTTCATCATGCCGACGACCTGTCCGACTGGGTTGAACGCCACCGACTGCGCCTTCTCAGCGTAGCGGTGCGTGCGTTGTACCGCGTCCATGGTCACCATGCCTTGTAGTGGCATGCCGAGGTAACCGGGTGAGTCCGGTCCTTCCCAGGCGTCGGTCCATTCGTTGCGCAACATGCGGCATGGCTTGCCTGTGTAGGATCGCGAGCGAATCGTGTCACGACTCGTAGCGGAGATGTACGAATCCATTTGTGCTGGGGGTGATTCGGCCTCGCGAACGGTGAGCCACAGAGATCCGGTCCAGGCGCCTTGTGCGCCCATTGCGAGAGCGGCCGCGATCTGGTGGCCGCTGCCGATGCCTCCGGCCGCAAGGACTGGAGTGGGAGCGACGGCTTTGATGACTTGGGGCCAAAGAACCAGGCTGCCGATCTCGCCAGTGTGACCGCCGCCCTCGTAGCCTTGTGCGATGATGATGTCGACGCCGGCTTCCTTGTGTTTCAATGCCTGTTCCGGTCGCCCGCAAAGCGCCGATACCAGCCGGCCAGCATCGTGGATCATGTCGATCACGTCGGTTGGCGGAGTGCCCAGCGCGTTGGCGATGAGCCGTACCTTCTCGTGTTTGAGGGCTACTTCGACTTGCGGTGTCGCGGTCGCCGCGGTCCAACCCAGCAGCTCGTGGTGCTTTTCTTCGGCAGGGAGCTCCGGAACACCGTGGTCGGACAAGAGCTTGGCGGCGAAGTGGCGATGCTGCTCGGGAATGGCGGCGCGCAGTTGTTCTTCGAGTTTTTCCGGATCGAGCTCATCCATCCCCTCGTACTTGCCGGGAATGACGATATCGACTCCGTACGGTTTGTCTCCGACATGTTCGTCGATCCATTTACACTCGACCTCGAGTTGCTCGGGAGTGAATCCTACGGCGCCGAGAACCCCGAATCCGCCTGCCTGGCTGACCGCTGCGACGACGTCGCGGCAGTGGGTGAAGGCGAAGATTGGAAGCTCGATCCCGAGTTTGTCGCATAGTTCTGTACGCATCGTCCGACCTCGTCTGGTTTAGAATGGCCCCGAAATGGAACCTGGCATCGTATGGTGCCCCGAGGTCGAGGTAAAGCCTCAAGCGCTGTGCCGAGGTGGCGATGGGAGGCTTCTCGGTGAAAATCCTGCTTCAACCGAGGGTCGCTACCTCCGGGACGGCGCCGTCGATGTGCGATTGGACAGTTGCGGTACAGTCGGCATCTTCGCTGGATGCGCAGCTCTCGAACGCCCGTTGGAAGAGTTCGGCGGCGCGGTCGTTTCGGCCAAGCGTGATCTCTGCGTTGCCGAGCTTGACGAGTGCTTCGCGTTGCGAATCGAGACCGGAGTTGTCGACGAGACTAAGCGCCTGCCGGTAGGACGCGCGGGCTTGACGGGGGTTCTTTCCTGACATGTCGAGGTCGCCAAGGGCGATCAGCGAACGCGCTTGCCCCTCGATGTGGTTGTTCTCGCGATGCAGGGTGTATGCGCGCTCGAGCTTGATACGCGCTTTGTGCTCGCTGTCGGTGATGGCCTCGATTGCTGCGAGACGCTCGAGGGTGGTTGCGACGCCGCGGGTCGTGTTTGCGCTTTCCTGGAGCTGGAGCAGGTGCAACAGGGTCTCGTGTGATTGTGCGAGATCTTTCTCTTGCAGGTCGAGTGCGGCGATTCGCTGCAGGGTTTGAATCTGTGCGTCGAGATCATCCTGAAACTCGTAGAGACTCAGGGCGTGTTCGTAGCTTGACCGCATTCGTGCGCGGTCCTGTCCCGCTTCGTCGATCTCGACGATGGCTGCGATTGACTCCGCCCGCCCCTTGGTATTCCCAACTGCCACGAACAAGGCGAGTGCTTGTTGGTAGAGTTCGCGCACGCGCTCGGACCGGTCGCCGCTTTCCTCGGGGACGCTCTCCTCGATCTTTGCGAGGGCGAGCAGGACGGTAGCCTGACCTTTGCGATTCCTCAGCTTTTCAAACAGAGCGAGGGCTTGCGCGTAGAGCTCCCGAGCCTTCTCCGAGTCACCGGCGGTGAAAGCGGCAGCCGCCTTGTTGCGAAAGCCGACGGCTCGTTCGGCCGCGGGTGGCTGGGCCGGTCTTGCCGGGACGGCGCTGGTGCCCGAGCCGCTGGTCGTGAAGTCGTTGGTCGAGGTCAGCATCGGGTAGCCCAACGCGAACAAGAGCATTGCTGCGGCTAGTGCGCCCATTCCCATGAGCTTCTTTTGGTCGTTTGCGGACGCCTTCGGCGGAGCCAGCTTCGTTGCCTTCGGCGCTGCGCCGAAGTTCGGTTGCTCGGATTTGAATTTGCAGAGTTTGGCTAGGACCCAGGGCTCAAACTTACGCAGATCGCTTCTTGATGTCGGGAGAGTTGGATTCGCGACGCGATCGCCGGGGTCGATGGTGATGTCTTTGTCGACTTGAACGAAGAGCTTCTCGGCCTCTGCAAACTGGGCCTTGGCTCCCTCCGGGTCGACGCTTACCAATGACTCTGCCGTTCGCAGGAGCAGATATGCTCGCGCCAAGGGGATCTGAAGTTCTTCGGCAATCGTAGTGGCCTGGCCGTAAAGATCGATTGCGGCTTCGGCGCGATTGGTAAGAGCACGCATCTCGCCGGCGCACAGGAGGCATGTGATGCGGGCACAGGGATCTTCGGCCTCACGGTAAGCGACGCCGGCTTCGACGTAGCTCGTTTCGGCCTCGCCATAGCGCCCCTTTGCCCGCTCGATTTCGGCGATTGCGTAAAGGTTGGCGGCCAGACCCGCGATATTCCCCTGATCCCGGAGGAGTTGGGAGGCCCGGCGGTAGCTACCTAGCGCAGCGTCGCGCATACCGAGAGTAAGCTCCATGTCGGCGAGTTGTTGCGCGAGCTCTACAAGACCGTCGAACTCGCGCGCATCGAGGCTTTTCTGCAGACGTTCAGCGAGAGCTGACCGTTGTTCCTCTAGTTCAGCGCTCGACAATGGGTCGAGCCGCTCGGAATCGAGCGGCATCGGAGGCAGCAAAGAGTTGGCTTTTCGGTCTTCTTCCATGGGGGATCGGTGTTTGGGAAGCCAAACGCTTTAGAAACTACCGGCGCATTTGCTGGTCGTCCACATGAAATCGCAGGTAGCCCGGTCGTGAAGAGATATTCAGGTCTTGTCAGGAGGAGCATAATGGATTGGACGGCCGGATCGGTGGCTTGCCAGCGTGGCGCCGCCATGATTCTTCTGCCTGTTCAGGAGATGCTGATCGGTGTTTGGTCGTTCATGCGGCTCGATTCACTAGGAGGTACGTCATGCCCAGTTATAGCTTCGACCGATTGTCGGCCCAGGACCACTCGTTCTTGGCCATGGAGAGGCCCAACGTCCACATGCACGTGGCGGCGACCTCGATCTACGAAGCTGGACCGTTGCGCACCGCGGAAGGTGGCATCGACTTCGCCTCGATTCGACGCTCCATCGAGGCCGTACTGCATCTCATCCCGCGTTATCGGCAAGTCTTGCAGTGGGTTCCGGTCGCGGGTGTTCCGGTTTGGGTCGACGATGATCGTTTTGATTTAGAGTACCACGTTCGCCATACGAGCCTGCCCCGCCCTGGATCGATCGATCAGCTGAAGCGCCTCGGGGCGAGGATCATGGCGCAGCAGTTGGATCGTGGAAAGCCGCTTTGGGAGTATTGGGTTATCGAGGGGCTGGAGGATGATCGCTTCGCAGTCGTGACCAAGATTCACCATTGCATGATCGACGGCAGCTCTGGCGTCGACTTGGCGCAGATCATGATGTCGACGACGCGCGATCGAAGTCTGCCGGACCCGTTGCCGTACATCCCGCGCCCTGCACCGCGCGGATCTGAGCTTTTCGCCGATCAGCTGGCACGGCGTTTGAGTCTCCCGCTGCAAGCACTGCGTGGGATCCGTTCGCTCACCGATGAGGCGGGGTCGATCCGCGACGATCTGACGCTGAGGCTGAAGGCTCTGCAGGAGCTGGCGGGATATGCGATCAGCGGTGCGTCGGATACGCCGCTGAATGGCGAACTCGGACCGCACCGTTATCTCGACTGGCTGCAGATGGATCTCGAGGAGGTCAAGTCTGTACGGCGTGCGCTGGGGTGCACCGTCAACGATGTCGTCTTGGCGACGGTCACCGGAGCGGTTCGCAGCTACATGGTGCGGCGCAGGGTGGACCCTGCCTCGCTCGATTTTCGCGTGTCAGCGCCTGTGAGTGTTCGCCGCGAAGAAGATCGAGGACAACTGGGCAATAAGGTTTCGAGCTGGATTCTTCAGCTGCCACTCGGCTGTGCCGATCCCCTAGAACAGTTGCGGGCGCTGCATAAGCGCACCGAGGAGTTGAAGACCTCCAAGCAAGCGCTCGGCGTGCAAATGCTCATGGCCGCTGCCGAATGGGCCCCGGCCCAGCTGCTATCACTGGGTTCTCAGGCTACTTCCGGCCCCATCAACATGATCGTGACAAATGTTCCGGGCCCCCAGATGCCGCTCTACAACATGGGGGCGGAGCTCTTGGAGATGTTTCCTCAAGTCCCGTTGTTGGAGAATACCGGGCTTGGGATCGCGCTGGTCAGTTACAACGGCAAGATTTTTTGGGGCTTCAATTGTGATCCGGACCTGGTCACAGATCTTCCGGTCTTTGTTCAGGAGGTTCGCTCGGCTTTTCAGGCACTGCTCAAACTTGCATCGCTGCGCCCGGTAGCAAAGCGGGAGAATGCTGCGGACGGGCCAAAAGTGGCCAAGGCGGCGGGGTCCAAAGGGGCTAAGAAGGTGCGGCAGTTGCCGGTGCGTAGCGCGAAGAAAAGGGTAGCGACGAAGAAAACCGCAGCGAAACGAAAAGGAACGAGAGCTGCGGCGAAGAAGAAGCGAGGTCGCTAATTCTATCGACCAACGGAATAGGTCAGCTGCACTCCGGTACCGAAGTCCGGGCTGCCGTCTTGTAGGCCGGCGGTCGTGTAGAGCGAGATCGACCAGTCGGTCGTCGGTTTCCAGTCGATGTACGGCATGATGTCGAGTTGGTCTTCGGATGTCGTCGAGGCTGACTGTTGGTAAAAGAGAAACGCCCCAGCGTTTACGCCCGAGGCGACCTGGAGCACAGTGCCGACCGAAGCGAGCCAAACATTGCGTAGGTCGAAGCTGGCGGGGTCGCCGACGAAGCGATAGCCGACGGAAGCGAACGGTGTCACGTTGCCGAAGACGCGTGCGACTTCGAGATTGAGTTGATAGTCGAATTTGCCGGTTCCCAGGCCGCGCTCGTCATCGGCGGTTGGGAACTTGACGCGTGCGCCAACATCCAAGTACGGCATCCAGTCTTCGAGAGGTGTGACGGTGTAGACGCCTTCGAGGACAATGTCGCCGATACCGCTTCCGGTGCCGGTGACGACCGTGTCCCCGACCGCCGTCCCGTCGAGCGCGGGCAGTCCACTTACGTTGATGTACGGAAGTGTTAGGCGCGCCATCCAGCTGACATCGCGGGCGGTCAGGGTGAGCGGCACGAACGAGATGTCTGTTCGTTCGCTGCTTCCGTACTTTCCCGTCGAATAGTGGTAGCCGAGGCTGCCGGACAGTTGTAGCGCGCTACCCACCTCTTCCTCGTCGGCGAGAATGCAGGTTGCAGATGACAGGAGCACGAACGCTATCGCTACCATCATCGACATCCCGGCAACCTGTCAGTCGGTCGGGTGTGGTTCAAATCGTTGCGTACATTTTCTTTCGGCCGAGGCCGTTGGGGGGGCTCCAGCCGGGGCGGCGCTTATCAGGGAGGGGGCAGCACCGCCCCGGCTGGAGTGGGTGGTTCGGCTAGCGTCTGCCGCCGAACCCTCGGCGCCCACCGCGACGACCAGGGCGTCGTAGTGGTTCGTCGATTCCGCATTCGTCTGCCAGGCACGAGGTGATTTCGTCACGGCACTCACCGGCCGCGTCGCGTTGTTCGTCTCGGCAAGGCTCTTTGCATTCACGGTAAGCACCGCGAGCGGCTGCGCAGACGTCTTCGTCGCGGTCGTCGGAGAAGCACGCGGCTCGGTAGTCCTCGCGTAGGGCCGTGCAACCGGCCTCTTCGAGGCATTGCGAGGCAGCCTCGCGGGCGTCGAATCGACAGTCGCGGTGTTCGTCGCGACAGGACGCGACGCACTCATTGTCGATTCCGTCCTGTGCGAATGCAGGTGTCGCGAGTAGTGCGGCCACTGCCAAACTGATCAGAGCGAGTCCTCGAATACTGATTTTCATTCCCAATACCTCCTGGGGCTAGTTGTCCTGCGGCGCCGGCACCATGCCGACCCCTCGGTTCTACGTGGGATTTTATCCCACGCCGTACTTGTATGTGGAATAATGTCCCACGTCAATCTAGAATAAGAAAAATCTCCATGGTAGGAAGATCGAGTGGAACGAAGGATGGAGAGGCCAACAGCAGTTCAAAGCGACGAAGGCGCGCCCCTGATGCGGGCATTGCGCAGAATGTTGCGGCCTCTCGTACGGCTCTTGGTTGCTCGGTCGATTCCGTACACGAACTTCGCCGACCTGCTCCGATGGGTTTACGTCGATGTGGCGAGCAACGACTTTCGCATCGAGGGAAAGCCGCAGACGGATAGTCGGGTCAGCTTATTGACGGGCGTTCACCGGCGCGAGGTGAAGCGTTTGCGCCGACGTGCTTCGCCCGCGTTCCGGGCTCCGAAGAGTGCGACTCTCGGGGTTCAGCTGGTCTCGCGTTGGACGACGTTGCCGGAGTACGTCGACCCTCAGGGAGCGCCGCGGGCCCTTGCTTACGCGTCCGCCGAGGCGAAACCTGCAACGTTCGAGACGTTGGTTCGTTCGGTCAGTACGGACATTCGACCCCGCGTTGTCCTCGATGAATGGGAGCGGCTGGGCTTGGTGCATGTGGATGGCGAGGACGTCGTGCATCTCGACGTGGACGCCTTTGTCCCGGCCCAGGGCGAAGAGGAACTCTCCTACTACTTCGGTCGCAACCTTCACGATCACATCGCCGCAGGCGCGCACAATCTGTTGGCCGAAGGCGATCCGCTGCTCGAGCGAAGTGTCTACTACAACAATCTAAGCGCCGAGTCAGTGCGTGAACTCGAAGAGCTTGCGCGCACAGAGGGGATGCGGGGATTGCGAGCGGTGAACGAGCGCGCTGCCGAGCTCCAACGGCGCGATGGCGAGCAGGACGGGGCAAAACATCGAATCAATTTCGGCGTCTACTTCTTCTCCGAGGATATGAAGCCGGATTCGCAAGACGAGAGTGAAAGCTGAGTTCGTGACGCTCGCCCGGTATACGTTGTTGTGGACGTTTGTGAGCGTGACCATTGTTGCGTCAGTCGCTGCTGTCGACAATCCGTGTGCCGATGGGGGTCGACTGACCCCGATCGCAGCCACCGCCGACGGCGTCGGCGGTACCGGTATCGAAGACGATAGCGCCGACGGCATCGGCGGAACCGGTCGCGGTCCTAACGAACCCGATGAAGGCGGTATCGGTGGGACCGGCGTCGAGTCGGCCAAGGTCGGTGTCCTCGGCACCGTGACCGGATTCGCCAGTATCTGTGTCGGCGGTACGGAGATTCACTACGACGGCGCCACGACAATCGTTTCAGGACTGGGGGTTGCGGATCTCGCTGTCGGCCAGGTGGTGGAAGTGGTGGCGTCACCGAGCCGAGGCGGTACCTTGCAGGCACAGCGCATTGAGGTCCGCCACGAGGTGTCTGGGCCGATCTCGGCGATCGATCCGAGTCGCGGTGAATTGACGGTGCTCGGCGAGACGATCCGTCTCGACGCCGGGACTTGGGAAGGTCGCGCCGGCGAGCCAAGCAAGGCGGACGTGTTGGAGTATCGTGTTGGTGAAGCGGTTCGCGTCAGCGGTCTGCGCGTCGGCGAGCGGGCTCTCGTTGCCTCGCGAGTTGAGCGGATCGATGCAGCTGCGCCTTCCTACGTGCGCGGCGTCGTGACCGCGGCGCAGGTCGGGAAGTGGACGGTGGGAGGCACGGTTATTTCCTGGGCCGGGGGACGCGATTCGCCGGACCTCGGTCGTGAGGTCGAAGTGGTCGGACGTTGGATCGGTGGTCGTCTGCAGGCCGATGAATTCCATGTTGCCCCGCGCCGGCTGTTTGATGGGCGAGTCGAGCGGGTCCAGATCGAAGCGGTTGTACGGCGCATCGATGGCCGTTCGTTCGCGGCGGTGGGAGGAGTGCGGATTGACGTTGCCGCTCCCGGTGTCGAGCTTCAAAGTGGCGAGCGAGTGCGAATCGATGCGCGGTTGGATGGCGCCGTACCGGTGGTGGAACGGTTGACGCCGCTGAAGCATCCTCCGGCAAGACAGCACCGTGGCGGGGCCCTGCGGGGCCGACCTGACGAAACCGACAGGGGTTTGGATGGAGCGGCTGCGGGCGTTGGCTCTGGCCGCCATCGACCGACGAATGGAGACGGGCTTCGGCCGGCGTCCCCTCCCAGGGCGCGACAGGACCGGCACCCTGATCTTCCGGCTCGCGCCCAACGGCCGGCTCGCGTTGAGCGCCCACAGCGGCCGGCAAGACCGCAACGTCCCGAGCGGCCACCGCGCCCGGAGCGTCCGGTCCCGCCCGCGAGGCCTCCGCGTCGGCGTTAGGTCTTAGAGCTTCCCGGTCTCGCGGGTGCAACGAATGGCCTCGGCCGCGCCCCGTCGCCTGACGGTCACTTGAAAAGCGCGTGTCCACTTTCGACGGGCTGCTAACGGCGCGGGACCAGGCGTGCTGCCAAGAGCACTCCCAGCGCTGCCGCGTAGTAGCGCGGCTCGGTGACGTCTGACTTCACCAGCCACCAGAAATGAACCACTGCCGCGATGGCCGCGAAGTAGGCCAACCGGTGCAGGTGAGTCCACTTTTTGCCGAGCCTGCGAATCCAGCCCCGGGTCGAGGTAATGGCGAGTGGAGTGAGACTCGCGAATGCGGTGAAGCCGGCGGTGATGTAGGGCCGCTCGAAGATGTCTTCGATGATCCCTTGCCAGTCGAAGAAGTGATCGAGACCGAGCCACGTCGAAAAATGCAGAAGTGCGTAGAAAAAAGACAAGAGGCCGAAGGTTCGGCGAAAAGGCACCAGAGAGTTGCGTCCGGTGATCCGGCGCAGCGGAGTGATGGAGAGACTCAGGAGTAGAAGCCGTAGCGCCCACTCTCCTGTCTCGTGTGTGATCTCCTCAATCGGATTGGCGCCCAGCGAGTCGGTGAGAAATCGGAATAGCAGAAAGGTGGCGGGGAGAAGGCCAAGTGCAGCTGCGGCCAGCTGTTGAGAACGTTTGTCGATCATGGGCCAAGTTCGCAGTGCGACTGTCACGAGATCCGGCTTCGACGGGCGCGGCGCAGGTGTCGCGGAGGGTAGAACCCGTGGACCCCCCGGTTACCTGGCCGAGCCCGTCGATATCGACAGTTACATGCCGAGTGCGAATTCTGCTTTAACTCCGCGCGGTGGTTGGAGGCAAGCCTTTTGACGAATCTGAGTCAGAAGTGCTTCTTGAGGTCCATTCCGCTGTACAGGGAAGCGACCTGTTCCCCATAGCCGTTGAACGGCAGCGTCTTACGGCGTCGGAATTCGCCGATCCGTCTTTCCTTGGCCTGGCTCCAGCGCGGGTGATCCACCTCTGGGTTGACGTTGGAGTAGAATCCGTACTCGCGCGCGGCTTGCATGTTCCAGGAGGTGTCAGGCTGGTTCGCGACCAAATCGATGCTGACGATCGATTTGATACTCTTGAACCCGTATTTCCAAGGGACGACCAGCCGCAGCGGGGCTCCATTCTGATTCGGCATTTCACGTCCGTACATCCCCGTGGCGAGGATCGTGAGAGGGTGCATCGCTTCGTCCATACGAAGTCCCTCGCGGTACGGCCATTGCAGGGCGCGTCGATTTTGGCCGGGCATTTGTTTCGGGTCGTGAAGGGTTTTGAAGGCGACGTACTTCGCGTTTCCGGTCGGTTCAAATCGCGGGAGAACCGACGCCAGCGGTATGCCGATCCACGGAATGACCATCGACCATGCTTCGACGCACCGGAGTCTGTAGATCCGTTCCTCGAGGGAGTGTTGCGCCAGGAGGTCCTCGAGGGCGATCTTTCCGGGTTTATTGACCGCGCCGCCGATTTCAATTGTCCAAGGGTCGGTGACGAGCGAGTGGGCGTATCGTGCCGGATCGGACTTGTCGGTGCCGAACTCGTAGAAGTTGTTGTAGCTCGTTGCGTCGGCGTAGTCGGTCTGATCCTCAGCCGTACTCAGCGGTGATTTCGTCAAGCCGGTTACGGCGGCCGGAGGTTCAGCGCTCGCCTGGGCGGACTCCCCGCCGTTTTCGCAACCGATCAACCCACTTCCGACGAGTGCGGCGCTTGCGCCGGCGATCTTGATAAAATCTCGGCGGTGCCAGTAGTGTTTCTCGTTGGTTACGTCGCGCTCGGACAGATCTGCGGGAGTCTTCGAGCGAATCAGGACTGCCATTGAGTGATCTCCTGTTGGTTCCTTCACTAGTACTTTCCTGCGCGGCGATTGTTACGCTTCGGATTCGTTGTTTCCGTTGCCGACGTCGACGAACTTAGCCCGCAGTGACGGATCTGGGATAGGGCATTCATCGTACCGGCCGAAGAAGTCATAGCGACGCTTGGCGAAAGCGAGGTAGAACGGGTCGAGAATAGCCTTTGGTATAAAGGAAAAAATCGCGAACAACCGCCAGAGACCGCCGAGTTCCGTGAGGATGCGGAGGATCCCGTGTGCTCGTGTGTAGACCGTCTCGTCGGGTAGACCGTAAGAGGTGAGAACATACACTGTGTCGAGGCCGGATGGGTCTACATCGTGAGCGAGGAGGAGCTCGGCAGCGAGACCTCCTTGGAGCGGAGCGAAGCGAAAGTGATTCTCGGTATCGTGCCTGCCGACGAACTGAGTGGTTCGGTTACAAAAACCGCAGACTCCATCGTAGAATACGATGACGCTACCGGCTGGGATTTCGCGTGCCGTTGATTCCATCGGTACCTCCATCATACACGCCGCAGGTAGGCCGCAAAGGTCATGGACTGGGTTGTCAGGATTGAAACGCCGGTCGAGGTTGCGGCATGCTGAGGCCTTGATGGGCGAAGAGCGCTTGACGAGGACGAGTGCCGGGCCGTTGCGCTTGTTGCTGGCAGCGATCGGGGGGCCTCGGCAGCTGGCGGGCAAGGTGCGCCGACTGGCGCGCACTGTCCGAATCTACTTGGATCCCCGCGAAGTGCCGCGGCGGCTCGACTCGCTGGTTGCCCAGAACGTCGTCGAGCAGCGCCCCAGTCGTCGCCAGCTACTTTTCGGCGGTTTCGACATGCTCCGTTTCGTCATCGAACCGGCGGCACGCGAGTACTATGAATCGAAGGGTATCAATTTCGGCTTCCATCAACTCTTGCGGATCCTTGATGACCCGGTTTCGATGATAGATCCGACCGGATTCTACTCTGATCGCGACACGATCATTGGTCACCTAATGCAAGTGGTCCACTTAAACCCGGTCTACGACCTTCAAATATTGCAGATGTTTCCAAATGGAGTCGGTGCTCTAGAGGACCAGGTGCTGGCGATGGTCGAAGGGCGGCATCCCCGCCAGGGGACCATTGGCGCGATCGTCGAGGATCCGGACTACCACCGGCGCCTCCTCGCTTATGTCCGAGACTTTCGAGTCGATCCGGGCGCGGAGCCGCCGCGTCGGGCGCAGAGCGCGTTGCGGGATGATCCGGCTTACGTGGCTGCTGAAGAATGTTTTGCCACTCTACCCGGGTTTATCGGGTACGCCGCGAGTCTTCCAAACGGGTTCGCAGCTTTGCTGCGGCGCTACCGGCAGGTCCGCAAGTTCCCTCGCCAGTCCGCACCTCCTTAAACACCAAAGTTGTTGGATTGCAGGGGCTTGGCGGATTGGTTCCTGGGGATTGGTTGCTTGACATCTGTAGTCCGAGTGAGCGAGGATTCGCCCGTAGTTTGAGGGCTTTGCTTCACGGGGGAGATGATGGAAGCTGAAAACGCTAGGAGACGCATTGGCGGACTGACGGTTTTGCTAGCTGTCGGGCTGATCGGCCTCGGTGGTCGGTCGGTGTCGGCGCTGATTTGTGACAGTCCGGACAAGCTCTGTGTTGGAGATCCGTGCGAGATTCGCAGCGCAACTCTGGCGGACCCGTGTGAAGTTGACTTCGGCGATCGTCACGTTGTCGTAGCCGGCACTTTGCGAACTGAAGACGGCGGAAAAATTGCCTTCTCCGCGCGTTCGTTCGATGTCCGACGCGCAATTGTCGCGCGCCCGGCGCAAGCCGCCACTTCTCTTGGAGGCACGATCGAGCTTCGCGCGACAGACGACATTAACATTCGCTGGCGTCTGGATGTTTCGGGTCAGAAGGGCGCTGGATCGATACTCCTCGATGCCGGAGACAATATTGAAATCCGCGCGCCGCTGCGTGCGTCGGCGACCGGGACAGGTACAATCTTTGACGGCGGTACGATCGACATTCATGCGACTGGATTAGTGTCGACCGTCGGGCGAGCGAGAATTCAAGCGCGTTCTGGAGTGAACCGCAGGGGCGGCCTGGTTACGATATCGGGCGATGAGGGAGTCCGCCTCAGCGGAGTTGTCGACGCTCGCGGAGGCGAGGGCGGCAGCATTCGTATCGATAGCTCGGCGGGCGATGTGGTGATCATGCAGAAGCTCGACGCGAGCGGAAGAAGTAAACGCGGCGGCGTCGTCTTACTTAGTGCGGCGCGCGTACTCCGTACGGATCGGCGGATCGATGCCAACGGTGCTACGGTCGGTGGTTTCGTTGCGCTCTCCGGGCAGGATACTCTGAGCTTAGATTTGATCCGTGCGCGAAGTGGATTGCGGGACGCGCAAGGTGGCACAGTCTGGCTTTTTGGTCAGGACTCGCTGTTCGTTCGCGACACGATTTTTGTCGACGGCGCTGAGGGCGGTCACGTCGCATTGGGCGGCGGATCATTGGAAGCGCGGGGACGCATCGTGGCGACTGGGAAAGTTGGGAGTGGCGGGGGCGTGGCGATTAGTGCTGGTGATACCATTGTCGACGCTTCGATCTCGACCGGTGGCCGGACCGATGGCGGTGAGATCACAATCGACGTTGGATCGTTGAGGGTCGATCGCCGGACCAGTTTGTTGGCGCAAGGTATGAGTGGAGGTTCCATCGCTGTCAATGCCGATGACGCTGTGTTCGAGTCTCGCGTCGATGTTCGCGCCGACGGCGAGGACGGTAGCGGTACGATCCGGATCGAAACCGAGGGTGACCTTCTGATGCGCAGCGACTTTCGTGTTCGTGGTGGCGGCACGATCGTTGCCAAGTCGCGGAATGGAAGCTTGACCGCGGACGGCGATTTCCAAACAGACGGTCTCGGTTGTATCGCAATCGACGCTGGCGGCACCATTGAGATCAGCGACGCTGAATTCGATGCTCCAGTGTTTACGAGCTGTCCCTAGCTTCGTTTCGTAGCGGTGGTTCCGCGCTGACCAAAGCAAAACTTGGCGTTCCGCGCTGGACCGTCTGTCGCAGCCACCGTATCCTGTGGACTTCACTTGAGAGGGAGCACTCGGGATGACTGAGAAGCTTGAGAAGAGCGACGAGGAATGGCGGCAAGAGCTTTCGGCAGAGGAATATTCGGTCTGTCGCCAAAAAGGGACTGAGCCTGCCTTCACCGGTAAGTACAACGACTACAAGGGCGTTGGGGTCTTCCACTGCCGATGCTGTGGTCATGAATTGTTCTCGTCGGAGACCAAGTTCGACTCCGGCACCGGATGGCCGAGCTTTTGGAATCCACTGACAGAAGGGGCTGTCCGCACGGAAGCAGACGAGAGTCACGGGATGCGCCGAGTCGAGGTTCTTTGTGCTCGGTGCGATGCCCATTTGGGGCACGTCTTTCCCGATGGTCCGGGTCCTTCGGGGCAGCGGTACTGCATGAATTCGGTGTCGCTGCGTCACAGCGACGACATGGATGAATGACCGATCAGAATTCCGAGCAGGCGCTCTACTGGAGTGAACAAGCGGGCCCAAAGTGGGTCGAGTTACAAGCCTTCATCGACGCGCAGCTCGAGCCCCTGGGTCTTGAGGCGATGAGTCGGCTCGGCGCGATTGAGGGGTCGAGTGTCCTGGATGTCGGCTGCGGTTGTGGGGCGACTTCGCTCGAGCTGGCACGCCGGGTCGGCGCGGGCGGGACAGTTGTTGGGATCGATCTATCGGCACCCATGTTAGCTCGCGCGCGAGCTAGTGCCGCGTCGGCTGAGTTAGCGGCCGGTCTTACCTTCCTCGAAGCCGATGCTCAGAGTCGCGCGTTCGAGACGGCGTTCGATGCGATCTTCTCGCGCTTCGGTGTGATGTTTTTCTCGGACCCGAAAGCGGCGTTTGCGAACCTGGGTCGCGCTGCACGATCTGGAGCGAGGCTGTCCTTCGCGTGTTGGCGCGGGGTCGAAGACAACGAGTGGATGACGGTCCCGGTTGCGGCAGCGTTGCAACACTTGCCGCCGCCGGAGATCCCTGCCCCTGGTGCCCCAGGACCGTTTGCGTTTGCCGATGGGGATCGTTTGCGCCGAATTTTGGAAGAGGCGGACTTTGGGGCGGTTGCGATTGATCGCTTCGACACGAAAGTCGCGATCGGCGCGGGGCGTTCGCTCGAAGAGACTGTCCGGGTGGTGATGCAGATGGGGCCGACCGGCCGGTTGCTGCAGGAGGCTTCGGACGACGTCAAGGAACGCGTAGCAGCGTCCATCGCGGAGGCACTGCAGCCGTTCCAAGGCGACAACGGATTGCGGATGAGTGCGTCTACCTGGATGGTGACGGCTGAGGTAGCCTAGTCATCATAAGAACGCCCAACCAACGCGACTCCGACTATGGTTCGCGCAGCAGCCAGGCTGAGAATCCGACCGTGATCGCTTCGAAGAGCGCGGCGAATACCGTGTAGGCCGAGAACGAGGCGTCAATGAATCCGCCGAGGAGGCGGGCTCCGATCAACCCACTTGCAAGGACCAACAGGGTTCGTAGCGCGGTCTGCTGCCAACTCGCCCGCACCAGACCGATGCAACAGAGAACGCCGATCGCAATTTGCAAGCCACCGTACATCGCGCGGATCTCGGTACGCCCGGTCGGGCTGAAGAATGCGACGCCGGCAGCGGTTTGGAGGGTGTCGGGTAACGCGAGGCAGAGCAGGCCATAGGGGAGCCATACGGCGGCTGACACGCCCAACAAGATACGTGCTCCCATCCGACGCGTCCCCTGGATCTCAGTTCTCTTCAGCGCGTAGGACGCGAGTGCCCACTGCGACGGCTGCGGCGGCGACAGCCAGTCCGGTCGCCAGCGGCCCCGCCAACGGGAGTGCGCGGATCGCCAACGAAGTTCCGCCCTTTCGGGCGATCCCAGCGATGGCGAGTCGTGCTGCCAACCCGAGAACTGTTCCGGCGATCGCAAAGGCGTCGATCTGCTCGCTGTTGCCGCGACCAGTACGGCACCAGCGTGCGAAGTGCTCGCAGTTGTTGGAAAGCAGACTGTAGTCCTTGGTCCCGAGCGCCTGCCTTGCGCGGGCGACCACTTCGTCACCGGAGAGCAGGCCTCCATCATCGACGATCTCGATCTCGCCACCGCGCGCGAACTCCTCAATCGAAGAGTGTCGTACTTCGGCATCGATATTTCTACGACCGGGCTCGCCGCTGGCGTGGATCACTGAGCCATCGCCGAGGTCGATTCCGTGGTGCCAGTATAGCCGTCGCCGTAGAACGCGGATGTGGTCCCCTGCTGCCATGGCAGCGATCATACCGTGAACCGAGCGGTGACCCAAACGAGAAAAGCCTCAATTGTCTGGAGGCGGATCTCCGCAATCACAAAGATCGAGCGAGATCAGGAACAGGTCCCGTCGGCCGGGCCGCCATTCACCGAGGATCGATACCGTCTGTGGTGGCTGTGCTTTGCGCAAGCGAGCCAGGGAGGACCTCTCTCCCTGCAAATCCAGCTCGGTTGGAGCTGGTTCGTCGGCCCCTTCCTCTGTTGCAACCACGATGCGCCTCAGATCACTGGCGCAGATCTGCAGGGCTCGCCCCAACACTGCCAGCTTCACCAGGGTCGCCTTTTCGCAAGTTCCGCCGGCGGCGATGGTTCCGTGAATTCGCACCAGCTCTTTCGCGGCGCGTGGCTTGGTATGAGCCGAGGTTGTCGCTGCCGCAAAGATCGCTGCTGCAGTCAACGCAATCATTAATGCGGTTGGGGAGAATGGTCTGGGAGTTCGAAATTTCCGCGGAGTGTCAGTGGCCGTGCTCGATGCCATGTTCGATCAGTTCCTTGATTTTCTTGTCGGTGTGGCGTCTTGCGATGTCCTGCAGGCGGCCATCCTCGCGCCCGACGCCGAGCGAGAACAGTCCGAATACTGCAAACCGTTGGGCTTGAATTGAACCCTCGAAGGCAAGGCGGTGAAACGAGTCTGCGGCGGTGGGTCCGCCGATCGCAAGTAGGGCCCGCGCCGTTGCTTGGCGCTGCTTCAGGTCGGAGTCGGAGAAGACCGGTTCGAGCACCGTAGCCGCCTGTGCCGAGCCGGTTGCGCCTAGTGCTTCGATTACCTCGAGCCTGACCTCGGGATCGGGATCCTTCAGGAGCTGTTTCGACACGGTCGCGATCTCCTTTTCGGGATCCCGGTCGAGAAGTTCCAAAGCAGCCGCGGTGCGAACTCCCGGCTTTTCGCTTTTTAGATCTTCGTGCAAAGTGTCGACGTTTATCGGATGCCCGAGTCGGCGCAACGCGCCCCAGGCGTCACGTTGAAGCTCTGTGTCGTCGATCTTGCGCAAGCTGTCGGCAAGCACGGTGAGTCGATTGTCGGCGATCGCGCTGATGACGGTCTTGCGGACTTTCGTCGGCAGCGTGTCGGAGTGGAGGGCGGCCTTGAGGCTGTCGACCTCTGCTTCACTAAGGGAATTAGCGAGATCCGGGAGTTCCGCAAGCACGACGAGTCCGTCAGGCACCAGGATTGGGTCGAGCGAAGAGATGAGCTGAAACGTAATCGTGCGCTGGGCGGTCTGAGCCGATGGATCTTTCTGTTTTCCGCGGCTGTTCGCGACCAGCTGTCGGATAGGGGCGGCCAACTTTTCCATCTGGTTGGCTCGTGCTTGGCGCCAGCCATCGCGTCCATCGACGAAAGAGTAGGTGCTGGTGCTGTCCGGCACGTGTCGATCGATGTAGGAGGTGCGTCGCAGAGGCTGGACAAAGAGCAGCCCTTTGGCGCCGACTTCGGGTTGAACCGCGCCCGGTTCATCGGTGATCGAAACGACGCGCACACTGTGGGGACCTTTGGTCTTGCCCGGTTTGAACATTTCGTCGATGCGAATATGGACTACGCCAATGCGACCGTCGTCGTACTCGGACGTCGCAAGGATCTCGCCGCCGCCGACGAACGTAGCCTTGCGCAGCATCTCACGGGTCTTTGGTGCAAAGGCGCCGTAAGCTGAAGCTGGCGCCAACAGTACCAGAGCGAGCAGCAGATTCGTGGCAGCCCGCAGGGCGGAGGTGGCCCCGCGGAACCTGGTTACGTCCAGGTTCCGCGGGGTAGTCGCGAGATACGTTTTGCTACGGTGCAATCTGTACACCCGGCGCGTCCCAGCCGGCCGAGCCATCCGTATCGATGAAGATCGGGTTCGTGAACGCCAACGCAGGCATACCCGACTCACCAAGGTTGCCGTCGATCAGGTTCGCCAGAGTGGTGTTGCCGGCTTGCGTGAGGCTGTTTGGCACGACCGGAAACAGCGGATTGGAAACACCGTCAGTGCCGACGACCATGACGCTTACCCATGAGTCGGTGGTCAGGCCAGTCAGAGTCGTGCTGGTCGTTGCGACGAGTCGCGAGGAGCCCGTACCGGGCACGGCGACCGTCGAGACGGCGAAGTCGACTCCGGCGGTGTGTACGAGATCCGGTGTCAGTGAATAGCGATTGACATCAACTTCTCCAGACCCGGTTTCGACGTCCATCGTGGTGGTCTTGGTAGTTGTGGTGTTGATGTAGAACTCGATCCTGTCGAACGGCGCCCATTCGGGACTTTGCACGTCGACGGTGATGTCGACATCGGTCCCGGAAGTGGAGGTAATCGTTGTCGGAAGCGTCGTACATGTCTCGCCGATTGCGCATTGACTGGTGTCCGTGCACGGCGGGCATGTCGTCGTGTTGGTGCACGCCACGACTCCGGTACAGCGTCCGAGATCGAGGCCACCACTTTCGCCGGTTGCGGCAGAGTGGACCGTAATCCGCGGCAGCGGCCCGTTGGTCCCAATCACACGCCCGGCGTTGACGCTCGACGAGACATCGTCTTGCGAAAGCAGCCCGGGATCGTCCTCGAGCGAGGCGACCATGCTGCGTGGAAAACCCGACTGTGTGATGAAGCGACGGTGCGTGTCCGAGTTGGCGACACCCGTCGAAATGATTCCCTGGTTGATCATGTTCATCCAGTCACCAGCGTTCTGCCCGAGGAAGTTATCGTCGATTTGGCCTAAGCTTTCGCCGATCCACACTTCGAGAGCGTCGAAGGTGTCGGTGAAGTAGTTGGTGACGGCCGGATTCAGCCGACGGGCCGCAGCCGGTACGACAGATGCTGGCGGTGTCAGTCCGGTGTCGATGCCGAGCCCGGATCCACCATCCACACCGAAGTGACTGTGGATGTGGTTGATCTGGACGGTGTTGGTGCCTGTGTAGTCGGCGTGGGCGAGCGCTACGATGGTTGCCGGCGTTTCGCTGTAGAAGCCGGCGGACGGGTAGTCCAATCCATCCGGAGCGGCGCCGCCGTGGTCCACGAAACCGCCGTTGGCCAGCGACGTGTTCAGGTCGAGCGGCCACGCGTTGAAGTGCCCGTAGTCAAAGGTTGTGATCTCCTGTCCGATGGCGGTGGAGACCAGTCCACCAACCCCGAGGCTGGTGATGGCGGAAGAGAAGTCGGCACGGTAGCCGTGGTCGGTGGTGGCAAAGAAATCGACACCTTCTCCGAGCATGGCGATGACTCGATCGGTGCGGCTGATAGCGGCGTCTGGGCTATCGATCGAGTGGACGTGGAAATCACCGGAAACGAACCCGGTGGAGTCGATGACCCGTTCGACCGTAGCGTTGACCGTCGTCGTGGCCCCGGCCGTAATCGTTACGTCTTCGAAGTCGATGGAGTACTCGGTGCCGTGGGAGACATAAACGCGGTACGATCCCGGCTCCATTGGAAACTCTCCGGTGTCGCCCGACGCATCGGCGTAGCGATTGTGTGCGACGCCAAACGGGAAGCCGTCTTCGTTTTGGTCGCCAAACACGCCGGTTGTGTTGAAGATCAGTCCCAGAAGATTCTGATTGTTCTTGGGATCCGGGGACGGATCGAATCCGACCACGGCGATTCTGGCGGCGATCGGATCGGTATTTTCGTCGTCCACGATGACGCGCAACGCGCCCGTCGTCGGGAGGCTTACGTTCTGGGTTACGGTGGTCGCCGCGACCACCGTGATGCTGTGCTCGGTCGGCGATGTTCCAGCACCTTCGTACAGGGCGCCTTGAAAGTTTGCTGCCAGGGTGTAGCTGCCCGGTGGCAGTGTCAGTGAGAAGGCTCCCGCAGCGTCGGTGCGGGTATGTGTCACGACGTTGCGGGTTAGATTGTTGTGCAGGCCGCCACCGGGGCCGTTGGCGGGGGTACCAAGAACCACCACGTCGGCGTCGGCTATGACGCTGCCTCCGAGATCCACGGTGCCGTCGACTGTTCCGAACGGCAGGCATTGAGTCGCGATCCTGGTGTCAATCAGGGAGGAAATGGTCCCGTCCCCGACGATGAATAGGCGGGAGAAGGTGAGGCTATCGCCGGTAGTACCGTTTGCTTCGAGCGTGAAGTTGGCTGTTGCGGCGCCAATCAGCGCACCGAGCGCGTCGACACCGAGGAGTTCGACGGACACTCCGGAGGTCGAAAACGATGACGAGTTGGGGGTATCCGAAGCATACGCGTAGGAGACTCCGGCAGACTCCAGCTCTCCGCTGTAACCGATCATGTTGGCGAGCTGGTTGCATTTGGATCGGCCGCCGCACGGTGACGCGATCAGTGGCTCGCCGAAGCCATAGCCGGATTGGAAGAGCTCGACTTGGCCACTGCCGTTGATGAACTCCCCGAAGAAGATGTCGATAGAGGCGCCGCTGGTGTTTAGAACGGTGGTCTCGACTTCGACCGCATTCGAGCCCGGATCGAGGATGTAATCCGTTTGGACCGTTACCGGGATATCAAAGTCGTCGGCCGTAGGGGGCAAGAGAAGTCCGAAGCTGGCAATGGTTGCGCTCGGGTTGAGCAGGTCGAGAAGGTCGTCGACGCCGGTCGCGCGAAGGATCGCCGGACCGCCGTTGGTGCCATCGTTGATAATCGTGAGGTTTGTGTAGTGAGCGGTGGACTCGATGTTGAGCGAAACGGCCCACTCTTCGAAACTGTCGCGGTCGGCACCTACGGTGCGAACCAAGTCGGCGTCGATGATTTGACCGCCAAACTGGCCGATCCCCGCGAGGTACTGGCGTTGGATGTCCTGTACGACGACGCGAATGTTGCCGTTCGATAGGAGGTAGTCGCCGATCCGGCAACGACTCTGTGGGCCGTCGACACAGTCCGCGGTGTCGGTGATCTGAATCGCACCCGCTGCGCCGCCGTTCGATCCGGAGCCGTGCTGGACGACGATCAAGTCGTCGGCTCCGCTATTCGTTTCGCACAGGGCACAGAAAGCGACGTTGTCGGTGGTGTCGGAACCTTTACACGAGCCGCCGAACAACTGACCCGAAGCGATCGAAGTAGGACACTTGTCCTGAATCTTCTGAATCGATTTGGTCATCAGCTTGTCGAGCTTCGCTTGCGACTCGGCGACGCAATCGGTGCCGATCGGCAGCTTGCCTTTGCCGACAGACTTCTTGCACTTCTGTACGAGGGCCATGCGCTTGTTGGCTTGCTTGGCAACTGTCTTGCCGACAGTCTTGATGCAATTTGCGTGGTCCTTGCCCTGAAGACAGGAGCCGCCGCCGGTACAGTCTGCGTCGATATCGCAAGCGGTGCCGTCGTTGTCTCCACCGTCACATGCGTGACCCGGGAGGGCGCATGTACCGCCTGGGCATCCGGGGTTCCCGGTGCACACGAGACCGTCGTTTGCTCCGCCGGCGCATTGCTTGACCGCGGTTGTCGGGTAGACGGTTGCGATCAGCGAGTCGGCTGCACTGCTATGGTCTTGCCGAAGGCACGAGGTCAACGTGGCGGTTGTCGCCGCGCCGGCGCATTGGCCGCCAAAATCGAGTGCTGCGACCAAAGCATCGGTGCACTTGCCACCGACCTTGGCGCTGAACTTAGTCTCGGCCTTGGTGATCTTGCTGGCTGCCTTGGATTCGAGTGTACAATCCGTGCCGGAGGCAAGCTTGCCCTTGATGATGTCGTCGTTGCACTTTTGTAGGGCTTTGATGCGCTTCTTGAAGAAGACGCGGCCTTGGGTGGCAACGGTTTTCTGACATTTTGCTTCGTCAGAAGTGAGCGGAATCGCTGCTGCGTACGACGCGCTGAAAATCAGCAACATCGCCGATGCGACACCTGCAAGGCGTACGGAACTGGACATACTTACCCCCTCGATCGCTTACTCGTACAAAAAGGCCCGTCCGTTGTGGATCGTGGGCCCAAAAATGGCATCTTCCCAAGCGTGAATCCTCTCAACCCAGGCGTCTTGGGTCAAGGAAATTGTCTCCGCTAGATTGTTGTAGATCAATGGGAAAACAACATTCGGAGGAGACCGGTCCGTCGGGTAGGCCGGCTTGCGAAAGAGCTTGCGATCTGGAAACCGGCAGGATTTGGCTGCGTTCGACAGGTGCACGGGCGGGACTTCGTCAGTCGCTCTCTGCCTTTCGGGGCGGTATCCTGGCAGAATAGCTCGCAGAGGAATGATCGACATGCGCGTTGGAGTCATTGGTGGAGGGAGCTGGGGGACGGCGTTGGCTCGCTTGCTGGCTGTGGCCGGGCACGAGGTCGTTTTGTGGTTTCACGACCCGGCGGTTGAGAAAATTGCCGCTTCTGCCGGCGAGAATCAGATCTATCTTCCGGGTTTTTCGTTTCCGTCAAGTCTGCGGACGACGACTGACCTTGCCGAGGCGGTGGTCGAGGCCGATGCTGTCGTGGCCGCTTGCCCTTCGCACGTCATGCGCGAGGTGTTTTCGCCGGTCGCGCCGCTGCTGAGGGCCGGGTCTTTGGTGGTTAGTGCTTCGAAGGGGATCGAAGCCGGCACCCTCAAGATGATGACCGATGTGCTCGTCGACGTAGTCGGGGAGGTCCATCGACCACGGGTCGGAGTCTTGTCGGGCCCGAGCTTTGCGCGCGAAGTTGCGGCTGGCATGCCGACGGCGGTGACTGTGGCGGCGCCCGATGCGAGTGCTGCCGCGGCTATTCAGAAGCTTTTTTCGGCTCCGAACTTTCGCGTCTACAGTAGCTTGGACGTGGTTGGGGTTGAACTCAGCGGCGCGTCGAAAAATGTGATCGCGATTGCCGCAGGAGTCGGCGACGGCTTGGGCTTCGGCCACAGTACGCGTGCTGCGGTCATTACCCGAGGTATCGCTGAGACGGCGCGTCTGGTTGCTCGAGCGGGCGGCGATCCGCAGACTTCCGCCGGTTTGGCCGGCGCTGGCGACCTGATCCTAACATGTACTGGTGACCTGAGCCGCAACCGGACGCTCGGCCTTCGCCTCGGGCGCGGCGAAACCCTGGACGCTATCTTGGCCGATATGAAGATGGTCGCGGAAGGGGTACGGAACAGTCAGACGGTCATCGCCCTAGCCGAAAAACTTGGCGTTGAGTTGCCGATCTGTGAACAGGTGCGGCAGTTTCTGCACGAAGGGATTCCCGCCGCAGAGGCCGTCGGGTCGCTTCTTTCGCGCCACGCGACGACGGAGTTCTGGGTGTCTAAGCCAGGTTAGCGCGCCAGGATCTCGGCGACGCAACGGGCGATCTGTAGCTCTTCGTCGGTTGGCACGACGAGAACCGAAACGCGGCTGTCGGGCATACTGATGACCCGTCCAGACTCGGCCCGGATCTGGTTGCTCTCGGGGTCGAGGGCAACTCCGAGGCCTTGCAGGGGTGCGAGGATTTCTTGCCGGATCTGGGCGGAGTTCTCGCCGATTCCGCCGGTGAACACGAACGCGTCAGCACCGCCGAGTTCGGCAGTATAGGCGCCTAGGTAAAAGCGGACCCGCCGGCAAAAGATATTGATTGCCAGACGCGCTCTCTCCGCGGTGTCGGCCTCCTTTAGTAGCTCGCGCATGTCGCGACTGGTTCCCGATACTCCGAGCAGGCCGGACTTGCGGTTTAGCAGGTCGTCGATTTCCGCGCAGGACATTTTTAGCTGATCTTGCAGGAACACCACGACGCCTGGGTCGAGATCGCCGCAGCGGGTTGCCATCAACAGGCCCTCGAGTGGTGTGAGGCCCATTGATGTGGCGACCGAGCGACCGTGCTCGATGGCGCAGACACTGGCGCCACCGCCGAGGTGACACGTGATGAGCTTGAGTTCGCTCAAGTCGCGGCCGAGAGTTTTTGCGGCTTCGTGGGCAACATACTCGTGACTGGTGCCGTGAAAGCCGTAGCGTCGGACGCCGTGCTGTTCGTACAGGTCGTATGGCAGGCCGTAGACAAAGGCTTCCGGCGGGAGGGTTCGGTGAAAGCCGGTGTCCATTACCGCGACGTGGGGGGCCTCCGGGAACGCGGAACGCGCGGCGCGGATACCGGATAAGTTCGGCGGATTGTGCAGCGGTGCGAACTTCGCGAAGTCCTCGATGATCTGTTCGACGGCGTCGTCGACGATGGTCGGTGCGGTGAGTGACTCGCCGCCGTGAACGACGCGATGGCCGACCGCGTCGATGTCGAAGTGCGGGGCGATCTCGGTGAGGACTTCGCGAAGGGCGTCGGCGTGCGTGGCGGCTTCGATGCTGCGATCGACACGTTCTTCGTCACCAAAAGAAATTTTGAGGGATGGCCTGCCTTTGCCGATTCTCTCCGCAGTTGCCGACGCTGCGCACACTTCCTCGGGCATCGCGAATACGTCGACCTTCAAGGAAGTCGAGCCGGCGTTGACGACCAGGATGTGCATCAGCGTCGGGCGCCGATCTTGACGCTGAGGCTCTGCATCTGGGCGCTGTATACGGCGGTTGCGATCGAGAGAAACTTTGACTCGGCAGTGTCCGCACGCGATGTCAGCACGACCGGCGCTCCAGCACCGATGACGACGCCAGCGATACGGCCCTGGGCGAGATAGACGAAGCTCTTGGTGAGGATATTGCCGGCCTCGATATCGGGCACCAGGAGGATGTCGGCGCGCCCAGCGACGGGGTTGTCGATCCCTTTGACGGCTGCAGCTTTCTGGGAGATCGCGTTGTCGAGCGCGAATGGTCCCTCGACGATGCCCTGTTCGAATTGGCCCCGACTGCTCATCAGAGCCAAGATTGCTGCGTCTTGGGTTGCCGGCATCTTCGGGTTGACGAGCTCGACAGCAGCGAGGACGGCGACTTTTGGTTGGTCGATGCCGAGGAGGCGTCCAACGGAGATCGCGTTGCGCGCGATCTGCGCCTTCTGCTCGAAGTTGGGGGCGATATTCATCGCGCCGTCGGTGACGATCAGCAACTTGTTTAGGTGGGCGACTTCGAGCAGGAAGCAATGGCTCAACAACTTCCCTGTACGCAGGCCGTCTTGCCGTTGGAGGACTGCCCGGAGAAAGTCGTCGGTATGGATGCGACCCTTCATGGCGATGTCGGCGTCGCCGCGGGCGACCCACCTGACGGCTTCGCTGGCAGCCTCGTCACGGTCGGGGATATCGATCAATTCTGCCGAGCTTAGGTCGACGCCAGCGTTGCGGGCGGCCGTCTCCGTCGCCTTCTTGTCCCCGAATAGGATCGCGTCTGCGACATCTTCGGCCTCGGCACGGGCCGCGGCTTCAACCACCGACTCCATGTCTCCGCAGGCGATCGCGACGCGTTTTCTGGCATGTGCTTTGACCTCAGAGAGCAGCAGCTCGAATGTACGAATTTCTGGCATGTGGGCCTCCTTGTAAGGCTCCGGAGTGTCACTGGTGGATGGGACGACTGCAAGCGAGGTGCACGATGCGAGTGGGACACGACCGGACCAAATCTCGCTGGGACGGGCGAAGAGGGGTGGAATGTTGACGGTTTGCACCTTATCGTGCGGAGCGGAAGCGGATGATGGCGGCGGTTGAGGAAAAGAAGCCGAGTAGTTTGGCGGTCGATATAGCGGTGACCCGGTTGAAGGCGGCCCCGGGTTGGTACACTGCTTCGCTAAGTGAGGCGTGGAATTTTCAAACGCCGTCCGGCGGAGTGCTGATGTCGATTGCGATGCGGGCGATGTCGGAGGAGCTGGGGGACGACGATTTGCGTCCGTTGTCTGCGAATACGCATTTTTGCTCGCCCGTGCCGGCCGGACCGATGGAAATCCGTGTCGAAGTGTTACGCCACGGCAGGTCCGCGGCTCAGGTGCGCGCCCAGCTCTCCTCGACCGTAGTACCGGGGCCGGGGCTGGAGGTGAGCGCCACGTTTGCGCGTCGGCGCCCGGCCATGGTTGCGATGTTGGATGCCGAGGTGCCGGATGTGCCCCGTCCAGATGATCTGCCGCCGATGGATGCTCTAACCGATATTGCCGGACAGCCGCGGCCAGCGATTTTTAACAACCTCGACACGAGACTTGCCGTCGGTGAGCCTTGGTGGGAGAGCGGTTGGAAGCCGGGGCGCGCCCGGATGGCACGTTGGTATCGCTATCGTGTTCCGCAGAAACTGACGGATGGACGCCTCGATCCGCTCGCCATCCCCCCGATCGCGGACACCATGCCTCCGGCGTTGATTCAGAAATTGGGGCCGGATCATCCGCCGTTCTTCGCCCCGAGTCTCGATCTGACAGTGCATTTTCTCGAGGACACGTGGGCGGAATGGATGCTTACGGATGTGCGCGCCCGCTGGGCTGGATTTGGATACGCGACTGCCGACGTCGAGATCTGGGATCTGGAAGGAAAGCTGATCGCCTCTGGCACACAGATGATGTTTTTGCGTAGCGATGCAGCTACCAAGGCAGTACCGCCGCGCTGAAGAGCGCGTTGCTGAGGATTTTCCATGCGGCTTTCTGTGATCATACCGGCCCTAAACGAAGAGAAGCGACTCCCGGTGACGCTGGCGAGCGCGATCGGTTATTTGGGGAACCAAGACTACGAGTCTGAGGTTATCGTCGTCGATGACGGCTCAACCGATGGTACCGCGGCGTTGGTGCGGGATTGGGATGCCGGTACGACATCGCTGCGAGTGGCTGCCCATGAGGATGGGCGCAACCACGGTAAAGGGGCAACGGTCCGACGCGGGTTTGCCTTGGCGTCTGGTGAGTATCGACTGTTCATGGACGCTGATAACTCGACGACTATCGATCAGATCGAGGGATTTTGGCCGCACTTTGAGGATGGTTTCGACGCGGTGATTGGTTCGCGCGACGTGGCCGACGCCAACGTAGTTGTCCATCAATCTTGGCAGAAGGAGCTCGGCGGAAAGATCGGGAATATGGTCATCCAGATGCTCGCGGCGCCAGGTATCAAAGACACCCAGGCTGGATTCAAGATGTTTACGGGCGCTTGTCTCGACGATCTGTTGCCGTATTTGCAGATCGACCGCTGGGGTTTCGATGTAGAGCTCATCGCCGCTGCCCGACACCGTGGCTATCAAGTGAAAGAGGCCCCCATTCGTTGGATCAACAACCCGGACAGCAAAGTTCCTCCCAACGCGTACCTCGAAGTGATGGGCGAAGTGTGGAAAGTCCGCCAGTTGCGCCGGGCGGGTGCGTACGATCGCCGTTCGTGACCGACTCAGGAGCGCGGGTGCCGTGGCGGCCTCTCGACGGTCATGAGGCGAGTGTCGAAGGTAAAGTCGAGCGGCCCCTCTGTGGTTAGGGAGGCGAAGTCGCGGTGCTCGGGGTTGATCAGATAGTTGAGTTCCAATGGCACCACAGCGCTCGGCACGGCGAGAATCACGGATGTGCCATCGGTGAGCCAAGCATCCCCGATCTTGCGGAGCGAATTCGGCCCGGAGGAGTTGCGCCAATCCGCGGGAAGGCTCTTAGGCTTCACGGTCATCGCGTGGTTGTCGGCGAAATGAATCGCGTGCAGTCGGTAGTGGTTCAAAACTTCGCGATTGCCGAGATGCACCAGCAACTCCAGTGCGGCGAGGGCGATACTCTGAGCCGCGTAGACTACGCGCCGCCCTGGACTGTTCCACCGTCCCCCGTACAGCCGCGACCCCTCTCCGTCGAAGGCGTGCGCGTCGTACTTTGACTTGAGAACTCTCCACCCGGTCGGCATTGGCGTACGGTACGGCGGTGGTTTATGCGGAGATGCCGAACTCGAGTCGGCCGATCAAGTTTTCAACTTCACGCGATCCAATGTCCGTGCGTGCAAAGTCGAGAGGGGTCGCCCCGCCGAGCGCCTCCTGCGGAGCCGCGAGCCACGATCTAGCGGCGCCCATGTCGCCCTCAAAGAGATCGACCGCTTTTGAAAACAGTCGCGAGGCGCGCAGCAAGCGATCCGACTCATCGGGGCGCAACCGGCCTTCCTCCTTACGTCGGCTGAGGGTTCGCATGCGTATCTGGAGCAGCTTCGCCAGCTCCGCCATCGGCAGCTCGACCTTTTCACGGAATCGCTCGAGCGACTGGAAGGAGAGTCCGGCCTCGATGCGCTCCTTGAGCCCAGTTGAATCGAACGTCCGCAACCCGAGCAAGGCTGCATAGGTGTGTGGTCCGTCCTTCTCAAGAGAATCTTCGTGGCCGATGCCCGCCATATGGCTCTAGTTACTACGCCATTTGGCGGATCAAGTCAAGGCCGTGTTGTCGAGGTGGAACGGTGTGGGCGTTGGTCTCGCTTGGTCGAAGGCTCACCTCTTCGCGAGTCGTCGCCTTGCTGCGCCGCGCACGGTCCGTTGCCGCTTTGGAATCTCGGCTTTGCCGGCCGAGACTTCGTGGACGACCGGTTCGGTTCTTCCGAGGTATCCCTCATAGACGGCTCGGATGTCTCCTGTGCGTTGATGGTACTCGTCGAGAAGGCCACGGCGCGCTCCGCTGGCGCGTCCGGTCGACCGGTAGCCCAGCCTGCGCGCGACCTCGTCAAGATCCCCGCGCTCGGCGTCGAGGTCGGAAATGGAGCGATTCTCGATGATTCGGAGGCGGCTCGACAATCGCTGTAAGAACTCCCAGCCGCCGAGCAGCGTTTCCGAATCGGATTCGCTAATGAGCTGATGTTGGAGCAAGTACTGGATGTGGTCGGCGATGGGATGCACCTCGAAGAGGTACGGGTGCTGGTGGCCGTTTGCCAGCTGCTGGCACTGCACGATGGTTTCGATGTCGAGGAGTCCGCCTCGCCCGGTCTTGAAGTCGCGATGCCCGCCAGACTCGTATGCGAGCTCTGCTTCCATGCGCATGCGGATTCGATGCACTTCGGTTTGTGCGTCGGTCGAGATCGGACGGGACAAGATCTCTGCGCGGATCTCTTGGAAGGCCTCGGCCAATCGCTTCGCGCCGGCGACGGGGCGGGATCGAAGCAACGCCTGCCGTTCCCATAGCTCGGACTTGCCGGCGTGGTACTTCTTGAAGGTGGCGATGTGGGAAACGAGCAGGCCTTGGTTTCCGGATGGGCGCAGGCGAGCGTCGATCTCGTAGCAAGTTCCTTCGTGGGTTCGCGTTTGCAGCGCCCAGATCACTTTCTGGGCCAGACCGGCAAAGCCGCTCTGCGCCGCGAGTTCCATGTCTTCGTCGGCCGCGGGCACGTCATACAGAAAAATGACGTCCAGATCGCTCCCATACGTCAGCTCGTGGCTCGCCATTTTGCCCATCGCCACTACGAGAAACTCGCCCTTCTTCAGCCAAGTCGGTTTCTTCTTGGTCCTTCGGACAACCTCCAACTCCGCGATGGCGACGCCCTGGTCGAGACAGACCTCCGCAATTTCAGTGAGCGATTGTTCCGCCGAACGCCGATCGATACGCTCGTCGAGGTCGAGAAGCCCGACGTTGACCAGCTCACGGTTGTGAAACAGCCGCACGGCATCGAGGCTCAGCTCAGGGTCACTGCTCGACTGTTCCTCGGCGAGAGTTTGCCGGATCTCGACGTAGCTGGCTTCGAGCTCGGCGCGCGAATGCAGAAGAACGTCAGGGTCGTCGAACAGCGGTTCGATCAGGCGCGGATGGGTTGCTACGTAGCTGGACAAGTATTCTGACGCTGCGAACAATCGGACCAGCCGGGGGACGAGCTCGGGCCGGTCGAGCAAGAGCTCGTAGAAGAACTTGCGCTGGCCAACCCCCCGTATGAATTCGTCGAGGTTGTTCATTGCCCGGTCGGGTGACGAACTGGCCTCGATTTGGTGCGCCATCTGCTTGGCGAGATCTTCGGCGAGTTTGCGGGTCGCGGGATTCGCGAGCAGGGACGGGGCACTATCCTGGAACAGGTCGAGAATTCGCTCGCCTTCGTCCTTGTCGAATAGTCTGCTGAAGATTCTTCTGACCCGATCTCTGTGTGCCGTGAGGTCTTCGTCAAACTTGTCCGGATTGCCGTCTTCGAAAGAGGCCATCGCTCGGGCTAGGCGTTGCCGGCCGGCCGTGCTGGTCGGTAGATGGTAGAGCTGCCGCTCGTTCTCCATCTGGATGCGATTCTCGATGCGACGCAGGAAGCGATAGGCTTCGAGTAATTCGTCGCCAGCGTCCTGGTCGAGGGCCCCGGTTTCGACCAACGCTTGCAACGCTGCCTGGGTGGATCGTTGCCGAACCTGCGGCTGCTTGCCGCCGTACATCATCTGCAGTGCTTGCGATATGAATTCGATGTCGCGGATCCCGCCGCGGCCGATCTTCACGTTGAAGGTCTTCCCTTCACGACCTTTTGCTCGTTCGATCTTGTCCTTCATGGCGCGGATCGCTTCGACCCCTTCGAGGTCCATCGACGAGCGGTAGATAATCGGATCCATCGAACGGATCACTCTCCACCCGAACGCCAAGTCTCCTGCGACGGGTCGCGCTTTCATCAAGGCGGCCTTTTCCCAGGTCTCGGCCCAGCGTTCGTAGTAGTCTGCGAGCGCGGATGCACTGACAACCAGGGGCCCGGAGGCCCCTTCTGGACGCAAGTCGAGATCGATTCGATAGAGGAAGCCGTTCTCGGTCTTTCGTCGCACGATCTCGCCGAGTGATCGCGCGACTTTCTGCAGGTTCGGAGTTGCTCCGGGGTCGTCATTGCTTTCGTCGCCGCAGACGTAGACTAGGTCGACGTCCGAGGAGTAGTTCAGTTCCTCGGACCCGAGCTTGCCCATGCCGATGACGGCAAAGTGAGAGCCATCGTCGTCCGCATCGAAGCGGGCTTGGGAGTACTCGTAGGCTCTTGCTAGCAGCGCATCGGCGAGGTGGGAAAGCTCCGCCAAGACCTCGCCGCTGGAGTCGAGCGGCACCAGGTCGCTCGAAAGATCGCGCACCGTGATACGCGTCAACTCGTAGTATTTAAACTCGCGCAGAATACGCGTGATGTCGGCACGTTTGTCGACACCGTCGGTCAACTGCGCCAAGCGTGCCCGGTAGGCTTCGCTGCTGCGCTCGTTCCCGAGGTCTTCGGCCGCCAGGCGCGCCAACCATTCGGGATGATGCAGAAGGTGGCTAATCAAGAACGGTGCGCCGCCGCAAACTGTCGCGAGGATGCGGCAGACTTGAGCGGGGTTGGCCTTCCACGCAGCGGACAAATCCTTTGCATTGGTGCCGGCCAGCAGGTCGGCGATTCCTCGCAAGGCTTGTTCGGTGTCCGGACTTCGGGTGAGGGAAGGCTCGAGAGTCTCGGCGAAGCCCCTCAGTCGATGGCGTTTCTCAAGTGATTGCGGCGATAAAGGCATTTCAGTTGTTCCCTTGACCCGGAGTCCACAGTGCGAGATGGCGGTACCTATGCAACGTGAAGCCGTGCTCGCCGTCAATGCGGAATTCTATCGCGCTTTCAACGAGTGCGACTTTGACGGATTGGAGAAAGTGTGGGCGGCGCAGTCGCCGGTTGCATGCATTCATCCCGGGTGGCCTGTATTGCGGGGACGAGACCGTGTCTTGGCGAGTTGGCGGAGCATTCTTGACGGTCCGGGATCGCCTACGGTCCAGTGCAGGAATGCGGAGGTTGCAATCCTGGGCGACGCCGCGTTCGTGACCTGCGAAGAGCTGCTGCCTTCGGGCAAGCTGGTGGCGACCAACATTTTCGTCGTCGAAGACGCCGCTTGGCGACTGGTACACCATCAAGCCGGCGGGGTGTCGCCATCGTTCGAGACCCAATCCGACGACGAAGAGACTCTGCACTAGCGGATCCGGCTGACGAATTACTTGCCGGTCTGCGCGCGCTGGCGCAGATAGTGATCTGCGAGTACCAGGCACGCCATCGCTTCCACCATTGGCACGGCCCGAGGCAACACACACGGGTCGTGTCGGCCCTTGGCTTCGAGCACCCGGGCGGTGCCGCTGCTGTCTACGGTATCTTGTGGCTTGCGGATCGTTGCGGTTGGCTTGAAGGCAACACGAAAGATGATGGATTCGCCGTTGCTGATTCCACCCTGCACTCCGCCGGAGCGGTTCGACGTGGTACGCACGCGCCCATCCTTGATCGTAAAAGGATCGTTGTGCTCGATGCCCGTTAACTCGGTGCCGGCGAACCCGCTGCCAATTTCAAAACCTTTGGACGCGGGAAGGGACATCGTAGCGTGCGCGAGATCTGCCTCGAGTTTGTCGAAAACGGGTTCGCCCAGGCCGGGCGGCACGTTGCGGCAGACGCATTCGACGACCCCACCGAGTGAGTCACCGTCCTTGCGTGCACTGTCGATGCGTTCGATCATTGCCTCGGCGGTTTTGGCGTCGGGGCAACGCGCGATGTTCGCCTCCACCTGTTCGAGAGTCACGTTGTCGGTGTCGATCTCGGCGCGGATGTCGTTTACGCGACTGACATAGGCGAGAACCTCCAAGCCAGTCTCTTGCTGCAGCAGCTTTCGAGCGATCGCCCCGGCGGCTACCCGCCCGATGGTTTCGCGGGCCGAAGCGCGCCCGCCACCTTGCCAATTGCGAATGCCGTACTTCGCCTCGTAGGTGTAGTCGGCGTGAGACGGGCGGTAGACGTCTTTGAAGTCTTCGTAGGCGCTTGGTCGTGCGTCTTTGTTTCGGACGAGGATCCCGATCGGTGTGCCGAGCGTTTGCCCCTCGAAGACACCTGACAGAATTTCTGCTTCGTCGGCTTCGCCACGTGGTGTCGTGAGTTTGCTCTGGCCGGGCTTGCGTCGATCGAGATCGCGTTGGATCTCTTCGACGGTGATCGGCAGACGCGGCGGGCATCCGTCTACGACCACCCCAACACCGCCACCGTGCGATTCCCCGAAGGTACTGATGCGGAACAATTGGCCGAACGATGAACTCATGGCAGGGTGTACCTCTGCGTTCCTCGTGGGCCGGATGTGGTCGGCTGGCAACGTGCTGGGTTCTTCATTGTACCCATTTCTATCTTGGATTGCCGGCTCGTCCAACGCTCCGCGTGCGGGCTTCGAAAAAACTCCAAATCCGACCAGTTGCCTGTGCGGGCCAGCGATGTGCGACGTCTTCCTCACAGTAGACGACACCGGCAGCGCATTGGTCGTAGTTGTGGCAATTGGGAGCCGAGGGGGCGGGTTTACCACGATCCTGGCAACCGTTGGCCTCGAGCCATTGGTCGCGTCCGGCGCGCGCCCGGTCGATCGTGATCAGATCATCCTTGGTGCCGTGATGGATGAGTATCGGAACCGCTCTCTTCGGTTTACACGCCGACCGCAGTCCGCCGCCTGATACGGGTGCAACGGCGGCAAAGGTATCGCTCATCTCGCAACCCAGCAGTGATGAGAAGAAGGCGCCGTTTGAAAATCCGGTGGCGTAGACTCGATCGAGATCGATGCAGTACTGGCGACCGATCTCCTCGATCATGGCGCGGGTGAAGGCGATGTCGCGGTTGCCCTCGATCGCCTCCATCTCCCAACCGGGTCCGGTGTGCGATTGACCGCGTAGTTCGATCTTGATCGGCAGTCCGGTCGGATATGCGGTGACGAAGCGCTTGGATTCGGCGAGCTTGCGGAATTCCGAAACACTCCATACTCCGGCCCCGCTGTGTCCGAAACCGTGGAAGTCAAACAGCAGGGCAGCGGGATGTTCGGCGTCGATGCCCTTTGGGACGTCGAGAATGAAGTGCCGCGTTGTCCCGGTAACCTCGATTTGTCGTTCGATGCGGCGACCGAAGGTACCGGCAGTGCCGCACCCTATGCTTTTTGTGAGGGCATGGACGGGAGCGAATCCGGCCAATGCGCCGGCCAGCGAGAAAACTATGAAAGCGCGCATGGTGAACAAATAGCACGCTTGGCGCCGTCTGACGCTCCCTCCTTCTAGTGGATCACGGGCCGCCGGTAGAGGAAGAGTGCTGCGCCGATTAGGCCGCTCGCCAGTGCCGCGTACTGGATATGGGGAAGGTTTGTGGATCGGTAGTTCTCGATCACGAATTTTCCGAGGCCGGCGAGCGCAATGTACGCGAGAAAGACCTGGCCTTCTTTGGGCTTGCTTCGCAAGTACAAGGAAACTGCGAGCCCAACGATCATCGACCATCCGCCGAGGTAGAGAGCGAATGGGTGTACCGGCAAACTCGCGCCAGCGGTGCTCGGAAGCAATCCTTCTCCAACGTGCTTGTGCCAGAGCAAGGTCTCTCGGGGGAGCCGAATTGCCCACGGAAGCTCGCAGACGGATCCTACGCAACACCCTGCTAGCAAGCACCCGATTCTGAACACGGCCATTCCAAAGGCTGCGCCAGGAGCGAGAATGTCAGCAACGGCCCAGGGTCGAACGGCGAGGAATCTTTGTAACAGTGAGAGCGCCAAGGCAGCACCGAGTACCGCTCCCGGAGCTCGATAGCCGGCGAACAGTTCAGCCGAGAGTGGTGCGAACTCACCCCCGCGTTCGATCGATCCGTACAGCTTCGCTCCGACAAGGGTCGCGGCGGCGACGACGATGATCGCGAGCGCATAGTCGCGGGTGAGGACTCCGGAGCGATGTGCCAAAATGAAAGAGACAACCAAGCCAACTCCGACGGCCAGTGTGAAAAACACGGAGTACGATGCAACGGTTCCGAATAGGGTTGGGTGCAATTCAGTCCTCGGTCTGTTGGCGATTGCTGGGGTCCGTTTGCGTTCACTGCGGTGAAAAAGCGACGCTGAGGGGAGAAGTCTCAAGAGGAGTTTGGGCTCCAGCGATGCCGGAACTCCAGCTCCCGTCTATCAGGTCGAGGGCACCCGCATCCAGAGCAAACGGATACCCGCCTGCCCGGGACTCGCAAGCCTTTCACCTGCCCGCTACTCTTCCGGCCTCTCTGGCGGATGCTCCACGAGTGGGTCGAGTGGGTCGAGAGGATCGAGCGGGACGATGGTCTGCGCGACGCGAACCGAATCCATGAAGGGCTCGCGTTGATCGTCTGTCGGGCGCGGGCTGCGATGAAGTCGGTAAGCGGCGAACAGGACCATCACGGCGTGTGCCGCCGCAGTGTAAAGGAACAGTCCATTCGGCCCCGCGATACGCATGGTCGACGCGGCCATCAGCGGGCCAAGAACGGCCCCGACGGCATAGAGCAAGAGGAGGCCGCTGGAGGCCTCCACGAAGCCACCCGGTTCCACGGAATCGTTCATGTGCGCGGCAGACAAGGAATACAGCGGAAACGCGAAAACTCCGAAGAGAAATGCGAAAGCATACACAGCCTGTTCCCACCGGTCTGCGAAAATGCTCATCCCGATACCTGCCAAGGCCGCACCAGCACAAGAAATCACAATGACCTTGCGGCGATCGATCTTATCCGAAAGACGTCCAAGCGGCCACTGCCCGGCAGCGCCCGCAATAACGGCGGTGCTCATGAACAACGCGATTCCAGTCGTTCCCGAGATGAAAGGATTGCTTAATGCGAAGACTGGCCCAAGCGCCCAGAACGAGCCGTTCGCAAATCCTACGACCAGGACACCGGCAACCGCGACGGGCGAGGATTCGTAGAGGTGACGAACGCGGATTTTTACGGTCGCGATCGGCGCCGGCGCCGGTGCACTGGTCAGCGCAACCGGGAGGGCAGCGAGTGACACCAGGATGGAAGCCGCAGCAAAAAGGGGGAAGGCCGTAGGGTCGCCGAGCGTCAACATCATCTGCCCAAGTGTCACGACGGTGAAATTGATGATCGTGTACAAGGAAAACACAACGCCGCGGTTCTCGTTGGTCGATTTTTCACTAAGCCAACTCTCAATCACCATGTAGAGGATGGCAAAACAAAACCCGGTCAGCGCCCTTATCGACCACCAGAGAGACGGTTGAACTACCAAGGCGTGGACGAGCACCAAGGTCGAGGCGAGCGAAACCGTCGCCGTAAAAGCGCGGATGTGCCCGACACGCCGCACCACGTAGGGCCCCAGATAGCACCCGGCCGCAAAGCCGAGGAAATAGCACGACCCAAGAACACCGATATCGAACGTCGAGAACTTCTCGAGTTGAGCGCGGACCGGCAGTAGCGTCCCCTGAAGGCCGTTGCCCATCAGCAGGAGTGCGACGCTGAGCAGCAGAGCAGCTACAGGTGCCAGGGTGGCCCTCATGGCGTAGCTTCCTGCTGATCGGAGGTTGCTCCTCGCATCAATCAGTGCCTGAGCGCCGACCGACGGAGGAAGGGAGGAAGCGGGGCGTCCGAAGCTGTCGCCCGTGGTAGGCTATCGCGCGGGGCGCGGCCGCGAGGAAAGCCGAGCCAGCGTTCGCCGACGCGAACGATAACGGCCTCGTCGGGGACGGCAAAGCGTGCGCCTTGAGGGTGGGGCAGCGATTCGACGATTCGCAGCCAGGCCGGGAGAGCGGCGCGCGATCCGGTCTCCCCGTGGCCCAACGGCTCCCGGTCGTCGGTGCCGATCCAGACTGCGATCGTATAGCGCGAGGTGAATCCGACGAACCATGCGTCTGCGAAACCGTTGGTCGTACCCGTCTTGCCAGCGCGATCACCATCCGGATCGAAGGCCCGCCTGCCCGTTCCCGACTCGACGACGTTGCGCAGCATGTCGGCGAGCTCGTAGGCCACTCCTGCAGGCAGGGCTCGTGGCAGAGGGCCGCCGGGTAGCCGCGCACCGCCGAGATCGCTCGGTAACCGTTGGCCGGCCTGCGCAACGACGCCGCCCCGATCATCCTGCAGCGAGAGGATGAAAATTGGATCAGTGGGGACTCCCTGACGAGCAATCGTGGCGTATCCGAGCGCCTGATCCATCGGGGTCACCTCGCTGGCGCCGAGTGCCAGCGCCGCATTGCTCTCGAGCGGCGAACGAACACCCATCGCCCGAGCCGTCTGCACCACCGCAGGGACGCCGACCTCCACAGCCAGGCGGACTGCCACCGAGTTGAGGCTGGCTGCCAACGCCTCGCGCATTCGCACCCACCCGAGATACCGATCGCCGAAGTTGCCTGGGCTCCAGACCTTGCCGTTTCCCGCCGGCAGCGACAACGGGCCGTCGAGCACACGCGAAGTCTGCCGGCGCCCTGCCACCAGTGCGGTGGCGTAGACGTAGGGCTTGAAGCTGCTGCCGGGTTGCCGGCGTGCCTGTGTGGCTCGGACAAACCCTTCGAGTCGGTCACGATATCCGCCGACGATCGCGCGGACGTAGCCGGTCTGGTTCTCGATCACGACCACTGCTCCCTCTGCGCGCGGCGTCGTGTCCAACCCTGCCTCGCCGTTCTGGTCGAGACATACCTGCAGAATGTCGCCTTCGCGGACCATCTCCCGCAAGGGAGCTTCGCCGCGCTCTCCAGCGTACACGAGAACCTCGCGCTGATCGTCCCGCATCCGATACGACCAAGACGCGGCACGCAGCTCGTCCAGCCCGGCTCGGCCGAGCACAGCGGGAAAGCAGCTCCCTGCCTGCGGTTCGGGCGGGGCGTCATGCCCGGCCGGCGCCGGCAGTCCAGGCGCTCGCCGCAGGAAGGCCTCGACCTCCGACTGCGACAACACGGCCACCCGCCCGCGGCGGCCCTGCCGTTCGTCGATTGCCTGCAGCGCCTTCCGCAGAGCGTCTTCGGCGGTTTCTTGAATATCCAGGTCGAGGGCGGTGTGTACACGCAGTCCGAGACGAAACGGCGCCTGCCGGCCGAGCAGCGTGCGGATCTCCCGCCGCACGACGGTCTGGTAGGCCGCGGCTCGCGTGCGCGGCTCCGCGGCCTGCAAGGGAGCGTACACCGGATCACCCTCGTAGCCCGCCGCCGCCGCCGCGGACAGGTAGCCGCCGGTGACCATGCTTGCAAGCACCTGGAGCCGATGCGCCGCGGCGCGCCGCGGGTGCTTGCGCGGAGAGCGTCGCGACGGCGCCGCCACCAGACCGGCGAGAGTTGCGGCTTGTCCGGGGTCGAGCTCGCGTGCCGGCCGGCCGAAGTAATCCTCTGCCGCCGCCCCGACGCCGTAGTTTCCGTCACCCAGGTAGACCAGATTCAGATAGATCTCGAGCAGCGTCATCTTGTCGAGCTCGCGCTCGAGGCGAAGCGCCAGAACGGCTTCCTTGAGTTTGCGGCGGTACGTTCGATCGTTGCCGACCAAGAGGTTCTTGACGATCTGCTGGGTGATCGTCGAGGCGCCTTCCATCACGTTGCCGCTTTGCATATTGCGCACGGCCGCGCGCATGATGCCAACGGGGTCGATTCCCTTGTGATCGAGGAAGCGTCGGTCTTCGATTGCGACGAAGGCCTGCCAGACGATCGGTGGGATCTCGTCGATGGGGACCCAGATACGGCGCTCGATGTAGAATTGGTCGATGCGGCTACCGTCGGCCGCGTAGACGAGGCAGCTGGACAGCGGGCGGAAGTCGCGCAGCGAGCTCAGGTCGCTCGGCAACTCCGACCACACGTGCAGGTTGAACCAATGCAGCCCGTAGCCAGCGCCGACAAGGAAGGCTAGTGACAAGACGACGGCGAGGTACCCAATGAGCTTGCGCACCCTACGCGCCTACATCCTGATGACCGTGGCGGCAAGCGCCGTCGGCACAGGCTGTCGCAGCGAGACCAGCACGATCGCGGACGGTGCCGGCGGTCTCGAGCCCGGTCGTCCTCCGCCAATCGCCAGGATCCTGGTCGAAAGGCCGGAGGTCCGCGGTGACCATCGTTGGCGCGTCGAGAGAGCCGGTCTGGTGGCCGTCTTGATGGAAATGGGGCTGATCGAGATCGACGGCGTCGTCGTTTCGTGGAACAACGGGCGATCTGCCCCCGGTCTGGACCGCTGGCTGCGCCACGGGGTCGAGCACTGGGGCCTGGCGGTGATCGTTTCCTCGTTCTCGACCGGCGGCGCACTGGAGATCCGGCTGCGGCTCTCGCCGCCTGACGCGTCGTACGCTGAGACGACTTGGTCGGGCGACGCGGAGGAGCTTGGCCAAGGTGTCGCCGAGGCGCTCGTCTGGTGCGCGGCGACTCTGCACCGCCCGGCCGGGCCTGCGATGATCGAGAAGTGGCGGCGACCGGTGTCCGCCGACCGGTACGCGCGCTTGCTCCTGGGCAGGGCGGCCGTCGCTGACTACGACCTGCCGCTTCCGGCCGGCGTCACCTACGGACGCCTCGGGCCGCTGGCTGCTGCGCTGCGAGTCGACCCGACGATGGTCGCAGCGCAATGGCTCGCCGGCCGCCGCCGGCTCGCCGCCAACGACCCGGGAGGCGCGCGCCTGGCCTTCGAAGCGGGTGTCGTGACGGGGGGAGACTGGCTCGCCCTTCGCGCCGGAGTCGCTGCCGCACTGTCCGCGTCGGGGGACGCAGCGGGCGCGCTGCAGGCGTGGGAGTCGTTGGCAACGCAGTGGTCGGAGGACAGCCGTTTCCCCGTGGCGCGCGCCGCCGCGTATCTAGACGTCGGCGAGCCCCGAGTTGCACGGTCGCTTCTCGACGGGCTGTCGCGACACCACGAGCGTGACCCCGCCGTGGTCGCGTTGCGCGTCGACATCGCGGAACGGGAGGGGCCGGGCGCCGACTACGAGCGCCTGCTGGCCGAGTGGGCGGACGTAGACCGCGACGCTCCAGAGCCGATTCGTCGCCGGGTGGCGCTGCAAGTGCGCGAGGGACGCCTTCGCGAAGCCTATGACCTGCTCGAAGAGCTCATCACACGCGGAGCGATCGCCGAGGCGAAAACCTTGCGCATGGCTCTCGCAAACGATCTCGGGCGGCACGAGGACGCCGCCCGTGAGGCGGAGTCGCTGCATCGTTTCGACCTTGCGCGGCGCCTCCGGTGGAAGGCACGGCTGAAAGCCGGCGATCTCCACGTGCGGGAGGGTCTGCCTGCGTCGCGAAGTCGAGAGGACTCCCTCGTCGCGGCGGCCGCAGTGCTACCCGAGAGCCCCGAACAAGCGTTCGATTTCACCAGTGAAGTTCTCGAGCGAGATCGTTGGGATCCTGAGGCACTGGTCCTGCGCGCGACGGCGCTCCAGCTCTCGGGCCGCCAGGCCGAAGCAGACGAGAGCCTGCGCAAGGCTTACTTCGCCGACCCGGCGCTGGCGATCGGTGAGGGCTCGGGTGCTTGGCCTTCGGAGGGTCCGAGCACGGCGGCTGGAAGTACGACTGCGGGCTCGCACGAGCAGTCCTCGTCCCCGTAACAGGCCTGTCCGTCCGTGATTGCGACACCCGAGGTGACCGCCCCGGCGGGGCAAATCCGACCTCCTTGTAGTGCGATGACCGCGACCCGCGGCCGTTCGCCGTCTGGGTTGGGATCGAGCCCCGACGGCCCTGGTACGGCCAATCCCTCAGCGAGGGCAAGCGGCGGATTGCAACGACGAATGAAGTCGGCGACCTGGCCTTCGTGCCAGGCCACGGCTTCCAGGTACATGTCGGTCGAAGAGGTCACGCGATCCGTGACGACCGCCCGTCGATGGCCGGTTCGGCCGTCCACCAACGGTGCGACCGTGGGCGCCGCAGCGAGCCGATCGACGCGACGCGCCTGCGCCCGTGCAGCTTGCAATCGGTCTCGCAACGCGACACCGAGGACCTCGGCGCGAGGCGCCAGGGACGCCAGCCCCTCGTCGTCGCACGGCGGCCTGTTCCTAGAACTGGGCCTTCGCCGGCCGATTTCGTTCTGCACCCGAAAGAGCGCCGTGGCGACCGCGTCGGCGTCGGCGCTTCTAGCCTCCAACACTCCCAGGGCATCGACGTATTCTGTCCATGTCGGTGCGATCACGACCGGCTCTACGACCTGCCCGTAAACCACCGCAGTGAGCCCGAGCGTGCTCAGCACTGCGGCCAATGCCGGTGCAGATCGCGAACGCGGCAATGAGCCCGTCGGCCCGCGGATCACTTCCGCTCTCCGAATCCTGCCGGCGGAATAGGCCGTCCGTTGGAAGAGTCGCGACATACCCTCGTCGCCTCTCTTTCAAGTCTCGATGTTGCGAGCCTGACGACTTTGAACGGCACGCTGCATCGAGTCTACGCAGCGTTTGCGCGGCGGGCGCCGACGAGGGCCTGCATTGCTTCGGTGATACCGTCGACGCTGAGGTGGAACATTGGGAACTGGCGCTGCACGATGCGACATGTGTGTGAGCCGTTCCAGTAGGCGCGATTGTCCGGATTGATCCAGGCAATGCGTTCAAAGTGATCAGCGATCCGCTGTAACCAGACGATGCCGGGGGTTGCCGACTCCTGGCGCGGGTCGATGCAGCCGTAAGGCTCGAGCAGCTCGGCGGGGTGCATGCCGGCATCGCCAACGATGGCGACTTTCCAACGGCTATCGAGGCGGCGCAGGATGTCTGCGGTCGGGACGGCGTTGGCCTTGGTCAGTCGGCCGCTCGAGTAGACGTTGTCGTAGATACAGTTGTGGAAGTAGTACGACTTGAGCTCGCGCAGACCGTGGTACTCGTGCAGTGCCGTGAGGAGACGGCTGACCGGTTCGAAGTACGGGTCCATGGTCCCGCCGACATCCATCAACAGCAGTAGTCGAACATTGTTGCGACGCGGTGCCCGGAAGACGAGTTCGATCTCGCCCGCATTGCGACAAGTTTCGTCGATGGTCTCGTCGAGGTCGAGCTCTGTCGCCTGCCCCGTGCGGGTGAGCTGGCGTAAGCGGCGCAGCGACACCTTCAGTTGGCGCACATCGAGTTGCTGATCCGTGCGGTAGTCCTCGAAGCGCCTCTCTTCGGCGACTTTCATTGCTGACCGGTTCTTGCTCTTGCCACCGACCCGGATGCCGCTTGGGTGTTCGCCGTTGTTGCCAAACGGTGAACGACCGCCGGTGCCGACCCATTTGTCGCCGCCGTCGTGGCGCTCGTCCTGTTCTTGCAGGGTCTCGAGAAAACGCTGCATGAGCTCATCGCGCGACAGAGCTTCTAGCTGTGCTCGTTGTTCCTCGGTGAGGCCTTTGAAGTTCTCGGGATTGTTGAGCCAGTCCATCACCTCGTTGGTGACGTCGTCGCCGAACTGTCCTTCGATACCCTTGAAGATACGCGCGAAGACTCGGTCGTATGCGTCGAAATATGTTTCGCTCTTGATCAAACACGTCCGACCGAGGTGGTAGAATCGCAACAGGCTGGCGCCGTGCAGGCCCTTCTCGAGGGCCTCGAGAAATGAACGCCACTCCTGGATGCCGATCGGCACGCCTTCGTCGCGCAGTCCGTAGAAAAAGTCGAGAAACATTGTTTTCGGGTACGGGGTACGGGCTACTGGTTGTAGCGCGGACCCAAATCTTCCCAGTTGCTCGGAAAGCGTCCGTCGCGCTTGTTGTACTCGCTGAGCGACTCGACGTCCTGCTCGGTCTTGAGCAGCGCGCCGATGAACGGAATGTGGGACTCGAGCTGCTCCATGGAGATTCCCGAACGTAACAGCGCACTGATCCAGTCGATGAGCTCTGATGTGGAAGGCTTCTTGCGCAACTCGCTTTGCTCGCGCAGCCAGTAGAACTTGATCAGGACTTGATCGAGCAGTTGCGCGTCGAGGTTGGGATGGTGAACGGCGATGATCTGGCGCATCAGCTCAACGTTCGGAAATTCGATGAAGTAGAACACGCAACGGCGGAGAAAAGCGTCGGGCAGTTCCTTCTCGTTGTTGGAAGTGATCAGCATCACCGGTCGTTCGGCGGCGACGACTTCACGGCTGGTTTCGTTGATCGTGAAACGCATCTCGTCGAGCTCGCGCAGGAGGTCGTTGGGAAACTCGAGGTCGGCTTTGTCGATTTCGTCGATCAGCAAGACTTGACGTTGCTTCGCCTCGAAGGCCTGCCCAAGCGGGCCGAGTTTGATGTAGTGGTTGATGTCCGACACATTACCGCCACCAAAGCGACTGTCGTTGAGTCGCTGCACGGTGTCGTAGACGTACAAGCCGTCCGCCGCTTTCGAGGTTGACTTGATGTGCCAAGACAACATCGGCATATCGAGTCCCTCGGCAACGTGCCGAGCTAGCACGGTTTTTCCTGTGCCAGGCTCGCCTTTTAGAAGAAGCGGTCGCTCGAGGGCGATGGCACAGTTGACAGCGTCGACCAAAGGACCGGAGGCGATGTAGCCCTCAGTGCCCTTAAAACGAAGGAATTCGTCGTTCATCTCCATCCGATAACCCCTATCGGCAGCGCCACGGCGGCGCAAGGACGAGGGTCGCCTGTTAGGTGGCACGTGCGAGCTACGCCTGGGGCCATCGGCAGAGCCTCCCGGGCAACCGTCCTGACGGGGTGGAGAGTCCTACGCCCAGGGTGAAAGCCGGGGGAAAACTCTGAGTTCCTCATGTAGAAACGGACAGCCCAGCAAAGGCTGCCCTCGATTCAATGAATCCTCGCTGAATCCTGGATCGCGATGCGGGAGAAGTCGGATCGCTAGGCGTCTTCCTCGGTGCTGCCGACCTGGCGATTGGTTTTCTCCTGTGACGGCTGGTCACGTGCCTGGATGCCCGCGGCGATCGTCCGCATGGATGGCGGCAGCGTTTCTCGGAGTCGGGCGATGAGCTGGGCCTGCTTTTCGCTTGTCGGAGGGCGCCGTCGCACGGAGAGTTCGAGACGCGCCAACTCGATTACGTGGCCGGCGCCCTTGCGAGACTCCGGAGTGAGAGAATGGTCGTCCGACCATCGCAGGGCCGCGAAGAGAATCTCTTTGACGCGAACTACATCGCACTTTTCGAGCTCTGCGGTCATTGAGACGAGGGCGGGGCATAAATCGATCGACATGGTGGTCTATCCCAAAGGTGAGAGGCAGGTCCAAGAACTGATGACGAAGTGAGATTGGACTAGTGAACAGCAATCAGCATGCCAGCATCTTTGATGGGTCACGTAGCCGGTCGTCCCTCCCCGCTCAGATCACCAACTCGTCAACGACTTGTCGTTCCCATCCTCGTAGCCGATCGAGATGACCCTTTTTGTCCGCAGAGTTTGGTGATGCGCCTACAATCAACTACGACGTTCTCATGGCGGAAGCGGTGAGCTCGGTTGCGTGGTGGGAGGAGGCGGTTTTCTACCAGATCTACCCGCGCTCTTTTTCGGATTCGTCGGGCAGCGGGGTCGGCGATTTGCGCGGGATCACCGCGCACCTCGATGATCTGGTTTGGCTCGGCGTCGATGCGCTCTGGATATCGCCGTTCTTCAAATCACCGATGCGCGACTTCGGGTATGACGTCTCGGACTACTGCGAGGTTGATCCGTTGTTCGGGACGCTCGCGGACTTCGACCGGTTGATCGAGAACGCCCACGCGCTCGGGCTGCGAGTCATCATCGATTGGGTGCCGGCCCACACCTCGAGTGACCACGCTTGGTTTCTCGATGCGCGCTCTTCGCGCGATAGCGCGCGACGCGACTGGTATGTGTGGCGCGATCCGGGTCCGAACGGAGAGGTGCCGAACAATTGGGCATCGGCTTTCTCAGATGGCGGGCCGGCTTGGACTCTCGATCAGCACACGGGCCAGTTCTACCTGCACTCGTTCCTGTCCGAGCAGCCCGACTTGAATTGGGCGAACCCCGATCTCCGCGCGGCGATGCACGACACCCTGCGCTTCTGGCTCGATCGCGGTGTCGACGGATTCCGCGCTGACGTCGTGCACAACATCGGGAAAGATGCGGCTCTGGCCTCGGTTCCAGCGAAGCTGGAAAAGATCCCTCACTGCGCGCTCAACGATGCAGACGTCACGCACGATTTCCTGCGCGACATTCGCGAACTGCTCGGATCGTACGCCGATCAGCGAATGATGGTCGGCGAGGTCTTTCTCTTGGACGTCGAGCGCATGGCGACCTACCACGGGCGCGGTGACGAACTTCACTTGGCGTTCAACTTTCCAGCGATCTTTCTACCGTGGGACGCCGCTGCTTGGCGAAACTGCATCGATACGACCTACGGCGTACTCGAGCGCCATCGAGCATGGCCGACTTGGGTAGTCTCCAACCACGATTTCAGTCGGCAACGTACTCGCTTCGGCGGCGGAGAAGACCGCGCCCGCGCCGCGGCGGTTCTTCTACTCGGGCTGCGCGGTACACCGTTTATGTACATGGGAGAAGAGCTCGGCCTCGAGGATGCCGACGTTCCCGAGGAGGCCCGCGTCGACCCCGGTGGGCGCGACGGCTGTCGCGCACCGATCCCCTGGGAAGTCGAATCGCCACACGGCTGGCAGAAGGAGCCCTGGCTCCCCTTTTCCCCCAAACCGGCTGAACGAAGCTGGCAGGCGCAGCGCAGCGATCCCGACTCCGTCCTGCACTTTTATCGACGCTTGCTTGTGCACCGTCGTCAGTCGCCGGCGTTGTGGAGCGGTTCCTTCGAATGGCTGCCGACCGATGAGCACCTACTCGCTTGGCGTCGCGGGACCGATTCCGACGAGCGAGTCGTGATCATCTCGTTTGCCGATGAGCAGCGAACGATCGACTTAGACGGCGACTATCAGGTCGCAGTGAGTACGAAGCTGCCGGATGAGGGACAGGTGTTTCGGGGCGAGATCTCGCCGACCAACGCAATCGTCCTCCAGCCGGTCTGACGTTGTGTGTCCTCCGGGGCCTTCGATCCCAGGAGACTCTCGTTCCCGACGATTTCTCGGAGGCGTTATTTCGATTGGAGGCCGGACACGCCCTCTGCTACCATTGCTCCCGTGATGGTGAGGACCGGTTTCCATAAACTCCGTTCCCGGCGCTTGCTCCCGGTAGCACTCGTCGTGGCCTGGTTGCCCTACTTGGTCGTCCTGTGCCCGAATTGTACGGCTGCTGAAACGCCCCTTGCCCACTGCGCGTCGGCTCCGGAGGCGGTCCCGCCAGACGGACATCACGGTGAGGATCACCAGGTGCCGGCTCCTGCCGACGGTCACGATCACACTCCCGGATCTGACTGCTGTCGGCCGTCGCTCCAGGTTACAGTTGCGGACTCTGCGGCCGTCGGGCTTGGAACCCCAGCAGCGGTAGCGGTTTTGGTAACTCCCCTCACTGCTACTGCGATTGAGGGAAGACGTCTTGTTGCGAAGGGTCCCGTCCAGGCGCCCCATTCGCACTCTCCACCCCGCTACCTGCTTCTCCAGACCATTCTCTGCTGAGGAGCCGACGGCGGGCGCAATCCGTCTGTAGTTGACCCCGCTCGGGTCGACAACGGGGAGGCGATGGCTCCGTGGGTGCCGCAGTGCATCCGCTGCGTAGAGTGTCGCTCCGTCTAAAGGACAAGTGCGCCCTTCTCGCTGAGTGTCTCGCTCTGCGTTGACGAAAGTCGCCGACGCATCGGACTCCCCTGCCATTTCCAAGGTGGGGTACTGCTCCGACGAAAGGGAGAGATGCCGAGGCCGTGGGGTCGCTTCGACCTGAGCAGCTCCTAGTGCCTGCGTGGAAGGGATCTGAACACATTCACAATGGAAAGAGGCAACTTCTCGAGATGAGAAACATAGCCGTGAATCGCATGGATGCGGAGCTGGTTTGGGAGTACATCCAATGATCCGGAATCAAGCTATTCGGGTATTGATTGGCGGAGCCCTCGTTCTGGCGAGTTGCGCTGCGTCGGCGAGCGAAGTTCAAACTCCCGCGCACGCGCTCGCCGAGGTTCTCGAGCCTGGGGGAGCTGTCGCCAGCGATTTGCAAGCGCTCCCGGAAGAGCCGACGCTGGAGGACTACCTCCGCTACGCGGCGCTCCGCAACGCAGGACTTCGGGCGACTTACTACGACTGGATTGCAGCGATGGAGAGAGTACCGCAGGCGGAAGCGCTGCCGGATCCAAACTTGTCTTACGGCTATTATCTTCGCTCCGTGGAGACCCGTGTGGGCGCTCAGCGCCATCGTTTGGGGGCTTCGCAGATGGTCCCTTGGCTCGGCAAGCGGGGTCTGCGCGGCGATGTCGCCGCAGCGGCAGCGGAGGAAAAGAGAGAGCGGTTTGAGGCCTTGAAGCTCGGCTTGTTCTACCGAGTGACCGAGGCCTACGCAGAATATTACTACCTGGGCCAGGCGCTCTCGATCACCCGGGAGAACATTGAGCTGCTCAGATACTGGGAGAAGCTTGCGCTGGCCAAGTATCGGGTAGGCATGGGCCGGTATCCCGATGTGATCAAAGTCCAAGTCGAGCTCGGCAAACTCGATGATCGAGAGCGGACTCTCGAAGAGCTGCGAGGGCCGCTTGTTGCGGGGCTCAACGCTGCGCTCAATCGCCCGGGTGGAGCCTTGCCGTGGCCGAAGATCATCGCCGAGGCGCAGGTCTCAGTCGATACGCGTAGTGTGATTGGGCAGCTCGGCAGCACGAGCCCTGAGCTTCGCGCGCTCGACGCCGCGGTAGCGAAAGAAGAGCACGCGATCGCGCTTGCGCGCAAAGACTTCTTTCCGGATGTGACCTTTGGGCTGCAGTGGATCGACACCGCGTCGAGGTCGGTGGATGGCCTCGGCGACAACGGCAAAGACGCCGTCATCGGCAGTTTTTCAGTCAACCTACCGGTTTGGGGGAACAAGTACGGTGCCGGGGTGCGTGAAGCAGAAGCACGCCGCGCTGCCGCCAGCGAACGCAGGGCCGACCGTGAGCGCGAACTCGCAAGCGGGGTGGCTCTTGCGCTCTACAAGTTTCAGGACGCCGTGCGCAAGGTCAATCTCTACGGAAACGGGCTGGTGCCCAAAGGCAACGAGTCCCTCGCCGCGACTTTCACGGCGTACGAGTCCGGTGAGGCAGATTCACTGGACTTGCTCGACGCGCAACGCACCCTGCTCGATTTTCGTCTCGCGTACCAACGCGCTCTGGCTGATCAAGAGCAGCGCCTGGCCGAGAGCGAGATGCTGGTTGGACGATCACTGCGTGATGGGGTGGCAACCGAATCTTCCTCGGAGGAGGACAAGCAATGAATCGAAGTGGACTAGCCATTGGCCTTGTTGTGTTAGTTTCGGTGAGCTTTGTTCTCGGCCGCCTGTCGTCGATGTCACACGGAACTCATCAGGTGACGGAGATGGACGAACACGCCGGGCACGGCGCCGCGGCTGCGGCGGCCGATGAGTTTTGGAGCTGCTCGATGCATCCGCAGATCAAGTTGAGCGGTCCCGGAAAATGTCCCATCTGCGGGATGGACCTCATACCTGTCAAAACCGGGGACAGGGCCGCCGATGGAGAGAAGCATCCGCGGCGCCTGGCCATGAGCCAGGCAGCGGTTGCCATCGCTGAGATCGAGACGGCACCAGTGAAGCGCATGTTGGTCACTCGCGCGGTTCGGATGGTCGGCAAAGTCGACTACGACGAGACGCGACTACGCAACATCGCTGCCTGGGTGCCTGGCCGAATCGACCGTCTCTTCGTCGACTACACCGGCGTCCAGGTGAAGAAGGGCGACCATCTGGTGTCGCTCTACAGCCCAGAGCTAGTCACGGTTCAGGAGGAGCTCTTGCAGGCCAAGCGGGCGACCGCGGAGCTCAAGGGGAGTGGTCTATCGGTGTTGCGCGAGTCCACCCGCGCAACGATTGATTCTGCGCGCGAGAAGCTTCGCCTTCTCGGGTTGACCCAACAGCAAGTTCGCGGCATCGAGCAGCGCGGTAGCGCTACGGACCACTTGACCATCTATGCGCCGGCAAGTGGCACGGTGGTGCACAAGAGCGCGGTCGAAGGCTTGTACGTCGACACCGGCACCCCGATCTACAAGATTGCGGATCTCTCAAAGGTTTGGGTGCAGCTCGATGCCTACGAATCCGACATGTCTTGGATTCGTTTTGGCCAAGACGTGGAGTTCACCACGGAGGCCTACCCGGGTGAACCCTTCCACGGCAGGATCGCGTTCATCGACCCGATTCTCAATCCGAAAACTCGCACGGTCAAGATTCGCGTCAACGTCGACAATCCGGATGGGCGACTCAAGCCTGAGATGTTTGTGCGCGCTGTCGTGCGCGCCGGTGTCGCGCAGGGCGGTCGGGTCATGGACCCAACCCTCGAGGGTAAATGGATTGGCCCGATGCATCCTGAAGTGGTTCGAGACGAAGCTGGGTCGTGTCCGATTTGTGGCATGGCGCTGGTCAAGGCGGAGGACCTCGGGTATGCGCCGGCGGACGAGCAGCATGCGCCGATTGTCGTGCCCTATGAGTCTTTGCTCATTACCGGGGAGCGCGCGGTGGTTTACGTGCGCGTACCCGGCGAAGATCGGCCGACTTTCGAGGGACGCGTTGTCGTGCTTGGCCCCCGGGCAGGCGAGCACTATGTGATTCGAAGCGGTCTCGAGGTGGGGGAACAGGTCGTGGTGAAGGGCAGCTTCAAAATCGATAGCTCGCTGCAGATCCAGGCTCGCCCGAGTATGATGAGCGCCGATGGTGCCCCAGCGGCGGCCGGTGGCCATCAGCACGCGGGACACTAGGGGGCGGTGATGGCGTCGATAGAACCACAATCCGGCCCGCCCGCGACTGGGGCGATCTCCAGCATCATTCGGTTCTGCCTCGAGAACAAACTCGTGGTCGTGCTCACCACCGCTCTCTTCATCGGTTGGGGAGTGCTGGTGGCACCCTTCGACTGGGATATTCAATCGTTGCCGCGCGACCCCGTGCCGGTCGATGCGATTCCGGACATCGGCGAGAATCAGCAGATTGTGTTCACCGAGTGGATGGGGCGTTCGCCGCAGGATGTCGAGGATCAGATTACCTACCCACTGACGGTCTCTCTCCTCGGCATTCCGGGAGTGAAGACGATTCGAAGCTACTCATTCTTCGGATTCTCGTCGGTCTACATCATCTTCAAGGGAGGAGTTGACTTCTATTGGTCGCGGACGCGGGTGCTCGAGAAGCTCGCCAGTCTGCCGGCGGGGACGCTACCCTCCGATGTACAGCCGGCGCTTGGGCCAGACGCGACGGCATTGGGGCAAGTTTTCTGGTACACGCTCGAAGGCCGTGACGAAGAGGGCCAACCCGCCGGGGGTTGGAATCTGGATGAGCTTCGAACGGCGCAGGACTGGTATGTGCGTTATGCGCTGATGGCGGCTGAGGGCGTCAGCGAGGTTGCGAGCGTTGGAGGGTTCGTTCGCGAGTACCAGATCGATGTCGACCCAGACGCAATGCGAGCGTTCGGCGTGAGCATCGGCGACGTCGCGGAAGCGACGGCGATGAGCAATCTGGACGTCGGAGCCGGGAACATCGAAATCAACGGCGTTGAGTACTTCATCCGTGGGCTCGGGTTCATCCGCAGCCTTGCTGACATCGAGAACGCGGTCATCAAGGCCAACGAGAATGTTCCGGTCTACGTCAAGGACGTGGCGGTTGTAACCGAAGGCCCGGCGCTCCGTCGCGGCGCTCTGAGTAAGGGGGGAGCCGAAGCGGTCGGTGGTGTTGTGGTTGCCCGCTACGGGGCGAATCCGCTCGCCGTCATCAAGAACGTAAAGAAGAAAATCGCCGAAATCTCGGCCGGACTTCCGAAGAAGGTGCTGGCTGATGGGACAGTTTCAAAAGTGGTGATTGTACCCTTCTACGATCGCACGGGATTGATCTACGAAACCCTCGGGACGCTCAACACGGCGCTTGTCGAGGAGATCCTTGTGACCATCATCGTTGTCGCGATGATGGTGCTTCACTTGCGCTCTTCCCTTCTCATCGCCGGGCTGCTCCCGCTTGCGATCCTCATGACGTTCATCGGGATGAAGCGCTTTGGAGTGGACGCGAACATTGTCGCTCTCTCGGGGATCGCCATCGCGATTGGAACGATGGTCGATATGGGGATTGTCCTTTGTGAGAACATTCTACAGAAGCTGGAGAACCGGCCGCCTGAGCAGAGCCGGCTCGATGCGATTCACCGTGCTGCTTCCGAGGTGGGAGGCGCTGTCCTGACTGCAGTGTCGACGACGGTCGTGAGTTTCCTTCCCGTCTTCACGATGGAAGCGGCCGAGGGAAAACTCTTCACTCCGCTGGCCTATACGAAAACCTTCGCGCTCGTCGCGTCCGTCATTGTGTCGCTCACTCTCATCCCGCCTTTTGCGCACATGCTTTTTCGCGACCGGTCAGCGGTCAGGCGAGAAGGGCTTCGGCTGGCCGCGAGTGCGGGACTTGCGCTGGCAGGAGTTGTGTTGATCGCACTCGGATTCGGGCTTGCCGGCTTTGCCCTCATCGCCCTGGCCCTCTACCGTTTGGGCGAGTCCCGGCTTCCCCAGCGCCACGCATGGGTGCTGCCGTGGGTGGCGAACGGTCTCGTGGCGCTCTTTGTCGCGATCGTTCTCGCCGACCACTGGCTACCGCTGGGGCCGGAGGCAGGGTCTGTGCGGAACTTGCTCTTCGTCGTCGGGTTGATTGGTGGAGTGCTCGTCGCGTTTCTGGTGTTTCAGCACTTCTATGAGTCGATCCTTCGTTGGTGCTTGAGGAACAAAGCGGCGTTTCTTTTGGTCCCGACGATGCTGATTGTTCTCGGTGCAATGGCTTGGCTGGGCGTCGACGGTGTCTTCGGTTTTCTTCCCGACAGCGTTCGATCGTCGCGCTTCATGGCCCCCGCCCAGGAGGCGTTCCCGGGTATGGGCAAGGAATTCATGCCGTCGCTCGACGAAGGTTCCTTTCTTCACATGCCGACGACGATGCCGCATGCATCAATCGGCCAGGCGATGAAGATGCTCGAGAAGCAGGTGATGGCGATCAACGCTATTCCAGAGGTCGAGCTTGCTGTTGGCAAGCTGGGTCGGGTCGAGAGTCCCCTCGACCCGGCGCCGGTGTCGATGTTCGAAACCGTCGTCAACTACAAGTCCGAGTACCGAACGGACCGCGCCGGCCGCCGGCTGAAGTTCCGCTACGACGAGAGCAGCGGGGAGTACGCACGGGAGAACGGCGACTTGGTCGAGGACGACGATGGTCGTCCCTACCGGCAGTGGCGACAGAACATTCATTCGACCTCGGATATTTGGAGCGAGATCGTCGCGGCGGCGGAGGTGCCGGGCATGACGGGTGCGCCTCGTCTCCAACCCATCGCGGCTCGTATCGTGATGCTCCAGAGCGGAATGCGGGCTCCGATGGGAGTCAAGATCAAAGGGCCGGATCTGGAGACGATCGAGCGCGTAGGGCTCGAGATGGAGAAGCTTCTCAAGCAAGTTCCGTCCGTTGAGCCGCAAACCGTGATCGCCGACCGAATCATTGGCAAGCCGTACCTCGAAATCGAAATCGACCGAGAATCGATTGCGCGCTACGGGGTGCGGCTCAAAGCTGTCCAGGGCGTCATTGAGGTAGCCATCGGCGGGAAGCGGATCACGACCACCGTCGAAGGCCGTGAGCGCTACCCGGTGCGCGTGCGCTACCTGCGCGAGCTGCGCGATCGAGTCGAGTCGCTCGGACGAATCCTCGTGCCTTCGGCCAGTGGTGAGCAGATACCGCTCGAGCAACTGGCTACGATTCGCTACACGGCTGGCCCGCAAGTCATCAAGAGCGAGGACACGTTTCTAGTCGGATACGTCGTTTTCGACATGGTACCCGGCAAGGGCGAGGTCGACGTCGTCGAGGAAGCGCAGCGCTTCCTCGACGAGAAGCGAGCCAGTGGGGAATTCGAGCTGCCGGCAGGGGTGAGCTACACGTTCGCCGGTAGTTACGAAAATCAGATTCGGGCGACCAAAAAACTTGCGGTCGTGCTACCCCTGGCGCTGTTTCTCATTTTCATGCTGCTCTACTTTCAGTTTCGTCGCGTGTCGACGACGATGCTGGTGTTCTCCGGAATCATCGTAGCGTGGTCCGGAGGATTCCTCATGCTCTGGCTCTACGGGCAGGACTGGTTCCTCGACTTCAGCATATTGGGTACGAATATGCGCGACCTTTTCGCGGTTCGTCCGTATAACCTCAGCGTTGCGGTGTGGGTCGGATTCCTCGCGCTGTTTGGAATCGCCAGCGACGACGGAGTCATCATGGCGACATACCTCGAGCAGAATTTTGCCGAGGACCCGCCTCGCGATCGAGAGGCTGTGCGCGAAGCGACGGTGCAAGCAGGTCTCCGGCGAATTCGCCCATGTCTGATGACGTCGGCAACGACGATTCTGGCACTCGTCCCGGTGTTGACGTCGACCGGAAGGGGCTCGGATGTCATGGTGCCGATGGCGATCCCATCCTTCGGCGGTATGTCGGTGGCTCTCGTCACATTGTTTGTCGTACCAGTTCTCTACTGCGCACTCGCAGAGCGCCGTCTCGCGGTCGAGGTTGGCCAACCCCGAGCCTTGGTGGGAGACTAGGACGGGACGATGGCTGCGCCGAAGGCGAAGACGATCGAAGCGACTTTCTGCTTTGTCGATGTCGCCGGATTTACGGCTCTTACGGAAGCGCATGGCGATCTGGCCGCAGCAGATATCATTGGGCGTTTTGCCGAACTCGTAAGTTCTCTCCGAACGCGGGCGCCTTGTCGATGCCGTAAGAGACGCTGTGTTGGTTTCGTTTGGGGAGCCGGGGGTTGCTCTGGAGTTTCTTCTCGCGCTCTTCTCCGCGGCGGCAAGCTCGTCCTCACCGTAGCTTCGAGATCGCACTTTCACCACAAAGCCTGAGAAATCTGCTCTCTTCTTTTGAAAAATTTACCGAGGACCAATTTACGGCCTATCGTAAGTTGGTCTGGACTATTTTGCGACACTTCGTAAAATGGTCCCATGTCTCGGATTCCGCGTCAGTACTCCAAACTACTACGCAACCACCTAGCGACAAATCGGCAGATGGCCTTTCTGACCGGGCCCCGCCAGGTTGGGAAAACGACGACTTGTCGCGAGCTCGCGCCGGACCTCCATTACTTCAACTGGGACGATCAGGACGATCGGCGACTCATAACCACAGGGCCAAGGGCGGTATTGGCCGAACTGGATCGTGCCGAGCTGAAGCGAGAATCGCCATTGGTGGTCTTCGACGAGCTACACAAGTACTCGCGCTGGCGCACATTCCTAAAAGGCTTGTTCGACAAAGAGGGCGAACGCCTGTCGATCGTCGTTACCGGCAGCGCGCGGCTGGAAGTTTATCGCCGAGGCGGCGACAGCTTGATGGGACGGTACTTCCCTTTCCATATGCACCCGCTGTCGGTCGGTGAACTCCTGGACACGAGCCTCTCCGATGGCACGGTGAGCCCGCCCCGCCAACTCTCCGAAACAGAGTGGACGCGACTATGGACACACGGGGGATTCCCGGAGCCTTTCACCAAGAACGACAACCCTTTTAGTCGTCGCTGGCGCAAACTGCGCGTCGAGCAACTCGTGCGTGGCGACGTGAGAGACCTCACGAGGATTCAGGAGCTCGGTCAACTCGAAGTCATGACTGTCATTCTGAACGAACGATCGGGAGGCCAACTCAGCTACTCCTCCCTTGCGCGCGAGGTCAACATCTCCGTCGACACGGCGCGACGCTGGGTAGCGGCGCTCGGCTCGCTGTATCACGGATTCCTGGTTCGGCCCTGGTACCGCAACGTCTCCAAGTCGCTGCGCAAAGAACCAAAGTGGTACCTGCGCGACTGGTCCGGAATCGCCGACTCAGGAGCCCGCGCCGAGACCTTCGTCGCGTGCCACCTGCTAAAAGCCGTGCAGGCATGGCAGGACATCGGGGTCGGCGAGTTCGAGCTGCGTTACCTCCGCGACAAACTGAAGCGCGAAGTCGACTTCGTCGTGATTCGCGACAGAGAGCCCTGGTTTCTCGTCGAAGTAAAGTCGAGCGACAGAAAACTCAGTCCGGCACTCGCCCATTTCCAGCAAATGATCGATGCGCCACACGCCTTCCAGGCAGTGGTGGACGCGCCCTATGTCGACGCCGACTGCTTTACTCGGACCGACCCGGCCGTCGTCCCGGCGCGAACGCTCTTGTCGCAACTGCCGTAGGGAAAACGATTCAGCCTCGTCTTCCAATCCCTTCGACGCGCTTCCGGTCGCGGCGGGTATCGAGTATCGCGGCACCTCGATCAAACATCACGTTGACACTTCCACCGAATGACGGAAGAATCGCGGCCGTCACTCAACCTCAGCCCGCCTAGGTCCGACTCTGAAACACCGCTGTCCACCCCAGCGCGGCCAACAACAGCGGGCTCACGGCCACCATGCGGCCCGACAGCATCGGCGCCTGCGCGATCGAGGGGGGAACTCGGGAGAAGAAAGCGCAGGTGCGCAGAGATTTCTCTCGACCAATTCATCTCGACGTTTCCAAGCGAAACTGGTAACCATCAAACCTTGAGACTCTGGATTCGTACTTTCGATACTCTACTCTTGGCGCTGCCTTTGCTGCTCAGCGCGTCTCTCGTGGTTGGTCCTGCGGAGCTTGCCTCCTCCGCCGCGCTGGAGAGGGCCTGCGGTGTCTGGTGCCCGTGCGAAGAAGAGCGGCACGACAAACCGGCTGCGCACCTGGCCGATGCCCATACCGATTGCGAAGGCAGTGACGAAGCTGCGCAATCCGACAAGGCGCCGTGTCCGGACGATTGCCCCGACTGCGACTGCTGTCCCGGGCTCATGGGCGGTCTACTGACCGTGGTCTTGTCGAGCCTTCCTTGGCCGGCGTCCTCACCTGAATTGCACACGTTCTCGGATGCCCCGGCCTATGGCGAGGTGTCCGGGATTTTCAGACCCCCCCGCTCCCTGACCTGAACCACATCGACTTCTTGGTTTAGGACGGCGAGGTCTCGCGGAAGAGGCCGCGCCAGCAAAGGGAGATTCTTCAATGTTTCGAAGGAGGCTGGTCGGCCTCCTGCTCGGCGCGTTGTTTGTGGCCACGTCGGCCCGAGCGCAAGAGCAGGGGCAGGCGACCCATGGACTCACGTTCGAGCGGGCGATCGAGCTTGCTCGACGGCAAGCCCCAGAGTTGGCAACTGCCCGCGCACGCATCGAAGAGGCGCGCGGGGGAATCGACGCCGCGTCGGTATGGCGTTTCAATCCCCAACTCCAAGCGTCGGCTGGGCCGCGTTCCAACGGCGCGGACACGACGGTCGACTGGTCGGTCGGTGCTAGGCAGTGGTTTGAGCTCGGCGGGCAACGGGGCGACCGGATTGCTGCGGCCAGAGCTGGAGTTGATGCCGTGGAGGCGCAACGCGAGGACATTGAGCGCCTGCTTCTGCGGGAGGTAGGTCTCGCGTTTGTGCAGGCCCTCTATTGGGAACGAAGGGTAGAACTCGCACGGGAAAACCTGCGCATTGTAGAGTCGGTTGCTCGGGTTGCCCGACGAAGGCACGAGGTCGGAGATACGGGGGGGCTGGAAGAGTCGGTAGCGTCGCTATCCTTCGCGCGGTCACAGATTGACGAGGCCCGTGCCTTGGCAGCGCTTGGCCAGGTCGAGGGTCGTTTGAAAATCCTCCTCGGCTTCAAGGCGGGTGCTGAGGTCGATCCACAGGGTGACCTCCGACAGCTCGGTGCCCCGCCTGCGGCGATCCAAGAAGGAGTCGATACACGTCCTGACCTGCGTGCGCTTGATGCGGAGGTCCAACAAGCAAAGTCAGAAATTGCTCTCGGCCAGGCAGAGCGAGTTCCCGATATCCGTCTCGGTGCGGGCTATTCGAGAGAAGAGGGAGCGGATATCCTCCAAGGCTCTCTCGCGCTGTCGATCCCACTATTCGACCACGGGCAAGGCACAGCAGCAGTAGCGCGGGCCCGTAGCGGCCGCATTGAGGCCGAACTTCGTGGGGCTGAGCGACGGGCTGCGGTCGAGGTTGAGACCGCGAGTCGGGCATCTCGGCAGCTCAGCGCCGCGGCTCGCATGTTCGAAGAGCGCGGCCTGGTCACCCTCGTGAGAAGCGAAGATGTGGCGGCGGCAAGTTACGAGGCTGGAGCGATGCCACTTGGCGAACTTTTGGCCATCCGGCGCGAGCTCGTGCAGGCGAAGCTCGACTATGCAGGCCTCTTGCTAGGGGCCGCCACAGCCCAGGTCGAGCTTCGTGCGAGCATTGGAGCATGGAAATGACGGACGCGACCTCTCTTGTGTATGCCAATTCGTCCAGCTGGCGGCACGCCCCGCCCGTTGTCAACGAGGAGATCGACCGATGCGAACAATAGCTATCATTAGCTTAGTATTCATCGCGCTGGGTATCGCGGGCAACGAAATGAAGTGCGAAGCGCAGCAGCCCGCCCAAGAGACGGGGATTGGTTGCGCATCGAACCACCCGGACTGTAAGCCGAACGTGCAGTTTCCCAATGTGGAACCCGCTCCGGCTGCCGCTGATTGGTGCGGGGGGCACGGTCTTCCGGAGTCGATGTGCACCAAGTGCAACCGCTCTCTCATCCCGCACTTCCAGGCAACGGGCGACTGGTGCGAAGAGCACGGTTTTCCCGAGTCTGTCTGCCCGGTCTGCAACCCACAGACCCCGCCGGGGGGAGGAACGCTTCCCGTGGCCGACTGGTGTCTGGAACATGGGTTGCCTGAATCGCAATGCACCAAGTGCTCCCCTGACCTCGTAGGTCAGTTCCAGGCCACCGGCGATTGGTGCCCTGAGCACGGCTTTCCCGAGTCTGTGTGTCCGATTTGCAATCCCCAGCAGCCGCCGGCGGGGGCCGAACAAGCCGCCATCGAAGCGCGCGTCGTTCGCTTCAGCTCGGCCGACATCGAAGAAGCAGCGGGCATCGACACCGCTTTCGCGAGTCGCGCTCAGGCGACCGCTTCAGTGGAATGCACCGCCCGGCTCGCGTTCGACAACGACCGGGTGGCGGACATTCGCGCGATTGTGCCGGGCATTGTCGGCCAGATCCACGTCAAGCTGGGTGCACGCGTCGACCGTGGCGAGCCTCTCTTCGAACTCGAGAGCACTCGTGTTGGAGAGATTCAGGGTGCCTTGCAAGCCGCTCGTCAGCGCGTTCTTACCGCCCAGGCCAACCTCGCTCGGCAACGAGAACTTCGCGGCAGTGACATTGCCTCGGCTCGCCAGGTCGAAGTGGCAGCGCAAGAGCTGGCAACAGCAAAATCAGAGACTCGTGCAGCTGAGGCGACGCTGCGCATGACCGGCGCAACCCAGGGAGCACCCTCGGGTGGCTATACCCTGAGCGCGCCCATCGCGGGAACTGTCGTGCGCCGACCGGCCGTGGTTGGCGTGTTGGCGACCGCGAGCACGTCACTGGCGACCATCGTAGACACTTCGGTGATGTGGGCGCTCTGCGACGTTCCGGAAGCGGACGCCTCGCGGATTGCCATCGGTCAGAGAGCAACCGTGGCCGTCGACGGGAATGCTGACGCGGGCATCGAGGGGACGATCAACTGGATTGCCGCTGAGGTGGATGCTCGAACACGCACGGTCACGGCCAGAGTCGAAGTGCCCAATCCGCGTGGGAATCTCCGAGCAAACCAGTTCGCGCGAGCGCGCATCGCAACCAGCGCGCCGCGCTCGGCTGTCTCGGTTCCGCGCTCGGCCGTGCAGCGCGTCGGAGAGCGGGATGTCGTCTTCGTACGTGTCGCGCAGGGCGTCTACCAGCCTAGAGTCGTGCGTCGATACGGTGGTGGCGACGTCGTGCGGGTTGAGGGCTCCGTGCAAGCCGGTGATGCGGTGGTGACGACTGGAGCGATTCTACTGCGCACCGAGATTATGCCGGGAAGCATCGGCGCGGGTTGCTGTGAAGTCGGGCCGCCGGGGGGCAACTGATGCTGACCCAAATTATCGACCTCTGTCTTCGTTACCGGCCGATTGTGCTCCTGGCAACGGTGGTACTGATCGTTGTCGGCCTCGCGAGTTTCCAGAAGCTGCCGTTCGATGCGTTTCCGGACACCACGCCGGTCCAGGTCCAGGTCAACACCACGGCGCCGGCGCTCTCTCCCCTCGAGGTGGAGCGACAGATTACTTTTCCCATCGAGCAGTCGATCTCGGGACTGCCTGGGTTGCACCAGGTGCGGTCGATCTCGAAGTTCGGCTTCTCGCAGGTCACGGCCATCTTCGACGATTCGATCGACATCTACCTCGCTCGCCAAGTCGTCAGCGAGCGGCTGGCGACCGCCGCACTTCCGGGCGGTGTCGGGCGACCGGCGCTGGGACCGGTCTCGACCGGTCTCGGCGAGGTGTTTCAGTATCTGGTCCGCAGTGAGACCTGGTCGGCGCAAGAGCTGCGAACGCTCCACCACTGGGTCATTCGCCCTCAGATGGTCCAGGTTTCAGGTGTTGCCGAGATCAACACCTGGGGCGGCTATAAGAAGCAGTATCACGTCATCGTCGACCCCCAGCGACTGGTGAAGCACGACCTCACGCTAGACGATGTTGCGCGTGTCCGGCGACGTGGCAACCGCATCGCCGGAGGTGGTGTGCTCGACGCGGCCGGCGAGTCCCAGCTCGTTCAAGGGCAAGGACTCGTCACAGGAATCACCGACCTCGAGTCGATGGTGCTCGCTAACGTGGACGGTACGCCCATCCGCCTCGGTGACATTGCTGCGGTGCGTGAAGGACACGAAATCCGACGTGGTGCCGTCACCGCCGAGGGACGGGGCGAGGCCGTTCTGGGCCTCGGCTTCATGCTCATGGGGGAGAACAGCCGCGAACTCACGCAGAGGCTCGAGGCGCGGCTCGACGAGGTCAGACAGAGTCTGCCGGAGGGGGTTGAGCTGATACCGGTCTACAGCCGAACGGCTCTCGTCAGCCAAGTGTTGAAGACCGTCCGGAACAACCTGCTCGAGGGTGCACTGCTCGTCATCGCAGTATTGTTCGCGTTTCTCGGGAACTTCAGGGCTGGTCTTATCGTCGCTGTCGCCATTCCGCTGTCGATGCTCTTCGCCTTCAACGCGATGCTCCAGTTTGGGATTGCGGGGAGCCTGATGAGTCTTGGCGCGATCGACTTCGGCCTAGTCGTCGACAGCTCTGTCATCCTGGTAGAGAACGCCGCGCGCCGGCTTGGCGAAGACACGACGGGGAGAAGTGTCCGCGAGATTGTCAGGGATGCCGCCGTCGAAGTGCGCAAGCCAACGCTCTTCGGCGAGCTCATCATCGCCGTCGTCTATTTGCCCGTCCTGGCACTCGAGGGAGTCGAGGGGAAACTGTTTCAACCGATGGCACTCACTGTAATCTTCGCTCTTGCCGGGTCGATGCTCTTGTCGCTGACGCTGATGCCGGTTCTTGCGAGCTACGCTTTGAAGAAGAGTCAGGGCAAGAGCGAGAATTGCATGGTGCGGGGGCTCAAGCGCGCCTACCGCCCGGTGCTTGGGTGGGCACTCGAGAGACGAAAGTTGGTCCTGGCTCTCGCGGCGCTCGTCGTCGCGAACGCCGCCTTCCTGGCGACGCGCCTTGGGTCGGAGTTCGTGCCCAGGCTCCGCGAGCAAGCGATCGTCGTCAACACCGTGCGCATGGCGGGTATCTCCCTCGAGGAGTCGGTTCGCTACGGAACGCAAATCGAGCGACGGCTCCGCGAGCGCTTTCCCGATGAGATCGAGCACATCTGGACAAGGACGGGGACCGCCGAGGTGGCCACCGACCCGATGGGCTTGGAAGTCTCGGACGTCTTCATCACTCTCTCGCCGCGCGACCGGTGGGTGCGGGGCGGGACACAGGACGAACTCGTCGAAGCCATGAAGGTAGCTCTGGAGGGGATGCCGGGGATGCGCAGCATCTTCACCCAGCCGATCGAGATGCGCGTCAACGAGATGGTAGCGGGCATCCGCGCAGACGTCGGAATCAAGCTCTTTGGCGATGATTTCGAGACGCTTGGGGTGCGAGCAGATGAAATTCGTCGCGTCGTCGAACGAATTCCTGGAGCCGCCGACGTCACCGTCGAGCAGCTCACGGGACAGGCGATGCTCACCATCGACATCGACCGGGAGGCGGCCGGACGATATGGTATCCCGGTCGGCGAAATCCTCGACGTGATTGAGTCGCTCGGCACCCGCAAGGTTGGGGAGGTAGTCGAAGGCCAGCGGCGCTTTGACCTCGTTCTTCGGCTCGGAGATGCTGCCAGAGGCTCGGCGGAGCGCATCCGCCAGGTCCTCATCCACGCGGATTCGGGCGCGCAAGTGCCCCTGTCTTCAATGGCGCGTGTCGAGGTGGTCGAAGGCCCCTCGACCATTCAACGCGAATGGGCAAAGCGACGCGTAACCGTGCAGGCAAACGTGCGGGGGCGGGACGTGGGGTCGTTCGTTGCGGATGTGCGTCGTGTTTTGCGGGAAGAAGTGAAGCTGCCCGCAGGCTACTACACCACCCTCGGCGGCCAGTTCGAGAACTTGGAACGGGCACAGAAGCGCCTCTTGGTGGTGGTGCCCATCGCTCTCCTGCTGGTCTTTTCACTTCTTTACCTGACCTACGGCCGAGCCGCAGACGCCATTCGGGTCTTTACCGGAGTTCCCTTCGGAGCGGTAGGTGGCATTGTCGCGCTCTGGGTCAGGGACATGCCTTTCTCCATTTCGGCCGGCGTCGGATTCATCGCGCTGTCGGGTGTGGCGGTGCTCGGCGACATCGTGCTCGTATCGCGGGTCATGCAGTTGCTCGAGCGCGGCCGTGCACCGCTCAATGCGATTCGCGAGGCAGCCGAAACCCGACTGCGGCCTGTCCTTATGACCGCAATGGTCGCAGCTTTCGGATTTATCCCGATGGCCATCAACACCGGGGTGGGTGCGGAAGTCCAGCGTCCGCTCGCAACAGTGGTCGTCGGCGGTATGGTCACGTCGACGCTTGCGACCCTACTGGTGTTGCCGGTTCTCTACGCAGTCTTTGGCGCTCAGCTGCCGCAAACCGCTCGGCAGGAGACTGTTGAGCTGCAGCAGAACACTGCCACCGTCGAGCCCAATCCGGAGGCGGTGGCATGAGCCGGGCCGCGCGCGGCGTGGTTGCAGTTCTGGCGGTGCAAACTGCTCTGGTTGGCGTCTATTGGATGGTCGAACAGCGCCGAGCGCCGCAGGGAGTTTCGCAACAGGAACTCAGCACAGCCTCTCCCCAACATCTCGATGGCCAAGCGCCGCCCCTGTCCCTCAGAACCAGGGACGGGAATCGATTCGTTCTGCGAGGTGTCGAGCGGCCCACGCTGGTGCACTTCTGGGCGACGTGGTGCCCGCCGTGCCGTGCGGAGTTGCCGGCCCTTCTCGCATTGCCGGAAGACCACCCGGTGGATGTCGTGGCGGTAGCGCTAGATAGGGAATGGGTCGACGTCGACCTATTCCTCGGAGGAAGGGCTCCGCCCGCCGTGTTCCTCGGCGACCCTGCCGAGGCAGAGAGAGCAATGGGTGTTCGCTCACTCCCCGTCACATTTCTCATGCAGCCCGAGACCGGGCTCCGACTTCGCTTCGACGGTGCACGTGACTGGAGCAATTCACGTTTTCTAAGCACGTGGCTTCAACGATTCTAGGCGTCCCCTGCTTCCGCCGCGGCCTGCCCTGGTGGCGCAGAGAACCATTTGTAGAGAGCCGGGACGACGAGCAGCGTGAGAATCGTCGACGTGACGAGGCCTCCGACGACGACTGTCGCTAGCGGCTGTTGTACTTCGCTTCCGGTGCCGCGCGAGAAGAGCAGTGGAATCAAGCCGAGGCCCGTCGTGACGGCGGTCATCAACACCGGCCGCAAGCGCCGGCACGCTCCGCGGATCGAAGCCTCGTCGACGTCCAAGCCGTCGGCGAGGAGTTGATTGAGGTATGTGACGAGCACCATGCCGTTCTCGAGGGCTATGCCGAAAAGGGCGATGAAGCCCACGGACGCTGGAACCGAAAAGTTCTGTCCGGTGATTGCGAGTCCGACGATCCCGCCGACCAGAGCAAGGGGGATGTTCAGGAAGATCAGAATGGTGTTCTTCAGGGATCCGAAACTCGCGTACAGCAGCAACGACACGACCAACAAGGTGATGGGGACGACGACAGAGAGTCGTCGGTTTGCCTCCTGTTGGAGTCTGAATTGGCCTCCCCAAGTAGTGAAATATCCTAGGGGCAGATCCACTTTCCTTTCAATCTCGGCCTGTGCTTCTGCGACGAAGCCTCCGATGTCCCTGCCGACAACGTTGCATTGAACGGAGATGAATCGCTGGTTTCTTTCCCGTGTGATCTGGCGTGGTCCGACGATCTCCTCGATTCTCGTGACCTCGGAAAGAGGCACTCGCACTCCTGTTGGTCCGGCGATCAGAACGTTGGCAATTGCTTCGGCAGTGTTTCGATACTCCTCGGCGAATCGGACGTTGATATCGAAGCGCTTGGTGCCCTCGAATATCTGTCCGGCAACCTCTCCGCCGATGGATGCCCTGATCGTGCGCTGGACGTCGGCGACATTCAGTCCATAGCGCGCGACAGCCTGTCGATCGACGTGAACGACGAGTTGAGGCGTTCCGATCAGTTGGTCGACTTGGACGTCCGCAGCGCCGGGAAGCTCTTGGATGATGTGTGAAATTTCGGTGGCGCTAGCGAGTAATACATCGAGGTCGTCGCCGAACACTTTAATCGCTAGCTCGGCACGCACGCCCTCGAGAAGCTCGTCCACGGTCATCGCGATGGGTTGCGTATAGTTGGTGAGAACTCCGGGCACCGATCCGACGTCTTTGCGGATTGCCGCTTCGACCCTGTCCTGGTCATTCGGGGATCGCCATTCCTCCGAAGGCACGAGAAGAATGTACATCTCTGCACTGTTGACGGGATCCGTATGTGCCCCAACCTCGCCGCGGCCGATGCGCGTGACGACGCCACGAATCTCCGGGACTTGCATGAGTCTTCGCTCGACGATCTGCGTGACTCGGGTGCTTTCTCTGAGAGAAATCGAGGGCGCCATCGTGAGCCTCAGGACGAGCGTTCCTTCTCGTAGTCGCGGTGTAAACTCGGAGCCTAGGCGGGGGAATGTGGCAGCGCCGACCGCAAGGAATGCCAGAGCCAAGCCAACGGCGAGGATTCTGTGCCGAATGAAGAACCAGGCGATTGGTCGGTACGCTTTCATTAGCCAGCGGGTCAACCAGGACTCGTGGTCACCCTCTGCGCCGTGTCCTGTGGGGGGTCGCATCAGGAGATCGGAAAGGGCTGGGGCCAGCAGTAGGGTGAACACGAGTGATCCTGCCATCGCCAGAGCGATCGTGTAGGCCATGGGTCGGAACGTCTTTCCCTCGACTCCCTGCAGCGTGAGCAAGGGGAGAAATACGATGATGATGATCGAGATTGCGAAGGTGATCGGTTTCGCGACTTCTGCGCATGCTCGCGCGACCAGTTGTGTACGACTCTCGGTCAGGTGCCGTTCGCGCAGTACCCGATCGACGTTCTCGACCAAAACGATGGTACCGTCCACCATCATTCCAATGGCGATTGCGAGGCCGCCGAGCGACATCAGATTGGCGGAAATGCCGAAGTAACCCATCCAGAAGAGTGCAAAGAGGGCGGAGAAAGGGATCGAGAGGGCGACGATCAGGCTCGGCCTCACGGCACCCATGAAGACGATCAAGACCAGGGCGACGAGGGCGATCCCCTGTACGAGAGCTGTCGTGACCGTGGCCACACACTCTTCGACGATGGTTTTCTGTTCGTAGTAGGGAACGAGTCGAATACCCGGGGGAAGAACTGCACTGAGTTCCGCCAACTTCGACTCGACGCGTTCGATCACTGTCGAAGAGTTGGTGCCGAAGAGCTTGATCACCATACCTGCGACCACTTCCTCGACGCCGTTGCGAGTCTGCACACCGCGGCGAATCGCGCCGCCCGTGTGGATGTCGGCGAGCTCGTGGAGGAAGACCGGGGTGCCGTCGTTGGTCTTGATGACGACGTGCTTCAGGTCGTCGACGTCGGAAGCGAGGCCGACTGAACGCACGATGTATTCTTCTGCGTTTCGCTCGATGAACTGAGCTCCGACGTTCAGATTGTTGTCGCGGATCCGATCGATGACGTCTGCGATGGTAACGTTGTAGCGCACCAGAGATTCGGGGTGAACGCGGACCTGATACTGTTTCTCGTACCCGCCGATGCCGAGCACTTCGGTGACACCGGGAACGGTCAGTAGGTGATTTTTGACCAGCCAATCCTGGATGGTCCGCATTCTGGTGAGTGAGTAGTGCCCGGTTGTGTCCTCCAGGTAGTAGAAGAGCACGAGCCCCATCCCCGTCGAGATTGGACCCATCGTTGGTTCGCCGAATCCCTGTGGGATTGATTCGCGCGCTTCTTGGAGACGCTCGTTGACGAGTTGTCGAGCGAAGTAGATGTCGACGTCGTCTTCGAAGTACACGTTTACAACGGACAGACCGAAGTTCGAGACCGAGCGCACATTCTCGAGACCGGGGAGCCCGTTCATGGTCGTCTCGATCGGAAACGTTACGTATTTCTCAACGTCCTCTGGGGAGAGCCCCTCGGTGACGGTGAATATCTGCACCAGGTTGGGCGAGACATCGGGGAACGCGTCGACAGGGAGCTGTTGGAAAGAATAGAGGCCGGCAGCTGCGACCAAGAGTCCGAGCGCGAAGGCAAGGATTCGATTTTCGATTCCGAATCGAATCAAGCGATCCATAGGGCGTCCTAATGATTGTGCCCGCCAGAGAGATTCTCTCGGGCGAGCTCGGCTTTGAGAGTGAAACCGCCTTGGGCAACGAAGCGCTCTCCGCTGCTTAGGCCCGAGACGACTTCGACGTGTGAAGCGTCCTTGCGTCCGACCTCGATTGGACGCGGTTCGAAGCCGTCCGCGCGTTCGACGAACACGACAGGTCGGTTGTCAATGACTTCAATGGCTGTGCGGGGGATCGCGACGGGCACTTCTGCATCTTCGACGAGGACGCGTGCGGTGGCGAACATTCCTGGCCGCCAGATACGCTGGGAGTTGCCGAGCACGACCCTCGCTGTGACGGTGCGCGTCGCTTCATCGACGATGGGCGAGATGTACGAGATCTGCCCATCGGCTTCCTCGCGTCCGTGTCCAGCAGAAATCAGTGCCTGCTGCCCTACTCTGAGGTCCGCAAGATCCTTTTGGTACGCGCTGATGTCGATCCAGACCTGGTCGAGGTCGGCGATGACAAAGGCTTCCGACGCGCGTGTTACGGGCTCTCCGCGCGTGACGTGCTTGGCGATCACGACACCGGCAATCTCCGTCTTGAGCGAGTACGGCGCCAGGCTCGCGCTACTTTCGATCACAGCGAGAACCTGGCCGGCCTCGACTCGATCGCCGATGTTCTTCCGCACACTTCTCACGATTCCGTCGAAACGGGGCGTGATGTGAGCGACGCGATCGCGGTTGGCGCGCACCTCGGCCGGCAGCGTGACGGTGCGGACGATCCGGCCCGGCCCTGCGACAGCCAGCCGGATGTCGAACTCTTCAAGTAGGTGTGAATCTACCGGGACGACGATTCTTTGTTCGCGATTGCTTGTATGCTCCTGATCCCGACCGGATGCTTCTTGGTCGTCGAGCGAGGAACCTGCGTATGCTGGCGCCGGTAGCGCTGCCGCCGCGATCACGAGTGCGCTCGCGAACAGCAATGAGAGTCGGATTGTGTGGACTCTGCTCGGGAGGTACGACAGTCGGAGTTTGTGAGTCGTCAACCTGCTCATGAGTTGGTCCCCCCGTCGCTGAGGGGGCGGCCGATCATGCGTTCGATGTCCGTGCGGGCTTGGTGGTAGGCGGAGAGTGCTTGCAGCTCGCGCGCCCTTAGCTCAAAGAGTGTCCGTTGCGCGTCGAGCACATCCAGGTAGCGAAACAGGCCATTGTCGTAGCCATCCCGAGTGCCGGCGAAGGCACGATTGGCGGCGGGAAGGGTTCGGGCCCGAAGTGTCTCGGCTTGCTCGAAGGCCGAGGTGAGGTCTTGGTATCGTCGAGCTAGCCGCGCGCGCGAAGAAATCTCAGCAGCCGACTTCTGTGCACGGGCCTTGGCCAGATCTCGGGTGGCTGCCTCGACCCTGGCGTGGTTGCGATTGAAGATCGGCAGCGGCACCGAGAACCCGACTACGAAGGCCTTGTCTCCATTGTCGTTGAAGTGCCTTGCCCCGGCGTTGACTGTCGGGTTGGGAACTTGACGAGAGCGTTCTAGTGAAACGGCCGCTTCGCTCGCAGCGAGAGCTGTATCCCATCGGGCAATGTCGGGATTGTCGGGTATCAAGTCGTCGAGCTCGACCAACGGGGGAGGAAGCGCCAGCTGTTCTGAAAGGTTTCCGTGTAGGGCCGAGAATTGGGGGGACTTACTTCCCCAGGTGGCTGCGAGCGTGATGCGGTCGGCGGCGAACTGTCGTTCGACCCGTTGGCGCTCGAGTTCGGCGGTGAGAAGGGCAACCTCTGCGCGGGTTCTCTCAACGGCTGGGACAGCTCCGGCCGCGACCTGGCGGGCTACCGTTTTGAGCGAAACCTGGGCGAGAGTCTCGAGCTCTTTCGCGAGCGCGAGGCGGTTCTGGGTGACCAGGGCAGCGACAAACGCTTTGGTCGTGGTGCTCAAGACGTCGAGCCGGTTGGAGTTGTAGTCCCATTGAGAAAGATCGCGTTGGAGTTCGGCGACGAATCTACGGTTACGGCGTTTCCCGGCGACTTCGACTAGCTGAGAGAGCCAAATGGTCGTCTCGGCTTGTCCGAAAGATGAGCGTTGGCCGCGACCTGCGATATTCTCCAGCTCTACGGAGATCGTTGGATTGGGGCGGAGCCCAGCTTGAATCGCGCGTGATTCCTTTGCTCGAATCTCCCAAGAGAATGCGGCGAGGGAGGGGTTGAGAAGAAGTGCGGCGGCGACGGCGTCGCGCAGGCGAATCTCGCCCGACGGTTCATCCGAGGGCGGCGCCGACTTTGCGGCGCCAGGATCTGTAGGCGGATCGGCAAGCGCGGATGTGGGGAGAATGAGCGCCAGCGATATTGCGCAAAGGCGCAAGGGTAGAGATAGAATCATGATTGTGGCCATCCATTTGAAACATCGTGAATCTCTGCAGAGTCCGAGATCGACTGATCGAAGTCGGAGCTGCGACGGAGAATCGGGGATGACGAACAATCAAACGAGCAGGACTACCGTTCGCAGTAAGTGGGTCGCGTTCGGGGCGATGAACTGTTCAACCGGCCCGAGGGAAGGTGCTTCTAGCCCTCGCGTCTGTGGAATCTGGATGGACTCCGGGAGTGCCAGCAGTGCTGGCAGGAGATGGCGCGGTTGGGCGGTCGTGACATAGGCCGTCGCTCGCAGCAGCGGCACATCGTTGCATGGATGACGAGCGACATCGTGAGCGTCGGAGACCTGTTCGCCTGGGTGGTGCCGCTCCGAGTCGCGATTGCAGGACGGCTGCTGCGCGTGGCTGAACTCGATCGCCGTGTGCCCGTCTTCGGCGATGCAGAGGTTTAGCCCGACCGGCGCCTCGACGCTGATCAGCAGCTGGATCGCAACCACGAGCCAGCCGATTGCTCGCCCTCTTCGGTTGCGGCGCTTGGTCATCGAATCAGCCTACCCATGGTCCGAGACCTAGTAAAGCGGCAATGTTTTTCGGGGCAATCGAGCGAGGCGGGGCTACTCGGTGGCTGCTTCTATTGGGGTGACCGAATCCATCTCCACCGACATCGGACATCAATAACGAGCGCAGCGAGCACCAACCTTAGCCTCAGCCTGCGCCCTAGCCTGAGCCTTTCTTCTCGATCAAGGCCGTTGCCAGGCCGCTGTATTTGGGCTGGTCGATGGCGACCTGATTGACCACAGATTGTCTCAGATGCTCGATCAAGCCCGGATAGTCGAGCGGGATCGAGCCGTCGCGTAGCCTTCGGACCAGCTCGGCGTTGAGGGTGGCGAGGTCGCCTTCTCGGTCTAGAAGTGCGCGCAGCCGTTGGCATTGCGCGGCGCGATGCAGCACTCCGGCCGCGTCGTCGCGGCCGAGAATGTCGAGGGCGTTGGCGGCGACGCGGGCGAGGAACTTGGTACGGCCGCGGGCCGTTGGCATGACGTCGTTGCGCAGAAAGTTGGCGACGCTTTCGATGATCTCGTCGGAGCGCGGCATGTCGCTGGATGTTGTCGAGGTGTCGGGTGCGATCAGCTCGACCGGTCCGGGAATCAGTAAATTGACGCAGTCGACTTGGCATTCTGAGGTACGGCGCCCGATGGCGGCGCGTTCGACGCCGCGGTCGATGCCCGTGCGGTAGGCGTTGGCCATTTCGAGACAGCCGACGGCCCACCAAAAGGAACCAAACACTTCCCAGAACTTCACGCGGTCGCGGTCGACTGGTTGGCCGGAGACCGATTCGTAGCCGCGAAACAGATCTTCGTAGGTGCCGAACCCGCCGACCGGTAATTCGCTGCGTCCGAAGCGCCAGGAGTTGGTGCATAGCCAGCCGAGGTCGCGCATTGGGTCGCCGATGTGGGCGAGCTCCCAGTCGAGGACCGCGACGATCCCGTCGGGCGACACCATGATGTTGCCATTGCGAAAGTCGTTGTGAACGACGCGCAACTCAGGGGTCGACGGGAGCCGTTCGCGCAACCACACCGCGGTGTAGTCGATCATCGGCTGCGCGACGTCGAAGTTTCGGTAGCGGGCCCAGGTTTGTTCGAGAAAGAGATCCGGCGTGATGCGATCGAGCACGTCGGCGATGTCGCTGTTCGAAATGTCGATAGAGTGGATTCGTGCGAGGGTTTCGCCGCATTGGAAGGCGAGCTGAGTTCGTGCGTCCGCCAAATCATCTGAGCTGACGATGCGTTTTCCGAGCGTTTCGCCGTCGAGCCACTCCATGAGAAAGCCATCGCCGATGCCGTCCTCGGGCTCGAAGATCCAATGGACTTCCGGCTCGGGCACTCCCGCTTGCCGGGCTGTTCGCATCAACAGGGCTTCGGCGCGCAGGCCGGGGTAACCCGGCATTGCCGGGACGGACAGTCCGCCGACAGATCGGCGGACGGCAAACTGGGCAACAACGCCCTGCCCTTCGACTTCGATTCGATAGGTCTCTTGGTTGGCTCCGCCGGAAAGTCGTTCGCACGATACGACGCGCGCAACGCCAGCGACATGCCGCTTCAGTCCTTGCTCGAGAAGCTCCTTGGAGAGTGGGCCACCGCTTGCCATTGCCGAGCCCATACCAAGTTGGCGGCAAGAGATGAAACACCAGCTTAACGAATTGGAGGGAGATCGTGGTGCAGGCGTTCAAACGCCAGCGCAATGGTGTTGTTCTTCAGAGGGTACGTTTGGTCGCCCGCGTGAACCAGGTACGTCTCGTCGAGTTCGAGTGTTTCGCGGGCAATATGGAGCGATCGGGTCGTTCTAGGGGCCGTAGTTCGCTTGATCTCGAAGCCGATCCGGCGGGTTCCGCGGACTAGCAAGAGATCAATCTCGGCGCCGGAATGGGTTGCCCAGAAGAAGCACTCGTCCGGGCGTGCGCGTGTTCGTTGCACGATCTCCTGCATCACAAAGCCTTCCCAAGATGCGCCAACTTTTGGATGCCCTTCCAATTCATTGGTATCGGAAATGCCCAGCAGTGTATGCAGCATGCCTGTGTCGGCCAGATAGATCTTGGGGGATCGGACTTGCCTCTTGCCAACGTTGGAGTGCCATGGATGCAGCTGACGCAGAACTAGACTTGCTGTGAGTGTGTCGAGATACCGTCTCACGGTGGGGGCAGTGACTGCGAACGCACGTGCCAGCTCCGCCCCGTTCCAAGTCTGCGCGTGATAATGGGCGAGCATGGTCCAGAAACGATGAAGAGTTGTCGACGGTACGCGTGATCCGAGCTGGGGCAGGTCGCGTTCCAGGAAGGTGCGGATGAAGCCGCGACGCCACTCGTCGCTCAGCTCGTCGCTGGGAGCGAGAAACGATCGTGGGAAGCCTCCGCGCAACCAGAGGCGTTCGCGCGCGTCGCCCCCGACTTCGGGCACTGAGAGTCCGTTTAGTTCGTGGTAGAGAATCCGTCCGGCAAGGGTTTCCGAGCTCTGTTGGAGGAGTTCCGGGGAGGCGCTGCCGAGAATCAAGAACAGACAGCGATTATCGGTGCGGTCGAGAATGACGCGGAGCGGTTCGAATAGTTGCGGGGCTCGTTGGACTTCGTCGATGATGACGAGTCCCTCTCTGTTTCCCAGCGCAAGGACCGGGTCCTCCAGACGCCCGCGGTCGGCCGGATCCTCTAAATCGAAGCGGACAACGGGTGTTTTTGCTTCTTGAGCGTAAAGGTTTGCGAGGGTTGTTTTCCCGGTCTGTCTAGCTCCGAGAATGGCGACAGCCGGAGAGATCAAAAACAGCTCTCGGATTCGCTTGATATGGGAGGGGCGGGCGATCATCACGTAATTATACTCGCAAATCAATCGTCCACCAATCGATTTTCAAGTATAATTACGGCCAACAGAACCTCAACTGTGAGCGGCGGGATCCTTTGTCGGAGTTACCGCCTCCATTGGGTACTCGGGGGCGCCGTCGGCTGCGAGCGTGAAGAAATCGTCGCCGAACGGGTCCTTGCCGCGGATCGGTAGTGATCCGCGGCGGATTGTCCAATCCTGGGGTGCCAGTTCTCCGGCGCGGTCGAAGTGGCGTCCTGCCGCTTCCTCGCGCCCCTGGTTTTGCAGCCACCAGGCGAGGGTGCGCTCGGTGCGCGCGAGCTGACTCTCGGCGGTCGGCACGGGTTGGTGTTCCTTGACCTGCTTGGCGGTCATTGCACCGCTGCCGTCGCGGACCCAAGCCCGGATCATGTCGAGGTAGGGACCGGAGTGCTTGCCGTGAAACGCGGTGAAGATGTCGGTGCCGAACTGGGTATCGTGTGGACGGCAGATCTGGCCGTTTTCGTCGATCCAGATCATCGTTGGGACGTTGACGATGTGGTACAGCTCGGCGACCACGTGCTCAGTGTCGATGACACTGGGGTGCGTCGGGTTGGCCTTTTCAATGAACGGCCTGGGGTCGTCCATGTTGCGTTCGAGCGCGACGGTGAACGGAATGAAACCGTCATCACCGAGTTCTTCGTACAGTGCCTGCCAGACCGGCAGGTCCTCACGGCATCCTCACCAGGAGGCGTGAGCAATGAGCAGCACTTTTTTGCCTCGGTGGTTCGATAGGCGATGCGTGCGGCCCTGTAGATCGGGCAACTCGAAATCCGGCGCTTCGAGTGTCTCTAGGCGCCCCCTTCGCGTCCCAGCGTCCGTGCCAAGTACGGCGGCTCGTTCTGCGATGTCGATGGCCAATGGACGATCGAGGATCCTGGCAAAGTTCTGAAGGTCGATGCCATTCGCGGTCGCCAAGGTGGATCGTTCTCGCACCGGCATACAGACTTCGCCGCGACAGAGGCCTTCGTCGCGAAGATGCCAACCAAGTGCGGATTCGATTTCCTCCGCAGGGATCGAGACGCGTTCGCCGTCGATATGCGCGCTCACCTGTGTGGCGCGGAAGCCTGCGGTGCCTGCTTGGTCGCGTGGGCCGTCGTCGATGATTGTGAATTTCGTTCCCATGGATAGGTTCGTGGCACATTATCCTCGGGCAAGCCAGCCTGCTCGGAGCCCCACGGGTCTCAGCGCGGCAACAGTGGGTTTCGTCGATTCGTGAGATCGAGCGCGCGTTCCATCAACCCTGGAAAGAAGCGGTAAAGGCGCCACCCGATGTGCGCGAAGGGAGTGAAGACGATGTGTGCTTTGTTGCGCTCGATGCCACGCATGACCGCGTTCGCCAGGGCGTCTGGTTGATGAACTGCGCCGCGGAGCTCGTCGATTGCGTCTTGGCGGTCGATCTTGGTGAGCATCTTAGCGTTGTTGAATATCGGTGTTTCGATGAACCCAGGGCAAATCGCGCTGACTCGGACTCCGTGTCGCCGCGCTTCGCTTCGCAGGGAAGTGGATAGCCCGACGACGGCGTGTTTCGTCATGCTGTAACCGGTGCCACCCGGAGTTGGCGCGAGCCCGGAGGCGGAGGCGGTGTTGAGAATGTGCCCGTGACCCTGTGCAACCATGATCGGGTAAGCCGCAGCAACTCCGTGGATCACGCCCCGGATGTTGATGTCGACCAATCGGTTCCAGTCCTCGAGGGACATGTCACGGGCATCGCCGAAGATTGCGATGCCGGCGTTGTTGAAGATAAAATCGAGGCGGCCGTGTTTGGCAACGGTATCGCGGACGACCTGCTCGACGGCGGCGGCGTCGGTGACGTCGACAGTGTGGTGCTCGGTCGAGCCGGCGATTTCTTGGCTCGTTGTTTCGAGGAGTTGGCTGTCGACATCGGTCAACACGACATGGGTCCCGCGTTGCGCGAGTGCACGTGCCAATTCCTTGCCGATTCCGGAGGCTGCACCGGTCACGATGGCGATCTTGCCTTCAAACATCTCGAGTCCTTTCCGCGCTGTGTTTGAGAATCGGGTGAGGTGCTAGGTTTGGAGGACCAGTGGCGGCGGTTCGTCACGAGTCAGCGGCTCGAAGCGATTGCGAAAGTCGTCTACGGACATGTGGGCTGTCGCCGCGAGTTTCGCTAGCAGCGACGGATTCGTAAAGTCGTCGCGTCGAATGCGAATCATATAGCGCCGAGCGATTTTGTAACGCTCCGAGTGGATGTCGACGAGCCGGACCCGCGTCGCTTTTGCTTCGTCATCGCGGATCTCTGAGAATGGGACAGGTACGAACCTCCCGCCTTGCATCGTAACCATGGCGCCGCCGCCGCCTTCGCAGAGATAGCGCGCGGCGCAGTAGCCGAGATCGCGCGTGTACTCCATGTCGAAGGGAATGGGGTCTGCGGACCGAACTTCGTAGCCGATATCCTTCGGAACGGTGTCTGCGGCGATTCCCAGTTTCTTGAGCTCCTCCTGAACTGCATCTCGGAGGATGTCGCCGATTCTCGTAGTGGAGAATCGAACATTTCCGTCCTTGTCGCGGAGCGCTCGCTTTTCGTAGGTGCCGAAGTCGATGACTTCCGAGATTCCTTCGGCGATCACCGCGACTCCGTGGCGTTGACCAAAGGCGAGTCGCTTGATGATCGCACCGACCAATGTGTCGACGACCGAGGCCAACGGTGTGTCGGCCGCGAACTCCTCGGGCACCAATGTCAACGTAGCGCCGGCGGCCTTACCGATGCCGAGTGCGAGGTGACCAGCCGTACGGCCCATGGTGATGACGAAGTACCACCGCGACATCGAATGGGCGTCGACCATCAAGGAGTTGAGAATTCCGGCACCGATATGGCGTGCTGTTTGGTAGCCGAAGGTGTCGATGCCTGGAGGCAAAGGCAGGTCGTTGTCGATGGTCTTGGGAACGTGCGCGATACGAACTGATCCGTCGGTGGCCTGTTGCAGAGCGTTTGCCAGGAATGCGGTACCGTCTCCGCCGATAGTGATCAGCTTGTCGATCCCGAGTTTGTCGAGGGCTTGGATTACATTGCTCATGCCGTCAGGAGTTGCCGTCGGATTGGCGCGTGAAATGCCGATGAACGACCCGCCGCGGAAGTGCAAGCGGCTAACCAACTCGATATCCAGCTGCACGACCTCGTCGGTCCTCCCTTGCATGACCCACTCGAACCCGTCGCGCAGGCCGATCACCTCGCATCCGGCAAGCGATGCGCGGATCGATGCAGCTGCGATGACACTGTTGATGCCCGGAGCCGGACCCCCAGCGACGACGATTCCCAATTTTCCAATCACTTCAGTCCCTCCGATCTCGAAGCTGGAATCATCGCAGTGTTGAGCCAGCGTTCAAGGGCGGGTTGAAACTCGACTTTCTTTCCCGCGCATGGCCGGGTCGCCGCACGTTGGATATAGTGGTGGTTTTCGGGGTGAGTGAACGTGGCGAAAGACTGGATCGAGATCAGGGGCGCGAGCCAAAATAATCTGCAGAACATTGACGTGCGGATTCCGGTGAACTCGCTGACCGTGGTCACTGGGGTGTCGGGATCGGGCAAGTCGAGCCTTGCCTTCGATGTGCTGTACGCCGAGGGGCAACGCCGCTACGTCGAGAGTTTCTCGGCCTATACTCGCCAGTTTCTCGATCGGATGGACAAGCCGGAGGTTGAGCGTATCGATGGCATCCTGCCGGCGATCGCGATCAGCCAAGGCAACTCGGTGAAGACCTCGCGCTCGACGGTTGGCACGATGACGGAGCTTCACGACCACCTGAAGCTGCTATTCGCTAAGATTGGGGTGCCGCACTGCCCGGAATGCGGTGAGCAGGTCGCGCGGGAAACCCCGGAGTCCGTCGTTCACGAGGTTCTGCGAACGGATGCGGAAGCGCGAGTTTTGATTACGTTTGCACCGGCTGTGCCCGAGACTCTCACTTGGAAAGAGGCCCGAACGGGCTTGGAGGCTTCTGGGTTTCGTCGGCTTCTGGTCGGCGGTGAGATCGAAGACATCGACGAAGTGCAGTCGCTCCCTACGCCGCTGATCGTTGTCGCCGATCGCCTGGTCGTGCGAGCCGAGCAGCGCAAGCGTTTGACCGACTCGATCGAGCAAGCATTTCGATTCGGTAAGGGCGAGATGGCCTTGGTTTTCCCGGACGATTCGATGCGGGCAGCGTCGCACGCGGAGGAACTGATCTGCGGTCGATGCAGCGTCCAGGTCCGAGACCCTGTCCCGAACCTGTTCTCCTTCAACAGCCCGCTGGGAGCCTGCGAGCCATGTCGAGGGTTTGGTCGGATTATCGACGTCGACCTGGACCTGGTCGTCCCGGATGGACGGAAATCGGTTGCCGAAGGGGCGATCAAGCCGTGGAGTACGAAGTCGACGCAGTGGGAGCGCGACGAGCTCGAACGCTTTTGTCGATCCAAGAAGATCCCTACCAAGCGGCCATTTCAGGACTTGTCGGAATCTCATCGCAATTTGATCATCGAGGGTGCCGGCAAGTTCCATGGAATCCGTGGCTGGTTTCGCTGGCTCGAGGGACGGACCTACAAGATGCATGTCAGGGTCTTCCTGGCTCGCTATCGGAGCTACAAGCTTTGTCCGGATTGCGAGGGGGGGCGTCTCCAAGGCGACGCTCTCAACTACCGGGTCGGTGGGCGGACGATCGTCGATTTGCACCGCATGCCGATCGCCGAAGTTGCGGCGCTCTTCGAAGCGCTTCCGTTCTCCGAACACGAGCTCGAAATCGCCGCACTGATTCTCACGGAGCTCCGCTCCCGGCTCGGCTACCTTCTTGCGGTGGGACTCGACTATCTGACGCTGGATCGGCAGTCGCGGACCCTTTCCGGCGGTGAGTTGGCCCGCGTCGATCTGACCCGAGCTGTCGGTTCTTCACTGGTCAACACTCTCTATGTCCTCGACGAGCCCTCGGTCGGCTTGCACCCGCGCGATAGTCAGCGGCTCGTGCGAATTCTCCAGGAGCTGCGCTCGAAGGAGAACACCGTCGTCGTCGTCGAGCACGAAGCGGAGATCATCCGTGAGGCCGACCACATCATCGACCTTGGACCGCAGGCTGGGGAAAAGGGTGGAGAAGTTGTCTTTGCCGGCCCCTACCGAGAGTTACTCGCCGACACTAGCTCGGAAACAGGCGCTTATCTGGCTGGTCGCAAGTCGATCGCCGTCCCGGCTGAACGTCGGGCTCTTCGGAAGGATTGCCAACTGGTCGTGAGAGGCGCCCGTGAGAACAATCTCAAGGACCTGGACGTGGCCGTACCGCTCTCGTGTTTCGTGTGTGTCACCGGCGTATCCGGATCCGGCAAGTCTACTCTGATCGAAGGGATTCTTTACCGGAGCCTCAAGAAAACGCTCGGGCAGTTTGTAGCAGTACCTGGCGAACACGATGAGATTTCCGGGGCAGATCTCGTCGCTGAAGTGGTCATGGTCGATCAATCGGCATTGTCGAGCACGCGGCGCGGCAATCCGGTTACGTACCTGAAGGCGTTCGACCCGATCCGCAAGCTCCTCGCTCGCACCGACACGGCGAAGATGCGCGGTTACACCGCTGCGACCTTCTCGTTTAACGTCGCGGGTGGGCGTTGTGAGACCTGCGCCGGTGAAGGCTTCGAAAAGATCGAGATGCAGTTCCTGTCCGATGTGTACGTGACCTGTCCTTCGTGTAGCGGGGCCCGCTTCTCGCCAGAAGTCCTCGAGGTTACCTATCGAGGGAAGTCCGTTCGTGACGTGCTCGACCTGACAGTTGACGCCGCGATCGAGTTCTTCGCGGATTCTCTGGACATCGTCGATCGTCTCCGACCACTGGCGGAGATCGGACTCGGCTATGTGCGCCTGGGACAACCCTTGAACACACTGTCTGGCGGAGAGGCACAACGCCTGAAGCTGGCCGCGGCGCTGACCATCAAGAAGAAGACGGAGACTCTGTTCTTGTTTGATGAGCCGACGATCGGTCTGCACTATGCTGACGTCGAAAAGCTCCTCCTTGCTCTCCAGGCCCTGGTGAATCGGGGTCATTCGGTGGTCGTAATCGAACACAACATGGAGGTGGTGAAAGCGGCCGACCATGTAATCGACCTCGGCCCTGAGGGCGGAGGTGCCGGCGGTGAGATCGTCGTGTCAGGGACTCCAGAACAAGTCGCGGCTTGTTCGGAATCGCACACGGGGCGCTACCTGAGGGCGGCGCTCGAAGGGGCTCCGGAGGACGAGAGCTTACCTATCGTGGCCGAGCCGTCGTCAAACGGATTGAAGGGGCGGATTCGCATTGTCGGTGCGAAGGAGCACAACCTCCGCAACGTGTCGGTGGATTTGCCGCGAGACCAATTCATTGTCGTGACCGGCCTCAGCGGATCTGGCAAGTCCACTCTCGCCTTCGACATTATCTATTCCGAGGGCCAGCGTCGCTATCTCGATAGTCTATCTACCTACGCGCGCCAGTACGTGAAAATATTGCCGCGGCCGAATGTGGACCTTCTTGCTGGCGTGCCGGCCACAGTCGCGATCGAACAACGACTCAGCCGTGGCAGCAAGAAGTCTACGGTCGCGACGGTGACAGAGGTTTTTCACTACCTACGTCTGCTTTATGCGAAGGTCGGGGTTCAGCACTGCACGAAGTGCGACGAACCGCTGACTTCGCTGACGCGAGAGCAAATCGTCAAGCGTATCCAGCGCGACCATCGCGGTGAGGCCGTGACAATTCTGGGCCCAGCGATTCGTGGTCGCAAGGGGATCTACAAGGACCTTTTGGAGGGTGCTCGGCGGGCTGGCTACGAACAGGCCAGAGTGGATGGTTCGATGGTTGCGTTGCGGCCGTTGCCGTCGCTTGCGCGATACAAAGAACACGATATTGACATTTGCGTCGGAGATCTCGAAGTCCGCCCCGCGTCAGCTGCGGCGCTGGCGGAACTCGTTGCCGCCGCCCTGCGCATCGGAGGGGGCGCGGTGGTTGTGGTTGGCCCGTCGCAGGAACGCATCTACAGCGAGCGATTATACTGTGCCGATTGCGGTTTGGGATATGAGGAACTGGATCCGCGGCTCTTCTCTTTCAACAGCCGCCAAGGGGCGTGTCGTGCTTGCGATGGACTCGGTACCGTCGTCGCATTTGATACCGACGCGCTCTTCCCTGTGCCGGAGCTGCCCTTGGAGCGGGCCTTCAAGGAGAGCCTCGGGGCGGCGGGTTCCGCGCAGCGTGTGGCGCGAAAAGTTGCCCGGGCGCATCGGATCAAGCTCGAACAACCGTTCTCGAAACTGTCGGCTCGCAAACGGAAAGCCTTTCTCCACGGCGGAGCGAAGCCCGGCCTCATTGCTGCTTTACACGAGGTCATGGAAACGGATGATGAGGCGGCGACGAGTCTCCTCGATCTGCTTCAGGAGCAGATGTGCGAGGAGTGCCACGGAAGCCGGCTCAATGCTCGCGCGCGGGCTGTACGCGTTCTCGGTCGGAGTATTGCGGACGTAACTTCTGATTCAGTAGGCGATGCCCACGCAGCCTTGCGACGCTACCGCTTCAGCAAGCGGGACGGCGAGATAGCCCGCAACATCATGAAGGAGATCTTACCGCGCCTTGGATTCTTGGAGAAAGTTGGTCTGAGTTACCTGACCCTCGATCGGCGTGGCGACACTTTGTCCGGAGGCGAATCTCAGCGGATACGGTTAGCAGCGCAACTCGGATCGAACCTGCGCGGAGTTTGCTACATTCTCGACGAGCCGACGATTGGATTGCATCCGCGCGATAACGCGATGTTGATCGACACCCTGTGCGATTTGCGAAAACAGGGCAATACTTTGATTGTCGTTGAGCACGACGAGGCGACGATCAACGCGGCGGACCTGGTGGTCGACCTTGGTCCGGGTGGAGGGACGAAGGGTGGCGAGATCGTTGCGATCGAAACACCGCGCCGGTTGGCGAGAGATCCTAATTCACAGACAGGACGATTTCTCGGCAAGAAGCGGAGTCGACGTGGCCCCGAAAGAAATGTCGCGCAGGCGTCGCGCATTACTGTCAGCGGTGCGGTCGAACACAACCTGAAGAACATAGAGGTGGAGATCCCTCTCGGTTCATGGACTTGTGTCACCGGCGTATCGGGGTCCGGTAAGTCGACTTTGGTGCGGGATGTTCTGTACAGCGGCTTGCGTCGTAAGTTGGGCTTGAGCTCGCGGAGAGTAGGCGCATTCGAATCAATCGAGGGCGCCGATGCAGTTGCTCGTGTGATCGAAGTCGATCAGGCGCCGATTGGGCGCACGCCTCGGTCGATTCCGGCTTCGTACGTTGGATTCTACGACGAGATCCGCAAACTGTTCGCTTTGACGCCGGAGGCGCGGAGTCGGGGGTACAAGGCGAGCCGCTTCTCTTTCAACGTCAAGGGCGGTCGATGTGAAGAGTGCGCCGGTCAAGGACGTATCAAGATGGAGATGAGCTTTCTGCCCGATGTCTACGTCGGCTGTGATACGTGCGGCGGTGCACGGTTCAACAAAGAGACCCTGGCGATCATGTTCGGTGGAAAGAACATCGGCGAGGTGTTGTCGATGACGATCGAAGACGCGGCGGAACACTTCTCGGCGGTACCGAAGATCGCCGGACCGCTGCGGCTCCTCGACGACATCGGTCTTGGCTACCTGACCCTTGGTCAAGGGAGCAACACGTTGTCGGGCGGAGAGGCGCAAAGAATCAAGCTTGCGCAAGAACTCAGCAAAGAGTCGCGGGGACAGACGCTCTATGTGCTCGACGAGCCGACCACCGGATTGCATTTCTCGGATGTTGAGAAGCTGATCGATGTCGTGCACCGGCTCGTCGACAATGGAAACACTGTCGTGACAATTGAACACAACCTCGACATTGTGAAGGAAGCGGATTGGGTGATCGACCTGGGCCCGGAGGGTGGCGAGGGAGGCGGTAACGTCGTTGTGATGGGCCCGGTCGAGAAGATTCTCAAGAAGAAGGCGTCCCATACGGGGCGATTCTTGGCGGAAGTCGTGGCCACCTGATGAATGAAGTGTGGCGTATGCCGTCACTGGGTGGCCACGCACTGCGCCTGCAGGGAGGGAAGCGATGAGCCCGACACCGATGGATCGAGCCGCGGAGATGAACCTCGGTCTCGACGAGATTCCCAAGCAACGCTACGTGTGTCCGGAATTCGCTGCGCGTGAATGGGGTGCGATGTGGTCACGGGTTTGGTTGTTGGCGGGATTGGAGTCGGATCTCGCCCAAGCGGGCGAGTACTTCACGTTCGAGATCGGCAGCGAATCGATCCTAGTCGTACGCCTACCGGATGGTTCCATCGGCGCGCGCTACAACGTCTGCATGCATCGCGGCAATCGTCTACGGGAGCCGGGTCGCGGTCGGGCGGGAAAGTTCTCCTGTGTCTACCACGGTTGGCAATATGGACTCGACGGGACGCTGTTGAAGGCGACAGATGCCGAGTCTTTTCCCCAGGGATTGCCGACGGAGAAGCTCAGCCTGCGAACGGTGCGTTGCGAGTGCTGGGGTGGCTTCGTTTGGATCAATCTCGATCCAAACGCATCCGCGCTACGCGACTACCTCGGCGTGATTCCAGAGCATCTCGAACCGTACGGATTCGAGAACTGGAAACTCGATTCCGACATGACGATTGAAGTTGAGTGCAATTGGAAGACTTCCGTCGATGCGTTCAATGAAGCCTACCACGTTCATGCGACACACCCGGCAACGCTTGAGTTCACCGACGATGTCGGCACTGTCTACGATTGTTACGCCCGCCACACGCGGATGATTTTTCCCGAAGTCATTGCGAGTCCTCGCCATCCGGGGCACGGCACGGTGACAGCGGGGATCAAAGAGAACTTTCTCGCGCGGGTCGGGGTCGACGTGAGCTCGTTTCGAGGTGGTGTGGCCGATGCGCGGAGCGCGTTTGGGAATGCGATCCGATCGATGGGGAGCGGGCTTGGCGCCGACTTTTCCCAATTGAATGAATCGCAAATGTGCGACGATTTTCACTACACGATCTTTCCGAACATCACTCTCAATATTCATTCGATGTTTGTCTGGGTCTTTCGCCATCGCCCTCACCCGAGTGACCCGAACAAGATGTACTTTGACTTTTGGAATCTCCTCAATACGCCGAACCAAGACGTGAAACGGCCACGCCACGAGGCGCGTTCTGCGGTCAAAGGTGGTGACCTGTCGCACATTCCGGGCGGTGAGATCCTCGAAGAGGACATGTACAACCTGCCGCGTATTCAATCGGGAATGCAGTCGGACGCGTTCGAGAGCCTACACCTCGGTATACAGGAAGTACGTATTCGCCACTTCCACCGCGTCTTAATGAGCTATCTCGATGGTGGTGACGGCTCTTTCTAGAATCGTCATCCGACTGTTATTGTTGGGAATTGTTGAATCATTCGGCCTTTTTGACACGGTCGTAGAAGCGGCCGGCGCGTTGACATCGAGCGCATCGTGCTTAGGTTTCCCGCCGATGACGACTCTAAGACTGATTCCAACAGACAATATCGTTGTTTTTCCCGGGATGGACGTGACGTTACCGATCTCCGTGGGTGACGAGAGCACCGTCCTGTTGGTACCGCGCGAAGGTACGAACTTTGCCTCGGTTGGCATTGTTGCAGAGGTCCTGCAATCCGTGCGGCTGCCCGGCGGTGTGCGAGCGGTTAACCTCAAGGGTCTGCGGCGTGGGATCGCGGGAGCTGCGCAGCCAGACAGCGAGGGCAACCTGCGTGTCGAGGTCGATGAACGGCCCGACGAGAACCCGCCGGCGGAAGAGGTTGCCGAACTCGAGCTCCAGTATCGTGCGCTGATTGCTGAGATCCTGGAGCTGCGTGGTGACGACGGGCGCATTGCGTCGTTTGTACGCGACATCAAGGAACCGGGAACTCTTGCGGATACTTCGGGCTACTCGCCGGACCTGTCGTACGCGCAGAAGGTCGAGCTGCTGGAGTTGATTGACGTCAAGGCGCGACTGACGCGTGCGTTGGAGCTTCAGCAGGAGCGACTGACCGAGTTGCAGTTGCGAAAGCGAATTCGAGAAGATGTCGACACCGGTGCGCAGAAGCAACAGAAGGAATATTTGCTGCGCAAGCAGATGGAGTCGATCCGCAAAGAGCTCGGCGAAGACGACGAGTCGGTGATCGAGGAGTATCGCACTCAGATCGCTGAGTCGGGAATGTCGGACGAAGTGCGTGAACAGGCCGAGCGTGAGTTGGGTCGGCTCGAGCGCATGGGCGACTCGAGCCCCGAGTCGCAGACGATTCGAAGCTATCTCGATTGGCTGGTTGCCGTGCCCTGGGGTGTTCTAAGTGACGAGGCGCTCGATCCGGTTGCGGCACGTCGTGTTCTCGATGACGATCACGCCGGTCTCGATGACGTCAAGCAGCGCATCACCGACTATTTGGCGGTGCGCAAGCTACGTGTTGAGCGTGGCATCGAACCCGATCGACGTGCCGGTGTCGTTTTGACGTTCGTTGGTCCTCCAGGAACTGGCAAGACGTCGATTGGTGAGTCAATTGCTCGCGCGACTGGTCGAGAGTTCGTGCGCATAGCCCTGGGCGGTGTGCGCGACGAAGCGGAGATCCGTGGACACCGTCGCACGTATGTAGGGGCCCTACCGGGTCGTTTGGTTCGCGCCTTGCGGGATGCGGGCACAATGAACCCGGTCATCCTACTCGACGAGGTAGATAAACTCGGGAACGATTGGCGGGGGGATCCGTCCTCTGCGCTGCTCGAGGTGCTGGACCCCTCACAGAACCATACGTTTCGCGATCACTACCTCGACATCGAAGTCGATCTTTCGGACGTGCTGTTCCTCGCTACGGCGAACGTCGTGGACAGCATTCCGCCGGCGCTTCTCGACCGGATGGAGGTCATTCGTTTCGACGGTTACACGGTCGTCGAGAAGACCGCGATTGCGCGCGATTACCTGATGCCGCGTCAGCTCAAGCAGAACGCGCTGCGAGAAGGCGAGGTCGCAGTCGCGGACGAGGTCTTGCGCCTTGTGATCGACGAGTACACCAGAGAAGCTGGGGTTAGGCAGCTGGAGCGAGAGCTTGGCAAAGTGTTGCGCAAGACGGCCACGAAGGTAGCGACCGGTGATGTGGATGTGGTCACTCTCGATATCGAGGCGGTGCGGGAGGCGTTGGGTCGCCAGAAGTTCTTTACAGAGCCGGCGTCGCGGACCTCGGTTCCTGGTGTTGCTACCGGGTTGGCGGTAACCGGCGTCGGTGGTGATGTTCTGTTTGTCGAGGTGGCGACGATGCCAGGAAAAGGCGGACTCGTTCTCACCGGCCAGCTCGGTGATGTGATGAAAGAGTCAGCGCAGATTGCGTTGAGCTATGTGAGAAGCCATGCAGACGATCTCGGGATCGATAGAAGCTTACTCCGTGATCGGGAGTTTCACATTCACGTTCCCGCAGGGGCGATTCCAAAGGACGGCCCGAGCGCAGGGGTGACAATCGTCACCGCGCTCGTGTCTCTGTTGTCGGGCAAGCCGGTGAAGAACACCATGGGCATGACAGGCGAAGTGACCTTGCGCGGCCGGGTGCTGCCGATCGGTGGTCTGAAGCAAAAGGTACTTGCGGCGCATGCGGCAGGGCTAACCGATGTGATCCTGCCGAAGCGCAATGAGCCGGACCTGGAAGATGTTCCCGAGGAAGTGCGCAAGGCGATCCGATTCCACGCGCTGGGGTCGATCGATCAGGTTCTGGAGATCGCGCTAGAGAACAAAGCTGCCGCGTCGGCTCTGGCGGCTTGATTTTGGAAGGGTAGCGAGTAGTTCCGAGCGGCTCGTCGGGTTGACCGACGGGCTGCTCGTCGTTTGGAGGCGTGACGTTCGGCGATTCGACGGACTTGATTCAGGATTATGGGGCTTCGCGTGGTAGGCGGCGGATGGTCCGGCGGGCAAGTTCCCAAATACAAACCAGTACGATCCAGGCTGCCGCGACTTGGATTCCTCTGCGGAAACCTGGGGAGCGAAAGTGCAGAACGACGTTGTTTTCTCCAGGTTCGACGGGCACGGCGAAAAATAGACCAGCCGCTGGGTAAATTGGAGCCGGTTTGTCGTTCACGAAGGCTTGCCACCCGTCGTACAGAGACTCTTTGACGATGAGGAACGCGGGACGATTGGTCGACACTGCGACTTCGAAGTTGCCCGGCCGGTATTCGCCGACCCCGACTCGTCCAAGTCCTTTTTGCCGTAGCGCGATCTCGATCGGGGGAGCTACGACTTGGACCGCTCCGTTCATTACGTGGTGGTGTACCAACACTGTGGCAGGCGTTGAGTTCGCTTCTGACGAGAGCGATAGGGGTTCTTGGTGTCTCGCCGTGATCACAGTGCTGTCGGCTCGCAGCCTTCTTTCTAGCTCATCGACCATTTCTTCCATCGTATTCGCCCGGATCGGTCTCGCGGCGATTTCGTGCAGCCGCGGCTGGATCTTGTTGAGATAGAGGCATGTGTCGCCGCGGGCGTCGGCGAGAAGCAAGTTCCCTTCGCGCGCGGACCTTGGACAGGTCCGCGCGTGATAGAGTGACGGTTCGATGAACGGTCCGACGTGATATCCGACGCCGAAGTGAGTCAGCTCGTTTGAGGTTGGGCCAGACCCACTCAACAACGCTCCGATGAGGCGTTTGTGCCGCGTCGGTAGCATCGCGGGCGGCCCGCCACCAGCGATGCCGACCCTGTCGATCATTGGCACATTGCGGAAGCCAACGTTCTCGCTGACGCGAATGCCGGGGGGTAGGGGCCGTACTCGCGCGATATAGGGCAACCGGCTTGCTTGGATGCGTTCGTAGACTTCACGAAACGGCGTGTCCGTGTCTCCCGGCAGCTGATTGCCTGTCGATGCTCTCGGACCGATGTATGCGAGGTTCTCGGACGCAGCCATGAATGCCAGCAGCACGATGAGTTGTCTCGTCGTCGGATGGGTGTACGTCGCGAGCAGTTGATCGAACCCGAAGCCAGCCAGGATGGCGATGGCGAGTTCGCTTAGTAACTTGAACTTCATTGGCTGTCGGAACATTTCGAAGATTGGCAGCGAGTGGATTAGGTCGTAGAACGGGGTGCCGATGGCGATTAGGTACGTCAGCACCGCGACCAAGCCGAGGAAGAGGCGACGCGGCCCCCGGTAGGCGGTGCCGATCAGGGCCAGAGTCAACGTGGCAATTCCGCTGAACGAAGGAATTTTCTCCGCCGTGTCCGGATAGAGAAGCCGATCCAATTGGAACAGGGAGACGGCGGCATCCTGTCCTATTCCGTCGGTTCCGCGTGAGACGTCCGGCAGCAATAGCGTCGTCGGAATCAATTGTGGGGCAGCGATCGCCACACCGCCGAGTCCCATCAGGATGACGCGCAGCAGGCGAACCGGAAATCGAGCGCCGGCGCTTCTGGTTAGGAGCCAAAGGGAGGCGATGGTTCCGCCGTAGAACGCGAACTCCGGGTAGATCGTTGCGCAGGATGCGAGAGCGATCCACGCGACCACCAAGTAGACCAACGGCGGGCGATCTCGACTGAGCATCTCGGCCGCGACGAACATCCAAGGCCACCAGGCCACTGGGCCGTACCCGGTGAGCATCGCTGATGCATACCAAACGTGCATCGGGGCGAAGAGGATGAGGGTCCCGGAAAGCAGGGACGCCGTGACTCCGGCCCCGAGTATTCGCATCAATAGAACGGTCCCTGAAACCAAGATTCCTGCATGCATTGCGGTGGCCAGGTCATAAGCACGGAGGTGGGGCTCGGGAGTGGCGAGGAAGGCCAGGAGGTTCGGCCAATACAGGCTCATCGACGTGGGGTCGGCGAGTAGGGGAAATCCGCTCCATAGGCTGTCGGACCACTCCGGCGCGTACCCGGATGTCCACAATCGGTAGGCCTCGAGATTCATCGGGAAGATGACGGCCTTGTTGTCGCCGCGCAGAGTCCATGGTGCGTCGAAGCTCCAAAAGAACGCGGCGGCTGTTAGGCTCGCGACGAGCCCCGCGGCGACGGCAATCCGGAGGTTGAAAAATCGCTTGTCGTTGTTGGTCACGATGACGGCACAGCCGGTCATTGTGCAAGGTGGCGTCTTCGATCTCTGATGATGCGGCGGGCGAGTTCGGAAAGGCAAACTAGAATGATCCAGCCTAGGGCGACCTGGACCCCTTCGCGGACTCCCGGGGAGTGGAACCGCAACGCCACTTCGCTTGCGCCGAGAGGAACCGGTACGGCGAAGAACAATCCGGCCGCCGGATAGATCGGGACGGCCGCGCCGTTTACAAACGCCTGCCAACCCTCGAAGAGGGACTCCCGTACAATCAGGAAACCGGAACTCTTTTTAGTAACTACGTCGAGTTCGATATCGCCCGGGCGGTACTGGCTGATTTTCACACTTCCGAGGGCGCGTCTCCTGAGCGCGACTTCGATGGGAGGGGCCACGATCTGGACGTCCCTGTCGACCTCGTGGTGCAGGACGACGATCGCGGTCGGTGTCGAATTCTCTTCGGCCTGGAGTGATAGCGGCTCTTGACGGCGGGCAGTCAGTACCGTCCGGTCACCCCGGAGCTTCTGCTCGAGCCTATCGACCATGAGTTCGAGACTCTCCGCCCGGACGGGTCGTCCTGCGATCTCGAAGCGGGTTGGTTGATCCTTGTTCAGATAGAGGCAGCTCTCGCTGTGCGTGCCGACGAGGAGCAGCTCATGGTTGCTGGCTACTTTGAGGCAGGGATTCTCTTCCCATCGGTTCGGTCTCAGATGCTCGGATAGATGGAAGACGATGCCAAAGTGCGTCAGCTCCCGCCGTGTTGGCCCTTGGCCGGAAAAAAGTGCTGAAAGAATCCGCTTATGTCGTTCGGGTAGCAACGCGTTCGGTCCGCCCGATGCTACGGGGACTTCGTGAATCATCGGGATATTCCGCAATCTGACAGTTTCGCTGATTCGGGTTGTGGGTGGTCTCGGCCGAGCGCGAGCGAGACGTACCAGGCGGCTCGAATTCATCTTCGCGTAGAGCTCTGAGAACGGCGCGTCTGTGTCGCCGGGAAGGCGAGTACCGGTCGGAATGCGCTGTCCGAGGTAGGCGACGTTCTCGCCGATTGCCATACAGGCGAACAGTGCGACGCAGCGTCGCAGCGCCCGGTCGGTCTTGTTTGCGAGTAGGAGGTCCAAACCGATTGCGGCGAGTAACGCGATCGCAATTTCGCTGAGCAGTTTGAATTTCATCGGCTGCCGAAAGATCTCGAAGACCGGGAGTGAGTGGACGAGATCGTAGAGTGGGGTGGCGATAGCAAGGAGATATGCGAGCAGAGCGAGGACGCCCAGGAACATCGAGCGCGGTCGGCGTGATGAGAATCCGGCGAGCCCAAATCCGAGGGTGGCGATGCCGACAAAGGAGGGGATCTTCTCGGCAATGCCGGGGTATAGAAGCCTGTCAATTTGGAAGAGCGAGACCGCGGCGTCTCCATCAACAGCACCGATGGCACCGCGGGTGGTGTCCGGCAGGAGCAGGGCCGTGGGGACCAATTGCGGGGCCGCGAGCGCAATTCCCCCGAGCCCTAGGACCATCGTTCGGAACACGCGGGTGTGGAGTCGGAGCCCGGTGTTCCGCGTCAAGAGCCAGACCGAAGTAGCGACACCGCCGTAGAGCGCAAACTCGGGGTAGACGATTGCGCACGACGCGAGCGCGAGCCATCCGAGGACATAGTACCGAAGGGTGGGTACGTCGCGGCTCAGCATCTCGGCGGCCAGAAACATCCAGGGCCACCAAGCCACCGGAGCGTAGCCAGTGATCATCGAGGACGCGTACCAGACATGCATCGGCGCGGCGAAGATGAGAATACCCCCGAAGAGGGATGCGGGTACCCCAACGCCGAGAACCCGGAGGAGGGTCACCGTGCCCGAGACCAGGATCCCGGAATGCAACGCCGTCGCTAGATCGTAGGCTCGTAGGTGGGGTTCTGGCGTGAGCAGAAATGCGAAGAGGTTGGGCCAGTAGAGGCTCATCGAAGTGGGATCAGCCAACAGAGGTAGGCCGTTCCAGAAGCCATCCGACCACTCGGGGACGTGGCCAGAACTCCAGATTCGGAAGGCTTCGAGGTTCATCGGAAACATCACCGCCTTGTTGTCCCCGCGCAGGGTCCAGGGCGAGTCGAAGGACCAGAAAATCGCGATGGAGACCAAGGTGGCGGCGATTCCAGTCGCGGCGGCGATCCAAGTGTGTTTTCGAGTTCCGGAGGAAGTCATGGATGGGGTGCGAAGCAGTCGTCCAAAAATCGCACAACTATGCAACTCTCGCTAAGACCGGTAAATGGTCAGGGTCGGGCCCCGTGTGTTTGAGCCCTGGGAGGAAAAATGACCGCAGCTATTGAGCCGTTTCGTATCGAGGTGTCGGATGAGGTTTTAGACGATCTCAAGTTGCGACTCGAAAGGACGCGGTATCCAGACCAGATCCCTGGCACTGGTTGGGAATACGGCGCCGAGCTCGACCAGATGCGATCGATCCTTGCCTATTGGCGGGACGAGTACGACTGGCGCGAACACGAGTCGGCGCTCAATGAGTTGCCGCACTTCCGTACGGAGATCGATGGTCAGATGATACACTTCTTGCACCTTCGGTCGACGCACGAAGCGGCACTGCCGATCATCATTTCGCACGGTTGGCCCGGATCGATTGTGGAGTTCTTGCGAATTCTCGGGCCCCTGGTGCAGCCGGAGAAACACGGCGGCGACCCTGCCGATGCGTTCCACGTCGTGTGCCCGTCGCTTCCGGGCTACGGGTTTTCCGGTCCAACCGCGAGTCGTCAATGGGACGCGCGCCGAATCGCAGAGGCGTTCGCTGTCCTGATGAGTCGTCTCGGGTACGACCGCTACGGCGCGCAAGGTGGAGATTGGGGAGCGATCGTTTCGACCGAGCTTTCCATCCTTGACCGGCAGCACGTTTGCGGCCTTCACACGAACATGCCGCTGGCCTTTCCGGATCCTTCCGTGGAGCTGACGGAGTCCGAGAAGAAAGACGTGGCAGACATGGCCCAATGGGATCAGGACGAGGCCGGGTACCAGAAAATTCAAGGTACAAAGCCACAGACCCTGGGTTTCGGGTTGAACGACTCGCCGGCTGGACTGGCGGCGTGGGTCATCGAGAAGTTTCGCACCTGGAGCGATTGCGACGGCGACTTGAGCAGCGTTTTCGACCGCGATGACCTGTTGACCAATGTCATGATCTATTGGGTCACTCAGACGATTACTTCGTCGACCAGACTGTACTACGAGGTCTTCAAGGGTGGGCGTATCGGCTTGTTGGAGGGCCGTGTCGAAGTGCCGGTGGGCGTCGCGCGGTTTCCCAAGGAAATCATGAGATTTCCTCGCAAATGGGTTGAGAACCAGTACAACGTCACGCACTGGACTGAGATGGCGCGCGGCGGACACTTTGCCGCAATGGAACAACCGGAAGTCTTTGTGGACGACGTCCGCAAGTTCTTTCGAAGCGTTCGCTAGGGCATTAGAAGCAGGGTTGGGGAGGAAGACAGACGATGAAGGCAGCCGTCCTGAATACACAAGGTGAAGCGCTGGCGATCGAAGACATTGACATCGAGCACCCGCGTCACGGCGAGGTGCGGGTGTCGGTCCGCAACTGTGGAGTTTGTCACTCGGATCTCAGCATCATGGACGGGGTATTTCCAGCGGAGCTACCGATCGTCCTAGGGCACGAGGCTTCGGGGGTGGTTGAGGAGGTTGGCGAGGGCGTCCATGCGCTGGCGCCGGGAGACCACGTGATCCTGTCCCCAGTTCCGGCGTGCGGTGTTTGTTATGGGTGCCTGAGGGGAGAGCCTGGTACGTGTGCCAACGTATCTGGGATCCAGACGAACTCGCTGCCCGATGGGCGAACTGGCCTGGCGCGCGGTGGCGAAAAAGTGATGCGAGGTGTCGGTGTCGGCGCTTTCGCGGAGATGGTGGTCACGCCGGAATCTGGCGCCGTCAAGATTGATTCCGAGGTGCCCCTCGATGTCGTCTGTGTCATCGGCTGTGCTGTCCAGACGGGTGTTGGGGCTGTATTGAATACCGCCCAGGTCGAGGAAGGTGCCACCGTTCTTGTGATGGGACTCGGCGGAGTTGGTCTGTCGATTGTCCAGGGGGCTCGATTGGCCGGCGCAGCGCGGGTGATCGTCTCGGACCCGATCTCGGAACGCCGCGATGTCGCGGCGGCGATGGGCGCAACGGATGAAATCGATCCGACGAAAGAAGACGTGATTACGCGCGTACACGAGTTGACCAACGGTATAGGGGCTGACTATGCGTTCGATGCCGTGGGCCGCGCAGCTCTCATCGAGGCGGGTCTCTGGGCGACGCGGAGCGGGGGCACGACGGTGTGTGTCGGGGCGGCTCCGATTGACGAGTCGATTAGTTTCGGACCGGCGGCGCTATTCACGATGTCGGAGAAGAAGCTCATGGGTTGCGCGCTGGGAGGCTGTCAGTCTCGGCGCGACATCCCGCGACTCGTGGCATTGTGGCAAGCGGGTCGTCTCGACTTCGAGGGCTTGATTACGGGGCGGCGACCTCTGTCCGAAATCAATGAGGCGGCAGCCGATCTCAGGGCTGGACGCGGGGTTCGTACGGTACTGCAGGTGTCTTGAGCTAGCAGTCCGTTAAAAAACAGGGGCGGTAGCGAAAACGAGGATTTTGGCGTCTGGGCAAGGCGCAAAACCGGCCGGTCCACCAAAGCCTTGGCGGAGGTGGGAGGCAAAGCTTCTGCTTTTGTTGAGCATTTCGCAACGCAGCCTTGGCGTCAAAGGATCGTTTGCCGCCCGCGTCGTGTTTTTCAACGGGCTGCTAGACAGCACTTCCGCGCCGTGCCGCGCCGCGGGCGTAGGCGCGATACTTGCGCTGAAACAGTTTTGTGAGCGGACCTGGGCGCCCGGTCGCGATCGGTTTTTCGTCGAGTTGCGTAATCGGCACGACTTCGGCTACGGACGAAGTCAAAAATGCCTCGTTGGCGATTAGCAGAGTACGGATGGACGTGTCTTTTTCTACGACTCGCATGCCCTCGCTCTCGGCCAGATGGGTGATGATACGTCTGGTGACGCCGGGAAGGATTCCCTTGGCGGGCGGAGTTTGTAGTTGAGCTCCGCGCACGAGAAATATCGAGCTAGTGGTTCCCTCCATCAGGTAGCGGCGGTCGCGCACGAACAGACCCTCGTAAGCACCGCGGCTCGCAGCAGCCGATTTACCGAGGATTGTGGGCAAGTAGTTGAGCGATTTGTGCTCCGGCATGAAGGCGTTGCGGGAGTAGTTCAAGAGAGTCACGCGTGCCCCGAGCCGTTGCACTGGGCTCAAGCCGCTGCCAACCGGCTTCACGAGGGCAAACACGGTGGGCTTAGAGTCTTTTGGTGGAAGCACGTCTGGGGCTGCTGTTCCGCGTGTCAGGTTCAGACGAATCCAGGCGTCTTCCGCGCCGAGGTGATTGCGCTGGAGCAGTTCTTCGATCGTCGCTCGCCAGTCGCGATGAGGTAAGGAAAGCCCGAGCACCTGCCCAGAACGATCGAGTCGAGCGAGGTGTTCCGTGAGAGCGAATACTTTGCCGCGATATGCGCGCATCGTTTCGAATAAGCCATCCCCGTAGAGTAGTCCCCGATCGAAGACACTTACGGTCGCGCGCTTGGCGGAGACGAAGCGTCCGTTCAAGAACACGGTGCCGCCTAGATAATCATGCGCCTTCATTGCGTGCCTTCGCTGAAGTTGTTCCGGACGGACGTGACAGGGCGTGAAAGAGAGACTGTGACTTCGAGAATGTCTCGGCGTATTCTTTGGCTGGTTGCGAGTCGGCGACGATGCCGCCGCCAGCGTGAAACGACAAGCCCGAGCCGTCTAGGTAGCCACTGCGAATGGCAATGTTGAATCGCGCCCGATCAGGAGCCTCGATCCACCCTAGGCTACCGGTGTAGAAGCCGCGGGCAACCGGCTCGAGCTCTTCGATGATCTGCATGGCTCGGATCTTTGGTGCGCCGGTGATCGATCCGCCTGGAAACGTTGCCCGAAGTATCTCGCAGAGGCTCGTGTCGGGCCGCAGCGTCCCGATCACTTCCGAGATCATGTGGATGAGCATCGGGAACTCGCAGATCTTCTGAAGTTCTGGGACGTGAACCGATCCCGGTACACATAGTCTGCCGAGATCGTTGCGCTCCAAGTCGACGATCATGATGTGTTCGGCGAGTTCCTTCGGATCGTTTGCGAGCGATCTGATCAACGGTGCGATCGGACGCCCGGGCTCGACTCCGCGGGTGCCCTTGATCGGGAAGGTTGCGATCGAGGATCCTCGGATGTCGAGGAAACACTCCGGCGAGTTGCAGAGGATGGACCACTTTCCACCGCCCACGTAGGCGGCGAACGGAGTTGGGAAATCGGTGGTCCAGCGCTGGAACAGGTCACATCCACGCTCGAGGGGCATTTCAAATCGGAACGATTGCGCAAGATTCGCTTGATAAATGTCGCCCGCCGCGATGTACGCCAGCGTGCGGTCGATCATTTCGATGTAATCGGACTCCGGCATCTGAGGATGCGGTTGCGATAGGGGCCGTGCGGGTTGATCTGATCGTGGAGTGACGGCGCTGATGCGGCGTAGTGCCGATGCCAAGGAAGCCTCGGAATTTGCCCGTATCTCCGCCTTGCGGCCGATCCGGTTGGCAACGTACGTGGATTCGAACGCAGCCGCATAGAGCAATGGATGGGCCGGCCAGTTGTGTCGCCTCTCGAGGCTCTCGACCCAGTGCTTGAGGTCGTAGGCGAGAGCGACGAATACGCCGACGCAGCCGTTGCCTTCGAGCTGTTGTGTTACAAAGTCTTGCAGGAGCTCGAGCGGATGGCCAATTGAGTCAGCGTAGACCTCGAGCGTCTCAACCGGTTGGTCGGCAAAAACCACGGTGCCGTCGCCCCAAGACTGGCTTGAGCGGCCGTCCAGCAGAATCGCCCGGTTCTCTGCGCTGCTGGGCAAAAGTGTCGCCGGTTCTTCGATGAAAGCGACTTCTTGCTTCAGCATACGATTCCTGATTTGGAGAGCCACGGTTGCGTGGAGCGGCTGGAAGTGGCTTCAGGCGGTTGCCACGCACCGAGCGAGATAGAGACGAGCCCGTAAGAAAGCACGTTCGCGATGAATGCTACAGTCGCCCTCCTGCAAAATGTGCTCCCCTCGACCGTCGGATTGAAGGCGACAATTCCCGAATCCCATCCGTCGGCTGCGATCCTTGGTATCGAACGGATGGGGTCAGGGACGATTGTCGAAGACGATCTGCTGCTGACCACTAACTACGTGTCTGTTGGGGCCAGCCAAATCGAAGTCGCGTTTGTCGATGGCGGGCGAGGCAGTGCGGAGCTGGTGGCGCAGGACTTTCACTCGGGGCTGGCGGTCCTGCGCTTTGCTGGCGATCGCTATCCCCGGGCGCGGACGGTGCGTTCTGACGATTTGGTCACCGGCCAGGAAGTCTTCATCGCTGCCTCAGCAGGGGAGAGTAAGCGCCGGGTCAACACCGGCGCGATCACGGCCCTGAGGCCGTTTGACGCGTTTTGGGAATTTCGCTTGGAGCGGGCGATCACCACGACGATCATGAATCCTGGACTCGGTGGCGGTGGCCTATTTGCCATGGATGGCTCACTTTGTGGCGTCGTCTCGCTGGACCTAAACGAGGTAGGACACTTTACGTTGGCGATTCCGACTGAATGTTTCTCGCTCTATCGGGATGAGTTGTTGCGGCACGGTCGCCGTACGTCACGTCGGCCGCGGGCCTGGATGGGAATTTACTGCTACAAAGTTGATGATCACGTGCTGATCGCGGGAGTGTTTCCCGGCGCTCCGGCGGAAGCCGCGGGGCTCAAGTCGGGGGACTTGTTGATTGCCGTGGACGGCGTCGTCGTCCACGATCGAAGCGCGTTGTACGAGTCGATATGGAAACATTCGCCGGGCGCTCGCATTGCGCTCCAAGTGTATAGCGACGATAGTGTGCGCGAAGTGCACGTCACAGCTGGCGACGCTGAGCACTTTTTTTCGTGAGCATCGCCCCTGATGGTTGACGGGCGCGATAGTGTGGCGCCGATCTGCTAGCGATGGCCTGAATGATTGCATGTGTATACGAGGACGGGGCCTCGGTCTTTGTGGAACCGGTGATCACCGGTCTCTCCGAAGTGGCGCGCCGTCGTCGCGTCGACCTTGCCGGCGTATGCCTCGACCATGTCCTCGAAAGAGAGGGCGTTTCGTTTCCTGGGATCAGCACCGTCTACGTCTTACCGTGCGAATCCCTTCTGGAAAGGACCGGAGACGATCTCGTCACGGTTCTCGGCGAGGTTTTCCCGAAGGCGGTGACCGCTAACGGCCTGACGGCGCACCGATTGTGCAACTCCAGGGTCGATCTCGACGAGAGATTGATCGAGCGTGGAATCCCGGTACCGGAGACCCTTTTGACCTCCTCAGCCGAAGAGGCACGTGATTTCGTCAAGAAGTACGAGCATGCGATCCTGCGCGAGCCGCGGACGCTGGGAGCGGGCGGTGGAACGGTCGTGTTCTGTGACGAGGCGGGTACGCTCGTCGGCGAGACGCGTGGACGGCGCTATGTGATGGAACTAGCTGATGGTGGTATCGGACGTCGCCTGGAGCACGGCGTGATGTCCTATCCCCCGCCGTTCCTTTTACAGCGGTTGATCACCCGCGTCGGCCGACGTGGGGTCCTGTCCCCAGCGCCGGTCCTGCGCGGGTTTGTGGTGGACGACCATGTTCCTTTTTGGGTGGAGTCCTATCAGGATCGAGTCCGCCGACCTTCGGACTTCTTGTTGGTTCCGGGGATGGGAGCGAACCGCCGATTCATTCAGGTAGTCAGCGACGAGGCCGATAAACTGGTGCGCCGGGTTGCTAAAGTCGTCGGTAGCGACGTTGCCGCGGTCGACTTGATACGATCCGATAGCGGCTATGTCGTGCTCGACGTGGTTACCGATGGACCGTCGATGATCATCGACCGGTCGTTCAAGCGGCTGCCAGACTTCCGTGACGCGTTTGATCTCGATCTCCATATCGGTGAGCTGTTGGTCGCCCGCGTGGCTGAGTCCGGAATGGGTTACAGCTCGTAGCGGGACATTGGGTGCGACTCGAGCGGGCCGAGATCGAGGAAGCGTTGTACGCTACCGATCATCCGGCCGAGATTTGCCTGTAGCTCCTCGTCGCTTTTCGCTGCGTACCAAATCTTCTGGTCGCTGAGAGCTTCGATCGGGAAAAACTCCTCGACGACTCCGTCGCGTGGTGGAGCGTTCTCGGTGAGGGGCCGCACGACGGTGTTGCGGATGTATCCGAAGGTCGACTGTGTTTGCTGAGCGACCAGCTTGTGGTCGGTGTACCAGATGCGGAAAAATTCGTCTTGGGGAACGTCCGGCTTGCGATTGATGCAGGTAACCATGTTCACCCCCGGTGTTCTTTCGGCGGGCGCCGTGACATGGGCCGTATTGACGGTGGGAACTGACTCCACGACCAGATAGCCCGCGATCTGCTCGGCGGCGTTCTGGATCAATTGCTCCGCGGCTGCGCGATCGTCTGAATTGGTCATCCAGAACGAAACCATGGCGCGGATGGGAGGGTCCAGAGAACCGATCGTAACCCGAGCGCCTTGTGATACATCGTCATCATTCACATTGACTACGATTTTGGTTCCACCGTTTGCGGCGATCTCATCCGCGACGGCTAGCATGCGTTTACGCAGCACAGCGCCCGCTGTGTCACGTGCCTCTTGAAGCAGGTAAACGAGTTTCTCCATCAGCAGAGCTATAGCAACTCCAGCTGTACCTGGGCCAGTTGCCGCTGGAGTTGGTGCAATGTTCCCGGCATCCCTAGAGCTCCCTTAGAAAGGATTTGTTGCACCGCACATTTGTAGATGACAGTCACCATCCTGTCACTAGAATGCACCGCCATGGACGTCACAGCGCAGATCCGAGTCAAGGCGATTGGTGCAGCCCCCTCCCCTGAGGAAGCGGAATTTTTGGCCGAGGTGGGTCGGATCGAGGAGCAGATCAACGGCCTGCCCAAAGAGGATACGCTGGGCCGAGCGGAGCTGTTCTGGAGTCTGGGACGCCGATTCGAGAACAACGACAAGAAGGAAGAGGCCTTGTCGGCCTATGAGAATGCGTCGGTTCTTCTCCGTGAGGCAGGAGAGGTGATCGCACTCGGCCAGATCCTGCATTCGAGTGGCAGCCTGCACTGGCAGCTGAATCAGAACAGAAAAGCGGAACTTTGCTGGGCGGCCGCGGAAAAAGTATTCCAGCAACAGGGCGAGCACGAGTTGCTGGGGATCCTATGGCTCGATCGAGGCGTTGCGCAGCGGGACTCCGGCCAGCGTTCGATAGCACACAGCGCATTCTCTTCGGCTCTGCGAGCGTTTACTGAAGGCGAGATGGGACTCGGGCAGGCGCACAGTCATTTCCTCCTGGGCGAAATTGACGTTGCGACAAATCCCGACCGCGCCCGGTGGAATCTGGACCGGGCCCAGATGCTTTATACACAGTTGCAGGAATCTGAGCAGACGGGATCTGGGATTCGGCTGACTGAGCCCAGCGTTCCGAATTCGGTTGGCGACCCGAGGGATTTCGATGTCGCCGAGCTTCGGGTATTCTGCGAAATGCGGTGTGGCGAGATCGAAGCAGCTGTAGGTCCGACCGCCGCTGAAGCAATTGAGGGGTCGGAAGCGGCCAGCGGGTTCAAGCGGGGATTGTTAGCCTTTGGTGTGCTCGTACTTACGAGTGCTGCCTTCACCGGCTTTCCTTATGTATGGCAGGGTCTCGGCCTTACCGTCATCGAGCCTCAGATCTTCCGGATTGCGGTTGCTGGGATGGCGTTGATTTGCAGTTTTGTCGGGTTACTTTTCGTGGGAACCGAGAGTCGGCTCATCCAGATGCTCTCGCCTGTCTTGGTGGCCTGTGTCGTATTCGAGACGACGGAACTCATCCCGTTGGCGCCGCCTCGTCCGAGAATCGCTGCGGCGCCAATTGCTGTGACTGCAAGCGATGCGCCGGCACTTCAAGTCGCCGCGCACGAAGATCCCGACGCCCTCGTGTCTTCGGCGGTTGCTACGACCGATGCAGAGCCGGAGCAATCCCGTGACTGGTTCGATGAGGCAGCCGAGGCATACGCCGAGGCGGGCGAACAGGTGAAGCGCGCCGATGCTTTGATCAAAGCCGTAAAATTGGATGTGAAGCTCGCTGACGGCGATTCGCAACGAAAACATCTGGTCAATCTGGTTGAAGCGCAGCGACTGTCGTTCAACAGCGAAGGAGAGCTGAAAGCGCTGCAAGAGTTGGTTGGTGTAGAACGTTTGCAAGGTCGCAATGGATCCCTGATCGAGACTCTCGGACGCCTTGTGGAAGTCGCGCAAGCGGAGAAACTGCCAGAGGACGAAGCGGCGGGTCTTCTCGAGGTTGCCCGGACCGCGCGGCGTCTTGGCGACCGCACGAAGGCTTTGAAGGCGCTCGAGGATGCTGACGCGATCTTTGACGGGGCCAACGATCTTTCGGGCCGCGGCGATGTCGAGATGGAGCGCGCCAAGATTCACGTGTCGCGACAAGTGGCCAAAGCCGAGCAGTCGTACGAAAAAGCGCTCGCGTTCTATCGCGAGGCGAAGAACGGCGACAGCGCTTCTCTCGCCCTGCTCGAACTCGGTGCGATCGCTGACAAGCGAGGGCGGCGCCTGCTGTCGAAACGCCACTATGAAGATGCTGTGAAAGAGTGTGGCGCTGGTAACCAGGCCTGCGCGAGCCGGGCGTTGGTGGCGCTCTCGAAGGTATCTCCGGGCGCGGCACGTCAAACGCTAGAACGTGCTGCAGCGGCGGCGGCCGACGACGAGTCGGGTGTTCGGGTCGCAGCTTTGGTAAACCTCGCGGGAGTCGAAGGTCAGCAGGGAGATGCAGCGGCGGCGAAAAAGGTGCATGCGGATGCGTTTCTGGCGTGTGACGATATCAAGGATCCGATCGAGCGGGCCAAGGCGTTGGTCTCGGTCGGAGGCAAGGCTGAGGAGCTGGGCGTGACTGATCGTGCTCGCGACGCGTACAACGAAGCGCTGATGACGTATGATCGAGTTCGCAATCGAACAGGTCAGCTGTCGGTGCTGGAGCGACTGCGCCGCTTGGCGAAGAGTGGCGACCCGTTATTGGCGCAACGCTATACGAAGCGGATGGAACAGATTCAGACGGAGATCAAAAGCGAAGGCTAGCAGTGGGGCAATCGCTGCTACTCGCGGGTGTCGCGCCGCAGCGCGTCGATCATCAGGTCCAAGCGATCGTTGCCCCAGAATCGTTGGCCGTCATAGATGAACGTGGGCACACCGAAAACCTTGTGCTCGATACAACGCGCGAGTCCGGAGTCGACAGGCGGGTCGAAAAGTTTTGTGCGTAGCGCTTGCAGAAACCGGTTGGGCGAAAGGCGACAATCCTCTGCGCATTCGGCGAGCACGTCGAGATCGTTGATATCCTTGCCCTCGCACCAGCGGCTGCGGAAAACCGCATTGCGGAAGTGGCGCTCCTGGCCGTGCTCCTTGGCGTAGTAGTAACCGGCAATGGTTTCACGCCCACCGCCGGGCCCGGGCGGCGATGCGCACCAGGGAATGTGGAGTCGCCGGGCCCAGCGCTCGGCGTCCTCGCGCAAGTACTCCATCTTGATATCGGCTAGCGGGCTGCCTTCTCCGACCGGTGTCAGGGAGTCGGGTGGCAGAACCGGTATTGCCTCGAGCTTGCCGCCAGCGTCGCCGACCAAGTCGTCGATGCGGAAGTTGGCGAGCGCTGCGTAGGGCGATCGGAATGCAAAGAAATACAGAACGCGTGGTCTCGAGGCCATCGGACTAGTCCCGTGATTGTGCCCAGGTCACGGCGGAATCGACGATCTCGTCGATCGAGGAGTGTTGAGCCGTCCAACCGACCTGCTGGCTCAATGCGGAGGGATCGGCGACCAGCGTAGCGGGATCGCCTGGCCGTCTCTCCGAAATTTCGACGATGGGCGAGCGGCCGAGACGCCGACCGACAGAGTCGATGACCTGCATGACGGAAGTTCCGCTACCGGTGCCTACGTTGAAGCTCTGGCCGCTCTCGAGATGTTGCCCTTCCAAAACCTTCACATGAGCTGAGGCTAGATCGGTCACATGAATATAGTCGCGCTCGCACGTTCCGTCATGAGTCGGATAGTCGTCGCCGAAGACATGGAGCGGTTTGTCGTTCACTACCGATGCGATGACGCGTGGAATCAGGTGTTCCTCTGGTTCGTGATCCTCGCCAACACCCCAGTTGGGGTTGGCGCCGGCGGCGTTGAAGTACCTGAGGGCTGCCGACCGAATTCCCAAGCTTGGTGCACTTCGGTGAAGCAATCGTTCAAACGCGAGCTTGGACGACCCGTAGGGTGCGGTGGGCTGCAACTTTGCGGTTTCGGGTATCGGCGACAGGTCGGTGTTGCCATACACCGCTGCGGTTGAGGAGAACAAGAATGTCTTGACTGGGTGCAGCGCGCAGGCGAGGAGCAGGCTCGATCCAGCGGCAAGATTGTTCTGCCAATAGAGATCTGGGTCGCGCACCGACTCGCCGACGCTGATCGATCCGGCCAGGTGAACGACGCCCTCCGGGCGATGCCGAGCGAATACGTCAACCACTCCTGCGGTGTCTTCGAGTGCGACCTCTTCGAGGGGAAACGATCCAGCCCTCTCTCGTTTCGAGGCTCGCAGATCGTCTAGGATGATTGGTTCGTGCTTGGCCTCGGCCAATCCGCGCACGACGTGCGCGCCGATGTACCCCGTTCCACCTGTCACCATTACCTTCATGGTTGGTCTCGATGCCCGTTCGAAGGACAGCTGTCAATTGGGCCCGAAGGGTTCGTCAGGGCTGGACAGCTGGAGGTTAGAACGAATCCTTCAACGCGCGCGTCTTGGCAAAGACGGATACGTCGTCCATCGGCAGGTCGGAAAACTGTGCCGACAGCGTGTTGCGAAGCTCTTCACTTTCCCAGCGAAAGAAAGGATTTGTTTCTTTTTCCGATGCGATCGTCGTCGGCGTGGTGAACTTCCCATCCTGAATTTGGCCGGCCGCCCACGCACGCTTTTCTGTGAGAGATTGGTTGTTTGGCTCGAGGGTGGAGGCGAATCTCAGATTATTTTCGGTATATTCGTGACCAAAGTAGACTTGGGTCTCGTTGGGCAGGTCGCGAAGCTTGCCGAGCGACTTGATCATCATCGCGGCGTCGCCTTCGAATAGGCGCCCGCAGCCGCCAGCGAATAATGTGTCGCCGGTAAAAACGGCTGCTTCGTTTTCGAAGTAGTAAGCGATGTGGCCGGTTGTATGCGCAGGGATCGACATCACCCGCGCCTTGAGTTCCCCGACGCTGACCAACGAGCCTTCGTCGACGCGATCGGTGATCCCTGGGACACGATCATCGAAGCCGTACACAGTCAGCCCCGGTCGTGCCTTGAGCATCTCGTCGTTGCCGCCGACGTGATCGAAGTGATGGTGCGTCGGCAAGATTGAAGTCAGCTCGACTCCCTCGCTGTCGACCACCGCTAGGATCGGCGCCGGCTCTGCGCAGTCGACGATTCCTGCTTTGTCTGTCGCTGTGTCGATGATCAGATAGGCGTAGTTGTCGGATAGCTGTGGAATTGGAATCACTTTCATCGAGTCAGCGGGCTCCATCCGAAGGGTTCTCAGGTAGTCTGTGGTAGTCGCTTGGGTCGAGCTCGATCGCGTCGATGTCTGGCTGGCGCTGGCGCTGGCGCTGCCTCGGGAGTGGCTTACTCGTTGGTCTCAGCAGATAGTAGAGAGCCAGAACTCCGGCGCCGATCGTCGTCGCGGCAGCAAGCGATAGTAGAAACACCGCCACGAGTGGGATCACCAGCAGGAGCCCAAGCCAAAGCGCGATTGGCAGACTTGGTTTTCTTTGCATTGGATTCAACTCAGGTTGATTGCTTCAATTCCAGCACATAGCCGTCCGGATCGCGAACGTAGACCGATTCTCCGTATCCGGTCGCCCCGAAACGAACCGCTGGCCGGTCCAAGACCTGTACGCCGGCTTTGTCGAGCTGCGGGATGATGTCGCCTGCCAAGTCGCCTGAGACGCGGGCACAAAAATGGAGAAGACCGCTGTGCTTGGCGCCCAGATCGGGGTCGTAGTCAGCGTCCGGCCAAAGGTCGACGAGCTGCGCTCCGATGCGAACCGATACAAACGGACGCTCCCCGGTGCTGAACTCTTTTCGGCCCTCGACCTCGAGGCCGAGTAGCTTTTCGTAGAAGTTCAGAGAGCGTTCGATGTCACCAACACGCAATACGATATGATCCAAGTCTGTGACGTTGATCGTCATCGGCTCACTTCGTCCTCGTCGTCCTCTTCGTCGTCGTCTTCTTCGTCTTGCTTTTGGCGCTGCGCGGACGTTTCTTGGCTGCGGGCTTCTTCTCTGGGGTCTGACGCGTACCGGTGAGCTCGGAGAGTTTCTCTTCTAGCTGGCGCAAATTGCTTTCGACCCTGCGAAGTTCGCTGACCAAGACGGGGTTGTGGGTGACGCGCTCGACCGACTGACGGACCTGCTGGTCGATGCGTTTTTGCAGCTCGTCGAGCCTGCGCTGCGGTAGGTCGAGCATGTCCTCGAGCAAATTGCCGCTGTCGCCGCCGACCAACTCCCGCACCCGTTTCTCGGCCGCGTCGACCACGCTCTCGATTGCTTCTCTCGAGCGCTGGACGGTCTCGTCTCCAACCTCGATCATTCGCCGCAGCAGCGGCAACGTTTCGCTACCGTTGTTGCGTTTTTCGGTTTCATAAATGATCTGGGCAAATGTGACGCCGGTCAGATCCTCACCGTTCTTGTTATCGACCACCTTGACGTCTTCGCCAGCCTGGACCAAGGATCGGATCCCGTCCAGCGTGATGTAGCGACTCTTTTCGACATCGTACAGTTTGCGATTGCCATATCTCTTGATGATATGCGGCTCTTTCGCAGCTGACTGACTCATCGATTCTCTATCCATGCTGCGATTCTCATAGCTCCGGCTACCATACGTACTTTGAAAGCGGCAAGGAAGCCGAGCGTCGGGGGCTCGAAAGTGTGGCGTATCGCGGGTAGGACATGTGTTTGCGGGTAAGTTGAACTCATGGACACTCGGTTTTCGGTAGCAGCGGTTCAAATGAGGGTCGGTTCCGACAAGCGGGCCAACCTTGCCGTGGTCGATCGTTTGGTGCGGGAGGCTGCGGAACGTGGAGCCCGGATGGTAGCGCTCCCGGAGCTGTTTTTTTGGGGCGGGCGACGCGAGGATGAATTCGAAGCCGCGGAGTCGATTCCGGGACCGACCTGCGACACCCTTGCCACGTTGGCAAGCGAACTAGGGGTTTACCTGATCGGCGGTTCGATTCTCGAAAAGGCCCCGGAGGGTGCGAAGGTCTACAACACGTGCGCGTTGTTCGAGCCGTCCGGAGAACTGATCGATGTATACCGGAAGGTCCACCTGTTTGATGTGGAGATTGTCGATCGGGTGTCGGTGCGGGAGTCTGATACCCGACGTCCGGGTAGCGACATGACGGTCGTGGCCTGTGATTCAGTGCCGGTGGGGCTTGCGGTGTGTTACGACTTGCGGTTTCCGGAGTTGTTTCGCCAGCTGATCGATCGCGATGCGGCGCTGATCTTCATGCCCTCAGCGTTTACCTTTGCGACCGGCGCAGTGCACTGGGAGGCGCTGGTGCGGGCGCGGGCAATCGAGAACCAAGTCTACTTTATTGCTCCGAATCAATGCGGGCGTGGCGGGAGTGGTGTGCACAATTATGGTAACTCGATGATCGTCGATCCTTGGGGCACGGTTTTGGCGCGTGCTGGGGAAGGCGACGGGATCATCATGGCGGATGTCGATCTCGACTACTTGAAGAAAGTGCGGCAGGAGATTCCATGCCTCGATCATCGAGTCCTCCGCGGGTAAGGCCCTTCTTCAAGGTTGTATCGACCGCTGATGCCCGCGCGCGCATCGGTGAGATCGAAAGTTTGCCGTCCGAGATCGTGCAGACGCGCGACGCTGCGGGAAGAGTCTTGTCGCGAGAGGCGGTAGCGCCGATCGACTCGCCGCACTTCGATCGGGCCAATATGGACGGCTTCGCTGTCGTTGCCGCGGACACCTTCGGAGCGTCGACGGGCACCCCCGCGTACTTGAAGATTCTCGGTACGGTCGAGATGGGAAAAACCGCGCGAACCCGTCTGCGCAAGGGATGTGCGATGCGTGTGGGGACGGGCGCGATGCTGCCTCCCGGATCGAACGCCGTGGTCATGGTCGAGCATACCGATGAGGTCGACGACATGGTCGAAGTGCACAGTGGGGTGTCTCCCTGGCAGCATGTGCTCCGGGTTGGTGAGGATGTCGCCAAGGGGACACCTGTCCTGCCTGCGGGGCGCCGCTTGCGCCCGCGCGATATCGGAGCGCTGACGGGACTAGGGATCACCAAAGTGCGTGTGCACAAGCGTCCGCGCGTCGGGCTTCTTTCGACGGGAGACGAGATCGTCTCGCCGGATCGCAAACCGCGGCCGGGACAGGTGCGCAACGTAAATCAGTTTTCGCTTGCTGCCATGATCGACGCCGCCGGCGGCGACCTGACCGATTATGGCGTCGTCGGGGATGTATCGGGAAACCTCGAGGCAACTCTGAAAAAAGCTTTGGCGAAGAACGACGTCGTCTTCTTGTCCGGCGGCAGCTCTGTCGGGGTCAAGGATCTCACGACCGATGTGATCATGTCGTTCCCGAACTCAGAGATGATCTTCCACGGCATCTCTGTAGCTCCTGGCAAACCAACCATTCTCGCCAAGGCAGGAAAGAAGCCGATCGTCGGATTGCCGGGGCATCCCGTCTCTGCGCTGGTCATCTTCGATCTCTTCGGCGGCCCGTTGTTGCGGATTCTGGCTGGAGAGTCTGCCGCTGAGGCGTTCGAGCCGGCGCGTTGCACGCCGGCAGTGTTGGCGCAAAATGTCGCTTCGAAGCCGGGACGCGAAGACTACGTGCGGGTACGGTTGAGCACAGACGGTGAGCGCAAGGTGGCGACACCGATGCCGGGAAAATCCGGTGCTGTGTTCAATCTGATCTCAGCCGACGGACTGGTGAAAGTGCCGGCCAATTCCGAAGGTCTAGATGAAGGTACCGAAGTCGAAGTGATTTGGTTCTGACGAACGCGAAATCGTGAGCCTTGCGAATAGAAATCGGCAGAAGTTCCCCTCTCCCTCTGGGAGAGGGTTAGGGTTAGGGTGAGGGGATCAAGATGCAAGTCACCACCGTCTTGTGTGCCGTGAGTTCTCGGAAGCGCCGATGCAGCGCCGTCTTGCGCGTGAATAGCGGAGAGGCCTGGTCCATACGCACTTTGTGCGGCGTCTCAATGATGCTCGGTGCGCATCGATGAAGGGTGAGAAACTGGCGCGGCGCACGAAGTATCTCAACAAGAAGACGCTCGAAGAGACGCTCGCCCTGTTTGTCGATTCGATCGAGTCGGATCCACCGTCGGAGAAGATCGCGGTGGAGGACAGTCTCGGTCGGGTAACGGTCGCGCCGGTGTTTGCCGTGGTGTCGGTGCCGCACTACCACGGATCGGCGATGGACGGGATCGCGGTACGTGCTGAGGATACGTTTGGGGCGAGTGAGGCAAACCCGATTACGCTGCGCCAGGCCCCAGCGCGGGTCGCCAAGAACAAAGTTCCTGAAGGGCGCTTTACCTACGTCGACACCGGGCATGCATTGCCACATTGGGCAAACGCTGTGGTGATGATCGAGAACGTTGTCCCGGACGGACCCGACGGATTAACTGTGCATGCGTCGTCAGCGCCGTGGCAGCACGTGCGTTTGGTGGGGGAGGACGTCGTCGCCACCGAGCCGTTGTTGCCGCGCGCGCATCGCATCCGTCCGTTCGATATCGGCGCGATGCTCGCCGCCGGATTGGTCGAGGTCGATGTGGCTCGGCGGCCGACGGTTGCGATCATCCCGACGGGGAGTGAGTTGATCGAACCGGGCGACCGTCGTTCTCCGGGATCGATCACCGAGTTCAACTCGCGCGTCGCGGGGGCTTTCGTCACGGAGTGGGGCGGCGTCGCCAAGAAACAGCGGCGAGTGCGCGACGAGCCGCGCGCGATCGAGCGTGCCGTCCGAAGGTGCGCGGAGAACTTCGATGTAGTCGTAGTGATTGCGGGATCGTCGGCGGGTGAGCGCGACTTCACCGTGTCGGTGTTGGAGAAGGCGGGTGAGGTTTTGGTGCACGGGATCGACGTAATGCCGGGCAAGCCGGCGATCTGCGCGCGCGTGAACGGCAAGCCCGTCGTCGGACTGCCGGGCTATCCGGTGTCGGCCATCGTCGTCTGTCAACAAGTCCTGCAGCCGCTGATCGCTCGTCTGCAGGGAAGACAGCCCGACGCTCCGCAAACGGTCGAGGCGGTGGTACCGCGCAAGCTGCCTTCGCGTCTCGGCGTCGAAGAGTTCGTCCGCGTGACCTTGGGCCGCGTCGGCGACCAGATCGTCGCCAATCCGTTGGCGCGCGGTGCCGGCGTCATTACCACGATGGTGCGTGCGGATGGGTTTCTGCGCGTGCCGACCCTGTCGGAAGGCGTCAACGCCGGAGAGAAAGTGGAAGTCGAGTTGTTGCGTCCACTCGGCGACATCGAGCGCACGGTCGTTTTCGGCGGTAGCAGCGATCTCAGCGTCGGCGTACTCGAGGACTGTCTCAAGCAGCGACATCCAGACCTGAAGATCTCAGCGACCAGTGTCGGCAGCCTCGGAGGTCTGGTAGCGCTCAAACGCGGCGAAGCGCACGTCGTCGGTAGCCACCTGCTCGATCCGAAAACCGGTGTCTACAACCTTCCCGATATTCAAAGAATCTTTGGCAAGGCGAGCATGACCGGCAAGAGGCCGAAGGTTCGCGTCGTCAACCTGGCGGTGCGCGAACAAGGTCTGATCTGTGCAAGAGGCAACCCCAAGAAGATCAAGACGCTGAAGGATCTGAAGCGCAAAGATGTTCGCTTCGTCAATCGCCAACCGGGAGCGGGTACGCGCGTCTTGCTCGATTACAAGCTCGCGAAACTGCGCATTGATCCAGACAAAATCGTCGGCTACGAGCGCGAAGAGTACACCCACATGGCAGTCGCTGTGGCTGTAGCATCGGGACTAGCTGACTGTGGTCTTGGGATTCGTTCCGCAGCGACCGCACTGGGACTCGACTTCGTCCCGGTCGAGCGTGAAGACTACGACTTGATCTTGCGTCCGGACTTCGTCGAATCCCCGATGGGGCAAAGTCTTTTAGAAGTTGTCCGTTCGCAGGAGTTCAAGAAGGCGTTAACGAAACTCGGCGGCTACGATACAGCACGGTCGGGTGAAGAAAAAGTTTAATCCGCAGATGACGCGGATGGCCCCACCCCGGCCGATGGCCGGAACCAAACCGCTGATGAACGCAGGTGAACGCCGATGCTGTGGACGATAAACTTGGCCACGGATGAACACGGATCCGAAAAAATTGGGAGGGCGGCTCCGTCCGAGCCGCGTAGCGGATCTGGTTTCTCTGATCGTCCCTGCCCTGCTTTGGTATTGCTCGCGTACGCGAGGGCCCGAGATTCGAAGACTTCAGACACGCACGCTATCTTCGCCAATTGATGCGCGACGGTTGGGATGCGGGCGAATCGCCCGGTACCGACGTCTAGAAACGATCGTGTGTCACTAGTGCAGCTGGTGTACGGACAGCCCCGCGAAGCGGCGGAAGCCGGAGTCGAACGTGGCGATCTGGAGATCCGCCGCGTGGGCGAAGGCGGCGAGGTAGACGTCGGTCCCGATCATCGCGCCCTTTTGGAGCGAGTCCGAGAACTCCCGGAAACTCGAGCGTAGCGCTTTTGGCTCCTCGATGAACGCGAAGCGATCGTCGCGCATCATCATGTCGTAGGCGATCCACGCGTCGACGGGTTTGAGCGCCCGATCAGCAAATATCCTCGGCGAAGTGATGAGACGCAGAAAACCGAGCTGGCTAACTCGACAAACATGTATCGCCTGCCGGCGCTGGATTGTGTCTAGCCAAGCCGTTGCTGACGCTGAGTGTTCGTGTGCGTCGATTACGAAGGCGACCAAGAGATTTACATCGCACAGGAAGCCTGTGTTGCTATTTACCGGCATCGTCGTCGATTTCGAGGTCCTCGATATCTGCGTTTGTGACGCGCACCGTGCCCGGCGATCCGGTTCTAATGATCGGAAAGTCGACAAGTTGCATCGAATCCGGACCATCGGCTTCGAGGTCTCTTTGCAGTGCTCGAATGACCACTTCTTTAAGGGTCGTTCCTTGGGCCAGTGCCTTCTCCTTGGCTCGCCGTAGCAGGAGATCAGGAATCTCTACGGTGGTTCGCATGTATATGTATGTATGTGTGCGAAACTTGGATTGCAAATGTTATGGTTTCACCGTTCACGTTGTCCTGGTACCGAGCAGCAAACCGGTGGAACGGATCATCCATTTTGTCGAGGCGACGAATGACCAGAACGTCAGTGCGTAATTTCCTCCGAAGCATTGTTGTAGTCGGAATCGTCGGCGCCGCGGCATCGGCAACCCCGGCGATGGGAGAAACCGTCTGCGGGGTGGTCCCGGGACATGTTGAGTTTCTTGGGCTCGAGGTCGATCCACCGAATCCGGTTGTCGGTGACATCGTCTATCTCAGCTTCGATGTTCGATCAGCCGTCTACTTCGTATCCTCGGTCAGACTGTACGGCGCCTATCCCATTTTTCATGGAAGCACGTCGTCTGAGTCGCGCACGAGGTTCGTACTCGATACGGTCTTGGTGGGCGAAGCTGGATTGCAGCTGGAGATCACGTACGGGACCGAGGAGTACTGCGAAGACGAAGATGGCGGCGGGTACTATACCCCCGGTCCCTACCTAAGTGAGCGATCGGAGGTGTTCGTTGTGTCGGTCGGCGAACCCGCGCCGTCAACGCCTACCCCGGGATGCACGCCACCGTTGTGCCCGACCGGTACTCCATCCTGCGTCATCAACGCGGAACCCTCCGCCGCACCGCGCGGCGCGGAAGTCACCGTATCGGGCACCTGCGCTGGCATCCTGTATCACCGCGATGTGTTCCTCCACCTGGGTGCGTCGCAAGTAGCGTGGTTTGACGGTGTCGGCCCAGACTACACGACGACCTTTACCGTCCCGTGGGATACCCTGCCCGGCAACCACGACCTTTCCTTGCACGCTCCTTTCGGCGAAGCGACAACCACCTTTGAGGTCACCGGCGAAGCCCCGGGGTGCGTCGGCGACTGCAATCAGGACGAACGCGTAACCGTTGGCGAACTCATCACTGGGGTCGCCTTGGCTTTGCGCAATGCGCCGATCGATCAATGCGATGCGATCGACGCGGATTCGAATGGCAATGTCGCGATTGGCGAACTGATCACTGCTGCAAACGCAGCCCTCGTCGGTTGCGAGACAACTGTGTCGTGCCGCGACGATTCGGCCTGCAGCCCGCCAAAGTCTTGTCGCTCGCCGCTCGGGCCGGAAGGTTTTGACACGCGCTGTACGACAGACCGCGATTGCCCGGACGCCGAGAGATGCGATCGCGGCGGCCACTGTGTACCGTCCAGATGCCGCGGCACCGGTGAGTGCCCACCCGGGCATTTCTGTTATCCACTTGGTAGCTCCACGGCGAGGCAGTGCGTCCACGCGAGTTGTGGCTCGGAGTGCAACGACGGTTTCTGTGTCAACGATGTTTGCTGGGATTCGGTCGGTATCTGCGCGTACTAATCCATCGATCTCGGCAGGATTTCAGCCAAGGGGTGTGGGGCTGAGGATGACGGCCGTCGTGCAGAGAAGAGTTTTTCCGCAGATGCCTATCCGCCGATGGCCGAAACCAAACCGCTGATGAACGCAGGTGAACGCTGATGCTGCGCTCGACAATAGGGCCACGGATGAACACTGATGAACACGGATCCGAAAAAATTGGGAGGGCGAGGCTCCGTCCGAGCCGCGTCGCGGATCTGGTTTTCTCGGGGCGTCTCTGCACCTGGCCTGCGCAACTCCACTACTGAGGCTACAGCCACAGTCCTCAAAGTTCGGGCAAAGGCATGTTAACCTCCGCCCTCCCTGTTTAGCTGCCTCACCCTGGTTGGATCTGTGTTAGGGGATTTTTCTTCAACACAAAGACACGAAGACCACAGTCAATTCACCGGCGCTGCGTGCGAGGTTGAACCGCTGCGAACACGATTGGTTCGATAATCTACGGCACCGGCCTTCGACTCGGTGGTGACCTTTGCCGTCCTGCGGCTTTGTTGGTCGGAATTCAGGTTGCCAGGATGGCTGAAACTGTCAGAAGTGAGGGTAGGTGATGAACGGGTTTCTCAATTGGCGAACTTTCGGAGTCCTTTGGTTGGGCGGCCTAGGAATATTGATGGTGCTCCTGTCTGTTGGAAGCGAGCTATACACCGAGGCGGCTCCACGCGGCATCTTGGATCACCAAAGCGCCGGCACTGCCGCGCGCATCGATGAAATCCAGAAGAGCTGGGCTGCGATTGGAAAGCTCAGCTTCGCGAAGTACGCGATGGCTGCGGACTTGGTCTTCATCGGCCTATACAGCCTCGGCGGGGTTCTGGGTGGGTGGTTGGTCTGGAGCGAGGCCCGCTCTTCATCACTGAGAAGAGTCGGCGCGCTATCAGTCGCCGCGTACCTTCTGTTCGGCCTCTTGGATTATGGCGAGACACTGAGCCAGTTTGCCCAGCTCCTTGCCGAAACAGGCAACGACTCTCTGGCGGCCATCGCAGCAAATTTGCAGCCCCCGAAGTTTGTCGCCTTTGCGGTCAGCATCATTGCCATGCCGACCGCCCTCATCTGGCGCGCTTGGGAAAATCGCCGTCAATCGGTGGCGTAGAGCAGCCCCCGGGTTTTCGTTTGCCGCTCCTCGTTTTCAACGGACGGTTCAGGACCGCTGACTTGGCGCGAGGGTTAGGAGAAGGCCACAGGAGAGCGTCGCACTTCGCTTTTGGTCACGCCAGGCAATCGGTACAGATGCCCAGGGTCACGCCGAGAAGATCGAGACGCCTCTCGTGTGCGGCGCGGCGCGACGCGAAGTCGCTGAGGTCGCGCCGTCCGCGGGCTGACCACGTGAGCTCCGCGATGGCGAGCAGTTTCGGGAAGAGATGAATGTCGATCCTCTCGAGGCTGCGCTGCTGCGGAAAGCCCGTCCACATAGCGCCCTCTGCGCCGAGCACGTGCTCCGCCTCTTCTGGTGTCAGATCATCAGGCACGGGATCGTAGGCGTACACCTCGTCGAGCGACGTGCTGTTGTACCAGTCGAGGTAGAGCGTGAAGATCGGAGCCTGGACTACGTCGCGTTCGTAGAGGTGCGGCGGGTCGCCGCTGAAGAACCCGTTCCAGTGCATGGTCACGAACGAATCCGAGAGCGCAAATCGATCGCCAGCCGCCTGCTCATTGGCCAGCGTTTCCGTCCAACCGATCATACGTTTCCCGCGCTCACGCACGAGCTCCTCGACCCGTTGTGAGAAATAGGCCTGCACCTCGTCTGGTCCTGCGATCTCGCCCGCCACGGCGAGCTCCCGGCAGAGGTGGCTGGTCTGCCATTCCGTGGTCGGCGTCTCGTCCCCGCCGAGGTGGACCCATCGACCGGGGAAGATCGCGATCAGCTCGTCGAGAACGTCTGCGACGAAGGCGTAGACGCGTTCGTCGCATGCACACAGCACTTCCTCGTGGATCAGCGGTCCTTCGAACCAGGGGGTGATGCGAAACTCTTCACGTCGGCGGACCGTACCGGGAGTGGCCGAGCAGGCGAGCTCGGGGAGCGCGCGCAGAATCGCGAGACTGTGGCCGGGCACGTCGATCTCGGGGACGATCTCGATCCCGAGCCGGTGCGCATGCTCGACGATCTCCTCGAGCTGGGCACGCGTGTAGTAGCCGCCGATCTCGTCGGGCGCGAGCTCGGCATCCCATAGCGCGCCGTGGATCTGCAGCTCCGGATGGCGTTCGCTCTCGATGCGCCAACCCTGATCGTCCGAGAGGTGGAGATGGAGCACGCTCATCTTGTGCAGCGCGAGCAGGTCGATCGTGCGCATCACGTACTCGAACGGCACGAAGAACCGGCTCGTATCCAGCATCAACCCGCGCCAGGGAAACCGCGGTTGGTCGACGATTCTGACACCGGGCAGCGACCAGTCGATGGCTTCCGGGGCCCTCTCGACCGCGACCGTGCTTTCGATCTCTGGGGGCAGGAGCTGGCGCAGTGACTGCACGCCGTGCAGAAGGCCGCGTCCGCCGGCCGCCCTGACGACGACCCCCGTGGAGTCGACCACCAGCTCGTAGCCCTCGTCGCCGAGAGCGGGGTCGGCGCCGTGCGAAGTGAGAACGATCGCGCCCCGAGTAGCGTCGGGAGCGTCGCGCAGGCTGGGACCGGCGCGTCCTGGGAATGCATGCGAGAGGATCTCGACGACGAGGTCGGCCGCGTTCTTCGCGTCCGCAACGCCGGCGTCGACGACGACCAGAGTTTGCTCGTCGAGCTCGAAGCGGGACCCTGCCGCATCCACCCAGACCGCCGCGGGCCGCGGGATGATGGCGACCTCTCCCGGAACGAACGATGGCTCGCTGGCGCCTCCGTTGCCATTACCGCAGGCGGACAATGCGATGGCAAGCGCCACGACCAACAAACACCGGTCGGTGACCCCGAGGCTCCGGACGTAATGCAACGGGCCGAGAAATACGCACTCCATCCTGCACCTCACGAGCGACGAACTCGCCATCGATTGAATCGAGCGCATCGCCATCTAAAATGAGTGGATCTATGGCGAAGCCTAGCAGCCCGTTGAAAAACAGTACACGCGCCGCAAATTGTCTTCGGGCTACGGCAGCGTTGACGAATACTCAACAACAGCTAAGGCACTGCCTGATTGCGCCAAGGCTTTGGTGGACAGGCCGGTTCAAGATCCTCATTTGCGCTTGCGCGAATCGGTTTCGCTATCCTGCGTCGGACATCAGCAGCTCGGAGGCTCGCCAGCGCTTCGGGAGGCCCCGGTCGAGCATCGACCGGTTGGTCGATGCTCGATGGATCTGCTTTGGTCGTCGTTCATGAAATCCACCGTGCGACCCCGAGCCGTGATGTGTTGGAGCAGCGGCAAGGACAGCGCCTGGGCCCTGCACGCGCTGCGCACAGCCGGCGACGTCGAGATTGCTGGACTGCTGACGACCGTGAACCAGGCGGCGAGCCGTGTGGCCATGCACGGGGTTCGCGAACGACTGCTCGAGATGCAAGCCGAGGCACTTGCGTTGCCGCTCACAAAGGTGCTCATCCCTGATCCCTGCTCTAACGAGCAGTACGAGAGCGCGATGGCAGTCGCATTGGAGCAAGCCAAACGCGACGGAGTGACCACAATGGCGTTCGGCGACCTGTTCCTGGAGGATGTGCGTCGCTACCGCGAGGACAAGCTGGCCCCGACCGGCATCGCCCCCCTGTTCCCGATCTGGGGATTGAAAACCGACAAACTGGCACGCGACATGGTCCGCAGCGGTCTCCGTGCGCAAACGACCTGCGTCGATCCCAGCAAGCTCGATGCCTCGTTTGCGGGACGAACGTATGACGAGAGCATGCTGGACGCTCTGCCAGCCGGTGTTGACCCGTGCGGTGAGCACGGTGAGTTTCACACGTTCGCGTACCGTGGGCCGATGTTCTCCAAGGAGATCCAGGTTCGCCCGGGGGCCGTTGTCGAGCGAGGCGGCTTTGTGTTCGCCGACGTGCTGCCCGCCGAGTCTGTCGCACCAACCGTAGTGCATGAGCGCGGCGTTGGGATGCTCGAGCTCTGGGCGATTGAGCCGTCCGAGCACGTACTCCATCGTTTGCTCGTGGAGCTGTTCCGCGAGCACTGGGCGGCGGTCACTTTTGGCCCCCTTATCCAGGGGGCTGCGTGGGAGATCAGGGCATCCAAAAAGCCAGAGAAGATCGTCCTCTTCGACGGCTACCTGACAGTAGACTTCGGCACGCTGCACTTCCATCTTTGCATCGGCGAGCATCGCGGCGATCCGGGGCGCGAAACGCCACGAGACCTGGCGGTGGAGCGACGGACGCATCGCGCTGAGTTCTTCCGTCGCATCAACGGCGACGGCTGCCCGGACACCTGGGGACTACGGTTGATGAACGGACGGCGCGAGCAGCAGCTGACGGTATTGTTGCCGAACCCGTTCGTCACGGATGAGCTCAAGTTCCGCACCCGACCAGACTGGTCCCAGCTTCAGCTTTGGGATCAGCTGCGCCTGGACTACCTCGGACTCGAGCCCGATGAACGCGACCGCTCTGGGTCGCGCATGCTCTACCCCTAGTCACCAAGCAGTCATCTCTCCAGATGACCAACGAGCATCAGGCCGCGATTCCCTCCGGGTCCCAGTTGCGCGATGGCTCAATGTCCCTCGTCGGCCAGTGAGCCAGGCGGCCCCTCTGCGGCCATCAGCGTCGAAACCCTTGACCCTAAGTCAGCGCCCAGCGGTCGCCCTTCTTGCTGACCCGTTCTTCACGGAGAAGTTTGCGCAAGTGGGCGTCGACGGACATACCCGCTGCCGCGTGCAGGAACTCTGGTACGTCTGAGTAGATGCGCTTCACCATTTCGGGGATCAATTCGATGCCGGCCTTGAGTGCCTCGAGGATCTGATCTTCTCGTAGCGCTCTGTGAGCCAAGTACGATTCGATCTTTTCTTGTGCATTGCGAATGCACGGTCCGTGCGCCGGGTAGAGTGTGTCGGCCCCGAAGTCGAGGAGTCGGTGCAAGGACTGGATGTAGTCGTAGAGGTCGCCGTCGGGTGGGATGACCGTCGTCCCTGCTCCAAGGACGACGTCGCCGGTGATCAAGGCGTTGTCCTCGGGAATGAAGTAGCAGAGGTGGTCTTTTGCATGTCCCGGGGTCCAGACTGCTTGCAGTGTTGCGCCCTCGGTCGTGACCACATCCTCGTCGTCGATGACGTTGAGTTCGCGGCCGCCGTCGTATTCGGGCCATGGTTTCTTGGTGACGTTGAGTGGGCCGTACTCTTTCAGCACATCGTCGATGCCGCCGTTGTGATCGGGGTGGGCGTGGGTCAAGACAATCTCTTGCAGGCCGTCAGCGCCGCGCTCTTCCATCGCTTGGCGCAGGAATGGCATGTACTTGTCGTTCCCCTCGCCGGTGTCGACCAGGATTGGACGGGTGCTGGTTCCCACAAGGTACGTATTGGTACCCGGACCGGTGAACATTCCCGGATTCTGGCCGAGGACTACGGTGACGCGCTCCGACCAAGAGTCGATGTTTGGAAGCTCCAGGCCGATCATCGAATCGGTGACGACTCTCTTTTCCATGGTTTAACCTCGCGGGAGTTGCAGAATGCGTTCGGCGATGATGTTGCGCTGTATCTCCGACGATCCGGCGGCGATCGTGCGACCGCGTGAGTAGAGATGCAGATAGCCCCACTTGCCGTCGTCGATGGCGTGAGAGGAGCCTGGCATGAGCTGTCCAAAGGGCCCGAGCATTGCGACGGCGTCGACCAGCATGCGCTGATACATCTCGCTCCAGAAGAGCTTCTCGATCGAACCCTCGGGGCCGGGTTCGCCGCCACGCAGCGTCTTGGTGAGGTTGCGCAATGACGTATAGCGCATCGCTTGGCTCTCGATGTAGGCGGCGGCGAGCCTCTGTCGTGCGACCGGGTCGGCGGCAATGGGCTCCTTCTTGTTCGGGTAGCGTCGAACCAAGTCGCAGAGTTCTTGTAGGGCGATGGTCGACTGCAGCTGTCTCGAGAAGGTCAGTGTTTGGCGTTCGTGCATGAGCGTCGTGATGGCGATCTTCCAGCCTGCGTCGATTTGTCCGATCACGTTCTCGCGCGGCACGCGCACGTCTTCGAAGAACAACTCGTTGAAGTCTTCGTCGCCGTTGATCTGCTTCAACGGCCGTACAGTGATCCCGGGACTGCGCATATCGACGATGAGGAAGGTAATGCCTTTGTGTTTCGGCGCTTCGGGATTCGTTCGCACGAGAAGCATGCACCAGTCGGCGTAGCGCGCAAAGCTGGTCCAGACTTTCTGGCCGTTGACGACGAAGTCGTCGCCGTCGAGAACCGCCTTTGTGTTGAGCGCGGCGAGGTCCGAGCCGGCGTTGGGTTCGGAAAAACCCTGGCACCAAATCTCGTCAGCGGCGAGGATGTTCTTCAGATAGCGAGACTTCTGCGTCTGAGTGCCGTGCGCGATCAGCACCGGGCCGCCCATCGTGAGGCCGGCGAGGTTGATCAATAGCGGAGCCTTGGCGCGTGCCATCTCTTGCTGAAAGATGATCTGCTCGATCAGTGAGGCGCCTTTGCCGCCGTACTCTTTTGGCCAGTGGACCCCGCACCACCCGGCCTTGTGCAGACTTTTCTGCCAGGACTTGCCATAGGTCACCCAAGAGCTGAGTTCCTTGGGCTCCGGCCCGGGAGGATTGGCGATGAGCCAATTGCGCAGTGAAGATCGGAAACGCTCCTCGCTCTCGGTGAAGGTAAGATCCATGTTTCCGGAGGTTAGCGCCGTGCTCGTCGGACGCAAGGGAGTGGTGCTCGGACGATCGACGGCTACCCCAGAGCCGGACGAACCGTGATGGACGCGCGGGCGAGCTCTCGTTAGTTGATTCTCCCTGTAGGACCAGTCACGGTCGGGCTGTGGAAGGGAGGAAGCGTGACTAAGAAGGCTCGCCCGAACGGCAAAATCGAATCAATCTTTAAGGGGTATGTTATCGATGTCCGTCGCGAAGGAATGGACATGCCGGATGGGCGAAGCGTCGACTTCGAGATCGTACGGCATGCCCCAGCGACCGCGATCTTGGCTATCGATGATCTCAATCGGACGATTTTGGTGCGACAGTTTCGCCCGCCTCTGGGTGAAGAGATTTGGGAAATTCCGGCCGGACTGGTTGAGCCTGGGGAGGAACCGCTGGTATGCGCCAAGCGCGAGTTGCGCGAAGAAACTGGCTACACGGCGTCGGAGTGGACGAGCCTCGGCGAGATGCTGACGGCGCCCGGATTTTGCGACGAAGTGATCTACCTGTTCTTGGCGCGTGGCCTAACGGCGGGCGCGCAAGAGCTCGATGACAACGAAGTGCTACAGCCGCATGTGATTCCGATCGAAGAAGTACATTCGATGGCACACTCGGGAGAGATCACCGACGGTAAGTCCCTTTCGGCGCTCTACCGGTCGCAAAAGTTTTTGTAGGGATGGCTGGAACACCATGAGAACTCGAGTTACGACGGCGCTGGTTGTCTTGGCGTTGGGTTCTGCTGTCACTGGACTTGCCGAAGCGGAAACGTTGTCGGGCCGCCGGAAGGCGCTTTTCGGTACCGAGATTCCAGTGATTTCCATCGTCAGCGACTCGATCGGGATCGGTGTACAGATGGGCCCGCGAGGCAGGGCGCGCGATACGTTTGTGAAGAGGCTCTTTGATGTAGGTTTCGTGGTGCATCTCAACGGTCGCGGTATTTCTCAAGCAGCTGATCTCCACGAGCAATACGCGACTGCTGTGGCTGCCGACAATTTTCTGTGGAGAATTGCGTTGGTCATGCAGGGCACCAACGACTTTGCGCTGGACCGCCCGATGGCGGAGGTTAGCGATGGCTACGAAGGGTTTCTCGACGAGGTCATGGCGTCGCCAATCTATGGCGCTCAGGGCCAGGCGTTGGTTTGTGTGACACCGCTGCAGCGCGTCGACGAAGAACTGGCGAACGGGGCGGGCTACAGCTTGCGAGACCTGCGGGCAGAGATTCGCCGCGTATGTGCTGCGCGAAGTCTACCTGTCTGGGAAGGGACGGATTTGCTGCCCGCAGACGAGTTGAGTGCTTCGCGACCGTCAGGCTATTTCCAGGACGGGATCCACCCGAATCGCCGTGGCCAACGAATGCTTGGCCGCAGCATCGCGGACCGGATCTTGCGCTACTACGAACAACTACCTGCCGCGAGTATTCGGCGCGAGCTCCTTCAATAACCAGCGGCGCCGCCGTCTTTGCGGGGGTCGGATGCTCCCCAGTACGTGCCGTTCTCATCGATGGCGATTGCTTGGGCACCGCCGAAGCCGCCGCGCCCGAGGGCTGCGTCGGGGCCTAAGATGTCGTGACCGAGTGCCCCGAGTGCGGTTCCGATCTCGGCGTTGAGACTGCTCTCGAGCGTGACTCGGTCAGCGTCAATGTAGTGGAACCTTGACGCGGCGATGGCATCTTGCGGATTCATGGCTGCGTCGACCAGATTGGAGACGACCTGTACGTGTCCTTGTGCTTGCATGTCGCCGCCCATGACGCCGAAAGACACCAGAGGCTTGCCGTCGCGAAACAGCATTGCCGGGATGATGGTGTGAAACGGTCGCTTGTTTGGCGCGATACAATTGGGGTGGGTCGGGTCGAGCGAGAAACCGAAGCCGCGGTTTTGCAGCGCGATACCGGTTCCCTCGACGACCACTCCGGAGCCGAAGGGAAAGTACAGACTGTTGATGAGCGAAACCATATTGCCGTCTTTGTCGGCAGTAGTGAGGTAGATCGTGTCCGCGCCGGCGCGGAATTGCCCGGGCGAGAAAGACTTCAGCACCTTGCCGGGTTGGATCAGTGCCGCCCTGCCCTGCGCGTAGTCCTTCGACAAAAGATGCTGAAGGGGAAGCTCCGCATACTCGGGGTCGGCGACCCAGCGAGAACGATCAGCGTAGGCGAGTTTCACCGCTTCGATGGTCATGTGTTGGGCCTTGGCGGAGCGCGGCTCAGCTCCCTCGATGTCGAAGCATTCGAGGATGTTCAGCGCGAGCAATGCGGCGAGTCCTTGGCCGTTTGGCGGGATTTCGTAGAGTTCGTGGCCGCGGTACGTCGCCGAGATCGGGTCGACCCAGGTCGACTGATGTTCAGCGAGGTCTTCGCGCGCCAACAATCCCGATCGTTCAGTGGCCGCTGCGGCGATTTGGTCGGCAATGTCTCCGCGGTAGAACACATCAACGCCGCCGGCAGAAATTGCCTCCATCGTGGTTGCAAGGTCCGGCAACCGCACGATATCACCGAGCTTTGCTGATGCACCTGACGGAAGAAACACCCGTTTCGCCTCTTCTTCCTGCAGGATGCCGGCGGCAAGGCCCCACTGGTGCGCGATGATCTCTGTCACCGGGAAGCCGCACCCTGCGTAGTCGATAGCAGGTGCAAGCGCGTCGCCGAGAGAGATGGAACCGAATCGTTCTAGGGCGACAGACCACGCGTCGAGAGCGCCGGGAACCGTCACCGAGAGGATGCCGAGTGCCGGCATGTCGTTGTGACCGCGATCGCGCAGTGTTTCGACGGTCGCCGCTGCGGGAGCACGACCGCTGCCGTTCAGGCCGTGCAGCTTGGACTCTTCGGCGTTCCAGATGAGCATGAAGCAATCGCCGCCGATCCCTGTCATGAAGGGCTCGACGACACCGAGAGTCGCGGCGGTTGCGACTGCGGCGTCGATCGCGTTGCCGCCGTTGCGCAACACGGCTATCCCGGCCTGGGTTGCGAGTGGTTGGCTCGAGCAGACCATTCCGCGCGCGCCGAGCACCATGGAGCGCCCGCTGGCCAGATTTGCGTCAGTACGGTCTGAGTCGAAGAGTCCCATTCTGAGATATTCCTAAGAGGTTCGCGCTAGAAGTCCATCGGCAATGACAGATAGCGTTTGTAGATGAAGTCGCGATGCGAGAGAACGATTGGATCGTAGTCGAGATCGCTCCGGTCGTTCGACAAATCGTACATTGGGCGCATCCAGTCCGGCATGGGGCATTGTTCGGCGGGTAGCGGTTTGACCATTGCGGCGAACGTTGCCCAGTAGACATCGGCGGCTGTAAGAGTGTCGCCGAAGAGATAGTCGCTGCCGCGATCGCGCTGTTGACGCAGGGTCGTGGCGATTAGATTGAGAATGTCCAGAGTTCGGCCCGGTGCGGCGTCTGCGGCCTCTGGTGTGTAACCGTACTTCCATCCCATCGGACTGCTGGCAGCTTCGGCGTCGTCGCGCATGATCGGATCGAAGAGCATCAGGCGTCGGTTCCAACCGAAGCCCTGTTCGCCACAGATCTCATGGCAAACGCCGAGCATGCGTGCTCGGTCGCCTGGGTCGGACGGTACCAAGGCCGGTTCGGGCCGCAGGCGCTCGGCAAGAAAGAGAATCTCGGCCCATCCGGAGCGTGGTCGTTCGTCGTCGAGGATCGCCACAGGAGCGCTGGTTTGGTGTGTCCACTGTCGGAGCGTTTCGTCCACTTTGCCGGCGATCTGTCGCACCGCGGTGTAGGGAATGCCTTTGACGTGGAACAGCGACTTGGCCGCTTCGCCCCATGGTCCGGGGACGCCGGCGGTAAGCACCAGTCGCAACCCGCTGCGCTGCTTTCCTTCTTCGATGCCGACGTACTCCATGCCCGCCGCATTAGCGGCTCGGGGGATAGGCGCGCAAGGGAGCGGTGCCTCCGGGACAATTACCTCTGGGAGCATTGCCATGCCGTCAACGCCCGGCATGGGCAGTCCTGTCCATGCCTCGACTTTGCTGTCATCATTGTCGCGACATGGTGTTGTGGCGACTTTTGATAATCGGGCTGATCCTCGTAGCTCGCCAATCGAGCGCCGCCCCGGTCGATCCACAGGTGCGCATTCAATCACAGTCTGGTCTCGCTAATGTGATTGTTGGTCTTCGGGGCTCTGTGGGGCCGCTGGGAGGGTTGACGGCCACGGTCGCGGCCGCACAAGAGGCTGTTCTGGCGACTGCCGATCCGGCGGACGTGTATCCCTACCGCCGCTTCGAATCGGTCGCGGGTTTTGCCGCCAGCGTCACGCCGGCGGGACTGGAAATGCTTGCGAGTCATCCGGATGTCGAGTGGGTGGCGCCCGACCTGGTCGGCACCGGAGCTTTGGACCGGAGTGTCCCCCAGATGGGGGGCGATCGAGTTCATGCGCGTTTTGTCACTGGACGCGCGGTGACCGTCGCGGTCATCGACAGCGGCATCGAAGCCGAGCATCCCGATTTCGCTGGTGCGATCGTTCACGAGGAGTGCTTTTGTCGCGGTACGTGCGGCGATGGCGTAGGGATCTTTTGCCGTCCGGACTGTTGCCCCGACGGCAGCGCGCGAGCTTCTGGCGTGGGCAGCGCCGGACCGGGGCACCCGCATGGCACTCATGTTGCCGGCATTCTGCTATCGCGCGGGAATGTCTCGAGCGTTGGCGTAGCCCCGGATGCGCAAGTCATAGCCATTAAGGTACTGGATGACGGGAATGTCGGTCAGGTTTCGGATTGGGTTGCAGCTCTAGATTGGATCGCGGTGAATCGCCCCGACGTTCGTGTCATCAACATGAGCTTGGCCAGCCTACGAGTGTTTGTGGGCGACTGCGTCGGCGATTGCGAGACCAGTTGCGACCCGGACCGAGGCTGTGACGTGGGGACGGTGTGCCGAATCAATGAGATGTTTGGCGACATCGTGCGAAGACTACGGCAGCGGGGAACCGTTGTCGTTGCAGCGTCCGGAAACCAGTCGCGACTCAATGCGCTGAGCTCGCCGGCGTGCGTTCCGGAGGTGCTATCGGTTGGTGCGATCGACGAAGATGACGAGGTCGCATTCTTCTCTAACGCGGGCACCCAACTGGACATGGTGGCGCCGGGTATCGATATTATTTCCTCGGGTCTTGGCGGGCAGCAGTCATTGATTTGCGGCACCATCGGTGGGGAGCGAGTCTGCGGCGGGACTTCGATGGCTGCGCCCCATGTCGCCGGCGCGGCTGCACTGTTGGTCTCGGCACGTCCCTCGCTGTCGGCGGACGCGATTGAAACCGCTTTGGTGGGGAGTGGCGTACCAGTGCTGGATCGGCGCAACCGCCGCACCTATCCGAGTCTCGATGTTGCGACGGCGTTTCGTGCCGTTACGCGGGTGCGCGAGATCGAGCTCGGCGGCGGCAGCGGACGATCAGACTGCCTTCTCGGTTGGAACTTCCGGCCGCCCGATGTCCTGCGACGGAGGCGCGTACCGGTTGCGAGCTGTCGCGATGGAGACAGCTTCTGTGACAGTGACTCGATCAAAGGCCAATGTACGTTTCTGTTCTCGCTGTGTTTCAATGTTCGCGACCCGTTGACACCGTTCTGCTCGACCGACGAGACGTTGCTCGATATCGAGTTGCGCGAACCCGCGCCCGATGCTCCGTTGGGATCGCATGATCGTCGCAATGCGGATGCGTTCCGCAATACGATTCCGCCCTTCCCGCGCCCGGGGGCGGACTTGTGCACACGACTGATTCCGTTTGTCGTACCGCGTGGGCAGGTGTCGAGCCTCAGCGCCGCGACGCGAACCGAAACCCGTAGCGACTCTGATCGATTTGTGTTGCGTTGCGAAGGGCTTTGAGACGTCGATCTCTGCAACTTGCGTCGCACGTCCGAAGATTGATGCAGCATCGGTAGGAGACTTCGGCTATCCTTCAGGGCGTCCTTCACAACTGATCGGCGCGCCGGTGGAAGGGGGTCTGTCGATATGGACCGAAGACTGAGAAGCGCGATCGTCGTTTGGCTTCTCGCTGCTTTCGTAGCCGAAGCTGCAACGACCGAGTTCTCGCTGATCGAGGCGGTGAAGAAGCGGAAGCAACCGCACTTTGAACGCATCCTTACAGCTGGTGCTGATCTCGGAGCTGTCGATACCGATGGGCGAACAGCCCTCTGGCACGCTGCTGCGGTTGGAAACGCCGGGTTCGTGCAAACTCTTGCTCGGTGTGGTGCAGACGTCGATGTTCCTGACACGGTCAAGGGGTGGACTCCGCTGATCGCTGCCGCCGCGGGTAGGAGCGTTGGGGCTGTTGAAGTTCTTGTTCGCGAGTTGGGGGCGGACGTCGAAGCGATCGACTTTGAAGGCGAAACGGCGCTGGTAAAGGCCGCCGCTGGTCATCCGGATTGGACGATCGTCAAGACCCTTATCGAGGCCGGGGCCGACGTGAATGCGGCCGATGCACGCGGAGCAACACTACTCTTCCCGGCGGCGACCGCAGGGCGTACGGAGATCGTGCGCGAAGCGCTCGAGCGGGGCGCAGAGGTCAACGCAGCGAATGCACAGGGCACGACAGCTCTGATGTGGGCGACGGGTCACCCAGAAACGCTTGGGGTGTTGCTTGACGCTGGAGCTGATGTGCGACCGCGAAGCGACGATGGATACGACGCTCTGAGTTTCGCGGCAAAGATGGGGTACAGCGATGCAGTGCGTATGCTGCTCGCTGCGGGTGCCCCGATCGATGCGGCCGACGATGGTGGTCGCACGGCGCTATCGCGTGCTGTACAGGCGAACCAACCAGCGACTGTAGCTGCTCTATTGGAAGCCGGGGCCGACCCCGATGTTTGGAGCACTGTGACCCAAACTCCACTGATTCAAGCGGTTACATTGCGCAGGATCGAGCTTGTACGCCTGTTGACTGAGCACGGTGCGGATCCGACCATCGGGACAGAAGTCTACCCGTCGCCGCTGCGTGCGGTCGCTAGCCAGGGTCGGGTACCGATTCTCGAGATGTTTCTTTCGCAAGACTCTGCACGAGGCGCGATGGGGGAGGCGTTGTGGGCTGCCTGTGCCGCATGCCAAGGGGACGCGGCTCGCTTTCTTGTCGACAAGGGAGCGGACCCGAGCCGGCAAAATGTGGAGGGGCGTAGCCCTATAGTTCTCGCGATACGCTCGAAGTGTGATGAGCCCAGCGATCGTCTCGATCTCGTTCGGTTCTTGCTCGACAAGGGAGCGAATCCGAACCTGGTCGGCAGCCGCGGTTGGACGCCAATCCTGGAGGCCGCGCATCAGGGGCACCCCGAGGTTGTCAAGCTCCTGCTTCGGCGCGGAGCCGATGCCAAGGCTGTGACCAGTGTTGGTGTGGGGGTTGTCCCGCTGCATGTCAAGCACGCGTGCAGCGATCACTCGAAGTTGCGCTCGGTTCTCTCCGAGTGGCGGGCTTCCGTCCGCGAGCTGCTTGAGGACGGCGTTGACATGTCAGGAATGGATCAGCAGCAGAAGCAAGCCGCCACCCAAGAAGTGGAGGAGTTCAAGCAACTCGTCGCCGCGCAAGGGAAGCAACTAAAGTACGACGTCGCGCGGCGATGGAACGACGGTTGCGCGGGCCAGGTGCGGCTTCTTCTCAAAGCGGGTGCCGATCCCAACTCCAGGGGGAACTATGGCCGGTCGGCTTTGGCCATCGCGGAAGACAACGATCGGAAGGCCGTCGCCAGGTTGCTGCGCAGCAACGGTGCATTGGCAGAAGTCCCCTCGGTTTCCCGTGGCGAGGAGCTTGTCGGCGCGGTCCATGGCAAAGATGTTGCGGCCGTAAGGGCGCTTCTTGTCGATGGAACCGATCCAGATACGCGCGACGGCGGCGGTGAAACGCCGCTGGTTAGAGCGTCGCGATTCGGAGCCCTCGAAATTGTAGATCTGCTGCTGGCACATGGAGCGGACCCGGGCTTGGCGAGTGCTGGGTACGGCGAGGAGACTCCACTCGAGGCGGCCCTTGAAATGGCGAACAGGCCGGTTGCGATTCGCCTGCTGGCCACGGGTGTTCGTCCGAGTGGCCGGGCTTTGTTGCGCGCGATTATCCGCTGTAGCGATCTAGTCCAACGATTGATCGAGAGCGGCGCCGAGATGACTGAGGTCGATGGCGTGGATCGGCCGGCACTCATGACTGCCGCAATGTTGGGCAAGGATGATGCCGTGACTCTGCTATTGGATCACGGGGCCGATATCGAAACCACAGACAGGAGGGGGGCAACAGCACTTTCAGTGGCTGCAGGCGCGGGGCACTCGAAGACGGCGGGGATCTTGCTGGAACGGGGTGCCCGACTCAACCCGTTATCGCGGGGAGAGACGACTCCGCTGATCGAGGCGATCAATGCGGGAAACAACGACTTGGTGAAACTGTTCCTGCGTGGCAGCGCCGACATCGATCTCCGGACGATTAGGGGCGAGTCGGCGTTGCACTGGGCGGTTAGCAAGGGACATCTCGAGATATGTCGCTCGCTGATTGCCGCGGGTGCTGATGTAAATCTCCCTAACCGGCAAGGAATGACCCCGCTGATGCTGGCTGCCAGTGCGGGGCATGACCTGGTAGCGGACGCGTTGATCGCCGCCGGTGCGAACGTTGACTCCAGGCGCTGGTCGCTGAGCACTGCCCTGACGATGGCCGCTGGTGGCGGCGAGCCTAAAGTAATGCAGATCTTGTTGGACGCGGGCGCAGGCGTCGGCACGCGCGGATCGTACGGCGGTACGAGTCTTCACGCGGCTGCCAGGAGCGGTTGCGCTGAATGCGTGACGATGCTTTTGGCGGCGGGCGCGGAGGTCGATACGCGAACTTGGGGTGGGCGTGTCCGGGGTCTCACCGCGCTGATGATTGCGGCCGAGCAGGGTCATGCCGCGCCGGTAAACGTACTTCTCGCCGCTGAGGCCGACCCGACGTTGCAGAGTTCGCGCCGAAAGACAGCAAGCGAGATGGCTCGCAGCAAGGGGCATCTGGATGTCGCAGAGTTGATCGCGGCTGCATCCTCGGTACCGGCCCGTGAAGCGCTACCATCTGAAGTGGCAGCCGACAGCGCTGGGCGCCGCCAGGTGGCGGCACCGTGTACAGGGAAGTGGGCGGAGCCTCTGTTCAAGGCGATTGGGCGGCGCAACCTCGACGAGGTCAAAGCTGCCGTTGCCGAAGGCGTTTCGATCCTTCAGCGATCAGACGGCTTAACCCCACTGATGGAGGCGGCGTTGCGTCGCGCGCCCGACATCGTCTCCTATCTACTCGAGCAGGGCTCGGAGATTGACGCCGTCTCCGATGGTCGTATGTCGGCCCTCATGTACGCGGTGAAAGCGCGTAAACAGCACGTGAAGCAGGATGATCGGGGGCGTGCGATCGTGGATATTTTGCTCGATCGCGGCGCGGCGACGGACCTTCAGAATCGCACCGAGCAAACCGCGTTGTTGATCGCAGTGGACCAAGACGATCCGGAGAAAGTGAAAGCGCTCTTGGAGAGCGACGCTGATCCGGAGATCTCAGACGGCCACGTCACTCCGCTCGGCCTCGCGATCAGAGAAGTGCGGCCGCGTTTGGTGCGTTTGCTGTTGGATAACAACGCGCGACTCGCGCAGGCGGGGCCGGACCAATCATCGGGATACTTGTACGCCGGTCGCTCGGGAAGCATGGAGCTTATCGATATGGTTCTCGCGGCGCCCGGAGCAGAGGCTGGCTCTGTGATTGTTGGCGCGGCAGCGGCTGGCAAGACGGACGTCGTACTTTCGCTGTTGGAGCGCGGATTGAGTGTTGACTCGAGGGACGGCGACGGAAGAACCGGTCTGATGGCAGCGTACTTCCGCAAAGACATGATGGAGCTGCTGTTGGCTCGCGGCGCGAACCCCAACGCTCGCGACCACTCCGGACAAACCGCCCTGATGATGGTTGTGGCGGGGGCCCGGAAGCTGGACCTGATCGATCTCCTTTGCGAAAGCGGCGCGGACGTCGATGCGAGAGATGCGGCCGGAAGAACGGCCCTGATCCGTGCGGTCGGCGCGAGGTCTCCTGACGCGGCTACGATCAAAGCCCTTCTTCGTCGCGGAGCCGACCCCTCGGTGGTTGACGACAAGGGTGACTCCGCAAGCGCTCTGGCGAATCGCGGCTACCGTAAAGAGATCAAGGCACTGCTCAACTAGAACCTGGGGGCGACCCCGCGGACACCCATTGCATTGGGAATCTGCGGCGGCGAAGGGCTCTTGCCGGGAAGCGAGGCGGATCGTCTCGTCACGGATGCTTGCCCGCGCCGATGATCCATATCGACAACAGCAATAGCGCTCCGCGCCTCGGTCGACTATCGTGTCCTTTGATGGAAACCGCGATCGCAGTGCAGGTGCTTCAGGCCATCGCCCAAGAGACGCGGCTCGATGTTGTTCGGCTGCTGGTTCAGGCGGGACCGGAGGGGCTGGCAGCTGGGGAGATCAGTCGCCAGCTGGGTGTCGTTGCGCAGACGTTGTCATTCCATCTCAAGGCTCTCGAAAAAGCCGGTGTGCTCTCGGTCCGCCGCGATGGGCGCTCACTGGTGTACACAGTCCGCTATGAACGGGTTGGCGAGTTGATGAGCTTCCTCACCGAGAAGTGCTGTGCCGGTATCGATGTAGCGGCAACTTCTCGAAAAACCCAAGCTGGGTAAGAGCGATTCGGTTCTTCCATGGCCTGAGATAAACCCCTTGACTTTATATTTCGATAATCCTAGAACTATCGAAATAAAGCGAAGGAGAGCACGATGTCGGAGAGTGGAAGTGTATCGGACGAGCAAACTCGGGAGATCGTAAGGGAAGGTTACGCGAAGATCGCCGGTCGCCAGCCGTCGTGCTGCGGCGAATCAAGCGAGAACAAAGTCGCCCAAGCGATCGGCTACAGTGACGCCGACATCGAAGCGGTTCCCGAGGGCTCCAATCTTGGAGTGGGGTGTGGCAACCCGGTGTCGTTTGCCGCTCCGCGGCCGGGTGAGTCGGTTCTGGATCTCGGCAGCGGCGCGGGTTTTGATGTCTTCATCGCCGCCCGAGCGGTCGGGCCCAAGGGGCGTGCCGTTGGTGTCGACATGACGGACGAGATGTTGGAGCGAGCAAGGGCCAATGCCGAGAGCGCGGGTTTCGACAATGTCTCGTTCCACAAGGGACTGATCGAGAAGCTTCCGTTCGAGGACGCCAGCTTTGACATCGTCATTTCCAATTGCGTCATCAACTTGGCTCCGGACAAGGATCGCGTCTTTCGCGAGATCTATCGGGTCTTGCGGCCCGGTGGTCGGATGGCAGTTTCGGATTTGGTTCTGGAGAAGGAGCTCCCGCCCGCGGTGGCTCGGAGCGCAGAGGCGTACGTCGGATGCATCGCCGGTGCCATGCTTCGGTCCGACTACGTCGCCGCCATCGAGCGAGCAGGGCTCAGCGACGTGAATGAGGTCGAGGTCACCAGCTACGGTGACATCCTGCTCGGTCTACAGGCGGAGGATCTGGACGGCGCCATAGCGCGGGAAGGATTGACCCTAGAGGAAGCACAGGATGCAGCCGCTTCGATCTCCAGTTTGAAGGTGACGGCGCGGCGCTGAGTGGCATGCTGAACCGATCCTTCATACTTGCCGCAGGCCTCATCGCTGCACTGCTAGTGGGTGGAACGCTGCTCAGGGATCAGATCGATGTCATGGCGACCGCCGAATCGGTGCGACTTTTCGTGGCGGGGCTCGGAGTCTATGGGCCGGTGGTCTTTGTGGCTTTGTTCTTGTTCAGGTCGGTTTTGCTGATCCCGTCTGTCGTCCTACTGACTGCTGGGGGTGCTTGTTTCGGGATTCTCGGAGGCACGATTTTCGGTGCCCTCGGCCTGACCACATCGGCGGCGGCGAAAGTGCTGATCGCCCATCTCGCCGGTCGCGATCGCCTTGTCGAGTACTTGCGTCGACGTACGGGTGACGTCGCGGAATATGCGAATCGTCCCCTGGGGCCGCGCACTCTGGCGGTCGTTACGGCTTACCCGATCGGTCCCGCCGAGGTTCTGCATATTGCCGCGATCGTCGCCGGCATGAACGCCGCAAGTTTGCTCGGCGCGGTATTTGCGGGCTCGCTTGTGCGAGCGGCTGGGTTGAGCTTGTTCGGCGATGCGTTGGTCGAGGGACGCGGTTACGTGGCCGCGATCATTGTTCTGACAGTAGCGCTGGTGGCGCCCTTTGCACCGCGTGCGTTGAGATTTCTCGGTGGGGAAGGTGCTCCACCGGCTGCCGAAAAGGAGACAATTCAATGAGACTGCAGCTAGCGTTGAATGTTCGCAACTTGGATCAGGCCATCGACTTCTACTCGAAGATGTTCGGCGCGGAGGTCAACAAGCGCAAACCCGGATATGCGAACTTCTCGATTGATCAGCCGCCGCTCAAGCTCGTGTTGTTCGAGGACCCGAACGCCGCGGAGCGGTTGAACCATCTCGGTGTCGAAGTGTTCGACAGCCAACAAGTGGAGGATGCGACGAACCGGTTCGGCGCATCCGAGTTGTCGTACCAGACGCAAGAGAAGACGACTTGTTGCTACGCCGTCCAAGACAAGGTTTGGGCGACGGACCCGGAGGGGATGCGCTGGGAATGGTACAAGGTTCTGGAAAACAGCGACACTTTCTCGGAGCCGGAGCCAGAACCAGAACCGAAGCCGGCACCGCCGTCCACGTGTTGCTAGTTTCGAGCGGGACCGCTGTTTGGGAGCCTAGCGAATGTTGATTCCAGACTCACCCTTAACCATGCCGGCGGCTTGGTACGGCCGGGCCCAAACCGAACGCAGTGACTGGATCTATGAGCTCAATGCGTCCGAGGTTCGCGAGTTGGAGCAGACCCTAGCCCATGCCAAGCGGTGTGGTAAGCCGCTTGCCGAGATCACGGCGACGGAATTTCCTCTACCCAAGCTCGCTGTGGCGATCGCTGCATGGGTCGATGAACTCGCATCCGGGCGCGGTTTTCTTCTCGTTCGCGGTGTCCCGGTCGTCGGCAAGACGGTCGAAGAGTGCGAGCTGATGTACTGGGGGATTGGTACGCACATGGGCTCAGCTGTTTCGCAGAATGCGCACGGTGATGTGCTTGGCCACGTGCGCGACACGGGCGACGACCCTGCCGATCCGTCGGTGCGGCTTTACAAGACACGCGTCGAGCTAGGGTTTCATACGGATGGCGCGGACATCATCGGCTTGTTGTGTTTGGAGAACGGCCGCAGTGGGGGTGCCAGTCGCATCAGCAGCTCGGTGACTGTGTTCAACGAGGTCCTGCGGCGGCGTCCCGATCTGGTTCTGCTGTTGTTCGATTCTTTTCCGTTCGACCGCAACGAAGAGCAATCGGAGGGCGAGCCGCCCTACTTCCCGTTCCCGCTTTGCTCATTCGACGGCGAGCACCTGCGCACTTTCTACATCGGGTGGTACATCCGCGGTTCGCAGCGTCACCCCGAGGCGCCGAGGTTGACGGACGCACAACGCGAGTTGATCGACCTCATAGACGAGATTGCGTCGAGCCCGGACGTAGTTCTCGAGATGGACTTCCAGCCGGGCGACATCCAGTTGCTCAAGAACTCCGTCATTTTACACGCGCGAACCGAGTACAAGGACTACCCTGAGCCCGAACGCCGCCGCCACCTGCTGCGCCTGTGGTTGACCGGTCACACCCGACTAGCTGGCGGCGACCCCCTGCTCCAAGGAGGCATTCCGCGCAAGACAGCGGCGAGCGAGAACTAGCACGCGTAAGCGACGATGGTCGCGCCGATTGAACAATCGTCGTCCCCGGTCGTCTGATTGCTACGTGTGCCAAATCGTCGTTTGCTCCATCCCTCGGAAGGTCGGACATTGTTGACCCGTATCCGATATGGGGTGACGGCGATCGCGCTTTTTGGGATCGGCATCTACTTCTTTTTGTGGCCGAGCGTCATTGTTGTGCGTGGGCTCGCCGATCCAGCGTTGAGTTCGTCCGAGATCCCGGCCTTCGTTTCGCGGTGGCACCGTTCACTGGCCCCACGTTTCGAAGAGTGGGCGCAACAGCGTGTCGCGACTCGAGCCGGTGAGCTTGTCTCACAGATGGATGTCTCTGGGACGGAGTGGCCGATGTTTGCCACGGTGTTCTTCTTGGAAGCCACCGAAGCCTTGGCAGACGCGCGTGATCGGAATGAGTCAGCGGGGGATGCCGATCCGCGTGAATATGCTGCCGGTGCGATCACTGCGGGGGCTCGACTATTGGTTGATCCGAGCAATGCGGCTTGGGTGAAACGGTACTGGGGCCCGGGATATTTGGCGCGAGAGAACGTCTTCTATCGGATGCTTCTGATCCGTGGATTGACGGTGCACCAGCGGCTCAGCGGGCGTCTCGACTACGTGGACATATTGCGGCAGCAGGCTCATTCGCTTGCCGCGGAGATAGAAGCAGCGCCGTTCGGATATCTCGACGACTATCCGGGTGAGTCTTATCCCGTCGATGTGATCTGGGCCGTCGCCGCTATAAGGCGCGCTGACGCTGTTCTCGGAACGGATAGCTCAGCCTTCGTCGATCGCTTCTTTGCGAAGATCACTCGTCCGGTACAGCTCGGTGAGTTGGGGCTCCCGTCCTACATGGTGGACGCTCCTTCTGGTCGACCACTGGATGACTCGCGAGGGTGTTCAACTACGGGCCTGTTGATGCAAGCGCCTTTCCTGTCGCCGGACATCTCCAGTCACTGGTACGGAATTTACGAACAGCACTATTGGCAGCGGCGCGCGGGCCTTGCAGGCTTTACTGAGTTTCCGATTCGAGACGGAGTCGACTTCTACGCTGATGTCGACGCTGGACCGGTTGTTTGGGGGTACGGTCTGGCGGCGTCCTCGTTTGGACTTGGCGCTGCAAGGGCGAATGGTCGGTATGATCACGCCAAGCCGCTGGCGGGTCTGGCGTTGGTGTTCTCCTGGCCCCTTCCGAGCGGAGAACTCCTAGTTCCGCGGCTCTTTTCGAATGCTACGGATGCGCCACTAATCGGTGAAGCGGGACTGTTGTTTGCTTTCTCGCGCAGCCCTCGACCGGGTGTCGAGGTGCGTCGAGGGGCCTCGTTTCCGGCTGTGGTATACGTGGCGCTGAGTCTCTACCTCGTGCTTGGTGGAACTCTGCTCGCGCAGGGAGCCAGCCTGCTTAGGGCAGCTCGCCACGAAGCATCCCCGTCGGGTCGAGGTCTCTTCATTGCCTGGGTCGGAGCGATTGCGGTTGGGCTATGCGGTACGCTAACCGGTTCCACACAGATCGGAATTCTGGCGGCCGCCACGGCAACGGGCCTCGGATCCCGCCGCGAGAGGCGCTGAGCCTAGTTTGAAGGCGCACGGACCGTACGCACGGTCTCGTTGAAGTCGAGATGTAGTTCCCACCCGTCGTGGGTGACGTCGATCACTGTACCGTCGCTTGAGGTTGTGACGTAGGGATTGTCGAGGCGGTTGTAGGTCAGGGCTTGTGAGCTTCCGTCTACCTCGAGCGGTCCTTGCCAGCCGAAATGAAGCGGGCCTTGGCTTGGTGAAGTATAGTCCACCGAGGTCTCTTCCCCGGAGCCCTCTATTTGTATCTGGCTACTGCTGATGGCGTCGACGAAAGCAGTGAAGTCGCCCCACTGGTCGGCGCTGCCGCATTCGACGATCCAGACGTTGTCGGCTCCGCCGTTGGCGCGGAGATCGAAAGGTAGCTGTTGCCCGTTGGTTGCGAACTGCTCTGGGTCATAGTCGACCCATTCGACGGCACGGTGCGAGTAGAGTGCGATGTAACCGTTGCCTTTTCGCCCGAAGGTCCAGTGCGACCGAGAAACCACTTCGTCGAACGCATCCTGAGGAAAGTAGGCGTGGGTGTAGGGTTCCCAGCGAAAGAGATCCAGCGGCGGGGGCGCGCTCGCTGCGTAACCGGGAGAGTAGATGTGCACGGCAACGTTCTCGTGTTGTGCCGAGCGCGGTAGCGAGCCATTGCCGGTCCAGTAGCCTGGGCGGTGGTCGCGGTTCCACGCCGTGGTCTCGATCGGTGGAGATGCCGGGTGTGTGGTGAAGACGTTTGCCGCAACTCCCAAGGTTGCGTGCCAGGCGTGTACTTGCAGCGCGCGCCGTCCTTTGCGGTAATCTTGCGCGGTCGACAGCATGTAGTCGGCGGTCCGGTAGGTGTAGGTGTTGGCTTTTTGCAGAACCCGTTCGTTCAGCTGTGGGGAGATCGCCGCGGCGAGCTGCTGGGCCAGGATTGGATCAGTGGTCAACGGGCGCAGCCCGCGGAACGGCTGAAACAGTTCGGTTTCCCAGAGGTTGTACTGGTTGAGAGTCTCGATTGTCAGCGGGACGATTGGAGAGGACGTCAAGGCGCCCATCCCCCACCAGAACGGGAGGTCCTGTGGATCGTCGAAGGCTAGGCCGTGTGGCGCGTCGTCGGCGCTACCAGCGGAGTCCTCGGGGATTTGGACTCCCATCGATTCCTTGCTGATGAGCGTTGCTCGATCTCGGCCGATGCGGCGGATGACTTCGGGAATCTGATAGTTGTCCGCGATTGCCAGGAGTGTCGTGTCCGGGTGGATGGATTGATAGCCCTCTGGCGACTGACCGAAGACGAACTTGGCGGCGCCCCAGCTCGCTCCGGTTTTGCCGTCGGTCACGCGGATCTTCTCGGAGCGTCCTTGAGTGGCGCCGAGCACACCCTCTCGCGTGTGCAGGGCCAAGTCGAGAAGGATTAGGTCCGCCACCATCGCGGCGCGTGTTGCCAGTCGCGTGTCTTCAGCGTGTTCGGCGAGGGCAAGAATCGCGATGAAGTCCTTCTGGTAATAGACGTTCGAGTGCCACTCGCTGAACCCAAAGCGGACTCGGAAGTCAATCCACCGATCGATCAGCGCGGCGGCATGGTCGCGGTGCTCGTTGCCGGACTTCCCGTCGTTGCTGAAAATCGTTTCTGGGTATAGTTGGCCGGCCAGGTACTCACTGGCGTGATAGACGATCTGGTGGTTTTCGCTCCAATAATAAGAGTCGTCGATGATGCCGCTGGGTGTCGGCTCCGTGTACCAATATTTGAACTCGATAAGCGCCTGCCCCGCTTGATCCTGTACCGTGCGGATCAGAGGGTGACCACGATGCTCGAGAAGAGCGACGAGGAGATCGAGAGCCACGAAGTCGCGGCCGTCGGCGAATGCCGGAATGAGACTGAGGTCGGCGTCCCAACCATCGCTTGGAAGCTCGGTCTGTAGGGGTTCCCACTGCGGATCGATGCGCATGCGCTCCATCTGAAGGACCGCCCTCAGGATGCTCGGGCCCGGGACTCCTGTGGTAGCGAAAGCCAGGAACTCGTCGCGCTGTTGTGCGAAGACTTGCTGCGAGACGAAACCAGACGACGGTGCCTGATCGTCGCTCCCGCAGGCTCCGATCAGCGTTGCGATGAGTAAAACCCACGCCGACACAGTGGCACGCTGAGGACCTCGATCACTTCGCAGCATTGCTCCTCTTCTTCTTTCCCGGGCGGACGTTTGCGGTGTCTTTAGACTTCGAGCTCGTCCTTGTGCGTCTGCTCTGCAGGGCGGCTCGATCCGCCGCGATTCGTTTGACGATTTCGCCCACTTGAATTCTCTCGCCGATGGCGAGGGCCTCGTCGAACATCGTTGCGGCGCGGTCTCTGTTGCGTTGGCTGCCGCGCGCGATCGAGTTCGCATGAGCCCACAATGTGATGGTTTCCATCGGTGGAGCGCCGATCTTGCGATGCGTCTCGAGTGCCTGGCCGAAGTGAGTCTCGGCAGCTGCAAAGTCGCCGAAGAGTGCGGCGCAAACGCCGAGATAGTGTTCGACCGAGCCGAAGCACGCCGTTGCGTTGCCGGCGACGACCATGGTCCCGCGGTAGGGCATCATGGCGTCGTAGATTTCCCGCGAACCTTTGCGCTCTCCGAGGTGTCCAGCAACGCTCGAGAGCATTGCCATCGTCGTCAACCACAAGTTGTCTTCGGGGAGCTTGTCGAGGCCTCGTTCCAGGATCGAAGTGTAGGTTGCATGTGCTTCGTCTTCTTTTCCTTCGGATGCTCGCGACACGGCTAGCGCGCAGGGCAACACTTGAAAGTGGAGGCCACGTGCGATGAGAGGTTCGATCTCCGCGCCGAAGTCCTGCATCCGGCCCTGCACGAAACATCGGTTCGCAATCTGCAGCAGCGTGACGAGATAAGAGTTCTCCAGATCGGTGCGGGCGCCGATGGCAAATGCGCTGAGGCGCTGCGCTTCGGCTTCCTCAAAATCTCCGCGCAGGAGGGCCGTGGCCGACTTGAAGTAGCGCGCCGACCACTGAAAGAGCGGCACTCTGAGCATGTCGGCGGTCGCCTGGGCTTCGGCGATCTCGTCCTTCATTCGGTCGATATCTCCGATCTCCATGTAGGCACCGACCTTGTACACCTGTGCGCGTGCTGTCATCACCGGATCGTCCAAGCCGCGGGCGATCGAGACGATTTCATCGATCACGTTGAGTCGCTCGGTGGAACTCGCGGGCCCCCACAAAGCCCAGTGTCTGCTGATTTGGGACCAGTACAGGGTCTCGGGACTATTGATCTGGCGCGCGATTTCCACAGCTTCGGAGCTGAGCTCGATGCGTCGCTTCCGCGTGCCCGCAGGGTGGTAGTAGAGGGTCAGAGCGAGGCGCGACATGACGCGTGCGCGCAGGTCTGAGTCGCCGGGCCGGAGGACGGTCAGCGCCTCCTCGAGGGCGTTTAGCGAGGACTCATCTACAATCAGTCGCTGCAATAGACTACCCGAACCCCGCAAAGCAGCCCGGGCGAGGCGGTCTGGGGTGTCGAGGCGCCGGGCCAGCTCGGCAGCTTGGTCGTAGATCTCGCTCGAGCGGCTCGGGTCCCCGGCGAAGGACAGAGCCTCTCCGAGGTTGAGCAGAAGGTCGCAGCGGTGTAGCTCGTGAGCGCGACTGTCGTCACCGCCCTCGAGTTCCATCGCGTGCAGCGCCTGCTGGTAGAGACGCGCAGCGTCCTCGTGGGCGTATCGTTTTAGGGCATCGTTGGCGGCTTGCGTGCTGTAGTAGATCGTCTTCTCAGCGTCGCCACCGGCGAGCGACTGGAAAAAATGGTGTGCGAGTTCTGCCAGCGGCGCGTGCGGATCGCTTGCCGTGCGGCGTTCGAGAACGTCGGCGACCTTACGATGAATACGTGCACGTCGGGCCGCTCCGAGCTCGTGGTAGATCGATTGCCGAATCAATCCGTGTGCGAAGGAATAGGTCTCGCCATCGCGCGCTTCTTCCACAACGGAAGCGGCGGATGCTGAGTCGAGGGCGTCGAGCAGGTCGTCTTCACTGCAGTCGCTGATGTCTTTTAGGGTGTCGAAGTCGAAGGTCCGCCCGATCACGGAGGCATTGGCGAGTATCTTACGGCAGCTGGTGCTGAGCCTGGCGAGGCGTCTTGCAATGACACCCGCGATGCCGCCAGGAATTTGGACCGTGGACCCCCTCGGACCCCAACCCGCGATGATTCGAGACGATCCTTCGTCGCGAACGTAGCGCGCCAGCTCGAGCGCGAACAACGGGTTGCCCTCGCTCAGCTGAACGACGGCATCGGCGGCCCGATCGTCATTGAGCTGCGCCAACGGAGCGCGCACCAGCTCGTAGGTTGCGTCGCTTGCAAGTCCGCGCAACGGAATCTTGCGGACCTGGGATTCGCGCTCGAGAGTTGTCATTAGCTGGCCGAGGCGGTCGCTGCGTTGCACTTCGAGGTCACGATAGGTGAAGAGCCAAAGGATGGGGATATTGGGAAGCTCTCGCACGGCTGTTTCGATCAGCTGCAGCGAGGGCTCATCGGCCCAATGCAGATCTTCGAAGACCACGACCAAGGGAGTCTGCGTGGCTGCGGCTCGAAGGAAGGTTACGACACTGTCGAAAAATCGCGCCCTCGCCTGACCGGGGTCGAGTTCGGGAAGATGGTCGATCCCGTTTAGTGTCGTTCGCAGGGACGGCGTCAGTTGAGCGATGTCGGCCGCCCCAGCGCCCAACGTGCTGCGAGTCAGCTGGGGGTCGTGCGATTCAGAGAAGTCGCGGATGACGTGGGTCCAGGGTTGAAATGCCGGTGGGTCGTCGCCCTCGTAGCACTGGCCAGTGACGATGTCGCTGCCCATTCCGCGGGCGCGATCGCAGGCCTCCTGGACCAAGCGTGACTTGCCGATGCCCGGTTCTCCGGAGATCGCAACAACGACCGCGTCGTGATTGGCTGCTTCGGCGATGGCCTGGTCGATGATCTGTACTTCCTCGCTGCGACCGAGCAGCAACGAGCTTTTTTGCTCTGACGGCGATTGTGTCGCGGTCGCGGTCTCGACTGTCTGGCCGAGGAAGCGAAATCCCCGCCCGTGAATCGTCTTGATGACGGGCGCATCGGCGCCGTTTGCTGTTCGCAGCGCGCGGCGCGCCGATTTGACGCAGTAAGCGAGAGCGCTTTCGCTCACGACTTCATCGGGCCACAGCGAGTCGTAGAGCTCTTGCTTCTCGACGACACGATTTCGGTGCGTGACGAGATAGGCGATGAAGTTGAAGACCTTCGGCTCCACCTGGACTGGACGTCCGTCGCAGCGCAGCTCGAATAGATCGTCATCGAGTTCAAATGGTGGGAAGTAGTGGACCATGATAGTCGGCCGTTGGCGTTCCGAGCCAGCCGTCGATGCCTACCACGAAGTACCGTCGTTGCATATCGTCAATATGGTTTCATCTCGTCGTGCGACGGCGCACTGTCCATTAGGGCCCCGGGCATTCCGAGGCTTGGTTGACGCAGGTTCCGTCAGCGCACAGTACTGCCGGTGGCGGGCAGATGTCCTGGGCGCCACCGCATAGAGTCGGATCGTCGACGCATGTGCCATCTGGACATTGAAACTGACTGGGCACACAGGAGTTGGTGCAGAGCGATGGGTCGCTAGCGCACGATCCGTCGGGGCATTGGAACTCGCCGACGTCGCAGGTTGTGCCGCACAGGGACGGATCGCTTACGCAACTTCCGTCGGGGCACTGGAACTCGATCGGTGAGCAGATTCCGAAGCAATCGAGAATCGTCGGGGCACAGGACCCGTCGGGGCAGGTCACGGATGGGAGCGGGCATGAGGTGTCTGGTGTCGGCGTGTCGTCTGGAGTGTTTGTAGGCAGCGCCGTCGGTGTGTCGGTGGGTAGCGGCGAGGGTGTGTCCGTCGGTAATGGGGTGAAGGTGTCGGTTGGCGGTGGATTAGTCGCGGTCGGCTCCGTAGTGTTGGTGGCCGTTGAGGTCGGTGGTTTGGTCGGTTCCGGGGTAGGCGTACAACCTCCGCGCGCACAGGGGTCGGGAATCGGAGTACAGCCGAGGACGCCGCACGTTGGTGGTACTGAGACCGTAGGAGTTGCTGTGCAGAAGGTGCAGTCGCCGGGCGTTGGGCTGCAGGGTGGCCGTGGAAACGCACCACAGGTAGGAATGCCCGGAGTCGGTGTGGCGGGATCATCGCAAACGTCCCCGATTCCGTCGTTGTCGCTGTCTGCTTGATCGGCGTTCTTGTTGCCGGGGCAGTTGTCACAAGCATCGCCGACGCCATCGGTGTCGGAGTCGCGATAGGACGGATCGCAGACATCGCCTATGCCGTCTTCGTCGCAGTCGTGCTGGTCGGGGTTGTACACGTCGACGCAGTTATCGCAGGAGTTGCCGGCGCCGTCGCGATCGTTGTCGCGGAACGACTGGTCGCAAGCATCGCCCAGGCCGTCTTGATCGCAGTCTGTCTGGAGAAGGTTTGGCACCAGCGGGCAGTTGTCGCGATCGTCAAGATGGCCGTCGCCGTCGTCATCGGGGTCGCAGAGGTTGCCTTTGCCGTCGCCGTCGGTATCGAGTTGATCGCCATTGGCGATTTCGCTGCAGTTGTCGCAGACATCGCCGACACCGTCGCCATCGACGTCGCTGCGGTCTGGGTTCGGCACGTAAGGACAGTTGTCGTTGCGATTTCGGATGCGATCGCCGTCGATATCGGCGTCGCAGGCGTCGCCGCGGCCGTCGCCGTCCAGGTCGCTGAAGGAGGGGTCACAGACGTCTCCGATGCCGTCGCGATCGCAGTCTTTCTGATTGTTGTTGGCGTCAAATGGGCAGTTGTCGCGTGTGTCGGGACGGTTGTCATTGTCGTCGTCGCTGTCGCACAAGTCGCCGATTCCGTCGCTGTCGTTGTCGAGCTGGTCTGGGTTGGTGATGTCGACGCAGTTGTCGCAGGCATCGCCGTGTTGGTCGGTGTCACTGTTGACCTGCGCGGGGTTCCAGGTGTTGACGCAGTTGTCCTCGATATCGAATAGGTTGTCGTTGTCGCTGTCGAAGTTGCAGGCGTCGTTGGGGTCAGAAAAGCGCGAGCACGTGTCGTCGGCGTTCAGGATCAGATCGTTGTCGACATCCGGATCGCACTTGTCGCCAGCACCGTCGCCGTCGAGGTCCATTTGCGCCGGGTTGTGCGCGGCAGGGCAGTTGTCGTCGACATCGGGCACGCCGTCGAGGTCGCGGTCGAGCTCGCACGCATCGCCGACATGGTTCTCGTCGGCGTCGGCTTGCGTTGGGTTGTAGACGAGAGGACAATTGTCGTCACCGATCGGGACACCGTCAAAATCCGGGTCCGCGATCGCCCCGGCTTCACAGCGGTCTCCGACACCGTTGCGGTTGAAGTCGCGCTGGTCGGGATTGGACGTCGTCGGACAGTTGTCGATAGAACTCTCGATGAGGTCGCCGTCCGGATCCTCGCCGTCATTTGGGTCGCAGGCATTGCCTCGTCCATCTTGGTCGAGATCGACCTGCCGTGGGTTCGGGATGTCGGGACAGTTGTCGACCTGATCGGGAATCAGGTCGCCGTCGAAGTCGGTGGGCTCTGGGTCGGCGCGGTCGCAGGCGTTTCCGAAGCCGTTACCGTTCAGATCGACCTGGCGCGGGTTTGGAACGTTGGGACAGTTGTCGATATCGTCGATGAGTCCGTCACCGTCGGTGTCGGGTTCGCAGGCGTCGCCGATGCCGTCGTCGTCCTCGTCGTCTTGATCGCTATTGGGCACACGCGGACAGTTGTCGATCGAATCATGGCGGTTATCGGTGTCATAGTCTCCCTCGAAGCCCGCACCGTGATTGTTGTGGTCGCGTCCGTCGGGACCAAAAGCTAAGAAATCCGGGTCGCAGCGGTCGCCGACTCCATCACCGTCCCAGTCGCTTTGTCCCGAGTTTTTTACGGTAGGACAGTTGTCACTTGCATCGGGCGAATTGTCACCATCGGAATCGGAGTCGCACGCATCTCCGCGACCGTCGCCATCCCTATCTTCCTGGCCCGGGTTTTCTGTTCCCTGGAGAGTACCATCGAAGCCGGGATCGCAGTTGTCGATATCGTCGGGCACGCCATCGTAGTCCAGGTCGGGTTCGCAAGCGTCGCCTTGGCCGTCGTCATCTCGATCGTTCTGGTTGCGATTGGGTGTTCCCGGACAGTTGTCGTCTTCGTCGAGGATGAAGTCGTCGTCGTCATCAGGGTCGCAGGCATCGCCGACTCCGTCGCGGTCGAGATCGTCCTGGCCCGGGTTTTCTGTTTCTGGACAGTTGTCGGGCCGGTCGGGAACACCATCGAAGTCGCGGTCTGCAGCGACATCGTTCTCGCAGAAGCCTCGTCGGCATAGCTTTCCGAGGGAGCACTCACTCGACCCGCCTTCGACAAAGCATTCGGCCTCGAAGCACCGGCTGTCAGCGCCACACCGGTTGCCCTGTGCGCAATCGCGGTCAGATTGGCAAAAGCATCGGCCTGAACAAACGCAGTTGCCGTCCTCACAGAAGCGTCCATTGGTGCAGTCCCGGTTCTCCCGGCATTGGACGCGCGGGATGCACTGACCATTGGTGCACTGTTCGCTGGCGATGCAGTCGTTGTCTGTGTTGCACTGCGCCATGGCGTAGTGAGGCAGGCACGTAGAGACCAGAACTAACACCAGGAATGTGATTGCCGTGCTGGGGTGGATACGGTCGAACATCGCAATCCCTCGCTTCCGTTTTGGGGGCAGCTGTCACGCCGCAATTTGTAGAAGAATAGCGAAAGAGCTGCGGGTCAAACTGGGGGGAAATTGGTGGATATTCAGGGGATTTCGGAGGAATTATCTGAAAAGCCCGCCGAGGATGGCGTCGATCGCTGCCTCAGAGTTGCTGGCATTCTGGCCGCCGGCTATGTCGAGGGCGGCTCGGTCGAACGCCGCGTTGAGTGCGGACGCCAAGGCATCGAGCGGAACTTTACTTAGCTCCCCAGCTGCCATGGCTTCTTGGAGGCCCGCTTTCAGGGTCGAGCCGGCCCCTTCTTCGTCGATGCGTTGCATGGTGGCTGGGCCCAGAACTGACGGACCGTCGAGGAGTAGTAGCCGCACCCGCCCAGGCCCCTGCATGGCTCTGAAGTAAGCTTTCGAGCCGTCTCGGAGAGCCTGAATCGCCGAGTCCTGCGAGGCAGTCGCCTGGCTGATTTCGGTCGCTACCTGCCGGCTCTCTGCCTCCACAACTGCCTGAAACAAGGCGTTCTTGTCTGCGAAGTGGTGGTACAGGGCGCCGCGCGTGACGCCGGCGAGTTTGACGATTTCCGGCGTTCCGGTCGCGACGAAGCCCTTCTCCGCGAAGAGCTGCCGGGCCGCATCGATCAGAGCAGCGCGCGTGCGCGCGGTCCGAACCTCATTGCGAGTCTTGTTTGGGCGACTTCTCTCTTGCATGCATGCAGCCTGTATGTTTGTATTGGGAGAACAAACAGAGTGTATGTTTTTTGAAAGGAAATTTGAAGAGAATGAAGACCACGAGTTATTACCCGGTTTTGATCGTCGCCGATGTCACGGCGACGGCGAGGTTCTACGTCGAACATTTCCGATTTCGTCCCGGCTTTGAGTCGGATTGGTACGTCCACCTGCAATCGGCGGACGATCCGAGTGTCAACTTGGCTATTCTGCAAGAAGGCCACGACACGATTCCATCGGGCCCGGGCATCGAGCCGCCGCGGATGGTCCTCAATTTCGAGGTTGAAGATCCCGATACAGAATTCGAGCGGGCGAAGGCGGCCGGACTCGACATCCTCTTACCTCTGCGCGACGAGGACTTCGGGCAACGCCACTTCATCACGCGCGATCCGAACGGCGTGCTGATCGACGTGATCAAACCGATACCGCCTTCCGAGGAGTTTCTCGCCCAGTATATCGGCGACCCTCAATAGGACCCGTTCGATAGTTCGTAGAGAATCGTGCCGTCGCGATCTTTTTCGACGTTGACCTTGCCCTGATGCCGCAGGTATTCGGCGTGGGCTAGCGTCTCGAAGGTCGCCGGGAATTGGTAGGTCACGGGGCTGTCGTCGTCGAAGTCGAAGGCGCGTCGCGCGAGCTGGTAGCCGTTGCGCGGTCCGCGCCGCAAGATGTCGACGATCTGTTGCAGCCGGACGCGGTGATGTTTGATGATTTGGTTGGAGCGCTTGATGTGGTCCTGAAAGACGCCACCGTGTGCGGGCAGGACGAAGTCGACGTCGAGCTTTTGGATCTTCTCGTGCGATGCGATGAAGTCGGCGAGGGGGTTGCCCTCGGTCGACGGTCCGAAACCGACGTGCGGTGTGATGCGAGGCAGCAAGTGATCGCCGGCGATCATAACCAGCTCCTCGGGGAGATAGATGACGCAGTGCCCGGCCGCGTGCCCCGGAGTCCAGACGGCCTGCAGTACCCGATCGCCGACGGGGATGCGCAGCCCGTCGCTGAGCTCGACGTCGGGCGCGGCAGTTCGGTACATGCCTTGCCAAAAGTCGCGTTGCTTGGGGATACGGCCGAAATTCTCGAGAGGAAGCCCGTGTGAGCGAAACCAATCGGTGACCCAACGAGGCCGATCGGCTGGCATGAAGTTCTGCGAGCGCTCCCACTCGGCCGGGTGAATATACACCTCGGCTCCGGTCAGCTTTTTGTAAGGGCCTGCACAGCCGAAGTGATCCGGGTGGTGGTGTGTGATGACGATCTTCTTGATCTGTTCGGGCCGGCAGCCTGCGATCTCCAGACAATCTTTGAACGCTGCGATGCTATCCTTGCTGCCGATGCCGGTGTCGACCAGCGCCCATTCGGCTTCCGAGTTTTCTTCGTGGGTGCCGCGAACGAGATATACGTTGACGATGTTCGGCTTCATCGGCAACGGCAGGTAGAGGAGGAAGATGCCGGGGAAGACCTCGCTCAGCTTGGTGTCAGACATCGAGATCCTTACTCGTGCAAGCGGTCTTGAACGGCGAACGTGATCCGCGTGCGGACGCGCCACCCCGAGACTTCGCCGTTCTCGATGTTGGCGCTGATGTCGACGAGATCGGCCCGGCGTATGCTGTCGATCGTAACGTCTGCCCGGGCGACGGCCAGGCGGACCGCCTCCTCGATACTGTTCGTTGATATGCCGGTTAGCTCAATACTCTTTTCGACCATGGCGCGCGCGCTCCTTTTGGTTGTGTGGTTGGCTATGGGGAAGAGATCATCTCTCGCTGTCTGGGGATAGGTAGTGGTGGCGCCAGCGGGTCGAAGCGCTGTCGCGCCTAGCAATAGCGCTGTCGCGCCGGTCAAAGCGCTTCGCGCCTGGTCGAAGGTCCAAAGCGACTTCGTCGCCGTCCAAAACGGCGCTTTGCTCCGGTCCCAACGAAGGAGGGTCGTTCCTACGTTGAGGGCCAGGTTTGGATTTTTTGGAGGGGTTTGGTGGGTTGTTGATATTCGTAGACCCAAACGCGGTGGTAGGCTCCTTCTGGGTCGGTGACGTTGACAGACCGTCGGCGGAAGAGTTGCTCGGCAACTCCTTCGTACTCGTCCAGTTGCGGGATCGCGTTGTCGTCGATGTCTACGATGCTTCCCGATACCGCGTCGTTGCCTGAGAGTTTGAGGGCCGGGTAGGCGCCGGCGTCGTATAGGGTGCCGTTCACCTCGGCCGGGCCGATGATTCTTGTGCGAGTGTTCCCGACGATATCTCGGAGGATGGCCGGGTCGCCCAGGGTACCGTAGAAGAAGAATCGTGCCACGTCTCTTCTGCCGCGGGCGTTTGGGAGACTAGTGTCCCATCACTCCGAGGAAGTCCTCGAGGCGAGCGAAGCGCATGTAGGGGTTTGTCTGCTTCTCCTCGCCGATGGTCGACGTCGTGGTCGGGGAGTAGTTGTGGCCCGGATAGAGGATAGTGTCGTCGGGCAGTGCCTTCAACTTGTTGTTGAGACTGTCGTACATTTGCGCTGGGTCACTACCCGGTAGGTCTACGCGCCCGCAGCCGCCGATAAAGAGCGTGTCTCCGGATACGAGTTTGTTGTCGACCATGAAGCATTGCGACCCAGGCGTATGGCCGGGCGTGTGGATGAAGTGGATACGCTGTTCGCCGATCACCAGGTCGTCGCCGGCTTCGGTCAATGTCAGGTCGGTCTTGGAGAGGCTGCAGACCTGCGGTACGTAGTCTGCTTCGCTCTTGTGGATGTAGATCTTGACCTTGTGGCCGCGTTCGAGCAGCTCGGCGGGCCCCTCGATGTCGTGTCCCATCAGGGAACCCCCTATGTGGTCGGGGTGGAAGTGGGTGATCAGCACCGACTCGAGTTTCATGTCGTCTTTCTCGAGGATGTCGACGATCGAGTTCACGTCCCACGCGGGATCGACAGCGACGGCTTGTCGGGTCTCGGTATCGCCGATCAAGTAGACGTAGTTCTGCATCGGTCCGACTTGGAGTTGCTTCAGGTACAGGCCCATCTTCGTTTCTCCTAGCGATCTTTCATGTTGTCTTTCTTGGTTCGCGCCTGATTGCGCAAGCCGCGTTCCCAGAGCAGCTCGTCCTCCCCCGATTTCACGGCGACCCAGCGGGACAAGACGAAGAACAGGTCGCTCAGTCGGTTGACGTACGGGAGTACGAACTCCCCGATCTCTTCCTGCCTGGACAAGCCTAGGATGTCGCGTTCGGCGCGTCGGCAAGTCGTCCGCGCGAGATGTAGAAACGAGCTGACCTGGCCGCCGCCCGGCAGCACGAACGACTTGAGCGGTTCGAGATCTTCCTGGCAGCTGTCGATGATCTGCTCCAATGCTTGGACGTCATCGGCGCTGACCTTGAACATCCCCTCGTACTCACCCTGCGGCGGTGTTGCGAGCTCGCTGCCGAGATCGAAGAGCTCGTTCTGCAGGCGCTTCAATATCTCTTCGAGTTGTTCTCGTGCCGCGCCGGTGGTGCTGGTGTTAAAACTCCGTGCGAGTCCGAGGATCGAGTTGAGCTCGTCGATCGCGCCGTAGCAGGCGACCCGTTCCGAGTCCTTTGGCACGCGGGAGCCATCGACCAGTGCTGTTTTACCGTCGTCGCCGCTGCGGGTGTATACGCGGTTGATGCGGATTGCCATTCGTTGACGCTAGCAGGAATTGAACCGCAGATGAACGCTGGTGAACGCGGATGCAAGAAGGCCACGGATGAACGCGGATCTCGACGGTGATCGTCTTGACCGTAGGGTAGGCTTCAGCCTACCGATTGTCGCCACGAAGCAGACTCACGCGCGAAGAATCGATCGAGCGAAGCGTAGCCCCTACGAGCCCAATCGCGATTACGGCAGCGACAGCTCTGAATGCCCAAGGGTGGAAGCCGCGCCGAGGCCAGTCGTCAATATTGGCCGATGGGTCGCGTGCCAGCCACGGTGTGTGGGTCTTGCCCCATAGGATGATGGCGTCGGCAACTGGTAGCTGACCGAGTAGGTAGGTTGTTCTTGTTGAGCCAGAAACACGCAGCCCAATGATCTCGGAGAGTTGAATGAGGCTCTCCCAGGCCTCGGAATCTCCCATAGCGTGCATTGCGATCAGGCCGAGACCAGAAGCGCCGGCGCCGACCTCGTTGATGATCGGACCGGAATCGATGTCGGACGCGCGCACGATTCCACTGGGATACTCGCGAACCCCGGCAAACCCGAGAGTTGGTTTGAAGAACTGACGACGGAAGAGGGAGTATTGAGATCGCGCGAACTCAGGGTCGAGCTCAGCAAGGAAGGGAAAGCTTAGAGAGAGTGCGCAACCCCTTGGGACGTTCTTCTGCGCGCCGGTTGCGTAGTCGAAGCGCGCCGGCATCAAGCCCGTGCTCGGATCGAGGTTGGAGCGCAAGAACTCGAGGAAACGGTCGATCGTCGTGCTGTGGTCGGTGCCGTAGACCTGGTCGTGGAGCGCCAACGCGTAAATGGCGGGCAGATTGTCGACGGGCCAGGTGTAGCCCGGGTATGTTTCGAGGATCCCCATCGGACTACCATCGAGAGCGGCAGAGAGTTGCGATGTGATCTCGTGAAATGCTTGTTCCTCTTCCGAATGGCTTCGGTTCAGCATGCTCAAGGCGCCGAGAGTAAGTGCGCGCTCTCCTTGGTAGTAGATGCCGTGCGGGATCTGAGTGTTTGGGTAGCGGTCGCGAATCCATGGGGACTCTACACGCCCGATGATGAAGAGAATCTCCTCGATGGCAGCCTCTCGTCTCCTCGTGTTGTCGGGATCCAGGAGGACCGTGTTTGCGAGTGAGTATGCGTAGAAGGTGTGGGTCAACATGACCCTGGCGATCTCTTCGTGGTTTCGATGTAGGCGCGATCGCAGGCTTGAGATCTGTGCTTCGACGTCGGGGCCGATTCCGTCGAAGTAGTGGGTGTGGGAAACTCCACCGACGCGAATGCAAACACCGATCAGCAGGATCCAGAGAAGGATCAGGAGCAACTTCATTCTGTATGCAGGGGCTTTGGCGTTACTCCAACGGCTTCGAGTCGGGGCCGGTGAACTTTGGGCTGAAGACTGCGATGGCCGTTGCGGGTACTTTGCTTTCGTTGACGAAGTGATGGGAGACTCCGCGCGGAATGTGAGCAGTGTCTCCGGTCTTCATCGGCAGGGGTTGGTTGTCGATCCAGAGCGTTCCGTGCCCTTGTGCGACGGTAATGCTCAGATCGTACTTTGTGTGAATGTGGGGCTGCTCCTGGCCTGCGATCCGGATCAAGAATGTGCTGCTGTGGGTTCCATCTCCGAGGTGTTTTCTGACGATATTCTGGCCGCCCATCGGTAGCGCTCGCACCTCGTCTGCGAGTTCGATGCGACGGGCCGGGGCGGTCAAGATTGTGGCTGGGGCGTTTTGCGGATGTCGCGCGCTGCAGCTGGAGAGGATTAGCAGTGTCGCGATAGCGTAGGGCTTCATCCGCTCAGGATAGCACGATGTCGGCGCACGCGGCACGACGGTCCTAGATCGGTTCCGTCACTTCAAAAGTGGGAACTATTCAGAACAGGCTGAGCTGTCTTTTGGTGTCTGCGACGGTTTCGAAGTCGGTTTCTAGAAAGCGGAAGATTGCGTCGCCCAGGGGTTGGATCTGGTGTTTGATGTAGTGCTCGTAGTCGGGTGCCGCGGTCTCTTCGCCAGCCGGTTCGGGGCCGTTGCGGGTGATGGTGTATAGGATGATGGTGCCGTTCGATTTCTTCATCTTGCGCGCTGCTTGCACGTGCGGCGGTGTGGTTTTCGTGTAGCCGTCGAGGCCCTTTCGCAGTGCCTTGCGGTAGACTAGCTCGTGGTCGAGCTTGCCGGCCTCGAGGTCGGCCAAGAAACCGCGGACATATTCCTCTAGTGGTTGGTCGTGGAAGACGCGGCCGATGACGTCGCGTTGAAAGTGCTTTGCCACTTCGCTCCAGTCGCGCCGCACTGCTTCCAGGCCGATGAACTCGACGCGCTCCTCGCCGCTCTTGTCGACGATCATACCGGCGTAACGTTTCTTGCTACCCACCTTTCCGCCGCGCACCTCGGGTAGGAAGAATCGCCGGTACATCTTTTCGAACTCGAGCTCGAGGTGGCTCTCGACTTCGAACTCGGCGGCGATGAATTCAGCAACGATCTTCCCGACGGCTACGCGGGTTTTCTCAGCCAGTGAGAGAGCGAGTTTTGGATCAGGTTCGTGTGGGTTGACGAACAGGGAATCGGTGTCGCCGTAAAGCACTTCGTGCCCGAGGCCTTCCGCTGCCTCCGCCGCTTTCTGAATGAGCAGCTGGCCGAGCGTCGTGATGGCGTTGGCAGTATCGGGTGAGAACAGCCGCGACGCGCCGGCGCCGAGAATACCGTACATCGAGTTCATCAGTATTTTGATCGCGTGCGACTGGACGTCGACGCCATCGCGCTTGGCCTTTTCGCGTTCAGCGGCCAAGGAGGTCACCAGTTGAGGGAGAATTCCCGCCGGCTCCCGTCTGAATCGAGCGCGATTGGGAGTCAGAATATCGTCGCGCTGGGTGGGTCGGCTGCCTACCAGAGTAATCGGGTCGAGATTGAACGTGCGAATGATGCTCGGGTACAGGCTCTTGAAGTCAAAGACCAGGATGTTTTCGTAGAGTCCGGGTTTCGAGTCCATGACGAAGCCGCCGGTGATTCGTTCGGCGCGACTCGCGAAGCTTACCGATGGTGCAACGATGCTGCGCTTGCGAGCTTCGGCCAGGTAGAGAGAGTCGATGGATGCGATTGCTGCGTTAACTCGGTCGAGCGGCATGCCGGTGAGTAGGCTGCGTTCGACGGTAAGTCGGATGAGGTCGGTTCGCTCGAGAATGTCGCTGACCAGGCGTGCATCTTCCAGATTGTAGTCGACGAACAGCTGCGGGTTGTTGTTGTAGTTGTGTTCGATTTCTTCTCCGCGATTGTCGCCAACCAACAGCTTGCCGCGTCCGAGGACGGTTTGAGCGGCGGTCTCGAGACGGTAGTCTGGCAATTTGATGAATGCGCTGCGCAGCATGGCGAGTCCGTCGAGCACCACTCTTCCAGACAAAATCGCTCGCACGTCGCGCGTAAAGTTTGCATCGCGCCGGGCGTCAAACTCTTCATTGTTGCGGCCGATGCAGAAGCGAACGCCGTTGGCGCGGGCGCGCCGCAGGAGAACACTGAGGTCGAAGTCGACGACGTTCCAGCCGGTCAGGATGTCGGGGTTGAGCTCGTCGAGCAGCGCGAGAAAGCGCTCGATCAGGGCTTTCTCGCTCGGTACGGCTTCGGCGTGCTCGAGCTTGTGGTCGCCGACGATCAGAACCTTCGCGATCGTCGGACCGTGCAGTGAGATCGAGAAAATGCGCTGGGCCTTGGGGTCGGTCTCGATGTCGATCGACAGGACCTTCAACTTCGGGGTCCATCGGGACGGTACGAGCTTTGGGTTGCGATAAACTCTGCCGGTCTTGGCCTTGCTCTCGAACGAACCCTCGATGGCGAGCGAGCCTCTGATCCCCTCGTCAATGAGATAGCGATAGGCGAAACGGACGTCGGCTTCGTAGTAGGCGATTCCCTCTCCGTCGAGCTTCGTCCTCAGCGCCGGTACTTCGGATGGCCCCGAAACCGTAATCCGGGCAACGGGTTCGCCGGAAAAGTTCGTAAGTTTCTCCGGCGCTACTGTGACGGTAGGGTCGATGGCGGCGACTCGCTCGGCGTCGGTTGCCGGGACGAAGAAGTAGGGCCGAAAGCGGTCTTCCACGACGAGGAACGGTTCGCCGTTCTCCAGGATCCCATAGAGGTGGATCTCGGCGACCCCGTTGCGGGTCCTATACGTCGGCGTGAGGATAAATCCGTTGTCTGCTGTCATGGATCAGGTCTGCGTAGTCGTGTCGGGCTCAACCAAAACACAGAAGTCGTTCGATGAATACGTCCCCGGAGGCTCGCGCCGTGGCGGCCGAATCGGTAGGTTTCGAAATGGTCATGAGCGAAGCTGAGAAAATCGCCCGGCCGATCCCGGGATTGTCCGGTTTCTGGCGGGCGGCGATGCAACTGCTGGGCGGCGATGATGATTCACCGGTCGGTCTTTCAGCGGTCTACTATCCACTCATCGGCTTGCTGGTTGGGGTGATGATGGTCGGCCTCGACTGGCTCTTGGCAATGCGGTTTTCGGTGCAGGCGGCGAGCCTTACGGTGGTCGCTTTTCATGTCGTCGTCACGCGCGGTCGGCCTCTAGATGGGCTGGCGCGAAGTGTGGCGCTTGGGCTGGGTGGAACTTCGGCGGGGAACTCGCCGGTCATCTTGGGCTCGCTGCGGGTGCTGTTCTTCGGTCTTGCGGTTCTATTGTTGGCTTGGATCGATACAGCGCGGGTCGTGGCGCTTCTCTTTGCTCCGATGTTGGCGCGGTGTGCGATGGTCGTCATCGCGACGGGATCGCGCGAGGCGAGAGACGACGACAAGCAGGTCAAGTTCTCCCGCGAGCTCACTTTCCGTGAGTTTGGGATCGCCAGTACTGCGACCTTCGCGGTCGTCCTTCTGACGACGCATTTTCTGGGGATGCTCTTGGTACTGGCGAGTGGCTTGCTGACGATCGGGCTGCGGCTTCTGGTGCACTACGCGCGCGGTGGCGTTGACCGCAGCGGTCTGCACGCTTGCGGAGAGGTCGTCCAGCTGGCGACGTTAGCCATCATCGCCCTCTTCTGAGTCGTTCCCGCTGGGTGCCGCGGTCGACTGCTCAATCGGGGCAACCTCCGGCGGTTTCTTGGTCGATACGCCGAGATCCTTGAACCGCCGCGCGGTTACCAGCACGCGCGACTCGAGCGAGGCGACAGCTTTATTGTACGAGCCGATGGACTGCTCGAGGCCGCGACGGAGGGACTCGAGGTGATCGGTGAAAACCTTGAGCCGGTCGTAGAGCTCGGCTCCGAGGGATGAGATTTTTTCTGCGTTGTCACTCAGATCTTGTTGTCGCCAGCCGTGTCCGACGGCTTGCAGTAGGGCGATGAGGGTCGTCGGACTGGCGAGGATGACACGCTTGCGAACCGCAGCCTCGATGAGATGGGGGTCGTGTTGCAGGGCGGCGCTGAAGAATACCTCGCCGGGCAGAAAGAGGACGACGAACTCGGGTGACTGGCTGAATTGGTTCCAGTATTCCTTGCTGGCCAGCTGGCCGACATGGCGACGCACCTGACGTGCGTGATCTCGTAGCTTGTTGGTGACCTCGGCGTCTTGGGCTGCGAGCGACTCGAGATACGAGGACAAGGGGGCTTTCGCGTCGACGATGACGGTCCCTTGTCCTGGAAGGTGGACGACCATGTCGGGGCGCAGCCGACCCTCCGCAGTGTTGCGGGAAGGTTGTTCGACGAAGTCGCAGTGTGAGGACATTCCGGCGAGCTCGACGACTCGGCGCAGTTGCATTTCTCCCCAGCGCCCGCGCACGACGGGGGTTCGCAGGGCGTTGACCAGATTCGCGGTCTCGCTCTGCAGGCCGACCTGGCCCTGTGCGAGGGCGTCCATCTGCGAAGCAACACGGGCAAAGGTGTCGACGCGCTCTTTTTCGATGGCGTGGAGTGTCGTGTCGACCTTTGCCAGGGCTTCGCGCATGGGAGATACGAGGTTGGCGACGGCCTGCTGGCGCTCGTTCAAGGCTCCCTCGGCACCGCGTTGGATCTCGCCGAAAGCTGTGCGGGCGAGCTCGAGGAAAGATTGGTTGTTGCGCTGCAATGCCTCGGCGGAGAGCGAGTGAAACGCTTCGCGCAGATTGCGCTGGCTCGATTCGACGAGTGACTGTTGCTGGTCAGCCATCGTCTGTTCGGCTTCGAGCTCGGCGGACAGTCGTGCCGCTGAGCTACGCAGTCGCTCGGCCTCGTCGCGCAGACTGATGGTGTCGTGTTCAATCTCTGCCAGTCGGCGTGACCTTTCCTGCAGTCGAGCCGATAGGTCGCCGATTTGGCGTGCTGATCGCAGCCGGCCGAGGGCCCAGCCGAGCGACACGCCCAAGGCCACCCACCACAGCTCGGTAGGGAAACTTGCAGCCGCGGAACGCAACACCGTTTCCAGCGTACGCCCAAACTCCACCCCCCACTCCCACATCGCGGTCAGAGTCCAAGGTCCGCGGCGCAAAGTCAAAATGGTCTAGTGCCGAAACGCTCGGCCTTGCGGGCCTCGGGGCGCAGACCGTATACAAAGGGTGTGCGAACGATCAACGAAGAACGCTTTTCGAAGCTGTCGCGGGCTATTGTTAGGGCGCTGGTAACCCAGGGCAACGTGAAACTTCATCTGCCGGAGTCCGAGGTGGTCGAGCGGCTGACCCGGATGTTCGTGGAGAACCTGGCGGAAGAGCACCAAATCGAGGAAGAGGCCGAACGGATGCTCGCGAAGCTCGGTCGCCAGGTGCAGGGCATGGATCAACGCAAGCTCATCAACGGCTTCAAAGAACACATAGCCAAGGAGCGGGGTTACTCCCTTTGAGATGAAGTTTTCAGAAGGCCGACAGTCTCACCTTGCGCACGAGATCATTCGCATCCTCAGGACCGAAAATATCGGTGACGTTGAGCGCGATAAGCACGTCTTGCATGAGATCAAACGCGTCTTCGAGACCGAGCATTCTCGTGGCGACCACATCGACGACTTGGTGCGAGCCAAGATTGCCTCCTTGTCACGCAACGTCCCTCCCGGCAGCCCGGAATGGGACATTTTGTACAAGCGGTACTACGACGAAGAAGAGCGCCGGCACCGGCGCTTGGGGTAGATTTCTTGGTACCGTGAGACTCGATCGTTCATCGGATCGAGTGCGGCCCAAGGTCGACCCCCCAAGGTTGACCCCCCCAAGGTTGACCCCCAAGGTTGACCCCCCCAAAGGTTGACCCCCAAGGTTGACGCGGGGGCCCCGATAAGTCCTCAACAGGCTGTCCCCGGGAAATCTGTATCGTTGGCGATAGCCACAGAGGGGGAGCCTCCCATTAATTTTCGAGCGTAGCGGGTTGACACTGCGTTAGGGATGCTTAACTGTCCCGGGTCCCCGGCGCGCTCGCGCCTGCGGGCTCTTAGAGGCTCGTTCGCTTCGGTGAACGGCGCCTCAGGCAACAAAAAACTCAATATACATTAGGTAGTTGGAGAAAGGAGCGCACGGGTATGAAGATTCGTCCATTGCAGGACCGCGTGATCGTCCAGCGCATGGATGAAGAGGAGACGACCAAGGGGGGTATCATTATCCCTGATTCGGCGAAGGAAAAGCCTCAAGAAGGTAAAGTTATCGCCGTTGGTAAAGGCAAGGTCGGTGAGGACGGCAAGGTAACGCCGCTCGACGTCAAGGCCGGAAACAAGATCCTCTTCGGAAAGTACTCGGGAACAGAAGTTACGGTTGATGGCGACGAGTACATCATCATGCGCGAGGACGACATCCTCGGCGTGTTGGAAGGCAAGTAAGAGAAAGCTCAGGAGGAAGTTAAAATGCCTGCAAAAATGGTGAAGTTTGGCCAAGAAGCGCGGGACAAAGTCCTGCGTGGCGTCAACTTGCTCGCCGATGCGGTGACGGTGACGCTTGGTCCGAAGGGACGCAACGTGGTCCTGGAGAAGTCCTTTGGTGGTCCGACTGTGACGAAAGACGGCGTGACCGTCGCCAAAGAGATGGAGTTCGAGGACAAATTCGAGAACATGGGCGCCCAGATGGTCAAAGAGGTCGCCAGTAAGACCTCGGACGTTGCCGGTGACGGTACGACGTCGGCGACCGTGTTGGCCCGCGCAATATACTCCGAGGGTGCCAAGATGGTTGCCGCCGGACACGATCCGATGAGTCTCAAGCGTGGGATCGACAAGGCAGTTGGCTCGCTGGTTGACGAGCTCCAGAGCCTGTCGAAGCCGACCAAGGATCAGCGTGAGATCGCGCAGGTTGGGACGATCTCGGCGAACAACGACCCGACGATCGGCGAGATCATCGCCGAGGCGATGAACAAGGTCGGAAAAGAAGGTGTCATCACGGTCGAAGAGGCGAAGAGCCTCGACACAACCCTCGAAGTTGTCGAGGGGATGCAGTTCGACCGTGGCTACTTGTCGCCGTACTTCGTCACTGATCCGGACAAGATGGAGACGGTGATCGAGGATGCGTACATCCTGATCCACGAGAAGAAGATCAGCAACATGAAGGATCTGTTGCCAGTCCTCGAGTCGATCGCCCGCACCAGCAAGCCGTTCTTGATCCTCGCCGAGGACATCGAGGGTGAGGCGCTAGCCACGTTGGTGGTCAACAAGATTCGCGGAACGCTGCACTGCGCTGCGGTCAAAGCGCCTGGTTTCGGTGATCGCCGCAAGGCCATGCTTGAGGATATCGCGAGTCTGACCGGCGGTCGTGTGATTGCTGAAGAGCTCGGTATCAAGCTCGAGAGCGTCACACTGAACGACCTCGGCCGCGCCAAGCGCATCGTGATCGACAAGGACAACACGACGATCGTCGATGGTGCTGGTAAGAAGGGCGACATCGAGGGGCGTATCAATCAGATTCGCGCCCAGATCGACGAGACCACTAGCGACTACGACCGCGAGAAGCTGCAAGAGCGTCTCGCCAAGTTGGTCGGCGGTGTTGCAATCGTCCGTGTCGGTGCTGCTACCGAGATGGAGATGAAAGAGAAGAAGGCGCGTGTCGAAGACGCTCTGCACGCAACCCGCGCTGCCGTCGAAGAGGGCATTGTCCCTGGTGGTGGCGTTGCGTTGGTCCGGGCCTCGTCGGTTCTCGACAAGGTCAAGGTGACTGACGACGAGTTGGTCGGTGTCAACATCGTGCGTCGCGCGATCGAAGATCCGTGTCGTTGGATCGCGGAGAACGCCGGCTGGGAAGGTTCGATTGTCCTCGATCGGGTCAAGAACGCCAAGGGCGCCGTTGGTTTCAACGCAGCCACGGAAGAGTTCGAAGATCTCATCAAGGCGGGGATCATCGACCCGACCAAAGTGGTGCGCACCTCGCTGCAGAACGCGGCCTCGGTCGCGGGCCTGTTGCTGACCACGGAAGCGATGATCGCCGAGAAGCCGGAAGACAAGTCGGCGGCGCCGCCGATGCCTCCGGGTGGAATGGGCGGTATGGGCGGCATGGGTGGAATGGGCGGCATGATGTAGATTGCGCTCTCAGAAACAGCTGATGCCGTCGCGGGTCAACTGTTTCAAAGTGCTGCCACAAGAAAGGGCCGCCCATTCGGGCGGCCCTTTTCTTTATGTTGTTAGATGCCGCAGGACTCTAACCCAACTGGCCTCCGCCGGTGGCGTCCTTGAACACTTGGAAGTTGTCAATATTGCCGTCTAGGCCGTTGTATGAGCCGCCCGCGTGATCTCCGCCGAGTAGGATTGGCGACTCGCCGAAGTCGATCGTGCCTGGGTAGGTATTGGTACCGACCCGCCGGTTGTCGACGTAGAGGTTGATGACGCCATCCTCCCAGCTCGCAGTGATCCTTTTCGCGTCCCCTTGTGGCCAATCGGTGATCTTGAAGCTGATGTCCGATTCGTGGCCGCCGTCGTCGCGGACGATGAAGCGCAGGAATTGACCGTTCTTCACTAGCTGCATGCTGTTTTCCCACTGATGCGGCTGTCTGATCTGCATGAACGAGTTGTCTGTAATGTCGGCGCCATTCCAATTCGGAGTAATGTCCAGGGAAACCGAGCCGATGTTAGCGTTGGCTACGTTGGGGAACGTCATGTGGCCGTCTTCGCCGACCTGGATACCGCTGCCGTCGTCGCTCACGTCGACGCCCTCGCGGGAATTGGCTTTGCGATCGACGTCTTCCTTACTCTTCACGTCGAGCAGCACGTTGTCATCTGGATTGTCGTCGATGTCGTCACCGTCGTAGAACGGGTCGACTTTTGCGTCCTTACCAACGAGTTGCTCCAAGCGTTCACTACGGCTGCCGGAAGCTGATTTGGATCGGTCGTCGCTGTTCTTGCTACTTCCGGAGAGCGAAGTTGCGCGGGCGATTTCCTTCGCGTTCCGGATTCCGCTGCGTCCGCCGATGTGACTGCGCCGATCACCGCGCTTCCCAGCAACGGTTTCCGCGCTATTGCGGCCATTGCGGCTGCTGCCCGATCCGTCTCGTCCGCCGCTGCCGCTGCCGCTGCCGAACCGCGACGATCGCGAGCCGCTTGCTCCGCGCTCGCGCGCGACCATGCGTCCGCCACTGCTTCCGAAGCGATCTTCACCGTAGTCTTCACCGCCCGCCATCGCGTATTCACCGCCAGCGGCGTACGGATCGTCGTAGTCGTCAAGATCGTCTGCAGTGAAGCGCAGAGCGAAGAATCCGACCGCAATCGCCAGGATTCCGAAGACCAGATACTGCGGTTTATCCATCACTTAGAGAACCTCCATGATCCTACAATGCTGGACCTCCCCCCAGGGCATGTCAAGTGTATATCTGTTGTTGCCGCGGCGCTTTTTCTGGTGTCGGTGAGGTTGGTTCAGACGTTTGGGGGGGCGTGCTACGGTGCCCGGGTGGTCGAGGTCTACGACAGGGTTCTTGCCTTCATTAGCGACCCGCATGCCGACGACTTTGAGGACGTTGCGCTCGAGGTGTTTCGCCATCAGGCGACTTCGTGCGAGCCGTACCGGGCCTATCTGGCGTCGCAGCATTTGGCGGTCGACGGGGTGAGCTCCTGGCGCCAAGTTCCGCCGGTTCCTATCCAAGCGTTCAAGGAAACTGAATTGTGCTGCGGGCCTGCTGAGCGGGTCTTTCGCTCGACTGGGACTACGGAGGGGGCAGAGCGGCGCTCGCGTCATGTCGTCCCGGATATCAGGTTGTATAGGCAGTCGGCGCTGGCCGGGATGCGGCGGTTTCTCCTTCCCGATGTAGAGGAGATCGATCTGGTGTCCCTGATTCCATCGGTCGAAGACGCACCGGAGTCGTCGTTGGCTCAAATGGTGGCGTGGGCCGGCGAGCATTTCGGGCGGAATGGCATCGCCTGCTGCGTGGAAGACGGGGAGCCGCGCTTCGATCGGTTTGTCGAGTCCCTGGCTGCGAGCGAGAGCAACGGTCAGCCACTGGCCATCCTGACGACGACCGGTGCCCTGATTCACTTTCTGGACTACGCGCGTGAGCGCTCACTGTCCTTCCGTCTACCGCATGCAAGCCGCCTCATGGATACCGGCGGCGACAAAGGCGCGCCGCGCCGGATGTCTCGCAAGGGTCTCCTGCACGCGATTTGGAATACATTCGCGATTCCGGGCTACTTCGCTGTGAACGAGTACGGCATGGCCGAGATGTCGAGCCAGTACTTCGACTCGGTGATTCGCGATCGATTCGACGGTGTTCACCGCGGAAGGTATCTCGCTGCGCCGCATTGGTTGCGAACCCTGGTTCTCAATCCTGCCGACCTCACTCCCCTGCCGGACGGGCAGCCCGGTTTGTTGTGTCATTACGATCTCGCCAATGCGGGCTCGGCGATGGCGATTCTCAGTGAGGACCTCGGGGTGATTGGCGAGGAGGGTCTGCGCCATCTTGGGCGGGCGCCGAGTGCGGAGTTGCGCGGTTGTTCGATGAGTGTGGCGGAATGGGTTCCGTCTGGAGAGTAGAGGTCATAGGCCACGGATGAACACGGATAAACACAGCCCGGCCGCTGGCCGAAACCAAACCGCTGATGAACGCCGATGCACGCTGATGCCGCGCTCGAAAAGGGCCACGGATGAACAGTGATGAACACGGATCTTTGTTGCCGATGAACCTCTTCGCGCGCGGCGCAGAAACGAGATCCTTGCTTCACGGATCCGAAAAAAATCTGGAGGGCGAGGCTCCGTCCGAGCCGCGTAGCGGATCTGGTCTTCTCAGATCGTCTCTGCCCTGTTTTGGTATTGCTCCCGTACGCGCTATGCGCTCCGCTGACCTCGCTGTGCTCCATCGCCTGACGTCAAATAGAATTCCCCGATCTGGTTGCCGCATGGAAACCTTCGCGCACTGCGCAGCAACAAGATGCTTGCTACACGGTTGCCGATGAAATCTTCGCGCGCCACGCAGAAAAGAGATGTCTGTTGCACGGATCCGGTGTTTCGGAGGGTATGGTAAGTCGCTCCGACATCGCAGAGATAGCCGCACGGTTGCGTGCTTCTCGCCGGGCCCTAGTAAAGCGAACACCCTCCGAGAGGGTGTCGGTGATCAGCGCGGTGGTCGAGAATTGGCTGGCTGCCGACTCGGTGTGGATGCGGCGAGCGGTCGATGAGTTGGCCGAGGTGGGGCGGTTCTCGAGGCCGATGCTCGAAGCTGGACTGCCGACGATGATCGCGCCGTTGCGCGGTACCGCCATCGAAGAGCTCGTGGACAGGGAGATGGGAGACTGGCCTGTGGGCGGTGGTCCGGAGCTTGCCTTGCATGTTCTACCGAGCAACCTGCCGGGACACGCTGCGATCCCTGCGGCACTTTCGTTGGCCTTGGGTGTCGCGTGTGTGCTGAAGTCCGGCCGCGACGACCGCGTCTTCGCGCGTCTGTGGGTCGAGTCGTTTCGCGAAGTTGACGCGGAGATCGGGGGCTGTGTCGAAAGCGTTTATTGGCAGGGCGGCGAAGGTGCTGTGGAAGATTTGGTGCTGAAACAGGCGGATCTGGTCACGGCCTCTGGCAGTGATGAGGCGATGGCGGATCTAGGACGACGCTGCCGCGGTCGTTTTGTCGGTCATGGTCATCGCGTGAGTTGCGCGGTTGTGGGTTGCGACGCGGATCAAAGATCGGCTGCGGCGCTACTCGCTGCTGATGTTGCGATCTGGGATCAACTGGGATGTCTGTCGCCGCATGTATGCTTTGTCGAAGGTGGACTCGACGAGGCAACTTCGTTTGCGCGGGAGCTGACGGATGAGTTCGCGGCGCTGGCGGCAACCCTGCCGGCAACGGGTCTGACAGCGGGCGCGGCGGTAGCGGTCCGGCGCTTTCGCGAAGCGGCGGCATGGCGGCACTTCGGTGGGGGAGTCGAGAGTGTGTTCGAGGTCTCGAAGGCGTTGGAATCGGGATCTGTCGTGGTCGAACAAGCGACGGCCTTCTTGCCGACGCCGCAGCACCGTTGTGTTCGCGTTGTCCCGGTGCCGCGGGCGGAAGATGTGGTGCGCTTCCTGCAGCCGTTGGGCGGATTGATCGAGGGTGTTGGTCTTGCCGGGTCCCAAACCCTCCCGATGCTGGCGCAGCAGTTGCGGGATGTCGGTGTCGCACGCGTGGTCGAGCTAGGCCAACTCCAGTTGCCTTCTCTGGAGTGGCGGCCGAGTGGAAGACCAAGAGTCGGCGATTGGTTCACGGCACGTTGAGGCTCCAGCCCCGATTTATCCCTTCCGGCCTACTGCCGACACCCGCACGATCCTCTAGGATGGTTTCATGAGCGCTGACCGAAAGTCGCTGGTTGAGCTGTTTCGGCGTCACGTCTGTCAGACATCTCCGGCGCCGTTGGAGATTGTCATCGATCGGGCTGAGGGGTCGAAGATCTGGGATGTGGATGGCCGGGAATACTTCGATCTGCTGTCGGGGATCGGTGTCGCCGGTGTGGGTCACTGCAATCCGGACGTAGTGCAGGCGATTGCTGATCAGGCACCGCGGTATTTGCATTCGTTGGTTTACGGTGAGGCGGTCGAGCAGCCACAGGTCGAGCTTGCGGCGAAGGTTGCTGAGCTTGCTCCTGGCGATCTGTCGACGGTGTTCTTTGCCAATTCGGGGACGGAGGCGATCGAGGGAGCGCTGAAGTTGGCGCGCAAGCGGACGCGGCGGCCGCGATTCATTGCCTTCGAAGGTGGCTACCACGGCGATACCACCGGGTCGCTGGCGCTTTGCGACAACGCGGCGTTTCGCGAGCCGTTTGAGCCCTTGCTCGAGGTGGAATTCCTGCCGTTTGGCGAGGTGTCTGCGTTGGACCGCATCGACACAAGCGTCGCCGGTGTTGTGGTTGAGCCGGTGCAGGGCGAGGGTGGCGTGCGGGTTCCGCCCGATGATTTTCATCCGGCGCTTCGGCGCGCGTGCGACGACACTGGAGCGCTGTTGATTCACGACGAGGTGATGACTGGTCTCGGCCGCACCGGGCGCTGGTTTGCTTCGCAGCATTGGGGCGTGGTCCCGGACATCCTCGTCCTGGCCAAGGCTTTGGGCGGGGGGTTGCCGCTTGGTGCTTTTGTCGGAACTCCGGAGCTGATGCGAGAGTTGTCCGACGACCCGCCGCTTTGTCACGTAACGACGTTTGGTGGGCACCCGCTGTCTTGCGCGGCGGGTTTGGCTGCGTTGAGGTTTGCCGAACGCGAACGGCTCCCAGAGCGGGCGGAGCAGCAAGGCAAGGTCTGGGTTGAGCAGCTCACGGCGATGGGCGGCGAACACCTGGTCGAAGTGCGGGGCTGTGGGATGTTGATCGGGATGGAGTTCTCGTCACCTGAACTCACGGCCGATTTCTGTCGCCGAGCGTTTGAAGCCGGGCTGATTCTCAACTGGACGCTACACCGGGATACGGTGGTCCGTTTGGTGCCGCCGTTGGTCATGACCGACGCAGAGACGGATGAGGTGTTTGGGATTCTGGAGGGTGTTTTTCGCGGGTTGAGTGGGTGATGCGACAGTGCAAATCTCCAGGGCGCGGACAACTGTATCTCCCGGGCGGGCGAGGCTCCTGCCGAGCCGTAGTCTGTGATGGTGCGCGGCTCGGCGGAAGCCTCGCCCGCCCTGTCTTGCGGGAAGGTCGGCACCAGGAGTCGATTGACGGTAGCCAATGAAGGCTTTGCTTTACGAGAACAGCTTGCCGCGTTTGGTGCTGACGAAGCTCTTGTCGACTCTTAGTCCGAGCGCTTTTGTTGGGCCGTTGGCTCCGATGCAGTTGCGCGAGATTCCGGAGCCGCGGCTTCCTGCCGACGATTGGGTGGTGTTGCGGACGCGCGTTTGTGGGCTGTGCGGCAGTGACTACAAGCAAGTGTTCATGAACGGCTCCTACGATAACCCGATGACCGCGATGATTTCGTTCCCGCAGGTTCTGGGACATGAAGTCGTGGCGACCATCGAAAGTGTTGGCTCCGAAGTGAAGTCGCGCAAGATCGGCGAGCGTGTGGTCCTGAACCCATGGCTGTCTTGTCTGACGCGCGGGCTTCCACTTTGCGAGTGGTGTGAAAAGGGCGAGCTCGCGCAGTGTAGGAACTTTTGCCACGGCACGATCGATGCGGGGATTCACACGGGCAATAGTCGCCATGCGACCGGAGGTTTTGCGCCTCTGATGCCGGCGCACGAGTCGCAGTGTATCCCGATCCCCGACGAGATCAGCGACGATGAGGCGGTCCTTGCCGATCCGTTTGCGGTTGCACTGCATTCGATTCTGCACTGGCCGCCGCCGGACAGCGGTGCGGTGTGCGTGTACGGCTGCGGCACGTTGGGGCTTTTGACGATCGCGATCCTGCGCGCCATCTATCCCGAGGTTCGTGTGCTGGCGGTAGCGCGATTCGCGCACCAGGCCGAACTGGCGAAGAAGATGGGCGCCGAGTTCGTAATGGAGCATCAGCCCGTCGAAGCCATCATTGAGCGCGTGGGCAACGAGCTCGGTGCCGAGCTTCAAGTCCCTTGGCGTGGACTGCCGATGCTCAATGGTGGCGTCGACGTCGTCTACGACACTGTGTCGGCTCCGGAGACGCTGGAAGTTGGTGTGCGCATCGTTCGCTCGCGCGGTTCGATCGTCGTGACTGGGGTTGAGCCGCCACGTAGGTTCGAGTGGACGCCGCTGTACTTCAAAGAAATCTCGTTGATCGGATCCAACGCCTTCGCGATCGAAGAATACGACGGTCGCAGGCAGCATGCGATGTTGTGGTATTTTGAGTTCATCCGGACCAAGGCGATCGACGTCACGCCGATCATTACGCATCGCTACAGCTTGGACGACTACAAGACCGCGTTCATGAGTTGCTACGACCAGGGCCGCAGCGGGGCTGTGAAAGTCCTATTCGATTACTGAATCGTAGCGAGCGGACAGCCAGGCGTGTCAGTAGAGACCAGGTTCGCCTTCCGGTCTCGTTCGCCAGCGTTTGTGGAACCAGATCCACTGCTCTGGATAGTCGGTTAGGATCCGCTCGATTGCGCGGTTGCAGCGTTCGGTCGTCTCGATCGTATCGTGGAGGACGTCCCCGGTGTCGACGACTTCGATTGGGGGGTACAGAACGAGATGATGATGCTCGGACTCTCCCTGGCGAACGAGAAAGATCGGGTAGATCGGCGCCTTCGTGTGCGCGGCGAGCCTTGCCGGACCAGGTGTCGTGCAGGCGGGGATTCCGAAGAAATTGGCGAACACTCCCGCGTTTGATGTTTGGTTCTGGTCGGCGAGGATCGCGATCTTCTCCTTGTTTCGCAGCGCGCGTAGCAGTCCTCGGGCGGCGTTCTTTTTCGGTAGAGAACGGGTGCCGGGGCGCTCTCGCATCTTGATGATCTCTCGGTCGACGAGAGGATTTCGCATCGTCCTGTGAGCCAAGGTCACCGGTGTGCCGCGCAGTGCTTGCGAGTAGGCCAGGAGTTCGAAGTTGCCGAAGTGGGCGGTCAGGATCACGACTCCACGTGCGTTGGCGATCTTCATGGCGTTATTCCACGCATCTGGATCTTCTATCGTCACGTAGCGCTCTACGTTCTCGGTTGTCAGATCTCCGAAATGACATACCTCGGCGAGTAGACGCCCGAGATTGCGACAGGAGGTACGTAGGATCGCCCGTAGCTCCTGGTCGGATTTGTCCGAAAATGCTCGCCTCAGATTGGCGAGGGCGACGTTGCGGTTGCGGCTGTCGAATACGAAGAACCCCACCCCTATCGATGCACCGACGCGCAGCGCCACTTTCCTTGGCAGCGCGCCGAGGAGGGTCATCGCGAACCGTACGACGGCGTGTTCCAGCCGGTCGCGGAACGTTGGATTTCGGGGGTTTTCCAGGTGAATCTCTAGGACTGCGCCGACTCGTCCGAATCAGTTCGCGTAGCCGAAGGCTTCGGCTTCTTTTGCGCGCATTTCGGTGTAGACCTCTTGGTCGATCTGTCGGTAGCGTTCCATCATTTCGGCGGCGCGTTCGGTTTGATTCCCCTGGGCCGCAAGTTCGTCCAGCTTTCCCTTGATCCAGGCGATGTGCCACTTCTCGTCTTTGGTGACTTCTTTGAGAATTTTCTTGGTCTCTGGATCGACGTCGGGGCGGGCTGCGTGCTCCTGGTATCGAGCAAGCGAACGTTCTTCCACGACGACCGTAAGTGCCAGCAAGTCGACCAATTTTCTTGGCACAGTGCGCAGACCGATCCTGCTTTGATAGCCGTCCCCGATTGCTACCGGCTTGCCTCCGAGTTCGGTGATCCGCTTGGTCCACAACCAAGCGTGTTGCGTTTCCTCGGCGACATGTAGTGAAAGTTTGATTTGCGCGTCGGGATCGTCCTGCATCAGTTTCGTCAATCGCAACAAGAGGCGCGCGCCGTGCAGCTCGGCATCGCGGTAGTAGCTGAAGAGCTCGATGAGTCTGGGATCCGGTGCCATGCATCACCTCCGAAAAGGAAACGAAGATACCGCTATTAAATCATCGCGTCGGGATCAAGACGTGGCTGTGGCGGACGTCGCCAGCGTCGGTGCCACCACGGCCACTGCGTTGGGTTGTCCAAGATTCCCTGACCGATCAACTCATTTGCGGCGGTGGTTAGTTCCAGGATCGCGGCATGTTTTTCGGCATTGGGGTTCGGCACGAGCGGCCCTTTGACGACGATCTCGATCCCACCCTGGGGTCGACGAATCGAGTAGGCGACAAGGATTGGAAGGTTGCGCCTTACGGCGAGCTTTGCCGGCGCGACGGGGGTCCGTGCGGGTCGCCCGAGGAAGGGCGCAGTGATGGACGGAACGCGAGTATCTTGATCGATCAGCATTGCCAGCAGTCCGCCTCCCTTCAGAGCGCTGATCAGCTGGCGGCTGGCTGCGGGACTCTCGCGCAAGATGGTGTCGACGCCGTTGCTTGCCCGAAAATCGACCAAAAGCTTGTTCAGGCCGGGGTCGTCTAGTCGTCGTGCGACGGCTGCGACGGGCAGTCCTTGCACTTGCACCAGGTGCGCCGCCAAGAGTTCCCAGTTTCCGAGGTGTGCAGAACAGACGATGCAGCCGGCGCGGAGAACTTTCTCGGCGGCGGGTTCGCAGGTCATGTGAGTGTATTCGGCGAGTTGCGGTCGAATGTCTTCGATCTTTGCCATCTCGATGAAGGATTTTGTGAAGCCACGGAGGCTCTGGCGAATGATGTCTTCTCGCTCCGTCTTCGAGAGCTTGTCGCCCATGACCATTTCGAGGTTCTCGAGAGCGAGACGCCGTGTTCTGCCGAGGCATCGGTAGGCGAGATCGCCGAGGGTGTCCGCGGTGGCTAGCGCCCGGTCGAGGGGATAGTTCTTGGCGATCCGCAGCGCGGCGCGGGCAAGTTGGTAGATCGCGGCATCTTTGAGCCGGTGCGCTTGGCCCTGTAAACGTGGTGAGCGCTTGTAGATCTGACGCAGCACTGCCTTAGCCCGGAAAGTTGTGTTGATTGAGGGGAGCGCTTGAAGAGTGAATTGCCGCGGCATTCATGGGTCGTCTAGGTGATACCGGCTTTGAGCAGGTCGTGGAGGTGTAGGACGCCGAGGGGTTTGCCGGACTGTGGATCCGTGATGAACAGCGAGGTGATGCTGTGTGCCTGCATCGCTGCAAGCGCACTTGCGGCGAGAGCGTCGGTCGCGATCGTGCGCGGGTTTTTCGACATCAGGTCGGCCGCTGTCGTCGATCGCGTGACGACGTCGCGTCCTAATCCGCGTCGCAGGTCACCATCGGTGACGATGCCGATGAGAGCGCCGCTGTCGTCGACCACGCCGGTCACGCCCAGGCGTTTGCTGGTGATCTCGACGACGGTATCGGCAAGGGCAGTCGTCGCGTCCACGATCGGTACGTCCGCTCCGGTGTGCATGACCTCTTCGACTTTGAGAAGCTTGCGACCAAGGCTTCCGGCTGGGTGAAGAAGCGCGAAGTCTTTTTCTGAGAAGCCTTTGCGTTCGAGAAGAGCCACCGCCAGCGCGTCGCCGAGCGCAAGCGCCGCGGTCGTGCTGGCGGTCGGTGCGAGTCCCATCGGGCAAGCTTCGGCGGGTACGCTGCTATCGAGAGCCACGTCGGCAGCCTTCGCGAGCGTCGATGTCATGTTGCCGGTGATTGCGACCAGCGGCAGACCGAAACGTTTGATCATCGGCAGCAGGCGGATCATTTCCTCGGTTTCGCCGCTGTGAGAAAGTGCCAGGATGACGTCCGAGGTGCCGACCACGCCGAAATCTCCGTGAACTGCTTCGGCGGCATGGAGAAACGAAGCCGGCGTCCCTGTACTGGCCAAGGTGGCGGCGATCTTGCGACAGATGATGCCGGATTTGCCCATCCCGACGACGACGACTTTTGCCGTACAGGCAGCGAGCAGATCAACGGCTTTCTCGACTCCACTGTCGAGTGCGTTGATGACGGCGTCGATGGCCTCGCGCTCGACGACCAGCACGCGTCGCGCAGATTCGAGCGCGGAGCGCTTCGAGTGGTTAGCCTTTGCTTGGCTCCGCGTCTTGTTTCCGGAGGTCATCTATCTGTTTCAGTTCTCTGAGAAGATCGGGAAGGTCGGCAAGTTTGTACGAGTTGGGGCCGTCGCTGAACGCATTGTCCGGATCCTCATGGGTCTCGAGAAAAACAGCGTCGACACCAACCGCGATGGCGGCGCGTGCCAGTGGTGCTATGTATTCGCGCTGGCCTCCAGATGAACCACCTTGTCCGCCCGGTAGCTGCGCGCTGTGCCCAGCGTCGAAGACGACAGGGTATCCGAGAGTCCCCATGAAGGCGAGTCCGCGCATGTCGGTGACCAGGTTGTTGTAGCCGAAGCTTACGCCGCGCTCGGTGACCAGAACCTGGTCGTTGCCAGTCGAGGTGACCTTCTCGAGGATGGGGCCGACGTCCCAAGGTGCGAGGAACTGACCCTTCTTGACGTTCACCGGCTTACCGCTGTTACCGGCAGCGATGAGAAGGTCGGTTTGCCGGCAAAGAAACGCTGGAATTTGCAATAGGTCGACAACCGCTGCGGCCGGGGCCACGTGATCGATCTCGTGGATATCGGTGACCACCGGAACTCCGATCTCACGCTTGACCTCGGCCAAGATGGCGAGCCCTTCGTCGATGCCGGGGCCGCGCGGAGAAGAAACCGAGGTTCGATTCGCCTTGTCGAAAGATGACTTGTAGACGAATGGGATCGATAGCGACTCGGTGATCTTGCGGATTGCTTCGGCATGGCGCAGGGCACTGTCTCGCCCTTCGATCGTGCACGTGCCGCCGATAAAAACGAAAGGTCGCTGGCCGCCGAGGCGGACCGCGCCGACGGCGACCTCTCGAGTCATTACTTGACGGCGCTGAGAAGCGGCGCTTTCGCCTGCTGAATACTGCGCTCGAGTCCGGCGCGGACGAAGCCGCGAAACAGAGGGTGGCAGTCTGTTGGTCGCGATTTGAACTCCGGATGAAACTGACAGGCAACGAACCACGGGTGATCGGTGATTTCGACGATCTCTACGAGGGATCCGTCTGGTGAAAGCCCACTGAGGACGAGGCCAGCCGCCTCGAGCTGCTCTCGGTAGGCGTTGTTGACTTCAAAGCGATGACGGTGGCGCTCGTCGATCGCCGTTTTTCCGTAAGTCTTCGCCGCGAGGGTTCCCGCTTTAATCTCACAGGGGTAGGAGCCGAGACGCATCGTGCCGCCTTTTTCCGTGACTCGTTGCTGGTCTTCCATCAAGTGGATGACGGGGTGCTCGCAGCGCTCGTCGACCTCGATCGAGTTGGCTTTCTCCAACCCGCAGACGTGGCGCGCAAACTCAATCACCGCCATCTGCATGCCGAAGCAAATGCCGAAGTAGGGGATCTTGTTTTCGCGAGCGAACTGAACCGCGGCGATCTTTCCTTCAACGCCGCGCGAACCGAATCCGTGCGGAACTAGGATCGCGTCGACTTCGCCGAGGTCTTCCGGCAAGCCGTTCTGCTCCGCCTTCTCCGAGTCTACGAAGCGAAGTTGGATGCGGCACTCGTTGGCGATCCCACCATGGGCGAGTGACTCGTTGAGGCTCTTGTAGGAGTCGGTGAGATCGACGTACTTGCCGACGACGCCGATCTCGACGACCTTCTCGGCCTTGCTGACGGTCTGGAGCGTTCGGCGCCACTTTTCGAGGTTGGGTGCACCGGTCCACATGTTGAGCTTGTCTACCAGCCTTTGGTCCAAGCCCTCTTCATGGAACGCCAGCGGCACTTCGTAGATGCAGGCGACGTCGCGGGCCGTGATGACGGCGTTCTCTTCGACGTTGCAGAAGTGGGCGATCTTCGACTTCACCTTTTGCTCGAGGTTGTGCTCGGTGCGGCAGAGCAGGATGTCCGGCTGAATGCCCAGGCCGGTGAGTTCCTTGACGCTGTGCTGTGTCGGCTTGGTTTTGATCTCGCCAGCCGCTGCGATGTACGGTACCAGGGTCAGATGTACGTAGAGAGCGTTCTCTCGCCCTCGTTCCCAGCCCAGTTGGCGAATCGCTTCCAGGAACGGCAGGCTTTCAATATCGCCGACCGTACCTCCGACTTCGCCGATCAGTACATCGTATCCCTCGGATGCCGCCAGGACTCGGCGTTTGATCTCGTCGGTGATGTGCGGAATCACCTGAACGGTGCCGCCGAGGTAGTCGCCCCGCCGCTCACGGTTGATCACTGCATCGTAGACTCGACCGGTCGTGAAATTGTTCTTCTGGCTCATGCGAACCGAGAGGAATCTCTCATAATGGCCGAGGTCTAGATCGGTCTCGGCACCGTCGTCGGTGACGAAGACCTCGCCGTGCTGGAACGGACTCATCGTGCCGGGGTCGACGTTGATGTACGGGTCCATCTTCAAGATCGTGACCTTGAGGCCGCGGCTCTCGAGCAGTGCACCGATCGATGCGGAGGCAAGTCCCTTCCCGAGTGACGAAACCACCCCACCGGTCACGAAAATGAACTTCGTCTTCGTTCGACTGGCATCGCTCATGGCATCCCCTCCCCGACTGCGAGTGACTGTTGTGCGACCAACTGTCGCACCATATCTAGATCCGCGGGCGTGTCCACCTCCACCCCCGCTTCGGCGACTTCGACGACCTTGATTCGGTAGCCGTTCTCGAGGGCGCGAAGCTGCTCGAGCTTCTCGGCGCGTTCGAGCTTGGTTGGCGGTAAGCTCGCGTAGGTCAAAAGAAAATCTTTTCTGTAGACGTAGAGCCCGATGTGACGTTGGGCGGCAACCGCCGCATCGCCGCCGTCGCGCCAGTGGGGAATCGGAGCGCGAGAAAAATACAGGGCATTCCCGACAGAGTCGGTTACGACCTTGACGACGTTTGTATTGTTGAATTCCTCTGGTGAACGGATCGGAGTCATCAGAGTTGCCATTGGCAGCTCCGGGTCTGCGACCAGCGGGTCGATGGCGCTGGCGACCGTGTCGGGATCGAGTAGCGGCAGGTCTCCCTGTACGTTGACGATAATCTCTGCGTCGAGATCGCTGACCGCCTCGGCGATTCTGTCGGTGCCAGTTTGGTGATCACTGCGGGTCATCGTTACCTCGCCACCGTGGGCGATGACAGTGTCTTTGATGCGGTCGTCGTCGGTTGCAACGAGCACGCGATTGACGCCACGCGCCGCCGCGGCGCGCTCGTAGACTCGACAGATCATTGGAATACCGCCGATATCCGCAAGTGGCTTACCCGGCAGGCGGGAGGACTCATAGCGCGCCGGAATGACGACGACGACGGAACCTTTTGAATGACGCTGTGAGCCCGTTTCCAACGGAAGTGAAGGCTATCAGGACGGCGCCTCGATTGAAACTGGTTTGTGCCTCCCCGGGGATCTTCGTTCCGTTTTGGACAAGTCGACGATCGTCGGAATGGAGTGGTTGCCAGAATGGTGTCGGATGTGGAGAAAAGGGTGCCATGGGCGACTTCAAGGCGGATACTGCGGTTGAGGGGGAATCGGGGCGTTTTCGCGCGCGTCTCTCGCGCGATTGGGAAATCTGGGGACCTAACGGTGGTTACTTGGCCGCGATTGCATTGCGCGCGGCGGGTACCGACTTTCCAGATTGGCGGCCAGCGAGCTTTTCTGGGCACTTTCTGAGCGTTGCTGACTTTGACGTCGTCGACATCGAAGTCACCCGGCTGCGAGAGGCGAAGCGTGCGTTATCGCTGCGGGTTTCGATGTCTCAGGATGGCCGGGGCGTGTTTGAGGCCTTGGTCTGGCTCGTGCGCGAGGTCTCAGGGCTCGAACACGATACCAGCCGAATACCCGACGTTCCGTTTCCGAATCAGCTGCGTTCGATGGAGGAATTGCTGTCGAAAGACGAACTGGCGAATCGATTTCCGTTCTGGAACAATCTCGAACAGCGCCCGATTGAGTTCGTCCACTGGGATCAGCGCCAGCTGGGCGAACCGAAGTGGTGCGAGTGGTATCGATTTCGGCCGCGTGCGGTGTGCGGAGAGACCTTTGCCGACGCGGCCCGTGCCCTGCTCTTGATCGACACACTGCTGTGGCCTGCTGCCCATGTGGCCCACGACAGGGACTGTGGTTTCGTCGCGCCGAGCCTGGACGTCACAGCCCAATTTTTTCGGCCGGTTTCGGCCAGCGAGTGGCTTCTGTGTGATGCGGCTGCGCCGTTGGCGACCGACGGTCTGATCGGAGGGCAGGCAACAGTCTGGTCCGACGACGGACGCTTGCTGGCTTCTGGCAGCGGTGCCCTACTCTGCCGGCCGATGGCCAGGCCGGGATGACGATTCTTGGCTGAACCTCCGGTCATTGTCAGTTAGTGTTGGGCTGTGACCGATCGACCTGCCGATGAACATTGTATCGAAGTACGCGTTGATCTCGATCGGCTCGGGCTGATCGAACGTGACTTGACCCGGGCCTTGATTCTACAGAACTCGCGCTTCGTGCAGCGCTTCGACCTTGTGTCCAGCTGGCGCACGCGTGCGATCGAGAGTCGCTTACGTCGGGTGGCACTCGTTCTGGCGGCAATTGGCGCCGGCTTATCTCTTCTGCTGGTGTGGCAGGTTTGGCAGAGGACCGGTCAGATCCCGGCGTTGCCAGTGACTCTCTTGGTGTCGATGCTCGTGCTATTTGGTGTATTTCTCGGAATCCAGCAGCTTCGCGATTGGGGCGTCGGCAGGCTCGATACAATGCTGGAGAAGCGCGCGTCAGGTCTCCTAGCCGCAGCGCGCGGCGCCTGTCCGACAAGGCTGCGCTACACGATCAGTGGCGATGAGTTGCGTTGTCACGCGGTGGACGGGGAAGGGCTTAAGGAACGTTACTCCCGGTCGCTGAGCGGCATCCGCTACGCGCTGGTTTCTGAATTTTGCGTATGCATGTTTGCCACGGCTAAAACCCTGAACCCGGGAGTGGTCTTGTTTGGCGAAGCTTCGCCGGAACGGGCCGGCTTGTTGTCGGCTTTGGAGAATCGAGGGGTCGAAGTCGAGCAACTGTCTCGCGATCTAGTGCCCGAGACGACGGTTGCTCGAGCCTGGTAACCAGGACGCGGGCGGCAAACGGTCGTTCGAGACCTGGCTGCGTTGCAAAATCCTCAACAATGGCTTGGGCTTTGCCTCCCACCTCCACCAAGGCTTTGAGGGAGAGGCGGGTTTCGCGCCATGCCGGCGCGCCGAAATCCTCGTTTTCGCTTCCGCGCCTGTTTTTCAACGGACAGCTAAGGGATGGAGTTCTCGACCATGTTGCGCAATCTCTCCTCGATGAACCACGGCGCGAAGTTGAGGGTCAGCCGATCGACTTCCACACCGTCGCGAAAGACGAGATAGGTCGGGTAGCTGCTGGAGTCGAACGCTTCCAGGCTCGAGTCGTCTTTTGTCGTGTTGACTTTGACGAAGCTGGCGCGGCCGCTGAACTCTTTTGCTAGCTTTTCGATGATCGGCAACTGCCGGACACAGTTGATTCACCAATCGGCGTAGAGATCGACGAATACGACTCCGCGGCTTGCCCTGACGTCGGACAGTGCCGAGGACGGGGCGAGCGACTCGAGTGCGGAGTCGTCGCCGAAGGCTGGGGCGATTGCTGCCAGGGCCAGTGTGAGGACTAGGGTGAGCGTACGAAGAAACATCATTGCCATCACCTTTTTTTTCGGCGATCGGGAGCGGCGCTGGGTCATTGCTTCTCGCCGATCAGCGTTTCTGGAGTTAGCAGACCGCGGCAGATCTGCTCGATTACGCCCGCTTTTGCGGATTCGGGGTCGTAGGGCTCCGGGGCGGGGTCCCACTTGATGTGCATTGCCCACGTGGCGACTGTCTCGAGCGCGATGCGCGATGCCAATTGGGGGTGCTCGGTTGCGTGCAGCTGCCCTGCCCTGATTCGTGCCTCGACATATTGTGCGAGTTGCTGTCGACCTGGATCTCGTCCCATCGATTGCCAGATCGGTCCGAGCTCGGGATGGTCCGAGCATCGCTCGATCAATCGGATGGCGCGGCAGTTTGATTCGATGAGCGTATAGAGTTCGTCGAGTACTTCTCGGAGCTCTTGGCGGATGTTGCTGGCGCGAGGTCTGTCGAGGGCCGCGTGCAGCACGGGCCGTTGCGCGACGGCGCGGATACGCTCGGCCACCTCCTCGGCGATGAGTCCCGCGGGTGGTCGTGGAACCGGCAGCACTTCGGGTGTTTCGATCTGAGCCGAGTTGTCCGCGTGTAGTAGGCAAAGCCGCAGCAGTGATTCCTTGCTCTCGACGTAAAGGTAGAGAGTGCCTTTGGAAACACCGACACCGTCGGCGATTCCTGCCATCTGCGTTCGTTGGTAGCCGAAGGCGGTAAAGACTTCGGTCGCGCTCCTGATCAAATCGTCGAAGCGATGTGCTGGAATCTTGCGCGGCATTCGTCAGTTTCCGACAGCCGCGGCGGTTGGGTCACCGTCGACGGATGGTTGGTAGATCAGGAAGTTCTGCGGGTAGACGAAATCGAAGCTCGCCGTCTTGCGGTAGCCAGCGCGGGTCATTTCGCGTTCGATCAGGGTCGGATCCGAGGTGTGCCCTGAAGTGATCCAGCTGAGCGGAAACGGCAGATCGGGACGATCGTCCAAGTGCGCCACCCGGCCACCTGGGGCAAGATCTGCGTGGAGCCGGCGGAAATACACGACGCGCTCTTCGATGTGATGGTAGGTCTTGGATGTCATCGCCAGGTCTACCGATCCATCGGGGAGGAGCGGGTCTTCGTAGTTGCCCAAGATTACGTCGACGTTCTCGAGGCCTTCTTTGTCGACGAGGTGCTGGAGTTGCTCGATCAGGTCCGTCTCGACTTCGACCGCATAGACACGGCCGGTTGGGCCGACGGCGGCCGATAGGTGAGCGATCCAGTACCCGTCGCCGGCGCCGATCTCGGCAACGCGGCTGCCGGGAGCGAGGTTGAGCGCCTCGATCACTCTCTCGGGTTGTTGGTAGCCATCGCGCCCACTGGTGAGGGTGCGCCACATATCGATCTTGGAACTCGTGCCGCATCCGGCCAACGCGACGACCCAAAGGACCGACAGGCAAGCGAGTTGAATTCTTTGAGACATTAAGACCTCCAAGGGAGAATAGATTTTAAATAACCGAACTGGTCAGTTATTGTCAAGCGATGAATGGGTAGATGTTGTCGCTGGGATTCTATCCATTTAAAATCGTTTGACTTTTTGCTTGCCGATAGTGTCAGATGCGGAGATGCAGAGACTCCTCTATCGGCTCGTAGTCGCTACTCTTCTGGTTTCCGCAAATGTCGCTTTGGCGGCGACAATCAACGTCCCGAGCGACCACTCGACCATTCAGGCAGCGCTCAACGTTGCGGTTGCCGGCGACACCATTGAGGTCTGTGAATCTGGCGGGCCCTACTTCGAAAAGATCGTCTTCCCTTCGAGTGGTACCGCGGGCGGCGGATTTATCTCGCTCGAGGCTTGTGCCGGCGACAGGCCTGTTCTGGACGGCACCGGGATCGCCGGCAGCGATATGGTGTTGATTCAGAACCGCAGCTACGTACGCATTCGGGGTTTTGAGATCCGTAACAATTTGGGAGTCGACGACGGATCGGGTGTTCGTGTTCTCGGAGCGGGTTCGCACATCGAGATCATCGACAACGAGATTCACGAAGTTCGCGGCCAGGATGCGATGGGCATCACTGTCTATGGTACTGAACCGACGCCGATTTCTGACCTGATCATCGATTCCAACGAGATCTATGACTGCGACCCGTTTCGCAGCGAAGCATTGGTGCTCAACGCAAATATCACGGACTTCGAGGTGACCAACAACATTGTTCGCGACGTCAACAACATCGGCATCGACTTCATCGGCGGTGAGACCGACATCAATCCTGATTCGAGCCTGGTGGCGCGGAACGGAGTCTGCCGTGGCAATACGGTAATTCGCGCCAACGAACAGGGTGGGGGGTTCGCCGGCGGGATCTACGTCGACGGCGGTCGTGACATCGTCATCGAGCGAAACATCGTAACCGAGAGTGATCTGGGCATCGAGATCGGTGCAGAGAACTCCGGTACCAATACGACCAATGTCACCGTGCGAAACAATTTCGTCTATGCCAACGAAAAGGTTGGGATTGTCTTTGGCGGGTTCAGCTCTGGCGTAGGCAGGGTGCGCGACAGCTTCTTCCTCAACAACACGACGTACGGCAACGATACTCAGCAGGAGGGCTTTGGCGAGCTGTGGATTCAGTGGGCCAGCGACAACGAGGTGCGAAACAACGTCTTCGTCGGCACCGGCCAAGTTCCACTGACGTATTCGGAGAACGGCAACGTCAACAACTCCGTCGACTACAACTTGTGGTTCTCGATTGCCTCGAGTACTCCGGATTTCTTTTGGCGTAACTCGAACTACAGCGGTTTCGCCGCCTACCAGGCCGGCTCCGGCGTCGACACCAATGGTCTCTTCACCGATCCATTGCTGATTGACGCGGCCAATGGAGATCTCCACCTGGCGCAGATTTCGCCAGCGATCAATCAAGGAGATCCAGCGTTTGTTCCTGACGCGGGCGAGTTGGATATCGACGGAGGCCCGCGCCTCAACGGTGCCCGAGTCGAGATCGGCGCCGATGAAGTTTCTCTGTGCGGCGACGGCAATATTGATTTCGGCGAGGAGTGTGACGACAACAACCTGATTGACGGCGACGGTTGCGATTCGAATTGCACAAACACCGCTTGTGGCAACACGATCGTGACGGCGGGCGAGCAGTGTGACGACGGCAATACGGCGAACGGCGACTGCTGTTCGAGTCTCTGCGCGTTCGAGACCAACGGGAGCACTTGTGATGACGGCGCTTTGTGCTCGAACAACGATCAATGTGATGGCGCTGGTGCTTGTATCGGGTCATTCACACCCGCGCCCGTGTGCAAGGGTAGCACCGACAGCGGTAAGGCGCGCCTGACGCTCAAGGACAAGAACAACGACAAAAGCGACTTGCTGCTGTTTCGATTGAGTCGAGGTGAGGCAACCGCGTTGCCGGAATTCGGCGATCCTATCGCGGCAACCGGGTATGAGGTCTGCGTTTACGAGAGCGGGATGGGATTGTTTCTCAGCAGCCGAGCACCTGCCGGTAGCGACTGGAGCTCGGTCGGTTTGGGATATCGCTACAAAGACAAAGACCGGACTCCGGATGGAGCCCAAATCGGGTTCGTGCGGTCTGGCGACGAGGGGAAATCGAAGTTCAAATTCAAAGCCAAGGGTGGCAATCTATCCATGCCAGCCCTCAGTCTGGCGACACCCGTGACCGTCCAATTGCGCAACACCGCGGCGGCATGCTGGGGTGCGACGTTTTCTACGGCGACGAAAAACGACGCGACTACGTTCAAGGCGAAAAGTGATTGAGGGCAGCTGACGCGCTCGAGATCGAACCGGGTGGGTCGGCTCAGACGTCCGTCAACACTTCGATGGTGAAGTCGCGGTCGCGTCGCATGTGGTCGCAGCGGCTATTGTGATCATCCTCGAGCCAGGTTTCTACGACGACTTCGAACGTGAATACGCCGGCCGTATTCGGAGTTCCTTCCACGACCGCTTGCTGATCGTTGATCTGTCGTAAAGTCAGCCCGGGTGGAAGCTCGCCGAAGCCCAGGAAGAATCGGAACTCGAAGTCGTCGTCGTTTGGTTCGTTTCCGATCTCCGACTCGATAATACCGTCGTAGGGAACCCCGACAGTCCCATGCGGGAGCCTGGGAGCGCGTAGTTCTACGAAGCGAAAGCCGCACCCAAAGTCGTCCCTGGCGCAACCCGAAAGCCCGACACAAATCGCTAAAAGGACGACGATTCCGGAGAGCCGATGAGCTGATAGTTGAGGATAGGGCAAGAATACCAGGACGGAGTGCGCTGGCGCCATGCTGCCCAACGCGGGATTGAGTGATGCGGAGCAAGGAGATTGCGTGTAGGATGCTGTGTCCATCCATTTGCCCAACATGCCCACGACCCCGAGCCTACGAGGTAAATTCCGATGAGTGCACTGAGACCGGGATGTGTGCTGTCGGTATTGTTGACGGCAGCTCCTGTACTGGGCGGGGTGACTCCGGACGACCTTTGCGCGGGCGACCCCTGCGTCATCACGGCAAACGCTAATCTCGCGGGTCAGGGTGATCTTGGTCTCGACTTTGGTGATCGCGACGTTGTCATCGAGGCGGTGGTCGACGTCGGTGATGCGAGCCTGCGGCTCGATGCGCAGAACCTGGAGATTCGCGGATCCGGGCAGTTGCGCGGGCTTGAGTCGATGGTGCTCAATGCAACGGGGGACCTGGTACTCGATGGGCGGCGGGAGTCTGGTGTGATCCGGATGGTGGCGGACGGGGCGAGCCTGACTCTGATCGGCGAGTTCGTATCGGTCCGAGGTGCGCTGGTCTTGAACGGTTCCGACCCCGACGCGGATGGCGGCGTGATCGTGATCTCGAGCGCGAGCGATGTCTCAGTGACTGGCGAAGTCCAGGCGACCAGTGGAACACTCGGAGAGGGCGGGTCGCTTGATGTTTCGGCGGTGGGCGACGTCTTGTTGCGAGGTTCGATTGACCTCTCGGGCGGCGAGTTTGGTGGCGGCAGCCTGTCCGTGCTGACCGAAGGCCGGGTCGTACTTGGTGCCGCCGTGGTCGATGGGAATGGCGAGTTGAGCGACGCCGGTTCGGTTGAAATTGCCAGCGGCGCGGATGTGGAATTGACAGGGCGTATCCGCGGCCGGGGCTCGGCGACGGCTGGTGATGATTGCGGGGATGGCGGTCTCCTTGATCTCGACATCGAGGGAAACCTCTTGATCGCGGGCGACATCGACTTCCGGGCCCGTGCGGGGGATTGCTGCGGCGGCGATGCCAGCATCGCTGCGGGTGACGTATCTGTTGGTGGCGAGGTCAACTTCGGTGGAACCAGTGGCGATGGTTGTGGGGGGTCGATCTCGATCGAAGTGAGCCGACGCTTCGTGTGCAGCGGTGTGATCGATGTGAGCGCCGACGATTTTGGTGGCGATCTGACGGTTGTAAGCGGCGGAGATCAACTTGTAACGAGCGCTTGTAATCTTCTCGCGACCGGACCGGTGGGCTCGATTAAGGTCGTCGCGGGCGGAGCCATTCAATCCGACGGGACCTATCTTGCCGGTGAAACGTCGGTTGGCGGCGGGCGAGGCGGGAGCTTGGGGGACATCGATCTCAGCGCCTGCTCGATGGCGTTAGGGCGAAGTGCTCGATTGGAGTCGGCTGGTGCGGGTGCCAAGAATCGCCTGGTTGCGCGCGGATCTGTCTCGATTGCGGGAACACTGAAGGCCGAAGCGGCCAACGAGGTTGTCGTTCCGAACGGAATTGTCCCGATCATCGCGGGTACCGCCGATCCGGATCTAACGCTGATCGTCGATCCTCAGTTGGTGCCCTGCGGGGGCCAGGTGACGGTCACGCCGACGGCTACTCCGACGTCGACACCGACGACGACGGCCACCTCGACGGCAACGTTCTCGCCAACTGACGTACCGCCAAGTGCGACGGCGACACTCACTCCGGTTCCGCCCTCGGCGACGCCGACGGAGACTCAGGTGTCGGTTTGTGGGGGTAGGTGTGCGGGTGACTGCGATGGAAACTGTGTCGTCGGAATTAACGAACTGGTGACTGCCGTGCAGATCTCACTCACCCGAGGGCCGACGGACGCCTGCCTTGCCGCTGATCGGAGTGGAGACGGCCTGATTGCGATCAACGAGTTGGTGGCAGCGGTTCGCAGCGCGCTGAGTGGCTGTCCACGGGTGTAAAATTGCGGCGGCATTCCCCTCTGGTCCCCGCACCGCGATCCGGATAGTGTACGGCGCCGTGCGATACTCTCGACTACTGATACCGACCTTGAAGGAAGATCCCTCGGATGCTGAGGTCGTCAGCCACAAGCTGATGGTTCGTGCCGGCATGATCCGGCAGGTGGCGCGGGGGATCTATGATCTGCTGCCGCTTGGCCTGCGCGTCGTTCGCAAGGTCGAACACATCGTCCGCGAAGAGATGGATCGGGCTGGCGCGCAGGAGATCCTGATGCCAGCTGTTTGCCCTGCCGGACTTTGGCAGGAGTCCGGGCGGTGGGACCAATACGGCAAGGAACTATTGCGGATCAAAGACCGGGCCGATCGCGAGTTTTGTTTCGGACCGACGCACGAAGAGGTCGTCACGGATCTCGTTCGCCGCGAGGTCCGCTCATACCGCGACCTCCCGATCAATCTCTACCAGATCCAATCGAAGTTTCGCGACGAGATCCGACCGCGCTTCGGCCTGATGCGTGGTCGCGAGTTCATCATGAAGGACGCTTACTCGTTTCACACCGACTACGAAGACTGTCGGCGCGAGTACCAGCACATGTTCGACACGTACACGCGGATATTCGAGCGCTGTGGGCTGACGTTTCGTCCGGTCGAAGCGGCGACGGGTGCGATCGGCGGTTCGATGTCACACGAATTCCACGTGCTAGCCGAATCTGGCGAAGACGCGCTGGTGAGCTGCCCGAGCTGCCGTTATGCGGCGAATGTGGAAAAGGCCGAGATTCGTAAGGGCGAAAGCCCCGCGGTTGAGAGTGCGGTGGGGGCTCCGCAGAAGGTTGAAACGCCGGGCCGGCGGACGATCGAAGAAGTGAGTGCCTTTCTGAAGTTGGGCCAGGAGAGCTTTATCAAGACGCTACTCTTTTCCACCGATAGCGGCGATACGATTGCGGCACTGGTGCGGGGCGATCACGAGCTAAGCGAGGACAAGCTGGTATCGGTCTTGGGCTGCCAATCGGTCGCAATGGCAGAGTCGGCCGAAGTGCTCAAACATACGGGGGCTGCAGCCGGGTACGCTGGGCCGATCGGATTAAAGATACGGATCGTAGCTGATCACGCGCTCGATGGAGTTACGGGTGCGGTCGTCGGTGCGAACGAAGACGACTGTCATCTCGTCGAGGTCGATCAGCGGCGGGACATGTCGTCACTGGAGTTTGCCGATCTGCGTACGGCGGCCCCGGGCGATGGTTGCGCGCGCTGTGGCGAGGGCGCGTACGATGGCCACCGCGGCATTGAAGTCGGGCAAGTGTTTTACCTCGGGACCAAGTACAGCGAGGCGATGGGCGCGAATGTACTGGGCGAGAACGGCAAACAGCAGGTGGTGGAGATGGGCTGCTATGGGATCGGCGTGACCCGCACCGCGGCAGCTGCGATCGAGCAACACCACGACGAAGGCGGAATCGTCTGGCCGCTGGCTCTGGCACCCGCGCACGTTCATCTGGTGAACGTGAAGTCGAAAGACGAAGCGTTGAGTGCCTCTTGTGATGAGCTCTACGATGCGTTCCTGGCCGCCGGGGTTGAGATCTTATACGATGATCGCAACGAACGTGCTGGCGTCAAGTTCAAGGATGCCGACCTGATCGGCATCCCCTATCGAGTGACGTTGGGCCCGAAGGGCGTCGAGAAGGGCGTGGCGGAGGTCAAGCGGCGCAACGCAACCGATGCCGAAGAGATTCCATTGGGTGACGTCGTTCGTGTGTTGGCGGAGCGCATCAACACGGAGTTGTCTCTTTGACTCGGGCGACATTGCCAGCGTCCACACGCGCCGCGGAATCGATGCGGCGGCGCTTGATATTTGCGCTCGACGTTCCGTCGCAGAAGGAAGCGTTGGCACTCGTCGATTGCCTGAAGGGAGAGGTTGGACTCTTCAAGGTCGGTAAACAGCTTTTCGTCAACTCCGGTCCAGACATCGTCAAATCGATCCGTCGTCGGCGTGCCGCTGTTTTTCTCGATCTAAAGTTTCACGATATCCCTCGCACTGTGGCTAAAGCTGCTGCCGAAGCGACGAAGCTGGGCGTTGGAATGCTCGATGTGCACGCTGCCGGAAGCGTCGAGATGATGCGGCAGACGGTTCGAGAAGTAGCCAAAGTGGCGCGAACCGAACGCATCAAGCGGCCACGACTGCTAGCGATTACCGTATTGACGAGCCTCAATCGGGACGATCTCGACAAGGTTGGCGTCAAGACCTCGGTTGAGAATCAAGTCGCACGGCTTGCCAAGTTGGCGCGGCTCTGCGGGATGGATGGTGTCGTTGCTTCGCCACTTGAGGTAGCGCGCATCCGCGAAGAATGTGGATCACGCTTCTTGATCGTGACGCCTGGAGTTCGGCCGGCTAGCTCTGACGTTGAGGATCAGAAGCGTGTCATGACGCCGGAAGAGGCCATTCAGGCCGGATCGAAGTACTTGGTCATTGGCAGCCCGATTCGCAATGCCCCAGATCCTGTCCAGGCCGCACGCGATATCGTCGCTGCGATGCAGCGTGGTGCACGGGCTCGCAGGACCAGGCCCTGACGGCCAGGTGCGCGCACGACCACTTCGATGCCGCGTTCCCCAGAGCACCACTCCGGGTTCGTCCGGACGCTACGGCCGCTACGGCCGTAGGTTCTTCTATCCCAGCGATTGGAACGCGCCGAGGGCTAGCTCGAACGCCCAGCTCGGGAAAATCCCGAGAGCGACAGTCCCTACTGTAGTTACGATTAGCGTCGCCGTCAGGTAAGGGCGGTGGGTTGTTCCTTGGACGTCCTTGCCGTCTTCGGCCATGAACATCCGCATCAGGACACCGCCGTAGTAGTACATCGACACGACACTGTTGAGCACTCCGATGATTGCGAGCCAGGCGTACCCCTGACCGACCGCCGCGCTGAACAGGTAAAACTTCCCGGTGAAGCCCGCTAGCGCCGGGATTCCGGCGAGCGACAGCATGAAGACCGTCATGCAGAGGCCGAGCGCAGGATGACGCAGGCCGACACTGTCGTAGTCATCGAGTGACTCGTTTGGCTCTCCGCGCTTGCCGAGAGCAATGACGACGGCGAATGCGCCGGTGTTCATGAGGCCGTATGCGAGCAAGTAGTAGAGAACCGCAGCCCCGCCCAAGCTGTCCGCTGCGACCATCCCGACCAGCAGGTAGCCGGCATGGGCGATGCTCGAATAGGCGAGCATTCGTTTGATGTTGGTTTGTTTCAGCGCAGCCAGGTTGCCGACGGTCATGGTCACGACGGCAAGAAGCGCGAGAACCGGTCTCCAGTCTACCGCCAGCTCTGCGAACGTGTGCATGAAGATTCGCACGAACGCGGCGAATGCCGCGGCTTTGACCCCGGCCGCCATGAATGCGGTGACCGATGTCGGCGAACCCTCGTAGACGTCTGGAGCCCAGGCATGGAATGGAACGGCGGCAATCTTGAAGCCGAAACCGGCGATCAGTAGCGCCACCCCGCCAAATGCCAGGGTTCGCTGAAGGTCTGCGCTGGGTCCGATCTCGGCGGTGATGGTCGTCAGGGTGGTCGTGCCGAAGGCGCCGTACAGCATGGCGATCCCAAAGAGAAGAAATCCGGTCGCGAAGGCGCCGAGAAGGAAGTACTTCATCGCCGCCTCGCTGGATCGCAAGTCCGGGCGCCAAATGCCGGCGAGAACGTAGGCGGCAATCGACATCGTCTCGAGTCCGAGAAACAACACGATGAGATCGTTCGCCGCGGCCATCAGGAACATCCCCGCCGTCGCAAACAGCACGATCGCGTAGTACTCACCACTGCGCAGACCGATTGTGCCGAGGTAGTCCATCGACATCAGGAGAGTCAGGGCAGCGGCTAGGCAGAACACTACGTTGAAGAAGAGAGCATAGCGGTCGAGTACGATGGTGCCGTCAAAGCCGGACGCCTGAGTATTCCAAAGTGCAGCCGACGCGATTGCGGTGACAACGAGACCGACGATGCCGATCCAGCCGAGCCCGTCCTTTTCGGGGCCGGTCGTGGCCAGGTCGGCGAGCAGTACGGCGAACCCGGTGCCGGTAACCAATAGGGTGGGCAGCAGGATTGTCCAGGATATCTCGGGAATCATAGGTTCAGTTGGCTTCTACCAGCGGAGCATCCGCACTTCGTCGGCGTTCAGTGTCTCGCGGTGGCGGAACAAGGCGATGATGATCGCCAGGCCGACCGCGACCTCTGCGGCGGCGACGGTCATGACGAAGAAGACGATCACTTGGCCGTCGAGGTTTAGTTGTTGGCGGGCGAAGGTAACGAACGCCAGATTAGCGGCGTTGAGCATCAATTCGATCGACATGAACATGACGATCAGATTGCGACGAACTAAAAAGCCGACAGCTCCGATTACGAAGAGGATGACACTGAGGGCGATGAAGTAGGTAGCGGGTACCATGCCTACCCCATCCTCTTCTTCGCCAACACGACGGCGCCGAGGACTGCTACGAGGAGCAGGACGGATGTGATTTCGAAGGGAAGAACGAAGTGCGTGAACAATCGGTGGCCGATTGCTTCGGCACTGCCAAACGCGGCATCGACCGGTGCCTCTAGGCCAATTCCCGGAAGTTCGCCCGCGCCAAAGAAGAGCGGGCGCAAGGTTGCCGCCGCAAAGATCACTCCGACGGTGGATGCGGCGAGCGTCATGTTGCGTCTTCGTTTGAGGGGGACGTCGGCTTCTAGATTGAGCAGCATGATGACGAACAAGAAGAGGACCAGAATCGCACCCGCGTACACGATGATTTGCAGTGCGGCGACGAGGTGAGCGTCGAGGAAGACAAACACGACTGCCAACAGAAACAGAGTGACGGCGAGACAGAGCGCGCTGCGAATTGGATGGCGATTGAGGACCACGCCCAGGGCGAACGCGATGATCGTGGCTGCCAACGGAAAGAATACGTAGGGGGACATCAGGAAATGTTTCCGCCTGCACAGGCTTGGTCGCAGCGTCGCGAATCTGTGGATAGGTTCGTCGAGCTCATGTTCAGTCTTGTGTGGCCAGGATCATCAATGCGGTCGCTATGATATTGACGAAACCGAGCGGCAAAAGCCCCAGCCACCCGAGTTGCATTAGTTGGTCGTAACGAAAGCGGGGAACGGTCCAGCGGATCATGATCTGGAACCAACAGAAGAATACCGTCTTGATCGTAAAGGCCGCGATCTGGAGTACGACGACCAGGAGGTGTGGGAGTGCGATCGCGGTATCCCCGGGGAACTCGAAGCCGGTCGCGCTGAGGTAGGGGACCTGCCAGCCGCCGAAAAATAGAGTCGTGATCATGCCTGAGACGATGATCACTTCGACGAAATCGGTCATGAAAAACATCAAGTGCTTCACACCTGAGTACTCTGTGAAGTAACCGCTGATCAGCTCCGACTCGCTCTCTGGCAGGTCGAACGGAATGCGCTTGCTCTCCGCGATTCCAGCGATCAGGAAGATCACGAAAGCCACCGGCTGGTAGAGAATTCCCCAAGCTGGGAGCCACCCCCAAAGCAACTCGCCCTGGGCGCGCGCCATCTCTTGCAGGTCGAGCGTGTTGTACGTGAGGATCATCGACACGATTGCGAGGCCCATCGGGAGCTCGTAGGAGATCATTTGGGCCGAACCACGGATCCCGCCGAGGAGTGCCCAGCGGTTGTTGGACGCCCAGCCCCCGAGCACGACGCCGTAGACCCCGAGAGACATCATGGCCAGCAGGTACATGACGCCGACTCCGAGCGGAGCGACCTGCAGGTTGATCTCGCGATCACCTACGATCAGCACGTCGCCGAAGGGCAACACTGCGAAAGCGATGAGTACCGGTAGCAGGTTGATACACGGAGCCAACGTGTGAAGCAGACGGTCGGCGCCGCGCGGAATGATGTCTTCCTTGGTGATGAACTTGATCGGGTCGGCGACCATCGTGTTGACCAAGCCCGCTCCGCTGAAGCCGAGGATGCTGGCTCGGTTGGCGCCAACCCGGTCGTGGATCAACGCGCTACCCTTGCGCTCGATCCATCCCAGGATTCCGGCCAACGGCATCACGAGTCCGATGACCGCGAGGACCTTGATGACGATGATGGTGACGTCGATCAGCATGGGCGCGACGCGTTCAACCGGCCGCTAGCTTCTCGAGGATCTCGAGAGTCTTTTCGGTGGTCAGGCCTTCCCAGTAGTCGTCGTCGATCTGCATCATCGGGCCCGTTCCGCACGACGCGAGGCACTCGACCTCGTCCAGGGAGAACTTGCCGTCCGGAGTGGTTTCCCCGAGGCCAATGCCGAGTTTCTCCTTGATGCAGTTAACGATGTTGTCGGATCCGACAAGGGCACATGACAGGTTCGTGCAGACCTGGACGTGATGCCGGCCCATCGGCTTCTTGTAGTACATCGTGTAGAACGACGCGACGGAGGCGACGAAGGCCGGGGACTCTTCGATGAGCTCTGCAACATACGCGAGTACCTCGTGGCTGAGGTACCCGAAGTCCTTCTGCGCCAACCACAACGTTGGCATGATGGCCGCGCGCTTCTTAGGGTAGCGCGTCAGAATCTCTTCGAAGTGAGCCTTGGACTCTTTGGAGAACTCGACAGCCATGGGTTCCTGGATTTCTGGCGACCGCTAGCGGTCGCACTCGCCGCCGATCATGTTGATCATGCCGAAGGTGGGGATGATGTCTGCGATCATGTGTCCTTCGAGCATCTTTCCGAGTGCGGCCATGCCGAGAAAGCACGGTGGTCGCACTCGGCAGCGGTAGGGACGACCGCTGCCGTCGCTGACGATATAGAAGCCGAGCTCGCCATTGGCTCCCTCGACGGCTTGGTAGACTTCGCCGGCCGGAACTTTAGCGCCTTCCATGATCAGCTTGAAGTGGTTCATGAGGCCTTCGATGCTGTTGTAGACGTCGTGTTTCTCCGGCAGGACGAATCGCGGATCGTCGATGCGAACCGGTCCATCGGGTAGAGTGTCCAAGGCTTGGTCGATGATGCGCAAGCTTTGCTCGATCTCGTTGAAGCGTACGAGAAAGCGATCGTAGTTGTCGCCCTTTTCCCCGACCGGAATATCGAAGTCGAAATTCTCGTAGCCGGAGTAGGGATCAGATTTGCGGACGTCGTACGATACGCCGGTAGCGCGCAGGAGCGGTCCGGTGAGTCCGTAGCTGATCGCATCCTCGCGTGACATGATCCCGATGCCGGACATTCGATCAAAGAAGATGCGGTTGCGCGTGAGTAGCTTGTCGCAGTCTTCGATGAGAGCGTGCAGGTGCTCGAAGGCTTTGCCGATACGTTGGCGAAAATCTGGCGGTAGGTCCCGGGTCACGCCGCCGAGACGAGTGTAGGAGACCGTGACGCGCGCCCCGGTGACGGCCTCGACGATGTCCCAAAGCAGCTCGCGGGCTTCATTGGTTAAGAACCCGACTGTCAGCGCGCCGATTTCGCTCGCCGCCATGCCGAGACAGGTGAGATGATCGGTGATGCGCGATACTTCGCTCATGATGACGCGAATGTACTGGCAACGCGGCGGCACCTCGATGCCACATAGCCTTTCGACCGCGATGGAGAAGCCGACGTTGTTGATCAGCGGCGAGACGTAGTTGAGGCGATCTGTATAAGGGATTGCCTGTGTCCAGGTCCCTTGCTCGACCATCTTCTCGAAGCCGCGGTGCAAGTAACCGACCTCGGTATCACACTCGATGACTTCTTCGCCGTCGAGCTTTAGATTGAACTTGATCGTTCCGTGGGTCGCTGGATGGGAGGGTCCCATCTGGATCTCCATGATCTCGTCAATTGGAGACATGCCTTCCGTCGCGCTGTCGCGCTCCGCTGGGCTCGCAGCACCGGCGGAGCCGGTGCTGCTCATTACTTTCTCATCGACGGCAGCTTTTTCGGCCATCAGAACTTCCAGTCCTTGATAATGGGGTCGCGCTCTTCCGTCAGGGGTTGGCGCTTATCGACAGGGTAGTCTTTTCGCAGCGGGTAGCCCACGAACTCTTCGTACATGAGGATTCGACGCAGATCGGGGTGTCCGTCGAAGTGAATGCCCATCATGTCGAAGGCCTCGCGCTCGAGCCAGTTGGCTGACTTCCAGATCTCGGTCAGCGAGTGCACGCGAGCATCGCTCGACGGGACCGGTAGTTTCACCCGCAGACGATGGCCTTTTGATAGCGACATGAAGTGGTAGACAACTTCAAAACGGGGTTCGCGGCCGAGATAGTCGACGGCGGTTAGGTCGACCAGCATGTCGAAGTCGAGGTCTGTGTCCGACCGAAGGCTGCGAAAGAAGCCTAGCGCGCCTTCGCGCTGGATGACGACGGTTGCGTCGCCGAGTGGCGTTGTGGCTTCGACGACTAGCTTGCCGCCGACAGACCGAACCTTGTCAACGAGTTCTTCCGCGGTCATTCCCACTCCAGCGCGCCCTTGCGCCACTCGTAGACCAGGCCCAGTGCCAGGACGCCGATGAAAATCGACATCGACGACATCGCGAACCATCCGAGGTCGCGAAAGACCAGCGCCCATGGGTACATGAACACGACTTCGACATCGAAGACGATAAATAGGATCGCAGTCAGGTAGAACTTTACGGAGAACCTGCCCCATGCGGAGCCGCTCGATTCGTTGCCGCACTCGAAGGTGTCGAGCTTGGTTTCGGTCCTGTTGCGTGGGCCGAGAAGACGCCCGGCGTTGACCATGATGGTGACGATCGCTCCAGCGACCAGGAGCATGATCAAAACAGGTAGGTACTGGTCTGCCAGCATGTTGGTTTTACAGTGTTTTTTCTACGCTATGACGGTCAGTATTGATGCAAAGGGTGGACCCCTCCGGGTATGCGAAGCGTGTTTCGAAGTCAAGGTACGGAGCTGTCGATGGGGACGGTCTTGGCGGCTACCTAGAGTTCGAAATCAACCCGATCGGGTGGGGAAGATTGCCAGAAGACGGCTCGACGTAGGGGCGGGGTTTTGTTAGGCGGGCTGCGTGGAAGATCCTGCAGAAGTTGGACCCCGTCTCGGCGAGTGGGTGGCGAAGCGTTTCGGGAATGGTGCCCGGGTGGCGCGCTGCCAGACGATGGAAGGCGACGCATCGACGCGTCGCTATGTGCGGGTTTGGCTCGATGGACCGGGGGCGCCGGAAACGCTCGTGGCGATGGTCATGGCCGACGGCGAGGGAGCGGTGACTTCGGAGGAGATCGGCGGCAAGGTCGAATCCGAGGAACTGGACTACGTCAATGTGCATCATTTCTTGGTGCGTTGCGGGGTGGCGGTTCCCGAGCTGTACCTCGATGCATCTCAAGAGGGGGTTCTGCTGCTCGAGGATATTGGGGCTATGCCGCTTTGGGATGCGGTGGAGAACGCTCCTGAGGTCCGCGTGCGCGAGCTTTTTGGTCGAGCGATCGAACAGTTGCTGCGAATCCAGATTGACGGGACGGCGAAGCGCGACGACGGTTGTGTGGGTTTTCAGAGGTCATTCGATCGCCGGCTCTACAATTGGGAGTTCGACCATTTTCTGGAGTGGGGCTTTACCGGTCGGCTCGAGGGGGACCTTCCGAAATCGGAAATCGACGAGCTGCAACGGCATTTTGGCGCGATCTCGAATTTTCTCGACGAGCAGCCGCGGGTTCTCAATCATCGTGACTATCACGCCTGGAATCTCTTCGTTCAGGGAGAAGAAGTTCGCGTGATCGACTTTCAGGATGCATTGCTTGCCGCCGCGCCATACGATTTGGCGACTCTCTTGGGCGATCGAGTGACGCCGCACGCGGTTCCGCCACACCTCGAGAAGGTGCTGGTGGCGGACTACGCCGCCGCCTGGGCCGCCCACCCGGCGGCTCCGTGGACCTGGGATGAAGAAGGGTTGTGGCAGGTCTACACCTCGTGTGCCCTACAGAAGGCTTTTAAAGTGGTCGGCCGATTCCACTACCTCGATCGGGTCAAGGGGAAACCCGGATACTTGCGCTTCCTGCCACCGACGCTCAAGCGGATTGGAGTCCTGCTGGCCGGCCGACCAGATCTACACCGAGTTCGTGAGATCCTGCAGCAATACTTTCCCGAGCTGGGTTCATGAGAGCCATGATCTTGGCGGCCGGATTTGGCACGCGGTTGCGGCCGATTACGGACACGATTCCCAAGCCGCTGGTTGACGTGAGCGGCTACCCGTTGATTGCCTACCCTCTTGCGGTCTTGCGCGAGGCGGGCATCCGGGAGGTCCTGATCAACCTTCATCACCTCGGTTACAAGGTGCGGGAGATGTTGGGCGACGGAGCCGCCTATGGTCTTTCGATCACGTACTCGGAAGAGGATCCGATTTTGGACACTGGAGGTGCGATCAAGAACGCACAGGCGTTCCTCGAGGGCGACCGTTTTGTGGTGCTCAACGGCGACATGATCATCGACCTCGATCTCGGTTCCGTCGTTGAGTGGCATGCGACCAAGGGCGCCACCGCCACGATGGTGTTGCGACCGGACAACAGCGGGCGCGGCTACGGAGTCATCGAAATCGACGAAAACGGTAGGATTCGGAGATTTTTGGGCCGGCCGGAGATAGCCGAGGCCGACCTTGCGGCGATGATGTTCACCGGCGTACATGTCTTCGAACCTTCTGTGTTTTCTTACATGGAGGCTGGCAAGTTTGGCATCAACGCTGAAACGTATCCGGCGATGATGGAAGCTGGAGAGCCTCTCTTCGGCTACCGATTTGATGGCTATTGGGCGGTTTTGGATACCCACGAACTGCTTGAAGCGGGCCGGCTGGAGGTGTCGAAAGGAGCCGCATTGGCGGGCTCGAGACGGCCAAGCTTTATATCTTGACAAGGTGCGTCATTACGTACAGGCTTATCAGATGTAACCCAAACGGGACGGGGGCGTCATGGGGATAAGCATTGTTCAGAAGAGCGATCTGAAGCGTCGCAAGAAAAATCCGAAAATTGCGCTAGTTTTGGCGGGTGGAGCGGTTTCTGGGGGCGCTTTCAAGCTCGGTGGAATCAAGGCTCTCGACGATTTTCTGGTCAACCGCAAAACAGTCGATTTTGACACGTATATCGGGCTCTCTGCGGGAGCTGTGTTGGCGGCGCCACTGGCGGCGGGAATCTCGCCGGCCGAGATGCTCAAGAGCCTCGAGGGCAAGTCGGACCTCTTGGATCGCTTCCAAGCCCTCGATTTTTACAGCCCCAACCTGAAAGAGTTTCTCGGTCGTCCGGCCGCCTTTGCGCTTGCTGCGGCGCTCTACTTGCCGAGCACCGCCGCAGAATTGTTGAAGTCCTCGCCGTCGATCGCTGCAGAGACTGATCGGGCGGCACGCGCCTATCTGGCCGCGCCGTCTCGCGTTGGTCTCTCCAAGGTTGCTGGGCCCCTTGCCGAGTGGTTTTGGAATCGCCCGAACTTCCCCTCGGTGATGGAGCACTTCCCAACCGGCTTGTTCGATAACTCCAGTATCGAGCGCTACATACGGCGCAACCTCGAAGGCGCGGGTTTGCCCAATGACTTCGGTAGCTTTTACCGGGCGCGCCATCGTGAGCTGTACATCAGCGCGATGAATCTCGATACCGCGGAGCGGGCCGTATTTGGCCATGACGAAGACTCGAGTCTGTCGATTTCCGAGGCTGTTCAAGCGTCCACTGCCCTGCCCGGCTTCTATCGGCCAGCCCGGCTGCGCGGCATCGACTATGTCGATGGTGGAGTGAGGCGGACGGCGAACCTCGATGTGGCAGTCGAGCACGGCGCCGATCTCGTCATTTGTTACAACCCTTTCCGACCGTTCTCGAATCGGCCGAAGCGAACCCTCAACCGGAAGACCGGCGAGTATGAGTTTGATGGTCCCAGGATGGCCGATGGCGGCCTCTTGAGCATCCTCAACCAAGTCTTCCGCACCCTGCTCCACTCGCGCCTTCAGTACGGGCTGCGGCAGTACCGTGAAGATCCGCAGTTCAAGGGCGACATCATCGTGATCGAGCCGCGAGAATCCGATTCCCACTTCTTTCAGCTCAACGCGCTGGCCTATTGGGAGAGGATGCGAGCGGCGCAGCTGGGTTACCAGTCGGTTACCGGCTCAATCCTGCGCAACTACGACCTGATGCGATCGATCTTGGCGCGCTATGGGCTGACGATGACTCGTCGCAACGTGAACGCGAACATGCGCAAGATGGATGACGATGCTCCGGTCGCAGCCGAGGCCCTGACTCGAGAGTATCCTCGCCGTCGCCTTCGCGTTGCGTGACGTCCCGTCGGTTCGTCGCGATGCGGAATTAGCTATCTCGGTCGGCCCAGGCTTCGTCGTAGAGGGCAAGGAGCTCCTCGCCTAGATTCTTGATAAGCCAGCGGTGGCAGGTGCCGGCTAGGTGCTCCCAGCCGTCGCCGGTGTGTAGGGAGTGGTGGCCCGGGACGGTTTGGATTTCGGCGCCGAAGGACTGGGCCAAGCCTTGCGCTTCGTCGACCTTGATGAGGCTGTCTTCGGCGCCGGTGATAATCAACCGTGGAGTATCGGTGGTGGGGCTCGGCAGGGTTGCTCCGGCTCGTGACAACTCTTCGATGAGCCCCTGCGGTTCGGCGTCGATTGCCACCGGGTAGTGGTCGCGAAGTTTTCCGGGCATCCGGTCGGCGCCGCGCACCCGTTGCAACCACGATCCGCTGGCTGCGAGGGCTGAGGAGGTGGCTATCGACGCCGGGATCAGTGGGGCCATGGCGATGGTTGCTCGCGCTAGGTCCGATAGCGAGAGAGCTAGGTGGGCGCCCAGATCGTGGCCGACGAGAATGGGTTGCTCATCGAGGTTGGAGATCGCGGAGCGCAAGCTAGTCGCGCGAGCTTCGAGCGATTGCCCGTGCGGATTGTCGCTCGACCAGCCGACAGCGATGCAGCGCCAGCCGCGATGGCTCATGAAAGAAGTGACCCTGCGCCAGGAGGCCGCCTCGTCCCACAATCCGTGAACGAAGACCAGCGGCGAGGTGAACTTCGCACTCTCGGCCTGACTTGTCTCGGCACTCAAAGGACCTAGGGTTCGCGCCATGGATCAAAACCAACCCAATTCGGTGCTGAACGCAACGTGGGGTGCGATTTGGGGTGCAATTCGGTCGACCGAATCGTTGCCCTCGGGACTGTGGATGAACCGGGAGGGTTCCCGAAAAGTAGCCGCTGGATGAGGGTTCCCGAAAAGTAGCCGCTGGATGCATGTTCGTAAGGCTTCCTCGATGGTGGGTGGATCGCGGTGCCTTTGAACAAACCGACCGCGTGGCGTCAGAAATGGGGGGCGACCGGCGAGCGGGCGACGCTTTGTCGTCCGGTACCTTTGGTGGCGGCAGGGTCTGGTCTCGCCTCAGTTCACGAACCGGTCACCATGCGAAAAGGCTCTCCGCATTCGGAGAGCCTTTTCGTGAGCCTGACGGCCCAGTGTCTGTGCGAGAGAGAGATATCTGGCTGAGTGACTGGTCCAACTGGTGGTGCTTGGTTACTTTTTCTTCGATGCTGCCGCGCGGGTCTTCTTCCGTGCGGGAGCTTTCTTCTTTGCGCGCGAAGCGGTCTTCTTCTTTGTGGTTTTCTTACGAGCCGTCTTCTTGGCGGCCTTCTTTGTGGTGCGCTTCTTCGTGGTCTTCTTGCGCGCCGGAGCTTTCTTCTTCTTTGCTACTGGCATAACAGCCTCCTTAGTGAAGCGTTCTGTGACTTAGTGACCTCTCTCATCACAGACACTTTCCTCAACAGCCACACCCCACCAGAACTTGGCAGAGTATAGGGTCCACTTGCCACCCGGTCAAGAAAAAATACCATTTTGGAAATGTTTTTTTAAAATGGATCTTCAATGATCTCGGGCATCTTTGGCACGTACTTGGAGCGATTCAAGAAGTTGGCGATCAACAATAGCAGATCGTTTTAGAACGCATGAAAGTGCCAACTGGTTCTATCCGCGCTGGGTCATCTCACAAAAGATTCTTGACAACACCACAGTCGGAATTGACGCGGGAGCTGGGCCCCTTGCAGGATCCGACTGTCGGCGCCTCAGTGTGGCGCTAGGCCTTGTCGCACAAGGGGTTGCGAGGTTTGGTTTTGCTTCGGCGGCAGCGACCCCGGGGTTGCTGCCGCGGGGTGACGGCTAGCGGCGGAAGGCGTCTTTGCCGGGATACACAGCGCGCTTTCCGAGCATCTCTTCGATCCGTAAGAGTTGATTGTACTTGGCGGTTCTTTCGCCTCGGCAGGGGCTTCCGGTTTTGATTTGACCGGCGTTCACCGCCACTGCCAAGTCCGCAATGGTGGTGTCCTCGGTTTCTCCGGATCGGTGCGAAATCACCGTCGTGTAGCCGGCGCGCTTGGCGAGTGCGATTGTTTCGAGTGTTTCGGTGAGGGTTCCTATTTGGTTCACCTTGATGAGAATTGAGTTGCCGACTCCGTTGTCGATGCCGCGCTGCAGACGCTTGCTGTTGGTCACGAACAGATCGTCGCCGACCAGTTGAACCGATTTGCCGAGGCGTTCGGTCAGGGCCGCCCAACCGTCCCAGTCGTCTTCCGCGAGTCCGTCTTCAATCGAGACGACGGGGTATTTGTCCGCCCAACGTTGGTAGAAGCTGACCATTTGATTGCTGCTTCGACGCGACCCATCGGACTTCTTGAAGACGTAGGAACCGTTCTCAAAGAATTCGCTCGACGCGGGGTCGAGAGCGAGAGCGATCTGCCGGCCGGGCTTGTAGCCGGCTCGTTCGATGGCTTGGACGATCATATCCATGGCCTTGCCGTTGGAGGGTAAACGCGGTGCGAATCCTCCCTCGTCCCCGACGCCTGTATCGAAGCCGCGTTTGGCCAGTACGCCGCGCAGGGTGTGAAATACCTCGGTTGCCATGCGCAGGCCTTCGGAGAAGGTCCGTGCCCCAACGGGGACGATCATGAATTCCTGGAGATCGACCGAGCTGTCGGCGTGGGCCCCGCCGTTGAGGATATTGAGCATCGGAACCGGCAGGGTCACGGCGCGCCGGCCACCCAGGTAACGGAAGAGTGGCTCGCCCGCGCCTGCTGCAGCGGCCTTGGCGACGGCTAAGGAAACGCCGAGCGTCGCGTTGGCGCCGAGACGCCTCTTGTTCTCCGTGCCGTCGAGGTCGAGCATCCGCTGGTCAATGTCCTGCTGATCGGTTGCATTGCGACCGCGGATCTTCGGTGCGATCCGGCTGTTTACGTGGTCTACGGCTTTGCGGACGCCCTTACCCAGGTAACGTTTCTGCTTGTCGCGCAGTTCCAACGCTTCGTGCTCGCCTGTCGATGCCCCGGACGGGACAGCGGCGCGCCCGAGCGCGCCATTGTCGAGTAGAACGTCGACCTCAACCGTCGGGTTTCCGCGCGAGTCGAGAATCTCTCTCGCGTGTATGCGTCTGATCTTCACCGGGGGATCTCCTTTTTTGCCCCGGTAGGCACCGGGTTCTCAGCGCATAGGCGCCTTGTGATCGTAGGGGGGCGGTCTCTGGGTTGGACGAACGAGTTGCTAACGGCTACCGTCTTGCGTGTCGAAGGAACCAAAGGAATCGACGATGCGCTATCTACAGCCGCTGCCAAAAAAATTCAAAGGTCTGGGTCTGGTAGCTGCCGCCCTTCTCGCAGTTTGCGCTTTCTTCGCCGTGTTCGGTCATAGTGGAGTGCTGCACTTGTGGCGTCTCGATCAGCAGCAGTCGGAGCTCGAAAGCGCGGCGTACAGCTTGGCGATGCGCAACCAGCGGCTGCGTGACCACCTAGGTAGGCTGGAGAACGACGATCACTACCTTGAGCGACTTGCGCGTGAGAGGCTCAAGTGGATCAAACCAGGCGAGGTCGTCTATCGGGTCCAAACCCGCGCTTCGGCTGTGCCCGCTCAGTAGAGCTAGCCGGTCCGGCGGTCCATTGAGCACCATTTGCCGCGCGCATTTTCTGCGTTTCCAACGCGTCTAGCTAGTCCTCGTCGGCGACGAGCTCTTCGTACTCATCCGTGGAGAGCAGGTTGTCCAGCTCCGACGGCTCGTCGAGGGTGACCTCCACCAGCCAGCCCTCGTGGTAGGGGTCTTCGTTGGCAAGGCTGGGTTGCTCTTCGAGCTCTGGATTGACGGCGTCGACCCTTCCAGAAACCGGTGACTTGATCTCCTGGACCGTTCTCTCGGTTTCGAACTCGCCGCAAACCTCTCCCTGCTCGATTCTGTCGCCGACGTCGGGCAACTCGACGGCTAGGATCTCACCCGCCTTCAGTTGGCCGATCTCGGAAATGCCGAACTGGGCGGCACCGTCCTCGGCCCTGACCCACATGTGATCTTCGGTGAAGCGAAGCACAAGCTCGGGCGGAGCTTCCTTGACCTTGCGATTTTTCTTGCGTGCTGCCACGGCGCGGTTCTTACAGAGCGCGGGATTTCCATGTCAAGCCCCGCGAAAAATGACTTTCCGAACTTCGACGGCAGAAACCGCTCACAGCGACCCTCAATCTTGCGGAGAAAGCCGAATAGACCAGGTGGCTGCTGACGTTTTCGCGACGGCGTAGGTGGCTCCGGCAGGACCCTCCCGCCATTGGATCGGCGCCAGTCCGACGCTCGATGCGATCGGCCGACCATAGTCGATGATCGGGTAGAAGATCACGGCTGTTGCTCCGATCTCGGCCTCGGTTGCTTGTACTTCGAAGACACCGGTCGCTGGATTGTGAACCAATTGTTGGATCTGACCGGGCGCCGCCCGTACGAGCGGGCGACGCAACTGACCGATCAGGTCGCTGCGCTGTCCGACGATGTCATTGGTCGTGCAATCGACCTCGAACTCGCCCCAGACGCGCGCAACGCGGCCGGCCCGAAAGTCAGCGATCTTGTGGGGATCGCCACAGGACTCCCGCCACGTCCAAAGTGTTGCGCTGACGCGGAACTCGTCCTGCAAGCGCTGGTGATCGAGAAAATAAGGATCTTCGGGGTCGGATGCGCGACGCGGGTCGGCGCCCCACTCTCCGGACAGAATCGGAGCACCGCCGAAGAGTGCCGCTTCGTCTCTCGCGATTTGAAATGCTTGTGCCGTGATCGGTCCGGTGTTGATTCCTCCGGTGTAGATGTGGGGTGCGTAGACGACGTTTGGGCCGTGGATGAATGAAGGGGGCGGACCTTGTCCGACCGCCGACCAGATCGCCGACGGCTCGAATAGGATGAGGTGAGAGAAACCGTTGGCGCGCTCTTCGGCGGCGCGAATCTCTGCGATCGACTCGGCGTAGAGCTCGACCATGCCCTGTAGATCCGCGGAGTCGAAGGCGTTGGGCTCATTGATAATGTCGTACCCAGCAATCGCCGGCTCTGACGCAAATCGCTCGGCGATGTGACCGAGCATCGCTGCGAAGCGGCTCCTGATCCCGATTCCACCGGGACCGGTGGCGTTCTGCCAAAACGAAATCCAGGCCTGGCGTACTGCGCCGCTCGTCTCTCGTATCCCCGCGACGGTGCAGCGCGGGAGATCCTGGTCGAACGTTGCCCAGGCGGGGGCTCCGTCCCAACCCAAGGCCGGGACCGTACCCTCTGGACAATCCTCGTTCTCGCGGGCTGGAAGCGTCGCGCTCCACGCATCTTGGTGTAGGTCGATGATGGTGTAGATGCCTCGCTCGGCGAGCTTTTTTACGGTTGCCTCGATCTCGTCGAGGTAGTTCTCGTCGTAGTCGCCGGGCGCGGGCTCGACGCGTGACCACGACAGTAGCAGGCGGACGTTGTTCCAACCGATCGATGCCATCAGATCGGGGTCCGAATCGGCGAGCGGAAACGTTGTAGGAAATTCGCGTCCCGACCAGTATTCGACGAACGAGTTGACGTTGACGCCGCGCAGAAGAACTTCTCGAGACAGGGAATCGACGATGCGGCCGCCCTGCGCCAGGTCTGGCTCGCTGTGGAGTGGCAGCAATTCAAATGGATCGCCGGCGGTTGCGACGTCGTCGTCAGAGCCGCAGCCGCTGGCAAAGATGAGTGCTGTGAGCAGTATAGCTGCTCTTTTCATGGGCGATCACCTCGTAAACATTCAAGAAGTTTGATGCTGGAATCGGTGTGGATCTTGTCTCAGGCAAATCGATTCATGGGATTCTGTCGATGATTTGTCATCCTGAGCAACAAAAGGCGGGTTGGCAACGTCTCCTCACAGGAATGGACGGTTTCGGGTTCGCCAACGAGTTGGCACCGTCTCGTCCTGTGATTCGGAACGCGAGTGATTCTGCAATGCGACTACGTAAGCCTCACCCTGCCGAGCTAGCCGAGGTGACGATCACTCGCGGGCAAGGGGCCGCGGTGATCGAGTTCCTCGAGTCTGGAATAGCGCCGACCCAACTGCAGATCGGTCCGCGTGTCCGGTCGATGACGGATCTCGAGATTCTGGAATGCTTCAACGCATCGTTGCGCGACGAGCAGGGAGCCGTGGACGATTCGAACTTCGTTGTGCTGGAGATCCCGCCGGGGCATCGGCAGCTCGAGTTCTTTGCCGCGGGGCAGCAGTGGGTGCCGCGCGGCGCCGTCGTGCGATGTGTGGTGGATGATAGCGGTCCCGGGGGCGAGGCGGTGGTCTATGTGGATGACGTCGAGTTGTCGCTCGATGATTTTGGCAAGATGCTGGCAACGTTCTCCGGCTGGGGCATGCGGGTGTGCTTCGTTCCGCAGGAGAGGCTGAACGAGCCGCCCGCTATCGAAGTCGGTGAGCCCGAGTGAGAGTGCGAGAGAACTGTGCCAACTGGTTCTTTCTGGTCGATGTGATCCGGGCCTATCCTCTGCGATTGGCAAGCGCTACTAGTACGGAACTGGGTCTTCCGAGAGGTGAAGCGTGTCGTCTGCAGATTCGAAAGTTGTGTATCGAACATGTTCCCTGTGCGAGGCGTGTTGTGGCTTGGCGATTCGCGTCGAGTCTGGGCATGTGACTGAGGTCCGGCCGGACGAGGATGACGTATTCTCGCATGGCTACGTCTGTCCGAAAGGCATTGCCATGGGCGAGATCCAGGAGGACCCCGATCGGGTGCGAAAGCCTTTGCGCCGAACTCCATCGGGCGATTTCGAAGAGATCTCGTGGGACGAAGCGATGGCCACCGTGGCGGAACGATTGGCGGCGGTTCAGAGCAAGTACGGCCACGATGCGGTCGGCGTCTACTACGGCAACCCGATCATCCATAACCACGGTGCTCTCTCGCTGCGCAAGGCTCTCCTCGACGTTCTGAAGACACACAATGTTTTTAGTGCCGGCTCGCAGGATACCAGCCCGCGCTTCGCGACGTCCTACTATCTCTTCGGTGGTTCTCTGGTGACACCAGTGGCGGACCTCGATCGCGCCACCTACTTTCTTTGCATCGGCGCCAATCCCCTGGTGTCGAATGGCAGCGCCCTGACGGCACCCAACATGCGCGCCCGGCTGCGCGCGATTCAGGAACGTGGTGGCAAGGTTGTCGTGGTCGATCCTCGGCGCACGGAGACGGCACGTTTTGCCGACGAGCATGTGGCGATTCGCCCTGGTGGGGATGCGGCGTTTCTCTTGGCGATGGTCCGGGTTCTCGTCGACCGAGGTCTGCTCGACGATGATTTCATTGCCGCATCGACAACGGGTTGGGACGACGTGTCCCGTCGGATCGCTGACCTGGATGTCGCGGCTGCCTCAGAACTCTGCGGCGTCGATAGCGCTACGATCGAGCGGCTCGCGGTGGAGCTAGTGGAAGCGGATGCAGGGGTCGCTTACTCGCGCGTTGGAACGTGTAACAATCGATATGGAACGCTAGCATCTTACGCGACCGATCTGCTGAACATCGTCGCCGGCCGCCTCGGACGCGTGGGCGGATGGATGTTTCCAACTCCTGCCTTCGACAGCACTCTGATCACCCGAATGCCTGGCTCCGACGGGCATGCGCGGTGGCACAGCCGTGTGCGCGGTCTTCCGGAGACCCTTGGGGATCTGCCGGCGGCGTGCCTGGCGGAGGAGATCGAAACGGAAGGCGCCGGGCAGATTCGTGCAATGCTGACATTTGCTGGCAACCCGATCCTATCGACGCCGAACGGGCGGCGGCTCGCTGCGGCGTTCGAGTCGCTCGAGTTCATGGTCTCAATTGACCTTTACGTCAACGAAACGACGCGCTACGCCGATATCATCCTGCCGTCGGCGTGGACGCTGAAAGATGATCATGTGGATCTACTCGTCGCCGCCTTTGCGGTTCGCGACTTCGCGCGTTGGTCGCCACCTGTGCTCGAGCTCGAGGACGGCGAGCGCAGTGATTGGCAGATCCTACTCGACCTGATCAAGCGCCTGGGCGGCGGCCCGAGCGGCCGTCCGGTCGTAGACAGCATCCTCGGAGTGGCCGAGCGATTTGGCTACGAATTCAACCCGACCAAACTTGCGGGCTATTTGTTGCGTTTGGGACCGCACGGCGACCGTTTCATGCCGTGGAGCGACGGGCTGAACCTCGATAAGCTCAAGGCTGCTCCACACGGCATCGATCTCGGGCCGCTGCGCCCAGGGCTTGCGCGGCTACAGCATCGCGACGGCCGGGTTCGGCTTGCGCCGGAGCCGATCATGAAGGCATTCGACGAACTCATGGTCGAGTTGCGCTCGAGCTCACCCACCGACGAGGTCTTGTTGATCGGGCGTCGTGAGTTGCGGACATGCAATTCATGGATTCACAACGCTCCGTCGATGGTCAGCGGACGTGAGCGCTGCTTGCTGTATGTCCATCCGGAGGATGCCGAGCGTGCGGGAGTGGCCGACGGCGCCGAGGCTCGACTCGAGAGCAAGGTGCACAGCGGGGCCGTGAGGGTGCACGTGACCGACGAAATGCGTCCGGGGGTGGTATCTCTACCTCATGGTTGGGGGCATGCGACGGCGGCGCCTTGGCAGAGCATTGCCGGCGCTCGTCCGGGGGTTTCAGCGAACGATTGGACGGACGATCAGGACGTAGAATTGGTGGTCGGACAGTCGATATTGAACGGAGTCCCTGTTCGTCTGAACGCGATGCACTGACCATGGGGCGGGAAGGGCTGCGTGGCGATCGGGCGGTGGGGGCTGTCGCCCTTAGCAATCGACCTGTACGGTCCAAATCTCAAGAATTCAGAAGATTCAGCGAAGCGCCCGCAGATTCAAGCATTCGAGTGCCATTGCGCCATTTGCCAGACTCGCAATATGGACACAGTGTTGATTCTGCACTTCCTGGGACACACCTCACTAGAGGTTGTGGCGCAATGGTCTTCGGACGGAAGTAGATCAAACTCATGAATAGGCCGGGCTAGGTGCCGTACGAGATTTCGCTGGCGCGCCAAATGGCGGGGATCGACCGGGACGAGTGGGATGATCTGGTGGGAGAGGAGAACTCTCCATTCCTCGAGTGGGATTGGCTCTCGGCGCTCGAAGAATCGGGATGTGCCACCCCGGAGACCGGGTGGGCGCCGCACCATGTGACCGTTCGTCACGAAGGCCGTCTAGTTGCGGCCGCGCCAGCTTATATCAAGAGCCACAGCCAGGGCGAGTTCGTTTTCGACCACGGCTGGGCGGATGCGGCCGAGCGGGCTGGTATTCGTTATTATCCAAAGCTGTTGGTCGGGGTTCCATTCACCCCGGCGGCCGGCCGACGCATTTTGACGGCCCCCGGGTCCGACCGTCCGGCGTTGGTGCGAACCATCGGCGCGAGTCTGCGGGATGTGTGCGACAAGAACGAGATTTCGTCGGCACATATCAATTTCTGCGAAGAGGACGAGGTCGAAGCGTTGACGGAGATCGGCTTTCTTCACCGCAAGGGCGTGCAGTACCATTGGCGGAACCGTGGCTACGAGTGCTTCGAGGACTACCTCGCAGGTCTGAAAAGCAAACGGCGCAATCAGATTCGCAGGGAACGACGCGACCTCGCCGGTTCGGGCGTCGAGATCGAGATTCTAGAGGGCGACGCGATCCCGGATGAACTCTTCGAGCCGATGTTTCGCATTTATCTGTCGACGATCGAGAAGCTTTATTGGGGGCACCAGTACCTGAACCGCGAGATGTTCGACAGCTTGCGTGGACCTTGGCGGCGCCATCTCTGTTTGGTCCTTGCGCGGAGCCAAGGTGAGATCGTCGCGGGCGCGATCAACGTACAAAAGGCGGGCGTTCTCTACGGTCGTTATTGGGGCTGCTTTCGCGAGGTTCGCAACCTCCACTTCGAAGTTTGTTACTACCGTGGCATCGAGCACTGCATCAATTCGGGCTTGCGCCGTTTTGAGCCGGGCGCCGGTGGTGACTTCAAGTATTTGCGGGGCTTCGAAGGAGTTGCGACGCACAGTATGCATTACGTCGGGCACGCAGGGTTTGCGCGCGCTGTCGACGACTATCTCGATCGCGAGCGTGACCATGTCGACGAGGCGATCGAAGAAATGCAGCGCCGCGGTCCAATCAAGGCACTGCACGAGGATTCTTAGTTCGAGATCGTCCTGCTAGGCGACTACCCGGACCGGCATTTTCTCGATCCCGACGATGAAGTTCGACGGCCGCATCGGTAGTGGGTCGGTGGTGGCGAGCTCGAGATTTGGCACTTCGGCGACGATCGTCTCGAACATCGTTGTGAGCTCGAGTCGGGCAAGGCTTGCGCCGAGGCAAAAGTGCGCGCCGTAGCCGCCAAAGGCGACGTGTGGATTCGGGTTGCGGTTGATGTCGAAACGAAATGGATCATCGAAGACACTCTCGTCGCGGTTTGCCGAAGAGTACAGCACCAACAACTTGTCGCCTTCGCGGATTTGTTCGCCTCGCAGCTCGACGTCGCGGGTGGCGGTTCTTGCCATGTTCTGAATGGGTGTGACCCAACGAAGCATTTCTTCGACAGCCGTTTCGACCTTTTCTGGGTCGTTCACCAGGGCTTCGTACTGTTCGGGGTGGCGCAGCAGTTGATGCATTCCTCCGCTGAGAACGTGACGAGTGGTTTCATCGCCGCCGATCAGGATCAGCAGAGATTCTTGTAGCAATGCTTCGTCGTCGAGCTTCTCGCCGTCGATGTCGGCGTGAACCAGAATACTCATGAGGTCATCCGCAGGGGGACGCGATCGCCGGTCGGCGACAACTTCGGCGTTGTACGCGGAGTATTCGACGAAAGCCTGCGCGGCCGCCTCTGCTGCCTCTGGCGTCGCTGTCGAAGAGGTGCCGACGATCAGGTCGTCGGACCAGCGAAGTAGCTTGCCCCGATCTTCGGGACGCACTCCTAGCATGTCTCCGATCATGATCATCGGAAGCTGTGCGGCGACGTCGCGAACGAAGTCGAAGCGCTGTTTTTTCTTGGCCCCCGCAATGAGCTCCGCACATACCTCGCGTACCCGCGGGCCGTGATCCAGCACGCGTCGTGGCGTGAATCCGCTGCTGACCAAGCGCCGGCGCTTGACGTGGGCCGGGTCATCCATGTTGATCATCGAGGGAATTGGAGGATGCTCTGGGCGCATTCCCTGACCGTTGCAGAAGTCTTGCGGGCTCTTGGACACGTGCATCACGTCGGCGTGGCCGGCGACTCCCCAGACGCTGCATTGTTCATCCCAGTAGATTGGAGCATTGGCTCGCATCCAGGCGAAGGAGGGGTGGGGGTCCGTGGCGTAGAAGTTCCCGTCGAGGAGATTGATGGATGGATTTTGTGGATGGTTGGGCATGTTCCTAAAACCTCCTCGGGTTGAAGTTACGTTTTTCGCACAAACACTTGTTTGTGTACAACTCGTCGCGACGCTGGGATAGTCGATTGAGTCCTTTGTGGTTTCTTGCAGTCAAAATATGGCATGAAATGCCATGACAGGGCGCATTCTGCATGGCCAGTCAGAGGACCGGGGGCTAAGGCTTGGAGGTTGCTACGCCTGGCTCCACTTTTGCTGGTTGAAGAACCCTGATGGAGGTCAACTCGAATGAGTGATGTAGATTCAGAGAGCGTCAGCGCCGAAGATCGCTATTCCACCCTTCTGCACATCCAGTGGGCGTTTGCTCTGTCATGTGCGTATCTACTGCTGTTCAACGAGCAGGCCGAGTGGACAGTCTCCGGAGCGCTTTTGATTGTCGGTCTGTTCGTCGTCAACCTGGTCTTGGGGCGCTTGGGGCCTTCGTCACTGACCAGCACCGGTTTCACCTTCGCGTTGGCGTTGATCGACATCGTGTTGGTGACGGCCTGCCTCTACGTGGCCGATCAGTTGACTGTGCAAATCGTCCTTCTATGTATCGGGGTTCTCGTCCTATCGATCGCAGGTCTCAAGGTTGGAACGATTGCGGTTGTGACTCTGGTGATGATGGCGATCTACCTATTCTCTGTCTGGGCGACCGGCAGCGAGGATTTCCTTAAATCGAGTGTGCTGCTGCGAGTGCCGCTGTTGTTCACGTCGGCGTTTGTCTTCGCTTGGTTGGTCGAAGCGGGATCCTCGAGTTCTCGCAAGTTCGAGGGTGGTATCTCGACTCCGAGTGGGGAGTTGGAGGAACAACTGGAGGACCAACTGGCTGCCATCCACCGTTGTCGGGAAGCCCTGCAGGAAGGGTCCGTGGAGTCGGCGGAAACGGCTCTTGCGGAGATCGAGGGTTATACCCGTTCGGTGCAAAGCCAAGCGCGAGCGATCCTCGGCTAGACGGGTGTCAGTACGACGATTGGGATATGGCGGTCTGTGTTGGCGCGATGGCGGCTATAGAAGAAGTTCGCTTCGTGTAGCTGTGGCCACAGATTCTCTCGCTCGCTCTCGTCGGCCTCGCGGGCGGTGACCTGCAGTACCTTGTTCTCGATCTGAATCGAAGCGTCGGGGGTGGCGCGCAAGTTGAGCCACCAGATTGGATCTCGGTCTGCTCCACCGTTCGACGCCACGAGAATATAGCGATCCTGGTCGGCGATATAGGACAGAGGCACGGTTCTTGGGAGCCCGGACTTTCGCCCGGTTGTCGTGAGCAACAAGTTTGTAATCTTGCCGGAGCCGTGGCCGAGTCGGCCGCCGGTGAACTTGTAAACAGCGGTGTGCACCCTGCCCCACTTGGCCCAGAGCTTGTTCTCGGCGATCCATTTGAGGACGCGCAGTTCGAGTTGCGTCATGCTCGATAGCTGTCAGCCCTGCGCTCCAATCGCAAGGCCCGCGTCGGAGTTCGTGATAGCCTTTTGTCCGTGATCCCAAGGCTGTCTCACCAAGAGACGCTCGACCCTTTGTGTCGGGCGTTCATCGAGGAACTCCACCGCGCTGACTTCGGCGGCGAAGTTCATACAGACTTTGGGCAGCGTCTAGTCGCGGCGACCGATAATAGCGCGTTCCAGATCGTACCGCAGGCGATTATCTTTCCACGCTCGCGTGACGATATTGTAGCGGTCGCGCGGCTTGCGGCTCTGCCGCGCTTCCGCGAAGTGCGATTCATGCCGCGCGGTGGTGGAACCGGGACCAATGGGGGTTCGCTGGGGACCGGCATCTGTGTGGACTTGTCCCGGTATTTGAACCGTATCCTGTCGCTCGACCTCGAAGCTGGCGTTGTGCGGGTCGAAGCAGGCGTCGTACTCGACCAGCTGAACCACTTCCTCGAGCCGCACGGTGTTTTTTTTGCCCCCCATGTCGCGACCTCGGACCGCGCGACGATCGGCGGAATGATCAGCAACGATTCGGCGGGTAAAGGGTCCCGCTTGTACGGACGTACTCGGAACCACGTCGAATCGATCGATATGGTTCTCGCGGACGGCACCGAGTGGACGACGCGCAATCTCGACCCAGCTCATCCGTCTCCCGATCTGCCACCGCGTGTTGCACGTGCGTTAAGCGTCGTGAGCGAGATCCTTGAGCAGCATGGCGAGGAGATCGAGCGCCGGTTTCCCAAGATCGATCGCTATCTCACCGGCTACGATCTCGTCCATGCGCGAGCACCTTTGGGGGTCGTCGATCTGGCCTCGATTGTGACCGGCGCGGAGGGCACGTTGGGGTTCGTCGCGGGAGCTACACTACGTCTCACCTCGTTGCCAGGTTGTCGCGGGCTCGTCGTAGCGATGTACGGGTCGTTTGACGAGGCGCTGGCGAGTGCTTCTGCGATGCTCGCGTACGAACCTTCGGCGATCGAGACGATTGACGACGTGGTTCTTGGCCTGGCCCGCGGCGACGAGGTCTGGAGCTTGGTTCGCGGTCACTTCGAGGCGGCCGTTGAAGTTGGTGCGCTCAACTTGATCGAACTCTCGGACCAGACCCAAGAGCAGCTCGCTCCCCGTCTCGCCGCACTGTCGGCTTCACTTCGCAACGGTGGTGCGCTGCGCGTCGTCGTCACTCGTGATGAGAGCGAGGCGGCTGGGTTTTGGGCGTTGCGGAAACGCGGTGCGGGCTTGCTCGCGAACATGCCCGGCGATCGTCGGCCTGTACCGTTCGTCGAGGATTGCGCAGTGCCGCCGGCGCGGCTCGCTTCGTTCGTTGGGGATCTCCGCTCGATTCTCGATGCCTGTGGGCTCGATTACGGAATGTACGGTCACGTCGACGTCGGTTGCTTGCACGTACGGCCGGCGCTGGACCTGCGGCAGCCGGCAGACGCAGCCTTACTGCGCGAGATTTCAGATCGGGTGTTCGCGTTGGTGCGATCGTACGGCGGGGTGTTCTGGGGAGAGCACGGCAAGGGATTCCGCAGCGAATACAATCCCGAGGTGTTTGGTCCAGTGCTTTTTCCGGAACTTTGCCGCATCAAGGCCGCGTTCGACCCGTACGATCAGATGAACCCCGGCAAAGTGGCGACGCCGGTTCCGGGGGATGAACTGGCGACGATCGAAGCCCCGTTGCGTGCGGTTCGTGACGGGCAGATCGCGTCGTCGTCGCAACTGCGCTTCAACAGTGCCCTGGCGTGCAACGGCAATGGTGCGTGCTTTTCATGGCATGCGCACCAGCCGATGTGTCCGTCGATGCGGGTCTCCGGCGACCGTGTGCAATCCCCGAAGGGCCGAGCCACAATTCTGCGCGAGTGGTTGCGCCAGGCGACCTTGGCTGGATGGGATGGTGACGTCGCCGCCGGCCGAGGCAAGTCGTTGCTCGCGAAGTGGTCGGCGCGTCGTCGGTCGTCGGACGATTTCTCGCACGAGGTGTACGACGCCTTCGCGGGGTGCCTGTCGTGCAAGGCCTGCGTCGCACAGTGCCCGGTTCACGTCGACATCCCCGGCTTCAAAGCTGAGTTTTTGCACCACTACCACCAGCGCTACCCGCGCCCGGTGGTCGACCATCTCGTCGCCCGCTTGGAGACGCTGTTGCCGCGCCTCAGCCCTTGGGCCGCCGCCTTGAACCGTCTTGCGAGATCGCGGCCGTCCAGGGTCCTTGGTGAGGCTCTGCTCGGAGTGAGTGAGGCGCCGGTGTTGGCCGGTGTTACGGCCGAGGCAGGGCTGCGTAGTCTTGGGGCGGAGATCCTCGAGTGGGGGGCGCTGCCCGACGACCTTGATGGCAGCGGGCGAGTGATTCTGTTGCTCGACGCGTTTACCAACTTCATCGAACCGCAAGTCCCGGTCGACGCCTATCGACTGTTTGCCGCGTTGGGTAAACCGATGTCCGTCTTGCGATACCGCGGTAGCGGCAAATCACTCTACGTCAAAGGATTTCTCGATGAGGCACGCGCAGTGTTTGCGGCCAACGCGCGAGACCTTTCGATCTACAAGGGGAGTGGTGTTGAGATTGTTTGCGTTGAGCCCGCGATCGCACTGCTATTTCGCCAAGAATATGGGCAGGTTCTCGGCGCCGCGGCGTCTGGGCTCGAAGTTCGCTTGCCGCAAGAGTGGCTGGCCGCCAATGCCGCACCTTCCTCTTCGCTGGGTTCGGCGCAGTCCTACACTCTGTTGAGTCATTGCACCGAGTCGACGACCGCGGCGGCTGCCAACGAGTTGTGGCGAGATGTGTACGCCCGCTTTGGGTTGAAGTTGGAGATCCCGCCGGTCGGATGTTGCGGAATGGCCGGATCGTTCGGGCACGAAGCGGCACACGTGGACGATTCGCGCACGATCTTCTCCCGGAGTTGGGAAGAGCGCGTGGAGCAAGCAGGCGCCTCGACTCTGGTCGCCGGCGGATACTCGTGCCGCTCGCAAGTCGAGCGATGCGCCAGGGTAAAGATCGATCACCCTCTGCAGCCGCTGCTGCGGCAGCTGTCCACCTAAAATTGTTGTGAGCTGAACCCGTCCCCAAGGAGTGCTGAACCGTCCCCAAGGAGGGCGAAGCTCCTGCTGAGCCGTGCAACATCGTGGGCCGAAAGGCGCAAGACACCGGGGCGGCGCGCTATCGTCCTCGGCGAACCAAGGCCTGCATCGAGAATCGACTTGGCGATAGCGGGATCCGCGAGTCGGCGGGAACATTCTTTCCGGCGACGATTCCGGCTGTTGTTGCGCGATCGAGTTGCCAGTTCATGGCCAGAGCGACAGCGCCGCCAGCCCAGCCCCAGAGCTCACCGGGTTCTGGCCTGACGATGTTGGTACGGATCGCGGAGTAGGAAGTCAGCAACTTGCCCTTCCAGTCGTACTTCGAGGAATAGCTGCCGAGAAAGATCTCCTTGTCGAAGCGCAGGATCACCTTGCCGTACAGATAATATGGATCTTTGGGCGTGGCTTCGAGGATCCAGTGTGGGCGGCGAACGAGGATCTCCTGAATCGGGCACCACGGCGCTCCCTGCCACGCTGGAACTTGGAAACCAACGCGAGCTCCTCCAGGAATCTGCATGCGCCAGCCGCCCTCGGGGAGGCGTTGCAGGCGCGCCGCCTGATCGAAGGACACTTTGTCGAACAAGACAAGTAAGTCTTGCTCCCCTACGAGCCGCCAGTGGAAGTCTTGGACCTTGCCGTCGAAATAGTTGCCGTCGTCCTGCGACAGGTCAGATCCGAGAAAGCCGTCCGAGCGGTTGGCTGGCGATACTTGTCGTACGCGCCTCATCGCGGGAACGTAACTCCAGATCGAATCGCGCTTGTTGGGCGAGCGGTAGCGCCAACTTAGAGAAACGATACCGGCGACATCGGTAGGACTGAGTACTTCGGAAAGCGTCTGCGTCAGCAAATCGTTGTTCTGATTGCCCTCGCGAAAGCGCGGGTGTTGTCCTTGGTAGTGCTTGACGAAGCTGTCGACTTCGATGCTGCGGTCGAGACCGCGGCGCGAAATCCACAGCAAGTCGGCTCGGTAGTGCGAATTGCCGCCGTAGAACGTGGTGTAGAAGTAGTTCCATACAATCTTGATGGCTGCCTTGGGGTCGTCTGCACTGATGTCGGGGAACGGCCACGCGTAGATATAAGCAGGCGGCTTTCCCGTTGCGATCTCGACGATCGTGCCGTCGTCAGCGACGTCGTAGCGGCCTCGATTCTCGCCGAGGGCGCGCTCGAAGATCGGGTCTTCCCCGATTTTTTCGAGCTGCGGGTCGCGCAACTCGTGATGAAAATCACCGTTGCGGTAGGCTTGTAGGAACTCCGCGGGGAGCAGGCCTTGCGCCTCTTGCCAGTTGCTCTGGTCGAGTACCTCGCCGGGCTCCAAGGCGATAGCCGCACCCGTTGTGGTTGTCAGGCAGAGCGCTGCAACCGCGAGTGCGCAACACCGCACTGAGCTTCTACCAGCAGAGCAGGGCGACCGTTCCGTCGGGGTTTCGGCACTCTGGGCCGAAGTGAATACCGGCTTTACTTTCGGTCTGAGCGTCGATGTCGGTTGGCGGCTCGGTGAGGAAAAGGGTGCTGTCGTCGCGTGTCAGTAGGGTTGCGATGAGAACGATTGCGGCAATGGCGCCGGCACCCGCGGCACTCCAAATCAAGATCTCGCCGGTATCGATCGCCTCGGCTCGCGTAGGGTTCAGAGTCGAAAGTGCGAAGGTGGTCGCGACCGCGAGCACAGCTACGGTAGTCCATCTCTTCATTGTCTATCTCCTGGTTTCGGGCCGACGGGTCGGGCCGACCTTTTCGGGCCCAGCTGGCGCTGTTTCTCCGAATGTATGTCGAAACGGTTTCGAATTACAGCGTCAATTGTCGGGTACGAAGTAGGCACCGAACAGGACGAACATTTCGTCTTCTGTGGTGACCCCGCCGAGCAATGTGCAGGCATCGCATAGGCCGTCTCCGGCCCCGGGGCTGGTGTCGCAGGAAACGTGGCGCGCGGCTTCGGAACTTCCCGAACACGGCTGACCGACCAATCCTTCCGTGCAGTGGCTTGCTTCGTCGCACGGACCACCAATCGTAAGGCCGACTCCGCCCGGTGGTTCAGGCGAGCCAGACTTGGTCTTGACCTCGTCCGGATTCGAGAAACCATTGTCATAGAGTGCGCAGTAGGTCAGCGTGCGCTGAGATGCCTCAGCTGCCGGGTAGACCCGCGGCGGGTCGAAGCGCAGGGTGAGCGGGTCGTTGTAGAGTAGGCTCGTGTACATCAATTCCGACGCGGGATTGCGGTCGGACAGGACTGATTCTCCGGTCAGGGCGGCGCGGACCGATTGAACGAGTTCGGCGATGACCACAGAAGCGTCGGAGTCTACGTCGTGGTCGGGGCACTGTTCGACGTCGGACACCCCTAGCGCAATGCGAACTCCGAGGACGATCTCGTTTACGGTAACGCTTTCGTCGTGGTTGCAGTCACCGGGAAGGAGGGCACGAAGAGATCGACAAGGTGCACCGGCACAATGGTCCGCGTCCGCGTCTTGCGGCGCGCAGGCTTGTCCGTTTTTGGGGCCGCCTTCGCAGGCGAATTCACCGTTCCACATGCGGAAGCGTTTGCCGCGCTGGTGCATGTGCGAGTTCAGCTCGAAAAGATTGGCGTTGCGCGGGAAGCGGTAGAAGTGGCAGACCTCGTCGGTGCTGAAGGCAGGAACGTTCATTTTGAAAATTTGGCTAACGTCGAAGATGCGTTGGACTTCGTAGAGTTGCTCTTCCGGTTCTGCGAAAATCAGGTTGATGCGGGCCTCGAGCGAACCTGCGGTCTGGGTCAAATTGAATGCGTGCGAGTTCCACACGATGGTGCCTTTGACCGGGTATTCAAAGAATACTCCCGGCGCGAAGTCGAACTGTGCGGCGGTCTCTTGAACACCGGTGATACCGAAGCCCGAGAAGCCGAAGTTTGCGTCACGAGGGCCATAACCAATACAGGCGATCCACGATTCGGGGTCGGTTGCACAGCCTCCGCCGTCGCCGCAGGCGGAGGTGTCGGTCGGATCGCAGGCCTGGCCCTCGATGGGGCCGCCCTTGCAGGTGAAAGTACCCCACGCCGGATCGTTGGGAGCCGCGGCGCCCGCGTAGACGGAGGAGATTAGGTGATGGCTCAGCGGATCCTGGCGAATCTGGCTGGCGTTGATGCGGATCATCGTGCCGTCACCGTTGAGATACTTCGGATCGACCTGGTCGGTGAAGTCGAAGTAGGAGGTGAAGCAGACTTCGTCCTCGCTCTGCGGAGGCAGGACCCACGGCGGCATGCGAAGCTGCACGCCTTCGCCGACGGCAGGAGCCGGTAGCGGCGGGATCTTGATCGGTTCCGCTGGAGGCAGACAAGCGTCGAGGAGCTCGTCGGTTCCGGGGACTACGCCCTCGCGCGGGGCGCCGTACTCGATCCATTCGCGGATCGCTTCGAGTTCGTCGAGCGAAATCGCCGGATCGGCTCCAAGGGGCATCGCACGCAGTGGCGCCGACCACTCCTCGGGCAGGGTCTTGGCAGCTAGATTGACGTAGAGCAGGCTTTCGTCCTTTTGCCCGGGCACGACGCGGAATGCTCCGATGACCGAGCCGGCGGCCTGATCGATTAGGCTATCGTAAGAAGCCCCAGCGCGCAGATCGAGACCGCCGGACACCGCTGAGCCGTGGCACAAGTCGTTGGTACATCCGCGGTTCTCGAAGACGGCTTCCTGGATGAGTTCGTAGGTGCCGGAGAATTCTGTCTCACATTCCTGGGCGGGTGCGGCTGCAGCCGCGAGGATAATTGCCAGAACGAGAACTGCGTTGTTGAGTGACTTGGTAACCATAATCGCTTCTCCGTATTTCGGGGCTGCGAATGCTGGTGTCGGCTCTTTGGCTCGATGGCCAAAGGTTATTTCGGTGCTGAGCTGACGGGAAAGCAAAAGGCAACGCAGACAATGGAGTGCCACTATTACAATGAGCGGCAATTTCTCTCAACAGTTGACGCCCGCGCCGAGGTTTCGCCGATTCCGCGCCGATCTTTGGATCCGCGGGGCGAGGTGCCAGAATGTAGGCCACCAATCCGCCGCAACGGTGGTAGGCTAGAGCCAACCCCACGAAGCAGCGCCACGAAGCAGCGCTACGAAGCAGCGCTACGAAGCAGCGCTATGAAGAACGCATGCCGCCGTTGGCGGCAGAATCAGGATAGCGAGCTCTTTTGTGCGAATTTCTGCTTTGCGGCGAAGCCTCCGCCGATTGCCAGGGCGCCGATCAGGAACAGTAGGCCGGTGCCGGATGCGACTGGCGCCATCTTCTTGGTTCGGCAGATTCCTTCGACGCACGCGAGCCCAGATCCATCGATGCAGTCTGCAGCGACGGCGCAAGTTCCACCTTCGGGTTGGGGGCATGGATTGTTCGGCTTGCATGACAAGGTGCCATCGCCGGGCTTGTAGCCGCCGTTGTCCTCGCAGTCGTCGGTGCGCACCTTGTCGTGGCACATGCCATCGCTGAAGCAACAGGCGCCTTGAACTGCCCAAGCACCAGGCGCCATTAGCAGGGCTCCTGCGAACAACGATAGAGTGATTCCAATCCTGAGACGGCTCATCTCATCGACCTCCTCTTCCACGCAATAGAACTCCGCCAGTTTCACGATTTGTGACCGCCTGGGGAATACAGAATTAGCGTTCCTACTAGTCTACTATCGAAGAATTGACAAGGGGGCCGCGCATCGAAATGGTCCGCTCTACTGTGCTTCTCGGCTGTCGTATGATGCCCCCCGTGGCAATTTCATGGAGTCGAAGTCTTACACGATGGAGCGGGAACCGAGACGCTTACCCACAAGCTTCCGTCTGACTACCGGATATGCCCCGCGCAACAGCCGCGCGGATCTCGCTGCCACCAATGTGCGAGTGCTCGCGCTGATTGGCGCGGACGACGGCGCCTTCAAGGCTGAAATGATGGCGCCTGCTCTCTCCGCGTTCCCCAACGTGCGGGGCGAAGTGATTCCGGCCACGGGGCACTTCGATCTAGCCGCCTCGGTGGCAGCAACTGACACCATCGTCGCCTGGTTGATGGAGCGTTAGTCTCGAACAAACTTTCGATAGGACTCACGCGCGGGACCGACCTTGCCGCCGAAATGAGCCAGCACGAAATCGGCGCACGGGGCCAAAGAATCGGTGTGGAACTCGGTGCGGTTCGCTTGCGAGGCTGCGGACCAAGTGGGTCCGCGAAAACTCGCCTCCGCTGAGCAGCCGCGCCCCCTCGTCCACGAAAAAGTTCTTCCACGACCACGTACGGCTCCAGGGAAAGAGCGACGCTTCGATGACGGAGTACGGCAGTCCGCGTTCCTCGCCAATGCGAACCACTTCGAGTGCCCACTCCATGAACGCGAGCTTTCGGGCGATGAGCTCCTGTGGGTCGCGCCGATCGACCACGAACTGCACATTCGGGATCTCATCATCAACAGTCGTGAGTTCGCCGTGGCTGCCCACCATTGTCTTGATATCTAGCGCCGCGTAGCGCTTCATCGTCTCGATCCAAACGTGCGAGTCGACTTCAGAGTTCGGCGAAGTGAAGATCTCATGCATGAACGAGTCGCCGACGAACAAGATCTTGCGGTCGGCGTCGTAGAACGACAGATGCCCTGCGCAGTGGCCATCCGACGACAGCGGAACGAGCGTCGGATACCCGTCGAGTGCCTCGGTTCCCGCAAAGGTCACCTCCGCATCCGCCCGAGGCTGCCCGATCATCATTGCCCGCATCAACGAAATTCGCTCCGGTCGCCGGATGGCGTTCAGGGCGGCGTTCGAGCCGAAGACGGGCACGCGTAGCTGGCGGGAAGCTCGGCCCGCATTTGCGAAGTGCTCCTCGTGAGAGTGTGTAACCAGCACCGCGGAGATCCGGCTCCGGATACCGTCCAGATAGCGCGACACCCGACGGGCCGCGAAAGGGGGGCCAGGGTCGATTAGCTTGTCGCCGTAGCGAACCGCCTGAAAACGCTCTCCGAACAGCACACTGACGATTAGGCTCCGGAGGTTATTGACATACACGATCTCGAGCCGTCCACCCAACAGAGAAACCGTTCGGTTGTAGGTGGCGATCGTCGCGAGGATCCGCTGGCACGTGATCTGGACCTGGCGAACGGCGATCACCGGGATGAACACGAAGAACGTCAACCAGTAGTCGATCCAGAAGCGCACAGTCCCATCGCATTTTGGGACCGCCTGGCTGGGATCCGGGAGTTCCTCTTCGCCGGTGCGGAGATTGACCGGCGCCACGCCGACGGCACGAAGATATGGATCGATCCTCCGAGCGAGCTTCGCCCAGTTATGATGCGGTACCGATGGATAGAGGTGGTGCTCGAGATGGTAGAGGTGCCCGAGAAAAAGGACGTGGAGCAGCCACCCGCGAAACAGCCGCGTCTGCCGCAGCGGATCTTTCTCCCCTGGTCGATGGACAAAGAACGTCGTCGCGAGCGGCAGCGCCCAGCTGGCCACGATCACCGCGGCGAAGTACAGCGCGAACACGGGGGTTGAATCCCACGCCCAGATCGCGGTTCCAACGACGGCGACTGCAACCGCGAGCTCCGCGAGCAGCCGAAGTCGGTGCCGCGGATAGCGCCGATATGCCCACAACCATTGTCGCGGCTGCATGATCACTCCCGCGACCAGAGCGCCCGATACCGAGCCTGAAGCGTCGTACGCCTCGATGTCCTCTGGGTCGGGAAAGACCCGATGATGGTGAAGGTGAGCCAGACGGTAAGCCGTGCCGCTACGCAGCCCAAGGATCTCGATGAGGCTCAGGAGCGCGTCTCCGAGCCACCGAGGAAGTCCCAGCGTCCGGTGCACGAGGTCGTGTGACACCGACGTGTAGCTCGAAAAGACGTACACGGGCACGAGTGGGACGGCGATCCACCAGAGCCCCCGAGTCGCCGCGAACAGACACCCCACCACCGCGACAAAAGGGACCACGATCCCTAGCGCACGCCGCAACACGCTGACGCTGCATAGATCCCCTCCTAGGTCTGCCAGCTTGGGGAGCTGACGGTCGGGAGCCGCTGGGGCGGCGGGGTTGGATGTGGAGATCCGATCGCGATGGGCGTGCTCGCTGATCATGATCCTGGAGCTCCAAGTTGCCGCGCCAGGTCAGCCGCCCAATCAAGGAACATGCTGAACGGCGGCACGGTTGCGACCGGCACCATGAACCCGAAGAGGTCGCCTACCGCGTCGGCCAGAAGATGCGTGCGCTTCTGTGCCTTCGAGCCGTCGTGGATGAGGTAGATCATCACGCCGAGGTGCGCCATCCATGCGGCATACCCAGCGAGGCTTTCAAGTTCTTCGGGCAACCCGGAGCCGTCAAAGGCCTCGCGAAACATGTCGACGCTTCGGTCGCGGACCGTCGAGGTGCCACGGCCAAACAACGACAGCGGGTGGTCGGGATCCGCCAGCGTCGCAAACAACGCCACAAGGATCTTTCGGTCGCTTCGTAAGAGATCGAGCTTGGTGGTGAGGATCGACTTGATCCTTGCAGCCACGGTGCCGCCCTCGACAGCCGACGCGTATCGCCGCTCATGCTCCTCTTGCATCCACTCGTAGTACGCAGCAACGATCGCGTCCTTCGAGTCGAAGTAGTGGTACGCAGCGCCAAGGGACATCCCGGCCCCCTTCGCGATGTCGCGCATTGTCGTATTTGTGAAGCCTCGGTCACGAAAGGCCGCCAACGCAGCCTCGAGAATGTGCTGCCGTGTCGCCTCACCCTTTGATGTTGCTGGTTGGGTCATATTTTTGAACACCGTTCATTTATAATACCACTAAAACATGTGAATTCTAGTTAAATCTATTTTAAATTGAACATCGTTCACTTTTGCAATACCCGCCGAGTGCAATCAAAGTGCGAGAGGGAGCGTGTGGCCGAGTTGAGACCACGACGGGCCAAGTCGGCTACTCGGGCCTCGTCCCCTAGCCCCGCTATGGTCGCCAACCAACCGAAAAAGCTTCTTGATCAAGCTCCGTAGGACACCCAAGTGGCACAGTGGACGGACTCTATTTTGAACACAAAGGCTCAGAGACACTCGGCTTCGCCACGATGAGTTCGCCACGATGAGTTCGCCTGGTCGTTAGGGAAAACTGGCCCGCTCAATCGATGAGTCCGGCGATCCCGAACTGCAATCCCCGCTCATTTAGAAGGTCTCCCTTTAGGAAGTCTCCCTCGGTGTCTTCGCGCCTTTGTGTTGAAAAAACGTCGTAGCGGGTCCTTGCTTCGCGGCTGTGGAAGAACGGCGACACCCATTGGATGGCCGGGGGGCAGACACGTAAACTTTGACGGATCGAATTCTCCTTGCTATCGGGCGCGGCAATATCCCCGGCCTGAAAGGACCAACATGTTCAGAGACAAAGTCGCGATCGTTACCGGCGCAGCATCGGGAATCGGCAAGGAGATCTCACGCGCACTCGCGACGCGGGGCGCAGTGGTCGTATTGACCGACTTCAACGCCGAGACTCTCGCAGCCGCGGCGGCAGAAATCGGAGGCGGCTGCGAAAGTCACCTCCTCGACGTCACAGATGCGGGTGCTGTCGAAGTGTTGGTTCGCTCGGTCGCTGAGAAACACGGACGCATCGACTTCATGTTCAACAACGCCGGGGTCGCGCTCTTCGGTAATACACGGGACACGTCGCTAGAGGATTGGAATTGGCTAATCGATGTAAACATCCGCGGCGTCGTCCACGGCGTCATGGCTGCGTATCCCATCATGCAGAAGCAAGGTTCGGGGCACATTGTAAACACCGCATCGGTCGCGGGATTGATTCCCGTCCCCGGTAATACCGCCTACGCAATGACCAAGCACGCCGTGGTTGGGCTGTCCGAGTCGCTACGGTCGGAAGCACGCCGCTACGGCGTCAAGGTCAGCGCAGTCTGCCCAGGCATCATTGAGACACCATTGGTGCAAACCGCAAAGTTGGTCAACATCGACCGCGAGGAAGCAATGAGTCAGGCAAAGCTGAAACTCGCTTCGCCGGTCGACCTCGCCGAAGCAGTCATGCGCGGCCTCGAGCGGGACAAAGGACGCATCGTATTTACGCCCATCGCACACCTGGCATGGCGCATCTACCGGCTCTCGCCGTCAATATTCGACCGCGTGCTCGATCTGCTCAACAAACGCAACCCAATGCTGCCGCGCTAGCGGCAGACTGAACCGGAAGTTTACGGGCGTTTGGCCGAGCGGACGGCAACTCGGGCAGTTGGCCCGACGTCCGCTAACCCGACTTCGGCAGCAACCGACACCATCGTAGCCTGGTCGATGGAGCGTTAGCCTCGGAAGGAGCGGTTTATGCAAAGGAAGATTTCGGGGTTTCACCAAGACAGCCAAGAGGACTGGGTGGCTGAGTTGACGTGTGGGCATCAGCAGCACATGCGGCACGATCCGCCCTTCCTTGAGCGGGCCTGGGTCACGACCGAAAAGGGGCGTAATTCTCGCTGTGGGGAGCGGATCGATTGTGCCGCTTGCGCGCGCAGTCAGATCCCGAGCCACTTCGAGCCCTACCAGCGAACCGAAGTCTTCGATGAAGTCACCGTGCCAGCTGGGCTCCTTGCGAACCATACCACCAAGGCGGGAGTGTGGGGGCAGATTCACGTTCAGTCGGGCTGTCTCGAGTAATCCGAGGAGCAGGGTGACGAATCACCACAACTGCTCGTGCCAGGGACACTTGGCATCGTGCGGCCCGAGATGGCGCATAGCGTTCGGCCGGTCGGGTCGGTGGCGTTCTTCGTAGAATTCTGGGGTGCTCCGCGTTAGGCCGTATTCTGAGCTCTTTGCCTCTGACCTCGAGATTGCTTGCGACGCGGCGGGTTCGAGCGTCGCAACGTTGACAAGCTTCCGGTCATCACCGACTTTGCCGGTCATGAGACGACGAGATTTTCTTCGCTTTGGCGGCGCGATGTCGGTGGGCGCTTTTATCGGGAGCTCGACTTGGTCGCAGGCTCTCGCGCAGTGTACTCCGGCTCAAGTGGGAGTTAGCCCGTACGGAGCCCTGCTGCCGGCGGATGCCAATGGCATCATGCTGCCGGCTGGCTTCGAGTCTCGTGTGATCGCTAGCGGCAACCAAGAGGTCGGTACGACGGGGCATATTTGGCATACCGCTGCCGATGGCGGAGCGACGTTTCGGTCGGGCCGCGGTTGGATATACGTTTCGAACAGCGAAACAGCTGGCCCAGTCAATGTCAGCGCAATCCGTTTCGACCGCTTCGGTGAGATCGTCGATTCGTACCCGATCTTGTTCAACACCAACCGCAACTGCGCCGGTGGAGCTACGCCTTGGCGTACGTGGCTGTCCTGCGAGGAATTCAGCGCCGGTCGGGTTTGGGAATGCGACCCCGAGGGTGTGCAGACAGCGCAGGTGCGTCCTGCCATGGGCGTGTTTTCGCACGAAGCGGTCGCCGTCGATCGACGACGTCGTCAACTCTTTCTGACGGAGGACCGTTCGAACGGGCTGTTCTATCGATTCCTGCCGAATACATGGGGTGACCTGTCGAGTGGTGTACTCGAAGCGGCGGGCGTCGACATAGACGGCAATGTGACCTGGTACCCGGTGCCCGATCCGAGCGCCAGCACGACGTCGACCCGACTGCAGGTGCCGCAAGCGACGCCCTTCAACGGTGGCGAAGGCATCACTTATCACCGAGGGCACATCTATTTTACGACGAAGGGCGACAACAGCGTGTGGGACTACGATGCCCGCCGCCAGACATTGGTGCTGCTCTATGCCGCCGGTCAAGATTCGACGATGCAGCTCACCGGTGTCGACAACATCACAGGATCGAAGCGTGGCGACCTGCTGGTGGCTGAAGACGGCGGCAACATGGAGATCGTTCTTATTTCTCCCGATCGCGAGGTTTCCCCACTACTGCGAATTACTGGCCAGGGTGGCTCGGAGATCACCGGGCCGGCGTTTGCTCCTCGCGCTCGTGGCAGTCGACTGTACTTCAGCTCTCAGCGCGGAGGCGCCGGGGGAATCACCTACGAGGTCACGGGACCGTTTCGCAGGAGAACACCGCGTCGGACGCGCTGCTAAGCAGCAGCCTGCGCAGCGGGCTGAGTTTAACTGCACAAACAGACGTTTGGTCAGTTCGGGTTAGCGGGGTGAGTTATATTTTTTTGAAACGTTTGCCCACTGTGATCGAGCTGACCGCTGCTACTTTTTCTTGCAACCTGACGCATCGTGTGAGCATCCTCAAGAAGTTGCCGCTTGTCGCGGCAACACTTCGGAGGGATCTCAAATGCTCGGAATTCGCTCGGCAATCGTCGTTGCGTTCGTTGCGCTCGCACCTTTGTCTTCTCAAGGCGTAATCACCACGCTCAGCACGAACGGCGATACTTACCTTCGCGGCGGCGGCGGGGACAACCAAAACGAAGGTTCTGAAACCTTCTTACGGTTGAGACGTACAGGCGACAATCGGTCGTTGGTTCGTTTTGATCAAGCAGCCATTGCCGCGGCGAGTGCCGGTGGCGTGCTGCAGTCGGCGACTCTCGAGCTTTTCATCGAGCTCAACAACGATAGTTGGAGCACGGGTCGCGAGGTTGATGTGCATCGACTGCTCGCGGATTGGACTGAGTTTGGCGCTACGTTCAATTGTCCCGATGACACAAATACTGCGAACACCTCTCCGGATTGCCCGGTGCAGTGGAACGGGGGTACGTTCTCCCCGACGGCGACTGCCAGCTATTTGCAGGTCAACGGGTTGACGGGTGTCGTCTCATTGGACGTTACAGCTGACGTTGCTCTGTTTCTTGCCGGCACCGACAACTACGGGTGGTTGGTCAAGAAGCGCAATGAAGGCCAGAACGGCGTTGTCGAATACACCTCGCGGCAGGGCACGGCGAATCAGGAACCCAAATTGGTTCTCGACGTCTTCATTCCGCCGACCAATACGCCGACGGAAACGCCGACGAATACGCCGACAGCGACACCGACCAATACTCCGACGTTGACGAATACGCCGACGGAAACGTTCACACCTACCTCGACGGCTACGCCTGATCCGATCTGTGGCACGCAGCCGATTCTCGGATGTCGCCAGTCGCTTCAGTCCAACAGGTCGCTACTTCTGCTGAAGGACAAGGGCGGCGCCAAGGACAAGCTCATCTTCAAGTGGATCAAGGGTGAGGCGACGACAGCGGGTTTGTTTGGAAACCCGGTTGTCGATACGACCTACTCGATGTGCGTGTACGATCAGAGTGGTGGCGTTTCGTCTCTGATCATGCAGGCAATCGTTCCGCCTGGGGGCACCTGTGGCAGCAAGCCTTGTTGGAAAACCACAGGCAAAGGCTTCCGATTCAAGGATACAGCGACCGCGAATGACGGGATCAAGCTGTTGAACCTCAAGTCGGGGACCGACGGCAAAGCCAAGATCATCCTCAAGGGTGCGGGCACGAACCTTAACTTTCCTTCGCTGCCACTGACTCAGGACCAAACGGTCATCGCCCAAGTCAAAAACAACATCAACTCTGGAGAGTGTTGGGAAGCGCGTTTCAGTTCTCCGGCTCGGAAGAATGTGAACGATCAATTTAAGGACAAGGGCGACGCGCCGATTACCTTCATCCCGACGGCGACAGACACCCCGACGATTACGCCGACGGCGACCCCGGCCGGCAGTGCCGCTACGTTCACTCCAACGTCGACTCCGACCGATACGCCGACACCTGGTGGAGTTACCGACACGCCAACAGCTACACCGACAGCGACTGATACGCCGGTCCCGACCGCGACCCATACGCCTGAGCCTGGATTGGGTATCAATTCATGCGTACTCGACGACTCGACGAGTCGCCTGTTGCTGCGTCTTGACGGAACTGCCCTCCTGGTTCGACCTTCTGGTGAGGTAGAGATCGACTGCGCCGCCACCAACCCCACTACGGGAGTTTCACTATGTGGTTGCGAAGTGGTCGAGTTTGATGCGATCAACCTGCTCGGCATTGGCGACGTCTGTATCGCGCCTGCCGGCCCGTGTGATTCGGCACCGTACGATTGTGATGGCGGGTCGCCTTTGAGAACCGATCTATATGCCGACCACAATATCGGTACCTGCGGGAGCAATGCCGCTTGTTCAACGACCTGCGATACGTTCTGCAGTGGTCTAGGGACCAACTTCGTGCAGCTCGATGCCACTTGCGAGGGGTTCTGCATCGCCGGACCGAATGCCGAAGGGGCTTGTACCGAGGATAGTCAGTGTCCCGACTCATCGTGTCCCGGAAAGGAACCTGCGCAGGCCGGTCCACATGCAGGCGTTTGCAACTGTTCCTGCCTGGCGCAAGAGATCGGACCCTCGTCGCCGGCGGGGACGTTGACCTGCAATCTCGGACTTCAGATCACAGTCGAACGTGATCAGGATCAGGTCTGCGGCAACGAGCCTCCTTCGATCACGTTGGCACCGCTGTGTGCCGGTCTGACATCGACTCGTGCGGACGGTGTGCTCGAGCATGTCAACAATCAGACGGGCAACAACAAAGATATTGGCCCGCACAACGTCACGGGCGTAGGCCTCAGTTGTACGACGTTTGCTGGAGGTAGTGTTTCGGGTCTGGACCTGGTGGGCTACCTGCCGTTCTACGATTCGAGTTTGAACGACATCTTTGTCGAGACGGAGTTCATCTGCCAGTAGTCGGCGGTGAAAAAAAGATGCGGCGCGCCAGTTGGCGCGCCGCATTTGCCTCTGAGGCCCTCTCCCGCAACAGGGAGGGGGCCTCTTTCTTTCCCCTTCGCCAGGAGGCGTGTCTGGTGAAAGGCCCGCGGAGCCCCCCGCTAGTGAAGTGTGTCGCCGTGAACTTGCGGTTCGTTGGCGGTTGGAATGCTGAGGCGGAAAACGGCGTCGCCGTTGGTTCCGCGCTGAATGGAGAGGGATCCCCCTAAGAGGTCGGTAAGGCGCTGGGCGATGGCGAGTCCGAGTCCGTCGTCGGGTAGGTTGGTGCCAAGTGACGTGCTCGATTGTGCAGGGTCAAGTTCGCCGACCTCGCAGTTCGGGTTTCGGAGGATGAATTCGGCAGCGTGGGGTCCCTCGTTAATGTCCAGTGCGACCTGCCCGGAGGCGCTCGACTGAACAAAGTTGTCGAGAAGCTGTGTCAGTACGGCGTTCAGCTTCTCACCGTCCGTGTATACGGACCGCTTGGATAGTGAGACTTTCGTGGCGAGAGCCAGCGGGCGCCGGCTGTTGCGGCGTTCGGCGGATCCCAGATCGGTGAGCAGCTGGTCGATGGAGACTGGCTCGCGGCGCACGATGAGTCCGGGCGCGTCGAGTCGTGCAAGGTCGAGGTACTTTTCGACCAACTTGAGGGCGGCGGTCGAAGCATCGCTGAGTCCATCGACAGCGCGTTGCACCTGTGGCTGCGAGTCGTCGCGCAGGATCTCGGCGTAGCCCTGAATGGCCAGAATTGCGTTTCGAACGTCGTCCGAGAACTTCGCGAGCAACATCCCTCGCAGGTCTTGGTCGGCGCGCGCCCGGTCCATCCGCCACGAGGTGTTGAGAGCGGACTCGATTGACTCCGACACTTGGTCAGAATTGTTGCCGTCGCAAATGGCGTGCGGCTGCAAGGAGTCGGCAATCTCTCGGCGCGTGTCGAGGTCGGCTTCGGTCATCGCGATGAATGGCACAGCGGCATCCAGAACACGGATGCGACGCACGAGATCAGCAGTCTCTTTTTCGACCAGGTTTTGGGCGAGGACGACGATCTGTGCGCGCTCGCGGATGAAGTGATCGAGCGCCTCATCCGGCTTTGGGCTCGTGATGACGCGGCAGCCGGCCTGCTCGAGCCAGGAAAGCAGCCATGGGTAGGTGTTGCGTTCCCCAATGAACAGGATGGTGGCGGTGTCGTCATTCTCGGCGAGCCGCGAGGTGTCCGCCGCGGCGTTGCGTCGGTAGGTCGCGAGTCCGACCTCGACCCATTGCAGCAAGCTGTCGGGTCCCTCTGAGACACCTGCGCCGATAGCGCTCGGCGTCGCGTATCCGCCGTGCAGGATGACCTGGGTGAGCGGGTTTGCGCCTCGGAGGGCCTGGACGGCTTCCTCGCCCCCAGCGGGGCAGAGCCGATAGTCTATCAGCACTACCTGAACTTCGTCCTCATCGCAGATTGCGACGGCTGCTGACAAGGTCTTGGCGGTGATGATGAGCAGCCCTTGGGTTTCCAGTGTCGTCCTCGAGTAGTCCAGGATCTCTGGTCGGTCATCGACAATGAGTACGGTAGGCTTGGATTGTTGCGATTGCGTCATGGTCTCTTTCCCTCTCCCCTTGCGGTTCGAGAGTGATAATGACCCAGCCGGCGCGGAGCGGTAATCGAAGGAAAGTATGACTTTTCGAGGTCCTGCCTATCGGCGTACGACTTTAGATCGCGATTTGCGTGAGACTGTGCGTATCCCAATGCGACTTGCCATGTGGGGGCCCTTGGAAGTCGCGTACGTTCGGCATTTTGCCGGCTCGTTGGGTCTGTAACGAACCGCTTGCGACGGTTGGGCAATCCTGATCGGGTCCCTCGGTAGCTCCGTGGCGGTTCTCGTTGCCTGATCCGATCGGGGGATGAACTGTGTTGTTACTTTCTGGAGGGATTCGATGAAGCTTGGACTACAACTTGGATACTGGATGGGGCCGACGCCGCCAGCCGATCACTTGGAGATGACGCAGGAGGCGGAACGCTTGGGGTTCGACTCGGTGTGGACAGCTGAAGCGTATGGGTCGGACTGCTTCACGCCGTTGGCCTGGTACGGCTCTCACACCAAGAAGATCAAGCTCGGTACGGCTGTCACCCAACTCTCTGCGCGATCACCGGCATGCACGGCGATGACTGCGATGACGATTGACCACCTGTCAGGTGGTCGCCTGATTTTGGGTCTCGGTGTGTCGGGTCCTCAGGTCGTCGAGGGGTGGTACGGACAGCCGTTTCCCAAGCCTATGGCTAGGACACGCGAGTACATTGGAATCCTCCAGCGCGCGTGGCGTCGTGAAGGCCCCGTGACCAACGACGGCCCGCATTACCCACTGCCGCATCCGGGTGGAACCGGCTTGGGCAAGCCGCTCAAGCTGATCACTCATCCGCTGCGCAAGCGCATCCCGATCTACATGGGGGCCGAGGGCCCTAAGAATGTCGAGATGTGTTTCGAGATCGCCGATGGATGGTTGCCGCTCTTCATTTCGCCCTACCGGATGGACATCTATAAGGATCCACTATCGAAGCGGAAGGACGGCTTCGAAATTGCGTCGACCGTGATGGTCTCGGTCGATGAAGATCTCGATAAGGCGTTGTATCCCGTGAAGATGATGCTGGGCTTTTACCTCGGCGGGATGGGAGCCAAGAAGCAGAACTTTCACATCAATCTGCTCAATCGCATGGGCTTTGAGCACGTCACCGGCAAGGTCCAGGATCTTTTCTTGGAGGGTAAGCACGACGAGGCGATCGCGGCGATTCCAGACGAGATGGCAGACGAGATCTCTCTTTGCGGCACACGCGATCGAATTCGAGATCGTATCGCAGCTTGGAAAGACTCGCCGGTGGATTCGTTGCTCTATGGCGGTGGTGATCCGGAGATCATGCGATTTCTCGCCGAGGAGTGTAATTGAGGTAGGATTGACGACCCGGTGTGTGCTCGGCACGGGGCCGTCGAATCGTCAACCTGCCGGGGTGTTCGCAGATGAAGCAAAGCGGCCGAGGTCGAGCTCGTTGCGGACGTCATTGCTAAACTCACGGATCATCGGGTCGAGTGGAATCCCGGTGGAGTCGGCGATTCGTGTCACCACGTTGAAGGCGCCGATGGTCGCTGCGACGTCCACGAACTCCTCGTCGTTGAGCAGAGTCCGCAACTTTGATCGTTCTTCCTGCAACGCTGCTGCGTCGCTTCCCATGACGGCCTCTGTGAACGCCAAGAGTTGCTCACCGTGTCGAACACCGGTGGCGTTGTCGCTCAATCCGTTGACGGCCGAAAGATCGACTTTCGTTTGATTTACCTGACTGCTCACACGGAGCAGTGTCGCGTGCGCCGAAGTTCAGTAAAAGCACTCGTTCAGCGCCGAGACACGCGATGCGACGAGCTCCATTTGCATGCGATCGATGGCTCGTCTGACGGTTGGGTCGGCGATCTGCGCGACGGCTACGTAATGTGCATCGGAAGAACTCTGCAGGGCTCTGGCTTCGTTCGGAACTAGACTCAGCGCACGCATGATGTTCGGTGCGTCGGTCGCGTCCCCATAGAGGTCTGATTCCGGGCCACTGACGTCTTCCGGCGCCAGCATCGCGACCCAGGCAGTGCCGGACTTGGCGTTGTCGGGGCGTGTTCTGGTCGGTTCGCCGGCGATCGGTCGCGGCAGATCGAAGGCCGGCATTCCGAGAGCGCGGCAAAAATAATCGACACCCGTGCTGAGAGTCACGACCCCGACTAACTCGACGTAGGATTCCTCGCTAAGTCCGCCGTCGATCCGTTGGTCGAACCATGCCTTCGACAGCCGCGCGGGATCGGTTCGGATGCGATGGATCGCTTCGAGAGTGTTCTGGTCGAGTTCTTGGGTGGAAGTGTGCTCTCCCTGGACGTTCTCAGGCGAAAGGGCCCCTTTTCGATCCTGGCAAAGTTTGCATTCGACGGCTGATCGCGCGGCGGTTGCGATCGCGACACGTTGAGCGCCCGTCCACCAGTTGCCCGGGGAAGCTAAGTGGATCCAGAGACGTTCGTGCGCATCTCTCAGATCTTCGCGCACGCTGACTCCTGCCGGAGAATAGTCCAATGTCGCCATTTGCGTCTCCTCGTGTTGGACGGGAGTCCGATCCTACTGCGCAGAGCGACTCGTGCGCAACGTGTGGCTCTGGTCCTACCGGTTCGACGAAGTGCTAGGATTCGCGGATCTTGCGGGCTAGATTCCTCTGCTATGCATAGTGGCCGTTATTACTCCGCTGTCGTGACTCTCTGTCTATGCTTGAGCGGCTGTGCGGCGGTCGGTCTTCTGTCGTACGTTGCGCGCCCTGACTATCCGCTGTTTCGAAGTGGCGACCAGGTTGCCTTGGCGGGCCTTACCGAGACCGTGTCGGTTGTGCGGCGTGGCGATGGGTTCTGGCGCGTTGAAGCGAAGAACGAGATCGAAGGCATGCGTGTCCTCGGTTACCTGCAGGCACGCGATCGAATGGCGCAACTCGATCTGTTTCGACATCTCGCGAATGGCGAAGTGGCGGCGTTGGTGGGCGATCGGCCGTTCGCCGGCAAACGATCGATCGATGCCGACCGGCTCAACCGTTTTCTCGGTTTCAGGGAGGGGGCGGGCCGACTCTATGCCGCTACCGATGCGGGGGAACGACGAATTTTGGATGCCTTCGTCGAGGGAATCAATGCGTGGATTGAGGTGGGGCACCTGTCGTTCGAGCACCGACTGCTCGGCGTCGACGCCGTCCGGCCGTGGAGCGCAGAGGATTCACTGGCGATATACTTGATGGTGATGCACGGGCTGGGTGGCAACGCGGATCGTGAGATCCGGCGCCTGGCGATCGCCTGTTCTGCGGGTTTGGATGCGCTCGAGCGCATCTGGCCGACCGATCTCGAGCACGACGTGTTTGCGCTACCGAAGGAAGATGTTTCGTCGCAGGTCTTTCCGGTGCCGCCTGGTGTCGTTCCCGAGGTCCGTGCCGAGTTGGCGCAGCTGTGCGGCTCAGAGAAGCGATCAGCCCGGGAACTCGATGCCGACGCCTTCGCGAGTGTTGCGAATCTGCTGAGCAGCTGGTCGGCGAGCAACAACTGGGCAGTGTCGGGCGAGCACACGGCGTCGGGCTTTCCCGTCTTGTCGAGCGATCCACACCTGCCGCAGATGAATCCTCCGATGGTTTGGGGCTTCGAGTTTGAGACAGATGAGTACCACGCCGCGGGCTTCACGCTTCCCGGTCTCTATCGCGTCGTGTTCGGGCACAATGGATCGGTTGCTTGGGGAGCGACGACGAACCATGTCGACCGCCAGGATTTGGTGCTGCACAAACCGCGGCGCGAATCGGTCGAGGGGATCGAAACGGACGGTTATGAAGTGGACGGCCGCTTTGTTCCGTTTGAGCGCCGCACGGAGACGTTTGAAGTCAAGGGGGCGGGGCGTGTGGAGGAGACCGTGCGCTTTACCCGCGATGGTCCGTTGCTCAACGACCTGAGTGGCGATCTGGGAGAGTTGCTGCCGCTCGTCGCCCTGCGTACCGTTCCGATTGGCCGCGGCAGTGATCTGGTAGGAGCAGCACGATTGAGTCGGGCTCGCACGGTCGAAGAATTTGCGATCGGGATCGATCTGTTCGATCTGGGTTGTTCGAGCTGGGTCGCGGCTGACGCGAGCGGGTCCATTGCCTATCGTTCGCCGTGCTTGGTGCCGGTGCGGCCGGGGTGGCGAGGCACCTTCCCGATTCCGGGCTGGTTGACGCGTTACGATTGGAAGGGGTTCGTCGCGAAATCCGAGTTGCCAGCTTCGACGAATCCGGAGCGTGGATGGTTGGCGACGGCAAACAATCAGATCGTGCCGTCGAACCGAGTACCGACGACGTATAACAACGACGTCTCTGCGCCCAATCGCTTTGTCCGCATCTCCGACATGCTCCACCGATCCTTTGGGAAGATCGATGTAGCGGCATCGGCGGCAATTCAGCTCGACAAGCTGGACGTGAGCTGGTCGAGCGCGCGAAACGGCTTGCAGGCCGATCTCTGTCAGCACGGGCCCGAACCTGCCGCAGAACTCAGAAAGCTCTTGTGTGATTGGGATGGAACAATGGATCCCGCATCGGCGGGGCCGACCGCCTATACCCACCTGACCCACGCGCTTCTCGACGAGGCGTTTGCCGATGAGCTCAGCGGTGGTGCAAACGGCGAAGTGTGGAGATTTGTGCAGTCATTGGTGCAGTTCGAGGTCGGAGTTCGCAGGCTTTGGAACTTGGCTCCGACTGCTGCGGTTTGGGACGATGTGACCACGTCGGTGGTCGAAGATCGGGCAGCGATCCTCGACAGAGGGCTCGAGGCCGCGGACAAGTCGATGCGAGAGCTCTACGGCGATGCGCCCGCGAGTTGGCTGTGGGGTACCGTGAGACCGTTCGTCTTGAGACACCCCTTTGCTCCGGACGCCGGGATCGCCGGCGCTATCTTGGGTCGGGTGCTCAACAGTGCGCCTCTCGCGATCGGGGGCGGTAACGAAACGGTCTTCAAGAATCAGTTTGCGCGCTCCCACCGCACCAAGATGCGGGTAGAGATTGGGCCGATTGTGCGGTTCTCGATCGACATGGGAGATCCTTGGGCGGCGCGATACACTCTGGCGGGTGGGCAGAGCGGCTGGCCGGGTTCTCCCTATTACGCGAACCTGCTGGAGGATTGGTCTGTCGGGCGCGATCATCCGATGACTCCGCCGAAGAACGCGGATGACACAGCGGTAAGGTTCGTACCGATACGGAATTGATCACCGTGGCTGAGCAAGAGATTCAAGCAGCTGATCCCATCGCTCGTCGTCGAGCCCTCATGCTCGTGGTCTTGGTCGGTGCATTTGGAATGATTGGGATCACGTTTGTTCAGAGTTGGAGCGAAGACGCGCAGCGACTGGCGGAGGTAGATGTCGACGCTGCGGTCGAGTCCGTACGTCGGCTCATGTGGGTCCTGGTGTTTACCATGCCGCTGCCGATCCTTGGCTTCGCCGCCTACTTGGTCTGGGTTGCCAGTCGAGTGCGCGACAGTGCTCGGTTCCCGCCGCCGGGGATGTCGGTGGTTCGCGATACCGTTGTGTTGGCTGGGGATGCGGCTCTGCGGCGCGCTCGGATATTGATCATTCAGGCGGTGTTGTTGTCCGTGGTTGGCCTGAGTACGTCGGTTGTGATGCTCCGTATGATCGACATCTTGGGCGCGCTGTCGCATGAGTGAGGGGGCGCCTCGCATCGATCCGATGCCGCCTCATGCTTCGGGTTTGCCGGTAGTCGGAGCCGGGTTTAGCCTGATGCGCGACCCGGTAGGATTCTTTGTTCGACAACGTACGCGCCTCGGCGACACGTTCGTCGTCGATGCCTTTGGATATCGACTCTGTGCGGTGTTCTCGCCGCGTGGAGTTGCTGCCCTCTACGACGCGGCGGAAGAAGATGCGAGCTTTGGGCTGGCTACGTACGAGCTGGTCTTCAAGCACAAGGTTCCGCTGGAAATGCTGACTGGGCGCCGCAATCGCCCGCACGATCTCTTTGGGCGTGACGACGTCGAAAGCTACTTGGACACGCTGCGGCACGCGGTGACCCTCGAGCTGACCGAGTTGGGTAACCGGGGACGCTTCGAAGTGTTCTCGTTGGCCCGACGGCTCGGCTATCGTCTAGGTCTATCGGCTTGGGCCGGTGAGGAAGCCGCGTCGCCGCAGTATCTCGAGGATCTGATTCGCCATTTTGATGTGCTCGACGCCTCCGAGTCGTTTGTCCGACCGCTGAGTGTGATCTTCACGAAGGCGACAGGGCGTCGCCGAGAGCTGCGCGCGATGCGGGGTATCGAGGGCATTTTTGCGACGATCCTCGCCGAGCGGGCACGGACTGGGCTGCGACGTGATGACTATCTCGATCAGATTTCGGATTCGTTTTCCGACATCGAGCCTGAGAAACGAAGCGTCGAGGTTGCGCGTGACCTGATGGTGATCCAGATGGGTGCGCAATCGAACTTGTTTGCTGCGCTGGGGTGGACGGTAGTGAACGTCGCGCTGCGCCCGCACATGGTTGCCGCGATCAGAGCCGGAGACACGATGATACTCGAGCGCTGCGCGCACGAATCGATCCGCCTGGCGCAGCGCTCGCTGACGCTACGACGGGTCATGAGGCCCTTCGATCTGTCGATCGAAGGGGGAACCTACCGGCTGAGTCCAGGGGTCTTTCTGGCGACGATGCTCGCGGTAAACAACACCAGCGCTGCGCCTGGGTTGGAGGAATTCGACCCGGCACACTACGAGGGTCGCCGCTTGGCGAGTACGATCGACGTCGCAGCGCGCGAGTTGGTGAGCACGTTCGGGCACGGGCGTCACTCGTGCCCGGCCCAGCGGTTCTCGATCAGTGCCATCGCAGTGACACTCGATGCGCTGCTACAAACGTTCGACATCAAACCGGAGTTCGCGGCGGCTACACCTAGGATCAGACAGATCGGCGGGGTGGCCAGGGCGCAGCAGCCGTGCTGGATCGCCTACCGGCGGCGGTAGCAATAAGGGGGCGCGGGGGAGATTGCTCTCCCCCGCGCGCCGCCTCACGAAGCACAAGGGGGAGGGAGTGCTCCGTGAAGACTCAATCCGACTAGTATTAGAATGAGAAAGATTGAATCGATGTTCAGTCCAGAGCTCTTATGTATCATCGAGCTCCGTGCGGGGCAAGGCCATAAGAACGCGCGTCTTGTAGTGGGTGCGTAGGAAAGCGACGATTGTTGGGCTCGATTGTCAGGAGCCGTGACTTCGCTGCCGCCTGATGGGGACAGATACGCGGCTTCGCCTCCTAGCCGTGCTCTGCGTAGTGAGCTGGGTGTACAAAGTTGAAGTCCGCCCTTGGCGCTCCCGACGCTCTACTACGGTGGGCGGAGTCAGCTCCTGACCTCGCAGCGAAGCGCTGCGGTGGCGGGATCGTCAGTATTTGCGCATTACGGCGACGACTACGCCGCGCAGCTGGAGATCGCTCTGCGATACGATGATGGGTTCGAGGCGCTCGTTGGCTGGTTGGAGGCGTACTTCGCCGCCGGGTTCGCGGAAGAACTTCTTGACGGTAGTGTCCCCGTCAACGACTGCAACCACGGTTTCGCCGTTGTCGGCACTACTGCGATGCTCGACCACGATGTAGTCTCCGTTGAGGATGCCGTCCTCGATCATCGAGTCTCCTGCAACCCGCAGGACGAAGGTATCATTCTGCCGAACCAGCTCTTCCGGGACCGAGATCGTGTCGGCCTGATTGATTTCTTCGATCGGAGCACCGGCTGCGACACTGCCCAGCAGCGGTAGCTCGACGGCCCGGGCCATGGCTCGGGGTTCTACCAGCTCGATGGCGCGGCTGTGGTTCCAGGTTCGCCGAATCATCCCCTTGCCCTCGAGATTCGAGAGATGTTTGTGAACAGTTGCGAGGGACGCGAGCGAGAAATGGGCGCCGATCTCTTCGAGTGTGGGCGCGTAGCCGAATTCGGCGATGTAGCTCCGGAGGTAATCGACGAGCTCTTTTTGCCGCTTTGTGAGGGTCATCGTGAGCGAAAAGATAGCGAAAGTGGGGGCGCGAGGCAAGCAGGTTGTATTCGCGGGGTGACTTAGTCTGACGCCGACTGGGATTCGGGGAACTTGGACCGATCGACCGTGAAACATGCCAGGAGCTTGCCGAAAGCCTCGTCGATCTCAGCGAGAGTCGATGCACTGACGATCTCGGTGGCGACGAAGTCGCTATCGAACCAGGTCGAGGTGAGAAAGTATTCGAGGCGATCGGCTACTTCGCTGAAGCGGAGGTACTGTAGCTCGTACAGGTAGCGGGCGATCATTCGCCACATCTGCGCCGGGGCGTACTCGGCTCGCAAGGTGCGTATGTTCTGGCGCACGTACGCTTCCCTTTCTTCGGGCGACTGGACCTCGGTTGCGAGAAGGTTCGCTTTGTAGTCGGCGAAGCGTGGTAGCAGCATACGAAGTAGCGCGGCTCCGTGGGATTCCCCATCGGATGCGATCGTCTCGCCGCCCCAATTGATCGCCCGTTGTCGGGGGTAGTTGGCGTTGGCCTCAGCGAGATCGTTTCGGGTTCCGGCTCGGACCGCCTCGGGGGATCGTTGAATCGCACGGTCGAAAGCTTCGTTCAGCGCTTCGATGTGCTCAGCGACTGGCCGCGCCGTCGTTACCCATCCGGCATCGACTGCGAGGTGGCTCCACTCGTGAAAAGCGCGCGCGCCCAGCATCGCCCTTGCGTACGGTAGAGCGGGAGCGCGCAATCTTTCGATGTGGGGTTCGAATAGATTGTATGCGAGCATCCGACGTCCGCGGTACAGATAGGTGTAGCCGTCCTGCGCGAGGTCGTCGTCGGCGCAGGGAAGCTCTTCAAAGGCGATGGCCCGCTCGCGGAAGGTGCGGGTGTGAGCATCGATGGTTTGTAGGTCGGCGAGGATCGAATCGAGGCACTCCGGTCCGGCGTTCTTTAGTTCGTTGCGCAAGGAGCCGACGCGCTCCGGAACATTCGGATCCCAGAGGATGCGGTTTTTCCTGCCGGTAACGACCACCTCCGCGGTGTCTACTCTCAGCCACTCGAGGATCTCGGTGACTCGGTTGCGGTCGCTACCTCGGTACCGCCTGAAGTACGTGTCGACGCTGGCTTTCGCGGTGTCGGTCCATTTCGCTGTCAGTTCCACGGGTTTCTCTTGCAGCTCGATCGGAACCAGTAATCCCGTCCGTGGTATGGCCCGATAGCCCTCAAAGCTGGGCGGTGGTCGCAGTGTCTCGTGCGCGACCTGTTGGAACCAGGGGATCGAATCGGCCAAGGCATCGTAGGCGTCTGCGTCGGGTCGTGTCGTCGCGCGTGCCCCGCGTTGAAAGTCTGCGATCTCTTCTGGGGTGCGATCGAACCAGTAGGCGGCGTTGTGAATCGCTGCCATTGTCGCCTCCCCGGTGAGCGACATGCGATCGCCCTGAACGAGCAGGTACGCGAGCAATTCGATGCTCGAAGTTTCCTGCGCGAAGTCACAGTCGAACAAAGTCCACGTACTCGTATTGAGCAGCTGTATGAAAGGGGGAATATCGGTCGCGTGATCGACGATCGCGATGTTGCGGCGTCGCGGCGTCGGCCAGGTCCGCGATCTCGTGGCCAAATCCGCTGTTCGTTCCCAATATCGGGGGAAGGCTTCGTTGAGCATCCGGACGATCTCGGTCGCACCTGGGCGGCGCGTCTCGATCAAAGTTGCCATCGTCGTCGACATGCCGTCCGGCGATAAGTGCTCGATCGGAACCAAAATGACGCGGGGGTCGGCGAAGTAGAATTGGTCTAGCATCGGCCGCGATGAAACCATGGATTCCTTCGATTGAATACCGTCACTGCGCTTGGCAAGGGCTAAACAAAAGGGGCCCGGCAAACGCCGGGCCCCTTCGTCGGAAACTTTTTGACGTCGCTCTTAGAACAACGGCAGATCGAAGTCCGACACGTTCCAGTAGTTCGTTGGATCTGGAATGGGGTCGAGCGGTAGGGTTGCCTGTACGGTCCCCTGCGGGACGTTCATCCAGTTTTTGAGGATGCTCCCATAGACGTCGCGGAAATCCGTCGACCGGTAGGGGTCTGCTGCGGCCTGTGAGTACGGAGTGTTGCCGTTGTAGAGATCGGTGACCGCGGAATTGATGTTGGGATGGTTACCGATGACCTTGCCGCCGTCGACGCTGTTACCGATCAGGAACATCGGGCCTTGTGTGCCGTGGTCGGTGCCGTTGTCGTTCTGGATGATACGCCGGCTGAACTCACTCCAGATCAGAATCGTGACCTTATCCGGCAAGTTCTGCCTGCCGTCGGTCTGGCCTGCTGCCATATCCGTCAAATCGTCGAAGAAGATTTTTACGGCCGCCGACACCTCACGGTGGAGTCGGTAGTGGCGATCTGCGGGATTGCCACCTCCTTGGTCTGAATGATTGTCGTAGCCGCCGTTATTTAGGTGGAAGAAACGGGCGTTGACTCCGGGCACGCCTTGGGCGCTGCCGTAGATGATTTTCGCAACCTCACGCAGGTCGCGCGACGTGCTGGTACGCCCTCCGATCGACTCGTCGTCGTACATGTCGTCGAACAGCGGCCGCTCGGCTTCGTAGTCGGTGTGAAGCTGCGGGTAGCTTTGCGCCGCGAGGGCTGTTGCGATTCCGCTGTTCCCGATGAACTGCGCCGACCCAGAGCCATTGCTTGCTGATTCTCCGTAGATCGCGTCGAATGCGGCCAGCTTGGCTGCATCGTCATCCTCGTACTCGCCGTCAAACGGGAAACCGAAGCGGCTTAACCGATTGATGGCGAGAACGCTAGTTCCGGTTTGGCGGTACTCGCCCGCGACACTATTGTCGATCGTGACCCCTGGAATGTCGGTCGGTGAATACTCCGCCTCGAGGTGTCGGCCGGCCCACCCCTTACTCGTGTTGAGCGTTCCGATGGGATCGCCTGTCTCCCAGATGTTCGTCGAAACGTCGTGCGAGAGGTTCGGTTCGGGATATCCGCATCCTTGGAAGACGATCAGGTTGCCCGCATCATACATGTCTTTGAATGCCGACATGCCGGGATGGAGAGCGAGCTGGGCGCCGGTGTTGGGATCGAGGAATGCGTTGACTGTCGGCAGGCCAAAGTCGAGACCCTCATCTGCGCCACTACCGGGACCGGCGGCGAGCTGAATGCCTCCGGAATTGCTCCGGCGAGCGAGCTCGTAGTCGGTCCGCAAGCTTCCGCCGCCGTTGTTGTAGGGCACGACGGTGTTCAGGCCATCGTTTCCCCCGGAGAGAAAGAGGGACACGAAGTATCGATCACCAATGGTCTCCGCCATGACATTTTGCAGCATGGATCGGCCGAAGATGCTGGGCCCGATCAATCCACCGGCTGTTGCGAGACTCGAGCGTCGTAGAAATTGTCTTCTAGTAATCGGCATTTTGACTGTTCTCCTGGTCCGCTTAGTGGAGCATGTAGCGCGGTGACTGTAGGACCAGTCCCACGACGCCGCGGAGTTTTTTATCGCGTGTTTCGAAATCACTGAAATCGATCAGTCCGCCGCCGCCATCGGTCAGGTAATCGACCAGGGCGGTTCGCTCGACGCTGCCGATGCCGAACCCTTCATCGACGCCGAGAAGGGAGGTCACCTCATCGACGACGATATCTGGATCGACTGCGGGTGATTCGGCGAAATCGAAGAGCCGATCAGGGCGGAACGTCGTCTTGCCCCTGCCGCGTGCAGCAATGATATCGCGCGCGAAACCGTAGCGAGCCAAAAGCGTCGAGCTGCTCACCCAACTGGTTTCCCAATCCCATCCGAAAACGCTCGGCGGCTCGAGGAGCGTCTGCCCCATATTGGTCAGCTCGTCGCGAATCTCGTCGAAGCTGCCGCCGTTGACGAATTGGAACCGGCTTTTGAGCTTCATGCGCAGCAGGCGAAGGGTGGTGACAACGTAGTCCACCGGCCACTTTACGGACAGCTTTGTCGGATCGGTGAGCGGCGCGTAAAACTCGTCACTGACGAAGATCTCGAAGAGCAGGTTTGAGATCTCGAAAGTCGTGTCGAAGTTCGAGGCCGAAACCATCGCCTCGACGTAGCTCGTTTCGGGCTCGGGGTCAGCGAAGAAGGTGATGAGGCGGTAGGCGATCCAATGTGCCACTGTGTTGCGCTGGGCGCTGTCCTGGTGCTGAAAGATCGCGTCCATCACGTGGTCGATCTCTGTCTCGTAAGCGGTGCCGGCGGCGGCGCCGTAGTCAAAGCCGTTCATGCCGAAGGCGTCGTTGCCGGCGTAGATGACCTTCGGGCCACGCTCGGGAAACGGGTCGTCCATATGGCCCGTGCCTTTGTCGTGCCGACCGTCGTCGAAGTACGCTTGGTCCTTGCTGTTGACCCGCCAACCGGTGAAAGCGCGTGCCGTCTGCACGATGTCTTCTTGCGTGTAGTTGGGGTTGCCGTCGAGATCGAAGACTCCGAGGCAGAACAGCTCCTTGACCTCGCGCCCGTAGTTCTCGTTAGGCTCTTCCTTGCGATTTCTCACCGTGTCGAGGAAGTCCATCATCGCCGGGTCGCGATTGATTTCGTCCATCATGGTGCGAAAGTTGCCCTTACAGTTGATCCGGAAGAGACGGTTTTGGTCCGCCATCTGGCTCACATCCCCGACAACGTCGTTGCTGGTCGCGAAGTGATCGTGCCAGAAGAGAACCAGTTTTTCCTGAAGCTGGGACTTCGTGCGGATCATGAATTTGATCCACTTGTTGTGTGCGATGTCGATGTCTCGGTTGCGAGGACGAAACTTCGACACTTTGAAGTCGAGCAGGCGCGTCGCCGCTTCACCACGCGTTTCGTTGGCGTTGATGATCTTGTCGACGTCGCGTTGGTCTGCTCCGAAACCGGTGCGTCGCAGCAGATGCCGCGCCTCCGCTTCGGAAAGTTGTGAGTTCAAATCACCCATGAGTACTAACTCCTCTTCCCTCTTCAGTCTGTACCGGACACCCAACCGTTCTGGGGGGCGCCCGCTTCGATCCAAAGCTCAATCACTTCTCGAAGCGTCTTGTGCAGTTTTGATTTGCCGAACGGCATGCGTTCGCCGTAGCTCGCATTTGGCAAGTCGTCGACGATCTTGTTGAACAGAAAACTGTTGGCCGCGTCCCCGGTATTGCCCGGCGCGAGTGGCGCGTCGACCAGCAACCAGCCCGCACCGGAAGCCGACGGGTTGGACGGAGCGATGTTGACGAGGTTTCCGTATGAGGCGCCTGTTTCGAGCAATAGGTTGCCAATCTGCGTTTCGGAATCGTGGCAGCCGCTGACCGCACAACTTTGGTTGAATATCTGGCGTTGGATGCGGTCGAATGTGCCAGAAAAGAGCACGCTAGGGTCGCAGCCGGCAGGGTCTGGGTCACATGTGAACTTGATCTTGTCACGGTCCTTGAACTTCTTCCCACCAATTAGCTCCGAGAGCGCTGTGAGCTTCACCTTCTTGCGTCGCGGGCCGCACTTGTTGTTGCCGATCGGGCCTTTGATCGGAACTTTAATGATCGTTGGTGTTGTGCAAATGTCGGCGACCGCGGTCGGAGGCTGGATGTCTGAGTCCACCGATGCCTGGACGGCTTGGAAGTCCGGATCGAACTTGGGGTCGCCGTTGTCGATCGCGTTGTCGATCGTCAGTGTGTCGAGCCCGCTCAGAGTGCAGTCTGGGTTGAACGTGCTATTGGCGCAGACGGAAAGCTCAAAAGAGCAAATGCCGTCGACGATGCCGTCGGAATCGCAGGCCGCGTCGCCGTCTGTGCAGCGCACGTGCTTGGGTTTGCCGGTCGGCTGATTGACGGCCGCGTCGAACGTGACCAGGCAGTCGCGCTTCTTCGATCCGCCGCCGCCTGTTTCGGTTGCGATTGCGGCGCTGAGTGAGATCGTAGTGATACACCACGTCGCAAGTACGACGTGAACCATGGCGGTCCTCATCAAGTCCTCCCCGTTCGGTTGCGGCTGTCGGCGACATCGGATGCTCGGGTCGCCTTACAGTCGTTCAGCGTGTGAGATAGCACTGATGCCCCGCCCTTGGTCAAGTTAAAATTCCTTGTCCGTAGATTCGTAAGAGTATGAAAAAGTTGGATTTTTCTGTTGACTGCAGCGATTGGCCCGAAATGCTCGCGCTGGGCATGGCTGTGAAGAGCAAAATGTAGACCGTTCGCCCTTGTTGCGCAGGAAGGGCGGTGAACTTTCCATGCGCAAAGCATCTTCTGCAGCCTTGCGCGGGTCGGCCGTCGAAAATTTGTCGTTCGTGCAAATATCCGCTGCCTCAAAGGCGCCATTGACCTGGTCGGTCCGGGCCAGCAGACTATTGGAAGTGCGGGTGAACGATATGTTGATGAGAAACAAGAGTGAATTGCCAGGCGAGGCGGAAGCGTTGCCAGGGCGTAGTGAACGGATTGCGGTTCCCGACAAGCATTTTGTTAGTGGAGCATCACTCGAAGGGCCGTTTGAAGACGGCCTGGAGTTCGCGATGTTTGGAATGGGTTGCTTTTGGGGTGCCGAGCGCAAGTTCTGGGAACTAGACGGCGTCGTCTCGACGGCCGTCGGTTATGCGGGAGGGATGACTCCTAATCCGACGTATCGCGAAGTTTGTGGTGGGGGCACGGGCCACAACGAAGTGGTTCGCGTCGTGTACGACCCCAAGCGTGTCCGCTACGAGGAACTGCTGCGGGTATTTTGGGAAAGCCACGACCCGACGCAGGGCATGCGACAGGGCAACGATTTCGGCACGCAATACCGCTCGGGGATCTATTGCTACGGTGAAGACCAGTGCCGCTTGGCAAAAGAGTCACAACACAGCTTCGCCAGCCGACTCGAAGCAGCGGGATTCGGCGCCGTTACGACGGAAGTGATGGCAGCCCCGGAGTTTTACTTTGCTGAGGAGTATCACCAGCAGTACCTCGCCAAGAACCCGGGCGGGTACTGTGGTCTCGGCGGTACGGGAGTTAGCTGCGGGGCTTGAGGACCGACGCGGCTAGAAGTCGATTTCTAGCGCGTCGTTTGTCGCAACGGCGCCAAATGCTTCGCGGTCGGCACCGCCCGGTGCGTAGATCCTCGTGCCAACGCCTATCGCTCCAAAGCCGTGGCGCGGTACCCTCATGATGGCCAGGCTGGTCCAACGGTTCGTGGACGGATCGTAAGACTCGACTTCGGGAAAGATCCCCCGCGCATTTGCGCGGTTCCCCTCACCGCCGAATGTGACGAGTCGTCCAGCGAGCGCTGCGACCGCGTGGCCCGCCCGATTCGTCGGCATGTCCGGCAGCGCAATCCACTCTTCGGTACCCTCATCCCAGCGGTGGGCTGTTGCGGAAAGTGGAAAGCGTCCGCCAACGACGTAGACGACATTGTTTACGGCGGCGGCGGCGATGTGTTCGAGCGCCAGTGGGTACGCCGCGAGGGTGATCCAGCGGTTCTCCGACGGAATGTACATCGCATGGTCCCTGACCGCGCTGCTCACGCCATCGCCAGCGATGGCGTGAATCCGGTCGTTCGCGACGGCGACGGCCATCGCGCCGCGTGCCGTAGGTAGCGAAGCGACAGGGTCCCAGCGATCAGCCTGCTCGTCGTAGCGAAGTACGTCGGATGTCGGTGTAAAGCCGGGATTGCGCAGCCCGCCGATGGCGTACAACTGGCCACCCGCGACCGCCGCGCCGATATGGTGCCCCGCCTGTGGCAGTGGAGCGATATCGATCCATTGGTTGGTAGCGATGTCGTAGGCCTCGACACGATCCGTGGGCAGCGGAGCGAACCCGCCGATCACGAAGATGCGGCCGTTGAGATGGGCGACGCCGACTTCCTGTCGAGCGCCGCGGGCGAGCGGCTCGAGGGGGATCCATCGCGATACTGGTGTCGCGACTACCGTGTGGGAGGGCGATGGTGTTGCGGTCGGCGGCGGTGGGGACGTGGGCGTGTTGCTAGAGGTCGGTGGTGGCGGAAGTGTCGGGGTGTTGGAGATCGTCGCCGAGGGAGAGGCCGTAGGTGTGTTGCTAGCTGTCGATGTTGCAGTCGCTGTCGCGGTGGGCGCGCGATTGCACTGTGGCGGCGGCTCGGCGCGCGCTCGGTTGACTTCGACGATATCGGCGGCAGTGACGCGGCCGTCAGCGTCAGTGTCTGCGACGGTGCACTGTGCCAACGCGTCCGCGCTAAACAGTGCTTCGATCACCTGGCGGAATTCGGCACTCGATGTGGTGCAATCTGCGTCGCAATCGCCCGGACATAGGCAGGACGTCACGGTCCCGAGCGCTGCGCCATGAAGAGCGACGATCGAAATGATGACGAAACCACGGACGAGTTTTCGCCACGCGGTCCGTCTTGGATCCGCGATCACTTTTCCTCCACAGCGTCCCATATGAGATCACCGTCAGACTTTTTGCCGAGAAGGTCCCTGGGGTGGCTCTTGTCGATATGGCCAATGAGCCCGTTGTAGATGCTGTAGCCAACGAGCTCTTGCAGTCGCGGCTCGAAGCTCGCGGCGATTGAGCGGGGAATTCCGAGTTGCTGATTCTCTTGTTGGCGGATGTAACCTGCGCAGTAGTTCGCGGCGACGCCGATACGCCGCTGATTGCTGCGGTTCAGGCCGCCTCCGTGCCAAAGGCTGCCGTGGTAGACGAGCACACTGCCTTTTGGCATCTCAGCTGGCTGTGACGGATATTCTTTGCTGTACTCGGGCGAGTGGTCGTAGAGGTGTGATCCGGGGATGATCCGGGTCGCGCCGTTTTCTTCGGTGAAGTCGCTGATCGCCCACATCGTATTACAGACGATCGGGACGTGTGGCTTGGGTATCGGAATTAGTTGGTCGTCGGCGTGAATTGGTTGCGGAGTCTCTTCCGGGCAGATCGCGATCGAAGACAGAGAGGACACGAGGCATCCGTGGTCGAGGACGCGCTCTACGATTGGCAGGATTTTCGCGTGCACAGGCATCTGCTCGAAGACCTTGCCATGTACGAGGAGATTGTAGATCCGCACAGTCTTTGCGCCTTCGAAGACGTTGCTAGCGGGAACAATGCCGTGGTCACGCTCGATCCGCTCGAGTTCGGCTGCGATCGCATCGATCATCTCTGGAGCGATGGCGTTCTCGACGATGGTGTAGCCGTCGAGTCGTATCGATTCGCAATGGGCGTCGATTTGCTGCGCTTTGTCGGCCATCACAGCCGACTTTAGGCCAAAGTCCCTCGAAAATGCCAGATTGTCGAAGCCCCACACTATTTGGCGCTCCGGGGGTGTTGTATGGGAGTCGGGGATGGGTGGCCTGGGACGCATAGGGTTGTTGTTGGGGGTTTTGCTGGTCCCCTCGCCGATGGTCGCCCAAGTGTGTGCCGGAGACTGCAATGAAGATGGCGCCGTGTCGATTGGCGATCTCGTTCGTGGGGTCAATGTTTTGCTCGGCCGTGCCCCTATCGAGGATTGCCCAGCGGCGGACACGGATGGAAATCTTCGGATAACCGTCAGTGAGATTGTTCGCGCGGTTGCGAATGGATTGAGCGGCTGTCCAGCGACACCCACTCCGTCCGATACGCCGATGCCGAGCTCAACGCCGACCGCAACGCTCACGGCAACCATGACTCCCACCGAGACTGCGGCCGCGACGTCGAGTGCGACCAGCACCCTGACCGCGACGCCGACCGTGACCGCAACCGCAACAGCTACTTTGACGTCGACCGCGACGCCGACGGTGATATTTCCCAATGTTTCAGGCCTGTGGCTGGAAGAGCAGCTGCGAATCGTGTCGGCGACTTGTCTCGAGATCTTCGTAATCGAGTTCGCCGCCGAGTTGGCGCGCAGACCGCCCTGTCCGCACCAGGTGTCCAGTAGTGGACCGGTCGTGACAGTGGTCGATTGCAACCAGCGGGCATTTGTTGGCCGCCTGGACCCTCTTGGGGTGATTTCCTATGTGCTGCCAGAGGACGTTGGGGAAGAGGGGGGATGTATCATCACCCTGACGACGGCGGTGCGAATACCGGCCGGTGTCACGCCGACGAGCGCGACTTATCGTTTTGATCTTGCCTTCGGAGGCACGTGCCCTCTCGATTCGTGTTCGCTAACGGCGGCAGCGCCGTGGACGCTCGACTCGCCTTAAAATCAGTAGATGCGAAGGATGAGTCCGATGACGACTACGATGATGCGGACGCTGTCGACGAACGGACGGTAATGACTCTGTCGTTCATCGGCCGGTGGGTAGTAGGCTTCGGTCGGGACCGAGCGGATGTTCATGCCGGCTCGGACACCGCGTATCAAAACTTCGGTTTCGAATGCGAAACGATTGGCGCGCGTCGATAAATTCAAGGTCTCTGCGGTCGGATAGACACGAAATCCCGATTGTGTGTCGGGAATGGACTCATTGCAGGCGATTTCCACCCATCGGTTGGCGATTCGATTTCCAAGGAGATTCTTCTCGGCGACGATACTCTCGTCGAAAACGCGTTCTCCGATGACGATTGCCCGTGGATTCTCCGTGGCGCACTTGAGCAGGGGTGGGATTTGGCTCGAGAGGTGTTGGCCATCGCCGTCGATCGTAATCGCGTGAGAGATTCCGTTCTCGACGCACCATTCGAAGCCGCGTCGCAGCGAGACCCCTTTCCCCAAATTGGGGTCGTTGCGCAGGACCGTAGCACCGGCTCTGCTGGCTATCTCGCCGGTTTTGTCGGCCGAGCCGTCGTCGATTACGAGAATTGTGTCCAGCTTCCCGCGTGTGTCTCGGGCGACGTCAGCGATCGTCGCCGCGCAGTTCAGCGCAGGGATGATGGCGGCGAAGGTTGGGATCATCGTGTCCGCGTCGGTCAGGTTTGTCTCCAAGTTTATCGGTGGCGATTTGAGGCAACCGGAGTGCGACGCGCTGCCAGCCCGCCCCACGGGGTCAATTTGCGCCTGGGAAGAATTGTGCGTAGGGACGGGCGCGGAGTCAACTTCCGTGTTAGTTTGCGTCGCCATGGACGAGGTGGTCGCCCTCACAGAGAAGCTGCGCTACGACGGTGTCTGGTGGCGCAAGTTTGCAGCCCTCGGCTCGACGTACGGGCCCGAATGGTGGAAACGAACCTCGCCAGCCTTCATCGGCGCGCTTTGTTATGCGCTGATTCGTGCCAATCGCGAGGGTGCTACGGCCAACATGCGGCGTGTTTTGGCCGACAGCTCGCGCAGTCCGAAGGTTGCCGCCTTTCGGATGTTTGTAGAGTTCGCCTACTGTTTCTCGGAAACGCTCGAGCGCTTTGGGCCGCGACCGCAACCGACGCAGATCGACCTGCCGGACGTCGATCCGATCGCGGAGGCAGTACAGGCGGGCCAAGGGGCGATCGTGGTGACTGCGCACTTCGGGAACTGGGATATCGCTGCCTTGGAGTTACTCCGGCACGGTCGCCCGACTCATGTGGTGATGGCACATGAACAGAACGAATCCACCAACCCGTATGTTGAGGACATGCGCGAGGAGCTCGGTCTCGACGTCATTTACTCGGACCAGTCGGTGTTATCCTCGCTGGAGCTGCTTCAAGCTCTGCGGCGTAATGAGATCGTAGCCCTGCAGGTCGATCGGTTGGCCGAATCGGATAGCGCTCGCGAGGTTGCCATGTTTGGCTCCGATGTCTGCCTGCCGAGGGGACCCTTCGAACTGGCGCGCCTGTCGGGGGCGCCACTTGTGCCGGTATTTGCGCCGCGACTGGGCAGTCGGCACTACCGGATATTCCTTGGCGAACCACGACGCCTAAGTCGTAGCTCGGGAACTGAGCAAGTGACCGCGTGCATGGCCGGGGTCGCGCGCGAGATGGGACAGATGATCCGGCAGCGACCCTTTCAGTGGTTTCAGTTTGAGCCTTTTTGGATCGCGGATGGGCAACCGTCGGCGAAGGCGGCGCCCGCAATCGCTCGACCCAGGGTTCGCGGGCGCGCGGTGATCAAAGAGACCTATGCGCGCAGAGACGCTACGATTCGATCGCGCACTTCGTCGCGCAGGCGTTCGCGGTCGTCATAGCCATAGGATGCGGTAGGGATCGGGTCGAGGACGTCGATCTCGACTTCGCCGGGCAGGATCGACAAGTATCCGCCCTTGGGCATGACGTCGGTGGTCCCTCTGCAGACAATCGGCACGATAGGGATGCCGAGTTCGATCGCGGCAACGAAGGCGCCCTTCTTGAAGGGTAGTAGATTGCCATCGCGGCTGCGCGTGCCTTCGGGGAAGATGACAATCGAAAAGTTGCGATCTTTGAGAGAGCGGAGTCGTTCGATCGATTGATCGGAATCGTCACGGTCGATGGGGATCATGCCCAGTGTGCGCATGACCGCGCCTAAGATTGGCTCTTGGAATAAGCTATTTTTGGCGGCGAAGCGGTTGTTGCCGGGCAAGTAGCCGAGCAGTGCCGCGACGTCAAAGTTGCTCTGGTGATTCGGAGTGAAGATGTAGGGCCCTTTTGACAGCTTCTCGGTCCCACGGAGTTTTACCTTTACTCCGCAAATGCGTGACAGATTGCGGGCTTGCGCCTTGGCGAAGCTCCATGCCAGTTGTCGGTTGATCTGGTAGAGGCCGATGGCGATGAGCCCGGACGAAAACAACATTCCCCGAAAGATGATCCGATTGAGAAAGACGCGTACGGGCGAATGGCGGGCTTCTAGTGTCTGAATATCGACCGACATGAGCTCGCAGTCTAACGCTTTGAGGCCTTCGCTGAAACCGTCGGAAGACCCCCGCTCGCGCCGTCGCCGAGGGCTTGGCCGCCGGCTGCTTTGGTCGCCGCCTCGGGCGGGGAGCTCATCTATTTTCTGTTCTAGTGTGTTCGACGAGCGCTTGTGTAGGTTGGGTCGCGGGGCTAGACGGTAGGCGACATGCGCATTCTTTTGATTTCACCAACCCATTACAATGCGGACGGGTCTCTGCATAAGACCACTAGATACTGGACGAGCGGGCTGACGCTTCCGTATTTGGAGGCCCTGACCCCCGACGAGCATCAGGTCAGCCTGGTCGACGAACTGTTCTACGATGTCGACTTGAAAACAGACGTTGATGTTGTCGGTCTCACTGCCATGGGGCCGCAGATCAAGCGAGCCTACGATCTGGCCGATCAATTTCGCGCGCGCGGGGTCAAGGTGGTGCTGGGCGGGACCTGGGTGACGCTCAACCCGGACGAGTCCCTTCTTCACGCTGATGCGGTGGTGGCTGGTGAGGCGGAAGATGTTTGGGTGCAAGTGCTCGATGACCTCGCAGGTGGGCGCAGCCAGGGGATTTACAGAGCGCCGCGAAGGGCGTCACTGGCGGATTTGCCCCGCGTCGACTACATGCACCTTCCGCTGCTCAAGTGGGATGCGTTCAAGACCAGCTGGCTCTACCGAATGTACTTCCACTGGCCGATCGTGTTTTCGCGTGGCTGTCCGCACCCTTGCGAGTATTGTGCCGTGCAAACGTTCTATGAGAGGAGCTTCCGGACTCGGCCAGTGCCCGAAGTGATCGACGAGTTGAAGGCGATCAAGGCGTTGGGTGCCGATCGAATCTTGTTTCTCGACGACAATCCGGTCGCGAACCCAGAGGCCGCCAAGGAGCTGTTCGCGGCAATGATTCCGCTCAAGCTCAAGTGGGCGAGCCAGTCGACGATCAACATTGCGCGCGATCCGGAGCTGCTCGATCTCGCGGCACGCAGTGGCTGCGCCAGCCTCTCGATCGGGCTGGAGAGCGTGCATCAGGCAAGCTTGGAATCGATACGCAAAGGCTTCAATCAGGCGCCGCGTTTTGCCGAGGACTTGGCGGCGATCCGCAACAAGGGGATTCAGATCATTGGGCTGCTGATGGTCGGACTCGATGGTGACACCGTGGAGACGTTCCCGCGGTCGCTCGAGTTCTTGATGGAGAACAAGGTTACGTTCCTGAAGTTGTTCACACCTTGTCCGTACCCGGGTACGAAGTTCTACGACGACATGATGGCCGCTGGCAGGATCGAGGTCGGGGACTGGGGGCGTTACGATTACGGCAGTGCCTTAGTTCGACCAACTCATATGAGTGCCGAGGAGATGATGGACGGCTTCAAATACGTCTATCAGGGGTTCTATTCGGTGCCGTCGATTCTCAAGCGCCTCGTTCCCCCGCCGCCGGGCAGCGTATTGGAAACGATGGCGTACCTCGTCGCGAACTTGAAGGTGAATCGGTTTCTCAAGTCCAACGAAGACGCGTGGGCGACGATTTCGTGAGGACGACGTTGCGCCCGATTGTTGCTCGGAGCGATGTCTCGTTTATAGAAGCACAGGCTATTAACTTGTTTGGGAGGATTGGAAGATGATGAGGATGAGGACAGTGGTCGCTGTTTTGGCGGTGTCGCTGATGGCTGGCGGCGCGCTCGGATGCGCGAAGCGCGAAGTGGGCGAAACGACCGCGGCGAAAGCGATCAAGGCAAGCGCGCCAGCGGGCACTCCGTTGGCGAAGATCACTCCGGGCATGTCGGATATCGATGTACGTAAGGTGCTTGGCGAGCCAACCAGAACCCGCAGCTACGCGACTGGGAAGCGTTGGATCCCGTGGTACTTTGGTAGTGACACGTCACGCACTGCCTACACGTATGCGGGGCAAGGCGAAGTGGTGTTCAACCGCAACCTGAAAGTCCTTCACGTCAAGTACGACCCAAGCGTGCGATAGAGCCGGAGTGAGAGAAGGCGCCGGCATTCCGGCGCCTTCTCTCCTACGATTGTCGCGGGCTTGCGCTAGAGTCGATCTCGTCTTCTCGCGAGTGCCAAGCCACCTAAGATCGACAGGCTGAGCACAGCCATCGCCAGCGCGCCACTCGATAATGCCGGTGCCGCGGCAGCCGCGCGGACGCATTGGCCAAGCGTGCCGGGCTGATTGCATACCTGTCCGGGTTCGTTGCATGGCTGATCGCAACACACTCCCGCGACGCAGAAGCCCAACTCACAGTCGGTCGCTTGACCGCAAGCTTCTCCGATCGGCGCTGCTCGTGGCCCGGTCACCGGTTTCGCGTCTCCGGCCAGGTCGTTTTCGAGGTCGAGAGCGTAGATCATCTCGCCTAGTACGAGCGGGCGGTGGATCGCGATCCCGGGGCTGCTGGTGAATTCGCCTAGCTCGTTGGTGCCGCCGACACCGAGCAACACGTCGTCGTTTGTCCCGTTCTCGACGATCCCATTCGGCCCAGCGCTCCAGATCTGGAGGAAAGGCGGCGGGATGTTCGGCGACCCAAGCCCGAATATTCGGCGCAGCCGTTCGATAATTCTCAGAATGATCGGGGGGAATCGTCGCCGGGGGGTAGGTGTAGTGATCGGCGGTGGGGAGTTCGTCGAAGTCGCGGTAGCGATCGAGTTTGGGGTGTCGGTCGGTGTTTGAGTTGGCGCCTCGGTTGGGGTGTGGGAGGGAGTCTGAGTCGGGGTGTCGGTTGGGGTGTTGGTCGGAGTTTGAGTCGGCGTTTCGCTTGGTGTGATCGTCGGAGTCTGAGTCGGCGTGGTGGTCGGCGTAGCCGTCGGTGTCTCGGGCGCCGGAGTGTCGGTAGCACGAAAGCGCTGGGCAAAGATCCCGAAGTTGAAAGCACCGCCTTGGTGGAAGCTTTCCCAGGAGACGATGAACTCACCGTTGGTGCTGGTCGCGATTGCAGGTCGAAACTGAGTCGAATTGGAGTTTTCGTTTACGAGAAACTCTGCTCCGACTGGCACACCGGTAGCATCAACGCAGCGTGCGAAGATGTTGTTGCTTCCGTAGCCGAGTCCGGTCCAAGCGACAACGAAGTTGCCGTCAGCCAATGCGCCTGCTTTTGGTTTCGGGGTTGCGTTGGGGAGGGCGAAGCTATCGACACGCAGCTCCGTTCCGACCGAGGTCCCGGCGCTGTCGAAGTTGCGTGACATCACCGCATAGTAGCCACCGCCGAGGGAGCTGTTCCAGGTGACTAGAAAGTCCCCAGCGGAGTTGGCCGCCAAACCTACTGGCTGACCCGGCGATTCATTCGTAACCTCGATCTCGGAGCCGTCCTGAGCGCCGCTGCTGTCGAAGCGCTGGGCGGCTACTCCGTAGTTGCTCGTCCAGGCCACGATGAATCCGTTGTTCGGCAAGTTGTCAATAAACGGATAGTTCGCCACTACTGTCGTCGAGCCGCCGACCGCGAATTCGGTGCCGATGGGCGATCCGCCGGGCTGCATACGCCGCGCGATGGCAGCGATCTCGCGATAGATGATGATGAGGTCGCCCGACGAATCGTAGATCAAGTCGGGCATGAGCTGACTACCTGATGCATCGGCGTTGACCCGAAACTGCGACCCGATGCTGTTTCCATCGCTTGCGAACGAGCGTGCGAAGATGCCGGCGGTGTCATCGGCCCCGGCCCCTTGCCAGGCGACCGTGAAATTACCGCTGTCGTCCATCGCGACTGCCGGGAGCAGCTGGTTGCTACTCGTGTAGGTTGGCACCGAGAACTCGGTGCCAAGCGTGCTCCCATCGCTGCCGAAGCGCTGCGCGAAGACACCGTTCAGGGAACCATCCTGGTGGGTACTGTCCCAGGCGACGACGAAGTTGCCCTGGCTGTCCATCGCCACGACCGACCGGTCCTGGGGACCAACGGTGTAGGTGCTGACAGGGAACTCGGACCCGATCCGGGCGACGTGGTTGGGTGTTGGTACCATGGTCGGGGTCGGTCCGACAAATCCGGCAAACGCAGGAGCTGTCGGAACTGCCACGGGCGCCGCGGTCAGGATAGAAATCAGCGTTAGTTTCCGCAGAACTCTGGCGATCATAGTCAATCGCTACTGAATTACGGCTGCCGGATCTTTCAATAATTCTTCAATTTTGTTCCAATCCGGATGCGGAACCGACAGTTTTTGGTGATTGAGGTAGATTTCGATCGAGATGGAAGCGGCAATTGAATTTGGCACCTTTCGGCTGGACCTCGACCGCGGCGAGCTGCTGCGCGACGGCCAGCCGGTAGCGCTGCGGCGCAAAACCTTTTGGGTGCTGTGGTACCTGGCCGCCCGCCCGGCTCAGCTCATTTCAAAGGACGAGCTTCTCGCGGCCGTTTGGCGGTCGACCAGCGTCAGTGAGAATGTCCTGAGCGTTTGCGTAAGCGAACTGCGCGCTGCGCTCGGTGATCGCGGTCGTCCTCCGAGCTTTATCGAAACGGCGCACGGCCGCGGGTATCGCTTCGTAGCGCCGGTTTCAGTCGATCGGCGGACCGAGGTCGATCTGGTTGGCCGCGAGAAACCGCTCACCGCTCTCCGTCGTGCGGTCGAATCTTGTGAGCTCGGCGATCGGCAGTCAGTCTTTATCGAGGGTGAACCCGGGGTCGGCAAGACGGCTCTCGTCAAAACGGTGGTCGACGGACTTGCGGCGGGGCCTACGACTGCGCGTAGTATTTGTGGTCAGTGTGTGGAGCACTTCGGTGGTGAAGAGCCCTACCTCCCGGTGTTGGATGCGTTGGGACGATTGTGTCGCGAGGAGGGCGGCAAGTTTCATCAGCTCCTCGCGCGCTGGGCGCCTTCGTGGCGCTCCGAGTTCGCGCGCCTGCGCAATGGCGATAGCGAACCACCGGTTAGTTCGCGCAAAGCTCGACTTAGCGAGTTGGTTGGCTTGATCGACGAAGTGGCCCGCGACCGACCCTTGGTCCTGTGGTTGGAAGATCTGCATTGGTGCGACCCGTCGACGGCCGAACTGATCAGTACCTTGATCAAGCGCAGCGCTCGCTCGCGTCTCCTCGTAGTTGGCACTCTGCGCCCGATTGCGGCCGAGCATCACCTTGCCTCCGTAATTCGAGAAACCGTCGGTCGAGATGGGTGCAGCCGTCTGAGTCTCGAGAACTTGGATCAGGGTGACGTCCGTATCTATTTGGACCGGAACTATCCCGGTTTGGCGGATGGCAGCGAGGTGGTCGAGGCGGTTCACGACTCGACCGCAGGAAACCCTCTCAATGTGATCCGGGTCTTGGATGAGCTCGAGGACATCGGAGCGATCGCCAACAGCGGTCCCGCATGGAAGCTGGTTGAGGACGTCGCAAAGGTGCGAGAGGTAGGGCGCGCGAGTTTCAGAGAAGCGACGCAAAATGCGCTCGGTCGCCTGCCCGAAGGTGGCACGGAGGTCCTTCACGCTGCGTCGGTTTGCGGTGAGTCGTTCGATGCGGTGGGTGTCGCGGCTGCGCTTTCGGTCCCAGAAGATGACGCCGAGGAGCAACTGCGAGGTCTGTCCGGTGTGAGCCATCTTGTGGAAGCATCGGCGGCGCCGGATCGCGCTGAGTCGGTCTTCGCTTTCCCGCATGGAATGTATCGCGAAACCGTTTACAATCTTGTTCCACCGAAGCGACGGCGTGTGTTGCATGAAAACTTCGCCGCGCACCTCGCGGCGAGAGGCAGGGGGGCGGCGTCGAGCGAGATCGCTCTGCATTTTGAGAGAGCCGGAGACTACGCGCGGGCGATCGAATACCGGAGTGCCGCCGGGCGTGAAGCTCTCGAGCGCTTCGCTTACAACGAGGCAGAGACACACCTTCGCCAGGGCATCGCCTTGATCGAGAAGGCGCGCGATCCTGTCGACCCGCGGGTCGAAATCGAAGTTTGGAGCAAGCTCGGCACGGCTTTGCTCAACACCAAGGGTTTTGCTGCGGCTGATGTGCGCGAGAGCTTTGATCGAGCTCTCGAGTTGGCCGACGAGATCGAGCCTGGCCCGGCGGAATTTGCGGCGTTGGATGGGCTGCACACGTTTTACACGATGCGTGAAGACCTGCAGACCGGTGTCAGGTTGGCCCAGCAGATGAAGCAGATTGCCGAATGCAGTGGCGATCCAGCACTACGCCTCGAGGCTCTTCACTGTTGGGGTTGCGTCCAACTTCGTGTGGGCAATTTCTCCGCAGCCATCGACGCGCTCGAAGAGGTGATGCTGCTTGCAACTGAAGGGAGTGCGGACTTTGGACTGCGGACTTGCGGCCATGACCCGAAATCTTGCTCGGGATGTCACTTGGCGTTGTCCCACTGGTTTTGTGGCCAGCCTGAACGAGCGGTTGCGGTTGCGGAAGAAGCTCTCGCGCATGCGCGACGAATCGGTCACAGCTATAGCATCGCCTCCGCTGCCTGCATGGTGGCCTGGGTTCACTCGCTGTGCTTCGACTTCGAGAAGGCCGAACAGCTAGCGGATGAGTGTCTCTCCATCGCCGGGGCGGAAGACTTTCTCTACTTGGTCGGGGTTGGTCAGATGCAGCGCGGCTGGGCTCGTATCGGCCGAGGCGAGCGTGACCAGGGACTTCCGGACCTGGAGTTCGGGATGCAGATCTGCGCTGCGATCACAGGTGGGAATGGCGGTGTTCAGACGCTCCTATTGGCCGCGGCAGCCTACGCCATGGCCGGTTGTCATGAGGAAGGTTTGTTGGCCATTGAGCGCGCCGAGACGTCCTTGACCCGTAACGGCACGAACTTCCTGGCTTCAGACATTCCTCGCATGCGCGGCGAGTTGCTGTGGATGAGGGCGGGCGGCGGCGCGGCCGGCTCGCTGCCATCGGCGGCGGCGCAACGAGAGATCGAAGCGCACCTGCGCGCCGGTGTAGCGGAAGCTGGCCGCGTCGGAAACCGACCGGGCGAGCTATTGAGTCTGTTGTCGCTCGGGCGCGTCCAGTTTACCTGCACCGGAACTACGGAAGTCACCGTCCGTCTGCGTTCGGTCTCCGAGAGGTTCGGAAACGTACGGGACTTTCTCCCGCTCGCGGCGGTGAGGGCTTTTCTTGCCGAAGTTGCGGACTGCTAGGTGCGGGGTCGTTTGCCGACCCGAAGGCCTTGGAACTCGATCTATTGCAACGCTTGCCAAAGGTCCGATTCGCTGTCGTGACCGAGGATGGCACGGGCTGCGATGATTCCAGACGTTACGACCCCGTAAATGCCGCCTCCGGGTTGGGTCCAGTGTCCGGCCAAGAAGAGCCCGGGGATTGGCGATTGAACGGCCGGCCTGCCGGGGCCGATTTGTCGCGGTGAGAGTTCCCAACCGTAAAGAGCGCCGTCCGAGTTCTGCGTATATCTCTTCATCGTGGCGGGGGTCCCGACGTCGATGTGTCGAATGTGCGAGGAGAACCCAGCTACGCGTTGCTCGAGATCGGCAATGATATTGGCCTCATGTTGTGGCTTCGACTCATGCCAGTTGTGTGCGGCGTCGAAAGGAATCAGGCTGGTGTGTACGAGAAGACTCGAGCCATCTGTTGCCAGATCCGGGTCGATTAGAGTTGGGACGGTTAGCGTGTACCAATTTGGCTCTCCGCAAAGCGTGGCTTGGTAAGCGTTGTCGTGATCCCAATCCTCGAAATGAAATGTTTCGTGCGCGCTCACGAGCGCACTGTCAGGCAGGTCGGTCGCGATGTAGGCGACGATTGCAGAGACTGACGGCTTGAGGCGGCTGATACCTTTGCAGTACGTCGCGGGGAATCGCTCCGTGCCGATTAGAGCGGAAATCGTTTGCTGCGCATCGGCGTTCGATACGACCACGTCGGCTCGGATCGTTCTACCGTCCTCGAGCACGACCCCGGTAACACCGTCCGCGTCAGTGCCGATGCTCCGCACAGAAGTGCGTAGGGCGACGTCGCCACCGGCATCGCGCACGACATCGGCGAGGGTGTTCGCGAAGACTTGGAACGTCCCCTTGCAGTAGTAGGCACCGTCGTCGACATAGCTCATCAACATCGAGGCCCAATAGAGGAACGAGAGTTGGCTCGGAGGCAGGCCGACGTAGGGCCAGAGCGTCGTGAGTGCGGTTCGTGCCTTTGGATCGGTGACCTGACCGTTGAGGACGTCGCTAACCGATGACCGGCGATACCGTTGGAGCGTCGAGAATCCGCTCAATGAGCCCGAAGCTGTGGCCGCGCGGTCGTTGGCGAGAAGGCGTCGGGTCTCCTTGCGGATCGAGTGACAGTCCTGGAGGAATGCGGCGATGCCACGGGATTCGTGTGGAAAAGCTGCCTGGTAAGTGGCCGTGAACTCGTCAGTCCCAGTCGGTGCGTCGAGGTTGAGACCCGGATACTCAGCTCGGTAACACGGATTTACGGGCATGAAGTCGCAACGGTCGCGTACCCCGAGGCTGGTCAGCAGTTGGTCGATCAGGCCGCCGCTATCGCAGCCGCCGATCAAATGAACTGCGGCGTCGAACGTGTATGCGCCGCGTCGAAAAGAGTGAGCGTAGCCGCCGACGCGGTCGTGTCGCTCGACGGCCAACACTTTTTTGCCGCTGTACGCGAGCAATGCGGCTGCCGTGAGGCCACCGATTCCGGTGCCGACGACGATCGCGTCGTAGCGGTCCGACGGTGTGAGGGACTCTGGGGCGCTCATCCCGTCACAGGATGCGCAGTTCTTCCGGATCGTTGCCGTAAAGGCCGTAGGTCGACATGAACTCGACCAGCCACGAACTGTAGCGGTTGGTGACGTCGTCGCCCGTGAAGATTCTCGGCATGTGCTTGCGGAAGTGGAAATCCATCACGCGTCCCCAGAGCTTCTGTCGAAAGTGGTCTCCGAGCTTGAAGAGCGTCAGCAGTCGGCCGTCGTAGAAGTGCTCGATGACGTTGCGCCAGGCGTCGAGGTTCGCTTTGACGTAGCGATCGTACTCGTCGAAGGCGCCGGGAGAACCGTCGGCGATGGCCTCGGCCAAAGCGTGTGCGCTTTGCATGGCGATCAACATTCCGCTGGAAAACACCGGATCGACAAAGCCAAAAGCATCACCGACCAAGGCCCAGTTCTCGCCGACGCCGCAGCTGACCCGCGCCTGGTAGTTGTTGTACTTCATGACGGGGGAGATGCGTCGGCCCGACTTGGACCACTCGCGCATCATCGGATCCTGCTTCATGAAGTTGTCGAACTGCTCTTCAGCAGTGCTGCCGAGCTCGTGCAGGTGTTCGTCGGCGAGAATGAAGCCGACCGACACGCGCCCGGGCAGGGGGATGCGCCAGCACCAGCCTTTCGACAGCCTGTCGGTGTGTACGTTGGTAGCGATCTCGACCTCAACTCCCTGTAGGTGTGCGTGTAGGGCGGTGTCCTTGCGGTCGCCAGCTTCGACCGGCAGGTCGAGAATCTTGGGAATGCCGCGCCCTCGGCCCATCGCATCGATGATCCAGTCAGGCTGGCGTCCGGCGAGTTTGTCGCCCGCAGCCTCGACAGTCTCGGGTGTGAGCCGCAACCGAGAAGAGTCTCCCTCTCGTTCGAGACGGCCGGTCGTGGGGATGATCGTAGCCCCGGCGCGCGAAGCCGTTTCCCGCAGGGTCGCGTCGAAGCGATCGCGCGGTACGTTGTAGGAGTACGTCGGGGTATCCCCGCCGCGGACCTGATCGAACCAAATGTTGAGGTGATACTCATCGTTGTAAACGAAAGTCGCGCCACCCTTCCACGTGCCGTAGCTGGCGACTTCGTCCTCGATGCCGAGGTCACGCAGATAGGGCACGACAGCAGGGACCAGCGACTCACCGACGATCAACGGTGGCCGTTTTCCGTCGGCGTACATGACGACATTCATGCCCTTGCGGGCTAAGTATGTCGCCAAAGTCGAGCCCGCTGGCCCGCCACCGAGGATTGCTATTGTCTTGTTGGAGCCGGATTCCATTGATTCCCCGACAATAGAGTACGCGTCTTGACTGTCAACGCGGGGCGGACCAGGCGAATCAAAGGTTCAGGCGGATGGGGGCGACCGGCCGTCTTCAGTCGTAGACCTTGCGCTGGAAGCGGCGCGGCAGTGCGAAGCCGATCGATGCAAGAGACTCGGGACTGGACTCAGCTCCATTCTCGCTTGCGGGAAGGTTTTTGAACGGACTTGCTACCGAGGTGGTCGATCTCAGTGGTGGCTCTGATAGGGGATTGAAATTGGTAGCGGACGTGGGGTCATATGGATTGGACGAAAGAGACACTCGAGCAGAAGGTCTTTGAGATCTTGCGCGATGATATTCTATCCGTCGGGGATGGTTTTTCTGTGGAGAGTGATTTGGTGGAGGCGGGGCTCGATTCGATGGCGGTAACGCAGTTGATGCTGGCCATCGAGGAGAGTACTGGCGTTTGGGTCGACGAGAGTTTGTTGACTCCGGAGAACCTTGCGTCGGCCCGGTCGCTCGCCGCTTGTGTTCATGGGCAGCTTGGCAATCTCTGACGACATCACCACCATTCCGCTCACCGGAGCGGATTGTATGTTGCGGGCCTTCGATCGTGAGGCGTCTCGCTATCATACGGCGAGCCATGCGTCGCAGCTGGTGCTGCGTCTTGGTCCGGGACTCGAGGTCGGGGCTCTGCGGAGCTTGATCGAAGATGTTGCGCGCGCTGCGCCGATCGTGCGCGCTGGAATTCGTCGGCCGGGTTTGCTCGGGGCGCCGGTTTACGATTGTCGGATCATCTCCGAGCCGCCGCCTTTGCGGGTTCATGATTTTTTGAGAACACCGGTGGCTCCATCGGTTGTGCCGGAGGAGTTCGCCGCCGCGATGAACCAGTCCTTCGATGGGCGGCACGGCGAGTTGCTGCGCTTTGATATGGCGCGCTATGGCGATGGATCGAGCGACTTGGCGTTGACTTGGTTGCACATGTTGCTCGATGGCACCGGAAGCGAGTTGTTTGTCCGCGCTTTAGCCGAGATCGCGGCCGGCACGCGAAGGGCGAGTGACTTGAGTCACGGCGCCGCGGTTCCGGGCGAAGCGATTTCGTTCCGTGAACGCGGCGATCGAGCGCGGCGATGGCAGGGCTTTCTATCTGGGTTCGCCAGCCGCCCACCACGCTCTCTCGCTGGGCCTTTGCGCCGCGTACCGCAGGACCTACGTTACCGCGTTCTTTCCTTTACGTCCGACGAGACGGACCAGATCGCTGCCGCGGCAAAGGAGAAAGCCGGATTTCTGACTCCAGTGATGTACTACATGGCGGCTGCGATTCGCGGTCACCACCGACTGATGGTCGAGCGCGGGACGGTGCCGGCGAGCTATGTCTTACCGCTGCCGGTGAACATGCGGCCGAAGGGCCAGGACGGGGCGATCTTTCGAACCCACGTGTCGATGATCTGGTTTCAGGTCGGGCCGGAGCAGGTGGAAGACTTTGACGACCTTCTCGATGCGCTCAAGACGCAGCGACGTGAGGCGATCCGTCAGAACTTGGTAGACTGCGGCGGTCACGCGATTGATTTCGCTCGCCATGTCCCGGCGGATCTATTTGGGCGCATGGTGCGGCGGACGTTGGCAGGGGAGTTGTGCTCGTTTTTCTTCGCCTTCACAGGCGACTTTCTTGCTGGAGTGGATGAGTTTCTGGGTGCGCCGGTTCGCGATGGGTTTCATGTTCCGGCGGTGCTCCCTTCGCCCGGTAGTTGCGCGGCGATGAGTGTTCACCGTGGTCGGCTGAACTTGACGCATGTGTACCAGACTGGGGCTTTGTCCGAGGCGGAGGTTGCGCGGTTTGCGGAGGTAATGCGCGACGAGCTGCTGTCGGTGGAGACTGGTTGATGGTGCTGGTGTTGCGTTGCAGGGCGGGCGAGGCCGAGCCGCGCAGCGAGATCGACCACGGCTCGGCAGGAGCCCTCCATGAGTTTCAGTCGTGTTGATCATGGCTGAAGCTTTTGATGTCGCCGTTGTGGGTGGTGGTGGGGCTGGGATTGCGGCAGCGGTTTCGGCGGCTCGTCTGGGGGTTCGGACGTTGCTTCTCGAGCGCAGCGACGTACTCGGGGGCAACGCTGGCAACGCGCTCGTTCACACGATCTGCGGACTTTATCTTCCTGCCAGTGATGGCGATGCGGTGTACGCCCACGAAGGGTTCCCTCGTGAGTTTTCGGAACTGTTGGTGGCTGCGGGTGGTGCGGCCGAAGCTGAGAAGGCTGGGCGCGTGTGGGTTTTGCCGACCTATCCGCATGTCTTGGCGCAAACGGCGCGTGATCTTTGCGATCGTACGGACAATCTGACGGTCTGGATGGGCTGTGAGGTCGTGGAAGCGGAGGTCGATTCTTCCGTGGTGCGTCTGAGGGTTGCGCGCCGCGCGGAGGCGCACTTCGTGCGTGCTGCCGTCTGTGTGGATGCGAGCGGCGACGCTTCCTTGGCGGCGCTTGCCGGTGCTGCTTGGAACTCGGTTGATGGCGATCGGCTGCAGAACCCTTCCTTCATCGTTCGTCTACGTGGAGTGCCATCGAGCGCGACGGATGGTTTCGCGCGGATGCGGTTGTCTACGGCGGTTGCCCGCGCCGAGCGTCTGCAGGTCCTGCCGCCGGGGGCTGGATCGATATTGGTTCGACCGGGACCTACGGTGGGCGAAGCTTATCTGACGCTCAATGTTCCGAAGCCGTCGGAGCGTCCGTACTCGCCGCTGGACGAAGCGGAAGTCGAAGATCTGGGAGCGATTGCGCGCGATCACGTCGAAGCGGTGGTTTCGTTCTTACGCTCTTCGCGCGATGGTTTCGAAGAGTGCGAGGTTGTCGAATGGCCACGTCGCATTGGAGTTCGGGAGACGCGTCGGATCGTCGGTCGGAGTGTGGTCGAGGCGTCGGACATTCTCTCGGGGCGCCGAAGCGACGACGAGGTCGCTTTGTCGACGTGGCCGATCGAGATTTGGGACGATCACAAAGGGGCGCGATTCGAGTATCCCCACGCGCCCACTTCGGTTCCGCTCGGTGCCCTAATTTGCAGAGATTATGGGCGAATTGGTGCGGCGGGCCGCTGCCTTTCGGCGACCCACGAAGCTCTCGGGGCTTTGCGGGTCATCGGAACGTCGATGGCAACCGGCGAAGCGATCGGCATCACGAGCGCGCTGGCAGCGAAGGCGGCGACCGATTTGGCCGAGATCGATCCAGTCGACGTGCGGGCACTTCGGGCTCGATCTTGACCGGAATCGTGCGACCCGACAGGTTTGAAGTGTGAAGACGGTTGTCGATGAAATTCGCTATTGGGCGAGCGAGCGCCCAGAGCATCCGGCGCTCCTGATCGCTCACCGCGGTAGCGCGGAACTCGAGAGAGTTACGTACGCTGAGTTGCTACACGCCGTCGACCAGCGTCGGGGAGAGCTGAGGGGCTCGCTTGGGAACCGAGCGGCGCGCGTCGGCATGGTTGCGCCGCAGGGGCGCAGCTTCATTGAAGTTGCGTTGGCGATCGTCGATTCCGGGGGCTGTTTCGTGCCGATTCCCGATGATCAGTCCGAGTCGGCCTTGCGCGACTTCGCGACCAGGGCAGGGTTGCAGGCTCTAGTGAGGGTCCGGGGCGATGCCGAGGTTGACGTCTTTGACGGCACACCCGATCACTCCGAGGAGTTCGCAGCACTTGTGCCAGCGTACTTGCGGTTCACGTCCGGAACTACGAGCGAGCGCAAGGGTGTTGTCATTTCGCACCAACGCATTTTGGAACGATTGAACGCTGCGAATCGCGGTATGGAGATCTCACCGCAAGATCGCGTCTTGTGGCTCCTGCCAATGGCCCACCATTTCGTCGTTTCGATTCTGCTCTACCTCAGCCGCGGTGCGACGATTGTCTTGCCGGACAGCTCGCTTGCGCATTCGGTCCTCGACGTGGCGCGGCGCAGTGAGCCGACGGTTTTCTACGCATCCCCCTACCACTATGGGTTGTTGGCCAAGGACCGATCGGAGCAGCAGCTCGATTCGGTGCGCCTGGCGGTTTCCACCGCCGACGGTTTGCGCGCTGAGACGGCCGAGCTCTTTTCGGATCGCTACGGCCGGGCCCTCGTGCAAGCCCTTGGAATCATCGAAGTCGGACTGCCGGTGATGAACCTGGTGTCGGCTGGAACGAAGCCGACGGCTCTTGGGCGCGCCCTACCGGAATACGAAGTTTGGCTGCGCGGCGAAGACGGCGGCGCAGTGACGGCGCGTGGCTCGGCGCAAGATTGCGGAGAGATTTGTGTTCGCGGGCCGGGGATGTTCGATGCGTATCTTGAGCCCTGGACTCCTAGTCAGGTGGTGTTGGAGCCGGATGGGTTCCGCACCGGTGACCAAGGCTGGCTTGATCAAGACGGCGATCTCCACCTGGTGGGGCGCCGGTCGAACCGTATCAACATGGCAGGGATGAAGTTTTTCAGCGAAGAAGTTGAGGCCGAGATTGGTCGGCACCCGCTGGTCGCTTGCAGTCGAGTCATCGCCCGCGACCACCCGCACCTCGGGCAGATTCCTGTTGCAGAGGTCGTTCTCCGGCCTGGCGCGGGTGACGTGAAGCCGCGCGAGCTCACCGCCTTCTTGAAGGAACACTTGGCCTCCTATAAGATCCCGCGCCAGTTTCGCTTCGTCGACCAGCTGCCAATGACCGCCACCGGTAAAGTTCGGCGCGTGTAGCCCTCGTGAGTCGTTTTGGCCTGACCAGGGGTTCTGTTGACGGAGGCGTAGCTGCTGGGCGAGAGTTTCGTTTGGGAATCGAGGGCTCGAACGGATACAGTGCTTTTTTCAGGAAAGTCGGGAGTCGAAAGAATGCGGGCTGGTGATCTGATCTTGGTGAGTGTGGACGATCATGTGGTCGAGCCGAAGACGATGTTTGATCAGCATGTGCCGGAAAAGTGGAAGTCGAAGGCCCCGCGTGTCGTGCGCAAGAGCGATGGCAGCGACGTCTGGATCTTCAACGGCGAACAGATCATCAACCTCGGGCTCAACGCCGTTGTCGGGCGCCTGCCGGAGGAGTACGGTATGGAACCGACTTCCTACCAGCAGATGCGTCCGGGCTGTTTCGACATTGACGAACGCGTTCGCGATATGAACGCCAACGGTGTTCTAATGTCGTTGTGTTTTCCCTCGTTTCCGGGGCTCTGCGGGGGCTTGTTCGCGCGTCAGGAGGACAAGGAACTCGCCCGTGTCATGTTACAGGCTTACAATGACTGGCACATTGATGAGTGGTGCGGCACATACGGCGGTCGCTTCATTCCGTTGGCGTTGCCGGCATTGTGGGATCCGGAAGCCGCTGCGGTTGAGGTTCGACGAGTCGCGGAGAAAGGCTGCCGCGCGGTTAGCTTTACCGAAAGACCCGAGGACTACGGGCTGCCGTCGGTTCACAATGAGGCTTGGGATCCTTTCTGGAAAGCATGCGTCGAGACCGACACGGTGGTTTGCATTCATATCGGTTCTGGCGGCGGGATGAAGTTTACTTCGATGGAGGCACCGGTCGACGTGATGATCACGACGACCCCGATTTCGATCGTGAACTGCGCGGCCGACTTGCTATGGTCTCGTGTGCTCAAGGAGTATCCAACGATCCGCATTGCGTTGTCGGAGGGCGGGATCGGCTGGATCCCCTACTTCCTGGAGCGCGCCGACTACGTGCACGATCACCACAAAGCGTGGACGTTCCAGGACTTCGGCGACAAGCATCCGAGCGACATTTGGCGTCGCAACATCATCTCTTGTTTCATCGACGATCCCGTAGGGGTGAAGAACCGCCATCAGATTGGGGTTGATACGATCACGTGGGAGTGTGACTACCCTCATTCGGATACGACGTGGCCCAACGCACCGGAAGCTTTGTTTGCTCAGCTCGGGGGAGTGCCGGACGAAGAGATCAACATGATGACTCACGAGAACGCGATACGGTTTTTCTCGGTCGATCCGTTCGCGCATCGTCCGAGGGAGAAGTGCACGGCGGCCGCGTTGCGTGCCGAGTCTCCCGATGTGGATACTGCGCCCAAAAGCCAGAGAGGCGGCAAAGCTCCGATCAGAGGGGACCGCCGTCCAGTAACGACCAGGGACATCACCGAGCAACTGGCGAGTGCCTACACCGTCGTGCCGGAAGAAGTCTCGCGGTAGGCATTTCGTTGGAGAGGATTTAATGGGCGCGACGGGAAGCGGGCGTGTTCGGCAGCGGCACGTCGAGCCTCTTCGGCGCGCGTTGCTCGACTGGTACGACGAGGTGCGGCGGGCTCTGCCGTGGCGTGCCGACGCGGATCCTTATCGAGTATGGGTAGCCGAGGTCATGCTGCAGCAGACCCGCATCGCGGTGGTTGAGCCGGTATACCAGAGTTTTCTGCAAGCGTTCCCGACCCAGCAAGACCTCGCGGCGGCATCGGAAGATGAGGTCTTGTCGCAATGGTCGGGCCTCGGTTACTACGAGCGCGCTCGTTCGTTACATCGAGCGGCGCAGCAGTTGTCGTCACAAGGGGCGGAGTTCCCGCGCGAGTACGCGGCGGCGCGGAACTTACCCGGGGTCGGCGAGTATACGGCGGCTGCGGTGCTGTCGATTGCCTACGGCGAAGCGCACGCCGCGGTGGATGGAAACGTGATTCGGGTCTTGTCCAGGTTGCGGCGCTTGGGGTTGCCTGGATCGGACGGCGAGCCGCATGGATCGGTCGCCGAAGAGATGCTCGATCCGGTTCGGCCGGGTGATTGGAACCAGGCGATCATGGAACTCGGTGAAACCGTGTGTTTGCCGAGCAGTCCTGAGTGTGGTCGTTGTCCCGTGAGTCGCTATTGTGAAGCGTTTTGTGCGGGCGCCGTCGACCGCCACCCGCCGACCAAACCGAAGCCGTCGATCGAGAAGGTCGAGTGCTCGATGGTCGTGCTGCGAGCCGAACGCGGAAGATTCATGCTCGAGCGCGGGGTCTTTCCGTATCTTCCGAAGATGTGGCTGCCGCTCTATGAACCAGGGGATCTACCGGACCAGCGGTCTGAGGACGTCGTGCGCGAGATCCGGCACGCGATCACGCGCTGGAGCTTTCTCATCCGCGTCGTCGATCGTCCACTGAGCGAGAAACAGATTCGCCGCATCGCTCGCGGGGGAAGTGGCGAGCGCCGGATCTTCAACCCCGAGCAGCTGCAGGGCATCGGTCGATCCTCTCTGCTGGAGAAGGCTTTAGACGTTTCTAAATAGACTTAGTCCGAAGCTTAGTCTACTTTGGCCGAATGGAAGTCAACATTCACGAGGCCAAGACCCACTTCTCCAAGCTGCTGCGACGGGTCGCTGCTGGCGAAGAAGTCGTCATTGCCCGGGCGGGGCGGCCGATCGCCAAGATTGTGGGCGTCAACGCCGATCAACCTCGAAGATTTGATGTGGACCGAGGTCTATTTAAGGTTCCCGAGGATTTCGACGAGCCGCTTTCGGACGAGATGCTCGACGCATTCGAGTCGTGAGGTTTCTGCTCGACACGCATTGCTGGCTGTGGCTGCAGACCGAGTCCGACAAGTTCTCTGAGGAGGTGCGTACAGCTCTCGGCGACCCAGCCAACGAGATCATTCTCTCTGCAGTATCTTCGTGGGAAATTGCCATCAAGTATGCGAGAGGGAAGCTCCCGTTACCCGAGCCTCCCTCTCGCTACGTTCCGAGCCGAATGGCGACGAGCGGGACAAGCAGCATGCCGATTCACCATTCGCACACGCTTCGTGTAGCCGAGCTGCCCCTGCACCACCGCGATCCCTTCGACCGACTTCTAGTGGCCCAGGCGCAGATCGAGCGCCTGACACTGGTCTCCGCTGACCCCCAACTCACACAATACGACATCGATCTCCGTCTCCCCCGCTAGCAGTCCGTGCATGTATTCCGTGAGAGGGTGGTGTCGTCGTCAATCGAGCGGCAGTCGCTTGCCGACGGTCCAGCCGCCGTCCACGACCAGGGGGTGACCGGTGACGAAGGAGGCTTCGTCGGAAGCGAGGAAGAGAATCGCCGCGGCGACTTCTTCCGGACGGCCGGCGCGGTCGAGTAGGTGCCACTCGATCATGCGGTCGCGTACTTTTTTCAACGCCGGATCGTGCAGCAAGGCGGTCAGCGGTGTGTCGATGAGGCCTGGACAGACGCAGTTCACGCGGATCCCGTTGCGCGCGTAGTCGATGGCCATGGTCCGGGTCATTTGGATGACGCCGCCCTTCGATACATTGTAAGACATCGCGCCGCTCATCCCCTCCATGCCTTCGACGCTCGCGATGTGCACGATGTTTCCGGCGCCTTGTTCGATCATGGCGGGCAGAACGTGTTTGGCGACGATGAACGATCCTTTCAGATTGATATCCATCGTGCGGTCCCAGTCTTCGACGCTCAACTCGTGCGCAACGCCGATACCTTCGACGCCTGCGCCGTTGACCAGGATGTCGATACGTCCGTGTTCGCTGCGAATTCCCTCGATCGCGCGTTGGACGGCAGCCTCGTCTCGGACATCGACAAGTCCGGTATACGAAGTCTCCGGCGCGGTCTCTTGGACCGCATCCCAGCTCTCGGGTTGTGTCGCCAGGTCGATGCCTGCGATCGAAGCTCCCTCAGACGCAAAGCGTTGTGCGGTGGCGAAGCCAATACCGGAAGCGGCACCGGTGATAACGGCGATCTTGTTTTCAAGACGTCCCATCGTTCCCCCAATTTGACTAGTTCAACTTCGAGTCCTGAGTTGTGCGCTTCTTTCGACTAGAGAGCGCAATGCGCGCTCTACCAGGCCGCCAATTGCGCGGCGCGTTTGCGGTGGTCGGCGGCAGTGCCGAGGTAGGCGCGGTTGAAGAGGGCGCGGCGAAACCACAAGTGCAGGTCGAACTCCCAGGTGAAGCCGATGCCGCCGTGTAGCTCGATGGCGTAGCGGACGACATTGTCGTAGATGTCGGTCAGGTGCGCCTTGGTGAGCGCGGCGTGGCGCGCGGCGCGATCCTCGATGTGGTCCATTGCGTGAGCGCTGTACCACAACAGCGACAGTGCAGGCTCGAGATCGGTGGCGAGATTGGCGAGCTGGTGTTTAACCCCCTGGAAGGATCCGATGACGCGGCCGAACTGCTCGCGCGTGAGGGCGTACTCGCTCGTCATGCGGAGGCAGCGACTGCCGCCGCCGTAGCAGTCGGCCGCGATCAGGATCAGTCCGGCGTCGCGGGCGCGGTCGATCGCGGCGCGGCCGCCGGCGATCTTGCGCGCCGGTGTTTTGTCGAAGTTGAGGCTGTCGAGGCGACGGGTCATGTCGTTGCCGCTCACAGCGGTTGTGGTTAGGCCCGCAGCACCGCGTTCGACCAGCCAAACGCCGGGACCCTCCGCATCACGGCCGGCGACCAAGATGACGTCGCTGGTGGCGCCGTAGGGGACGAGTGGCTTGACGCCGGTGATGCTGGTCGCATCGCCTGTTGCTTCGAGGTCGGAGGCATCCCATTGGCCGATTCCCTCGCCGAGCGCGAAGGTTGCGATGGTCTCGCCCGCGGCGATCTTTGGCAACTGTGCCGACTTGGCTTCGTCGTCGCAGAGCAGCAGCGCTGCCGTCGCCATCGCGTTGCCGAGGAAAGGTCCTGGGATCGCCGCCCAGCCCAGCTCTTCCGCTACGAGCGCGAGGTCGAGGACTTCGAGCGCCGACCCGCCGAATTCTTCCGGGACCATTAATCCGGTAATGCCGAGCTCGGCGAGGCCGGTCCAGAGATCGGGGTCGTGGCCGTCGTCGCTTTCCATGATGGCGCGCACGCGTGTCGTCGGACAACCGTTCTCGAGGTAGCGCCTAACGGTTTCCTTCAGGAGGACTTGTTCTTCAGAGAGTCCGAAATCCATAGTTCCCTCAGTTTCGATCGTCGCGCGGCAAGCCGAGACCGCGTTCGCCGATGATGTTGCGTTGAATGTTCGGTGCGCCGCCGCCGAGCGCCATGCCCCAGTACCACATGTAGGCGGTCGAGAATCCGCCCATGTCGGGGGCGATGGCCTCGCCGGGCGCGCACAGGCCGCGGTCGTTGAGGATGTCCATGGCGAGTTTCGAAACTTTGTAGACCAGGTTGGTCGAGTGCAGCTTTGGTACCAGGCCTGACAGTCCGGCGTCTGCTTTTTTTGCCCGGGTGGTGAGCAAACGATAGCCGTTGTACTCGGCGGCGAGCAGATCGGCCTCGATGGTGCTGATGCGGTCACGGATGACGGGATCGTCAATGACCTTCTCACCGCGGACCTCGATGACTTGCGCCATGGCGATCAGGCCGTCGAATGTGCGGCGAGCAAGCGAAGCGTTGCCGATCAGGGCTCGCTCGTGTTTGAGCGTCGACCGACTCACCAGCCAACCTTCGCCGCGTTCGCCGACGATGCTGTCGACCGGGACACGGACGTTGTCGAAGAACACTTCGTTGAAATCGGCCTCGCCGGTCATCTGCCGGAGAGGACGCACGTCGATCCCCTCTGTCTTCATGTCGATCAGGAAGTAGGAGATGCCGTCGTGTTGCGGCTTGTCCGGCTCTGTGCGGATGAGAGCGAACATCATATCGGCTTCTTGCGCGTTCGATGTCCAGATTTTCTGCCCGTTGATCACCCAGTGGTCGCCTTCGAGGACGGCACTGGTGCGCAGGGAGGCGAGATCGCTGCCAGCGCCGGGCTCGCTGTAGCCTTGGCACCACGCTGTGTGACCGAGCAGTGTCGACTCGACGTACTTCTGGCACTGCTCCTCACTGCCCTTTTCGACCAAGGTGGGTGCCAGCATGCTGGCACCCTGACCCATGATTTCGAACGGCGCCTTGGCACGGCGAAACTCCTCGGCGAGGATAGTCGCCTTGAGAGCGTCGGGCGGTTGCTCCCCGCCACCGAAGCGGCGCGGAATCCGGCGGTACAGGTAGCCTCTGGCGATGGCTTTCTTGCGGAACTCGGTCGCTCGCTGGTCCTTGCGAATGCCACCGCCCATGGCGCCGCGAACGGTTTGAAGGTCGGCTTCGGGGGCTGAAGCGCGATCGGCGTCGGTCCAGTTCTCGTCGAGGAAGCTTCGCACTTCGTGGCGAAAGTCTTCGTATTCCTTGCTGTAGCTGAGGTTCACCTTAGACGCTCCTGTGCTGCACGTTCTTGCTGTTTCGGGGTGAGCTGGAGGGATTGCTTGAGGGAGGGTTCTTGAAGGAAGGATTGAAACGATCGTTTGGACAGGATTAACAGAGTGGCGCGGGGCACCTCAAGACCGGCCTGTCCCAGGTCGATCGGGCTGCACCTGGGAGATCGCCGATGAATCGTTTCGAAGGAAAGACGGGCTTGATTACGGGCGCCGCGGCTGGCATCGGTCGCGCGACGGCGTTGCGATTGGCGTCTGAGGGCGCGAGCTTGATGCTGGTCGACGTGCAGGCGGACGCGGTCGCCGAGACGGCGGGTCTCTGCGCAGGCAGCGGCAAAGTGCTGCACATGGCCTGCGACGTCAGCGACCCGGCGCAGGTTGGAGCGGCGATCGACCGTTGCGTCAGCGAGCTCGGCAAGCTCGATGTTCTGGTCAATATTGCGGGCATCTTGAGTCTCGATCACACGCACGAGCTCTCGTTGGAGAGGTGGAACCAGGTCCTCACCATCAACCTGACTGGAACCTTCCTGTTTTGTCAGGCGGCGCTGCCCCACTTGTTGAAGTCGCGCGGCAACATCGTCAACACCGCTTCGACCTCGGCGCTGGCTGGGATGCCCTACGGAGCGGCGTACGGAGCCAGCAAAGCTGGTGTGATGGCGCTGACTCGTACGTTGGCGGTCGAGTACGGCAAGAAGGGGCTGCGAGCCAACGCGGTTTCCCCCGGCTCGATCAAGACGGCGATGGGCAGCCGGCAGAACCTCCCGGAAGACCTCGATTGGAAGTTGATCGAACGGCATATGCCCCTAGATGAAGCGCGCGGACCGGAGGTGGTTGCGAACGTCATCGCCATGGTCGGGTCGGACGAAGGCGCCCATATCAACGGCGAGTCAATCCGCGTGGACGGCGGCACTTTGGCTTGAGGGATATTTGGATTGAAATTCGCCTTCTCTTCCAAATTGGGGTTGAGGGCACGCTCGTCTCTCTGGATTCACTCCTGGGGCTGCCCTTTCGTGTGACTCGGCGCGGGGTTTCAAAGCGAATCGGCGTCCAATACTGACCCCTCCCACGATGACGTAACCCGCTGCGGACGTTGAGGTTTCTCACGGCCAGCCGGGGTCGAGATTGAACGCCGAAAGGGGTCGAAGTTCGACGCCGATCCACAGCGTCCAATACTGACCCCGCCCACGATGACGTAACCCGTTGCAGACGGTGAGGTTTCTCACGGCCCGCCGGGGTCAAGATTGCACGCCGAAAGGGGTCGAACTTCGACGCCGATCCACACGATGCCGTCGGAAGTCGATTGCTGCTTGGCAAACATCACGTTTGTGCCCGGCGCGCGAAGATTTGCATCGGCAACGAAGCGCCTCGCGCGTATGGGAGCAATACCAATAAAAGTTGAGTCGATCCGAGAAAACCAGATCCGCTACGCGGCTCGGGCAGAGCCTCGCCCTCCATTTAGCTTGACGCACCTCCACCGACGTCAATAACGAGCGCAGCGAGCACCAGCCTTAGTGTCATCAGCGTTCACCTGCGTTTATCAGCGGTTTGGTTCTGGCCATCGGCCGGGCTGGTTATCTCCAGAAGAACCGCGTGGCCCGCAACTTCTCGAGGTCCTACCGAAAGTGATCTCCGCACGAACCCCTCACATTCGAAGAGTGGGCGGACCGCCAGCCAAACGATCGTTTGACTGGGCTAAAGGGACGAGTTACCCCAGAGTCGAGGGAGGGAGATGCTCCTGCCGAGCCGCGGTTCACTTTCAGCGGATCGGCCGAATTTCGCGCGTCCGGGACACAGATCGGGTAGTGCGAGCTATCAGGAGAGATTGAAATGTACATTGGTTACAACGAGGAGCAGCAGGCGCTGCGGTCTGAGCTGCGCGAGTATTACGGCAGGATCCTGACTCCGGAGGTTCGCAAGGAGCTTTTGATCGAGCACGGGATCGGTAAGACCACCCGCGGCGTGGTTCGGCAGATGGGCGAGGACGGCTGGCTCGGTATCGGATGGCCGGCCGAGTACGGCGGCCAGGGGCGTTCTCACGTCGAGCAGTTCATCTTCTTCGATGAGTCGATGCGCTGCGGCGCGCCGGTGCCGATGTTGACGATCAATACCGTCGGTCCGTCGATCATGAAGTTCGGTTCGGCCGAGCAGAAGGATTTCTTCCTGCCCAAGATCCTCAAGGGCGAGATTCATTTTTGCATCGGCTACACCGAGCCCAACGCCGGCACGGATCTCGCGGCCCTGCGCACGCGTGCCGACCGCGACGGTGATCACTTCGTTATCAATGGACAGAAAGTCTTCACCAGCCTTGCCAGTGACGCGGACTACATCTGGCTGGCCTGCCGTACCGACCAAGATGCTGCCAAGCACAAGGGTATCTCGATGATCCTGGCCGACATGAAGACGCCGGGGATCAAAGTCGACCCGATGCACCTGTTGTCACAGCACGACATCAACACCGTGTTCTTGGAGGATGTACGGGTGCCGGCGAGCAACGTCGTTGGCGAGGTCAACGGTGGTTGGTCGTTGATTACCAATCAACTCAACCACGAGCGCGTCACTCTGTGTGCGCCGGGAATGCTGGAGAGTGCCTACGATGAAGTGTTGGCCTGGTCGAAGGAGACCAAACGCGCCGATGGTCGCCGCGTCATCGACGAGGAGTGGGTGCAGGTCAATTTTGCCAAGGTACGCACGGGGATTGAGTTCTTGCGGCTGATGAACTGGAAGGTCGCTTGGACCGGTGCTCAGGGCACACTGGATGTTGCCGACGCGTCGTCCGTGAAAGTTTTCGGGACGGAGTTCTTCCTCGATGCGTTCCGACACCTCATGGAGATCGTCGGTCCGCGCGCCTATCTGACCTTCGACTCGCCTGACGCGGTTGCCCACGGCAAGCTCGAGACGCTCTACCGCTCCTTGATCATCCTGACTTTTGGTGGCGGCACCAACGAGATTCAGCGCGATTTGATCGCGATCTTCGGTCTCGGCCTCCCACGGGCACTGCGCGGCTAGCGCGTCACTCTCGAAAGGCGAAGCAGCATGGATTTTTCTATTCCCGAAGAAACACAGGAAATCGTCAACCTCGCGAAGCAGATCCTGACCGATCGCTCGACGCCAGAGCGTCTCAAGGCTCTGGAGACCTCGGATGGCCCGCGCTTCGACAGCGAGTTGTGGTCGGATCTCGCGCAGTCTGGACTCATCGGACTGGCCATCGCCGAAGAGCACGGTGGTGCAGGGCTGTCCTTTCTGGAGCTGTCGTTGATCCTGGAAGAGGTTGGCCGCATGGCAGCGGCGGTCCCGTATTTGGAGACTACGGTGATGGGTGCGTTGGCGGTGTCCGAGTTCGGCAGCGCCGACACACGTGCCGCGATCTTGCCGAAGGTTTGCGCCGGCGAAGTGATTTTGACGGCGGCGTTGATCGATCCGGACCCAGACGCGTCGCCGCAGGCGTCGGCGGTCGAGGACGGCGACTTATGGAAGATCAGTGGTACGAAGTACTGTGTGCCGGCGGGAATGATCGCGCACCGCGCGCTGGTCTCGGCGAAGACTGGAGATGGCAAGATCGGCGTGTACCTCGTCGAGTTGGACGGTCCGGGAGTTGAGCGGACTGCTTTGACAACCACGGCGGCGCATCCGGAAGCGACGTTTGTCTTCGCAGGTGCGCCGGGACGAGCCCTCGGTACTGCGGACGCTGCCGGAAGTGTGCTCGCATGGATGACCGAGCGAATCACCGCGGCGCAGTGCGCGATGACTGTCGGCCTTTGCGATGAGTCGCTGCGGTTAACGGCGGAGTATACAAAGGAGCGCAAGCAGTTCGGCGTTGCCATCGCCACCTTCCAAGCGGTTGGCCACCGCGCTGCCGACGCCTACATCGACGCCGAGGCGATCCGTCTCACGGCGCGCCAGGCGTGTTGGCGTATCGGCACCGGGTTGCCCGCCGCGGAAGAGACCGCCATCGCCAAGTATTGGGCGTCGGAAGGCGGTCAGCGCATCGTGCACGCTGCCCAGCACCTGCACGGCGGCATCGGCGTCGACCGTGACTATCCCCTGCACCGCTACTTCGTCCTGGCCAAGCAACTCGAGCTGCCGCTCGGCGGCGGAACGCACCAGTTGCGAAAGCTCGGCAAGATGATCGCGGCGGCCTAGCGACGTGTCGCAATTTGCAATGCCCACGGCCGACGATAGTCGCCGGGCGACCACTACCCTCAGCCTATGCCCAAGCCTTCGCCTGAGCCTACGAGCGCAGCGAGTCTAAAATGGATCTAGGGATCAAAGGGAAACGAGCGATTGTTTGCGCTTCGAGCCGCGGGCTCGGTCGCGCCTGCGCTGAGTCGCTGGCGCGCGAAGGAGTGCACGTCGTTCTCAATGGGCGCGATGCGGCGACCTTGGAGAAAACGCAGGCAGCGATTGCCAATGCCTTCGCTGTCGACGTTTCAGTGGCGGTCGGCGATATCGGTGAAGAATCGACTCGACAGGCGTTGCTCGATGCTTGTCCGGAGCCGGACATTCTCATCAACAACAACGGCGGGCCACCTCCGGGTCGTTTTCAGGACTGGGATCGCGACGCGTGGATCGCTGCTCTCGACGCGAACATGCTCGCGCCGGTGTTGATGATCCGCTCGGTCATCGACGGCATGGTCGAGCGGCGTTTCGGGCGCATCGTCAACATCACCTCGGCGATGGTCAAGACGCCACTCGCTCCGATGGGTCTGTCGACCGCTGCGCGCACCGGGCTCACGGCAATGGCCAAGGCGCTGTCAAAGCAGGTCGTGTCGTCAAACGTGACGATCAACCAATTGCTCCCTGAGCGCATCGATACCGATCGCCAACGCGGGATGGCGCAGTTGCGCGCCGACTTCGGCGGCGTATCGATCGAGCAAGCCTACGAAGAGATGAAAGCATCGATCGCGGCAGGACGACTCGGTCGCCCGCAGGAGCTTGGCGACGCGTGTGCCTTTCTGTGTAGCGCGCAAGCCGGCTTCATCTCCGGCCAAAACCTCCAACTCGACGGCGGCAGCTACGCCGGTTTGTTGTGAGGCTTCAATAAGTGATCACCTTGAGGCCCGGGACTCTGGTGAAGTGTGAGGTGTTCCTCGATACCAGCGGAAAGTCCTGGGCCAGGGCTGCTGCCGCGATCCACAGGTCGTTTGCTCCGATTAGCTGACGCTTGCTGCGTAGGCGAGAAGTGATTCGCGCGTAGTGGCTAGCTGTGTTCTTCGTTGCTTCGACGACTTCGAAGCGCGCGAGGAGTGCCGCACAAGCGGGGTCATCGATATCGCCGAAACCTTCTGCGAATTCGCCGGCTACGACCCACGATATCCACGGGACCGCATTGTGATTGTCGGCTAGAAAATCGTGCGCGGCACCGGATTGGCGTTTGAGCTCGCGCTCGAAGTCGATCAGAAAGCAGGTGTCGAAGAGGAGATCACTCATCCCATGCTGAGTCGGGCGGCGCGTCGCTAGATTGTGCCACCTCCAGTTTTTTCAGAACGCTCGCCGGAGCGGCCGGAATTTCGGCAGAGGACGCAAGAATATCGCCGCAGGTCTTCGGGGACCGTTTCCATCGACCGCGCTTGATCACTTGGGAGAACGACTCTTTCGCCGTCTGCCGGGCGCGGCGGAGAATCTCATACGCTTCGAGATCAACTGAGATTGTTTTCGTCGCCATACACAGAGCATGCATGCACATTGGCGGCAGCGCAAGCTGAACCGTTATGACGCCGGGAAGATGCCTGGTGACCATCGGAATTCCTTGCTCGGCGGATTGTTTTTCCCTCTGCGTGGCGAATTTTCTTCTGCCTAGGGCATGGGAAAGGTGAGAAGGTTCGATGGAGGGGATCGTTGACCATTAGCTCGACAACTCGGCACGCGTTGCTCCGGATCGACTGGAGAGATGTCGGGATGCGCCTGACCGCTTATTCGGCTTGGCGTTCGTCTAACTTGCGTTGGCGTCGAAGCAGTCTAGGTGTGCTGGCGGCCGGCAAGAGCGCCGAGGATCTGGCCGCGGAAGCGATCGAGAAGGTGTTGTCGGGCGAACGCCGATGGGATCCCGCCAGAGGCGAGTTGCTGCCCTACCTGCGCGGAGTGGTGGACAGCTTGGCCAGCCACTTGGCGACATCGCATGACAACCGACTGTATGCCGATCTCGATCAGCAGCCGGACCCCGCGGCGCCGCCTGCCGCGGACGATTGTGATTCTGAAAAGCTGGACGCCTTGCGTTCGCTGCTCCGTGCCGAGGGCCAACGCCCGTTGCTCGAAGTCATCGATGCGGTGACGTTGCATTGTGAACCGACACCGCGCGCCCTGGCAGAAACCCTCGGGACCTCCGTCACCGACATCAACAATCGCCTGAAACGACTCCGGCGCTGCGCCCTGCGCGTCGTCGCGGAACTCGAGGCGGCAAAAGGAGTGGAGGTAACCCATGGCTGAGCGCAGCGGTGAATCACCGCGCGACGATCGGCGTGTGGTCGAGGCCCTGGCCGATCTCTTTGACCAAATTGCGCCAAAAGATGGACTCGGCGAGCAAGAAGCGTTGCGCGAAGTCGGCTTGGATCCGGCGTCGGTGTCCGAACGGAGTGCGCGCTTGGCGCAGGTGCACCTCAGCGGAGAACTCGTCCCCGAAGCGCCGGCAACAGAAACGGCTCCCTCGGGTCAGCGGCTCCTCAAGACTGGGGTGTGGCTGGCGGCGGCGTTGGCAGCCGGGGTGCTCATGGTGACTCGCTACGCAGACGATTATCGATCGCAAAGGAATTCGGCGCCATCGGTTGCGAGCGTACCGACCGCAGTGCCGCTGCGAGACGAGCAGCCGGCGGAGGTCGTCGCTGCGCGCCAGAAGAATGGTGCCGGTGCGGTGGAGTCGGAGGTTGATCTCGCACCGGCTACGCGCGACGACCCGATGCGGGTCGTCGCCGCCGTGCCACGAAACAAACCATGGCTGCTCGATTCAAACAGCTGGCATCACGCCCAGGGATTGTTGCCGGAGCCGGTTTTGCGGCGCGTACAGTCGGGGGACTATTGGTTTCAGGTTCGGCAAGTGCGTCCGGCTGTGTTTCGGGCGAACTATCCGCAGTCGTTCTGGATTGATAGCCGCGCCAATCGCGACCGCTATGAGGTCGACCCGGAGACGTGTGGGTTGATCGATTCCGCGACCGGCGCCGCTGCTGGTCAGTTGGTCGGGCTGCCTTTTGACTCGATCGACGACTCTGTCGGTGATGCGGCCTGCAAGATTCTGTGGAACATGCGCGCGGCCGACGCGTTGGGCGGGGGGCAGGAAAGTAAGTACTCGATCAACGGTATCGATACTTCGGGCGAAATGAAGCGGGTCAAGATCGCGTCGTACGAGTCGCACTTTTTGGCAGGGCGCCGGGAGAACCCGGACAACCTACGCCACGCGCTGATGCAGAATGTTCTGGAGCCCCTCGATCTCGATAGCGTCGGCGGTGTTGCTCGCCGGACCAACGATGCGACGACCTACGACAAGATTTGGTTCTTCGTGCCGGCGACACGTCGGGTGCGGCGGGTCAATCCAGCGGCGCGGTCCGAGCCGATCGCGGACCTGGCGGTCTATCACGAAGACCTCGGTGGTTTTGGCAGCAAGCTCGAGTACTTCAAATGGCGATTCATTGGAGAAGGGGAGACACTGGCGTCAATGACGTCGACGTCTCCGCTACCGCTGTCGCGGGTCGGAGACTCGAGGTTCGAGGTCTCGCCGCCGCAGGTACGCGCGGCGTACGAGGTGCCCGGCAGTCGTGGTATCCCTTGGTTGGTCGTCGAGGGGGCGAACATGGTGCGACGACCTGTGTGGATCGTCGAAGGGCGTTCGGAGGACCCGTACCACAACTTCGGCAAAGTCGTACTCTACATCGACAAGGAGATGTACAGGATCTACTGGAAGTTGGTCTACGACCGTGCCGGTGAGTACTTCTACAACGCGATGTTCAGCTACTACTGGTCACGCAGCGAGGACGGTTCGATGGCAGCCGTCACACCGGGCTTTCTCGTCGGCGTCAATGACAGAACCAATCGCGCCGCCATCGTCGGCCGCCAGATGACGAGTGTTGTCGGCGCCAACACACCGCCGAATCTCTTTACGCTGACCACACTGACCCGAATGAGCGACTGAGATCTTCCACTTAGTGACAACGATCGGGCACGCTGCGCTGACTTGTGGGATTGCGATCTTGTCTTTCTGCGCGAGCCCCGGAGCAGCGCAGGTCGTACCCGAATGGACACTCGATTCGAGTAACTGGCAGAAAGCCGAAGGCCTATTGCCGGAGCCGGTCCTGCGTCGGCTCAAGGCGGGCGACTACTCGTATCGTGTTGCGGATGTGGCGGGCGAGAAGTTTCGCGCTCTTTATCCCGAAGCGTTTTGGGCGAAGAGCCGCAGCAATCAAGGCATCTATCGGATCGACCCGAAGACGTGTGGATTGCGTGACGCGGCTGATGCGATGCCGGCGAGCCTCGACGGCTTCCCGTTTCCGTCGGTGTCGGCGGACGCTGCCGACGCGGCCTGCAGCATCATGTGGAACGTGCGCGCCGCTGATGTTCTAGGTGGCGGACGAGGCAGTACTTTCACGATCAACGGGATCGACATCGACGGCGAGCACAAACGCCTCAAGCTTTCTCGGGAAGAGGGCGAATTCCTGTCGCACCTGGTGCACAATAGATCGGACGCTACAGAGATCCTGCGGCGGGCATCGATGACGAGACTCCTCGAACCTCCGGACGTCGACGGCGCGAGTGGCCTCGAGAAACGCTTCAACGATGCTTCGCCGGACAAGAGATGGATCTTTGTCACCTCCACTCGTCGCATTCGGCGGGAGGAACCGTCTTCGCGCTCCACCCCGATCGCGGAACTCCCTTTCTATCCCGAAGATTTCGGCGGGTTTGATAGCAAGATCGAGTACTTCAGTTGGCGACTGGTCGGCGCTGAAGAGGTGCTTGCCTCAGTGGTCACGCCGACGCTGCTGACCATGAAACGGCTGACGGATACGCGTTATGAGATTGATCTTCCGAAACTCCCGGGAGCTTACGAGACGCCCGGTGCGAGCGGTGTGCCGTGGCAGGTGGTCGAGAATGTGCGGATGGTGCGGCGACCGGTCTGGATTGTCGAAGGAAGGAGCCTCGATCCCCATCATGAGTTCGGCAAAGTCGTTTTGTACATCGACAGGGAGATGTATCGAATCTACTGGAAATTGGTTTACGACCGCGCCGGAGAGTATTTTTACAATGCGATGTTCAATCACTACTGGGCCCGAAGCGAAGACGGCTCTGTGGCAGCGACGGGCTTGGGCTTCGTGCTTGGGGTCAATGACGTCGCGAATCGTGCGGCAATCAGCGGACGTCCTACGACCAGTGTGATCGAATCCAGCTTCCCGGACGATCACTTTCAGCTTCCGGGTCCGATATACGGCTGCTTTCCCGACTAGCTGTATTTGTTGCTACGGCGCCCAGTCGTCTGGTTCGGCGAAGGCGCTGTCCCCGACCTTCAGCGGGATCGCATCGACCAGCAAGCGCGGGGCGGTGGCGAAGTACATGCTCTCGATTTCGAAATTGAACGGCGCCGAAGCGCCGGGTTCGATTTCGTGATCGTCTTCGTCGTACTCGGCGCGTAAGGTCCGGTCGCCTTCGGTGTTGAACAGCCGCAGGCGGTACTGCACACCTTCCACTGCCTGTTCGTGACCGTTGATGACACTGCCGCGGACGCGCACCGTGCGACCGATGGCGGTGATGTCGCGGATGTCGATCTGCAGGAGACTTGGTGGCTCCTCGCCGATCGCCGCGTGCGTTTGTGCGATGTCCTGGCGTGTTTCTTCGGCTTTCGCTGCGCTGTTGATTGTCGGTGCTTCGGTAGCAGTGCAGCCGGTCAGTGTGCACGCGCCTGCGATGAGAGCGGTTGTCGTGGAGCGTAGGAGGTTCTTCATAGCGTGATCCATACCATTTTGGCGTAGGCGCAAAGCAGGCCGGACTCGGAAAACAATGCGCTGGCTGAATGTAGCTTGCGACCGTCTCTTGCCAGCGGCCAGGCGATGATCGAGGTGTGCTCGTTGGCGTAGACTGATTGCAGGACAGTGCCGGTCATCCGTCCGAGGAGGGCTGGGAGCTTCTCTGGTTTGGTGTCGAGCGCACCGTAGGAGGGACAGTCGAGTGCCGCCCAGAGGAAACGGTTTGCGACGGTTTCTGCGGAGTCCGCCAGCGTAGGATCCGGAGTCCATCGCGCGGCGACCAAGTCCGTTCCTTCGACTGGCCCGGCAAAGATTCGCAAACCGTCGCCGTGGTCGCGTCCGTGTCCGCAGGCGAAGCAGGTCGGGAACGGGGCGCCTGGAACTAAACGAGTGGATCGGGTTTGTGCGTCTTCGATCGCGTTCGGGGTCGGCAGGTCTGGGATCTCGAGCTCGAACTCGGCTGGGGCACCGCTCGCCTGGGTGACTCCCTCGCCGTCTTGAATCTCGACCGAGTCGCCATTCCTTACAACGGTCAGTGGAGTTTCGAGCGGTGGTGGCTTGCGCAACGTGACTTCCGAAGTGCCGCCGATCAGGTCGGCGATGAGTCCGGCAACGTAGCCGCCGTGTGCGGAGTTGGGCGGCCCGTTGAAGCGTTTGTGGATGAGTACGGTGTTGGACATCGCCTGAATTGACCACAACATTGGTGCAGACGCGAGCATCGGACAGGCTCGTCGGGCTTCAATCTCCGCCCGATCCTGTGTTACGGCGATGTCATGAAATATGTGATGGGGCGTGGGTCGTGAGTCGGAATCCGCTCGAACGGCTAAGGAAAATCATCAGTGCCTGGCCGGAGACGTCGGAGAAGCTTTCTCATGGAGCGCCGACTTTTTGGGGCGGGCGCAAGACATTCGCCACTCTTCACGACAATCATCACGGGGATGGGCGCCTCGCGCTTTGGATCAATTGCACGGTGGACGGCCAAGAGCACTTCGTTGCGATGGATCCGGAAACGTTTTTCGTGCCGCCGTATGTCGGCCACCGCGGCTGGCTCGGGGTGCGGCTCGACCGCGGCGTTGACTGGGAGTTGGTGAGCGAGATTCTCGAAGACGGATACCGGATGGTCGCTCCGAAGCGGGCGATTGCGTTGCTCGACGACCGCTGAGGGTGCGACCGGCTCGCCGTTGTGAAGGGCCCTTCATGCTGCACTCCATTGTATGGAGTGCATGAAGAAGCTTTCAGGGCGTATCGCATAGTTTGCGGCGACTTGGTGATTCTCGCCTGATGGAGTGACGTGTGCGAGTTGGCACGATTCCGGCTTTTCTTCTCGTGACTATGATTGCTCAGGTCCAGAAAAGTCTCGCCGTTGTTGGGGTTCTTTGTAGTTTGGCTGCCTCTTGCGCATGCGCCGGGGAGTCTAGCGAGGAAGCTCTGGACCTCTGCCACCGCGCTGCGGAGTGCGGCGGTGCCAAGGCTCTAGAATTGCTCGACCAGGGCCTCGAGTTGGCGGAGGCGGCAGTTGCTGCGGACGGGACGGATGCGCGGGCGCGACTGGCTCTATTTTGCACCCTGGGCAAGCAGATTGAGCGCGAGGGGATCGGCTTTGGTACTGTCTCCAAGGTTCGTCGGCTGCGTGCGGAGATCGACTTAGCTATGGATCTGGCGCCCCGTGATGCGGATATCCTGGCGGCCAAGGGATCGATGTTGGTCGAGTTGCCCAAGATCTTCGGTGGCGATCCGTCCGCCGGCGAGGAACTGTTGCGACGGTCGCTCTCGATCCGCAGCGATAACGAACATGCGCGTAGTTTTCTAATCAAGGCTCTCGAGGCCCAGGGAGCGTCGGCGCAGGTAATCGACGCGGCACTTACCGATGTCGCGGCTGCTGGGCCCGAGCGTTTGGCGCTTCGCTAGGTTCCCGATCGATCGGGGGTGTTTGCTGCATCACTTCTCTTGATTGCAAGTCCGTCAGCTTCCCGATAAATTCTGCGCGGTCGACTTTGGAGCGGTGATGAAAAAGCAACTGACCTTTGTGGGATTCGGCACTCTTCCCTTGTTCATGTCGGGGTGCCTGTTGTTCTTGTTTGGCGGGTTCGAGGGATGTGTGAACCCGATGACCGGAGAAGTTTACATCAACGTCCGGGCCGAAATTAAGCAGTGCGAGAGCTACGACAGCGAGAGCTCCAGCGGCAAGATGGTGTTTTGCTCAAACGGCGTCCTACCGTTTGAAAGTTCGCCTACCCTTTTCGACTCTTCGTTTGAAGTTGTGGGAACCGGTGACCCCTTTCTCGATCCGGTGGTGATGCAGGTTCCGAGTGATGCGACCGGTTTCATGGCATTGCTCGAAAAAGCGCCGGATCCGGCGGTCCCCGCATTGATCCAATCGGGATTGACCTGTGTCGATACGACCCCGGGCGAGCAACTCTGCGCCGAGCCCGGGCATCAACTCGTCATCTTTGATATCCCGCCGAACACGCCTCTCGGGCTCTACCAGATCCAGATTGTTTTCAACGTCGATCCACCACGAGAAATTGAAGTAAAGCCGGTCGTGACCGGAAAGGTGCAGAGTGGTGGCAAGACTTTCTATCCAGTTGTCGTCCCGTGCGTGTCCGATATGGCGGACGCCCCAGGGGTAACAATTCCGATGGGAATGGGGAGCGCCCTACCGCTGACGCTTCCCGATCTGAGTGGAGTGCAAGCATGCAATGGCCTCCTGGAGTTCTCGCCGAGCGCGTCGACCATGGCGCCCGCAGCAAGTCCTGTCGGACTGGTGCTGCTTGCGGTTGCCGGCTTGGCCCTTGGCGTAACTCGCTTGCGCAAGCGTTAGCGCCGTTTCACATCGTCGCGTAGGAGCGTGCGTCGGTGAAGCCTGATCGAGAGGTTCGAGACGACGCCTGAGCATGGGCGGCACGGCGAGCCAGTGTGCCCGACCGCTGCTGTGGCGACTGCGATTTCGTAGGATTCGCATTCTGCGGTTGGAGGGATGTTGGCAGTCTGTCTAGCTGATTACCGATGTCGTCACGCGCGTTGAAGGGAGAATCGTATCACGGCCCCGCCTGGTTGGTGGGAGTCTGCCCATATCCGCCCACCGTGTGCCTGGACCAGCTCTTGTGCGATGGGAAGGCCGAGCCCGGTACCGCCCCGACGGTCTTGTTCGGCTGAGCGGTACGGCCGGAAGAGGTTGGCACGTACGTTCGCGGGAATCCCCGGTCCGTCGTCGCGCACAGTCACAATAGCCTCGCTGGCACGCGCTGTTACTTCGAGGTGTATGGTAGAGCCTGCGGGGCAGATTTTGAGCGAGTTTCTCACTAGGTGGTTCAGGACTTGCAGGATGCGCTCGCGGTCGGCGAGAACGAGTAGCTCCGCCTCAGGTCTCTCGATCTCGAAGCTGATGTCGAGGTTTTCCGCCGCCGCCTGATGCAGGGTCGCGACTTCGACGAGGAGTCTCCCGATTTCGATTGAGCCCATCTCGAGCTGCAGCTTGCCGGCCTGGAGTTCCGCGAAGTCCGAGAGATCTTGGATCATGCGCTCAAGGCGATTTGTGGCGCGTTGGATCGTAGCGGAGTTCTTCCTCTGCTGTTCAGATTCCGCGGTCTCGCCGATCAACGATGCTGCTAGACCGATCGCGCAGAGCGGGCTCTTCATGTCGTGCGAGAGCGCCGCCATGATCCGCTCGCGCGTTTCAGCCGACCGCCCTGTCTCCTCGTCGAGCGCTACGTTCTTTTCGGCAAGCGACGGTAGGCGAGCGGGAAGGCCCGTGGGGTCATCGATTCGAGGACTCCGTTGATCGAAGGGATCGTCGAGGGGATCTTCGAGTTCTAGATCCGCGAGAGCTGCGCCGACTTTGCGAGTGATTGACTCCGCCGAAGCCGACACTGGCGCAAGCAGTCGCTTGCTCATCGTCACGGTGGTCCCGCAGCCGACCTGTGTCTGGACTGAGAAATCGTCCATCAAGGCCCGGGCCCCGCGAATACCCACTCCGATGCGGCGTCTCGATCTAAACGAGCCGCTAAGGATAGCCTCAAGATTCTCGATCCCCGGCCCCTCGTCGCGCAGGGTGATGCGCAGCGCGATGTACGGCTGCAGGTCGAGGGCGAACTCAACGCGCGCCGAACGCCCGTAATCGAAGGCATTCCTGGTAATTTCTGAGACGGCTGCCGCGATTCGCTCCTGGTCGCGTTGGTCGAAGCCCATGGCGGCTGCAACAGCGACCGCCTGCTGGCGTACCTTGACATTGTCTAGCTCGAACCGGACGTTCGCTGTTGCCAGCGGCCGACGCATCTGGATGCTGTTCCCAACCGATCTCGCGACCATCATCCGGCCGCTCCTACAGGCGGACATTTTTTCCGCTCGGTAACAAACTTCGTCGATCCTCGGATCTCGGCGCTCTTGCTGAGGACTTCGAGCGAACTTTTCCCTCCCAGCCGTATTCTGTCGATCTGCATGTGGAGGTATAGCCTTGCTAGGTTCGTGCCATTTCGGTGGGGACCCTAGCTTGAGGGCCGTGGTTGCAGAGGAGGCTTGCAAGACCTTCAAACGGGGAAGTCCCTGCGACGCCTGCGTTTCTCGTTTGCAACTACTACAATCAGAGTCTATTGCGGTCGGGCTGCGCAAGGGAGACTGTGGACTGGCTAGCCGCGCAAAGTTCGGCGGCACTCTGAGGCTCATTGCTCTGAATGAGTCCCTCCGTCCTCCCACCCACTAGTCAGCCAGAGGATGCTTCGCTACCTTGGGCGCGCATGACCAGCGCACTCCTCGTCGAAGACGATCCCGATGCTCTCGACGCCCTGGACCAGTTGGTCTGTAGGGAGGGTTTAGAGACCCTGCGAGCGGGCACCCTCGCTGAAGCCGTCGAGGCACTTCTCCGCGAGCAACCGGATGTCATCATCACCGACTTGATGTTGCCGGATGGTGACGGGCTCGAGATCCTAGACTCGATCGAGCCGCCATACGACCCGACGGTGATCCTGGTGACGGGAAACGCCACTCTCGATACGGCTGTCAAAGCTCTCCGACGCGGCGTCTCTGACTATCTCACCAAGCCACTCGATCTTGCCCGTCTGCGTTCGGTTTTGGTCAATGCCGTTAGGACACGTGATCTCAAAGATCAGGTAGTCGACCTGCGCGGCGAGCTGCGTCGGCTGGGGCACTTTGGCCGACTGGTCGGATCGTCGCCAGTGATGAACCAGCTGTACGACATGATCGACCGCGTCGCTCCGACCTCGGCGACGGTTTTCATCACCGGAGAAAGCGGCACGGGCAAGGACGTGGTCGCTCGAACCCTGCACGAGCAGGGGAAGCAGAGTAAGGGCCCGTATGAGCCAATCAACTGCGGAGCGGTGTCGCCGAACTTGATCGAATCTCAGCTCTTCGGCCATGAAAAGGGCAGCTTCACGGGCGCTGAGCGCATGCATCGCGGCTATTTCGAACGAGCCTCTGGCGGCACTCTGTTTCTCGACGAAGTGACCGAAATGCCTCTGGAATTGCAGGTGAAGCTGTTGCGCGTGCTCGAAACTGGTCAGATCATGCGCACCGGCGGCGAAGTACCGATCGATGTCGACGTGCGAATCGTTGCCGCGACCAACCGCGATCCCGAACAGTGCGTCAAGAATGGCACCTTCCGAGAGGACCTTCTCTACCGTCTCAATGTGTTTCCGATCGAGATCCCGCCATTGCGCGAGCGTGGCAATGATAAGCTATTGCTCGCAATGCACTTTCTAGAAAAGTTCAACAAGTTGGAGGGCAAGACGACTCGGATTGCGAAAGTGGCTGAGGCGGCGATCATGTCGTACGGATGGCCGGGCAACGTTCGCGAGCTGGCCAATGCCACGCAGCGAGCTCATATCCTGGCGGATCGGGAACTGTTGCCAGAGCATTTTCCGGAGAAGATCCGATCGGCTTCGGGTCGAGTGGCTCCACCACTTCACGTTTCGACTGAGAAGCCGCCGAGCGATGGGCTGGATCATCAAGGCGACATTTTGCACATTCCTGTTGGAATGGCGGCGAAGGAAGCCGAGAAACGTCTCGTCATGGCCACTCTCGATCATTTCGAGGGCAACAAGCACAAGGCAGCCGACAGTCTCGGATTCAGCCTGAAGACGCTGTATAACCGGCTCAACGAGTACAGAGAGCAGGAGGGCCAGAACTGAGACCGTTGGGAACTCTCTCATTCTGGGGTCGACAATAATTCATCGGCAACCTAGCGCGGGTTGTTCTCCGTGACTAGAGTGCCCTAGTCCATTGCCCGCGGAGAGAGGCCACCTTGGATTCCAGACTCGTAGATCGCTGCGTCGATTACGTCATTGGCGCGCCCACTTCCAACCCGGACTCAGGGGTCGATGTCAGGGAGTTGTGGACTGATACCGTCCATCACCTCATCGACGCGCAGCGTTTGAACCGGCCGGAACTCATCGCGCGACACATCTCGTGGTGGTCCTCGGTGACGAGCAGCCGCGGTCTCGAAAACCCATACTCGGGCGAGGCCATCGGCGCCTTGAAGGAGGCTCTTCGCGCCAACCTACCTGACGATGACGCGAGCAACGCAGTAATCCTCATCGACCGTGCATTGGACGAGCCGTTGGCTGCTGAACCTTCGAGCTTTCTCGTCGAATCAGGCGAGATCGAGCCCCTTGCCACCGAGTTTTTGGACTTGCTGCTGCGCGCCGAGCGCCGCAAGGCGAGTCGCATTGTCTTGAATGCCGTTGAAGCGGGTACCGACGTGCGCGATATCTACCTTCTAGTTCTCCAGCCGGTCATGCGTGAGGTTGGGCGGCGGTGGCAGTACAACCGGTTGAGTGTCGCGGTCGAACACTACGCCTCGGCGGCCGTGCAGCTAGTCATGTCTCAACTCTACGACCGAATCTTCTGCACCGACCGCGTCGGTCACGCGGCGGTGGCGTGCTGCATTGGTCGAGAGACGCATGAAATTGGTCTCCGGATGGTCGCCGATTTTTTTGAGATGGAAGGTTGGGACTGCCACTACCTCGGAGCGGACGTGCCGGCGGCGGACGTCGTTGCAATGCTGCAAGAGCGCAACGCCGACGCTCTCATGATATCAGCCACCACCCGCAGCCACATTGATACATGTAGACAGTTGATTGTGTCCGTGCGTGAAGCGTTCGGCCAACAAGTGATGATTCTTGTCGGAGGCCTGGCGTTCTCTGCGGTCCCCGAACTGTGGCGCGAGGTTGGAGCCGATGCCACTGCAGGCGACGCCGCGGGCGCGGTTCAATTGGTCCAAGAGCGCCGGTCCTGATGACGAATTCCCCCGGCGGTCGTAGAACCTCGATGGAGGATTGGGACGACCAACGCCTTCTGCGCGAGTTTGCGTCGCTTTCTGAGGAGTTTGCCAATGCCCAACGTGAGCTGGCCAAGCGCAATGCCCAGCTCGAGCGGGCGAATGAGCAGAAAGACGATCTTCTCCGCGCCGCCGCGCACGATCTTCGCAACCCGCTGAGCGCGGTCACAATGTTGACAGACTGCTTGATTGCGGACGAGAAGAGTCCTCCAAGCCAAGCTCAACTTCCGCTTGTCGAAGCGATCGGCCGCAGTTCCCGCTATATGCTGAAGATTGTCGAGAGCCTGCTCGAGGTGTCGGTACTGGAGAAAGCTAGCCAGTCGATCAATGTCGAGACAGTCGATATGACCGAACTCGTCGGCGCAACCGTTTCGATCAATCAGGTGCTAGCTGACCGAAAGAATGTCGTGATTGCGCGATCACTGACGAGCGGCATTTATTGTTCGGCCGACCGGACCCGCATCGAGCAAGTGATCAACAATCTGTTGTCCAACGCGATCGCCTATTCGCCCGAGCATGCGGTGGTTCAAGTGGACCTGATCTGCGACCGGGATCTTGTGCTCGTCTCAGTTTCCGATCGTGGCTGTGGCATCTCGACGGAGGACCAGTCACGCCTGTTTCGACCGTTCCCGCGTATCGCGAGCCGCCCGACGGGCGGAGAGAAAAGCGTTGGGTTGGGCCTCGCCATCAGTCGCGCCATCGTCGAAGCTCATGGCGGACGGATTTGGGTCGAGAGTGTCGTCGGCGAGGGATCGACCTTTTGTGTGGAGCTGCCCGAGGCTGCACAGCCGGAAAGCTGAAAAGCCGGACCCGCGCCACAAATCGTCGTATCGCGCCTGTTCAACGAGCGACGGCGAGGACCCTGAACCATTAGTTGGTCACAAGATCCCCTGTCGCTCCACTGCCACTAGCTCACGACCGATCGCCCTAGCTTGGCTCGCGCCGGTGTAGGATGTTGTGGTCATGACGGTATCGATACGCGGGCTCGATCGTGTAGTGGGACTACTCCTTGTCGCATTTCTTTTCGGTTGTGATTCGTCTTCCGACGGGTCGGCGGCGGTTGTAGATGCTGGCTCTCTGCGTTTGGAGATCGTCGAATCGCCGTGGCGCATGAAGTTTCGCGACGCCGCCGGTGAAGAGATTCTCGCCGAGTACGACCATGGCGGGGATGCGCCAGTAGGGCGAATCGGTGTTTTTCCCGGTGCGCCGGCGCAGGGCAGCGGCGGTATCGTATCCCTGCCACCGTTGGAGCTGGGTGAACCGGCGACGCCGGCTCACCGTGATTCAGGATGGATCCGAGCGACGGACCTGGTGTCATCGAAGAACGACGGGGGGGAGTGGGTCGGGACGATTGCGACGGATGACCCCGACTGGACGATCGAGGTGCGGGCTGCAGCCGTCGGGGATGGCGTCATTGCTGTTTCGGCGCGGGGTGTTGGCTTTGGTGCGCAGGCGATGAGCATCGCGTTTGGCGCCGGAGCCGAAGAACGTTTCGTCGGTTTCGGAGAACGCAGTAACGCTGTGAACCAGTTTGGCCAGGTGCTCGAGAACTATGTCGCCGAGGGGCCGTATCAGGACTCGGAGTACCCACTCATTAACGAGGTTATCCCGCCACAGGGCGTGCGCTGGCGGCGCGATGCGAGTTACTTTCCAATCCCATGGCTCCTCTCCTCGCGTGGGTATGGCGTGCTGGTCGACAATGACGAAGTGAGCTACCACCGAATCTCTTCCGATCGCCCTGACGCCTGGGCGGTCGAGGTCGAGGCCGAGGAGATTCGCTTTCGTGTTTTCGCAGGCCCCGAGCCGGCGGATGTGTTGAGACGGTTCACAGACGAGGTGGGCCGCCAACCGAGCGACTATGCGCCGTGGTTCTTCGGGCCATGGGTGCAATCGGATCGCGACTCACGGATCGACGAGCTACGCGAAGCGGATGTACCGACGTCCGTCACGGCGACGTATACGCACTACCTGCCGTGTGGATCGCAGCGCGGCAACGAAGAGCGCGAGCTGAACCGAACGGCGGTTCGCAATGCCGCGGGCACCGCAGTGCATACCTACTTCAATCCGATGATCTGCGCCGACTACATGCCAGAGTTCGGGGTGGCGGAAGGCATGAATGCCCTGATCGAGAACGCGCAGGGCGACACCTACCTTTACGACTACTTCACCTCGCGTACGTTCACGGTCAGTCAATTCGATTTTCGATCGCCGGGCGGCGTGGCCGCGTACAAGTCGCTGACCGACGAGGCGCTGAGCCACGGATACGAAGGGTGGATGGAGGACTTCGGCGAGTACACGCCGCTCGACGCGGTTTCTTCGGATGGAGCGACGGGTACAGCATTTCACAACCGCTATGCGCGTGACTATCACTGCGGTGTTGCCGAGGCGACTGCCGACGCCGGCAAGCCGCTGGCGCGCTTTGCTCGCTCGGGGTGGACTGGATCCGCGGCGTGCACGCCGATCGTATGGGGAGGCGATCCAACGACGAACTTCGGTTTTGATGGGTTGGAATCGTCGATCTACCAGGCGCTGTCGATGGGGACGTCCGGTGTCGGGATTTGGGGTTCGGACATCGGCGGCTTCTTCGCCTTCTCGCCGCATTTCCTCGATGCCGAGTTGCACGATCGCTGGATTGGCTTTGGTGCACTTTCCGTGGTTATGCGCAGCCAACGCAACGGCACGAACCTGAGCGGTATGGAGCGCCCGCAGCTTTGGGATCCGCGGCATCTCGAAGTTTGGCGCAAATACGCCAAATTGCACACGCAGCTCTATCCGTACCTTCAGGCTGCGGTCGAACAGTACCTCGAGACCGGCATGCCGGTCATGCGCCACCATTTGCTGACGAACCCAGGCGATGCGCGCGCACACGGGCGCGACGATCAATATTTGTTCGGGCCGGATCTCCTGGTTGCCCCGGTCGTCGTTCAGGGCGATACGAACCGTTCGTTGTACCTGCCGCAAGGCGAGTGGGCCGAGTGGTGGCGGTCGGTCGACTATGTTCCGGAGGACGGGAGCTTCAGGCTGGCGGCGGTCGAACAGCACGCCGGCTCCGCGGAGGTGGTGGTGTCGGCCCCGATCGATGAGATTCCGCTTTTTATCCGCGCCGGCGCGGTGATCGCGATGCTGGCGCCCGATGTGTACACGCTCGCCGAGCACGGTTCCGACCCATCGATCGTACGGTTGGCCGATCGCGCCGATCAGCTCCGGCTGTTGGCGTTTCCTCGCGGTTCTAGCAATGGGAGGTTTTTCGCAACGGGTTCGTATGAGAGCCGAGAGACCCCGAGCCGTTGGACACTTCGGCTCAGTGACCAAGAGACTGAGTACGAGGTTGTTTTGCAGGCTAGCATGCGTTTGCTGGAGCAGCCGTTTGAGCCCTGCGAAGTGGCGCTTGGCGGTGTCGCCCTGGATGACGCAGCGTGGAGCTACGACGACGCCACCGGAGTCATGCGGGTGGCCTTCGCGAGTGCGGCAACCCTCGAAGTGTCGGGTTGCGATATCCCAATGTAAATCCAGTTTGTCGATAGCCACGTGATGTTGCTACGATCCCGTCTTCGGTTCGACGGGAGGGACGGACGGTGTCAAAGCAACTCCGCATTATTCCTGAGAAGTGTACGGGGTGCATTCAGTGTGAGCTGGCGTGCTCTTGGGTGCAGACCGGTACCTTTCAACCGGCGCGATCTTTGATCCGCGTCAACATCTTCGACGATCAGGCGAGTTATGCGCCGTATACGTGCTTCCAGTGTGAAGAGGCGTGGTGCATGAACGCTTGCCCGATCAATGCGATCGGGATCTCCGACGCCGAGGCCAAGGTGATTACGCCGGAACTCTGCATCGGCTGCGGCCTTTGCGTCATCGCCTGTCCCTACGGAACCGTTTGGTACAACCCGGATAAGGGCAAGGCCGACAAGTGTGACTTGTGCGCTGGCGATCCAGCCTGCGTCGCGGCGTGTCCAACCGGCGCGATCGAGTATGTCGAGACCGAGTCTACGGATTGGTTGGGAACGTGGGCAGCGGATCTCAATCGCACCCGCAGCGAGATCGATCAGGGGGAACCGTCATGATCTGCGGATGGGTAGGTAAGGTGCTGCGGGTCGACTTGACCAACAGCAAGATCAGCACGGAACCGCTGCGGGAAGATTGGGCGCGCGAGTATGTCGGTGGGCGCGGGCTGGGGGCGCGTTACTACTGGGAGGAGGGCGACCCGAAAGTTGATCCCCTCAGCCCTGAGAACAAGTTGCTTTTCGTTACCGGTCCGCTGACCGGTACGAACGCGTCGTGTGCGGCTCGCTACATGGTGATCACCAAGGGGCCGCTGACCGGTGCGATCACCACCTCCAACTCGGGAGGGCACTGGGGTCCGGAACTCAAGTTTGCCGGATACGACATGATTATCCTCGAAGGTCGCGCGCCGTCGCCGAAGTATTTGTGGATCCACAACGACCAGGTCGAGTTGCGTGACGCCCAGCACCTCTGGGGTAAGGGTGTGTGGGAGACCGAGGAGACGCTTCGACGCGATTCCGGTGTGCCGGATACGATCGTCGCGTGTATCGGCCAAGCTGGCGAGAATTTGGTCCGTTATGCGGCGATCATAAACGATCTGCATCGCGCCGCTGGTCGTTCCGGGGTCGGCGCGGTGATGGGCTCGAAGAATCTCAAGGCGATCGCCGTGCGCGGCACGGGGGGTGTGCGGCTGGCAAAGCCTCGTGAGTTCATGAGCGCATCTTGGGAGATGAAGGCCAAGCTCAAGGATTCTGCGGTGACGGCGGAAGGGCTTGCGACCTATGGCACTGAGTCGTTGGTCAACGTCATCAACGAGCACGGCGCGTTGCCGACGCGCAATCACCAGGCGACTGTATTCGACAGGGCCGAGGATATCAGCGGAGAGACCCTGACCGAGACGCGCCTGGTCGCCAACAAGGCTTGCTTTGCTTGCACGATGGCGTGCGGCCGCGTGACCTCTTTGCCGGGCGAGGCCTCGGATAAGTTCAGCGTCAATACGAGTCCTCGCAATTGGAATATCGCTGGCGAGGGGCCCGAGTTTGAGAACGCCTGGGCGATGGGGTCGGACTGTGACATCAGTGACCTCGACGCGATCATCAAGGTCGGCTGGCTGTGCAACGACTACGGGATGGACCCGATCTCCTACGGTGCGACGTTGGCTGCCGCGATGGAAATGTACGAGACCGGTGCAATCGACGAATCGGTCACCGGAATGCCGCTTGGGTTTGGCAATGCCGATGCGCTGGTCGCGATGTCGGAGAAGGTGGCCTTCCGACAGGGGTTTGGCGACCAGTTGGCCGAGGGTTCGAAACGATTGACGGCGCGTTATGCCAGACCAGAATTGTTTATGGGCGTGCGAGGGCAGGAGTTTCCGGCCTACGATCCACGTGCGGTGCAGGGGATGGGGCTAGGTTATGCGACATCGAACCGCGGCGCCTGTCACCTCAAGTCCTACACCGTATCGCCTGAGATTCTCGGAATTCCGGAAAAAATGGATCCGCACGTCAGCGAGGGCAAGGCCGAGATTACAAAGATCTTTCAAGACATTACTTCGGCCGTCGATTCCAGTGGCTTGTGTCTGTTCCTGACCTTTGGAGTCGGTTTAGAGGATATGCTTCCGCAGATCGTTGCGGCCACCGGCGTGGATTACGATATCGATACGTTGACGCAGGCGGGTGAACGGACGTGGAATCTCGAACGGCTTTGGAATGAGCGCGCGGGCGTCGGCAAGGGGCACGACAAGCTGCCGCGACGTCTGACGCACGATCCGATTCCCGGCGGTCCAGCGAAAGGTTTAACCAGCAAGCTCAACGTGATGCTGCCGGAATATTACGAAAGGCGCGGCTGGACGGCAGACGGGATGGTGACCGAAGAGAAGCGCAAAGAGCTGGGATTGCCCAAGGCGTAATGGAAGTGCCGACGGTGAAGCTGCTCGGGGGTTTGCGCAAGTTTGGGGGAGCGCAGCAGGCAATCGAAGGTGGCACAGTGCGTGTCGTTCTGGACACGGTTGGTGTTCCGAACGACCTGCTCTTTCCCGAGGGCGAAGTCCTCAATCGGGATATCGAGGTGCTGGTCAACGGTCGAAACATAGCTTTCATGGCCGACCTCGACACCCCCGTAACGGACGAGGATCGGGTGACGATCTTCTTGCACGGTGCGCGCGGATATCCCGGTGGGTGATCCGGAATCGGAGACGAGATGACTCGATATGTGATCGTAGGAGCAGGACCCGCTGGTATGAACGCCGTCGAGACGATTCGTGGTCTCGATCAAGACGGAACGATTACGCTGATCTCCGATGAGAGTGCGTATTCGCGGATGGCACTGCCGTACTTCTTGACCGGCGAGATCCCGCGCCAACAGCTTGCCACGGGTTCGGAGGCAACTTTCGACAAACTCGGTGTCGAAACGCGCTTCGGAGCCAAGGTCTCGGCGATCGACCCGTCGAAGAAATCTGTTGCGCTCGACGATGGAGGCGAGGTCACGTTCGACAAGCTCCTACTCGCAACCGGCTCGTCTCCGCTGCGACCGGCGATTCCGGGTGTCGACGGAGCCAATGTACACACGCTTTGGACCGTTGAAGATGCCGAGGCTGTTCTCGGCGCCGCCGGGGATGGAAAGCCGACGGTGGTGTTGGTCGGGGCGGGCTTCATCGGCTTGATCGTGCTGAATGCGATGCACAAACGCGGATGGGACCTGACTCTGGTTGAGCGCGAAGCGCGCATACTGCCGCGAATGGTCGATCGACGCGGCTCCGATGCGGCCGAAGCGTGGCTGCGTGAGCGCGGCGTCAAGGTGTACACCGGCTGTTCGGTGACTGAGATCTCGGGAGATGCCCGCAAATCGTTGCGTCTCTCGGATGAGCAGGTTCTCGAGGCCGACCTGGTCATTGTCTCGACGGGAATCAAGACGAACTTGGAATTCTTGGCGGGTTCAGGAGTCGAGCTGGCTGCGGACGGTGGTGTCCTAGTCGACGCGCATTGTGAGAGCAGCGTGTCGGGAGTCTACGCGGCAGGCGATATCGCCGCAGGGCCGGGCGCCGCGGGTGGGCAAGCGATCCACGCGATTCAGCCGACGGCGGTCGACCACGGTCGGGTGGCGGGCTCCAACATGGCGGGTTCGGAAGTCACGTACGACGGCAGCTTGGCAATGAATATTCTCGATGTCGCCGGATTGCACATGGCCAGCTTTGGATCGTGGGCCGACGATGCTGACACGACCGAGGTGTGGGCGCCGGCGCGACCGGTCTATCGCAAACTGGTGTGGAGTGGCACACGGATCGTCGGAGCGATCATGATTGGGCCGGTCGAGGATACGACGATGCTAACCGACGTCGGGATGGTCAAAGGGTTGGTGCAGGCGCAGACCGATCTCGGTGAATCCTGGAAGAAGTACCTTCATGAGAAGCCGTGGGATTTGCGGCGCCCCTACGTCGCGAGTGGAACCGCGACGACGCTGTTGAAGCGAAGTGTCGTCGGTGGCGCGGCTCGCCCACGCTCATACACGCACGAGGGTCGGAAGCCGCCGAACACTCGAAGCCCGTATCACGCCGACATGGCAGGGACGCGACCGGAAGGTTTCGAGGATCTGCCGCGCACGCCGACGCCGGGCATTTATAAGAAGGGCGAAGCGTAGAAGGCGAGCATGAGAATTACGCTCCGGCTCTTCGCAAGCCTGCGCAAGCGATTACCTCCCGGTTCGCCCCGCACCCACTGCGAGCTCGACCTCGAAGATGGGACGAGGATCGCGGAGGTGCTCGATCGGATGCAGATCACGCACAAAGAAGCCCAGATGGTTCTGGTGAACGGGTTGCAGAATCGCGATCTCGAACAAGTGCTGGTTGAGGACGATGTGCTCAGTGTCTTTCCGCCACTTGCCGGCGGAGTTTGAGCCGAATCTGTTGCGACGATTTCTCTCCAGCCAATAGATCGAATCGTGGGGCCGGAGGGGCTTGGGCGTAGTAAGTTGATCCCGACCCGTTGCGCGCGTGCTGAATAGGCGCAATTGTCCGGTGCCATGAGAGTCCCACGCTTCGGAGCGTTCGCAACTCGTAGGCAATTCTTACATGGACTTGCGGTAGGGATCGCTGCCGGCACTGCTGGCTGTGTCGACGGCGACCGGTACTCATCCGAGGATTCCGCAGGCTTGGTCGCGCAGAAAGCTCGTGAGTTGGAGCAGTCGGGGAGCGGCCCTTTTGGCATGCAACGCTATCGCGGCTACCGCGGTCTGGCCGAGTTGCCGTGGTTTGAGCTCGACGGCAACGGCGTCTTGCGTTGCACGGTGGAAGATCTGCCCCCGGCGCTTGATTTCCACGCGCATCTGGGGATCTCACTGCTCTTTGCGCCAAATATCGATCTGCAGGCAAAGACCGATCGGGTGCATCACCTGCTCGATTGCGATGCGACTGATCCGGGCTGCGATCTCGATCTCGATGTATACATCAATGCGAACTTCACCGATGCTCACCTGAGAGAGTTGCAATTCGGCAGTGTGAGTCAGCTGCTGTGGGGTAGCTCTGCGGCGGCGACGCATACGTTGCCGAACCTGCTCGCTGAGATGGACGCGACGCGGATCGACAAGGCGGTGATCCTCCCGATTTCCTTCGGTCTACCGTTTGGCGACGACCTTACTGAGCGGTTCATGGCGGCGATTCGCACCGCTGGCGCGGAGAACCGGTTTATCTTTGGTGCGTCGGTGCACCACGGGGACGACGAGGCGGTCGAGAAGCTGGAGCGCTACGCAAAGGCCGGCGCACGTGCTGTAAAATTGCACCCTGCCGGTCAACGGTTCTTCCCGGACTCGCCTGAGGCGATGGAAATCTACGAGGCGTGTGAGCGCCTCGGACTCGTTGTATTCTTCCATGCCGGTCGCGCAGGTATCGAGCCGTCGTACACGCACCAGTTTACGATGATGCGGAACTACGAACCGATGCTGAAGCGTTTCCCGCAGCTACAGTTCGTGTTCGGGCACGCCGGCGCGCGCGATATCGCCGATGCGATTCCTCTCGCAAAGCGCTACCCAAATGTCTGGATGGAGATTCACGGGCAGGGAGTTACGAAACTGCACGAGCTGATCGAACGGGTCGGTTCCGACCGTCTACTCTTCGGGACAGACTGGCCCTTCTATCACCTGGCCGCGACTCTCGCGAAAGTGCTGATTGTTACCAAAAACAAACCCGCTGTGCGCGCAGCAATCTTGCGCGGCAATGCCGATCGATTGTTTGCTTGAAAACTCGCTGCGCTCGTAGGTAAAGGCTGAGGATAGTGGTCGCTGCGCGACGTTCAATCGGAGAGGTGGTTCTCCCCTTTGGGGCTACTGAAGTTTGACGGCGTGGCGGGCAACTATCGAGCCTGATATGAATCGCCCTTAGCGATGCTTCGATCGACTGCTGCGCTGAGCCTTGCCCAAAACGGTCTCTACCAGCATTGAGGCCTTACAATGGCGCTCGATTGGATGCCGCAGGGGCAAATCGAGGTTGATCTCGTAGCGATTGCGACGGCCGATTCTGATGCGCCTAAGATAACCTGCCTCTTCGAGCTCTGTGATGATTCTCTGCACAGCCCGCTCAGTAACACCGACTCGAGCGGAAACGTCACGGAGGCGGACCTCGGGGTCATCGGCCAGACACAACAGCACGTGTGCGTGGTTGGTGAGAAACGTCCAAGGTGCTGTGCCGCCGCCTACAATTGGTTCTTTTGGGTCCACGTCAGCTTTATACGAGACAGAACTCGCGAATTTCAACACACGAACTTGATTACGTGTATTTGGTATCGTACTAGTATGTCCGAGGGCGGAATTTGCGCCGCCAAGATGGGAGCACTGAGTCGATGAGCGAGGCAATTGGTGAGTCAACGCGTTCGGGCAACGAGGGTCCACTCGTGGGGCTGATCATGGACCCACTACGACACCATCGCGGGTTGCGAAGCTTGCACAGAGCTTTATGGTTCTGTCTTTCGTCCGGCAGTCCACCGGGAGGTGTACGATTCCGAAGATTTGCCCCGCGCATTGAAAGAAATGCATGACAATGTGCAGACAGGCATTCCGATCGTCCGGGTTGCCAAGGAATTACCGGCCAGCGTCGCTTCGATTGGTTGAGTGGCGTAACGATATAGGTTCTGTAGGGGGGCTCTCGTTTTGCTCGAAAGGGAGAGAATGGCGTCATGCCTGAGACCAAACAAGAAGACTTGAAGCCAGCAGAGGCCAAGACTATCGCCACGCTCGAGCGTTTGCGCGCGGAAGCTCGAGCTGGCGGTGGAGCGAAGCGGGTCGAGGCCCAGCACGGGAAGGGTAAGCTTACGGCGCGCGAGCGCATCGACTTGTTGCTGGACGAGGGGTCCTTCGAAGAAATGGGAATGCTGAAAGTCGGGCGTGGTGGCGCGCTCGGCGATGAGGGCGAGTACCCCGGCGACGGCGTCGTGACCGGACACGGAACGGTTGACGGTCGAGAGGTGTTCGTTTTCAGCCAGGATTTCACTGTCATCGGTGGATCGCTTGGCGAGGCGCATTCTCAGAAGATCTGTGCGGTCATGGACATGGCGGTTCGATCCGGTGCGCCGATCGTCGGCCTGAACGACTCGGGTGGGGCGCGCATCCAGGAAGGAGTCGATTCGCTGGCGGCGTACGGCGAAATCTTCCATCGGAATGTTCGCGCTAGTGGTGTCGTTCCGCAGATCTCGTGCGTCATGGGGCCGTGCGCGGGAGGCGCGGTCTACAGCCCGGCGATGACCGACTTCACCTTCATGGTGTCGAGCAACTCGTTCATGTTCGTCACCGGTCCCGATGTGGTCAAGACGGTCACCCATCAGGATATCGGATTCGATGAACTCGGAGGAGCCCGCGTGCACGCCAGCAAGAGCGGCGTCGCCCACTTCGTCGCGGAGAACGACATTCTCTGTCTTCGCGACGTGCGCAAGTTGATCAACTATTTACCGTCAAACAATCGTCAGAGCGCGCCGGTGCTGGATTTACGAGATCCGGACGACCGCGCCGACCCGGCGCTCGATCATCTGGTGCCGCTCACTCCGACCCAGACCTATGACATGGGCATCGTCATTCACAGCATCTTGGACGGTGGCGAATTTTTGGAGGTGCACGCGGACTTCGCGCGCAATATCATTTGCGGCCTGGGCCGCCTCGGAGGCAAGACGATTGGATTGGTTGCAAACCAGTCGGCCGTGCTGGCCGGGGCGCTCGATTGCGACGCGTCGGCCAAAGCGGCGCGATTTGTTCGCTTCTGCGACGACTTCAACATTCCGTTGGTCTGCCTGGTTGATGTGCCGGGGTTCATGCCGGGGCCGGAGCAGGAGCATGGGGGCATCATTCGCCACGGCGCGAAGCTGCTCTACGCGTTTTCCGAAGCGACTGTGCCGCGCGTTACCGTCATCGTACGCAAGGCCTACGGCGGTGCGTACGTCGTCATGAATTCAAAACACATCGGCGGAGATGTGGTCTACGCCTGGCCGACGGCGGAGATCGCGGTGATGGGGCCCAAAGGGGCTGCGGAAATCGTGTACCGGAAGGAAATCGCGGCGGCGCCAGACCCGGAGAAGGTCTTGCAGGACAAGCTGGAGGAGTACCGAAGTATGTTCGTGAACCCGTTCGTAGCCGCGCGGCGCGGCTACATCGACGATGTGATCTTCCCGCGCGATACTCGTCGTCGCCTGATTCGCGCGTTCCAAGTGCTCGAAGAGAAGAAGACCGACCTTCCGGCGCGAAAACACGGAAACATTCCTCTCTGATCATGCAATTGCCCAAGAAGGTACTGGTAGCCAATCGCGGAGAAATTGCCGTCCGCGTCATGAAGACTTGTCGTCGGCTCGGCGTTGAGACGGTAGCGGTGCACTCGGATCCCGACATGAGGAGTCTGCACGTCGAGCTTGCCGACGAGGTCGTGTCCTTGGGCGGCGCCACAGCGGTCGAATCGTACCTCGACCAAGATCTTATTCTGGATGCCGTGAAGCGCACTGGCGCCGATGCCGTCCACCCAGGCTACGGGTTCTTGTCTGAGAATCCGTCTTTCGCTCGAAAGTTGGCGGACGCGGGAGTGACGTTCGTCGGACCTTCCGCCGATGCGATCAGCCTCCTCGGCGATAAGGTGGCGGCGAAGAAGACGGCTTTGAAGGCAGGGACGCCGGTCGTTCCGGGTTCCCCGGAACCTTCCAAAGACGAAACTTCGGCGCGCGCTGCAGCGTCCGAAGTCGGGTATCCGGTTCTACTCAAACCCGCCGCTGGCGGCGGTGGTAAAGGAATGCGGATCGTTCACTCCGAGAGCGAGATCGCCGAGGCGCTTTCTGCGTGCCAGGCCGAGGCGACAAAGGCGTTCGGCGACGACCGCGTATTTGTCGAGCGGTACGTTGGGCGGCCTCGACACATTGAAATTCAGATTCTCGCGGACTCGTATGGCAATGTCATTTATCTCAACGAACGCGAGTGTTCGATTCAGCGCCGGTATCAGAAGGTGATCGAAGAGGCGCCGTCCCCGGTCGTCGACCCAGCCTTGCGGGCACGCATGGGAGAGGCTTCCTGTGCGCTGGCCAAGGCAGCTGGCTATGCCAATGCGGGTACGGTCGAGTTCATTCTCGACGAGGACGGAAGCTTTTTCTTCCTCGAGATGAACACGCGCCTGCAGGTCGAACACCCGGTGACAGAGTTGATCACCGGCGTCGACCTGGTCGAGTTGCAGCTGCGAATTGCCGCCGGAGAGCGCCTCGATCTGCGCCAAGAGGATGTTGCTATCAACGGCTGGGCGATCGAGGCTCGAATTTGCGCGGAGGACCCGGCGCGTGGTTTCGCTCCATCGGCTGGGACCATTACACGCTATTCGGAGCCTCGGGGGAGCGGAATCCGCGTCGACAGCGGGGTGCGCGCCGGATCGAGTATTGGTGTCTATTACGATTCGATGTTGGCCAAAGTGATCGCCTATGGCGAGGATCGCGACCAGGCGCGCGGTCGCCTGATTGACGCGCTGAACGGCTACGATTTGGCGGGCCCGTCGACCAACATTGACTTCGCAAATTCGATCCTCAACCACTCGCAATTCGTCGCGGGAGACCTGTCGACGAACTTCATTGCCGAAAACTATGTGGATGGCACTGCGATCGAGCAGCCTCCGGTGGAGCGACTTCATTACATGGCGATCGCGACGGTGTTGGTGTACCACAATCGGCGCGCGCTGGTCGTCGACTCACTTCAGCCGATGGCGCCGTCCACTGGTGGTGTGAAGTCGAGATCTGACGGGTACGAGTACGTGGTCAAAGCGGATTCCGATGTCTTTCGGGTTCGCTTGGTACGGGCGGGCGATTCGCGCCGTTGGAAGGTCCAAGTCGATGGAACCGACTACGATGTATCAACACCGGAGTTTGAGTTCTATCGTCGCCGCCTGCGATTGGACATCGGCGGCCAGCGGGAGAGATTTCTGCTCCGTTACGATGATGCCTTCATAGCCGCGGCTCACTGTGGAATTCGGAGAACCTTTGAAATCTACTCGCCTCGCGAGTGGGAGTTGGCGCAGTTCATGCCGGAACCGGCCAAGGACGCCGACGCAGGCACGGTTACGTGTCCGATGCCCGGTCTCGTCGTCGCAGTCAATGTGAAGGTCGGAGATGAGGTCCACGCAGGCGACGTGCTGCTGACGCTAGAGTCCATGAAGATGCAAAGCGGCGTGGCGGCCGCGACCGATGGTCACGTGGTTCAGGTTCATATCGTCGAAGGGCAGTCGGTCGACACCGGCGACCTTCTCGTCGAGCTCGAAAAATAGTCGAGGGGACCGGTCCCCTTCGCGGTGCGAGGCCGGGGCGGAAAAGCGGCTGCTCGGACAGTTCGGGTGTCAGGGTTGCGGCGCGGGAACGAGTGCCCCGCACCTGTGCGCTGGTCCGAAGTCCGGTGACGTTTGACGGCTTGCTCGCGCTGCTTTTACCTGATAGAAATTACCGGAAATGAAAATCCTGCATTTGATATCGGGTGTTGCCCCCGCCGCGACGGCCAATTCTCACCACGGTCCGTCCGGGCGCGAACTGGGCCAGCTCTGGCGGCTACTCATGCGGGAGCGCCGCGATATCGCCGCAGTCCTCGTGTATGCCGTTCTCGGCGGCCTTCTCTCTCTGGTGTTGCCGCTCGGTACGCAGGCCGTGGTCAATACGGTCGCGTTTGGTGTCTTTACCCCGAACCTATGGGTGCTTTGCCTACTCGTTCTGGTCGGACTTCTGGCTGGTGGCGGCCTCTTCGTGATGGAACGCTACGTCATCGATCTGCTACAGCGGCGGCTCTTCGTCCGCACGACCTTCGACGTTGCCTACCGGCTACCGCGAATTCGCGAAGCCGCGTTGGGAGACCACTACCCCCCTGAGCTCGTCAACCGATTCTTCGACGTGCTGACTCTTCAAAAGACTCTTGGCAAGGTCCTGTTGGACGGCTCTTCAGCGGCATTGACTGTCTTGTTCGGCATGATTCTGCTCGCCGCCTATCACCCGATCTTCCTGGTCTTCGACTTGGTCGTGTTGATGTTTCTGCCGTTCATGCTTTTTGTGCTCGGCCGTGGAGGGTTGGCGACGAGTCTAGGCGAGTCTACCCACAAGTATGAAGTGGCGAACTGGCTCGAGGAGATCGCGCGCTGTCGCGTGCCGATGAAGTTGGCCGGAAATCCCGAAGCCGTGTTCGAGCGCGTCGATGTGCTCGCCTCATGGTACGTCAAGGCGCGGCACGCGCACTTCCGAGTTATCGCCCGACAACTCGTCGGGTCTGAGATTTTCCGCGCTTTCTTGGTCGTCGGTGCGCTCGGCATCGGCGGAAGCCTGGTTATCGAACAGCAGCTCTCGCTCGGTCAGTTCGTTGCTGCCGAAGTCGTCGTGCTCTATCTGGCGAGCGCGCTTCAGAAGTTGGTGGCCCAACTCGAGCAAGTCTACGATCTCCTTACGTCACTCAATAAACTCAGCATCATCATAGATTTGCCGCTCGAAGCGGAAGCCGCCCGCGAGGCGCCGCCGCTTCCGTCTGGCCCAGCCGGCCTACGATTGCAGGGGGTCGTCTTCGCGTATGAGGGGCGGCGCCCGGTCCTCGATGGAGCGAGCGCGACGATCGAACCTGGTGAGCGCGTGAGCCTGGTCGGGCGTGGAAAGTCATCGCTCGTAGCGCTCGTGACACGCCTTCGAGAACCTGCGAGTGGACTGATCGAGCTCGACGGAGTTGACGTCCGCACCATCGACCCGGAAGTGCTCAGGGTGCAGGTCGGGGTTGTGGAGGGCCGCCGCGATCAGATTTTCGAGGGCACCGTCGAGGAGAACATCACGATGGGGCGCAGCCTCTCCCACGCCGATGTCCGTTGGGCGATCGCGATCGCCCAACTCGCTGATGAGATTGGGCTGCTTCCAGAAGGTCTGCAAACCAGACTGCCCGCTATCGGCGGAACGATGAGCGAGTCCGTATGCACCCGTATTCTCTGCGCCCGTGCCGTCGTTGGCCGCCCGCGGTTGCTGATTGTCGACGATGCGCTGGCTGGTATGCCGCCGGATATGCACCAAGCTCTCCTCGATGCGTTGTGGGGCGAGCCCACATGGACGGTTGTCGATCTATCTCAGGATCCGCGTCTGGGGAGTCGGTCCGGGCGCACGTTGGCGCTGACCGATGGGCGTGTCGTCGAGCAGGGGGCGGGTCATGCGTGATCGCAGCACTACCCTGACGCGCGAAGAGACCGAAAGAGAGATCCTCGGCACCGAGTCCCGCGCCGGCCGCGCCGGGGCAATCTCGCTTCGTCTCGTTCGTTCTCCGCGGCGGGCGTGGTCGCTCGCCCTGTTGCTGATCGTATTGTTGGTGCTTTTCTGCGTATTTCTGTTGGCTCCGTGGCAGCAGACAGCCGCAGGCTCTGGATCGGTAACTGCCTTCACTCCGGGGGTACGTCCTCAGAAGATCGAGGCGCAGATCAGCGGGCGCATCGGGGTCTGGCATGTCGTCGAGGGCGACGACGTCAAGACCGGCGACCTCATTGCCGAGCTTCACGACCTCAGCCCGAGCTACATGGATGCAGGATTTGCGGAGAAGGTTGGGTCTGTCCAGGCAGCGAAGGTCGATGCGCAGAGACTTTCTGTCGAAGTGGCGCGCGAGCGGAGTCGGCAGGCTATCGAGCGCCTCGCTGGCGCCGAAGCGGTCGAACAGAACGCCGTGATCGCGCGCGAAACGGCCCAAGTGCGTGAGCGGCGGGCAAAGCGACTGGCCAGCAGCGGCCTCGTCTCGACGCGTGACCTGGAAACCGCGGTTTTGGCGCTACGTCAGAGCGAGGCTGATCTGGTTCGAGCCAAGACCGCGCGGGCTGCAGCCGCGCAAGACCTCGAGTTGTATCGGAAAGATGAGGAGCGTACTTCTGCCGTCGCCGATGCGGTCCGTGCTGAGGCGGAGCTATATGTTGCGAATGCGCGTGCGCGCTCGGAGGCGCGTATGGTGCGCGCTCCGATCGACGGGACTGTGGTCCGCGTCTCGAGTGCTGGTCCGGGCGAAACCGTGTCGCAAGGCTCCGAGCTTGCCCTTGTGGTTCCGGCGACCGACGATGTTTCTGTCCAGATCGCAGTCAGTGCCCTCGACGCGGCACTGATCGAGCCCGGCGCGCGGGTGCGGATCCAGTTCGCTGGCTTTCCGGCGCTGCAGGTCTCCGGCTGGTCCTCGGTAGCGATCGGTACGTACGGCGGTAGGGTAGCGGTGGTCGATGCCGTTGATGACGGCAAGGGGCGCTACCGTGTCCTCGTAGTGCCCGACTCCGAGGAGGAACTGTGGCCGTCGCGAAGGTTCTTACGTCAGGGTACAGCTGCGTCGGCTTGGGTGCTGATGCAGGAGGTGCGTGTAGGCTGGGAGATCTGGCGCCAGCTCAATGGACTGCCACCGACGATTCCGGTGCGTGTCGACGCGGGTAAGGGCAAGGGTAAGTGATGCGGCTGGGCAGGCAGGTTGGTGCACTTCTGGTGCTTGCTTTCTGGCCTGCGTTTGCGGCAGCCGACTCGCCCGCGGTCGTCCCTCTCGCAGAGTTTGTAGAACAGGTCTTGGAGGCAAACCCGAAGGCGCGCTCGGCCGACCTCGAGCGCGACATCGCCGGAGCACAATTACTTGCCGCTGAGGGGGCTTTCGACCCCGTACTTCGCAGCCAGACCGACTTCAAGCAGAAAGACGGCCGTAGCAAGACGGACCGCAGCAACACGGTGATTGAAAAGCCGTTGCCGTGGCGCTTTGGACCTCGGGTCTATGTCGGCTACCGGCGGAACGTTGGAACCAACATCAACTCCGAGGACGTGACGACCGACAATGGCGAATCGAAGGTCGGTGTTGCACTGTCACTGTTGCAGGGAGTCCGTACCGACCGTCGTCGAGCAGCGCTGTCGAAGGCGGAATTGCGTCCCGATCTCGCAGAAGCTGTGCGACGATTCGAGCTCAACAAGCTCGTGCGCGCAGCAGCCATCAAGTACAGTGAGTGGGCTGAAGCTACAGAGATCGTTGCGATTGAGGAGGATCTGCTGTCGCTTGCCCAGAAGCGCGCCGGGTTCGTCGAACGCAGGGTGGCAGAAGGGGAGGCGGCCCCGATCGCCTCCGTCGAGGCGGCTCAGCAGTTGGCGCGGCGCGAAGGTGACGTACTGGGGGCGCGCCGCAAGCTGGAGCAGTCGGCGATCGATGTTGCTGTCTACCTGTGGACTGGCGACGGCAGCCCCCGCCACATCGACGGGGTGCCTGAAGCGGTCCCTGCGCCAGCGCCGCTCGAAGCCGCTCGGATCGCCGCAGAGCGCCTAGAGGCGGAGCGGCGGCGGCCCGAGATCACCCGCGCCAGGCTAGCCCTAGCGAGCGCGGAAATCGACGTAGCGCTTGCCAACGAGCTTTGGTGGCCAAAGGTAGAGGCCTTCGCCGAGTCGATCCAGACCGACCTTAGCTCGCCCGACCGTGAGCAGTTTAAGGTCGGCTTCAGCATCAGTCACCCCTTGTGGTTCCGCCAACCGAAAGCACAGCGGACCCTGGCACGGATTTCCGCTAACCGTGCCTTGCTCCAACAGATGACGGCGCGACGTGCCGTCGACGCTGATGTTGATCGCGCCATCGTCGGCCTTGAACTGAGTCTCGAGCGCTACGGTACTGTAGAGCGCGAAGCCCAACTCGCAGACCGCCTGGCTGTTGCCGAACGCGAGCGCTTCGATGCTGGCGATAGCTCGCTTCTAGTCGTCAACCTCCGCGAGCGCTCAGCTGCGGAGGCGGCGAAGCGCTTGGTGAATGCCAAGGCGGAGTATTTGCGGGCAGTGATCAGCTACCGCTGGGCTATCGGAACTGCTGTCGAGTGGTCGGCGGACACCTGATCGCTATGGGTGCTTGACGACGAGGCCTCCTGCGTATGTCCGCTCACTACGGTTAGTCGCCCCGTCAGTCGCTGCGCGATATCTATTGGAGAAAGACGGCGTCGTCGTTGAATAGCGAGCGGGCGGTCGGCGATGTGATTACGTCATCGGGGTTCGGGCTGGTTCCCAGTAGGTGATCTGCTTCGAGTCGCGATACGCCCATCCAGTAGTGTTCGTTCTTGAAGTGATGGAGGCGGTGACTCTTCCAGAGTTTACGGTAGAAGTTGCTCTTCGGAACCACACGCGTGTGCACCAGGAAGTGCACCCACTCGTAGTTGAGTGCGAATAGGAAGTGCACCGTCAATCCGGTGAGTGCGAGATTGAGGGTAGGAGTCACGGCGACCCAGACAAGCACTGTCACGGGCAGGGTGTAGAAGAACGAGTGCTCTGGGATGAACAGGATCTCGAGGTTGTTTGGGTCGCGGTGGTGCTGGCGGTGTTTGCGGGGGACGGGGAAATCGATCGTGTGTGAGCCGACCTGGATCGGCTTGAAATGCAGGACGTAGACGTGAATCAGCCACTCTTGCACCGGCCAAACCGCGATGAGCACGACGACCGGGACCACGTCGGCGACGCTCCAGCTGCCAAGCGTGATTCTTGCGACGGCGGCAATCGCGGTGGCGGCGATCAGGATGCGAGGGCTGGCGCGTCGAACGAAGAAGTGGAACGCGTCGGCTAGGTTGGACGGCGATGCGCCACGAGACTCTGCGCGCCCGTCGAAAGTCGCTGTTTCTGGATTTGCAATCATTCTGAGTCCGCTGCTCGGTCGACGTCGTCGAGGACCTTTTTGATGCTTTCCTCGCCGCGTCGTACCAGCTGGCGGGTTCGGTCTTGCGCCGCGACGGCGTCCTTGGCGCGAATGCTTTCTGCGATCGCGGCGTAGGCGGCCGTGTCGAGTAGTTCCTCAGCTAGTGTTGGCGCGAGCAGGTCCCGGCACTGGTTGTAGGTTTCACGCAGCGAATTGTAAGCGAGTCGGTAGGCAATGTTGTCGGCGGCGTCGACCAAGGCCGCCCAAAACTCCATCGCCAAGCTTTGCAGTGCAGTGAGGTCGGGAGTCGATTTGCGCATCCTTTGAACGATCTCGTCGAGCTCGTGGGTGACGACCGGCGCGGACCGCCCCGCCGCAAGGCGAGCGGCGTCGGCGGCGATAGCGGAACGCATCTCCAGAATGCTGCGAACGACCTTGTGGTCCACTTCCCCGTTCGAAGTGACGATCAGGGTAGCGAGCAGGTCCATTCCGGCGGAGCGCTGGTAATCGAGAACACGGGACGTGCCCCCGTGCCGGACGGATACGAGCCGTGCTTGCTCGAGGCGCCGGATGGCCTCGCGTACTGAACTGCGGTTGACGCCGAGGGCGTCGCACAGTGCTCGTTCGGCTGGCAGGGCAGCACCGGCGGCGAGCTCCCCGCCAACAATTCGGTCGCGCAGTTGCTCAAACACAGCATCCGAAAGGGCTTGGCGCCGGATGGGCGTGAGCAAGTGCATCGTGGATCCGTCTTTTGTCATGCGAGAGACCCCTAACGTCCCCTGGTCTGATTGTCAACTGGTCCGACAACCAGAGAAATTCGAGATCAGCGAGTGGACCGGCTTGTTGCCTTCGTCGGAATCACCGGTTAGGCCAGCTCGATGGCAACGACTCTTTACGAATTCTCGCTATGTCCTTTCTGCAACAAGGTTCGCTCTGGTCTCGAGGCCAAGGGGATTGCCTTTGACAGTGTCGAAGTCAGTCCGCGATCGAAGGTCGAGTTGCCGGAGTTGCCCGAAGGGACGCCGAAAAAGGTGCCGGTATTCCAACACGGCGACGACACAGTGGCCGATTCGACCGCGATCTTGAACTACATCGAGGAAAAGATACCGGGTAAGGTGCGCTTTCACCCGGCTGACGCGGCAGTGCGGAAACGCAGTGATGAGATCGAAGATTGGGTCGATACGCATTTCATCGAGGCTTTGCCGACTGTGATCTACGGCACCTGGGGCGAGGCGGCCAAAGCGGCCCGGATCGTCGCGACCAATTCGAAGCTCGGCGGCGGTCAGAAGTTCCTGGTGCAGATGGCGGGCGCGTTGGTGATGAAGCAAATTTCCAAGCGAATCCTGAAGCGCAATGATCGGACCGACGCGCACGCTTGGGTGCGCGAGAACACCGACCAGTTCGCTTCGTGGCTTGGCGACAAAGAGTATGTGCTCGGTGCCGAACCGTGCCTCGCCGACGTCGCGATGCACGGTGCCATCACTTGCGTGAAGGAATTCCCCATCTACGACGAGATCATGAAGACGTCGAATGTCGGCGCATGGTATCAACGCTTTGATCAGCTGCGCGAGACCAATCGCGCCTAGCCTGACTACTCCCACTGCTGTACTTCGAAAATGGTCTTCACTTCGCTTGGCCGACCTGACAGGGACGCGGGTCGTGGCGTGCCCAGCGGGCTGGGTTGCCGCGAATCAGCATGTCTCTACGAGGGTTCTTGCGCGCCTGGTCGATGTCCGTGAACGCGCCGGCTGCGGCGTTGGTTTGCAACAACAGCGGTCGTAGGTACTTTGTGTCGATGAAATCCCTTGATACCACCAGGGTGACCTCATTGCCCGGCGCTTTGATCTTGGTTCACGTCTTCTCCAGACGATGAACGTGCAAACAATTGATGAGCCCGTCAGTGGAAACAAAAGATCCGACGTATGCGCGGGTCGCCGTCGTCATCGTTCACTGGAATCAGCCGGATCGATTCAGCAAGACTCGGGATGCATTTGAGGCGCAGACGCTACCGGTGGATTTGCTGGTGGTGGACAACGGCTCGACTGCTGAGTCACGGGCTGCGCTCGGTGAAGGCGTTGACCTCATCGAGTTGGGAGAGAACCACGGCTTCGGTCCAACTGCCAATGTGGGATTGCGCCGATTGCTCGCGGCCGGTGACCACGAGTTTTTGGTAGTCGCCCCTCACGATGCGTTGCCCGCTCCCGATTGCATCGAACGGATGGTGCGTGAATTTCGCGCAAGACCCAGCGCGGGCCTGGCCTGTGCCGACGTTGGTGACGAGGTCACGCCATTCTTCAACCCGTATCTCGGCGGAATTGGGGTTCCCGCTCGCGTTTCCGAGGGATGGGAGCCGGCAGATTATCCGCACGGGACTTTGTTCATGGCGCGTCGCGACTGCCTCGAACAAATCGGACTATTCGACGAACGATTTTTCGCGTACGGCGAAGAAGTTGAAATCGGTGTACGCGCTCGTCGGGCCCGATGGGAGGTTGGCTTGGTGCGTGCGGCGCGCGTCGTCAATCCGACGATGAGGATTGGTTCGGAAGCGGTGGATTACCTAATGCAGCGGAACACTTTGCTCATCGTTCGCGAAGTGTCGGGTCCGACCCATGCGTTGACGAGATTGGCCATTGCCCTGGTGGGGTTGGTGCGGGGTCTCATCGAACCTCCACCCTTCTTGTTCGCACCGCGCGCGCGCCTACGCGGCTTCGCCGACTATTTGCGGGGCCACTACGGACCGCCGCCGGCAGAGTACTACGAAAAACTGGACTCCAAAGGTGAACCGCTTTTCGACAGGGAGCGGCCAAACGACCCGAGACGCGTACTCGGTCGTAGCTAACGTCCCTCGATACGCGCTTCGCGCTACGCGGGATCGACGGGTGCCGCAACGTGGTGTTGTGGGCGCGCTACTTGCGACCGAAAGAGAAAATGAGCGCGCCGGCCGCCGCTGACACGGCGCAACCGAGAAGGACTGGCGCCCAATGCCAGGCCATGACGTGAAGTGGGTCGTCGAGGGCGCACAATACGCGCATCATCGTGAAGCCGAGTACGAATCCCGCGGCCCCGGCAACCAGGCCAGCGCGGGCGGGTGACAACGCCCAGCCGCGGTAGATTGCTGCCAACAGCCAAGAAGTCGGGAGCAACGACAGCATGGCCGTGCGAACGGCGCAGGGGAAGCCGAAAGTGGAAAAAAGGCTGATCTCGAGTGCGGTGTTGGCTGGATAGGCAGCGAGGAATCCCAGTGCCACAACCATCAGCGTGACGCCGACTTTCGCAGAGCTCCAAGCCTCGCTACCTGGTGTGCCGGCGTTGATGGCCGCTCTCGCGAGCAGCGTGATGGCCGCGGCGAGGATCGCGAGCTGCACCAGATAGAGCGGTGAAGCGAGTTGGCCGCCGATATCTGCACGAACTCCGCCGGAAAAGACGTAGGCGGCGATTGCGATTTGAACGACCAGCCAGAGGCTGAGCCGCAATCCGCTCGGACGCAACCGACGCACCGGTGCGGATTCCGCTACCAGCGAGTCAATAAGGGCGTTAGTGTTCGGAACTTCGTTCATTCGCGTTTCAAATCAGTGGATTCCCAAATCCCCACTCACGATTTAGTGAGTCGTTCCCTGATGCTCTTGTAGGCGCGGTGAGCCCGAACCCGCAGGTTCCCCGGCGTCGTACCTTCGATCGCCGCGGCCTCCTCGACAGATCGCCCGTCGATTTTGAGGTGACGAAACGCGTTGCGCTGCGATTCTGGTAGCGACTCGAGGGCGTCGCCGAGAGCGTCGATTGGTGTGTCCGGTTGTGCGACTTGCTCGGGCTGCTCTTCAACCAGGATCTCCCACGATTGGCGCGAGATCAGGCGTCGTAGGTGGTCGGACTTTACGTTGCGGGCAATGGCAAAGAGCCAAGGTTCGAAAGGTCGCGATGGATCATAGGTGTGGCGTCCGCGGTGGATCGAAAGGAGCGTCTCCTGCACTACATCCTCGAGATCTTGCACTTCGCGAATGTGCTTCGAGAAATATCGTCGAAGCAGTGCAGCAACGTCGGCGAGCAAGGCGCGATAGGCCTCTTCGTCCCCCTCTTGGGCGCGGCCCATCGTGACCCCGCGCCAGTCGACGGGGTTTTCCTCTTGATTGAGTCTAGGCTGCGTCTCTCGCATCGTTTGTCGCGGGGAGCAGCCGCCTGTGCGGGCGACCGAACGCTAAAAGACGCCATTGGCTCAATCAATGCAAGGCTCGGCAAGGTTCGGCAAGGCTCGGCTCGGTAAGGCTTGATCAGGGTGTCGCGAAGGGTCCCCCGGTAAAGCCCATGTCGTTGCGCGAACCGTCGAGATCGTTAAACGCCGGGTCTGGATTCCCTGCGTCCTTGGCTCGCCCGCGGCCGCTTCGCAGCAGGAAATCGTCGGGGATCGTGGCGTCTTCGAAGTTGCGTTTGAACCTTCGGTAGCGCGGGTTGCCATCGACATTGCCGAGAAGGCGCGGTGGGTCGATGTCTCTTTGGGCGGAGCGAATTCGCCGGTAGTCGGTGCCGTTTGCGAGCAGGGCAGCGCGCCGATTCTTGTGGAAGCTGTTGTACTGGATGACAGCGTCGCCGCCTGAGAAGTCGCAGATAGCGCGGCCGCGCCTCTCGCCGTCTACGTTTGCCCCGTTGCGCGATATGACGTTGTTCATAATCAATGGAGCCGAAGTAGCGCCGCGGATGAGAATGCCGTTGCTGTCCTGTTTGGCGATCGTGTTGTTGATGATCGTCGGCGAGGCGTCGAAGATCTGAATCCCGTGTGGGTCACCGCTGCTGTGAAAGTTGTATACGATCAGGTTGTTGTAGAGTTCGGCGGTCGAATTCTCGATGTAGATGCCGCTGCCGCGCGAGGATGCGCTGTTGTTGGCAACGACGTTGCGCACCAGGGTCGGGCTGGCGCCAATGATCGTGACGCCGCCGCCGAGCAAGGCCGAGCCGCCGGTGACGAAGACGGAATCGAGGATGCTGTCGGGGCCTTCTCCGTTGGCAAAGGTGACGACCGATCCTGTGCCCGTCCCTTGGATGACGGTGGTTGTTCCCGCGCCGACGACCGAAATCGCCTTGCCCAGGAAGTCGATGTCTTCGCTGTAGGTGCCAGCGGAGACGGCGACTGTGTCGCCGGAAATTGCAACGTCGATTGCGGCCTGAATGGATTCGCCAGGGTTGACGTTGATCGTTGCGGAGAGACCAACACTCGGCATGATGATAGCGGCCAGAAGCGTCAGCGCGTTGATCGGTAGTCTCTTCATTTTGTTCCTCCGTTGATACCCGTTCATACAGAAGAGTATGGGCGTATGGTGCAAATGTTACGCGGTTGCGATTTCTAGCACGTCGGATGAGACTGCCTTCGATCTGGATTTGTTTAAACGGCGGGAGGGACTGCCAGCATGCTTTCTAAATTTGATGACTACCCGGTCCACCAAACCCCAGAGCCGGTGGCCCATCCGGCAACGGGCGACCGCAATTCGTACGACCGGTATTGGTTCAATGGATACTCCTCGGATGGCGAATTCTACTTTGGCATCGGGTTGGCGATTTATCCCAACCTGGGGATCATGGATTGCGGCTTTAGCATCGTGCGGGGCAGTGAGCAGCACGCCTTTCACGGTTCGAGACGGGCGCCTTCTGAGCCGACCGACACCTCGGTCGGTCCATTTCGCATTGAGGTTCTGGAGCCGATGCGCGTTTTGCGCGTCACCCTTGGTGCCAACGAAACAGGGATCGAGTGTGATCTGACGTTTCGCGCTCGCACGGCGTGCGTCGAGGAGGGGCGACAACGATGGCATCAGAACGGCCGTTTGGCGATGGACGCGACGCGATTTGCGCAGTTCGGTCGCTGGCAGGGGCGTATCAATTACGATGGCAAGACTGTCGAGGTTGACCCAGCGCGAGTCTACGGCACGAAGGATCGAAGTTGGGGGATTCGCCCGGTAGGTGACCCCGACCCGGGCGGTGCGCCCGCAGCAGACCTACCGCAGTTTTTCTTTCTCTGGTCGCCCGTGCACTGGGAGGATCACTGTACGCATTTTGGGATCTTCGAGAATGAGTACGGCGACGCGTGGCACTGGGATGGTGCGATCGTCCCTGCTTATGAAAACCCTGAGCAGATTCCGGGAGTCGAGGCTGCTGGTGGACCGAAAGTTACCCGCGTAGAACACGCTCTGCACTACATCCCCGGGACGCGTCGTGCCGGCGGCGCTACGATTTCACTGATCGAGGAGGGCGGCGCCCGGCGCGACATTACACTCGAGCCGTTGTTGTGTTTCCGGATGAAAGGGATCGGCTATACGCACCCCGAGTGGGGGCATGGCCACTGGAAAGGTGAGCTGGCGATTGGCGGGGAGTCCTGGAAATCGGACGAGATCGACGCCATGGCGGTCGAACACCAGCACATCCAACAAGTGATGCGGGCGACCTGTGGCGGTCGCCAAGGCGTGGGCGTCCTCGAGCAATTTGCCTTGGGCCCGCACGCCCCGTACGGCTTCAAGGAGTTTCTCGACCCGGCGTGACTCCTTGCTTCGGCGCTATGTCGCTTTTGGCGGACGTTCGAACTAGGTTTTTTCGATGCCGGAATCAGCGGGAACTACGAGGCCAACCGTCGGGCTGGACGCCCACCTGGGGGTGCGAACTGTGCGTGCGAGTGGCGATGAAGTCGTGCTCGAGTACACCATCGACGCGCGCCACACGCAGCCCTTTGGGATCGTTCACGGTGGCATGCACTGCACCGTCGTCGAATCCGCGTGCTCCATAGGGGCCGGACTGCACGCCGCAAAGGACGGGCGCACCGTGGTTGGCGTAGAGAACCACACGAGTTTCCTGCGAGCCGCGCGTGAGGGCACCGTCACGGTGACTGCCGCACCGATCTCGCGCGGTCGCCGCGCCCAGCTCTGGGAAGCGAAGTCGCGGGATCAAGACGGGCGCCTCCTCTCCACCGGACGGGTCCGGCTCTTTTGTCTCGAGAAAGGCAGCGAATTGGCTGGCGAGAAACTCGCGGTCAAAGCCGGCTAGACGCGAAAGCCTGTGATCAGTCCGTTCTGTTGCCAACGCGCGAAGAGTGGACCGATGCGTGTCGCCATCTCTTCTTGATCGGCGAGCGCTTCGACCGCGTCACTCAGGGTTGATCCTTCGACGAGCGACCGGGTGAGCTGGGCTTCTCCCGCAGGAATCCTCTCGCACGCAACTTCGTCGCCGCGGCGGAACACCAGACACGACTGCGGGCGATCCTCCAGGTCGAGATCGATCGCGTCGCGTGGGGTTTCCCTGGCGCTCCACAGGTCGTGGACCGGCCACGCGGACTCGACGACGCTGCAGGCCTTCTGAAAGTCGAAGCGAACTGTCTCCCACTGCTCAGCGCTGAGTGCTGTGATCGACTGAGGGGCGACCGGCGATTCTAGATGGGCGTGAAACGCCTCGAGCAGTCGCCATTCGAGGAGGGCTAGATCAGGTAGGAAGCCGAGGTCCTTGGTCAGAGCGTCGTCGATGCAATACGCAGGCAAGTCGAGGCCCACCTCGGCCAACCGGTAGTGTCGGACATCGGTAGCACCTAGGTATCGACGCACCAAGTTTCGGAATGAGCCTTGGCCGAGGATGTTGAAGAGCGCCGGGTATGTGTCTTGCAGTGATTCGGCGATGCGGGACGGGTAGCCGTCGCGGTACACTGCGAGCCGAGAGTCAGCGTCCGTCCCGGCCGGCAGCCGCAGGAGCCCAATCACTTCCTCGGTGTTCTTCTGCTCGCCGCGCGAGGCGGAGAGAACCTCAGCTGTGTAGAGCTGCTGGAGCGCCTTGAGTGACGGCATTTCCATCGGTTGTTATCAGGGCCGAGTTGGCCTCACGGCGGGAACGCTCCACCTCTTCGCAGAGGCGATCAAAGGTCGGGATCTCGTCGTCCCACTCGACGAGAGTCGACACGGTGCCGAAACGCTCACAAGCGTGGTGGAATAGGCGCCAGACATCGTCGTGAACTGGCGCGCTGTGCGTGTCGAAGAGATAGGTGCCCATGTCGGTAAACCCTGCGAGATGGATCTGGCCGACACGGTCGATTGGTATCGCGTCGAGGTAGGCCAACGGATCGAGGTCGAGGTTTTTCGCGGAGACGTAGACGTTGTTCACGTCGAGGAGGATCCCGCAGTCGGCCTGCTCGGCGAGTGCGGCGATGAACTCAGCTTCGCCGATGGTCGAGTGCTTGAACGCTAAGTACGTCGACGGGTTCTCCAAAAGGATGCGCCGCCCCAGTCGTTCCTGTAGTTGCGCGACCCGGGTCACGACGTGGTGCAAAGATTCTTCGGTGTATGGCAGTGGCAGAAGGTCGTGAAGTTTGGCGCCGTCGACGCCGCACCAGCAGAGGTGGTCTGTAACAAGAGCCGGCTCGATGCGTTTTACGAGTTCGTCGAGCTCGTCGAGATAGCGTTCTTCCAGCGGATCTGTAGACCCAATCGAGAGTGCGACGCCGTGCAGGGCCACCGGATGGTCCCGGCGCACGCGCTCGAGGGTGGAAAGCGGCCGGCCGCCGGTCGCCATGTAGTTCTCAGTGATTGCCTCGTACCAGTCCAAACGAGTGGGCTGGTCTAGTACTTCGGCGTAGTGCTCGGCGCGCAGGCCGGCACCGAATCCGAGCTGCGGCCATAGCGGCTGCGGCGTCGATGCCGACCTATCACTTGCGCCTTGCACGTTGGCTCAGCCCTTTTTCTCGGCCTTTGCGGTTAGACGGCCACCGTCGATCTTGAGGCAAGTCTCTTTGTCGATCTCCAGGAAGCCCTGGCCTTTGCAACCATTGTTACCGTGGCAGGAATATGGGGTTCCGTCAGCATGGGCGCCGCCACATGCGCCAGTGCCCTTACATTTGTTAACGCCGTAGCAGTGAACTTTCTTACCTTCTCCGCCTTCGTTGGCGTCAGCGAGGGCGGCGCCGCTTGCACCGACGGACAGGAGTCCGGCGACTGCCGAAGCCATGAGAATCTTCTTGGTTGTCGTTTCCATACTACCTCCGTTTGATCGAATCCGCGTCCGCCTGTCGGATACGGGCTTTCGTAGTGTTGTTTGGATGGATCGTTACGTTCGATGGCGAACCAAGTGCTTATTGAGGAATGAAGCCTTCGACGTTGATCTCGACGTCGACTTCTTCTCCGATCAGCAGGCCGCCGGAATCGAGGGTTTCGTTCCAGTTGATGTCAAAGTCTTTTCGATTGATCGTCGTCGTCGCGGTGAATCCACCGCGGGTGTTGCCCCAAGGGTCCTTGCCGGTACCGAGATAGGCGACATCGAGTACGATCGGCTTGGTAATGCCGTGCATGGTCAAGTTGCCGTGCAGTTTCGCGGTCTTCTTGGCCTTGTCGATGGCGTCGATCTTGGTGCTCTCGAATGTAATCTTGGGGTGGTTCTCGACATCGAAGAAATCCGCGTTCTTCAAGTGAGCATCACGTTTCTCGTTGGCTGTGTTGATGCTCGCGGAATCGATCGTGCCGGTCACTTTTGCGCTTGAGAAGTCGGCGGGGTCAAAGTTGATGGCACCCTCGAAGCTGTCGAAGCGGCCCGCGACGTTGGTGAAGAGATGCCGGACCTTGAAAGCGACGTTGGTGTGGCTCTTGTCGACCTTGTACGTAGCGGCTGACGAAGCGATCGGTGCGAGCAGCAGAGCGATGGCTGCTACGGCGGCGCGATGAGTGTTACGCATTTTCTGAGTTCTCCTTCGAAATGGGCGAATCGTTGAATGGAATAGCCCCGGCTGGGGGAGCGTGTAGGTTTGCCATGGCTCACGGGGCGATCTTCTGAACTAACCTCAGGGATCGCTGGCAAGTTCCCGCCGGACTGCGATCATGAGGTCACCTCGCAATTAGGCGGGAATTGAGCCGCGACATCAAGCGGATGGCGTGGCTTGGGCCGCGCGGCCACCTGTGTGGCGCTCAATCTCGCAGGTTGTGCCCATTTTCAGGGCCTAGCAGCCCGCGGAGAGCGCGGCACGGCGGGTGTTTTGTTCTTTAGTCCGGCGACTGCGAATTGGGGCTTTGTGAGCGCCGCGAGTGCGCAGATATTCTGGGTGCGAAGGATGGGCGAACCGGCGACAAGATGCCGATTCGCCCACACACCGTCTTCGGGACGCTGCAATCTTCGGGACGCTGCGATCTTCAGGACGCTGCTATCTTGGCCGGTGCGGTACCGGGACTGATGGCAGGCGGGTTGTTCGCTGGATCTAGCGATCGTTTGAGAAAGCTACCGGCTGATAGCTATCGAGTCGCTCGACCTGCGTTGCGCGCTCAGCGAGTCGCTCAAGGCCACGCAGAGCCAGAGGGCTCGGCCTGAAGCGCCCGTTTTCCCAGCGGTTTACGGTCCCGACCGTAACGCCGAGCTCGCGAGCAAGTTGCTCTTGCGTCATGCTCAGGCGTTTGCGGAGCTCGAGAACTCCGAGTGGATTGCGCCGCGGTCCGGCTGTTCCGTTGGGCGTGTCCCAGTTTTCGTTCGACATTGGCTCGTCCATTTTCATCATGGTTGCTTCCCTTCGCTGATCTTTTTTGGATGGTTTGCGGCCGGCTTGGGGGCTGGCACCATGACTTCTATGCATATGCCGTGCCTACTTGGCTGTCTAAAAAGCACTGCACATGATTAGGGCTGAAAATCACGGAATGACGCCACTGAGCGCTAAATGGCGGTCGCACCCGTATGATTTCAACGCATTTTACATAGTGGTCTCCACCTTTCGGTACGACCTTGGAAGGCTGAAACCCGCTCGGTGGTCGCCGCGGAACCCAGTTGTCTGGGCACGTGCCACGATGATTGGCTGTCTCGGCATGGAAGCCGGATGGCTCATCTGGTATCGCTGCGGCCCAATGGGTTTGCGAGGAGCGTCGAAGGACATTGGGCAGTCGAGGGTAGCCGAGCTGGTGGATCTTGCGATGGATCTGGAGCGGCGGACGATGGAGCTCTACTGTCGTTTTGAAGTTTGCTTCGCGGAGCCAGATCCGGTTCGTTCCTTTTGGCTCGACATGGCTGAGCACGAGTCACGCCACGTCGGCGCGCTGGCCCTAGTGAAAGGCTTGCTCGGGAGTCAAACGCTACGCCAGATGCCGGCAGTTCCGGCGGCGGCCAAAACTCACGTAGCCAATCTGCGGCGAATGCTCGATCGAGCCGAGCGCGAAGTTGCCAAGGGTATCTCGCTGAAGCGGGCTTTTGAGCTGACGCTGGAGATCGAGAGTTCGGAGATCGAGGATTTGGTGCTCGACCTCCTGCAATTGCTTAAGGGGGCGCAGGAGCGCGAACGGGCGGCGCGGACCCTCATCCATGACCTGAGTGCCTTGAGCTTGATGATTGAGCGCTATGCGAACGATCGAACTTTGTTGGCGCGGGCCGATCGAGTGATCGAACAGGAACTCCGCAGGCACGCCTCGCGTTGAGGCATCCTTGGAGGGACAGGGATCGGCGGTAGGCTCGCATCGGCAAGCCTACCGCAATCGCTGAAAAAAAGTTCTTGCCGGCTAACTGCTGAACGCCTTCATGATCAGGCCCAGCTCGTCGCCGATGTTGGCCGGGATGGTGTGACCAGCGGTGTCGCGGATGGTCGCCAAATTCGATGAGACGTCCTCGGCGCTGACCGCCGCGCCTTTACCGGCAAACCAGCCGGGCGTCACTCCGACAAAGGCACGAGCGAAGCGTCCACCGCCAATCGAGTAGATCTCGTGGGTCACGTCGCAGGCTTCCGAGCTCAAATATACGACCATCGGCGTCACGGTCTCGGGCGCCACGAACTCCGCCATTGGCCCGAGCAGATCCTCGGTCATTCGAGTCTTGGCCGTCGGCGCAATCGCGTTGGACTTGATATTGTACTTTGCCCCCTCGACTGCGAGCACGTGCATCATGCCGACGAGCCCCATCTTGGCAGCACCGTAGTTGGCCTGTCCGAAGTTGCCGAAGATTCCGGCGCCGGAGGAGGTGAAAACGATACGCCCGTAGCCCTTTTCCTTCATGACCTGGAACGCCGGCTGGGTGACGTAGAATGCCCCGCGAAGGTGCACGTCGAGGACGAGGTTGATTTCATCGACCGTCATTTTTGCGAAAGTCTTGTCGCGCAAGATGCCGGCATTGTTGATGACGGCATCGACAGTACCGAAGTTGTCGAGCGCTGTCTGGATGATGCCCTTGCCGCCCTCGGGAGTGGCGACTGAGTCGTAGTTGGCCACGGCGGTGCCGCCGGCAGCCGTGATCTCGTCGACGACCTTGTCGGCCATTGCGCTGCCCTTACCGGTGCCGTCGGACGCACCGCCGAGGTCGTTGACGACGACTTTGGCTCCACGCTTTGCTGTTTCCAGGGCATAGGTGCGGCCCAAGCCACCTCCGGCCCCCGTAATGATGACGACGCGGTCGTCAAATCGGATGTCACTCATGAGCTGCTCCTTTTTCGAAGTCGATGGGAAACGCCCTTCAAAGCAGTCTTGATGCGATGCGGCAACCGGCCCCGGCGGTACCTCCAAGAGCACTTGAAGAAAAGTTACAATCAGGCTTGACTGTTTGTTTGTTGGGCGCTATGTAGACTGCATGGATGCAGCGGTGAGCTCCGAAATCGTTGGTCGCGGGGAGACCCCGGCGCGTCGTACGCAGGCGGAGCGGCGGGCGCGAACCCGTGGTGTGCTGCTCGACGCTGCCCTCGGGTGCCTGGCTGACGCCGGCTATGCGGCGACGACGACGACCATGGTGTCGGACCGCGCTGGAGTTTCACGTGGTGCCCAATTGCACCATTTTCCGACCCGGGCCGACCTAGTTGCCGCCGCCGTGGAGCTCCTTTTTGACCGCATGCGGGATGAGTACCGCGAAGGGTTTGCTGGCCTGGAGGGCGGCGATGTCGGCGCTGCGATCGACTTGCTGTGGTCGATGTTCGACCGGCCCCACTTCGTTGCAGTGATCGAGCTCTATACAGCGGCTCGCACGGACGGCGAGCTGCGAGAGCGCCTGGTGCCGATTGCTCAAGCGCACCAGCAGCATGTCTATGAGTTGGCACACGCCTTCTATCCGGAACCGGCGCGAAGTGGCGTCCTCGACGGCGTGCTGCGTACGATTCTCGACGCGATGCAGGGGATGGCGTTGTCGAAATTTCTTTCCGGTCCGTTGCCCGATATCGACGAACGACTGACGGCTCTCGAGAGCTTGGCGACGAACGCCTTGTTGGTCGAGTTCGCGGAGGAGAAATAGATGGATTTGGATCTGACGATTCTTGCGATCCCCGCCTTTGTTCTATTGATGGTGGCTGAGGCTACGATCACGAGTTCGCGGCGAATCCACGGATACGAGCCGCGTGATACCGCGACCAGCTTGATCATGGGGATTGGCAACGTGCTGCTCAACCTGGTGATGAAATCCGCGCACTACGTCTTCCTCGCGATGGTGGCGAACTACGCGTTGATCGACGTCGGGACGGGCTGGCTGCCCTGGCTCGTGCTCTTGGTCGCGACCGACTTTTGTTACTACTGGTTTCATCGTTTACACCACGAAGTGCGCTTCCTCTGGGCGGCGCACGTCAACCATCACTCGAGTCGGCGGTACAATCTATCGACCGCGTTGCGCCAATCTTGGACGACGCCGTTTACCAGCCTGCTCTTCTACTGGCCGCTCGCGTTGATTGGTTTCGAGCCAATGCACATTCTTGCCGCAAGTGCTTTGAACACGGTCTACCAATTCTGGATTCACACCGAGCTGATTGGCACCATGGGCCCGCTCGAGTGGATCTTCAACACGCCTTCGCACCACCGCGTACACCACGGGCGCAACATCGAGTATTTGGACCGCAACTACGCTGGCATCTTCATCGTCTGGGATCGTTTGTTCCGAAGCTTCGAGCCGGAGGCGGCGGCCGTCGACTACGGGTTGACCAAGAACATCGACACGTACAATCCGCTTCGTGTCGCCTTTCACGAATGGTCTGCGATGCTGCGCGACGCTGCCCGCGCCGACACTTGGACAGACGCCGTCAACTACATTCTCCAGCCGCCTGGGTGGAGTCCGGATGGATCGACGCTGACAGCACCCCAGATGCGCGAGCAAGGAACAACGGCCGTCGTTTGTCCACCCGCCGCCGCGCGCACCGTCTGATCAGTGTGCGAACTCCGCCGAACGCTGCTACTTTGGCGCTCCGGGAGGTAGGTGATGGGCAATCGACGAATTGGTGGACCGCGACGTAGTCGCGAAATCTCGCGTCGCGATGCACTGCGACGTGGTTTCCTTGGCCTTGGGATGTTCGCGGTTGGGCCGACTCTGTACGGATGCGGCGGTCGCGGTCCGAGTCCGACTCGTCGCGTCAGCAATCTGGCCGATGTCGGTGAACTCGGCGCGGCGGACGCGAATGGCTTGCGGCTTCCAGCCGGTTTCACCGGTCGCGTCGTGGCCCGCACCGGTGAGGCACCCTCATCGGCAGACGCGGGTTTCCTGTGGCATGCCTGGCCCGATGGCGGCGCAACCTTTGCGACGGAAAATGACGGTTGGATCTACGTTTCGAACAGCGAGCTGCGCGGCCCCGGCTTGGGCGGCGTTGGTGCTCTGCGATTCGATCGCAACGGAGATGTCGTCTCCGCGTATCCGATTCTCGCCGGTACCAACACCAACTGCGCGGGCGGTGCGACCCCTTGGGGGACTTGGCTTTCTTGTGAGGAGTTCGGTGGTGGCCAGGTCTGGGAATGCGACCCGACCGGTCGCGATCCCGCGGTGGTTCGGCCGGCGCTCGGAACGTTTAGTCACGAAGCGGTTGCGGTCGACCCGGACACCGATCACCTGTTCCTGACCGAAGACGTGCCTGACGGTGGCTTGTATCGGTATGTGCCGGCGAATGCCGGCAATGGGGAGATTCCGGACCTCGACGACGGCCGACTCGAGATCGCACTTGTCCTCGGCGAAGGCGAGGAGGGCCCTATCGAGTGGAAACCGGTTCCGGATCCGACGATGTCCGGGGGAACCCCAACCCGACGGCAGGTTGGCGAGTACACCGGTTTCTTGGGTGGCGAAGGCATCTGGTACAGCAACCGCGTGATGTATTTTACGACGAAGTTCGACAATCGCGTTTGGGCGTATGACATCGATGCCGCTGAAGTCTCGATCGTCTACGATCTCGCAACTTCGGACACGCCGATCTTGTCGGGCGTCGACAACATCACGGTTTCCGAGCAGGGCGACTTGTTGGTCGCCGAGGATGGTGGCGACATGCAGATCGTCGCGATCGTCCCGACCGGCGAAATCGTTCCGATCGTGATGATCGAAGGCCACGGAGGTTCGGAAGTGACGGGTCCGGCGTTTGATCCGTCGGGGACGCGTCTCTACTTCAGCTCGCAGCGTGCGCCGGGATTCTCTCCTTCGGGCGGCATAACGTACGAAGTCTCGGGCCCGTTTTTCGTGCAGCGGCTTCCCTGCGACCCTCTGGGCTCTATTGTGTGCGATCCACTGATCCCGGAGTGAAAGCCCGGGGTACACCCGCCACTACGCTTACGTTGGCCCTTACTGCTGCGCCGTAAGGAACCGAACCAGGGTTGGTATCACTGCTTCCGGTTTCTCGTAGTTGGGGGTGTGACCGCAGTTTTCAACGACCAGCAGCTCGAGGTGCGGGATCGCCTGGCGCACGAGTTCGGCGTTGGCGAACGGAACGACCTCATCCTGCCTGCCCCAGACCAATAACACCGGTATGGCGCCTCGACCGACCTCTCGGTAGCGCTCGGCCATGTCGGTCAGTGGCATGTGCCTCAGTGACGATAGCTGGCCGTACTTGAAACCCTTGAACCGCATCTGCGGTACGAATCGGTTGGAAAATTCCTCGACGAGTGACTTGTCGTAGAAGTTGCTCCCGAGATTCTGCCGGATGAATCTGTCTCCGAACGTCTTGATGATGTACTCGCCGAGTAGCGGCACGCGGATCAAGCCTGCGGTGGCTGGCATATCGATGGGAAAGCCAGCGGGGTCAAACAATGTGAGGCTGGCGACCTCCTCTGGATGCCTAGCCGCGTACTCGATGACCACAGCGCCGCCCATCGAGAGGCCCGCGAGGTGGACTTTGCCGCCCCATCCCACTGCTCGCAACAACTCGCGCAGTTGGCGATCGTAGAGGTCGACGTCGTAGTCGATATCGGTCGGGCGATCGCTCAGACCGCGTCCGAAGTGATCGTAGCGCAGCACCCGAAAACCGGCAGCTGTGAGGCCGCTGCTTACCTCATCCCAGGTGAATAGCGGAGTCGAAAACCCGTGTACGAGTGCGACTCTCGTACCGTTTTCGGGACCTTCGATCCGATAGTGCACGATCCCGTCGCTGAGCTTCGCGAACTCACCGGGGGCGCTTTCTCGGTGTGAATCACTCAACTGCTCGGTTTCGCCGTCGAGCGCGAAGGGTGCGGCGCAGAGCAGCAGCAGGGTTGCGATCGCGGCGACCTTCATGGGCGAGGTGCCCCTTGGTTGCCCGGCTTGGAACTGTGATTGCCGGTTAGTCGAAACACGGGTTGCGCGTGTGTAAATCCCTTGAGGTCGAGTTCTCCAATCGACTCCGCCTTGTCGCCGTTGCGCAGCTTGCCGCGAACGCGTGGCGTGATCAGGATCTCGCCGGGAGATGCCGCATCGCTCAGCCGAGCGGCGAGATTGGTGACGTTGCCGATCACGCTGTAGTCGCGGCGACCTTCGTAGCCGATGAATCCGCAGGTAGCGTAGCCAGTGTCGATGCCCATGCCGACGTGGATGTCGTAGCCTTTGCGCCCCCACCGCTGCCGGAGACCGTCCATGTCCTGCCGCATCGAGAGGGCCATCTGAACAGCGCGCAGGGTGTGGTCGTCTTGCTGTACGGGATCGTTGAAGAAGACCATGAATCCATCACCGGCGAATCGCTCCAGGGTGCCGTCGTATTCGGCGATCCGCAGACCCATGGCGTCGTGGTACTCGGCGAGGGTGGAGATAACTTCCTCTGGTTCGACGGATTCCGAGAAACTCGTGAATCCCCGTAGGTCGGCGAAGAACACGGTGACGACCTTGCGTTTGGACTTGAGCTCCGATGCTCCTCCGCGGGCCATGACCTGGTCGATGACCTGTGGCGAAAAGAAGCGTTTCAGATCGGAGAACTCGAGCTCCCGTGCGCGCAACTTTTCCGTTGCCTCGACGCGGATGATGGACTGCACTGCCTGCTGAGCAACGGATCTGATCGCGTCGAAGTCGGCGCGTTCGTACACGTCGCCAGTGCGACGCGGTCCGATCGCCAATCCGCCGACGGCGCGATCGTGCTGGACGATCGGCATGAGGATTTCGGCGCCGAGCCGATCGAACCCCGCATAGCATTCCTCTTTGATTTCGGAGAACTGCGGTTGGATGGCGATCTGCGGGCGAGGAATGGTTTGCCGCGTCGCGGTCATGATGCGAACGAGAGCCTCGTCGGCTAGCGGTGCTCCCTCTGGGAGAACGGAGCCATCGCTGACGCGGATGTGCTCGTCGGGATGGTGGTCGCCCGGAACCACGAAGGCGACGCTCCGGGTTGTGTCGCAAAGGCGGGTGGGCGCCGCGGCGAGCTTGTCGAGGATCATGTCGACGGAGGTCGACTCCGCCAACTCGTCTCCGATTTTCCTCAGGATCTCCGGAACTCTTGCTCGTTTCGGGTAGAGGACGTGGTTGAGTCGCTCGACGAATCGCGGCCAGATATACAATAGCGGCAACAGCATGGCGGCAACGGCGTAGGGGCTGACCATGGTCAGGACCCAAGCCAGACCGGTGAGAATCCCAACCGCCGAGGCGTAGAGGATGCCGCGACGAACCGCGATGCGCGCGTTCATCATCTCTTCGCGCAGAGTCACGCGGCCGAGAGCGACCAAGAAAATTCCCAGGGTCCAGTAGGTGAATCGGTTGTCGATCGGGAACACGCCGAATCCCTGCTGGAGTATCTGGATGATCGCGATCGGGACCAGGCCAAGGAGCGAACCTGCCAGCAGGATTCGCGCACGCTGCCGGACCAAGCTGTGCTGATCGTCGAAAGCCAGCTGAAAGCATCGACCGACAAAGATGGCGATGCCGATCGCCAGTAAAACCGTGCCGACGATCCGCGACCATGCGAACGGCCCGTGGAATCCCATCTGCCAAGCGGTGAGGAAAAACGCGGACTGCATCAGTCCGAACGCGTAGACCGCCCAAAGAATGCGTGGATAGCGCTTCAAGAGCGGGTGTGTGACGGGAAACGCGAGTGCGCCGTGGATCGAAACGACGTTGATGATTCCGACGAGGGTCAGAAAATAGACGGTAGCGAGATTGTTGCGGAGAACGAGTGGCAATAGGAATGTGCTCATCAGCCCGCCGGTCATGCTGCAGATGCTGATCAAGGCCCAGCTGCTCGAGGTGTAGGGACGAAGGATGAACGTGATCGTGCCGACCACGAAGAACATGGCGCCGAGAACAAAGGTGGCGCCTTCCGTAAAGATCACATCGTGCCAATCCCAAGGCTTTACGACGGCATCGATCTCGGCGGTTTCCCCGGTCGGTCGCTCGAAGCTGAGTCGGTTGACGTCACCGTTGCGGGTTCGGAGTCCGGCAACGGCCGGAGGAAGTCCTACGTTGGGGATCTCGTATGGCTCGCCGTTGATCGTGAGCGGACGACCGCCGCCGCGAAGTCCAGCCTGCGAGACATCTCTTCGGGTTGGTGAGACGTTGCCATCGTCGACCACCCAGCCGATGTTGGGTGTGCCCATGCGGGTTGCTTTGTCCCAAAGGTTGATCCCGACCCCGACGACATAAACAGCGACGAGAAAGGCGAAAAGGGTGCGCTGGATCGTATCGCCATCCCGAAACTTCATGAGCGCTTCATCTCCCCTGATAGGCCACCGAGAAAAGCGGGGTGCCGCGGAAAGATATCGCGCTGGGCGTGTCTAGTAAATTGCTTCCGCGAGATGCGCGGGACAAATTCGACGATGGTGCGAATTTTCGGTCGTGAAAGCGTAGGTTGCTACTTGACGCGCTCGAGATAGCGGCCCTCGGTCGGGTCGACGCGGACGATTTCGCCGGTTTCGATGAATTGGGGTACCTTCACGACGACCCCGTTGGCGAGGGTGGCGGGCTTCGGTGAGGCCGACGCCGTCGCGCCCTTCATCGGGGGCTCGGTTTCAGTGATCTCGATGTCGACGGTGCTGGGAAGCTCGATCCCCATTGCTTCCTCGGCGACGTACTGGACGACGACCTTGATGTTGGGTTCCAACCAGGGGACTTCAGTCTCGATCAGCTCACGAGTCAACGTGATCTGCTCGTAGTTCTCTGAGTCCATGAAGATGTACCCGCTGCCCTCTTCGTAGAGGTACTCCATCTGACGGCCTTCGACGTTGAGGCGCTCCATGCTCTCGGTCGACATGAGGCGCGTCTCGGTTTGGGTTCCGGTGCGCAGGTTCCGCAGCTTCGCTTGAACGACCGCATTGCCCTTGCCGGGTGTGCGGTGTTGGAATGCCATGACTCGATGCGGCGCGTCTTGGAAGGTCACGACCATCCCCGGACGAAGGTTCGTAGCTTGTACTTTCTCCATGAATACCTCGGTTGATGCGCGCAAAAGCGCCGATGAAGATCAATCAGCTTCGACTAGCGGGTCACAGGCGCCGTGGCAAGCCGGGACCTGCGCCTCAGAGTTCGCCCAGAAATTCGACGACCGCGTCGGTGAAGGCGTCGTTGCGGTCCCCGGCCACCATATGCCCCGCCCCTGAGACATCGACAAACTTTGCGTGCGGGACGAGATCGAGAAACTCTCTCGCGTTTTCCATGGTGACGAGATCGCTCATCCGGCCGCGTACGAGCAATGCGGGGATTCGCATTCTGCGGCTGGCCTCGATCAACGGGTTGTTCTGATCTCCGGTGACGCGGCGCCGCGACGTGACGAAGGCTGGATCCCAGTGCCAGCGGTAACGTCCATCGTCGCCCAGGCGAAGGTTCTTTTTCAAGCCGTCCAGGTTTGTCGGGCGCTTGCGGTGCGGCAAGTACTCGGCGATTGAGTCGGCAACGTCTTCTAGGGTTGCGAAACCATCGGCCATGTTGGCCCCCATGAAGCGAATGATGTTGTCGGCGCCTGCTTTGTTGAGAGTCGGAGTGACATCGACGAGGACGAGTGCTGCAAACGGCGATCCCTCGGCCAAGTCGAGAGCGCGGAGCGCGGCGAGTCCACCTAGTGAGGCTCCAACGAGTATCGGAGGTTGGCCGATTTGCGATACGACAGAAGCGGTGTCGCGGGCGTAGGTCTCGAGACTGTAGTCTTCGCCGGGGTCCCAGTCGCTGTCTCCGTGCCCTCTCAAGTCCAGCGAAATTGCGAGCCAACCGGCCTCGGCGAGTTGTTTTGCTGTGTTGCCCCAGGCGTAGCGGGTCTGACCGCCACCGTGTTGTAGGAGCACAGGCCTGCCGCCGGGAGGGCCCCAGACGTCGGCGACGAGCTTGAGGCCGTCTGCGGAAGAAAAGTCTCGTCTTTGCGGTTCGTTCTGCATGGCTGGTCGTCGGCAGGCTTGGGATGGAACAGATCAATCCCAAGCCTGACCACAAACCGGGCCCGAAATCGAGGCATGGCAGGGCCCGGTGAACCTGCCTTACGCATGAACTTGCGGACTGGCATAGTATGCATCGTGATGGACTTTCCTACCTTCGAACCGCGGCTGCCGTGGTGGGGACCGGATCTTCAGACTCTGCGCAACAAGGTCCGGCCGCGCTCCGTTGCACTACCGCCCGGGAAACGGCTCATGATCCCGATGGCCGACGGCACCGGCGACCAGCTTTCCGCCTCGTTGCACGGCGAAAGCGGTGACGAGCTCGTGGTTCTGGTGCATGGGTTGGGTGGCTGCGAGGATAGCGACTATGTGCGCGCCACTGCTTCGCATCTCTTATCACTAGGCAGGAGGGTGTTGCGGCTCAACTTACGCGGTGCGGGTGCCTCTGGCGCTACGTGTAGGTTGCAGTATCACGCCGGTCGAAGTGCCGACCTGTTGGGCGTCTTCAAGCAGCTGATTGACGAGGGCATCGCCGCAAGCTTTCTGCCGATCGGCTATTCGCTTGGTGGGAATATGCTACTCAAGTGCCTTGCTGAATACGGCCGAGAGCTGCCGTTGCTCGGCGCCGTCAGCGTGTCGGCGCCACTCGACCTGGAGGCGGCTTGTCATAGAATTCTCGCGCCTCGAAACCGTTTGTACCATGGCTATTTGCTGGGCCAAATTCGTGCGGAGAGCCTTCGCGAATCAGCCGTGTTGACACCGTCCGAGCGCAACGCGGTTGTTCAGGCCAAAACGATTTACGAGTTCGACCAGAATTTCGTCGCGCCGCGCAACGGGTTTACCGATGCAGAAGACTACTACTCTCGCAATATGTCGTTGCGTTTCTTGCCCGACGTGGGGGTCCGGACGTTGGTCATTCACTCGCTCGACGACCCGTGGATCCCGGGCGACTCCTACGAACGGTTCGACTGGTCGTCGAATCCAAACCTGGTGCCGTTGTTGTCGCCAGCCGGTGGTCACGTAGGCTTTCATGGCCGGCAGAGCCGGGTTCCGTGGCATGACCGTTGTATCGAGAGGTTCCTGCAATCGTTACCGACTCAATAGCAGTCGGTCGATCCCGGTCCGGGAGCGCAGTTGAAATTGTTCTAGTGAGGAGATGCGAGAGTCGTGAAGACACTGCGAACTGAGGTCGTCGACGGTGTGTTTGTCATCACCCTTGCGCGTGCAGAAGAGTACAACACCATCACGCCGGAGCTGCGCGACGAGTTGGCAGCGGCGATCGACGCAGCCGACGAGTGCCGCGAGGCGCACGTCATTCTCCTTCGGGCGGAGGGTCGCGCGTTTTGTGCGGGGTACGGTTTGGACTGGTCGACGACGGCGCAGGCACGCGAATCCGGTCGGGGGGCGCGGGTTTGGGACTCGGTCTCGGACATGCGCATGATCGGCCGCTTCGTCGATACGTACATGAAGCTCTGGTACGCGCAGAAACCGACAATCGCGGCTGTTCAGGGCTGGTGCATCGGCGGCGGCACCGACATGGTGCTTTGCGCCGATATCATCGTCGCTGGTGAGGGGGCGTCGTTTGGATATCCGCCGTCGCGGGTATGGGGGACGCCGACGACAGCGATGTGGGTCTACCGAATGGGGCTCGAGAACGCCAAGCGATACCTGCTCACGGGCGATGAGATTCCGGCGCCCCGCGCCGCCGAGATCGGCTTGATTCACGAGTACGTGCCGGACGACGAACTGCAGGATCACGCCATGAGTCTGGCGGCCCGGATGGCCCAGGTGCCGACCAGCCAGTTGGTGATGCTCAAGCTACTTTGCAATCAAACGGCGGAAAACATGGGTTTTGCTTCGAGCCGGCAGCTCGGGACCCTTTTCGACGGCATCGCGCGCCACACCCAGGAGGGCCTCGATTTCGTCTCTCGGGCCGAGGATGTGGGATTCCGCGAGGCGGTGCGGGAACGCGATGACCCTTTCGGAGACTACGGCAGTGGTCCCAAGGCAAAGCGGCCGAAGGTCCAGGAGTCCAAGAAACCGCCGCGCCCGCGTACGACCGCGGCGATCAAGGCGCGCGGGCCGACGGGTCGCAAACACGGCCGCCGAAAGCCCTGATTCAACAGGCACTTAGGTGCTTGACCCCGGACGGTCGATGCGGAAGACTGCCGCGGTCGAGCAGCCGAGAGCAATTTCTCACCCTGGCAGCTCCGAGGAGGGGTAGGCGATGAAGGATCAGAGTGGTCGTACGTTATTGAGTGTTGTCGCAGCACTTTCAGTCGTTTTTTCGTTGTGGTCCCTGGTCCCTGCCCACAGCTCTCCTTCGTCGTACGGGTGCTGTTTGAACGAGTCCGGTTGCAACGTTGTCCTGGGGTTCGATTGTATCGGCGACTTCACGGACAATATGGTTTGTGGCGGCGCGAACAGTACGGCCTGTGTGCAGCCTGAACCTGGGTGCTGTGAATCTGATCCCCCAGATTGTGCCGGGTTGAACGAAGCCGAGTGTTTCGTTCTGCAGACTTGTGATGAGAATGTCACGCAGATCGGCTGCCTAATGAAGGGCGGGAACTTCTTCGCGGATTCGATTTGCGACGTCGCCAATCGGACCAAGGCTACGACCTCGTATTCGATTCTCGGGTCGTGCGTCCCGAATCGGCCGGATGGGGGCACCTGCGCGTTGCCGAGTGAGTGCGCGAGCGGAAACTGTGTGGAAGGGACTTGCTGCAATTCCGCTTGCGACGGTGCGACGCAATCGTGTTCGCAGCCGGGCTTTGAGGGGACGTGTCGCGAGGGCGCGATGGCTCCCGCAGCTTCGAATCTCGGGCTCGTTGCTCTCGTTGTTGTGTTGGCCGGGCTCGGTGCCTTCGTCGTGACACGGCGCCGCGGCGCCGGCGTTCCGGCTGTCGATTAGCTCAGGTGGGGCCTGACCTCTTTTTCGAAGAGGCGGAGGCCCTCCCAGCCGATTTCCGGCGGTAGGCCTCCCATGAGTGGGTGTAGGGTCAGCCGACCATCCTGCCGAGCCAGCTCGATGCACTCCTTGGGTGTGACGACCCGGTAGCTGCCGTTGGCGCGGAGTTCTTCTCGGGTCTTGGCGTCAACGTGCACGGTCGAGCGCTGGCCGGCGACTTGCCACGAATCGTAGCTTTTTGCCTCGTGCAGGGCGTAAGGCATGATGCGCTGCCAATCTCGTTCCGGGTCGTTTGAGACGTGGACGAATCCGGGCCCGCCGGGTACAACCGTTGCGCCGGCCGGAATGCCGCGCGCCTCACATTCGGAGCGGTAGATCTCGAACAACTCGGGATCGTCGATCGAAGGGAAGAAGCCGAGTCCGAGCTTGGCGGCGCGTCGGGCGGCTCGCGGCGTCGAGCCGCCAATGAAAACCATGGGCGGTTGTTCCGGGCGCGGTGTGGCGACGACCGTTCGTCCGTTGTACTCGAACGGTTCTCCGGTCCAGGCCTTGAGCATGGCCAAGACGTTCTCCTCGAGGATCGTTCCGCGTTTCTTTCGATTGACTCCCGCCATATCGAACTCTTCCTGGCGGTACCCCATGCCGGCGACGAGCAGCAGTCGGTTGTTGCTGATCAGTTGGATTGCCGCGCACTGCTCGGCGAAGCGAATCGGATCGTGGAGGGTGACAAGGGCGGCGGCGACAGTGAGCCGGATATGCTTGGTCATGCCGGCCACGGCTGCGGCAACCGTCAGCGGCGCCGACATGAAGCCGTCGTCAATCCCGTGATGTTCGCACAGGGTGACGGTGCCGACCCCGAGGCCATCGCCCCACACGCTCTGCTCGAGGCAGGCCCGGTAGCGCTCGCCGTGTGTTCCTGGAGCAAAGGGGGGGAGCCGGAGATCGTATCGCAGCGAAATGTTTACCATTGGTAGTCGCTCATAAGGAGGTCGCTCATTGCGGGCGCGACAATAGTCGAACCGATTCTCGGCGCAAGCAATCCGATTTGGCAGCTGAGTCGCGGGAGGGAGAGGCGCTGCCGAGCCGCGTACAGCCGAGTCGCGGGAGGGAGAGGAGCCGCCGAGCCGCGTACAGCCGAGTCGCGGGAGGGAGAGGCGCCGCCGAGCCGCGTACAGCCGAGTCGCGGGAGGGAGAGGCGCCGCCGAGCCGCGTACAGCCGAGTCCCGGGAGGGGAGAGGCGCCGCCGAGCCGCGTACAGCCGTGTCGCGGGAGGGAGAGGCGCTGCCGAGCCGCGTACAGCCGTGTCGCGGGAGGGAGAGGCGCTGCCGAGCCGCGTACAGCCGTGTCCCGGGGAGGGAGAGGAGCCTCGCCTTGAAAGCGCCGATTAAAATCGGCAAGGAGAAGCGGATGAAAGATCCGTACGATGAAGGAATAGCGAACCGCATCGGCCCCGAGTCATGCGTTGGCGACTGAGAGGTCGCAGCGAAGCGTTGACAGGGGGAGAAGTGGGCAG